>NZ_CP113517.1:2543333-3815000 GCF_024360925.2 Methylomonas rapida | reverse complement strand
CGGGCGATCTATCCATGACCAGGTTGAAGGTGTGGTAACACACACTGGAGGACCGAACCCACTCCCGTTGAAAAGGTAGGGGATGAGTTGTGGATCGGAGTGAAAGGCTAATCAAGCTCGGAGATAGCTGGTTCTCCTCGAAAGCTATTTAGGTAGCGCCTCGTGTATCGCTTCTGGGGGTAGAGCACTGTTTCGGCTAGGGGGTCATCCCGACTTACCAACCCGATGCAAACTCCGAATACCAGAAAGTGCAAGCACGGGAGACACACGGCGGGTGATAAGGTCCGTCGTGAAAAGGGAAACAGCCCAGACCGTCAGCTAAGGTCCCCAAATCTATGCTCAGTGGGAAACGATGTGGAAAGGCCCAGACAGCCAGGAGGTTGGCTTAGAAGCAGCCACCCTTTAAAGAAAGCGTAATAGCTCACTGGTCGAGTCGGTCTGCGCGGAAGATTTACCGGGGCTAAGCATAGTACCGAAGCTACGGATTTACGCGTAAGCGTGAGTGGTAGAGGAGCGTTCTGTACGCCTGCGAAGGTCGATTGAGAAGTCGGCTGGAGGTATCAGAAGTGCGAATGCTGACATAAGTAACGATAAAGGGAGTGAAAAACTCCCTCGCCGAAAACCCAAGGTTTCCTGCGCAACGTTAATCGACGCAGGGTTAGTCGGCACCTAAGGCGAGGCCGAAAGGCGTAGTCGATGGAAAACAGGTTAATATTCCTGTACCGGATGTAACTGCGATGGGGTGACGGAGAAGGCTATATCAGCTGACGGTTGGAAGTGTCAGTTTAAGCAGGTAGGCAGGACTCTTAGGCAAATCCGGGAGTCTATATGCTGAGAAGTGATGACGACTCTGCTTGCAGAGGAAGTGATAGATGCCCAGCTTCCAAGAAAAACCTCTAAGCTTCAGGTTACATGCGGCCGTACCCTAAACCGACACAGGTGGGTGGGATGAAAATTCTAAGGCGCTTGAGAGAACCCAGGTGAAGGAACTAGGCAAAATGATACCGTAACTTCGGGAGAAGGTATGCCGTTGATAAGTGAAGTCCCTCGCGGATGGAGCGTAAGGCGGTTGCAAAAAATCGGTGGCTGCGACTGTTTAGCAAAAACATAGCACTCTGCAAACACGAAAGTGGACGTATAGGGTGTGACGCCTGCCCGGTGCTGGAAGGTTAATTGATGGGGTTATCTTCGGAGAAGCTCTTGATCGAAGCCCCAGTAAACGGCGGCCGTAACTATAACGGTCCTAAGGTAGCGAAATTCCTTGTCGGGTAAGTTCCGACCTGCACGAATGGCGTAACGATGGCCACACTGTCTCCACCTGGGACTCAGTGAAATTGAAATCGCTGTGAAGATGCAGTGTACCCGCGGCTAGACGGAAAGACCCCGTGCACCTTTACTATAGCTTGACACTGGACTTTGAACCTACTTGTGTAGGATAGGTGGGAGGCTGTGAAGCCCCGGCGCCAGCCGGGGTGGAGCCAACCTTGAAATACCACCCTGGTATGTTTGGAGTTCTAACCTCGACCCGTGATCCGGGTTAGGGACAGTGTCTGGTGGGTAGTTTGACTGGGGCGGTCTCCTCCCAAAGAGTAACGGAGGAGCACGAAGGTACCCTCAGCCTGGTCGGAAATCAGGCAATGAGTGCAAAGGCATAAGGGTGCTTGACTGCGAGACGGACAAGTCGAGCAGGTACGAAAGTAGGTCTTAGTGATCCGGTGGTTCTGTATGGAAGGGCCATCGCTCAACGGATAAAAGGTACGCCGGGGATAACAGGCTGATACCGCCCAAGAGTTCATATCGACGGCGGTGTTTGGCACCTCGATGTCGGCTCATCACATCCTGGGGCTGAAGCAGGTCCCAAGGGTATGGCTGTTCGCCATTTAAAGTGGTACGCGAGCTGGGTTCAGAACGTCGTGAGACAGTTCGGTCCCTATCTGCCGTGGGCGTTTGAGATTTGAGGGAAGCTGCTTCTAGTACGAGAGGACCGAAGTGGACGAACCTCTGGTGTTCCAGTTGTCCTGCCAAGGGCATTGCTGGGTAGCCACGTTCGGACAGGATAACCGCTGAAAGCATCTAAGCGGGAAGCCCCTCCCAAGATGAGATCTCACTGGGACTATAAGTCCCCTGAAGGGCCGTTGGAGACGACGACGTTGATAGGCACGGTGTGGAAGTCCAGTAATGGGCGTAGCTAACGTGTACTAATTGCCCGTGAGGCTTGACCATATAACACCCAATGCGTTTGGGTCAGTTGACAAAAAGCTGAAAGCTGAGAGAACCACCGCATACAGATTTCCATGAAGACAGGTTAAGGCTAAAGCCCCACCCTGTGCATGACGGTTGAGTCCAAAGGACGTCAGCCAACACCGTTTGCTTGGTGACCATAGCGAGCGTGAACCACCCGATCCCATCCCGAACTCGGAAGTGAAACCGCTTTGCGCCGATGATAGTGTGGCAGTTTGCCATGTGAAAGTAGGTCATCGCCAAGCTCCAAAACCAAAAGCCCATTCAGCTTTGAATGGGCTTTTTTTATGTCTTTTCATAAGCCTCATGTTTCCCAGAGTTCAGCATCTATGAAAACTTTCTTAAATAAAAGCTCGGTTACCAATCTGATATCCTTATTGGTCATAGCTATAGGTTATGTCAGCCCCTTGTATCCTGACGTCATTAAAGCAGTTGGTTTTTTTGCTTTTTCGGGAGCCATTACCAACTGGCTGGCTATTCACATGTTGTTCGAAAAAGTACCGTTTTTGTACGGATCAGGGATCATTCCGGCACGGTTCGAAGAGTTCAAAGCCTCGATTAAAAACTTGATGATGGAACAGTTTTTCACTGCGGATCACATTGAGCAGTTTATCGAGAACGAAGAAAAACAAGGTGGAAAAGTGTTAAATCTTGGCCCGCTGTTGAATGCCGTTGACTACGATAAAGTCTATGAAGGATTGGTATCGGCTATCATGAATTCTTCGTTTGGTGGCATGTTGATGATGATGGGCGGTGAAGATGCATTGCTGCCGCTGAAGCAATCTTTTATCGAGAAAATGCAACACACATTGACCGACATGGTGGAGTCGGAGCGTTTCAAACATGCATTACAGCAAGGTCTGAATGCTCATAAAATCAGTGAAGATTTAACCAGTAAAATCGAAGTGGTGATTGATAAGCGCCTTGCCGAATTGACACCGCAAATGGTCAAAGAAATCGTGCAAGCCATTATCAAAAAACACTTGGGTTGGTTGGTGGTTTGGGGAGGTGTATTTGGTGGCTTATTGGGCGCGCTGTTTGGTTTTGCTTGATTTTTGTCATGAAGCCGGTTGAACTCGTATTCGAAAGTCACGGAAATCCCGATCACTGTCCCGTGGTAATCCTGCACGGTTTTTTGGCATCTTCCAAAAATTGGCGTACCGTGGCTAAGCGATTGGCAGAGAAGCATCATGTATATGCATTGGACATGCGAAATCATGGCGCTTCTCCCCATAGCGAACATATGAATTACCCATTGATGGCGGATGATGTCCTGGCATTTTTGAATAAATTAGGCCTGCATAAAGCACATCTGCTGGGGCATAGCATGGGAGGCAAAGTGGCGATGTCGTTTGCCTTGTCCTATCCAGAGCGTGTCGAAACATTAATGGTCGCTGACATTGCTCCGATCAGTTATAACCATAGCTTTGATAACATGATTGAAGCCCTCAAGCAGTTGCCGTTGGCGCATATCAATAATCGAAAAGAAGCCGATCATTTTTTGGCCGAAGCTATTCCAGACTTGGCCTTTCGTCAGTTTTTGTTGCAGAATTTGCAGCTCCGGGACGGTGCTTATTATTGGCGAATCAACCTGGATTATATCCGGGCCACGGCGCACAACATCGTCGGTTTTCCTGATATGGTTGGCCAATCATTCGGACAAAAGACCTTGTTCATTGCTGGACAGCATTCGGCATATATTCAGCAAGAAGCGGTGTTTAAATTCTTCCCTCATGCGGAAATCGTTGAAATTCCCAATACCGGGCATTGGCTATATGTCGAGGCTCCCGATGTGTTTTGTCAGCTGGTCAGCGATTGGGTGACGAACGCTTAGTTTGGCTCATTATGTTTAGCAGTTCCTCTGTATACGGGGAAAATGTATTTAAGCCGATAGACTTACGCACATGCTGAATTTTTTGTGTAGGGTTGGCGAACATGAAAATGCTGTCAGATGCCATCCTATTCGTAAACAAACGGATAGCTTCGACTTGGCGACAACTTGCCTGAAAATATAAAACCTTGTGTTAAAATCACTGATTAGCACACTCATAGTGCGAATGGCTGAGATGTGGTCACATGGCCCTATCACTTAACGGCTGATATTCGATTTTGTCATTGGTTTTTTCTTAACTTTAACTTCTACACGCTCATGAACAAACCTAAAAAAGTTGCAATACTGACAGCAGGCGGCTTGGCGCCTTGTTTGAATTCCGCAATCGGTAGTTTGATCGAACGTTATACCGAAATCGATCCTAGCATAGAAATCATCTGCTATCGCGGCGGTTATAAAGGCCTGTTGCTGGGCGATTCTTATCCAGTAACGGCCGAAGTGCGTAAAAAGGCGGGTGTTCTGCAACGTTTTGGCGGTTCTGTGATCGGCAACAGCCGCGTCAAATTGACTAATGTCAAAGACTGCGTGAAACGCGGTTTGGTCAAAGAGGGTGAAGATCCGCAAAAAGTCGCCGCTGATCAATTGGTTAAGGATGGTGTCGATATTCTGCATACCATCGGCGGCGATGATACCAATACGGCAGCAGCGGATTTGGCAGCATTCCTGGCCAGAAATAATTACGGACTGACCGTCATTGGTTTACCTAAAACCGTCGATAACGACGTATTTCCGATCAAGCAATCACTAGGTGCTTGGACTGCCGCCGAGCAGGGCGCGCGTTATTTCATGAACGTGGTGGCCGAAAACAACGCCAACCCACGCATGCTGATCGTACACGAAGTGATGGGCCGTAACTGCGGCTGGCTGACGGCGGCAACCGCACAGGAATATCGCAAATTACTGGACCGTGCCGAGTGGTTGCCGGAATTGGGTTTGACTCGTGAATCTTATGAAGTGCACGCGGTATTCGTTCCGGAAATGGCGATCGACCTGGAAGCCGAAGCCAAGCGTCTGCGCGAAGTGATGGACAAAGTCGATTGCGTCAACATCTTCGTTTCTGAAGGTGCCGGTGTCGAAGCTATCGTCGCGGAAATGCAGGCCAAAGGCCAGGAAGTGCCGCGCGATGCGTTCGGTCACATCAAACTGGATGCGGTCAACCCTGGTAAATGGTTCGGCGAGCAATTCGCGCAGATGATAGGCGCGGAAAAAACCCTGGTACAAAAATCGGGATACTTCGCCCGGGCTTCTGCTTCCAACGTTGACGACATGCGTTTGATCAAATCGTGCGCCGACTTGGCGGTCGAGTGCGCGTTCCGCCGCGAGTCTGGCGTGATCGGTCACGACGAAGACAACGGCAACGTGTTGCGTGCGATCGAGTTCCCGCGCATCAAGGGCGGCAAACCGTTCAATATCGACACCGACTGGTTCAACAGCATGTTGAGCGAAATCGGCCAGCCTAAAGGCGGTAAAGTCGAAGTCAGCCACTAAGGCTGGCGTAAGGGGCGGATTCTTCCGCCCCCCTCTCTTTCAAAGTCCTAACTCGCTCAAGCCGGGATGTTCGTCTGGACGCCGCCCCAACGGCCAGTGGAACAGGCGCTCTTCAGGTTTTATCGGTAAATCGTTGATGCTGGCGAAGCGTCGTTGCATCAAGCCATATCCATTGAATTCCCAATTCTCGTTGCCATAACTGCGAAACCAGTTGCCGGCATCGTCGTGCCATTCGTAGGCAAAGCGTACCGCAATTCGATTGCCGGTCGTTGCCCATAATTCCTTGATTAAGCGGTAATCCAGTTCTTTGGCCCATTTGCGTTGTAAAAAGGCATGCACTTGAGCACGGCCGACCGGAAATTCGGCGCGGTTCCGCCAAATCGTGTCTTCGGTATAGACTTGCACTACCCGGTCGGGATCTCGGCTATTCCAGGCATCTTCCGCCATGCGCACTTTTTGCGCGGCGGATTCCAGGGTGAAAGGTGGCAGCGGTGGTTTTGTCTCCATCAACTTCTCCGGATAAGGATGTAGGGATTTGGCATCTCTTTATTGCACGACATTTCAAATGTGCTTGCTCTTACTTCATGAACCGGCTTTTTCCTGATCAGCATTTAGTTCAAGACAAATCGCCGCCAAATGAATTTTTCTATGCCGACCATGGTGTACACAATCAGTCCTGCACCGATGATCAATAGCCAATCTTCCCGGTCGATTGCGGCGCTACCGAAAAGCGCCTGCATGGGTGGCCAATAGGTAAACAGCAATTGCAACAGCGTCATGCTGACAACGCCGAAGATAACCCATAGGTTGGAAAACAAGCCGACATGGAACATCGAATAATTCAATGAGCGGCAGTTGAACAGGTAAAACAGCTCACAGAATACGAATACATTGACGGCGATCGAGCGTGCCACGGCCAGGGATTTGCCTTGAGCCAATGCATATTCGAACAAGCCGAACGCCCCTGCCAATAGCAAGACGCCAACCAGACAAATCCGAAAAACCAAATGCTTGGTCAGAATAGGCTGTTTGGGGTCGCGCGGCTGTCTGTCCATCAGTTCGGGCTCCTTGGGTTCGAACGCCAGCATCAAGCCCAATAAAACGGCCGTGGTCATGTTGATCCAGAGAATTTGCAGCGGAGTGATGGGCAAAGCGACATTGGCGAATACCGCAGCAGTGATGACCAAACCTTCGCCGAGATTGGTCGGCAAGGTCCAGGCGATGAATTTGACCAAATTATCGAACACGCCGCGACCCTCTTCGACGGCAGCCTCAATGGTGGCGAAATGATCGTCGGTCAAAATCATCGCCGCCGCTTCCTTGGCGACTTCGGTGCCGCCCAAACCCATCGCCACGCCTATGTTGGCTTGCCGTAGGGCCGGTGCATCATTGACACCGTCGCCTGTCATTGCCACCACATGCCCCTTGCTTTGCAAGGCTTCTACCAGCTTCAGTTTTTGCTCCGGAGCAATGCGGGCGTAAACGGAACATTCCTCTACTAGCTGAGGATACTGACTTTCGTCTATGGCTTGCAGTTCGGCGCCACTGATGACGCGTTCGGTTTGGCGCATGCCCAGTTGGCGGGCGATGGACAAGGCGGTGATGGGGTGGTCTCCGGTGATCATTTTGACTTGAATACCGGCGCGATAGCAGGCCGCAATAGAGGCGGCGGCTTCTGGCCTCGGCGGATCGATCATGGCTTGTAAGCCCAAAAAGGTCAGGCCGGTGCAGACTTCCTCGTGTTGAACCTCGTTGTCGCCGTGTTTGCAACGGGCAAATGCCAAAACTCGCAAACCCTTTGCCGCCATGGCTTCGACTTGGCGCTGGAGGGAGGCATTGTCGAGCGGCACGCTTTGCATTTGTGGGTCAAACATGTCCACGCAACGTGGCAGCAAGCTTTCCAGCGAGCCTTTCAGATATACATGACGAGCATCCTGAGCCAGGTTGTGATGCAACGTGGCCATGAACTGATATTGCGACTCGAAAGGTATGGCATCAAGCCTGGGGTGACTGGTACTGACACTAGCGTGGTGCAGACCGGCTTTGTGAGCCGCTACCAATAAAGCGCCTTCGGTTGGATCACCCTCGATCCGCCAATGATCCAGGTCGGCTACCAAGCGGGCATCGTTACACAATAGACCCGCTTTGAGGCATTCCAGCAATGTGGGGTGCTTGTTTGGATCGATTTCTTTGCCGTTTTGCTTGAAGCCACCTTCGGGCGTATAGCCACTACCGGTTACCTCGTAATACTCGCTGCCAGTGTAAATCGCCTGTACCGTCATCTGATTTTGGGTCAGTGTGCCGGTTTTGTCGGAACAGATTACCGTGGTGCTGCCCAGTGTTTCTACCGCGGGCAGTTTACGGATGATGGCATGGCGTTTGGCCATGCGAGAGACGCCGATGGCCAGCGTAATGGTGATCGCGGCCGGCAAGCCTTCGGGTATCGCGCCCACCGCCAAGGCGACCGAGGCCATGAACATGTCCAGCATCGATTGGCCGCGCCAGACGCCGACGGCAAAGGTGATTACGGCGCAATCGACGATGACCCACAGCAACAATTGACTGAATTGGCTGATTTTTTGGGTCAATGGCGTTTCCAGATCCGTAGCGCTGGCGATCATGCGATTGATCAGGCCGATTTCGGTGCGATCGCCGGTTTCCACGACGACACCGAGTCCGCTGCCATACGTGACCAAGGTGGATGAATAAGCCATGTTATTACGGTCAGCCAACACCGTGGCGGTGTCGAGTAGGCCGATTTGCTTCTCCACAGGCACCGACTCGCCAGTCAGCGCCGATTCGTCGATTTGCAATTCCCGGATTTGCAGTAAGCGTAAGTCGGCAGGAACCTTGTCACCGGACTGTAAAAACACGATATCGCCTGGGGTCAATTCGCTGGCCGATATCTGGCGCCGCTGGCCAGCACGCAATACCGTGCTAGAGATGTTGAGCCCCTGCGCCAAAGCATTGATGGCCCGCAGGGCATTGGCTTCCTGAATGAAGCCAATGATTGCGTTGACAATGACGACACCGAATATGACGCTGCTATCGACCCATTCTTGCAAAAAAGCGGTAATCGTTGCGGAAATGATCAGGATGTAAACCAGGGGTTGATGGAATTGCAGCAGAAACAGCAGCAAAGGGTTTTTGCCTTTGCGCGGTGTCAGTTTGTTTTGGCCGTAAGTTTCAAGGCGTTTTTGAACTTCCGTTTCGCTCAAGCCTTGTTGAGCTTCGACCTGCAACGTTTTTAGCAGTTCTTCTGCGGACAGACTGTGCCAGTCGGTTTTCTGCGGTTTCATCGTGGACTCCGTTATGGGTAAGACAACCTAGCGCTCATGGCTTGCAAGGTTATACGTATGTATCATGAATTTGAAACAAAAAATTTACACTTGTCTCCCCAATGCGGATGGGGTTATAGTCAATCTCAAGGTCAAAACCTTATTTTAAAAAACAAAAACAACAAATTGGAGGGGGCTATGGGTGGTGTAATTGAACTTTGGATTTGGATGCTGGTGATTGCCTGTTTTGCGTTCGCGCCGTTGGGCTACTTTATTTATATGTACACCATGAAAAATGGCGAACCGTTTGGCGACATCGAGCCGCATGGCGATAGTGAGTCGGCTGTTTTGAACGTGGCCGGCAAAGTGATCAACATGGCTAAGGGATTGATCGGCAAAAAATAATCGCTGCCGATCGCCAAAACCGAAAAGCCGGGAATTTCCCGGCTTTTTAGTATCCACTGCTTTATCGATTGCCGCAGGTAGGGCAGGCCGGATTTTTTTTCAGGCGCAAGGTTTGCCATTCCATTGTCAGGCCGTCCAGTAATAGCAAGCGGCCGGTCAGATTTTCCCCGATAGCCATGATCAGTTTCATCGCCTCCAGGGCCTGAATGCTACCTATGATACCCGTGATTGGCGCAATCACACCATTGCGGGCGCAGTTTTGTAATTCCTCGCCGTCGCTTTGATACAGACAGTTATAACAAGGGCTGTCGTTGATGCCGGGCGTGAAGACGCTGATTTGGCCTTCAAAGCGAATCGCCGCACCGGAAACCAGGGCCGTTTCGCGCTGAACACAGGCGCGATTGATTGCGAAGCGCGTAGCGAAATTGTCGCTGCAATCCAACACTACATCGGCGGTGGCCACTTCTTCAAACAATAACTCATCCTGCAAGCGCGCCTTGCGCGCATGCACTTGCACGTCCGGATTGATTTTTTTCAGTGTATTGAGGGTTGAAATAACTTTATCCAGCCCTATATCGGAGGTGTCGTGAGCAATCTGGCGTTGCAAATTGGTTAAATCGACTTGGTCGTCATCATAAATCGTGATCTGACCGACACCCGCCGCGGCCAGATACATCGCGGCCGGTGAGCCGAGTCCGCCGGCGCCAACGATCAATATCCTGGCATCGAGAAGTTTTTGCTGACCGGCAATATCGACTTGCGGCAGCATGATTTGGCGGCTGTATCGGAGTAGTTGTTGGTCGTTCATGGTGAAAGGTGTGATGAGGTCAATGGAGATGATGCCAAAGAGCTTGACAGAGTGCAAAACCCCGATATTATTAGCACTCATTGCGAGAGAGTGCTAATAACTTATTTGAACTTAAACATTAATCTACATTAAGGAGACATTGATGAAAATTCGTCCGTTACATGACCGTGTCGTCGTAAAACGTGTTGAAGAGGAAACCAAAACCGCTGGCGGTATCGTGCTGCCAGGTTCTGCCGCGGAAAAACCCAGCGAAGGCGAAGTATTGGCAGTCGGTGAAGGCAAAGCGTTGGACAACGGCCAAGTCCGCCCCATGGCAGTGAAAGTCGGTGACAAAGTGTTGTTCGGTAAATATTCCGGCACCGAAGTCAAAGTCGATGGTGAGCAATATATCATCATGCGTGAAGACGACATCATGGGCATTTTGGGCTAATCGCAACGACTGTTTATCAATTACTTAATCGTTAAAGGAACAAGAAATGGCAGCAAAAGACGTAAAATTTGGTAGCGACGCGCGCACATTGATGGTTGCGGGTGTAAACATTTTGGCTAACGCAGTGAAAGTCACTTTGGGTCCTAAAGGCCGTAACGCAGTTCTGGATAAAAGCTTCGGCGCACCAACCATCACCAAAGACGGTGTTTCCGTTGCGAAAGAAATCGAATTGAAAGACAAATTCGAAAACATGGGGGCGCAAATGGTGAAAGAAGTCGCCTCCAAGACTTCCGACGTCGCTGGTGACGGCACCACCACTGCGACCGTTCTGGCGCAAGCTATCGTCAACGAAGGCTTGAAAGCCGTTGCGGCCGGCATGAACCCGATGGACCTGAAACGCGGCATCGACAGCGCGGTAACTGCGGCTGTTGCTGCGATCGAAAAAGCGGCGACGCCTTGCAGCGACAGCAAAGCCATTGCGCAAGTAGGCACCATCTCCGCCAACTCCGACGAATCCGTTGGTGCGATCATCGCCGAAGCGATGGAAAAAGTCGGTAAAGAAGGCGTTATTACCGTTGAAGAAGGCACCGGTCTGAACAACGAGTTGGACGTGGTAGAAGGTATGCAATTCGACCGCGGCTATTTATCTCCATATTTCATCAACAAACAAGAAAGCATGAGCGTCGAACTGGACGATCCTTTCGTGTTGTTGTATGACAAAAAAATCTCCAACATCCGCGAAATGCTGCCGATTCTGGAAGGCGTAGCCAAATCCGGCCGTTCCTTGCTGATCATCGCTGAAGATGTCGAAGGTGAAGCGCTGGCGACGCTGGTGGTCAACAACATGCGCGGCATCGTCAAAGTGGCTGCCGTTAAAGCCCCTGGTTTCGGCGATCGTCGTAAAGCCATGCTGGAAGACATCGCAATCCTGACCGGCGGTACCGTGATTTCCGAAGAAGTGGGCCTGTCACTGGAAAAAGCAGACATCAGCCAGTTGGGTACCGCGAAACGCGTGCAAATCAACAAAGAAAACACCACCATCATTGACGGTGCTGGCGACGAAGGCCAAATCAAAGGCCGCGTGGCGCAAATCCGCGCCCAAGCCGAGGAAGCGACTTCCGACTACGATCGTGAAAAACTGCAAGAACGTCTGGCCAAATTGGCTGGCGGTGTTGCCGTGATCAAAGTGGGCGCCGCGACCGAAGTCGAAATGAAAGAGAAGAAAGCCCGTGTCGAAGATGCGCTGCACTCCACCCGCGCCGCGGTCGAGGAAGGCGTGGTAGCTGGTGGTGGTACCGCATTGATTCGTGCGCTGTCTGCTCTGGACGGCCTAAAAGGCATCAACCACGACCAAGACGTCGGTATCAACATCCTGCGTCGTGCAATGGAAGAGCCTTTGCGCCAAATCGTCACCAACGCCGGCGACGAAGCGTCCGTGGTATTGAACGAAGTCAGAAAAGGTAGCGGTAACTTCGGTTACAACGCGGCGACTGGCGAGTACGGCGACATGATCCAAATGGGTATTCTGGATCCTGCGAAAGTGACCCGTTCAGCGCTGCAAAACGCAGCATCCGTTGCTGGCCTGATGATCACCACCGAAGTTATGGTAGCCGATGCACCGGCTGATAACAAAGCGCCGGCAATGCCTGACATGGGCGGCATGGGGGGCATGGGCGGCATGATGTAATCGCTGCCATAAGCGCTGCTTAAACCGGAAGCCTCGGTGCCTTTTGGCACCGGGGCTTTTTTGTGCGCGTTTATTGGTGTTGGGCTAGACAAAGCCAGGAAAGTTTAGGCAGGAAGCCGGCGGTGGAGAAGAAGAGTTAGTCTGATGTTACTATATCCGCGCCTGACATGAGCAAACAAAGGGTGTGAATTTGACCGCTTTATCGATTTTGATTGCCGACGACAACGAAATGAATCGCTGGCTTTTAGCCGAGCAAATGCATTATTGGAGCGAGGATATTTCGTTGGCACGCGATGGCCAAGAAGCTTGGGAACTGCTGCAGAAAAAACGCTATTCGTTGGTGTTCATCGACGTCAATATGCCGGTGATGAACGGCTACGAGTTGATCAGAAAAATTAAATCCGAGTTGACGGAGCCTGTCGTACCCATGATTGCCGTAACGGCGCATGTGCAAAGCCAGGATAGGCATTTGTTGATAGCAGAGGGATTTAATGATTGTCTGATAAAGCCCATCGTATTGGCGGATTTGCAACGGGTGGTGGCGAAGTGGTGTATGCCTTTTGTCGTGGATAATAGCGATTACTATGCGGATAAGTTGTTGGAAAAAGTGGAGCATAATCGGGAGCTAGGCAGGATATTTCTGCAAAAACTTTTTGCCGAAACTCCCGATCAACTTGCAAGCCTTGAACGGGCCTTGCAAAATCAACAAATTCGGCCGGCGTGGGAGATTGCTCATAAGTTGCATGGTACGTTTTGTTTTTATGGTTTTGCGGATTTTCGTACCTTAGCCAAGCGGCTGGAGCAATTATTGTGGGAGGCAGATTTGGCGAGCGCGATGCGGCAGTTTAAAAAGCTGGCGGCGAAGTTTTCCGATCTACAAAACATGCAAACGAGCTTGCTGCAGCGTCTGAATACAGAAATGGAGCGAGCTACAGATTTGGGGTTCCGCCAAAAATAACCTCGCAATAGTCAAAGGGTGGCATCTCGCGGCATGGACGGCTGATTCAGACCCAGGGAATCCATTCACACGCCTGGTGGGCAGCCTTTCTGGCCGAAAGGAGAGATACTCCCGTAAGCCGACCTTGGCAAGTCATGCTCAGTCAAGTCCTTGTTACATGCTTTGCGTTTGTGATTTTTGAAGGCGATAGCAGAAACATGCTTTAAATTTTGCCCAATCTGGTCTAGTCTTGGACTCTTTATGATTTCGAAGAACTACAAAGGCAATTCATGGCTGACTTGACCGCGTTACTGAACGAAATTTCATCCGATAAGCCCTGCGGGGATTATCTGGAATACGATCCCGCTTACCTCGAGCTCGGCAAAGACATACAGGGAAAACCGGAAGATCCGATCAGTGGCGAAAAAGCCCAGCCGCCTAATTGGCGCGACATACAAAAACAAGCATTGGTCATTTTGCAGCAGAGCAAGGATTTGCAGGTTGCCATTTATTTAATTCGTGCGCTGATTAACTTGGAAGGCATAACGGGGTTTCACGGCGGATTGACGCTGCTATATGAATGGCTGGAAAAATATTGGGATCATATCCATCCCGTGTTGGATCCGGATGATGGTTTCGATCCGACCGCGCGCATCAACATCCTTGAGGAGCTGAATAATTTTGAATCGGTATTGTGGCCTTTGACTCAGGCGGCATTGGTAGACTCCAAATCGATTGGCCGTTTTAGCCTGCGCGACATTCATATTGCCACTGACAAGGTAGAGCCACCGCCAGGCGTGGCGAAAGCCGAAACGAGCATGATCAAAGCGGCTTTTCTGGGGGCGCCAAAAGAAGATGTCTTGGCAACCTATCAAGCCATCGTTGATAGTGCTAGCATGATTCAACGATTGGATGCGCTGGTCGGAAGCAAGGTGGGTATTGAAAATGGCCCAGACTTATCCGGGTTGGCCGCATTGCTGAAAGAAATGCATTATGTATTCGATCAATTTGCCGAACTGGATTCAGGCGAATCGGACGCAATATCCAGTGATGAGCAAGCGGATAGCGAGGCCCCCCTGTCAACCCCCGCCCGGAAACCGGCCGCAATCGGGACTATCGGCTCTCGACAGGATGTTTTGAAAACCCTGGATTTGATTTGTAAGTATTATGCGGAAAATGAACCCTCAAGCCCGGTTCCCATTTTACTGCAGCGGGCAAAATACCTAGTGACGGCGGATTTTATGCAAATTGTGCAAAATCTGGTGCCGGATGGCCTGTCCCAGCTTAATATGCTCAAAGGCCCCGAGCCAGACGTAGACTAAATAAAAACGATCAACCTTTAAAAAGTGGAGTAAGCAATGGCCGAAAGTAGTCAGAAGTTCATTCAGCGAAACCGGGCGCCACGTGTTCAAATCGAATACGATGTCGAGGTTTATGGATCAGAAAAAAAAGTACAGCTTCCCTTCGTGATGGGGGTGCTTTCCGATCTTTCCGGCAAGCCAACGGAGCCTTTGCCGCCGGTGGCAGAACGCAAACTGCTTGAAATCGATGTCGATAATTTCGACGAACGACTGAAATCGATGAAACCGCGGGTAGCGTTCCAGGTGCCCAATACCTTGACCGGTGAAGGCAATCTGAATGTAGACATAACCTTTGAAAGCATGGATGACTTTTCCCCGGCCGCCGTGGCCAAAAAAGTGGCGGGCTTGGACAAGGTGCTGGAAGCGAGGACACAGCTCTCCAATCTGATTACCTATATGGATGGAAAAACCGGCGCAGAGGAACTGATCGCCAAGCTCATCAACGATCCCGCTTTGCTACAGTCATTGGCCGCGAGTGCAAAACCCGCTGAACCAGCGGCAGGTCAACAAACTTCAGAAAGCAGCGAGGGGTGATCATGGCGGAATTAGAAACTCAAGCTCAGGCAGCGGAAGGCGCGACCGAGACCTTGCAACTGGATGATTTTACGACGTTGCTGTCCAAGGAATTCAGGCCGGGTACGGAAGCGGCGAATCAGGTCAATACCGCCGTGACCACGCTGGCGCAATATGCGTTGCAGGACGTTACCAAAATCTCTGACGATGCGGTCAAGTCCATAGAAGCGATTATCGCCAGTTTGGATCAGAAAATTACCGAACAGCTCAATTTGGTCATGCATCATGCGGATTTCCAAAATTTGGAATCGGCGTGGCGCGGTTTGCATTATCTGGTGAACAACACCGAAACCGATGAGATGCTGAAGATTCGGGTCATGAACATCTCGAAAAAGGAACTCGGCAAGACCTTGAAGAAATTCAAAGGCACGGCTTGGGACCAAAGCCCGATGTTCAAAAAATTGTACGAGGAAGAATACGGCACCTTCGGCGGCGAGCCGTTCGGCTGCCTGGTCGGCGACTACTTTTTCGATCACAGTCCACCCGATGTCGAGTTGTTGGGTGAAATCGGCAAAATTTCCGCGGCTTCTCACACGCCGTTCATTGCCGGTGTTGCGCCTTCGGTCATGCAGATGGAAAGCTGGTCGGAATTGGCCAATCCGCGTGATTTGACCAAAATTTTCCAGACTCCGGAATATGCGGCATGGCGGTCCTTACGCGAATCCGAAGATTCCAGGTATATTGGCTTGGCGATGCCTCGCTTCCTCAGTCGCTTGCCTTACGGTGCCAAAACCGACCCGGTCGAGGAATTCAATTTCGAGGAAGACACGACGGGTGCCAACAGCGATAAATATACGTGGTCCAATGCGGCCTATGCGATGGCGGTCAACATCAATCGTTCGTTCAAATTGTACGGATGGTGCTCGCGCATTCGCGGGATCGAGTCGGGTGGTGCGGTCGAAGGATTGCCGGTTCACACTTTTCCGACCGATGACGGCGGCGTGGATATGAAGTGCCCAACCGAAATCGCCATCACCGACAGACGCGAGGCCGAACTGGCGAAAAACGGCTTCATGCCGTTGATCCATAAGAAAAATACCGATTTTGCCGCCTTTATCGGCGCTCAATCGCTGCAAAAACCGGCTGAATATGAAGATCCGGATGCCACGGCGAATGCCAATCTCGCGGCACGGTTGCCTTATCTGTTTGCCACTTGCCGTTTCGCGCATTATCTGAAATGCATCGTGCGGGATAAAGTGGGTTCCTTCAAGGAAAAAGACGATATGCAGCGCTGGCTCAACAACTGGATCATGCAATATGTCGACGGCAATCCCGAGACTTCCAGCGAAACGACTAAAGCCATGAAGCCTTTGGCGGCAGCCGAGGTAGTCGTCGAAGAAGTGGAAGGCAACCCAGGCTATTACCGGTCGCAATTCTTTTTGCGGCCGCATTATCAGTTGGAAGGACTGACGGTTTCCTTGCGGCTGGTATCCAAGTTGCCCTCTGCCAAAGGGGCGTAAATAAAGTTGCTTTTGGGTGGGTCCGGTTCCAGAGGCAAAAGAGTTATCAGACCGGACATTTGTAATCGATATCGGTAAGACAGGAGAACGAAAATGGCTGTAGACATTTTTTTGAAGATCGAAGAGCCACCTATCAAAGGGGAGGCGCGGGATGACAAGCATAAGGAGGAAATTGATGTCTTGGCATGGAGCTGGGGATTGTCCAATTCGGGTAGTGCTCATGTAGGCGGGGGCGCCGGCGCCGGCAAAGTCAATGTGCAGGATTTATCCATCACCAAGTATATTGATAGCGGTTCGCCAGAGTTGGCCCTGTCGACCGCCAGTGGACGGCACCATAAAAAGGCGACCCTTACCGTCAGAAAAGCCGGTGGCGACAATCCGGTCGAATATTTGAAAATTCACATGACAGAGGTGCTGATTACTTCCTATAGCATGGGCGGCTCCGGCGGCGAAGATCGTTTGACCGAGAATGTTACGTTGAATTTCGCGGAATACGAGATCGAATATACACCGCAAAAACCAGACGGCACGCCAGACGCCTCCAAGAAAACGGGGTGGGATATCGCTGCCAATAAAAAGAAATAAAGACCTGCCTGATAGGCGCCTTCCTGTTAGCGGACGGCGCCGACTCAGAGCATCATCGAAGGTGGTTGAGCCATCGAAGAGTCATCGAGTTTTCTGGCCATCAAAAGGGGCGAGTAATGAAGTTGGATGCGGAGCAGTATCTTCACCAAGGCAATTTGAAAGAGGCCTTGGCAAATTTGCAGGAACAAATCAGGAAAGATGCGGCGAATCCAAAATTGAGGGTTTTTCTGTTTCAATTGTTGGTCGTGTTGGGGGAATGGCAGCGAGCATTGACCCAGCTTCAAGTTCTCGAAGACTTGGATGCTTCTCAGTTGCTGATGACCCAAACCTATCGCGCCGCGGTGTTGTGCGAAGCATTACGGACAGAAGTTTTTGCTGGAAAGCGTTCCCCGTTGATTTTCGGAGAACCGCAACGCTGGGTCGCTTTACTGATAGAGGCTTTGCGCCTGGATGCCGAGGGGCATTTTGCGGAAGCTGCGAGCTTGCGTCGAGAAGCGTTGGAGTTGGCGCCCGCCACCTCGGGAAGCCTGGATGGCGTCGGTTTCGAGTGGATAGCCGATGCGGATAACCGTTTGGGGCCAACGTTGGAGGCTATCGTCAATGGCCGTTATTATTGGATTCCGTTTCAACAAGTTAGCAGAATAGAATTTGACGAGCCCGCCGATTTGCGCGATGTCGTCTGGATGCCCGCGCAACTGGCCTGGGTCAATGGCGGTGCGGCCAGTTGTTTGATTCCTACCCGCTATCCGGGCTCGGATCATGCCACCGATTTCAGGTTGCAAATGGCGCGCATGACCGATTGGAAGGAACTGGCCGAAGGCTGTCTCACCGGCATGGGGCAGCGCTTGCTGGCAACCAACGTCGATGATTATGCGCTGATGGATATCCGTAAGATCGCCTTGAATGCGACGGGCGGAACCCCATAATGGCGGAGCTACTCTATACCGAGCGCCTACAACCATCCTTGCTGGACCGACTGACCGATAACAATCCCGACAAACAGGTGGAGTCCAGAGAGCAACGGGTTTTGTCGGGTCGTCAGCTCAGGCAATCGGTACTCAGAGATTTGACCTGGCTGTTAAATACGGCCGCGCTGGATTCCTGTGTCGATTTATCGGAACTGCCTGATGCCGAGCACTCCGTGATTAACTACGGCATCCTGACGTTTTCGGGCGCTCACTTGACGGGGGCCGACCTGCCTAAAATAGAGCGCAAAATCAAACAGGCCATCATGGATTTCGAGCCGCGCATCACGCCCGGCTCCTTGAAAGTCGAAGTCATCAGTTCCGAAGAGCACATGAATCAGCATGCGATGTCCTTCAAAATAGAAGGCGATTTGTGGGCACAGCCTTTGCCGGTTCATTTGTATATTCGTAGTGAATTGGATTTGGAAACGGGAGAAGCCACCATCAAGGACTTGGGAGGATAAGCCTTGGACCCTCGGCTACTGAAATATTACAACCGCGAGTTGCAGCATGTCCGGGAGGTGGGGGCCGAGTTTGCCAGCGAATTTCCGAAAATTGCGGCGCGCCTGGGCTTGGATACCTTTGAATGTTCCGATCCTTACGTCGAGCGTTTGTTCGAGGGTTTTGCCTTCATGGCGGCTCGGGTCCAACTGAAAATCGATGCCGAATTCCCCAATTTTTCCCAGCATTTGCTGGAAATCGTTTATCCGCATTATTTAGCCTCGACGCCATCGATGGCGGTGGTCGAGTTCAAGCCGGATCTGAGCGAAGAAGGCCTGGTGGGCGGCTTTTCAATTCCGAGAGACACGGCCTTGCGCAGTCAAATCGCCAAAGGCGAGCAAACGGCCTGCGAATATCGTACAGCGCATGCCTTGCAATTGTGGCCGTTGGAAATTGCCAAGTTCGAATATTTATCGACCTTGGCCGCCGTGTCCAGCCATGGCTTGGCGGATGGCAAATATCTGAATTCGACCAAGGCGGCCTTCCGTATCGTGTTGCGCACCACGGCCGGCGTGACGTTCAGTCAGCTTGCATTGAACAAGCTGCCGTTGTATTTGCGGGGAACCGGCGCCATTCCGTATCGTTTGTACGAACAATTTCTGGCCAATGCCAAGGCATTGGCGTGCAAATTCGGCAACGATTCGGCCGAGGTCAAGTATGTCGCGGGGAACATTGCTAGAGGTTTGGGGTTTGAAAAAGAAGAGGCCTTGTTGAAACAGACGCCCCGTTCTTTCGAAGGCTATCGAATCTTGCAGGAATATTTTGCCTTCCCCGAGCGCTATCTGTTCGTCGAATTAGCCCATTTAGCCCCGTTAATCGCTCAATGCGATGCGAGCGAAGTCGAGTTGTTCGTTTTGTTGGATCGCAGCGACGCCCAATTGATCAATACCCTGGATAAATCCAACCTATCCTTGTTTTGCGTGCCGGCCATCAATTTGTTTCCCAAGCGCACGGATCGGATACATGTCGACCATAGGCAGTCGGAATATCATGTCGTCGTCGATCGCACGAGGCCAATGGATTACGAGGTTTCCACCGTCAATCAGGTGGTGGGCTACGCTGGCGACTCGCGGACGGAACAGGTTTTTTTGCCGTTTTACGGTTCGAAAAGCGCATATCAAACCCCTGCCGAAACCGCTTTTTATATGACCAGGAAACAAAAGCGGGTGCTTTCGACCAAGCAGCGCCGCCATGGGGTCCGCTCCAGTTATATCGGCAGCGAATGTTTCGTTTCCCTGGTCGATGCCCAGCAGGCGCCTTATTCATCGGATATTGCGCAATTGGGTTTGGAGACGCTTTGCACCAATCGGGATTTGCCGTTGGTGATGCCGGTCGGTCTGGGCGAAACGGATTTCACCTTGCAAATCAGCGCGCCAGTCAAGTCTATCCGTTGTGCAGCCGGGCCCACCCGACCCCTGCCGGCCGCCTACGAAGGCGAGAGCGTCTGGCGCTTGATCAACCATCTTTCCTTGAATTACCTGTCCCTAATCGATACCGATGCCAAGCAAGGCGCGACGGCCTTGCGGGAGTTGCTGGGGCTTTACGCCGATAATCGGGAGCCGGCAATCAAAAAACAAATCGAAGGCGTGATTTCGGTATCGGCAAAAAACGTGGTCAGGCGGATAGATGCCAAAGGACCCATGGTTTTCGGTCGGGGCTTGGAAATCACGGTGTTGCTCGATGAGTCCGCGTTCGAAGGGGGAGGGTATTTTTTATTGGGCGCCGTATTGGAACAATTTTTTACCCGTTATGTTTCGATCAATTCCTTTGTCGAAACCGTCATTCGAACAACCGATCATGGTGAGGTGGCCCGATGGCCGGTGAAAATAGGCCAACGCCACACGTTTTGATAACCGAGCTGGAAAAAGCCGCCTACCGTTTCGATTTTTTCGAAACCCTGCGCTTATTGGAAGCGCTAAACTCCGACAAACCCAGGCTCGGAACCAGCGTCAAAGCCGGCGACGATCCAGTACGTTTGGCTCAAGAGCCGGGATTGGAGTTTCCGCCTTCGAGTTTGTCTTCCTATGAAATCGGCGCATCCGGCATGCCGCGATTGGTGGTTAATTTTTTCGGTCTATTCGGCCCGCAAGGGCCGTTGCCCCTGCATTTGACCGAGTATGCCAGAGAGCGGCGGCGGCATTACCGCGATCCGACGCTGGTGCGTTTCGCCGACATTTTTCACCACCGCATGATCAGCTTGTTTTACCGGGCGTGGGCGAACGTCCGGCCTACGGTCTGCTACGACCGGCCGGAATCCGATCGCTTCGCGTTTTACGTGGGCAGTCTGTTTGGCATCAGCGGCGACGCCTTTCGTCATCGGGATGCCCTGGATGATAGGGCCAAGCTGTTCTATGCCGGGCATTTCGCGGCCCAGACCAAGTATGCCGATGGCTTGCAGGCCATCATCGCCGATTTGTTGTCAATCGATATCCGAATCGAGGAGTTCGTCGGCGAATGGATGGAAATCCAGCAAAGCGATCAAAGCCGTTTAGGACACTCGCCGGAATTGGCGACGCTCGGCCACTCCACGTTTCTGGGCGCCTTTGTCTGGGGGTGCCAGCATAAATTCAGAATCGTTTTAGGCCCGCTGAATTTGACCCGGTACCTGTCGTTACTGCCCGGCGGCAAAGCCTTGGCGCAATTGACGGCGATCGTGCGCAACCATATCGGCGACGAATTGGTTTGGGATGCGCAATTGGTGTTAAAAAAGCAAGAAGTGCCTTCTGAGCTATCCTTAGGCGAGCCAATCCACGCTCATCCTTCTTGCATGAACGGGGAAGCGCGCTTGGGTTGGACGACGTGGCTGGGACCCAGGCTTACCGAGGACGATGCCGCCGATTTGACCTTGAATCCTTTTTTTGCCCTTGGTTCGGGCTAAACGTTTTTCATTTCAAAAAATAATAATAGAGATAATGCTATGGCAGAAATCAGTCGAGTCAAACTGTTTGGAAAATTAAACCGTGTCTGCTACAAGGCGATCGAAGGCGCTACGGTGTTTTGCAAACTCAGGGGCAATCCCTATGTCGAGTTGGTGCATTGGCTGAATCAATTATTGCAATTGCAGGATTCTGATTTGCACCGCGTCATCAAACATTTCAGTCTGGATATGTCGCGCTTGGCCAAGGACGTAACCGAAGCCCTGGAACGGTTACCGCGTGGTTCTACTTCTATCTCCGATTTTTCCCCGCATATCGAAGAAACCGTCGAGCGCGGCTGGGTATACGGGACTTTGATGTTCGGCGAAAGTCAGATCCGGACTGGACATTTGCTGGTCGGTTTGCTGAAAACCAAGTCTTTGCGCAACGAGCTGGTGGGGATTTCCAGGGAATTCGAAAAGATCAAACCAGACTCGTTGTCGGATGAATTCGCGCGTATCGTATCGGGTTCGCCTGAAGAGGGCTTGGCGGCGACCGACGGCTTTCAAACAGCGGCTGCGCCCGGCGAAGCCAGTGGTGCGATTGCCCCGGCTGCGATGGGCAAACAGGAGGCGCTGAAACAGTTCACGGTGGACCTGACCGAACAGGCCCGCCAAGGCAAGATGGACCCCATTGTGGGCCGCGACGAAGAAATTCGCCAGGTCATCGATATTCTGATGCGCCGCCGCCAGAACAACCCGATTCTGACCGGCGAGGCCGGCGTCGGCAAAACCGCCGTGGTGGAAGGCTTTGCGCAAAAGATCGTCGCCGGCGACGTGCCACCCTCGCTGCGCGACGTCAGTTTGCGCACCTTGGATGTCGGCTTGCTGCAGGCGGGTGCCAGCATGAAAGGCGAATTCGAAAACCGTTTGCGCCATGTGATCGAAGAAGTTCAATCGTCGGCCAAGCCCATCATTCTGTTCATCGACGAGGCCCATACTCTGGTCGGTGCGGGTGGTGCGGCCGGCACCGGCGACGCCGCCAATTTATTGAAGCCGGCTTTGGCGCGCGGAACCTTGCGCACCGTCGCAGCAACCACTTGGGCCGAATACAAGAAACACATCGAAAAAGATCCGGCCTTGACCCGGCGCTTTCAAGTGGTACAGGTGCAGGAACCCAGCGAGGAAAAGGCCATCCGGATGATGCGCGGCGTGGTGTCGGTGCAGGAAAAGCACCATCAGGTCATGGTCCTCGACGAAGCGTTGGAAGCCGCCGTCAAATTGTCACATCGTTACATTCCGGCCAGACAGTTGCCCGACAAGGCCGTGAGTTTGTTGGACACCGCATGCGCCAGGGTCGGCATCAGCCAACATGCCGTTCCGGCCCAAGTAGACGATTGCCGTAAACGCATAGCGGCATTGGAAACCGAATTGCAAATCATCGGCCGAGAAAAGGCTGTAGGCATCGAAGTCGGCGAGCGCGAACCAGAGGCAATGGAAAAGCTCGAAGCCGAAAAAACCCGGCTGGCCGAGCTGGAAGAACGCTGGAATCGGGAAAAGGGCATGGTCGAAAAGATTCTCGACCTCAGAGCCCAGCTCAGGGTCGAAGGCCACGCCGTGGATCAAACAGCCGGTGAGCAGGGCGGCGAAGTGCAAACTGAAAGCGAACCGCCGAAGGATCAAAATGCGCTGTTGTCGGAATTGAAAACGCTGCAGGACGCCTTGCGCGATTTTCAAGGTGAATCGCCTCTGATTTTGCCCACCGTCGATCATCAAGCCGTCGCTTCGGTAGTGCAGGATTGGACCGGCATTCCGGTCGGGCGCATGGTCAAAAACGAAATCGAAACCGTTTTGAAACTGCCCGATTTATTGGAGCAGCGCATCATCGGTCAGCGCCATGCCTTGGAAATGATCGCGCGGCGCATTCAAACCTCACGCGCCGGACTCGACAATCCCAACAAGCCCATAGGTGTGTTCATGTTGGCCGGCAGTTCCGGTGTCGGTAAAACCGAAACCGCATTGGCGTTGGCCGAGGCCTTGTACGGTGGCGAACAAAACGTGATCACGATCAACATGAGCGAATATCAAGAAGCCCATACGGTTTCGACGCTCAAAGGCGCGCCGCCGGGCTATGTCGGTTACGGCGAAGGCGGGGTCTTGACCGAGGCCGTGCGCCGCAGGCCTTACAGCGTGGTGTTGCTGGACGAAGTGGAAAAGGCGCATCCCGATGTGCACGAGATTTTCTTCCAGGTTTTCGACAAAGGCTGGATGGAAGACGGCGAAGGCCGGGTGATCGACTTCAAGAACACCTTGATTCTGCTGACGACCAACGCCGGTACCGATCTGATCATGAACCTTTGCAAAGACCCGGAACTGATGCCTGAACCGGAGGGTATCGCCAAAGCCCTGCGCGAACCGCTATTGAAGGTGTTTCCACCGGCTTTGCTGGGGCGCTTGGTGGTGATTCCCTATTACCCGCTTACCGATGAAGTCATCGGCAACATTGCCAGATTGCAGCTTGGCCGCATCAGGAAGCGTGTCGCCGAAAGCCACGGCGTGCCGTTCAGCTACGATGACGACGTGGTCAAGCTGATCGTCAGTCGTTGCACCGAACTGGAAAGCGGCGGCCGCATGATAGACTCGATATTGACCAACACCGTATTACCGAGAATCAGCGAGGAATTATTGACAAGGATGGTAGAAGGCATGCTCATTCAGCGTGTCCATGTCAGTGTGGAAGATGGAGAGTTTAATTATTTATTTGATTAGTCGGTCGGTACGATGAATCATTCAGTCCGATAGACGTTTTCTTTAGAGAGGAGTTTGTTATGGCGTTAATTAAAATGACCGTACCCGTGCTTGCACAAGAAAAATCCATGTGCTGCTGGCATACCAGCGCAATGATGATTTGGCTTTATTGGCAACAGCAGACGGGTAGGCAGGGGCCAATGAATACCATCGGCCCTGTATATCAGGACAATACAGGCTTGTCCGTGAACGTTCAATCTTTCATAACGTTGGCAAAAACCACCGGACTCAAACGCTTGCCGTCGCAAAACACCTATTCCAACATGGATTTGTTCAAACTTTTGCGAGATAACGGACCGCTTTGGTGTGCTGGTTTATGGTACGGTTTTGGACATGTCATCGTGCTTACCGGAATCGACGGCGGTACCGTGTATCTCAATGATCCCGATGGTGCCCAGCGTAAAACCGGAACGTTGGCTTGGTTCAACGAAAAACTCATGAATGGGCTTGATGGTTGCATAATGGCGAAGGACCCAGCGGCCTATTAATAGAGTGATCAAGGTGATTCGATTGGCCAAGATCGCTGAAATTCCGCCTGCCTTGAACGGTGACATGTCAGGTTGAGCCAGCCAAGTCGGTTATACCCAGTGAAGGATTTTGTTTTCGTCTTGGCTGGTTACGTCATCGCATCTTTGCCCGATGGTCTTGGAAGTTGATGTAGGCCAGAATGATTGAGTGAGATTGCACGCATGAATAACGCTATTGGTGAAGCGAATTTGAACCAATCGACCCCCCGGAAATTTAGTCCTGAACAAGCCTTGCATCTCGCGATTCATTGGCATCAAAACGATAGGGTCGAAGATGCGGAGGCGCTTTACCGCAAGCTACTCGAGCTGAATCCGGATGACCCAAATGTCATGAATTTTCTTGGGCTGGCCAGACACCAGCGCGGACACTCCGAGGAAGGGATAGCATGGATCAAGAAAGCGCTGGCGCTAGCTCCGGATTATATTGACGCCGAAAACAACCTGGGCAACATCTATTTGTTGACGGGGCGCGTCGAATTGGCCGAGCCATGTTTTCGCCACGTGATTGCGCGGAATCCGGATTTTGCCACTGCCTACGGAAATCTGGGCATAGCGCTTAAGGACCTCGAACGCTATCAGGAAGCCATCGAATATTTGATGAAGGCGATCGAGTTGGAACCGGATATGCCGCGGCATTACCAAAACCTGGGCAATGTTTATCGGCACCAACAGCAATACCGCGAAGCCGTGGCGATGTATCGCAAATCGCTGGAATTGGCGCCTTTCGATCCGGAAGCCTATCTAAGGTTGAGCCGTACCTTCTTCATCATGGGCGAAATCGAGCGTAGCGCCGAAGTATTGGAGCAATGGCTGGAATACGATCCGGAAAATCCGACCGCCTTACACATGTATGCCGCTTATACCCGCAGCAACACGCCCACAAGAGCCAGTGATGCCTATGTGAAGGAAACCTTCGACAGTTTCGCGGCCTCGTTTGACGTAGTCCTTAAACGTCTGGATTACCAGGCGCCTTTACTGGTTCAGCAGGCTTTACAAAAGCTGGAGCCAGAACCCAATCATTGGGTCATTCTGGATGCCGGCTGCGGTACCGGTTTATGCGGAGACTTGATCAGGCCTTTAGCCAAGCGCCTGGTTGGCATGGATCTTTCGCCGAAGATGCTCGAGCGTGCCCAGGCTAGAGGGATATATGATGACTTGTTCGAAGCCGAACTGACGGAATTTTGTGCGAATTCCGCTTCGGCTTATCATGCGATAACCTGCGTCGACACCTTATGCTATTTCGGCGATTTGACCGGGGTAGTGCAAGCGGCCGTTAAGGCGTTGCGGCCCGATGGATGGTTTGTGTTTACCCTGGAAAAGCATGAGGCGGATGATGTGAGTTCAGGTTTTTACCTGCATGAGCATGGCCGTTACAGTCATGCCGAAGTTTATGTCAGAAAGGCCTTGCATGACGCGGGGTTTCGCGTGCACAGCATGGAAACCGCAACATTGCGCAAGGAAAGAGCGGATCAAGTGGCCGGGCTGGTGGTTACGGCGCAATCGATCGCGCCTTAGCTGGGAGCAAGCTAGAAATCGAATTTTGCCGGCGCCGCGTCCTGGATTTTATGCGCGGCAATCAAACGGAGCTTGTCGCTCCGTTTCATTTTTTTTATGGTTATTTCGCGTTGCGTGGCCGAACTGCGGCAATGGCCCGATTCGATGAAAACGATCTCGCTTGGCTGACGGCTTCTGAAATACTTCGCGCCTTGACCTTGTCGATGCTGTTGAAAACGTCGGCTTACATTGGTCGTGATGCCAGTATAAAAGCTGCCGTCGCTACACGAAATGATATAAACCGACCAGGTCACATTGGTGATTGCCATCACTCGGCGGACTGATTCAACCAGGTGTTCACGATGGCGGCGGCGATCAGGCCAATGCCGATATAGGCGTAGCGGACGATGAATATCAGTAAGCCGCTCTGATTATGGGTCGCGGCGTCCTTGATGCCCGGCGTGACGATCAGGCTCCAAAGCAAGGCGGCCAGAAAATAGACGATCACGCCGGATACCGCCCAGGAAAACGCTGGACGTCCCGAGCGGGGTGCCGTGTTGTAAAACCAGACGCCAACCAATGTGGCGGCAATCACACCTAACATAATTGATTCTCCTCGTTTGTCAGTGATTTTTTAACGCGTCTATGCCTTTATTGGCCAGGATGTCGGCGCGTTCGTTGCCAGGATCACCGGCATGCCCCTTGACCCAGATCCATTCTATGTGATGACGCTGGATGGCCTGGTCCAGGCGGCGCCATAAGTCTTCGTTTTTGACTGGTTTGTTGGCGGAGGTTTTCCAGCCGCGTTTTTTCCAGTTAGACATCCATTCGGTAATGCCTTGTAGAACATATTTGGAATCGGTATGCAATTTGACTTGGCAGGGGCGATTGAGCGTTTCCAGTGCTTGTATCGCCGCCGTCAATTCCATCCGGTTATTCGTGGTTTCTGCTTCGCCGCCGAAGAGTTCCTTTTCCTTGTCCTTATATCGCAAGCAAACGCCCCAGCCGCCAGGGCCGGGATTGCCTCTGCAGGCACCATCGGTATAAATGGTTACTATCTCAGTCATGTAGATTGTCGATTTGGTGTGTTCTGACTTCCACGCCAAAATTGGCGGTCGCCAGCTTGGTCTTGGTTTGAGTCACAGGGGTCAATGGAATCAGTGAATATTGTCGTTTCACGGCTTTCAAGCCATAGGCCATGGAAAAAAGGCCGCGGCGCGGCGAGGCAAACTGGCCTTGCGTGATCGTGAAAGTATCCAGGCCAAATTCCGCTGTCGTCAATAGTTCGAAATTTAGCAGTTTCAACCAGTCCGATACTCGCGCCCTGGACATAAAGTGCGCGAGCCAAGAGTCGCCTTTCTGCTTGTCCCACAAAAACTGAAAACGCACATAAAGGCTCAGAGGATTGAAACTCAAAATCACCAGCTCACCGCCCGGTTTCAATACCCGGTGTACCTCACGCATGGTGCGGAAGCGATGCGCGTCGAATTCGAGCATGTGCGGGATGATGACCAAATCCATCGACTCGGTTTGGATGGGGAGATTGTAAGCTTTTGCGTTCACTTTTAGCGCATCCTGACACCCCATGTTTTTGCCATCGAGAATCACATAATTTCGATACAAGGAGCAATCCACAAAATCGGCTTCCCAATCCAGACCGCCGATTTGCAGTTGATTTTGCTTGCAACTGACGGTGATGCAGCGTTTTAGATATTGAGCCTCCATGGTTTGCAGCAGCTTGCCGCGCGGGGTTTGGTATAAGGCAAATAGGAAATTTCTCTTCATGGGTAGCCACCCTAAAGGGTAGGATTATTGGCTTTAACGGGTAAGCCATGGTACCATCTAATTTTTTTATTTTAAGAGTAAAGACAATGCCTCGCTCAATTTCAAAAAAATCGGCCCGACATCTGTCCTATCTGCTGCCTATTTTGCTGGTAACGGGTTGTAGCCAAAACGCGCACAAAGATCCGTTGTCGCAATCTTCGAGCAGTAAATTCTCGGTATTCACCCGCAGTCACAACAAAAATCACCGATTCAACAAAGGAGAGTCGAAAGAGCACGACACCGTATGGGACCGCATGTTATCGCTGTATGCGTTGCCTGAAATCGATAATGCCAGAATCGACCGCGAAGTTAATTTTTATCTAAGAAATCCCGAATACTTAAGCCGCGTGCAACAGCGCGCGGAACCTTATTTATTTTTTATTCTTAACGAAATCGAAGCGAAAAACATTCCCGGCGAACTGGCGTTGTTGCCCGTTGTCGAGAGCGCGTTCAGACCGGATGCCGAGTCGCCCGCGCAAGCATCCGGACTGTGGCAATTCATTCCGCCGACGGGTCGCCTGTATGGCCTGGAGCAAAACAGCTGGTATGACGGCCGCCGCGACGTGATCGAATCGACCCAGGCGGCGACCACGTTCTTGAAGCAGCTGAGTGAAGAATTCAATAACGATTGGCTGTTGGCACTGGCGTCTTATAACGCCGGCAAGGGCAACATCCGGCATGCCATGGACAAAAACATCAGCCAGGGTTTGCCGACCGATTACTGGTCGCTGGATTTGAACAGTGAAACCTCGGCTTACGTTCCTAGATTATTGGCAATCGCGAAAATTTTCGCCAATCCGGAAAAATACAACGTCAATTTGCATCGCATTGCCAACGAACCCTATTTCGAATTGGTCGATGTCAAGTCGCAAATCGATTTAGGCAAGGCGGCGGAAATGGCGCAAACACCCTTGGACGAGTTCATCAAATTGAACCCAGGCTTCAACCGCTTGAGCACCGCGCCCAACGGCCCGCATCGTTTGTTGGTTCCGGTCGAAAAGGCCGATACTTTCAAGGAAAAGCTGGCGGGATTGCCCGAACATGAATTGATCAAATGGGAGCATCATACGGTCGGCAAGCGGGAGACCCTGAAATCCATAGCCCAGTCTCATCACACCACGATAGAACAGATTCAGGAAGTCAATCACATGGCGAGTAATGAGGTTGCGCAAGGCGAAACCTTGTTGATTCCGATGTCGTATAAGGCCATCAAAGGTCAGGATGAGCCTGTCGTGGCCGCTGTGGAGCCCAAGGCGCCGCCAAAGCCTCAGGTCAGCAAGCAAGAATACACGGTTAAAAAAGGCGACACACTCTGGACCGTGGCCAGACACTTTTCGGTGGATCAAGACGACATCTTGACCTGGAACAAATTGTCTAAAAAGTCTGGATTGAAACCGGGGCAAAAGCTGACGATCAAAAAGACCGGTGGCAATATCCAGGTGGCTTCAACTGCACCGAGTTTCAAGCAAATCAGCTATACCGTCAAACCGGGTGATACGCTGGCGCAAATTTCCAAAAAATTTAAAGTCGATGTTACCGACCTGCGTAAATGGAACAACGTGCCTAAAAATCGCGCCGATATCAAACCTGGTTCCAAGTTGAAAATCACGGTTGAGGCAGGGCATTCCTCATCCTAACGTTCATGAAGGCTCGGCATCGCTCCGGCAAATGAAGGTTTTCGTGGGAGCGACGCCCTCGTCGCTACCACAATGACTTTCAGAGTTAAGGATCTCGCTATAAATAACTTCCCTGTTTGAAAACTGCTAAAGTTTCTCAGATGAGGAGTGCAATAGCGTTGGCTATTGCCAAATAGTACGAGCGCAAAATGCGGAAGTTGTGTTGCACGTAATCCAGCTGATGCTTTGATATGAGAACTACGCAAAACGGCGTAGCCATTTTTAGTGGCTACGCCGTTTTGCTTTTCGTGGACTGCCGATGTTTTTAGGACTACTCGTGGGCCACAGTCTTTTCCTAGGATACTTTCAAGGGAGGCTTTCAGGCCTTATCCTTTTTTGTGGCGTGTTTCTCTTTTGTTGCGGGCTTCTTGAGCCGATAACAGCCATTCTTCCGCTTCCTGTTTTACAATGTTGGGATGGATAAACACTCTGTTGATGTCAAATCATTATTCCCCGAGCTCTCTGAATCCGACCGGGCGTTGGTTGATGAGGCCTTGGCGTTGGTCAGGCAAGCCGCGGCCCAGCCGTCGTCGATTTCCAAGAGCAAACGGCCCCACGGCATTGATGTTGCCTGCATTCTGACCGCCGTTCACATCGATTTGGACTCCATCTTGGCAGCCGTGCTCAGCGATTCCAGGCTGGAAGGTTACTTGGACGAAGCTGGCATCAAGACACGATTCGGTTCGGAGGTGGCGTCCTTGGTCAAGGATGTGCGCTGGTTGAATACCGTCGGTATTTATCAGCTGGAAATGGCGAAACAGCCCGACCAATCGGAAATACTGCGACGCATGCTGCTGGCGATGACGCATGACGTGAGGTCGGTACTGATCAAGCTTGCGTATCGCATCCAGCGCTTGCGCGGGTTGAGCCAGGAGAAAGAGGATATTCGACGCTTTATCGCGCGCGAGACACTGGATATTTATGCGCCATTGGCCAATCGGCTGGGTATCAGTCAATTCAAATGGGAGTTGGAAGACCTGGCGTTTCGCTATCTGGAACCGGAACGTTATCGCGCCATTGCCAAGGCATTGGCCGATACACGCGTGCAACGCGAAACCTGTATAAACACTTTTCTGAGTGAGTTGCGCCAGGCACTGGATGTGCATGCGATACGCGCCAAGGTCTACGGGCGGCCCAAACATATTTACAGTATTTGGTGCAAAATGCGCCGCAAACAACTGCCGATCGAAGAGCTTTACGATTTACTGGCCGTGCGTGTGATCGTCGACGATTTGGCGGCGTGTTATACCGTATTGGGATTGGCGCACAGTCAGTGGCAATATATCCCCAAGGAATTCGACGATTACATCGCCAACCCCAAGGAAAACGGTTACCAGTCTTTGCATACCGTGGTGGTCGATAAGCAAGGCAACCGTATCGAAATACAGATTCGTACCCGCGCGATGCATGAGTTTGCCGAACTCGGGGTTGCCGCGCATTGGCGCTATAAAGAAGGCGGCAGGCACAGTGCGGCTTCGGAAAAAAACATCACCTCGTTGCGTATGCTTTTGGAAGAGCGTAGCGGAGACACTCTGCTGGAAAGCTTTCATACCGAGCTGTTTTCGGACCGGGTGTTCGTCTTGACGCCGACCGGCAAGCTGGTCGATTTGATCAAGGGTGCGACGCCCTTGGATTTTGCCTATGCGATTCATACCGAAGTCGGCCACAGCTGCCGGGGCGCCAAGGTCAATGGGCAGATCAAACCCTTGACTTACGAGCTCAAATCCGGCGAGCAAGTGGAAATCATTACGGTCAAAAACGGTCAGCCCAGCCGAAATTGGCTCGATCCAAACCTGGGTTATCTGAAAACTCCGCGCGCGATCGGCAAAGTCAAAAACTGGTTCAAGCAACAGGAACTCAGCGAAAACATCGCCGCCGGCAAAAATTTATTGGACAAGGAAAGCAGGCGCCTGGGGCTCAAGCAGGTCGATCTGGCCGAATTGCTGAAGCATTTCAAGATGCCCGATGCGGAACATTTCCACCAGGCTCTGGGGCGGGGGGATATCAATAGCCGGCAATTGGCGAGTGCCTTGAAAATTCCCGAACTGGCGCCGGTATCCTTTAAATTGTCGCCTTCCAAAGCCAGTCCAAATTCCGTGGTCACCGTGGAGGACATGGATAACGTCGTCACCACGCTGGCGCATTGTTGTTCCCCGGTGAAAGGCGACGAGATCATCGGTTATGTTTCGCATAAGCGGGGCATTACCATCCATAGAATCGATTGCGAAAACATCCAGCATTTGACGCCGCAACAACAGACGCATTTGCTCAAAGCCGAATGGAGCGGCGTGCATAAAGCGCATCACAATGTGCCTATCGTGATCGAGGCATTGAGTGGGCAGAACCTGTTGATCGAGGTTTCCCAGCTATTGCACTATGCCAAGGTACAAATCACCGATGCCTCGTTGAAAACCCATGCCGACCATTCAGCCACCTTGACCATGCAAATTCAGATTGAAAACACCGCGCAATTGAGTTTCGTGCTTGGGCGCATCAGTCAATTGCCCAATGTCATGGAAGTCAGACGCAAGGTCTGAAACAGTATTCAGCTATTCGGCGCTGACCCTGCAGGACACGCCGCATAATCTCAATTCCACTCATAACCAGGATAATTTCACTGTTGCCGAAAGGGCTGGTGCCGACCATTGGCATTGAATAACGGATCGTCAGAAAGCTAATTGGCCAGCAGAATTGGCGGGTGGTGCATGTGCATGCCTGGCGCCAAATTCGATCAATATCGATATTGGCGCCAGATTATTGGATGGTTGTCGATGGCGGAGCGCGTTAATCCTAAAACCGGTAGTAAGTCCACGAAAAGCACGAAAGAAATCATTGCGTTATGAAGCTTATCGGTCCTTATCGGTTATCGGCTCACCTGGCCGGCGCGTATCTTTGGGGGATAACTGTTTGAAATTTTTCGTGATTTTCGTGTGTTTCGTGGGCCAAATGATTTTTCTAGGTTAATTTAGCTCGCCTTGAGTCCTGATTTTTTGCGAGCCATCAAGCCCAGGATGCCGGTCAAAAATAGCCAGGCGGCGCCAGGCAGTGGTACTTGGCTGGGTGGCACAGGCGAATTGGGGATTGTGTAGACCATGTAATGTGACAATCCGCCGCCTTGTTTGGGGCCGGTGGACCAAATGCCGGATTGCGCAAATTGTTCCAATTCGAATATCGCCCAATCTATTGATTTGTTGCTGCCTACCTTGAAACCGATCGCAATTCTTGAATAGATATCCCAAACATTACTGCTCAATGAAAACGTGCCGGAGCTGGCGCCTAGCGAAGACACGGAAAATACGTTGGTGCTATATGTGCTCTGACTGCCGTCAACCGTCACCTGCCAGCCTGCTGGAACATTGCCTTTGCCGTTTTTGACATTACCGGTGATGTTGCCTTTGCCGTAAGACAACAGTGTATCGGCGTCATTGTCGCTACCGGAAAAGAAACTGGTCGAATCAAAGGTAAAGGTTCGGGTGGCGTCCGCGATATCCGTCGTGTAAGCAAATGCCGAACTACTTGCGCAGCTCATCGCAAAAAGCAATGCCGTTATGGACTTGGTTTTCATCTTTGTTTTTCTCCTTTTGAAACAAGATTGCGCCATAGTCTACTGATTCAACCAAACGCGAACTATTGCCCAATAGTATGAATGATTTTTGCATTGAAATCGCGGCGATTCTCCTAGGGCAGGTTAGCTATTTCAGAGAATGGGTCAGATTTGTTTACGGGCAGAGCGGGAATCGTGTAATCCATCGGCTTTTTTAAATGTGGCCTTGAAAAACGCCAGTGCTATCCCCAAATCGCAGCAGTCCGATTTTTAACTTTCAAGAGACCACACATGACTGTTGAAGCAAAAAAAGAAACCTTAGGCTTTCAAACCGAAGTGAAGCATCTGTTGCATTTGATGATTCACTCGCTATACAGCAACAAGGAAATCTTCCTGCGCGAATTGATTTCCAACGCCTCCGACGCCGCCGACAAACTGCGCTTCGAAGCGCTGGCCAACGACAGCCTGTACGAAGGCGACAGCGAATTGAAAATCCGCGTCGATTTCGACGAAGCCAAAAAAACCATCACCATCACCGATAACGGCATCGGCATGAGCCGCGAGGAAGTGCAGGATCATATCGGCACCATCGCCAAATCCGGCACCAAGCAATTCTTCGAAAAATTGACCGGCGACCAAGCCAAGGACAGCGAGCTGATCGGCCAGTTTGGCGTCGGTTTTTACTCGTCGTTCATCGTCGCCGACAAAGTCACGCTGACGACCCGCAAGGCCGGCGCGCCGCATGACCAGGGCGTGCGCTGGGAATCCGACGGCCTGGGCGAATACAGCATCGAAACCGTCGAAAAAGCTGGTCGCGGCACCGAAATCGTGCTGCATCTGAAAGAAGGCGAAGACGATTTCCTGAGCAGCTGGAAGCTACGTTCCATCATCAAGAAATACTCCGACCACATCTCTTTGCCCATCATCATGAGCAAGGAAATCCCGGCCGAGAAGGACGACGACGGCAATGAAACCGCGCCGGCCCGTGTCGAAGACGAAACCGTCAACAGCGCCTCGGCCTTGTGGACAAAATCCAAGGACGACATCAGCGCAGAACAATACAACGAGTTTTACAAACACGTCGCCCACGACTTCCAGGACCCGCTAGTTCACGTCCACAGCAAGGTCGAAGGCACCAACGAATACACCCTGCTGCTGTACGTTCCTGGTCGGGCGCCGTTTGATTTGTGGGACCGCGACGCCAAACACGGCGTCAAGCTGTACATCAAGAAAGTCTTCATCACCGACGACGCCGAACAACTGATGCCGCGCTACCTGCGCTTCGTGCGCGGTATCGTCGATGCCGACAGCTTGCCGCTGAACGTATCACGGGAAATCCTGCAACAAAGCAAGCAAATCAGCGCGATCAAATCCGGCGCGGTGAAAAAAGTGCTGGGCATGCTGGAAGACATGGCCGAGAACGACGCCGAAAAATACCAAAAATTCTGGGAACAGTTCGGCAACGTCATCAAGGAAGGTCCGATAGAAGACCACAAAAACAAAGACCGCATCGCCAACCTGTTGCGTTTCTCATCCACACACACTGACGACAAAACCCAAAACGTGTCGCTGGCCGACTACGTCAGCCGCATGAAGGAAGGCCAGGACAAAATCTACTTCATCACCGCCGACAGCTATGCGGCGGCCAAAAACAGCCCACATCTGGAGGTGTTCCGCAAAAAAGGCCTGGAAGTGTTATTGCTGACCGACCGCATCGACGAATGGCTGGTGTCCAGCCTGACCGAGTTCGACGGCAAGCACATGCAATCGATCGCCAAAGGCGAACTGGACCTGGACAAATTCGACAGCGAAGAAGAGAAAAAACATCAGGAAGAAGTCAGCAAAGACTTCGAATCGGTCGTCAAACAAATCCAGGACGTGCTGAAAGACAAAGTCAGCGAAGTGAAAATCAGCCATCGTCTGACCGACTCGCCCGCCTGTCTGGTCACCGGTGCCTACGACATGAGCCTGCACATGGAGCGCATCATGAAGGAAGCAGGCCACGCCATGAGCATGATGGGCATGGGCGGCAGCAAGCCGATCTTCGAGATCAACCCGGAGCACGCCATCGTCAAGGCCCTGAAAAACGAGCAAGACGATGCCCGTTTCGCCGACATCAGCCACATCCTGTTCGACCAGGCCATCCTCAGCGAAGGCGGCCAACTGGACGACCCGGCAGCGTTCGTGCACAAGTTGAATGGCTTGTTGCAAGGGTTGTTGAAGTAAGTTGTTTTGATTTGGAAAAGGCCGGGAAACCGGCCTTTTTTGTTATATTTGGATTTGTATATCATGTCATCTTGGGTGATATATAGATCTTCTCAATTACTTGTTAGCGATCAAAAGGAGAATCTGTGCAATTATCGAAGCTTGAAAAAGTCGATTTGAGAGAGGTTTGGAAGCATGAAGCGCTGGACTTTACTAATTGGCTTGCCAAACCAGAGAATCTTGAGCTGTTGAGCGATGAAATCGGGATAGATATTGCACTTATTCAGACCGAAGCCAGCGTCGGAAACTTCAATGTAGATATATTGGCTGAAGAAGAAAATACGGGCAGAAAAATTGTGATCGAAAATCAGCTCGAATCAACCGATCATGACCACTTGGGTAAAATCATTACCTACGCGTCTGGTTTTGATGCTGAAATCATTGTCTGGATTGTCAAAAGTGTGCGCGATGAACATAAGCAAGCAGTGGATTGGCTTAATGAGCATACAGACTCCAACATTAATATTTTTGCAATTCAAATGGAAGTCTGGAAGATTGCTAACTCGCCATATGCGCCAAAATTTCAAGTTATTGCCAAACCGAATGATTGGGCAAAGGCAGTAAAAAAAGCAACTACCCAGAGCGAACTCTCTGACACCAAATTATTGCAACTAGAATTCTGGACAAAATTTAAAGAATTTGTTCAGGACAAAAACGGAAAAATCAAATTACGTAAAGCTTATCCCCAGCATTGGTACGATATAAGCTTTGGCTTCTCAAATGCACACATTGCATTAACTATCAATAGCCAGTCAGAGCAAATGGCATGTGAAATATACATACCTGATGCCAAGCAACTGTTTTCAGCCCTGCGCGAACAGAAAGAAAAGATAGAAAGCGACTTAGCGGAGCAATTGGTGTGGGAAGAATTGCCAGAAAAAAAAGCAAGCAGAATCAAGCTTATCAGCAAAGGCAATCTATCCAATCAGGAAAGCTGGGAACAATATCATTTATGGATGCTTGAAAAAGTAGTCAGTTTCCAGAAAGTATTTGGGAAATATATCAAGCAATGTGCAGCCCCGTAGGTACGCACCGCGTACCTTTTGGCTTTTACCACCGGGACAACCTCCAAATGGTACGCAATGCGTACCCTTGGAATTGGCGACCGGATTAAATCCGTCCACAATTCAAACTTTGTTTTTTTAATCGTGTGATGCGATGGCAAATTATCGGCGTTGTTATGTGCCGGGCGGCTCTTACTTTTTTACGTTGGTGACGGAACGGCGGGCGCTGATTTTGGCAAATGATGCCGCTCGGGATTTGCTACGCTCGGCGATTCGGGCTTGCCAACAACAATGGCCGTTCTCGGTCGATGCGCTGGTGTTGTTGCCGGATCATCTGCACGCGATTTGGACGCTGCCGCCGGGCGATTGCGATTACTCGAAACGTTGGGGCTTCGTCAAAAAATACTTTACTCAACACTGGTTGGCTTGTTGCAAGGGTTGTTGAAGTAAGTTGTTTTGATTTGGAAAAGGCCGGGAAACCGGCCTTTTTTGTTGGGTGTTGTGCTAAAGTCGCCCTGTATATCCGTTAGTTTGGGATGATATACAGAACCATTTAATTACTTGTTAGGCATCTGAATCGGGAGACAATGCTTCTTCATGAGTAAAGTATTAGTTGTTACTGGTGGCAGTCGCGGGATTGGTGCGGAAACCGCACTTCTTGCGGCAGCACGCGGATATGACGTTTGCATTAACTATCACAAGAATAAGACAGCGGCTGACGCCGTTGTCGATCAGATCAAGTCAGCCGGAGGTAAGGCGATTGCAGTAGCGGCAGATGTTTCGCGGGAGTCGGATGTAAAAGATCTATTCAAGACCGTAGATCAGGAACTCGGGCAAGTATCAGCGCTAGTTAATAACGCCGGTATTCTTGAGAAGCAAATAAGAGTCGAAGATATTGATGAAGTGCGACTTCATCGGATTTTTGCGGCGAACGTGTTCGGCTCGTTTCTGTGTGCGAGAGAGGCAGTGAGGCGCATGTCTACAAAACATGGCGGGTATGGCGGAGCAATCGTAAATGTATCATCGGCCGCATCAAGACTCGGCTCGGCGGGAGAATATGTTGATTATGCAGCATCAAAAGGCGCGGTTGACACGCTCACTATAGGCTTGTCCCGAGAGGTTGCAGAAGAAGGAATTCGGGTTAACGCTGTACGCCCTGCATTTATTTATACTGATATGCATGCTGATGGTGGGGAGCCGGGGCGGGTGGATCGTATAAAAGAATCTTTGCCGATGAAGAGAGGCGGGCAGCCAATCGAAGTGGCAAATGCAATCCTTTGGCTGCTATCCGAAGAAGCATCATATACAACAGGCACCTTTATTGATTTGGCGGGTGGAAAATAGTGCCCAACAATCGCAGTCACAGCGACGTCTTTTCCGTTGCGGCTACGCCTTCACTACAAAGCCGCGCGTGCTGCGGGTGTTAGGCTTTCGTGCTGCGTTTTGATTGTAATTGCTAAACAGTGGTATTAGTACCGCAAATATAAACCCAAGAAGGATAAACATTTGACTCTCGAATACTTCATTGCGCTTCTCATTCTTGCTTGTATCGGCGCGTATTTTGTGTGGCGTAACAACTTTAAAACTAGGCAAGCCAACGCCGCCGCTACCTTCCGAGCTGCCTTTGATCTAACTTTGTCCGACCTGAGAAACTCCGAATCTAACTCTGTCAATGCCACTTACGACATCCTTATGGCTTCCTTCCCCGCTCACGAGTCCGCTGTGCTGGAGTTCAGTAGGTTTCTTGGCTTCAACCGCAAGGCATTCTTGGAGGCTTGGCACAAGTACGCATACCACGAAGATATGAAAAAACATCCTTTTCCATTTCTTGAAAAATACTCCGGCGGTGACGTTGTAGAAAGAAAGCGTCTTAGAAATCTTGCTATTACAAATATTAATCATCTTTTGTCCTATGCAAACGCCTAACTCAACGTTAGGCACTATAGTTTTGTGAGAAACCGTTGCGCTCAACCGCGTTACGCGAATAACGGACGAGTGCAACGGAAAACTCATCGGGGCATCCGTACAAATACCCCGAAGCGGCTATTAACAAATTTTTTTCTCGTTCCCGCGCTCCTGCGTGGGAATGCATACCAGCCTCCAACACGCAGTACGGGTTCCCACGGAAGACCGCTCATCGTTATACACATCTCTGTGCGACAACCTGCTGAGCTTCCAATGCAATGACAAAATCGCGCAAACGCTGCAGTCCGATCCACATGGCTTTGGCACCCGGCGGCCCGTCATGCTTGCGTCCGAGATAACCGCCCAAGCTCGCCACCAAGAGAATCACTTCGCCCAAGCGAGGTGGCGTAAGCGGCGGCGGGCAAAGCTTAACCACAATGTAAGCAGCCCGCCACTCCTGTGGATCGAAGATAATTTCACAATCCATGTCCGGCGTAGTCCGTCCCAACATCAGCGTGAACAATACCCGCCAGGCAATAACCATGTACAACGCTAAACAAGGTAGCAGTCGGTCCTCGGTTTCCAGATGCAGTCGCTTAATCTGGCATCCGCTCTTGAGCACATGGAAGTACACTTCAATGCACCACCGCACGGCGTACCACATGACGATCGTTGCCGCCTGTTCGAAACAATCGATCGGCAAGCTAGTCAACAATAGCCATTCCAAACGTTCCACGCCAGACGGTGGTGCATCTTCGCGTGCCAGCACCGCATTGATGGTGAGTTCCGGTAGCCGATACCCTATCCGCTTAGGCGGTTTGAGGGTCACTGTAATGGCGCGTAACGTGATATGCGCCAGTCGCGCCGTGCGGTTCGGTCGCGGTTTGACGTTCACCTCAGAGTAACCCAATACAGGAGCTTGCTCCACGGCGGCCCACAGGCATTTCGTACCGTTCTCCGGCGAAGCCAACACTCGGTTTTGCGCCGCACGTACGATCCATTGAGCCCGTACCGCAGGTGCGTAGTCATGGTATTCGGCAAACCACTCGTAAATATCGCCCTCCCTGTCGGCAAGATTGATCAGCAGGGTGTCCGGCATTTGCGCCTGTAAAGCGCAACTGTCCTGGTAACTTTCCAGCCAATGGCGACTCTCTTTTTCGTCTACGCCTTTGTGAAGTCGTTCACTCCTTTGGCTTGGGATCTCTCGAGGCCAATACGATGCTTTCACGACACCCAAACAAATACGCGATGGCGTAAAGGCAACTGTCGGATGCAGGCGGCGCAAGTGTTTCTCCACGTCTTTCACTGTGCCAAGTCCCTTCGGCCCCAAGCAAATATTCTTATCGTCCTCGGTGGTGTCCTGTGCCAGCAGCACGATTGGGCTGCTCTTCATGCGCTCGATCGTGGCATCTCGATGCGGCGCCAGTATCTTCTCGAATGTCGTCTTAGCGTTATTGAAGAAGCGATAGGCTCCCATCGTCTCCTTCCAGCCTCCGCAGGCCGCCGGAATACTGAGTTGTGGATGCTCGCCCAATTGCTCCAATAGCAAGGCCAATCTCTTGTTTAGACGTTGATCTTCCAAATTGGCAGTTTGCACTTCTTCTTCGGCCCAGTTGCTCATCGCCTTTCTCCTGTTTCTGTGTCTCCTTGTAGTTTAGTCTTTGAGGGACTTGTGTATAACGATGAGCGGTCCGCCGTGGGAATCCATGCGACGCGGAAGACCGATATGCATTCCCACGCCGGAGCGCGGGAACGAGAGAAACACAGATATGCGGCTTGGAAATCAAAAAACAAGCCGTTGCCGACTATCAGAAGAGGAAAAAAAATGGCAGATAATTTACAAAGCGCCATCGCACGCAAGCTTTCAGAATCGCCCATTGGCCTGTTTCGCTCACAACTGCTGGAAAAAATACCGCAGGAACTGAGCAACAACGACGCTGAAAAAATCAGCAGATCACTCAACGCCATGCTCAATGCTGGCCACGTCAGCAAAGGCGCCCGCCAAGGCATGGACGGCTGCCGTTGGACCATAACACCGCAAGGCCGCGCGGCTTATTCGGTTCTTCACGATGACGCCGATGACCCAGCCGCCGATGACAATGCCGTCATCGAGCCGCCCGCGGAACTGCCGATCAAAACCTATCCCCCGGCCATGCTGGAAACACTGCAACAGGAAACCGCCCCCGCCGGGCAATCGCTGCTGCTCGATCCCGCCTATGAAATCGACGCGGCCATCATCGCCCTGGTCAACAAAATCCACGCCATCGCCGGACCCATGATCGAGCGCAAGGCCGAAAAGCTGCAATTGCTGGAACGGATGGAAAACAACGACCTGCTGCCGGGCGACGTCAAGTCGCTGTTGTTTGGCATCAGGATGGATCTGGAAAAACTGGAGGCGGCATGAGCTTTAACATCCACCACGAAATCGAGCAAATCCTCAAGCGCGAGGGTGGCTTTGTGAATCATTCCGCCGACCGCGGCGGCCCCACCAACATGGGCATCACCCAAAAGACGTTGACGCACTGGCTTGCACGCGAAGCGACCGTAGCCGACGTTAAAAAGCTCAGCAAACAAACCGCCAGAGACATCTATTACAGCCAGTACTACATCAAACACGGCATCGATGACCTGCCCGAACTGATCCGCCCCATCGTCTTTGACATGGTGGTCAACAGCGGCAAGCGCGGCATCAAAATTTTGCAAGACGCGCTGAATTGCCACGGCTACGCCTGCGGCAAAGCGGACGGCCGCATCGGCCCCAAAACCGCCGCCGCAGCCTCGGCAGCCGCCCAACACATGGGCAATGAGCTGATCAAAGTCTTGGTCCGCCGAAGAGTGATTTTCTATGAGGGCTTGGTCAAAGCAGATCCTACCCAGCGCGTGTTTTTGTCAGGATGGATCAACCGCGCAGAATCCTTTTTGCCGACGGACGTCGCGTGATGCACAACATGACACCACTCCCCAACGACATCACCCGCTGTTACGGCATGCATTGCCCGCGCAAACGCCAATGCCAGCGATTTATCACCATCAAATTCGATCCCATCGAAGCCTTGTCTTACGTCAGCACCATGATTGATGACCAAGGCGGTTGCGACACGTTTATCGAAGACAAAACCCTCCAACAGGATTAAACATGAACGACATCATGATCGATTTAGAAACCCTGAGTACGCGGCACGATGCGGCGATATTGAGTATCGGACTCTGCCTGTTCGACATTACCACTGGGAAAATAGGCCAAAGCTATCAAACCAAAATCAACATGGAAGATGTGACGTGGTTTGGCCACATTAGTGCGGATACCGTCGAGTGGTGGCTAAAACAGCCAAAAGAAGCGCAGGCAAGACTGCTGGATGGCGAAAAAATTTACCTGGCCGAAGCATTGAACAGACTTTCGGCTTGGTCAAGAATGGCGCATAACATCTGGAGCAACGGCGCTAGTTTCGATTTGGTTATATTGCGCAGCGCATACGAACGCCACGGGCTAACGACCCCATGGCACTATTGGCAAGAACGCGACACCCGCACGTTGGTAGACATCGCCAAGCGTATCACCGGCATAGATGCCAAAAAAGAAACCCCGTTCGACGGCACCCAACACGACGCCCTGTCAGACGCAATACATCAAGCCAAGTACGTCAGCAAAGCCTTTGAGTTGCTGCAAACCGGTGTAACGCGATGACAAAACAACAAATCGCCCATAAATTGCGCCTGCTCCAGGACGACATGCTCGAGATCGCAACGGCAATGGACTTCTACGGCGGATTCAACCCGCTATACAGCCAGCATGGACGCGAATTGTCCGGCGCGGCTGGCTTGGTGGCGGAATGGGCGGATGAAATTGAAGCGGAGGCACACGATGAGCCTAACCAAACAACTGCCTAAACTCACCGACACCCAGATCCACGAGCTGCATAACCGCCTGCTCGAAGCCTGCACGGCCATGGAACTGGGTGGCGACTGGCGCGAAGTATTCCGCCGCGCCCGCCATAGGCGCACTGGCAGAATGCGCCGGCTGTACGAACTGTTATACAACGCCGACCGCGCTGACATCGATCGCGCGGCCAAACACTTGGTTGACCCTCTCAACGACGGACAATAACCCATGAAAGAGATTATTACCTGTGAACCCCTGGCAGTCAGCGAAGAAACCGCCGCCAAGCTGCTAGACGTGTCCGTATCGACCATTCAAAAACTGCGGCGCCAGGGTAAGCTGATTGGCAAGCTCGTATCAGACGGCAGCGTCAGAATCCCCTTTCAAATGCTGAAAGACCACCTGGAGGCGGCCCCCGAATCCAATCTATTGCCGCCGCCCAATTGCGCGGAAGGCGGCAAAACCAGCCGCAGCAACGCCAAGCGAAAGCAAATGGCGTTATCCGGCGCTGATAATGCCCAATTGTAGGGTACGCCGTGCGTACCCTACCACTTACCGCATGGCAGAGCGCGCCGCATCGGCCAGAAACCCTGAGCGGGTAGCGCCATGCGCCTTAGCATAGCTATCGATCTTGGCCAGTAACAGCTTGGGTAAGGTAATGTTGATTTTTTCCGCCGGGCCAAAGTATTTTTCAATGGGCGCGTCAACGACCGCCCAAATACCGCCGGCAAAATCAGGATTGTCTTTGTGCGCATCGATGGGCAAACGTGCCGGAATATCGCCGCCGTCTTCCAGCAATGTTTCAACATGCAGGTCAATGGCTTCTATGACGGATGACAGCGCCTCATCGATGCCGTCACCGGCGGAAAAACAGCCGGGAAGATCAGGCACGATGACCCCGTAATGATGACCATCATCAGTATGCAAAACAACGGTAAATTTCATGGGTGCTTCTCCTATGCAATTAACGCCAACCGGCTTGCCGGTAAATACTGTGCAACGTGGGTTTTGGAATGTCGCTGTCTGGATGCTTGACGGTGACCAAACCGGGTTTGGTGGGGTGCTTGAATTGGTGGTGTGAGCCTTTGACCCGCGCCAGATACCAGCCGTCTTGTTCCAGTTGCTTAATCAGTTGCTTGCTGTTCATGATGGTTATTATAACCACTTATAACGCGCAGAGTTTACCGGACAGCGGATTAACTGGAGAGATTCATGAGTGAAACGAATTTTGACGAAGACAAAGACTCTGAAAACCGCGCAGCTTCAGATGTTCCGGTGCAACGTGTGGTTATGAGGCTGCGCTATTTCAATGAATGGCGCCGAGGAGCCGATACAGAACAGCCAGACCCGAAGCAAGTTGGTTTAGATATAGATTTTGCCACTGACAAACTGGAACAAATTACACATGTTTGTACATCGCATCATGAAACAAAAGAGCAGTTCATTAGCAGAATTAAGCAAATATTAGATTCCGCATAACGCAAAGCTAACCGGGCGCGGCCCAGGAGACTGAGAAATGAATGAACCTTGCTTCCGCGCTCCGGTTGAGCGCCGAGTTATACGGCCTGGACAGATTGTTACGATACGGCGAGACCAGGATCGTCTCGGAAAACCCAAATATCCTGGGCGGGTTGGATTTGTTGATCGTGAAAATTCTGTTGCGTCCGGATGGTGGTACATAAAATTGACTGCGAATAGTAAATCAAAAGAAACGATCGAATTATTTCACGAAAATGATTTTGACGTATAACGCAAAAAGTAACCCGCCGCGATAGCGGTCGGGTTGACTGACTGGTTATGCGTTTTTATTGGAGAAAAATTTGAGTAGTAAACAATGGGGCCACGGTTTTTACACTGGGCACGCAGAAGGTAAACGCGACGGTTATTTACAAAGCGTGGATGATAACAATGAAATAAATGTGATGCTTCATTTTTGGGCAATGAAGAAAACCGCAGAACAATTGATAAGGCTATCGCAAAGCGATAATGAAGAAGATAGGTTAGAGGTTGTTGGATTAGCTGAGGCGGTATTGTTGTTGGCGCGTTGTGCCTATAAGGCACAACTTGATTACAACAAGACGAACCAGAATGAGCCGCCTAACGCGCAGAGTTTACCGGACAGCGGATTAACTGGAGAACGATATGAGTGAAATAAATTTTAACGAAGACGGCGACACCGAAAACGACTTAGCTTTAGCTGTTCCGGTGCAACGTGTGGTTATGCGGAAATGCCTGGCATGTGCCGGGAGCGGTGAAGTCAAAACAGACTATGCCGATTTGCGTTTGTACGGTTTAGAGAGCGAATCGTGCCACAAATGCGGCGGAACTGGAAATGTGCCGCATAACGCCGAACTAAGGCGCGCCGCCGACTAAATTAAACAATACCGCGATGCTTCCGGGTGTCGCCTTTAGTGCCGTGTTATGCGGCGGGAGCTGAACAATGCTGACAGCATTAGACGAAGCAACATATGGTAATGAAGAAGCCGAGAATGAATTGCGGCATATCAGAAGGCTACTGACTTGGATTTTGTATCACCACCAGGGCGCAAAATCTCCAATTGGGCAAGCGTGCAGGAAAACACTTGGTATTGGAGAATTTGAACACCTTACAGATGAGCAAATTTTAGACGCAAAGAAAGCGATTGTTGATAACGCATAACCATTGATTAGCAGGCAAATATGCCTAATATTTTGATATTAGCCGGTAAATCGGGCAAATTTGCCTGCATATCTAATTTTCCTGGTTCCCACGGTCCGCCGCTCATCGTTATACACAAGTCCCTCAAAGACTAAACTACAAGGAGACACAGAAACAGGAGAAAGGCGATGAGCAACTGGGCCGAAGAAGAAGTGCAAACTGCCAATTTGGAAGATCAACGTCTAAACAAGAGATTGGCCTTGCTATTGGAGCAATTGGGCGAGCATCCACAACTCAGTATTCCGGCGGCCTGCGGAGGCTGGAAGGAGACGATGGGAGCCTATCGCTTCTTCAATAACGCTAAGACGACATTCGAGAAGATACTGGCGCCGCATCGAGATGCCACGATCGAGCGCATGAAGAGCAGCCCAATCGTGCTGCTGGCACAGGACACCACCGAGGACGATAAGAATATTTGCTTGGGGCCGAAGGGACTTGGCACAGTGAAAGACGTGGAGAAACACTTGCGCCGCCTGCATCCGACAGTTGCCTTTACGCCATCGCGTATTTGTTTGGGTGTCGTGAAAGCATCGTATTGGCCTCGAGAGATCCCAAGCCAAAGGAGTGAACGACTTCACAAAGGCGTAGACGAAAAAGAGAGTCGCCATTGGCTGGAAAGTTACCAGGACAGTTGCGCTTTACAGGCGCAAATGCCGGACACCCTGCTGATCAATCTTGCCGACAGGGAGGGCGATATTTACGAGTGGTTTGCCGAATACCATGACTACGCACCTGCGGTACGGGCTCAATGGATCGTACGTGCGGCGCAAAACCGAGTGTTGGCTTCGCCGGAGAACGGTACGAAATGCCTGTGGGCCGCCGTGGAGCAAGCTCCTGTATTGGGTTACTCTGAGGTGAACGTCAAACCGCGACCGAACCGCACGGCGCGACTGGCGCATATCACGTTACGCGCCATTACAGTGACCCTCAAACCGCCTAAGCGGATAGGGTATCGGCTACCGGAACTCACCATCAATGCGGTGCTGGCACGCGAAGATGCACCACCGTCTGGCGTGGAACGTTTGGAATGGCTATTGTTGACTAGCTTGCCGATCGATTGTTTCGAACAGGCGGCAACGATCGTCATGTGGTACGCCGTGCGGTGGTGCATTGAAGTGTACTTCCATGTGCTCAAGAGCGGATGCCAGATTAAGCGACTGCATCTGGAAACCGAGGACCGACTGCTACCTTGTTTAGCGTTGTACATGGTTATTGCCTGGCGGGTATTGTTCACGCTGATGTTGGGACGGACTACGCCGGACATGGATTGTGAAATTATCTTCGATCCACAGGAGTGGCGGGCTGCTTACATTGTGGTTAAGCTTTGCCCGCCGCCGCTTACGCCACCTCGCTTGGGCGAAGTGATTCTCTTGGTGGCGAGCTTGGGCGGTTATCTCGGACGCAAGCATGACGGGCCGCCGGGTGCCAAAGCCATGTGGATCGGACTGCAGCGTTTGCGCGATTTTGTCATTGCATTGGAAGCTCAGCAGGTTGTCGCACAGAGATGTGTATAACGATGAGCGGAAGACCGTGGGAACCAGGGCGGCGTGGTCATCCAAAAGCCATGTAGGGTACGCACCGCGTACCTTCTGCTTTGCGCACCGGCTCGGCCTTCGATTGGTACACGATGCGTACCCTACACTGAATTGCCGACTGATTTAAATACGTCCACAATTCGCAACATGAATTTCTGCAAACGGGGTTTGCGATGGCGAATTATCGGCGTTGCTATGTACCGGGCGGCTCTTACTTTTTTACGTTTTCTCGTTCCCACGCTCCTGCGTGGGAATGCATACCAGCCTTCAACACGCAGTACGGGTTCCCACGGAGGACCGTGGGAACCAGAGCGGCGTGGTCATCCAAAAGCCATGTAGATACGCACCGCGTACCTTCTGCTTTGCGCACCGGGTCGGCCTTAAATTGGTACGCAATGCGTACCCTACGCTGAATTGCCGACTGATTTAAACACCTCCACAATTCGCAACATGAATTTTCATCGCTTCGTTCGCGCGGGGCATTATCCTTCGCATTAGGGCGCGGATCTGGCGGAGCGGTTCGAATCGGTCGATGGGGGCGAATAAGCCTTTATTTGGTATGCAATGCGTACCCTACAACTTGCGCGACTCGCCGAAACTTTTCTGTTTCGTCCAAACAGAATTCAACGCATCGCCTTTCGGCTCAATTATAATGGCCGGTTTGTTTAACCGACCAATCCCCTGTTTTCACTGAGTAAATACCCGACCATGAAACTATTGCTCGCCTATTTGTCCAGTTGCTGGTTCATCAAAGACCCTACCGAACTGGTGCCGCCGAAATCGTTCATGTGGAAAAACGTGACGTTTTATTTCATTTCCGGCTGTATCGTCGAAGGCCTGATCGCCGATCCGGCCGACGGCACGCTGGAAGTGACCGGGCGTACCATCATGGCGTTCACCACGGTGGCGCTGTTGCTGTTGCTGGAAAAGAAATGGGAATACTACAGCCGGCTCTATACCTCTATTTTCGTCTGTGAAAACTTCATCATGACCTTGGCGGTGTTGGCGGAAATTTTGGATTTGTGGCTGGTCATGAAGCACTATCCGTACCGCGAGGAGATCGCCATTGGTGGCGCGGTGTTTCTGGTTACCTGGTATATCGCCATCGTCAGTTATATTTTTCGCCGCTTTTTTGCCTATCCGGTTAGCGTCAGCGTGATATATGCCTTCGGTTATTTCGTGATGACTTACGGCATTCCGATGCTGCTGATGGACATCTAACTCCCGGTCAACCTCATTCCATCCGTTTATTAATGCAATTCCAACTCAAAACCCAAGACGGCCAGGCCCGCCGCGGCCAATTGACCTTATCTCGCGGCGTGATCGAAACGCCCATTTTCATGCCGGTCGGTACTTACGGCGCGGTCAAGTCGCTGACGCCGGAAGACCTGGATGCCTTGGGCGCGCAAATCATCCTCGGCAACACCTTTCATTTGATGCTGCGGCCCGGCATGGAGGTCATGAAGGCGCACGGCGATCTGCACGATTTCATGCGCTGGCAAAAACCGATTCTGACCGATTCCGGTGGCTTTCAGGTGTTCAGCCTGGGCGCCTTGCGCAAGATCAGCGAACAGGGCGTGACCTTCAAATCACCGGTCAACGGCAGCAAGATTTTCATGGGGCCGGAGGAATCGATGCAGGTGCAGCGCGATTTGGGTTCGGACATCGTGATGATTTTCGACGAATGCACGCCTTATCCCGCCACCTACCAGCAGGCCGCCGATTCGATGCGTTTATCGCTGCGCTGGGCCGAACGCAGCAAACGCGCGCATGAAGGTAACGATTCGGCACTGTTCGGCATCGTGCAAGGCGGCATGTATCCGGAACTGCGGCGCGAATCGATCAACGGCTTGACTCAAATCGGTTTTGACGGCTACGCGATCGGCGGCCTGTCGGTCGGCGAACCCAAGCACGAAATGCTGGAAACCCTGGATGCGATCATGCCCGCCATGCCGACCGACAAACCGCGCTACCTGATGGGCGTCGGCACGCCGGAGGATTTGGTCGAAGCGGTCAGACGCGGCGTGGACATGTTCGACTGCGTGATGCCGACCCGAAACGCCCGCAACGGCCATTTGTTCACCCGTTACGGCGTCATCAAGATCAGAAACAATCAATACCAGTTCGATACCCGGCCGCTGGACGAAGATTGCAGCTGTTATACCTGCCGCAATTATTCCAGGTCTTATCTGAAGCACTTGGACAAATGCAAGGAAATGCTGGGTTCTAGGCTCAATACGATTCATAACCTGCACTATTATCTGGAACTGATGCAAGGCATGCGCGATGCGATCGAAGCAGGCAAATTCGATGAGTTCGTACGCGAATTTTACGAACTGCGCGGTGTGACGATGCCGCATTGAGCGATGAGCCTAGAAAAATCATTTGGTCCACGAAGCACGCGAAAATTACGAAAAGTTTCAAACAGTTATCGCACTAATAGCAGCTCCGAACAGGTGAATCGATAATCGATAAGCTTCATAACGCAACGATTTCTTTCGTGTATTTCGTGATTTTCGTGGACTTACTGCCGTTTTTAAGATGAATCAGGAGAGCTTAGATGGCGCAAATCGACAATCTGGAATTGCTGTTCAGCGAAATCGACTTATTGAAAGCCGAACTGCAATGGCACAGCCGCTTGCAAGAGCAAGCCTGGCTGCAAGCTCAGGCGATCGAAAATACTTACCACAGCAACCATCTGGAAGGCAGTTCGTTGAGCCTAAGAGAAACGGAACTGGTGATACGCACGGGCCTGATGCTGCCGGGCAAGTCGATGGCGGAAAACCTGGCGGCGCTAAACCATTATCAAGCCATACAGTTCATACGCGAACAAGCCGGCGAACATGCTTTGTTATCCGAAGAATTGCTGAAGCAACTGCATGCGCTATTATCGAAAGCGTTAAACCGGCAGCAAGCTGGCAGTTATCGTACCCAGGCGGCTACGCTGGCCAATGGTCAAGCGGCCACGCCACCAGAAGACTTGGCAGGATTAATGGCTGACTTTATGCGTTGGACGCGCTTGGAGGGGGCTTTTTTACATCCTATCGTTTTCGCCGCCGAAATCCTGCTGCGCCTGGAAACTTTGCAACCTTTCCCGACGGCCAACGGCCTTTGCGCCAGGCTGGCGATGAATCTGATTTTGTTGGAAGAAGGTTATCCCTTGCTCAGCATCAACGACGACGATGTCGGCCGTGCGGCCTATTGCCAAGCCCTCGCCAACGCGCAATCCGATGCGGACAAAAATGCATGGTTTGGCTTTATCGCCGAACAGGCGCTGCACAACGCGCAACGGCTGTTTGATCGCGTACAAGCTCAAGCCGATTCGCTCGATTACTTTTTATTAGGCGAGCAAAAACTTTGACCAGCCTGTAAAAAAAGCCTCGGCAAAAACCGATTGCCGAGGCTTGATTTTTTGAGTCGAAACTTATTCCTGATCCAAGCCAAAGGCTTTGTGCAAGGCGCGCACGGCTAACTCCAGGTATTTCTCGTCGATGACCACAGAAATCTTGATTTCGGAGGTGGAAATCATCTGAATATTGATGCCTTCGTCGGCCAATACCTTGAACATGGTGCTGGCGATACCCGCATGCGAGCGCATGCCGACGCCGACGATGGACACCTTGACGATGCTGTCGTCGCCGATGACTGTGGTGTTGTCGCCCAAGCCGGCGCACAGGCCTTCCAGCACGTTTTTAGCGCGAGTGAAGTCGTTGCGATTGACGGTAAAGGTAAAATCGGTGGTGCCGTGCGCGGAAATGTTTTGCACGATCATGTCCACTTCGATGTTTTCGGCGGCGATCGGCCCCAGGATTTTCGACGCCACGCCGGGCAGGTCGGCAACGCCGGTCACGGTCAGTTTCGCCTCGTCGCGGTTGAAGGCGATGCCCGAAATTAACGCTTTTTCCATTTCTGATTCCTCGTAGGTAATAAGGGTGCCGTTGCCTTCCATGAACGAAGACAACACGCGCAATTTGACATTGTATTTGCCGGCGAATTCGACCGAGCGGATCTGCAAGACCTTGGAACCCAGGCTGGCCATTTCCAGCATTTCCTCGAAGGTGATGCGATCGAGGCGGCGGGCTTTGGGCACCACGCGCGGATCGGTGGTGTAGACGCCGTCGACGTCGGTATAGATATGGCACTCGTCGGCCTTCAACGCCGCGGCCAGCGCAACGCCTGTGGTATCGGAACCACCGCGGCCCAAAGTCGTGATATTGCCATGTTCATCGACACCCTGAAAACCCGCCACGACGACGACCCGGCCGGCATTCAAATCGGCGCGCATCTTGGCTTCGTCGATCTCGCGAATGCGGGCCTTGGTATGGGCGCTGTCGGTCAAAATGCGCACCTGGGCGCCGGTATAGGAACGTGCTTCTACGCCGAGGTTATGCAGCGCCATGGCCAACAAGGCGATGGTGACCTGCTCGCCGGTGGACAGCAATACGTCCAGCTCGCGGTCGGTCGGCTGCGGCTGCATCTCCTTGGCCAGCGCCACCAGGCGATTGGTCTCGCCACTCATCGCCGAAACCACCACCACGATCTGATCGCCCGCCTCGTGGGCCTTTTTGACTTTCTCGGCGACGGCTTTAATGCGCTCGACCGAACCGACGGACGTGCCGCCGAATTTAAAAACGTACAATGCCATGTGTTTATTGACCTAGTTGGCTCTATGAAAGACTTTTTGTTTTAACCAGCGTCATGCTGATAGTTGTTTCGAGCAAAGAAAATGATGTCGCCTAAGCGGCCTGCTATTTTAACGCGAGTTGGCGCCGTAACAGAACCCATCATTGATAAAACCCGCTATCCTCCGTGCTGGGCTATACTCGATCCATAAAAATAACCACTAACGGATTAGCACCATGCCGGAAACGAATTCAGCGCCCGCTTCCTCCAGCGGTTCATTGCTAGCCAATGTCGTGCAAATCCAGGCACGGCGCATTGCGCGCGCCGAAGTGGCTTGGCGCGACGGCAACATAACAGTCATCAACGAACTCGGCCCGGCCGATCCCAGCCTGCCGTATTTGATTCCAGGCTTCATCGACGCCCATGTGCATATCGAAAGCTCGATGCTGACGCCGAGCGAATTCGCCCGCTTGGCAGTCCGCCATGGGACGGTGGCTTGCGTTTCCGATCCGCACGAAATCGCCAATGTGCTCGGCGTCGCCGGCATCGAATTCATGCAGAACGATGCCAGCGATACCCCGTTCAAGTTCTTTTTCGGCGCGCCGTCCTGCGTGCCGGCCACGCCGTTCGAAACCGCCGGCGCCACGTTGGATGTCAACCAAATCCAGGCGCTATTCGAAGGTGGCCAAATCCGCTATTTGTCGGAGATGATGAATTATCCCGGCGTACTGAATGGCGACCCCGAGGTGCTGGCCAAACTGGCTTTGGCGCGCCGCTTCGGCTTGCCGATCGACGGCCACGCGCCCGGTTTGAGTGGGGAAGAGGCTGCGCGTTATGCTGCAGCCGGCATCACGACAGACCACGAATGCAGCAGCTTGCAGGAAGCCGAAGCCAAATTGGCCTGCGGCATGAAGATTTTGATCCGCGAAGGCTCGGCCGCGCGCAATTTCGAAGCCTTGCATCCCTTGATCGGGCGCTATCCCGACCAAGTGATGCTGTGCAGCGACGACAAGCATCCGGACGACTTGCAGGCCGGCCACATCAACCAATTGGTGGCCCGCGCGCTTGCGCACGGCCATGATGTATTCGACGTACTTCAATGCGCCTGCCTGAATCCGATTGATCATTATGATTTGCCGGTCGGGCAACTGCGGGCTGGCGATAGCATGGACGCGGTGCTGCTGGCCAATTTGACCACACTCAAGCCAGTCAAAACCTGGATAAGAGGCCGCTTGGTCGCAGAATATGGCCTATCGCTATTGCCATCGAGCAAGCCGCAAATCATCAACTGCTTCAATGCCCGTCCCGTGCAAGCAGCCGATTTGCAAATTGCTGATTCCGGTCAGCCGATTCGAGTCATCCAGGCTCTGGACGGCGAATTGCTGACCCGGCAATTGCAGCTGGCGCCCAAAGTCCGCGACGGCTGCATCGTACCCGATCTGGAAAGAGACCTGCTCTGGCTGGTGGTCGTGAACCGTTACCAACCGGCCCAGCCGGCCGTCGCTTTCATCAATGGCTTTGGCTTGCGCCAGGGTGCCTTGGCTTCCAGCGTCGCCCACGATTCCCACAACCTCATCGCGGTCGGCTGCGATGCCGATTCGGTTTGCCGGGCGGTAAACAGCGTCATCGCCAGCCAAGGCGGTATCGCCTGTGTCTGTGACGATCAAATCCATAGCTTGCCGTTGCCGATCGCGGGTTTGATGAGCGATGCCGCCGGCGACGGCGTGGCAAATCGCTATGCCGAGTTGGACCAGCTGGCCAAACAGATGGGCTCGCCGTTGCGGGCGCCGTTCATGACTCTGTCGTTCATGGCCTTGTTGGTCATACCGGAGCTGAAGCTCAGCGACCAGGGCTTGTTCGACGGTCAACGCTTCGAATTCACCCTGCTGGCGGTGTGAGCCATGAGCATTATCACTTTTTTACTGAACCAAACCGTCGTCACCGAACGGACTTTAGAGAGTACGCCACTGTTGGACATCCTTCGCGGCAGCCAGCATTTGACCGGCTGCAAGGAAGGTTGCCGCGAGGGCGATTGCGGAGCCTGCCTGGTCTTGCTCGGCACACGCGAGAGCGGCAAGCTGGTCTATCGGCCGGCGACGGCTTGCCTGGTGCCGTTGGGCGCGCTGGCAGGCTGGCATGTGGTCACGATAGAAGGCTTGAGCGGCACTAAGCCAAATCCTATCCAACAGGCTTTGGTCGAGCAGGGCGGCATCCAATGCGGCTTCTGCTCGCCCGGCATCGTCGTCGCGCTGACGGCGTTTTTCCTGAATAGCCCGACTTCGGAGGTCGATGCGGCGCTCGAAGCGGTGGCCGGTAACCTTTGTCGCTGCACCGGTTACGCCGGCATCAAACGAGCGATTCAGCAACTGTGCGAACAGTTCGATTTGGCCCGATCGCAGCCGGCAAAGCGGCTAGACGATTGTCTGCAATGGCGCTTGTTACCCGCGTATTTTGCCGATATCGAAGCTCAATTGGCGAGCTTACCGGCGCCCACGCCTGCTGTCTCTCAAACCAAGGAAACAGGGATTTTGGTAGCCGGCGGCACCGATTTGATGGTGCATCAAGCTAAAACCGCAAATGCTGCAAACCTGCAATTTCTACCCCGGATTGCCGATCAGGATTGTATACGCCTGGACGGTGAGCGCTGCCGCATAGCCGCCGGGACCACTATCGAACAACTGCGGACGTCGCCGGTATTGCAAGAGCTGCTGCCGAGCATCGCCGAAGACTTGCAGCTGCTGTGTTCGGCACCGATACGCCAGCATGCCACGCTGGGCGGCAATCTGGCCAATGCCTCGCCGATCGCCGATTTGGCGGTGTTTTTTCTGGCGCTGGATGCGGAATTGATCCTGGAAAAGCGAGGTTCGCGCCGGCGCCTGCCGTTGCGCGAATTTTTCCTGGCCTACAAACAAACCGCCCTGCAGTCCGGCGAGCGCATCGCTGAAATCGCCGTCAATGTCGTGGCGAGTTTCAGTTTCGAAAAAGTCTGCAAACGCATGCACTTGGACATTGCCAGCGTCAATTCCGCGCTGTCGATTGGGTTAGCCAATGGCGTGATTGATCATGTGCATTTGGCGGCAGGCGGCGTGGCGCCGCTACCGCTGTATCTGGCGACGGTCTGCGATTATCTGCGCGGCAAAGCGATCAACGCTAAAACCGTGCTTGCCGCGGCGGCAATCGCCCAAACCGAGATTGCGCCTATTGGCGATCTGCGTGGCTCCATCGAATATAAGCGCTTGTTGTTCAGGCAACTGTTCTTCGCGCATTTCTTGAAACTGTTTCCGGAGCTGATTCGCTGGGAGGACTTGCATGCGCTTGGATGATGCCGCATTACACGCGATGGGGGCGTCGCAGTTTACTGACGATCTGCCGGCTCCAGCCGATTGCTTGTTCCTGCAACCGGTACTGTCTACGCTGGCGCACGGCCTGATCGAGAAACTGGATACACAAGCGGCGCACGCCTTGCCGGGCGTCGTCAAAATCTTCACCGCCGCGGACATTCCTGGCCAGAACCAGGTCGGCAATGTCGCCACCGACGAGGTATTACTGGCCGATAAGGAAGTGGTTTACCACGGCCAGGTTTTAGCCTTGGTCGTGGCCGAATCTGCAAGCATAGCCCGGCAGGCCGCAGCCTTGGTGACAGTCGATTATCAGCCTTTGCCGGCGGTTTTCGACGCCCGCGCAGCGGACGGCTTAGGATTGCACATCGCACCCAAACGGCTATTCGCTTGCGGCGATGTCGAGGCCGCTTTTGCCGAATGCGCATGGATCGTCGAAGGCTCGGCGCGGACCGGCGCCCAGGAACACATGTATCTGGAAACCCAGGCTGCGATCGCCTATCCGTTGGAAAATCGAGGATTGAAAGTGTTTTCGGCCACGCAATCGCCCGGCATGACGCAACGCATCATCGCCCGGATGCTGGGCTTGGCCATGCATCAGGTGGAAGTTGACGTATTACGATTGGGCGGCGGCTTCGGCGGCAAGGAAGAGCAGGCCACGCCGTTTGCGGCGATGGTGGCGCTGGCGGCTTTACATCTGCAGCGCCCGGTCAAACTGACGTTGCGCCGCGACGAGGATTGCAACATCACCGGCAAGCGCCATCCCTATGAGGCGGATTTCAAACTGGGCCTGGATGCGGACGGCAAGATACTGGCTTATCAGGTGGATTTTTATCAAAACGCCGGTGCCTATGCCGATTTGTCGCTGGCGATTCTGGAACGCACGCTGTTTCATGCCGGCAATGCCTATTACACTCCGAACATGCAAGTCAGTGCGGTGAGTTGTCGCACCCACTTGCCGCCCAATACCGCGTTCCGCGGTTTCGGCGGGCCGCAGGCGATGTTTGCATTGGAAGCGGCGATTTTCAAGGCTGCCCAAGCCATGGGCGTCGAACCCAGCGAACTGCAACGGCGCAACTTGCTGAAAGAAGGCGATAGCTTTTATTACGGCATGCCGGCGCAACGTTGCCAGACCGAATCCAGTTGGGCGCAAGCCGAGCAGAATTTCGCTTGGCGCCAGCGCCAACGGGAGATAGACGCGTTTAATGCCACGCATACCCTGGAAAAAAAAGCCATGGCGATCATGCCGATTTGCTTCGGCATCTCGTTTACCGCGACGTTTTTGAATCAGGCCGACGCACTGGTGCACGTCTATGCCGACGGCAGCGTCAATGTCAGTTGCGGCGCGGTGGAGATGGGGCAGGGCGTCAAAAGCAAGCTCGTCAAAGTCGTCGCCCAAACCTTCGGCATTGCCGAGCAGCGGATCAAGATCGAAAGCACCAATACCGGCCGCATCGCAAATATGTCGCCGACCGCCGCCAGCACCGGCGCCGACATGAACGGTCAGGCCGCGCGCATGGCCTGTTCGCAAATCAAACAAAGGTTATTGACGGTCGCGGCCGGTTTATTGGAGAACACAGAGGTCTCGCGACTAAGCATCGAAAACGAGCGTGTCGTTTACCAAGGCCAGCCGACCGATCTGTCCTGGAACAAACTGATCAGCCAGGCTTACCTGGCGCGGACGGCGCTGTCCGCTCACGCCCATTATGCGACGCCGGATGTATTCTTCGACCGGACGGTCAACAAGGGCCATCCCTTTGTCTACCATGTTTATGGTTGTGCTTCGGTCGAAGTGACCGTCGATTGTTTGCGCGGCCGCTATTGCATCGACCGGGTCAGCATCGTGCACGACGACGGTAAACCCTTGGACGAAATCATCGATAGAGGCCAGATCGAAGGCGCGGTCGTGCAGGGATTGGGTTGGATGACGCTGGAACAGGTGGCGTACGACGCCGGCGGCCGGCTGCAGACCGGCAAATTGAGCGTATACAAGATTCCGGACATGCATTTTGCTCCGGAAATAGATGTAAACTTTTTAGAGAATGCAGACAATCCGTCGGGCTTGCTGCATTCCAAAGCCGTCGGCGAGCCGCCTTTAATGTACGGTATTGCGGTTTATTTTGCGCTGACCAAGGCCATACAGGCCTTCAATCCGGGGTGGCAAGCCGACTTTGATGCGCCAATGACGCCGGAACGAGTGCTGCTTGCATTGTATGGCAAAAATATTTCTCCTGCCTGACTGGCGTACCGCGCTGCGCGGTGGCTTGATCTATGCCGCTGGCGATACGATAGCCACGCTGATAGTCGGTGAGTTTTCCCCGTCTAGGGCATTGGGCTTGCTGCTTGTGGGGGCGACAGTGTACGCGACGGAAATTCCGTCCTATTTCCGCTGGATTCATAGCCGGTTTGGCCTGCCGGGACGCTGGAATTCGCTGAACAGGGCCTTGCTGGCGCAAGCTTTCTTCAATCCGCTATGGATCGCCCGGCATTTGCTGTTCATCCGTCTGTTTTCCGCGCGCTGGTCCGAGCTGAATTGGCAGTTATTGAGCATAGGGTTGGATTCTTTTCTGCATATCGTGCCGGTCGGTCTGCTGATGAATTATTTGATACAAAACCGGGTGCCGCTGACTTGGCGTTTTTTGGCGAGTGCGGCCTATTCGGCCCTGATGGCGATTTATTTTGCCTTGAGCGAGGTGTGGTTTGGCTGAGCCGGGCGCAATCTGGCGATGGCTGCTCGATGCATTCGATGCGCATCAGTCCGCGGTATTGTTGATCGTCACCGAAAGCCGTGGCAGTACGCCGCGCAAAGTGGGTGCCAAAATGGCGCTGACAGCCAGTGAGTGTATCGGTACGATAGGCGGCGGTTTGATCGAAGCTGAGACTATCGCAATAGCCCAGCGTATGTTGGCGGATGGTGAAGCCACGCCAAAAATCTGCCGTCGCGCTCATCATCCCTCGGACAACATAGCGCCTTCCGGCATGATTTGCGGCGGCGAACAGACGGTGCTGATTTATCCCTGCAGTTCGAATGACCGGCAAGCTTTTGAGCGTTTATTGGCAAGTTGCCGCAGCTGTGTGCCGTTAAATTGGTGTGTTTCCGCGCGGGGGATGAAGCTTGCGCCGGCGGCGGATTTTGTCTCAGGCGAGTTCGTGGACGGCGAAAATTGGCTTTATAGGGAAACCATTGGACAATGCAAACGGGCCTATATCATTGGAGCCGGGCACGTCGGTTTGGCGTTATCCAAAGTGTTGACTATGCTTGATTTCGATATCAGCGTGATCGATGAACGTGAACCGCTCGATTCGCTGCCGCTTGGCAATGGTGTCCAGCACAAAAAACGGCTTTCCTATGCCGATATTGCCGGGCATATTCCTGAAGGCTCGGACGTATTCGTATTCATCATGACGCCTGATCATTACACGGACGAGCTGGTGCTATCCAAGCTGGCCGGCAAACGCTTTGCCTATCTTGGCTTGCTGGGTAGTCGGCATAAAATTGCACTGCTAAAACAGCGGCTGAGTCATACATTGCCGCTGCACTATTGGCAGGACATTCATGCGCCCATGGGGGTGTCGATCAACAGCCACACCCCCGAGGAAATCGCGGTCAGTATTGCCGCGGAGGTCATTCAAATCGTCAATGCCCATTAGCCGGATCGGGCGTCACGGTGACGATAAAAATGCCTTGTTAGCCAGCGAAAAATGGTATACAAACCCGGCCAATGTAGTGTTAGATGAATCGACAATAGCCGAAGGCAGGGCTACGGTTTCAAATTTTCAGGTTTTTTGGCATGCACCGGAACGACGATATTGGTTTTGATCGGTACTTTTGTACAGGACTACAAACTGCCTGATCTCAATACAGAAACTTTCATTCCCAGGAATCAAAAACGATGGCAGCCATCCAAGAAAACCGCAAAATTCAAGTGTTTACGCCGTTACGCGAAAACACTTTGCTGTTTTATCAAATGCATGGCAAAGAAAGCCTAAGCGAGCCCTTCGAATTTCAACTTGATTTATTAAGCGAAAAATCCGACATCGCGCCCGAATCATTATTGGGCGAAAACTTCACGATTCGCATGCAGCTGGACGATGGCAGCTGGCGCTATTTCAATGGCTATGTCAGCCGTTTCGGTCAATATGGCAACATCAATGAATACTTTCATTACCGCGCCGAAGTAAGGCCCTGGCTGTGGTTTTTGACGCGCACCGCCAATTGCCGCATCTTTCAAAATCTAACCGCGCCCGAAATTATCTCGCAAGTTTTTCGTGACCAGGGCTTCAGCGACTTTCAGCTCAAGCTCACCGGCAGCTACACCAAGCGGGAATACTGTGTGCAATACAGGGAAACCGACTTCAATTTCGTCAGTCGCTTGATGGAAGAAGAAGGCATTTTTTATTACTTTAGCCACGAACAGAACAAACACACGCTGTATCTGGTCGATGCCAATACCGCTCTCGGCCCATTTCCCGGTTATGCCAGGATTCCGTATCATGTCGAAACGGGCCTCGTGGACAAAACCCGTGCCGATCATGTTTTCCAGTGGGGATTTTCGCGGGAAGTGCAGACGGGGCGTTACGAAATCACCGACTATGACTTCAAAAAGCCCAAAGCCAATCTGCTGGTCAAGTTGAATCTCAAAGAATCGCATGCCCATGCGGAGCATGAATTCTTCGATTATCCGGGACATTACACCGAAACCAGCACTGGCGATCATTTCGTCCGCCAGCGTATCGAAGAACTGCATGCGCGCTTCGATCGTAGCGAAGGGCAGGGCAACGCGCGCGGGTTGGCGACAGGTCATGTTTTTACCTTGCAGGATCATCCGCGCGATGACCAAAACAAACAATATTTGATCGTTTCCGCGAGCTACCACATGGTTTTGGAAGAATATTTTTCCAGTTCGCTGCGGGGGGGAGCAGGGAAATTGTTCGATTGCAGTTTCATTGCTCAAGACAATAAACATCCGTTTCGCGCGTCCAGAGTCAGCCCCAAACCGCTCGTGCATGGCGCGCAGACGGCCGTCGTGGTGGGGCCTGCCGGCGAAGAAATCTACACGGATAAATACGGTCGGGTGAAGGTGCAGTTTCACTGGGATCGCTTCGGTAAAAAGGATCAGGACAGTTCATGCTGGGTCAGGGTGGCGCATCCCTGGGCCGGCAAGAACTGGGGCATGGTTGCCATTCCGCGCATCGGTCATGAAGTGGTGATCGAATTTCTGGAAGGCGACCCCGATCAACCCTTGATCGTAGGCAGCGTCTACAACGGTGACAACATGCCGCCCTATGCGTTGCCGGCCAATATGACGCAAACCGGCATTCTGTCCCGCTCGTCCAAGGGTGGTTCTTCCGCGAATGCCAACGAACTGCGCTTCGAAGACAAAAAAGGCTCGGAGCAGGTTTATCTCCACGCCGAAAAGAATCAGGATATCGAAGTCGAGAACGACGAAACGCATTGGGTCGGCCACGATCGCAGCAAAACCATCGATCACGACGAAACCACGCACGTCAAGCATGATCGCACCGAAACCGTGGACAACAACGAAACTATCACGATTGGCGTCAACCGGACCGAAAAAGTAGGGAGTAACGAGAATATCACCATCGGCGTCAACCGCACGGAAACCGTCGGCTCCAATGAAACGATCACGATTGGCCTGAATAGGACGCGATCGGTCGGCGTCAACGAAGCCATTGCGATCGGCGCGGCGCAAGAGGTCGTGGTGGGCGCGGCCAGAACGGTCAACGTCGGCGCCAATCAGGCGACCAACATCGGCAATTCTCATTCGGTAAGTGTTGGCAAAGATCAGACCGTCAGCGTAGGCAAGAATCAGAGTTCCACTATCGGAGAAAACCGTAGCGGGTCGGTGGGCAAGGATGACAGCCTGAAAGTGGGCAAGAATCTGGTCATCGATGCCGGCGATTCGGTCACCATCAAAACCGGCAAGGCCAGTATCACGATGAAAAAGGACGGCACGATTACGATATCCGGCAAGGACATCACGATCAAGGGGACAGGAGAAATCAACGCCAAGGCCAACAAGGATGTCGTGATCAAGGGCAAGAATATATTGCAGAATTAAAGCGAGTGGTAGCGACAATGAATGAAACCGCATTCGACAATCAAATCGAAACTTCAGCTCAAACGCGTATCGATGGCGTAGTGATTGGGGTGCTGACCGGATTCGATGGCGAGCAGCATCCTCTGGTGGTTTTTCCAGGCAACCCGAGCGATACCTCTTTAACCGCGCGGGCAACGACCGTGTTAACCAAGGACGATGTAGGCAAGGAAGTCGCCTTGCTGTTTGAAAACGGCGATCCAAACGCGCCGATGATCATTGGACGATTGCGCCATACCAAGGAAACCGAAGTACTGCTTCCGTCCGAGGCCAAAATCGTCGACGTCGACGGAGAACGCAATGTCATCGAAGCCAAGGAAGAAATCGTGTTGAAATGTGGCAAAGCCAGCATCACGCTGACCAAAGCCGGCAAGATCATCCTTCGCGGGGCCTATGTCCTGAGCCGTTCCTCCGGCGTCAACCGCATCAAGGGCGGTTCGGTGCAAATCAACTAATAGACACTCACATGGACTTGTTAAACGCCACCGACATGCAGGCCACCTATACCCAGGGCACCGATAAGGATGCACGCGACAGTCTGGTGGTGGTGGTCAAGGGCACGTTTAATATTCCACTCGACGGCGGCGACGCCAAACTGGCGCAGGAACAAAAGCCGTTGATCATGGCCGACACCTTTACCGGTGAACCGGGTTTTTCCGCCCCCATTTACGAAGCCGACTTCGCCCCGATCAAGCCGCGCTGCGACGTTTTGCTGGTCGGCAGCGCCCATGCCCCCAATGGCCAGCCGGTCAGCAAATTGCCCGTAGGCTTGAAGGTAGGCGACATGATCAAAACCTTCAATGTGGTGGGCGACAGGGAGTGGGAAGTCAACGCACTCGGCGCAAATCCCGGCCGACCGCGGCCATTTCTACAAATGCCGATCACTTACGACCGTGCTTATGGCGGACAGGACAACTTCCATGTCGATCCCGGCCAGCACGGCGCGTTCATGCAAAACCCGGTCGGCCGCGGCTACCGCCGGCACTTGATCGAAATCGAAGGCAAACCGCTACCGAATACGGAAGAAATGGACCGTCCCATCACCTCGCCAAAAGGCGAATATCGGCCGATGTCGTTTGGCGTTATCGGTCGTAACTGGCTGCCGCGTTTTCCCTTTGCCGGCACCTACGATCAAAACTGGATAGACAATATTTTTCCGTTCTTGCCGCACGACTTCGATAACCAATATTTCCAGGCAGCTCCGCCCGATCAGCAACTGCCTTATCTGCAAGGCGGTGAAGACGTAGCCTTGGGAAATTTGGCCCCGCAATCAAACATTCGGTTCAAATTGCCCAGAATCGACATGCCGATCGTGTTTTTTTACAAAAAAGGCGGCAAACACGAAACATCCGGGGTGATCGATACCTTGATCATCGAACCCGACGCCGGCGTGTTTACAATGTGTTGGCGCGCCAGATTGCCGTTGAAACGCAACATGTTCGAGATTGCCCAGGTTCTGGTGGGCAAAATGTCGCCGGCGTGGTGGCGGGCTAGGGAGTTGGGCAAAACCTATTATCCGTCGCTGGATGCCGTGGTAAAAAGCAAGCGGCGTGAAGCCAGCGTGGAAATCGAATGAGTACACAGGCTCTGACTGTCTATGGCACCGGCCTGGTCTGCGGTGTTGGTCTGAATGCCGCCGCCGCGTGTGCCGCGATTCGTGCCGGCATCAACAACTTCCAGGAAACGCGTTTCATGGATGCCGGCGGTGAGTGGATCATGGGTTGTGAAGTTCCGTTGGCTCAACCCTGGCGGGGATTGACCAAACTGGTAAAAATGGCGTGCATGGCGATTGCGGAATGCATGGCCAATTCTGAAATCAAAATCGTGCCGGTGGAAACACCTGTCTTGTTATGCGTCGCGGAAGGCGAGCGGCCAGGAAGATTGGACGGGCTGGATCACGAATTGTTCCACGCAGTCCAAACCGAATTGGGGATGGATTTTCACGAACAATCCTCTCTGATTCCGCAAGGCCGCGTTGCCGGTTCCGTCGCGTTATACCAAGCCCGAAAGCTGATACACGATCAGGGTTTCAAGCAAGTGCTAATCGTGGGCGTTGACGGCTTTTTGAATGCATCGTCACTGATGGCTTATCAGGAACGGGAACGCTTGTTGACCAGTCAGAATTCGAATGGCTTCATTCCGGGTGAAGCCGCTTCGGCGATCATCGTCGGCGCACCAATAGCCGATGACAAACCCAGGCTGCATTGTCTCGGTATGGGCTTTGCCATCGAAAAGGCAACCGTCGATGCCGAACTGCCTTTGCGCGCGGATGGCCTTGCCGCCGCGATCAAATCGGCCGAAGCCGATGCCGGTTGTACGATTGGTTCGACCGATTTCCGCATCACCGACCTGTCTGGCGAACAGTACTATTTCAAGGAGGCGGCTCTGGCACTGTCGCGTACCTTGAGACAGCGCAAGGAATTCTACGACATCTGGCACCCGGCCGATTGCTTTGGCGAAGTGGGTGCCGGCATTGGCCCTGCGATTTTAGTCGTGTTGTTGGATGCATTCAAAAAAGGCATCGCCCCCGGCCACCGGATTTTAAAGCATACGGGTAACGACAACGGCAAGCGCTGCGCGCTGATTTTGTCTTATCAAGCTGCGAGGAATTGATGGCCAATAACGTATTCGCCAATAATCGGGAAGTCTCCTGCAAATCGGGATCAGGCAATACCATCTGCGCTTTTCCCGACGTCTGTTTTACCCCTCCAGAAAACCCCGCCACCCCACCGGGCGTTCCCATCCCTTACCCGAATACAGGCAAGGATTCGGATACCACGGAAGGCACCAAGCACGTCAAGATAACCGGCAAGGAAGTCATGCTGAAAAACAAATCCTACTTCAAGACCAGTTATGGCGATGAGGCGGGATGCGCGGCAAAAAAAGGGGTGATTACCAGCGTTAATCGGGGCAAGGTTTACTTTACCAGTTGGTCGATGGATGTGAAGTTTGAGGGGGAAAACGTTGTCCGGCATTTGGATATGACGACGCATAATCATGCGTCTCAGGGACCGAATACGCCGCCATGGCCTTTTTTAGACAGCATGGCGCTGGATACATCATCTCATCCCTGCAATCAATCAGGCGATGCCAAGAAAGTTACCGACAACTGTAATAATCCACCGGAAGACGATTATTCTGCGGGCTGCTGCGAAGCACGCAAGTGCATGCTAGTCCCGTATAGCCCTAATAAGTGTTGTAATGGGAGGAATGGAGAACAAAAGACGCCGCACCATGTCGTTCTAAAATCACAATTTTATGAGTCCGGATTTGCGGGTAAAAGTAGTAAAGCCGAACAAGACAAAGGGGCACTTCTTAAAGATGAAAACGGTGATAACAAATACTCAATAAATAAAGCGCCATGCATATGCGAAGAAGGGACAAGTCAAACAGAAGGAAAACATGGCGACATTCATACCGAAACAAATATTGCTACCCTCGAGCATGAGTCGGTTAAACCTAATTTGACTGAATCTAAAAAATCGATCAAAAAGGATGCCAAATGGAAGGTAGGAGAGTCTGAAGCGGTAGGAGCCAAAGCAGTCGCAGATGTGACTGGCTGTGATAAAGACTGTATTGAAGCGCAAGTGCGTGCGGGGCATTCCGACATGGGTATAGATTCAGGGGATGATATACGTCCGACTGTTACGGGTAGAACGACTCGCCCCGCTAGTGGTACAGGTTCAGGGTATTAGAGATAGAGATTAAAAAGCCATCGAGCAAAGATACGCATGAATAATAGATTGCCTTTAGAAGGACTGACAATACGAACTGCCGTAGTACGTTTACCGGACCGTGGATATATTGCTGCTGCAGATACCAAGATAGAGATGGCGGAGCCTCATACCATTTTTTTTACATGGAATAGAGGGGATTTTAATCAGGGCGATCGTAATTATAATGCGCATAGCCTTTGTTTAATTAATAGACCAGAACCGGGATTGGTAGATATATCTGAACAGGGGTATTACTCCGTAAATACAGCCAATGGATTTATGAGTGGCGATATATTAGAGAGCAGTCAACCACCGCCAAAGGAAGCGCGTTATGGTGGTTTTCGTTCTGTTTCAGAGATAGCTGGTCGGGCTTTCGCCGTTGGGCTACGTGGTCTGGTTTATCGGCTGGATGAATTGAATCTGTGGATGCGTATTGATGATGGATTGCCAAATACTTTTAATATTCAAGCAATTCATGGGTTTGCTGAAAAAGATATTTATGCTGTCGGTCGTAAAGGGGAGGTATGGCATTATGACGGACAAGTTTGGGTGAAACTTGATATGCCAACAAACGCACATTTAACGAGCGTTAAATGTGCTGCTGATGGAAAAGTATATATTGCCGGCCACAACGGTACATTAATGTGCGGCTCGGGCGAAACATGGGAAGTTATAAATCATGAAAGCACCGATGAGGATCTTTGGGATGTCGAGTGGTTTGAGGATACAGTCTATGTTTCGTCCATGAGCTCGGTATATAGACTGGAAGGACAGCGGTTGGTCAAAGTTGATTTTGGAAATGATGCTCCTAAGACTTGCTATCAGCTAAGTACCGCAGATGGTGTGATGTGGTCTAACGGTGAAGACGACATCATGTCTTTTGATGGAAAGGTCTGGGTTAGGATCGTGTAAACGGCGTACGATGGATTAAGGTAGGGGGATTTGCCTGGCAATCCATCGTGACCGATATGAAGCCGCAATATATACCAACGTTTCTGGGCGTCTTGAAATGGCGCTTCAATGGCCCGAAACCACCCTACGATTTCAACAATAATTTAATTAGGCCATAGTTGATGTCCGCTGCCGTCGTTTCCCATATCATCGAACAACACGCCGAAGAAGCGGCTTTTCTGTGGGTGCTCCGCAGTTATGCCGTGCATGCTCCGCATTACCGCCTTAAAGACTTGGCCAAACTCGACAACCGCGTCGAAGCGCATCTGGACGGCTTGCGGATTGCCGGCGCGGAAGGTTGGGAGCTGTGTGCGCAAGCCTTGGAAATCGGCGAGGCGGGCGAGGTGTTTGCGGCCGGTTTATTGGCCCTGGAAAGCAAAGACCCGCAAAAGTTGGTCAAGGTGCTCGGCGTCGCCGAAACGTCGCCTGAGGCCTGCAAAGGTTTGATTTCGGCCTTGGGTTGGACGGAACCCGCGAAACTTTCAGGCACGGTAAAACAATGGCTGGCTTCGGCGTCAGATTTTCACAAATTCATCGGCATTTCCGCCTGCTCGATTCATCGTGTCGATCCTGGCAAAATCCTGGATGATCTGATTCAGGATGCCGATGCCCCCGTGCCGTTGCGTGCACGCGCATTGAGAGCAGCCGGCGAGCTGAAACGCCGCGATTTGATTCATGGCCTCCGCGCCTGCTTCCTGAGCAAAGACGCGCCGGTTCGCTTTTGGGCGGCTTGGTCTGTGGTAATGCTGGGGAACCGTAACGAAGCTTTGGAGGCGCTGAAAACCTTTATTGTCACCGGCGCAAAACAGTTTCCAAAGGCCTTGCCAATATTGCTGCGCGCATTGCCTGTCGACCAAGCCGGCGCCTTATTGAAAGGTCTGGCTCAGTATCCAGAACGCCAACGCGATTTGGTCGCAGGCACCGGCATGATAGGTGATCCATTTTATGTGCCTTGGCTGATCAAGCAAATGGAAACACCCGAATTGGCGCGCCTGGCGGGTGAATCGTTCAGTTTCATTACCGGTGCCGATATTGCCTATGAGGATTTGGACGCCGATAAGCCAGAAAACTTTGAATCGGGGCCGACAGAGAATCCTGAAGATGAAAACGTTCAGCTCGATAGCGACGAAGATTTGCCCTGGCCCGATCCGGTCAAAATTCAATCCTGGTGGTCGGCCAGGCAGCATCGGTTTCAAAACAGTGCCCGTTATTTGTTGGGGGCGCCGATTTCGGAAGCTCGATGCCGGAACATATTGCATGAGGGATTCCAGCGTCAGCGCTCCGCCGCTGCGCTGGAATTGGCCTTGATGAATCCCGATGAGAGGCTGTTTGAAACGCGCGCGCCGGGATGGCGTCAACAAGGGCAGCTGCAAGCGGACTCGTAGTCATGGTTAATATTACCGCGCTGATATTGGGCGTCTTGTCTTTTATTTTCGTGGCTTTCGTCGTCGGTGATTATTTGCGTGGAGAGCGCACATTGTCCATTGCCGCACGCGTCTGGCTAAAAATTGCCATCATTTTTGCCGTGGTAGCTTTATCGTTAGCAATAATGAGCTAGACGGCCTCGTTTGCCTGCCAGGGCGGCCGGTATCTTGAGTTTTGCTCGAAATCCCCCGTATTCGATCTGGGTTTAACTACTGCCGAAAACGCGGCTTTGCTATATCATGGAGAAACAAATTAACAACCATGGGGGCAATATGGATCAGTTACGCGCACTCGGCCTGGGGGAAAAACAGTGCGATCAGGATAGCATCAGGCAGCATTTGCATCTTTATATCAATCTGAAGTTGGCATCTTGCGGACAACCGACTTGCAACGATGGCCAATCCGCGGCGTTCATGGATACCGCGCAGGATTTGCTGAATAGCTATCTGGAAAAAAATCGCCTGCTAGCCGGTTCCTCGCTCTATCCGGCCGATCGACGGATTCAGGATTTCCTGGATCGCTACCTGGCTGATGTGGGATTGGACAAAATTCCAACCTTGCCGACGATGACTTTTGAACTGGATCGCCATGGGGTGGCACGCGAGTTGTCGTTGCCATTGGGCGCCAACGAGTTCAAATCCGAAATCGTCTCCAGTTATCGAGTCAAACAAGGGGTGTTGCACAACCCGGCTAGCGACCGGCGCACCACCGAAGGCTCGTTTCATGTCGCCGATGGCGGCTTGCCGGTGCCGGGCGACAAGAAACTGGTGCCCAAACTGACCTTCGCCAAAATGCTGGAGCAGGCCTTGAATCCGCCGGCTGACATGTTGATCGTGCCGTTTACCGCCAATCAGCCTCAGCCCGCGCGGATGTTTGCCTCGCTGTTACTCAGGCCTATCGTTTGTCCGGAGATCCCGGGTATCGAGCCGGAGAAATCGATGGAGATTCGTTTCTTCGCCCCCGGCAATCTAGTCAGCAATCTGGATTTCGTCGAGAGCATTTTCGGCAACGGCGGCAACCCGGCATTGCCCGAATGCGACGCGGCGTTGGATGTCGACCATTGGAGCGGGCATAGTGGTTGCGTGATCCTGGCCCCGCACCTGGCCAAACTGCGCAAGAAGGATGTCGGCCTGCCGCACTGGGATGACGCCACGGAACGGCAGCGCGCCGATGGCATGTGCTGGGAGCAAGAAGACGAGTTGTACAACAACGGCCAGGCCTTCAAGTTGACGGCCCGCGATGCGTCCGGCGTCATCGTCACGCTGCTGGCGGACAATTATTACGGTTACTGCAAGAAAGAAGTCAAAACCCAGATCAGCTTCGCCGCCAATCTCTATGGTCTGGCCGAAGAGGAACATGCCGGCGGCGCCTTGGCGTTCAGACGCTATAACCACGGCGACGAATTCGGCGTCGAAAGCGTAACGCGCGAGCCGGGCTACGATTTCGACGAAATGGCCTACCACTATGGGCCTGTGATGGATGTGCAGCCCGAAGGTTATGCGGTCGACAAGCATTTCCCGGACATCATCTACGTGCCGCAGGATTTGCGCATGAATCTGAATTCCCAGAAGATCACCTGGGTCAAAAATGGCCAAAGCCACAGCATACGCCTGCGCCCCGGCAAGATTTACATCCAGCCCAATGGCTACAAAATCGAGATGTGCAAACATCCTGGCGCGCCGTCCTGGCGCCTGGTCGGCACCGTGGCCGAAGGCACTTTTTGCCATAAGCCCTGCACGGTATCGGGCGGCGGCAAATCGGAAATTTCCAAGTCCATCGAAGACGCCGTCATTTATGGCCCGTTGTTCGTCGACGATCTGCAACGCGATCTGGATAAGGTGCAGGCGATTTTCGATCGCGACTATTCCGACCGCTTCTTGACGCCGCATCCGACCGGTATCAGCCGGCCGCCGTTGAGCCCCGAACGCAGCCTGGGTTCCGTGATCAAGCTACTGACTCCATCGCCGACCTATACGGCGGAATTCAACGCCTGGCTCAAGTCTATCCCCCCAAGTATCTTGGCTTTGGTCTTCATCATCAAACGCTTCTATCGCAGCGAATGGGGCGACCGCTGGCGCGACCATTTGTCGGTCGACATCATCGACGGCGCGCCGGGCCATGAACTCAAATTGCACCACCGCAAGATCGTCGCCACCTATTTGCGGGTGGGTTTCGATCAGGATGGCGGCTGGCGTACGTTCAAGGTACGGCAGGATTATCTGGCCTGCGAAAAGGTGCAGATGGAAGACGATATCAGCGCCTCCGTGGTGACCCCGGTCGATAGCATCCGGCGCTGGCTGGCGGTGGACAATCCGCACGTCAATAGCGTCAAGCTGGTCACCAACTGTGAATACCGGCTGTTCCAGCGCCCCGACGATGCCATTCATCCCGGTTACGACAAACAAACCGAAGCCAACATGTCGGCGCCGGGCAATTTCATGGCCAATTTCGAGCCACTGGACCCTGAAAAACTCGCCAATGTGGTCGAAGACGTGATGACGTTTTCCAAATTCACGCCACCGATGCAGCAACTGTTGCACGAGGCCTATCAGCAGCGGGAGCCTTATGTGGTGTCCTCGGCTCATCCGCGGTTGGTGGACGGCAAGCCCTCGAAAAACCCGCGTTATCTGGAAACCCGCGGCGACTTGATCAAGCCGCTACGCAAATACGTGGCAGAAATGGGGGCGCGGTTGCATCGCAAGATTCCGTTGCATCAGCCGGTTTGTCACCCGGTCGATGCGGTGCTGACGGGGCGTCGCAACAATCCGCCCGATGGCCCGATTCGCGCCTTGGCGGTGTATAACCCGATTCATTACCAGGAACTGCCCGAGCTGTTCATGGACTTCGTCTGCTCGTTGACCGGCAAATCTCCGTCAACCACCGGCGCCGGCAGCGAAGGTGCGCTGACCAAGGGACCTTTCAATGCGCTGCGGCCGACGGCCGATCTGAACAATGCCCTGGTATCGTTCATCCTGACGGGTTACCCCGGTTTTTCCAGCTCGGCAGGCCATATCGGCCCGGATATTCGCGTCGATCACGACATCAGTTTGTTGATTCCCGAAATCTGGGCCCGCCTGTCTCCGACAGAGCGTCACCCGGATTATCTTTTGAAACACGGTTATCTGGAGCCTTTGGCCGATTTCGAGCATAACGGCCGCCTGGTGCTGGCCAGTCGCCTGGGTTATCGCATCACCAGCCATTTCGTGCATGGCTTGTTGGGCAAGATTTTCGACAATCCTTATGCGGTGTTCACTGACGACATTTTGCAGCCAGAAGTACAAAATCTGGATGTGTTCGTCGATGGCGTGAACAACATCGTCGAGACTCAGCAGCGCGTGGCCCAGCAATACCTCGATGATGGCAGCATCGAGGATGCCTGTCCGCCGCTGTATGCCTTGTTGCATATCATGGCCGATGGTCATTACAAGGGAATGGATGCGCATCACCACGAAATCCGAAGTATGTTTACGCGCGAGTATTTGCTGAACTCGGATTGGTATCATGAAAGACTGGAAATCAAGCAACGGCGCGATGTCGCCTTGTGGCAGCGCCATGTCGACTATCTGCAAGAACAGGCACAAGACACCCGTTTGAACGCCCATGTCAGCAACATGCAACTGACGCAACGCTTGCAGCGGGCCAAACTAAAGCTGAATCAAGTCAAAAGTCCGGACTATTTACAGTTGTTGGTCGGCACCTTGGGCGCCGACCCGCTCGGTCCTTATCGAGCGGCCAAACCTTAGTCCGTTGTTTAAAACATTAGAGGCAATTCATGGCTATTGATATTCCATGGGAAAAGAAGTTTGAGTTAGGGCGCCCGCGCATCGACAGCGAGCATCAGGTGTTTTTGGACTTGATCCGCCATGTGTCGGAAGCATCCGAACGACAAGAGCCCAAGGATTGGTGCCTGCGCTTGCTGCGGGAAGTGGAAAAGTTCGTGGATTTTCACTTTTACAGCGAGGAAAACCTGATGTTGAAAACCGGCTATCCGGATTATCTGGACCATCAGCGCAAGCATGTCGAATTGATGGAAAGCCTGCGCGAGCGGGTGGAGGCTTATGCCCAGGACCGCATCAACCTGGAAGCGGTGGTTGTGTTCTTGTTTGATTGGTTCGTGATGCACACCTCGCAAACCGACAAGAAGCTCGGCAAGTTTCTGAGCAATGAGCATCTGCTTCAGTAGGCTGCCAACGTCGGTAAGGAATGAACATGAAATAATCCATGCAAGTATTCGGTGTAGGTGCGGATTTATCCGCACAGTGCGAATGAATTCGCGCCTATCATTGTCGAGCTTATTTCCCACACATTTCTAAACATTGGCTAATCGCTTTGGCCAGTGCGATAGCTTCAGCTATCGCACTCCTGGATTCGCGTTCTGGAGTGAAAAAACTTCAGCTTTTTCGATTACAAGCCCGCTAACGGTTTCATGATAGCGGCGCCGAGCAGACTTGGTTGCGGCCCTGCTGTTTGGCTTGATAAAGCGCCGCGTCAGCCGCCATCACCAAGTCCTCCGGGCTGCGGCTGACATTCGGAATGATCACGGCAATCCCCAGGCTGATGGTCAGGGTGGCGGCCGTCGGTGAACTCTCGTGAGGCAGTCCGAGCGCGGCCACTGCCTGCACCAGCGCATCGGCTTTCGGTTTTGCCGCGGCATGATCGCATTCCGGCAGCAGGCAAACGAATTCCTCGCCACCGTAACGCGCCACCAGATCCTGGGCGCGGCCAAAGGCGGCTTTCAGGGTTGCGGCGACGGCCTGTAAGCAGCTGTCGCCGGCTTGATGGCCGTAGCGATCGTTGTAAAGTTTGAAGTGATCGATGTCTATCATCAGCAAGGCCAGCGGCGAATCATTCCGGCGGCAGCGCCGCCATTCCAGTTGCAAGGTTTCATCGAAACGGCGGCGGTTGGCGAGGCCGGTCAAACCGTCTATGAAAGCCAGGACCCGCAGCAAGTCGTTTTGGAATTTCAAGGTCAGATGGGTTTTTACGCGGGCGCGAACGACTGCCGGGTTGACCGGTTTGGTGATGAAGTCGACGCCGCCGGCTTCCAGGGCTCGGGTTTCGTCATTAGGATCGGTTTGCGCGGTGACGAAAATAACCGGGATGTCCGATGTCAGGGGGTTGGTTTTCAGTTGGCGGCACACTGTCAGACCGTCCAGGCCCGGCATGACGATGTCCAGTAATATCAAATCCGGCGGCACGCCATTCCAGCACAACGATAAAGCCTGCTGGCCATCGGTGGCCATGAATATTTCGTGGTCGCTCTGAAAAATCCGATATAGCGTTTGAATGTTGATGGGCTGATCGTCCACGATCAAAAGCCTTGGCCGCTCCGGTAACACAAGCAGGGGGGCTAACTGGGAAGGCGGTATATACTTAAAAGTCATGGATTATGTAAGGCTAATAGAGTAAGGATTTGTTCATGCGCGGCTGCAAAGTCAAGTTTGCCGATGGCGTCGTCCAAGGCGGCGTAGGGCGCGCTTGGCATGGCGGCGACTTCGCGCTTGAGTTCGGCATGGGCCTCTAGCGCGCGCATGTTATGTTCGACCAGCAGCCGCTCGAGTTGCTTCAGCAGTTCCAGTATCCGTTCCGGATTGGCCGGGTAGGCCGCTGCGGCAGGACGGGGCGGATCCAAGCGCTCGGCTAAATCGGACAATAGGCGATTGCTTTCCCGCAGTCGTTCGCGCAAGGCGGCGATGAGCTGTTCGATCTCTGGCCGATCCGCCTTGTCCTTGATGCGGGTTTCCGCCGCCGCGGCTTGTTCCGAGAGGGCCCGCGCGCCGAGCGTCGCCGCCAGGCCTTTCAGGGTATGCAGCTCCCGGGCCAGACTGGCATGGTCTTGTTGCTGCATGGCCTGATCCATGCGTGCCAGCATCTCTTGTTGATCGTTCTGAAAACGCCGCGCCATTTGCGCATACAGACCGCGATCATTGCCTAGCCGGGCCAAGGCGTGAGCGGTGTCGAAACCGGCCGGCAGCGGTGGCAGGCCGGTGTCGACCGTGATGGATTTGGCGGCGTTAGTCGAGCCGCTGACTTTTTTACCGCAATGGTGTAGCAAGGCGGCGATCAATTCGGCGATGTCGAAAGGCTTGCCGATATGGTCGTTCATGCCGGCGGCCATGCAGGCCTCCCGATCGGACGGTAGCGCGTTGGCGGTCATTGCAATGATGGGGGTTTTGACATGCAGGTCTTTCCGCAGGATGTGGGTGGCCTGATAACCGTCCATGCCAGGCATCTGGATGTCCATCAATATCGCATCGAAGGGGCGAGGCAGCGTATTGATGCAATTTATGCATTGCTCGCCGTTGTTGGCGACTTGGACGTGGGCGCCGGCGTGAGTCAATAATTCTTGCGCGACTTGTTGATTCAACGGATTGTCTTCCACCAGCAGCAGATGCAGGCCTGCGAGCGGTTTGCCGTCGGGCCGGCGGGATATTTCAACCTGCTCCTGGGTTACCGAACGGCCTCCGGTGGCTTCGGCGATGGCGTCGAATAGCATGGAAGGGGTGATGGGCTTGACCAAAAAGCCATCGAGCGGCATGGATTCACGTTCTAGGCGTTCGACGATGAATTCTCGGCCGTGCGCCGTGATCATCAGAATGATAGGGGCGCCAATAGATTCATGTTGCAGCGCGCGTATGCGTTGAGCGGTTTCCCAGCCGTCCATGCCGGGCATCAGCCAATCCATGCAAATGACATCGAATGGATCGCCGATCTTGAGCCGGTCTCGTATCAACTCCAGGGCTTCGTTGCCGCAGGCCGCGGTTACGGTACGCCAGCCGAAGGATTGCGTGGTGTGCGCCAACACCTCGCGAGCCGTGGCATTGTCGTCGACTATCAAGACATGCATGCGGCGCGACAAGGTGTCAGGGTCGATGCCGCGCACGACTTCTCGTTCAGTTGCCAGGGTTTCGGCGTCGCGGGCAAAGTCGAGAATGAAATGAAAATGGCTCCCCTGGCCTAACGTACTTTCGACGATCAGTTCGCCGCCCATCAAACGGATCAGGCGCTGGCTGATAGGCAAACCGAGGCCGGTGCCGCCATAGCGGCGCGAGGTCGATGATTCCGCCTGGGCAAAGCCCTCGAAAATGGCATTCAAGCGGTCCGCGGGAATACCGATGCCGGTATCGCGTATGGAAAACTCGATCCGGGCGGAATCCGGCGTGGCCTCCACCAAGTGCAATCCGAGGATGACTTCGCCGTGCTCGGTGAACTTGAAGGCGTTGCCGGTCAGATTCAGCAGCACTTGTTGCAACCGCAGCGGGTCTCCGCGCAAGGCACGCGGAACTTTCGGGTCGAGCTCGAACAATATCTCGACCTGCTTGTTATGCAGGTTTGTAGCCAGCATGACCGAGAGATTGCGCAGCAATTCATCGAGGCGAAATGCGGTGCTGTCGAGCACCAGTTTGCCGGCTTCTACTTTGGAAAAATCCAGGATGTCATTCAAGATAGCCAGTAGGGACTGCGCGGCGGCCTTGATTTTTTGCGTATAGTCGAGTTGGCGTGGGTTCAGGTCGGTGTGTTGCAGCAACTGCAGCAAACCGAGCACGGCGTTCATCGGCGTGCGAATTTCGTGGCTCATGTTGGCGACGAAGGCGCTTTTGGCGCGGCTGGCGGCTTCGGCCAATTCTTTTTGTTCCGCGAGCCTGGCGGTCGCTTCGCGTTCCTGGGTCATGTCCTCGATGATGGCGATCAAGGTATCCCCTTCCGTGGAATGGCTCAATAATTGGGCCGTGACTCTCGCCCAGAAAGTGCGCCCATTTTTGCCTACGAAGAGTTGTTCGCGCTGAGCGGCTTTGTCCGTGCCGAGATGGGGATACAATTCCTGGCCAAAGCGCTGGTATGCGGCGATGTCCGTGAACCATTTTTGCGTCGAATCTCCGCACAGTTCGCCGGCGTAGTAGCCGAAGAGTTGTTCCAGTTTATGGTTGCAGTTCAGGACGATGCGGTTACGCAGCAACACGATGCCCAGCGGGGCGGCATCGAATATGGCCTGGAGTTCGTCGCTACGGGTGGCCAGGTGTTGTTCCAGGCGTTTGCGCTCGGTCTGATCGACGAAGGTGGCAAGAAAACTTTCGCCGAAAGTGATGCCGGAAATCTGCACGTCCAGCGTTTGTCCGTTTTTTGCGGTGACGCGGTACTCAATGGGCTTTATATCGGTGGCGGTGCTGGCGGCGCGCGCGATTTCGCCGTTCCAGGTCTCGAGCACTTGCCGGCGATAATCGGGGTCTGGATAGGCCAATTGCCACCATTCCTTGAGTGACGGCGCGTCTTTTTCGCTATAGCCAAACAATTGTCTGAAACGCTGGTTGCGAAAGGAGATTTGGCCCGCTTGCTCCACCAGGCAAATGCCGACCGGCATGTCGTCCAGGATGCGTTTCAGCTTGTTTTCGCTTTCGCGCAGGGTTTTTGTCAATTGCCCGGCAATGTGCTGGGCGTGTTTGCGGGTGTTGAAGAAGGCCCAGCTGGTTGTAAACAATAATAGCGTGATGATGCCGATGGCCGACATCTCCACCCATGGCGGTTCAAGCTTGGTGGATGACACGAACTCGGGCAAGGCGTTGAAACGCAGCGTCCAGTGGTGCCCCTCCAGCGATAACCGGGTCACTAAACTGAAGATGCCATTTTCCACGGGCGGCGGGGCCGGGGTATCCAGAAAATAGTTGGCGCTGTCGTATAGCAGTGCTTGCGGCTCGGTGTCGTCGCCGTCGAAGATTTCAAGCCGTATCGGCCCCAGATCGTTTTGGAGAATGGGATCGAGCAAATCGTTGGCGCGAAAGGGGCTATAGACCCAGCCGACCAGTTTTTGCCGGCGTTGCTCGACGGTGTCGGGTAAAACGCCGTTCTGGTAAACCGGGGTGTAAGCCAAAAAACCCGCTTGTATCTTTTCGTGGGTTTCTTGCACCAGTGTGACTTTGCCGGTAAAAGCCACCTTGCCGCTGTCGCGCGCCAGGGTCATCGCCGCATTGCGGACCGGTTCGGAATACATGTCGTAGCCAAAGGCGCGCAGATTGCGCCCGGCGAAGGGTTCCAGATAAATGATGCTGCTGTATTCGGCGCGAAGGGAATCGGGTTGGATCTGGTAGTCCGCAAATCCTTCGCGGCGGATGTCTTGAATGTGCTTGGCCAGCTGCTCGGGACGAAGGTACAGCGAAAATCCCACGCCTTGAATGCCGTGATAGGATTGATCCAGATTGAGTTGTTTGACGAAGCGGTGCCATTCATTGCGCGTGACTTCGCCGGAAGCCGCGAATAAGCCGGCGCCGGCACGCAAGATCTGCGCATAGGCGGCCATGCGTTCATCGATCTTGGTGGCCAGACGCTGGGATTCCAGTTTGAAATGGTCTTGCAGATTGCGCATGTGCCGCTGATTCAGCTCGTGCCAGCTGACAACGAGCGCGATGCAGGCAATGAGCGGTAACACAAGAGAGAATAGTCGATGCATGGGAATGGCTGGCAAAACTCGAGAATAGCCGATCAGCTTGTCTTGGAGGACATAAGGCCTCGGCATTGACAAAAGCGAGGAGAGCCGGCGGCATTGGAATTAGCCCCGCTTTTGCAATAACGTCCACTCAATGACGTAAACTCCGGTTGGACTGGGCGCGTGGCGGGTCAGTAAAAGACCCGAAACGCACGTTGAATCTGGTCGAATTCATACAGGTAAGGCCGCGCCACATCATGATTGGCCGCTACCACGACGAGATCATGGGAGAACACCGAGGTATTGTACCAATTGAAACTGCCTTCGATGACGATGTAATCGTCGATCACGCAATATTTGGAATGAATGGGCGAGTAGGGCACGGGATGGTCATCCTGCCCATAGACCAAACCTACCGGGATGCCGGCCCATCTGAGGCGTTGCACGGCCGGCAGCAGCGGGCGGTTCAATTCTTCGTGCATCGGCCTTTCCACGCCGATGCGTCCTTGCCGGGCCAGATGGCCGTTGAACAAAATCCGCACGTCGACACCGCGTTCCTTGGCTTGAATCAGGGCCGTGACGACGCTGTCGTGATGATCGCCCACCAGTTCGCCGATCAGGAACAGGCACAGTTTGATCGAATGCCGGGCTCTGTGGATTTCCGCCAGGATGGCGTGGTGCGGCCGATAGATCTTGCCGTTGGCCATGGTGTGACGGCCGAAGGTATACAGCAAATTGAACGGGCTTAAAGGATCGATGCCGTATTTCTGGATCACGCCGCCGCGCTGGCTTTGAAAGATATTGTCCAGCAAGCGGCAGACCCCTTTGGAATGGAAGGTCATGCCCGATTCCCAGTTGGCCCACCAGCGGTCGAAGGTGATGTTGAAAGAACCCAGGATGGCGTCCTCATCATTGAAGATGATGAACTTGGTGTGCATGTCCGGCTCGACTTCGATCAAGTGGTGTTTCGGGGTGCAGAACACGCCGATCAGTTCGATGCCGGAGCGTTTCAGATTGGCGTAAGTGTGACTGTTGGTCAGCGTCATCTTGCGCCAGTCCACGATGCATTGCACCCAAACCCCCTGATGGCTGGCGTGTATCAAATGATTGATGAAATCGTTGTCGTCTATGCAATCGACGCTGACTTTGATCGTGCACAAGCGGTTGGGGTTGTCGCGCTTGACCATGATGACCTTGTCGATATGGTCGTGGATGAAGCGCTTGGGATGATACGGATGATATTGCTGCCCCTTGGTGAATTTGGGGATCAAATGCAAGGAATCGAAATGGTGGTTGTACCAATCCACATCCGCCTGCAGTTCGGCCGGATTCAGTTCGTAGGTGCGGAAATAATTGGGCGTGGCATGTTCATCGGTGATCGTGCGCTGTTGATGATGGCCGTCCTGCAGTTGATGCCAGTCCATGAAGATGTATTCATGGCGCGAGGCTATCGAATGTTCGCCCAAGTGGACGATGAAGGAAAACTTGATGCAATTGATCTTGCCGAAATGGCTGGAGTAGGGATGAACGAAAAAATCGCGGGTAGCGCGCTTATGCCGATCCCATTCGATATCGAAGGCGTCGGTATCCACGATGAAGGTTTCGCAAATACTGTCGCGATAGACCTTCAGGATCACTTTCAGATTGGCCGACATGCCGTGATGCATATCAAACTCGATTCGGCCCCAACGCAGGCTGAACGTATCCTTGAAATCGTTGATGCGCTGAAAATAGCCGCCAAGTTTGCCAAACACGGGTTTTGCGTAGTGTTCCGCTATTTGCATATCGTTGTCCGAAATAAAACTGAAATTGAATTATGCACCAAATGCGGCATGGATTCAGAATTCGAATGGGTAAGTCAAGCCTTTGCTGTTTTGTCAATCATGCCTGGCAAAAAAATCGGCCAAAAAACTATTGATTTTTACTGCGGCAGTGTTAACTTGAAACCGTTATTTTTCAAATAACAGGTTTGGAACAGGACCTTTACTTGGTTTATGGATTCACCACTGATTTTCTGTTTAGAAAAGGAGGATGCCATGAATAAAATAACCCCTCATTTATTGAGAGACCTCGATGCCACGTTACCGCCTGGAACCGAATGCTATTTATGCGCCTCGGTTCGTAGGGCGTTGAGCAAATACCGTAAAGGCAGACAAGCGGCGATTTTCGTCAATAAGGATCAGGCCGTGTCGCTATTGGCGCAAAGACTGGGACGCGGCTTGAAGCGATTTTTGACGGAAGACGTCCGCGCGTTATTGCCGGGCCAAGTAGCCTTCAAGCCGGAGAAAATGGCCTAAGGCGCGTTTTACATAGCCTATACCGTTTCCAGCTCGAAGCGCCAGTTACATCAGATAGCCTCTGCTTTAAGGCAAATCTCTATATACAAGGTCGTCATTCCGGCAGGGATTGCCGGAATGACGACCTTTGTGCATGACGGGATGCTTTGGCGGTTGTCATAAAAATGCCTTCTCCCGCCGGGAGAAGGTTAGGATGAGGGCGCATAAATCAGATGTTTACCTTGTCACCGAAAATAACGCCAGCCCGACTCGCTGGCTATACATGTGCTCCTGTCGATAAGAACTCCGCTCTTGTCTAAAACACATCAACAGTTCATGCAGAACCCTGGTCAGCGTCAGTTGATCCGATAGCTGTTGCAAATAAGCCAGCGCGCCGGCTTGCACATCAAATCCCTCGCGATTGGCCAGCTTGCTTTGCAGGCAGGAACGCCATGCCATTTGCTCAGGCCCCAACCAGTAATCCGCGTGGGGCATCGTCAACGCTATTTGAAGGCCCATGGGGTCCATGTCGCTGAAGACGATGACGGTTTTGTCGGCGCCGAAACGTTCTACAAAGTCGCGGCAGGCATGGGCCGTGGCGCCGCTTTTGTGGTCGCCGCGATAGATCCATAGTGATTGTTGGTCCAGCAGCGGCAGTGGCCACGTGTGACATAGCTGCATGATGGCCAGGTTTTCGATGACGACGAGGGTTTTGTGTTCGACCGTTTCAATACTGGAATTCAGGCATAGCAGGCCGGCCGATAGGATGCTTTTGGGGTGCAGTGCTATTTGCACGCCGTTGATGCGAAGCATGCCGTCGGCGCTGTTCAGCAGCAGGTGGCCTGCGCTGGCGGGTTTGGCTGCCAGTTTTTCGTTGCCATGATAGTGGGCCATCTGCAGACGGCTTTCCGGCAGTCGTTCGACCAGGAAAGGGTCCAGGCCGACTTCATCCAGGACTAGCTGGCGCAGGCGGCGTTTGTCTTCGGCGCTGAAAAGCAAACGGTTCTTGCTGATATGGCCGCAGCCATAGTGAGCTTGTACTTGCCGGCCCAATTGGGTAAGCGCGCGGCTGGTAGCTTGGTCCGGCTTGTCCCTGACCAGGGCGCTGAGCCATTGATACATCTTGCCGTCCATGTCATGCCACCCGTTGCAACTGGATTTCTTCTATGATCTGGTTGCCGTCGAAGCCTGCCAGGTTTTCGCCTTGCATGTCCAATGCAATGGCGCGGCGCATGCGCCCCGGCAGGCAGCAATATTGCGCAAACACCATGTCCAGCCACAGTTCGGCTTGGATTTCCAGGCCTTGCTCGCGCCAGTAACGCAGCGCCGAAACTTTGCGGCCTTGCCGTGCCAATGCCTGTGCAAACAGGTTTTCGATATGGTTTTCGTACAGGTCTTGATCGTATTCGATTTGCCCCGGAATTTGCGTGTCCAGCGGCGATGTCGCGCTGTCCCGTGCCAGCGGCGCGACCGGTTTGGCCTGGCGCCGCAATTCCTGCACGATGGCGGCCAGATCGGCCTGCAAGATCGGATTGGTCGTGTTGATACCAGGCTGCAAGTTCAGGCCGGTGCCTCGGCGCAACAGGTCGGGAATGGCGGCGCTTGCGCTCCAGTCCAAAGGTTCCCATTCCGGATGCTGTCTCAAGAACTGCGCCATGGCCCGGCAGCGGTTGGCGGTTTGTTCCTGCAGCCGCAATTTGAACAGCAATGTTTTCATGCGGCCGACGATGGCGGTCAGACGTTCGACGATGCTTTTGTATTGGTCGATGAAATAGATGATCTTGCGGCTCAGTTCCGGCGGAATGGTGCTCCAACTGCTCAGCCAGTCATAGCAATTATCGATTCTGACGTGGTTGAGTTCCCGCACCAGTTGTTGCGCATAAGCCAGTGCCCGCTGATTTTGCCGGATTTTGCCATTTAAGGAACTGACGAAACCGAACTGACTGGTGATCGCTGCGAACATCACGCCGAGGCTGTTTTCCAAAGCCTCGATGGCTTCGTACAGCGTATCGTCGATCTGTTCCAGATGAAACTGGGCTTCGTCCTGCTGGTTATGTTCCAGCGCGCGGCGGTAATCTTCGATGTCCTCTTCTATGCTGAGGATCAGCTTGGCCATGTTGATATTTTGCTGGTAGCGCTGGTTGCGTAGCAGCAGACGGTCGATCAGACGCTTGAGGTCGCCGGTCAAGCGGTATTCATCGCTGGCATCGGCCGTGCGCAAGATGCCGGATTTTTTCAAGCTGTCGATCGTGCTCCGGTTGTCGTCGTCGGCAAACACCGCGCCGTTGATATACGTTTGCGCCAGCAATTGGTCGGCACTGGCCAGCTTACGAATCAAGCCGGCAATCTGCTCGTGGTCGAAGCTCATAAAAACAATTCCTGCTGTTCGCCGCCGCTCCCGCCGGTCGCGTGCTGATCCAGCTCCAGGTTTTCGGCGTCGTTCAGGAAGGCGATGACCTGATGCAGATAATTGATCTTGCCGGTGGCGATGTACATCGAGGCCTGTTGATTGGGTCGGGCCAGATAGCCGGTCTGTTCCAGTTTTTGCAGTACCCAGAGCAATTGATCGTGCACACTAGTTTTGCTGGTCTTGAACAGCGTTAATTGGGTCAGCCGGTTCAGTTGTTCAGCCAACGAGGGTTCATGTTCCAGGGCCTGTAGTAACTGATGCAGGCGGATTTCGTCGCGGGCCCGGATCGGCATGTCCTGGCCCAGCGCGGTCATGACCATGTCCATCCATTCCACTACCGGGCGCAATTGCGAGCGGACTTCGGAAAAGGCTTCTCTGATTGCGGGCCGATTGCTGTCGTCGACCACGGTGTAGGCCGCATAAAACAATTCGCCGTCCAGATCGAACAGTTCCCGGTCCAAGAGTTTTAAAAACGCGTTGATCTTGTCGGCATTGGACGCTTGCGACAAATACTCGAAGGCATCGGGGTAGGCGGTCGGGCAAATGAAATGGCCGCTGAGTAGCGCTTCGGCGACTTGCTTAAACATGAGCGGTCTCCTGTTCCGTTTGCGCGTTCAACAGTTGCTCCAGCTTGCTGGGCGGCAAATCGACTTCGTGCAGCTTTTGCTGGTTGATCAGATAGCGGCGCTTGAACAGGCCGAGCACGTGACGGTCGGCGGTCGGGGTAGCCGACAGGATTTGGATATTCTGTTTGGCCAATAGATTCATCATGGCCTCGATGTTTTCCGGCGCCAGGTCGCCCAGTTCGTCGATGGGCCAACAGACCACGGTCGGGTTTTGTTTGCGCAGCATGGCGGTGACGCCGGTGAAGAAAGTAATCAAGGCCAGATAAGACAGGCCGGTGGAGCTGACATCCTTCAGTTCCCGGGCGTTGCGGGCATGTTTGAGTTGGCCGTTTTCGAAGATGCTGAATTCGATATCGAATAAGGAAAGATGCTTGATCTTGACGCCGGTGGCAGGCAGCAGCGCGGTCAGTTCGCCCATGGCTTGCACCAAGCCTTCCGGAATCTCATGTGATCCGCTCAGTTCGGCATTGTCGCGGTATTGTTCATAATGGTCGCCGAATTTCTTCAGGGCCTGCCAGTATTCCAGATCGCTCATCTTCGAGCGGATATTGACGGTGATCTCGCCCAGCGCGGCGAAATAGCGTTCCTCGCTGACATATTTGGACAGCTCGCTGCCGGTTTGTTTGATCGCGCGCTCGAAGTTATGCAAATGCAGATAAAAGGTATTGACGCTGGAGGCGTGCAGTTCGATCTGTTGGGCCGTGGCCTGTTTTACATGGCCGACCATCTGCAGCACATCGATCAACGGTTGCTCGATTTCCAGCGCTTCGGCTTGAAAATACTCGTTGCTGTTGGCTGCTGCATTCAAAGCCTGCGACCAGGCTTCCGCCAGCTGGCTGCGCTGGTGTCTGTTGAACAACTGCACCAGGGTTTGCTTGCCGCCTTGAATTTCGCGCTCGTGGCGCTTGCGATCCTTGAGGCTGTCTTGCGTCAGGCGCGGTAGCGTGCCGGCTGCATATTCGGATAATTCCTCCGCGTAGACTGGTGGACAATTGCGCAATTGCTCGAGGCTTTGTTCCAGTTGCGCCAGCAGGCCGTTGTTTTTCTTCAGTTGTTCCTCCAACTCGCCGATGTGCTGATTCAACTGTGTGCGTTGCCGTTGGAAATCTTGCTTCAATTGCTTGATTTCGTCGTTCAATTGTTGCATCTGGCGCTGGCATTCATCCCGCTGTCGGCAATGTTCCGGGTGCTGTTGCCAGCGTTGTCGCAGCCAGTCTTGATATTCCTGGGCCTTGCGTTGGAAGCTGCGAGCGTCTTGTTCCTTGCCTTTGAGCATCTCCAGCTCTTTTGTCCGTGTAAAAATGGTTTCGTCGGCACCGCTTTCCTTCAGGTCACTTTTCAACTGCTGATTGATGTGCGCCTGCTCCCGATTGAAATGCGCGCGCTGTGCTTCTTTATGCTCGTTTATTGTTTCCAGTAGATTTTTACAATCCGATTCGATGATGCCTTTGCGGGCCAGATGCTCGTTTTGCAGTTCCAGCAGTGCTTGCTGGTGCTGGTTTTCGATGTCGGTCAAGGTTTGATCGCAGACTTTGATGTCGGCTGACAGTTGGTTGATTGCCTGTTCCAACTGTTGCTTGGCCCTGGCGGTTTCGGCCTTGATCTGGTCGGCCAGTGCATGGGCCTCGCCGCGCAGGTTTTCCTCCAGCTTTTCGGCCTGCTGCACGCGTTGTTGGGCTTTGTCCAGCACTGTTTTGGCCTGCTCGCGCAGTTTGTTGGCGGCTTGCAAAGCGGCTTCCAGCGCTTCGCTTTCTTTGTTGAGTTTGGTCACTCGCTCGAACAGCTCTTTTTCCTGCTGTTCCAGGCGGACCTTGTCTTCGGTCAAATCGCTGCGGCCAGCGATTGCTGCCAGGTTGATGCTGAGACCGTAAAAGTCCTGGCTGTCTTGGCCATTCCATTGCGGATCGAGCCCGGTATGGTCCAGCAGTTCCGGGGCGATGACCCGGCCTATGCTGTGCTGCCAGCCTTCGGCTTCCTGTTCCAGGAAATATTGCAGCGAGCCGGGGTCGGGTCGCAAACGTTTCTGGCAATCGGTATGGCGCTCCCGGCTACGTTTCAGTTCGGCCTTTTTGTCCTTGAGTTCCTGTTCGGTTTGTTGGTAATGGCTCAGCCGGGTTTGATAGTCGCTTTGGGCTTCTGTCTGGGCTTGATAAGCCAGTTTGCTTTCCTTGCTGGCGGCGTCCAGCGCTTCGCGGTTTTTTTGCTGATCGGCGAGCAAACCGTCCGGTAGCGGCGGATTTTTTTGCTGGTTTTGTTTGACTTGAAACTCCGTTAAAAATTGTGCGCGTTGTTCTATAACGGGTTGCAGGCGGTGTTCCTTGTTCTGCTGCAACTGTTCCTTGCGTAGCTGAAATTCGGCATCCGCTTCTCGCAGGTTTTGGCTTTGCTGCAGTTGGGCGTCGGAACCTTGTTGTTGGTAGAGCTGGGTTTGTGTTTCGTGCCTGTGCCGCAATTCTGTTAATTGCTTCTCGTAAAACTGTTTGATTTGCTGGGTCTTGTGCTCCAGCGCATCCAGCTCGGCTTGAATATCCTGTTGCTGTTTGGCGTATTGCTCTGCCTTGGCGGCTTCGAGAGTAAAGCTTTCGGCACCTTGTTCCTCATAAGCCTGCTTTTGCGTTTCTAAGGCTTCGATTTGGTAGCTCAAGTCTTTCAGGCGGCTATTGGCTTCGATCAACGCGTCTTCCTTGGGCTCCAAGACTTGCTTGTGATTCTGCTGCAACTGGTCACGTTGCTGGAGCAGTTGCGTCAGGCTATTTTCCAGCGCTTCCGTTTCTTGCTGGGCGAGTTTGTGTTTGTCCCGCGTCAGAAAGTGCAGGTGGGATAAGGTTTTCAGGGTTTGCTTCAGCTCGGCGATGGTTTGCAATAACTGGTCGAAATCGGCGCGCCGGGTTTCGATTTCCCGGGAGGCGTTCAGATCGGCCAGCCAGGCTTCGATGTGCTGTTTGTTAAGTTGGAAGGGTTGTTGCTCGTCTTCGTTCTGCAAAAAGGCCTGGCTGAGCTTGCCGCGGGAGATGTCGATCAGCATTTGCTTGATGACGTCGAAATCGCCGATTTTCTCGATCACCGAGCCTATGACTTTTTCGATATGGTTGATGGGTGTAGCTGCCATCGCAAAGCGGTTTTGCAGGACGCGCAACTCTTTCTTGCCGCCCGTCAGTTGATGACATTGGATCACGTTGCAATAATCGTCGACCGCCAGAAAGCGCGAGACTTCCGCGGTAGGGCGGTACAGGCGCTCTATGCTTTGGGGATCGCGCGGGAAGCCGGTTTCGGCGATGTAATAGTCCTGCCGGTAGGCGGCGTCGATGAATTTGTATCGGGCGGCGCGGCCGTCGCTTTGCACCATGACGTGGCAGACTTGCCCATGGGGACGCTGGTATTCGTACACCAGATAACTGCTGGCGCGTGGCAGATAATAATCCAGAAAGCCTTTCTTGCTGCCGCTGCCGCCGACGATGTTGCTGGGGCGTTCGCCCCAGAATAACTGCATCAAACGCAGGAACGTGGTTTTGCCGGCGCCGTTGGTGCCGCTGAGATTGGTATGGCCGTCCAGTTTCAGTAAAACGGTTTTGCCGGGCCAGAAGCTGTCTAGCAGAATGATTTTTTTAAGTTGATATTCGGTGGACATGTTTTATTGAATTCCGAGGCTTGGCTGCGGGCCAAAATACGTCGATGTTTGTGCATTTTCGCACCATAATACCATTCCCGATAACTGAGCCTCGCCGTGCATAAATCCATTCGTGTCAAATTATTCCTGACTTTTTTGCTGACCACCTTGCTGGTGGTGGCCGGCATGTACTTCTTTACCCGCTGGTCGCTGGATCGCGGATTCAACGAGCTGGTCGAGTCTCGCCAGCGCGAACGGGTGGAGAATTTGATCGACAGCCTGAGCGAGCATTACGCGACGCATGGCAGTTGGGAAGGCTTGGCCGGCAACAAACGCCTATGGATCAAGCTGTTGTTGCAATCCGATAGCCGCCGTCACCGCCAGCCGCAAGCCTGGATGACGCAAGACTTGTCCGAACCCGCGACACTTTGGCCGCCCGATCTGGACGCCGGTGTTTATCGCAATCGGCGTTGGGTGCCGTTGGAAATGCGAGCGATGCTGCTGGCTGCCGATCGCTCGATCATCTTTGGCCGGCAAGAGCTATTGGCTGAATTGACGCTGCACCCGCTCAAAGCAGACGACAAAATCGTGGGATTTCTGGGGCTGTTGCCCGGCCGGCCGGACAATCAACTCGGTGATTTGCGTTTCATGCAGCGACAAATGCAGGCCTTTGCCTGGATCGCGTTGTTAATGGTCACCTTATCCGCCGTATTGGCGCTGTTGCTGGCTTATACCCTGGGCAAACCGGTCAAACGCATGGCGGCGGCGGCCAAGCGCTTGGCGGTGGGGGATTATGCCATTCGCTTGCCGGTCGAATCCCGGGATGAATTGGGGCAGCTGGCGCGCGATTTCAATGAAATGGCGGCGGCGCTGGAGCAATCCGAACAAGCCCGCCGACGCTGGGTGGCCGATATTTCCCATGAATTGCGCACGCCTTTGGCGGTGCTGCGTGGCGAATTGGAAGCCTTGCAGGACGGCATTCGCCCCATGAATGCCGAAGCCGTCGATTCCTTGCTAACCGATGTGCTGCGGCTGAATCGGCTGACCGATGATCTCTATCAATTATCGCTGTCCGATCAAGGCGCCTTGAGTTATCGAAAAATTCTGCTGGACCCGAGAGAGGCGTTGAAAGCCGATCTGGCGGCGCTGATGCCGCAATTTCAGCAAAAACGCTTACAGGTTGAATGGCGGGATCAGTGCAAGGCGGATGTCGCCTTGTATGCCGATCCCGATCGTTTGGCGCAATTATTCAGGAATTTGCTGACCAACAGCCTGAACTATACGGATTCGGGCGGCCGCTTGAGAGTCACCGTGTTCAGCACCGGAGCCAGTTTGCTGATCGAGTTGGCCGATAGTGCGCCAGGGGTTGCGGAATCCGAACGGGCGCAATTGTTCGAGCGTTTTTACCGGGTCGAGGGATCGCGCAGCCGACACCACGGCGGGGCAGGGTTAGGGCTTGCCATTTGCCGTAACATCGTGGCCGCCCACAACGGCAACATCAGCGCGTTGCCGTCGGAGCTGGGTGGTCTGACGATACGGATTGAATTACCGTTACAGGGGTGAAGATGAGCAATGCTAGCCGAATTTTGATCGTCGAAGATGAAGACAAACTGGCCAAATTGGCCGCGGATTATCTGCGCAATGCCGGCTTTGACAGCGAGATCATAAGTCATGGCGACGCCGTTTTGCCCTGGGTCAGGCAGCAGCATCCCGCTTTGATTTTGCTGGACTTGATGTTGCCAGGCCGCGATGGCCTGTCGATTTGCCGGGAAATCCGCAGTTTTAGCGCCGTGCCGATTATCATGGTTACGGCCCGGGTCGAGGAAATCGATCGTTTGCTGGGGCTGGAACTGGGCGCGGATGATTACATTTGCAAGCCTTATAGCCCAAGGGAAATGGTCGCTCGGGTCAAAGCCGTGTTGCGGCGCTTGCAATCCGCCAGCCTCGAAACGTTTCATGCCGATGCGTTGAGCCTGGACGCCAACCGTTTCCGGGTCGCGGCGGCGGGCCGGGAAATAGAGCTGACGTCGGTCGAGTTTCAATTGTTGCAAACCCTTTACCGTCAACCGGGGCATATCTTTTCCCGTAGCAAGCTGATGGACTCGATCTATCAGGATCAACGCATCGTATCGGACCGTACCATTGATAGCCATATCAAGAAATTACGCAAAAAACTGGATGAATTGCTGCCCGGCCGGGAGCTGATACATGCGGTGTACGGCGCCGGCTATCGCTACGAGCCGCCAGCCTCCGGCCAAGACTAGATTTGCACAATCTTTCCTTGATTGCTCCCCATTGTTTGCGATTTTGACGCTTAGAGTAGAACCCGAAAACGGCAATCAGCCGTTGGAAAATCCTAAAATCAACGGAGAACGCTCATGAATACCAAAATCGCAATCATCGTCGCAGCCTTGGCCTTGCCATTGACCGTAGCCGCTTTCCCCGGCGCTCAACCTGGCGACAGTGAAGAACATAGGGCGCAACGCGTGGAACGTTTGGCGGAAAAGCTGGATTTGAACGCCGAACAAAAGACGCAAGTCACGCAGATTTTCCAGCAACAACGGGAAAAACAGGAAGCGCTGCGCCAGGAAACCCATCAACGCTTGCAGGCGGTTTTGAGGCCCGAGCAGATGACCCAGTTTGACGAACTGAAAAAGGAGCGTCACGCAAAGTGGAAAAAACACCAGGGTGAAAGAGGGCATCTAAAAACCGACGCACCGGCACACTAAACAAATGGCCAGCCGGCATCAGCTCACCGCGGTGGACAATGGCTTGCCGCGGTTGTCAAAACGGTTTACGTTTCCAGGAGATCAACATGTTTAAACTGAATTTGAAATTGTTGTTCGGTGTCGCCGCGATGTTGTTGTGGAGTCAGCAAAACGCATGGGCCGATGGCTGGCGCCATGCAGAACGCATGGGCCGATGGCTGGCGCCATGCAGAACGAGGTATCAGGGCACCGGAGTACTGGCGACCAGGCGGTGAGTTCGGCAGAGGCAATTATCGTCAGCCGTCGACGTTTTACAAGCCCGTGCGTCCAGGCCATGTGGTCATAGATGCGCCGATGGGCACGGTAGTGAGTTATCTGCCGCGCTACAATCGGGTTGCCCATTGGCAGGGGCGGCCCTATTATGTGGTGGGTAATTCCTTTTACCGCAAACATCCAAGGGGCTATGTCGTCATACCTGATCCGAGATCGCGCCATCGTTGGTAAAGTCGGAACGGCACGGCCGCAATGCATGGGCAATGGAGTCAAAGAGGCATCATCATGTCACCCGCAAAATCACGCCACCTCAATCCGAAGAAGCTGATCCGCAGTAAATGGACCTCGGCCAGTCCTCGCAATAAGGAAAAACACTTCATCGTCACTAACATCATCCAGCCGGAGAGCAAGGATTTACCGATTGATCTGATAGAGTTGGAGGCCGTGTATTCGGGCCGAAGCTTTGCCTTATCCTGGCGTGAGCTGACCAATACCCAGGATTGGCTGCAAGGCTGGCGCTGAAGCAGAGTTCTGTCTCAGCCAGCACCTAGGGAGCGAGAAACAGGCATGTGCGGGCGTTACAACCTTGCGGCAACCCCGGAGCGTGTGGCCGAGCATTTTGCACTGGCGCGGTTGCCGCGTTTTCAGCTCAGTTACAACGTCGCGCCAGCCCGGAAGATCCTCACCGTGGTCGCGCTGGAGGATGGCTCGCGCAAGGCCGTCAATCTGTTTTGGGGCTTGGTGCCGTCTTGGGCCAAGGATAGCAAGAACAGTTCTCATCTGATCAACGCCCGAGCGGAAACGGTCCGACAAAAACCGTCCTTTCGTTCCGCCTTCAAGCATAGGCGTTGTTTGATCCCGGCGACCGGTTTTTACGAATGGCAAAAAGGCCAGACCGGCAAACAAGCGTTTCATATTCACCGCGGCGACGAGGGGCCGTTTGCCTTTGCCGGCTTATGGGAACAATGGCAGCAAGAAAACGAAACACTGTATTCCTGTACCATCATTACCACCGTCTCCAACGACTTGATGCTACCGATTCATGACAGGATGCCGGTGATCATCGCGGTCGAGAATTACCAGCGCTGGCTGGACAAAACGGTCGACGCCGACAAGGCCTACGCCTTGCTGGACAACCAAGCCTATGTCAACATGGCGGCGACGCCGGTCAGCGACTGGGTCAATAATCCGCTGCACGACGGCCGGCGCTGCATCGAGGCAGTTTGAGATTATTTGTCTTTCTTCCCGCCGCTATATCGACTGAAACCTGGAAGCCATTTTGGCGACGCCCCAATCGCCAACGGCTTTGGCCGGAGGTTTGCGTCAGGGCTGTCAATAACGTTCTTTGATGTACAGCAAGGCTTTTTTAGCCAAATCATCGGAGTCGTGCCATAGATTGCGCCAGACACACAAGGTATTGGACAAGTTGGGATCGACGACTTCCGACGAGAATGACTCAAACGTGATTGGCCCTTGATAATTGATTTGCTTGAGTGCGGCAAAGAACTTGTCGAAATCGACATTGCCGGTACCGAGATAGCCTCTATGGCTTTCACCGATGTGCACATAGCCCAGGCGCTCCTTGGCGGCGAGCACGGATTTTTCCATGCCGTCTTCCTCGATGTTCATGTGATACGTATCCAGATGCAGATAAGCATTCGGACGATCGACCTCGTCCAAGAAAGCCAGGCCTTCCAGGCCGGTATTCATGATGTTGGTTTCATAACGGTTGACGACTTCCAGGTTGATGTTAATACCTTTGTCTGCCGCATAATCCGCCAACCTTTGCATCGCGGCCACCGAATTGGTCCGGTTTTGTTTCGAGGCCGGGCCTGGATATTTACCCAGCGCGCAATAGATTACGCCGCAAAGCTCCTTGCCGCCGATCGCGTACAGCACGTCGGTTGCCTTGCGTAACAGTTCGTCACCTTTGGCGATGATGGCCGGATTGGTGCTGGTCACGTCGGTGCTTGTGGACAACCCCAGCGAGGCATGCGCCCGCAGGTCATATTCCTGCAGCAGGTCCTTGGTCAAAGCCACATCCACCTTCCAAGGATCAAGCAGGGCAATCTCGATGTAGTCATAGCCGGCGCGCGCAGCTCCGCTGATGGCCTTGCGGGCACCTTCGGGCGTCCAATCGCCCGACCAAACGAGGGCGTGGCCGCCGTATTCCAAGGGTTTGGTTGTTGTCATATCCGGTTCCTGTGTGCGATTTAGAGTTGAGACTGATTTGATTCTAAACTAAGCAAATCGGACGGAGCAATTGGGCTAGCTCCTTCGCGTCGTGCTCGACAGCCTGGAAATCGCGCATATCCGCCGCCAATGACAAAATATTGCCGGATTCTTTGCGTGATCTTGCTTTTGCCGAATTCACTGGTAACTTCCTAAGGCATTTGATCCTGCGTGTTTTGCCATTAATCGGGCACTGTATTGCCCTTTCCCTTTCGACGCTGCATTCTTGTCGCTTCGGCAAGGTCCCGGTCGGAAGGGGATTTTTTATTCGACAATCAGTTAAGGAATCTCGCCATGTCACGCCCAACACCACCAGCACGTCGAATCGGTTGGCATTATGACAAGTATTTTCTTGAGCAATGGGTCAAGCGCCAGCAGGGCGGTTAGTTGAAAGCAGATGCGAAATGATGAAAAAACTCTTCAGTTCATTGATAAGCCTGATTTTGGCCGGATGCACGGTGATGGGGGTTAGAAGCAGTCAAGAGCCAAGCTGCCAAGTGCTGTCCGACCATGGCGATATTCAGATCAGGGCCTATCCTGCTTTGTTGGTCGCAGAGACGTTCATGGAAGCCGATTACGCCAAGGCCGGAAACATTGGATTCAAGCGCTTGGCGGGCTATATCTTCGGCGGCAATCTGCAAAAACAGAGTATGGCCATGACCGCACCGGTATTTCGGGAAGCGGTGGGCGAAAATATTGCAATGACCGCGCCGGTGTTGCAGCAAAGGGTCGACGGCAAATGGATGATGGCCTTTGTGATGCCGGCTGGCTACGATCTTGCAACCTTGCCGAAGCCATTGGACCCCGAGGTGGTACTCAAGACTATGCCGGCCAGAAAAGTCGCAGTACTGCGTTATTCGGGGCCGCTGAACCTGGAAAGCATCGGCCAAAATAGTCAGCGCTTGTCCGAATGGCTGGAGCGACAAGGGCTGAAACCACTATCGAACCCTCGTTCCGCCGCCTATGATCCGCCCTGGACCTTGCCGGCGCTGCGTCGTAATGAAATTCATATCGATATCGCATGATGCCTATACGATCTCGCCATAGATGTCGATGACGGTACGATAAAACCATTTCGGTTTGACCAACAGGATCGCCAAGGCCAAAAGCGAAGAAACCGGCAAGGGGGCGATGTCGATTATCAATAGGCCCAACAAGGCCAGAAAACTCATGAAGCGCGCGATTCGGGTTTGCTTCGTCGTAATGAAGGCGGAGTGCCTGGGATGGCTATAAATGCGTTTGACCAGGTGCAGAAACCATTCTGGACGCATCAATACGATATACAGTCCCATCAAGCACCACGGCGACACCGGACCGAAATCGATCAGGGCGAAGAGGGGGAATAGAGCAAAACATTTCAATTGCGCGGCGTTGATCATGAGTAGTGACCGACCTTTGAAGAACCAATCGTATGGAAATGTTACCTTAGTCGAATTTGGTCATTAAGGCGAGTAACGCGGAAATGGATTTGGATCAAAAAAAGCCTCTACCTTGAGCAAAGATAGAGGCCGTATAGTACGCGGCAATTTAACCGCCGCTAAACAACGAGGGAGGTCCGACAAAAAACTAAATACGCGCGGGGATAGCAAGATTCAAATTGCTGCATACCGAAGCGGCGCCAAACAACAGTGTCGACATGATGTACTGACCCGAGATAAAACTCAAAATGCCGGAAAACAAAAACAGTCCCGTCATAATGTCCCGATAGAGGTTTTTTGAAGCATTCATCATTGCCGCCTTGACTGGATACAGTCATTTTGTTGAGTACGACTTAACTATAAGCCCATTAAAAATATTTACAATGGGTTGTTTGTTGCATGGTTTGATTCCAAATAAGAAACAAAAACCAAATGGATTTTACAGATTGTTTGCTTATTGACGTGATTGGCGTAATGTTGCGCCAACAATCTGGTTGAGGAGACAAGCGCATGAGTCACCAGCAAAATTTGCTACGAGCAATATTTCAAGACCCTGTCAGCGGCAACATGCATTGGCGGGACATCGAGTCGCTGTTGCATCATTTAGGGGCCAAGATAGAGCCCAATCACGGAGCGCGATTTCGTGTGACATTGAACGGCATAGAGGACATGATTCACCATCCCCACCACGGCGGCGTCTGTAATAAGCAAGAGATTAAGCATATCCGAGAGTTTTTGGCGCGTGCCGGCGTGAGCCCGAGCCAATACGAAGCCGAGCGGAAAAAAGCCAGGGAGGCAGACTAAAAAAAATCCGGCGCGAAGCCGGATTTATGAGGAGGAAGTTATTGCAATGAACATCTCTGCAATGGCACATAGATTATCAGGGCTTTCTTATATTAAAAATGTGGCATATTGTCGCGAGTCAAGTTGTCGCAGAAGCCGCGGATTTCGCACGGACAACGGTATTAAAAAGGTGGATACGGTGGCCCCTAAAAACGGCAGCAAGTCCTCTAAATACACGAAATAAATCATTGCGTTATGAAATTTGTCGATTCACCTGTTCGGTGCTGCCCTTGGGTGTGATAACTGTTTGCAACTTTTCGTGATCCCTTCCGCCCCGCTCAGGACAGGTTTTGTGTGTTTCGTGGACCAAATGATTTTTCCAGATTGACGTGGTTTGGGAGCGGAAAAGCTTTCGCTTTTTCCAACTGTTCCGCAGCTTCGTCCATGGCTTTCAGCGTAGCGCTTAGTTATTTACAAACCCAATGCCCGAAATTCGCTACAAGGGCGCGAGCGTTGCCACAGGCGTTCGAATTCTTCCCGCAATTGACGGTTGCGCGCCGGTAAATTCGGGCTCCAGTGGCCTTCGAAGCGGTCGCCGAGCAGGCGGAATAAATAGCCGTCGGCGTCGTTGATGACAAAAGCCGAAAGATTTGCTTGTTCCTCGCTTTCCTCCGGCGTGCGCAGCAAAAAATAGGAACTGAGTTTTTGCGCCAATACCAGAACCGGATGAGTTTGGCCCTGCAGGCTCGCCGGGTCTTGAATGATGATTTGCACGCCGCCGTTACGGCTGCGCAAGGCAAATTGCTTCAAGGCTTCGACGACCGTGTTCTGACCGTACAGACTGTATTCCAGGTCGCGGCTATAGATATAAAGCTGGCGGCGCGCGCCATCGATTAGTTGCCGGGTCGCTGCCAAGGTTGACTCGACGCTTTCCAGGCGCTCGGCGTCAACCGAAGCCGGGCGAGACTTGGGTGTTGCGCGCAAGGGTTTGTGTAGCGGTTGCAGCGTCAGCCGCACGCTTTGATGCGGAATGCCGGCTTCCAGAAACGCCACGCCTTCCGCCGTAAAACCGTATTTCTGATAAAAACCCAATGCGCTGGTTTGTGCATTGGCCGTCACTTGCGCCATTCCCAGTCCGCGCGCTTTTTCAAGCAGGGCGCGCAGCAAGGACGCGCCGACACCCTGACCTCGCCATTGCGCTAACACCGCCATCCGGCCGATTTTGCCTTCTGGAGACAGCCGGCCGGTGCCGATGGGTCGGTGGTCGACATCGCGGGCGATGACATGGTGGCATTGCCTGTCTTGGTCATCGAACTCCAGTTCGGGCGCAATCCCTTGTTCCTCCACGAACACTAAATTTCGCACGTAATGCAAATCTTCGTAATCGACGTCATAGGTGGCGGGTTCGAGGTAGACGTTTAGGATGTTCATGAGCGCATATTCTGATGAGTGAAACGGGGATTTTTCCGAGCCATTGATCCTAAAAACATCAGTAGTCCACGAAAAGCACGTAAGCGATCAAATGAGTTATCAACTATATGCATTTACCTGTTGGGTGTCATTTGTCCGTGATTTTTTGTGTCTTTCGTGGGCCAAATTCTTTTTCCAGGTTGATTTGATAGTGTGCCCGGCGACAAGCGGTGAAACTAGCCTAACCGATTTTACAGGGTACGGCGTTGCCAATTGCAAATCAGCCGTGACTCGGCGGCAAAAAATCTCTGTGCGTTGACATATTACCGACACATTCATCCTCTAAGCTATAGCGATACGCAGATAGGTATCGAGTAGAGGAAATTATGATGAATGTACCTTCGCTTTTATTGTTCGATCTCGGCGGGGTATTGATAGACAGTTCGGTATTCCAGCATTTGAATCGTTTATTGGATAAACCGCTGGAAACCAGCGCTCTCAAGGCGCGCTGGCTATCATCTCAGTCGGTGCTCCAATTCGAGAGTGGAGCCATGACGGCTCATGAGTTTGCCGAAAGTTTCATTGCCGAGTGGGGGCTCAGGCAGAGGCCCAACGCCTTCTTGCGGGTTTTTGCGTCCTGGCCGCGATATTTTCATCCAGGTGCCCGCGAAGTTCTTGGGATTTTGCGCACACGCTACAAAATTGCTTGTCTGAGCAATTCCAATCCCTTGCATCATCAGCGATTCTCCGGCTTTGCAGACGTATTTGATCTTGCGCTGTTCTCTCACCAACTGGGTATGGTGAAGCCCGATCCCGAGATTTTTGCCGTGGCCTTGCGCGAATGCAGGGTGGAGGCGGGCGAGGTATATTTTTTCGACGATTGTTTGTTCAATGTCTATGCCGCGCAAAGCCTGGGCATGAGCGCGTTTCATGTCGATGGCTTTGATGCGTTGCTGGCGGTCTTGAACCGTCAGGGCTTGGTGCCGGGCAATCGAGCCGTCAATCCCGATTTTGAGGCCTTGGAAAATGGATAACGACACATTGATAAACCAGGCCAGAAAACTTTATGCCACCTTGCTGCTTAAAAAATACCGACTGACCCTGGAAGGAAAGAGCCCGATCGATCGTCTGAATCAAATGATCAGATCGGCCTATGGCCGTTATCTGCGCCGCTTGAATCGTTGCGTGATCTGTTATCGGCAGCGCTTGCATGATTGCAATCGCGAGCCTGGAAAGGATCATACGCCTTGCGAGTTTAGGCAGTCTTCATCGGACCGCTGTCAGCGACATTCATAAAACTGTCACATTCGCTGCTTAATCTGTCGGCAACCCAATTTAAAGTTGCCGATATGACACTAAAGGCTGAATTGACCCACATCGTAGAAAGCCAGCGGTTGACGGAATTTCTGCAAACGCTGATGCTAAACCAAAGCTTCATAGGTCTGCGGGATACCGACTTTCCGTGCCATGCTCATAGAGCCGGTTCATTTTCCATTCGCGGCACGCCCTTTAAAGAATCCGTTTTTGTGTTTAGCCATAGCGGTGCTCATGCCGAGATGGCGATGGTTTTGACGCTACTGGAAGAAATCACCCAGCAACCGAGCCGGCATCCGATGCCGTGCAAAAAATCTCGACCCAATGCCATCGGTAGCGGTTTGAACGGGAGCGATACCTGCAATGAAAAAAACCAAAAACAAAAAGCATAAATTGTTGCTGCGGCACTTGACGCTGGAAGACTATCCGCAAATTGCCGACATCATGGAGCAGGTGTACGGCAACCTGGGCGGAGCCTGGAAAAAAGATCAATACGCCGCGCAAATCAACCGTTTTCCGGAAGGGCAGATCGGCATCGAGGACAATGGCGTGCTGGTGGCGGCGGGATTCTGCATGATCGTGGATTACAGCCGGTTTGGCGACAATCACACCTACGCCCAAATCACCGACAATGGCTACATCACCCACCACACCCTCAATGGCGACACCTTGTACGGAGTCGATATTTTCGTCCATCCCAAGCATAGAGGCTTGCGCCTGGGACGGCGATTGTATGTGGCGCGCAAGGAGTTGTGCCGTACCTTCAATCTGCGCCGTTTCATCGCCGGCGGCCGCATTCCCGGCTATGCCAAATACGCCGATTCGCTGACGCCGGTACGCTATATCGAACAAGTCAAGAGCCAGGAAATTTTCGATCCGGTGCTGTCGTTTCAATTGGCCAATGGCTTCCACGTGCGGAAATTGTTGACTGGCTATTTGCCGGTGGATGTCGATTCGCACGGTTACGCCACCTTGCTGGAATGGATCAATCTGGATTATGTCGAAAACCTCCCAAAGCTCGGTCATCCCAAAAGCGTGATTCGCCTGGGCGTGGTGCAATGGCAGATGCGCCGGCTGACCAGCGTGGACGAATTGCTGCAACACGCCGAATTTTTCATCGATGCGGTCGCCGGCTATAACGCCGATTTCGTGTTGTTTCCGGAGTATATCAGTGCGCCGTTGATGGGGCTGTTCAATGACAAAAATCCCGCCGATGCCATACGCGCCTTGGCCGGATTCAGCCGCGAGATTCGCAATGGCTTGCTGGAAATGGCGATGTCCTACAACATAAACATCATCGCCGGTTCGATGCCGGAATACAGCAATCGCGAGTTATACAACGTGTCGTGGTTATTGCGGCGCGACGGCACTTTTGAAGCGCAATATAAAATCCATAATTCCGTCGACGAGGTCAGTTACTGGGGCATGAAAGGCGGCGATGCCTTGAAGGTGTTCGACACCGACTGCGGCAAGATAGCGGTATTGGTGTGCTATGACTCGGAGTTTCCGGAACTGGCACGCCTGGCCGCCTTGAATGGCGCGCAGATCATTTTCGTGCCGTTCTGGACCGACACCAAAAATGCCTATCAACGGGTGCGTTATTGCGCGCAGGCGCGGGCGATCGAGAACGAGTGCTATGTCGCCATCGGTGGCAGCGTCGGGAATTTGCCGCATGCGGAAAACATGGATATTCAATATGCCCAGGCCGCCATTTTCAGCCCGAGCGATTTCGCCTTTCCGCACGACGCCATTCTGGCCGAAGCCACACCGAATACCGAAATGACCTTGATAGCCGATGTAAATCTGGATTTGCTGAAACAGACGCGCAGCCAGGGGGCCGCGCGCAATCTCGCCCACAGGCGGCTTGATTTGTATCGGCTGGAATGGATTTGACGGAGATCCTGGTTTTCATTTTTCCCGATATTGTGACTATCTGACAAGTTATGAAACTGCATACCGACGCCCGCGCCAGGCCTCATATATTCAATCAATTCGATCAAGAGTTGCAGGAAGTCCATCGTTTGGCGGTGGAAATGAGCAGTTTGATCCTACGGCAATGGGAATGCATGACCGAAGCCATGGATGAAGCAAATCTGGATTCGGCGTTGCAGGTCGTTGCCCAGGCCGCCGAGGTGCGCGCTTACGAAACCAACATAGATCATGCCATTTTGACGCTGTTGGCCAAGGAAAATCCGGTCGCCGGCGATTTGCGCATGGCGCTATCGATTTCAAAAATTTCAGCGGTGATGAAATATCTGGGCAATGAAATAGCCGAGATGGCCAAGTTGAGCCTGACCTTGTACGAACCCAGAAACGGTACGCCTACCACGCAAATGCTGATTGACATCGTCAAGATATGTCGAGACATGCAAGGTGTGTTGGGTAGTTTGATGGGTGTTCTGGACGGCTTGGAATCGGGCCCGGCGCATGGGCTGTTGCAAAACGAGGCCGGTACTTGCCAAGGCATCCAGGAAGCCATCAAGCATCAATTTGCTTTTGTCCACCGGGATTCGCGCCAGATCAGGCCGGTGCTGACGCTGTTGCAAATTCTGAACTCCCTGGAAATTTGCTGTGATCATTGTAAAAATCTGGCCGAATACAGCATCTTCATGATCGATGGCCAGGATGTCCGGCATTTTGCCTTGGCCGATTAGGCACAAAAAACGCCTATCCCGTCAGGATAGGCGGTCATGCGTTGACTACGCCCGCTGATGCAAACCGCTCAGTGATGATGCGCGTGTCCCATCTGCGCTTGCACTTTAATCACAAACGGGTCGTATTCCTTGTCGCCCAAATCGGCATAATCGATGACCTCATAAGCATCGGACGGCGTCGGTTGCCAGGGAGCCGCGGACAGCGCGTAGGCATTGAGCAATTCGGTGCGTTCGGATGCCTGTGCGGACCGGCTTTCGACCAGAATCGGCAAGGCCATGTCCATGCGCATGACGATATGCCAGGCGGTTCCATTCACCGTGCCTTGATAGTCGCGGATGGGAAAGCCTTCGGACCACTCGATGTCGCTGGCGCTCAATTGCTGCAGCAGGCTTTGATCCAGTAACCATGACAGTTTGTGCCAGGACGGTGCCGCCTGCAGCATTTTTAAATCGTCCTGCTGAAATTCTATCGCCCGCTGATCGGCATGGTATAGCTTGCGGTGGATGATGGCACGGCCATCCTGTTGCCACGATTCCCCCACGTCGAGCTGCGGCCTTTCTATGTCGATCTGCTTGCTGTTGCGCCAGAAACGCCAATGGACTGGGCGGGTTTGGGCTTCGTGCTCATCATGCGAATGCTCATCTTCGTCGCTTTCACGCGTCGTCAAAAATTCCGCCGCGACAGCGGGTAACGTAGCCGACGTGGGTTCGATGATAGTGGCATTTGCCGTTGGATACGTTGAGGCAGTGCCACAACCCGCGATGACGGCTATGGCGATGAGGCTTATGGCTGGGAATACGGTCTTAAAAACAGGCTTGTTCATGGTTCTTCAAATTTACGCTCAAAAAAAATGCCGCTATTCGGTGTGCATCGGCAAAAAGAGGTCTGCGACGAAGGGTTGCCGTCCGGCGGAACAGGGGCTCTTGTCCCGTTGCCTCAACGGCCTTGGATAACTTGCCGAATAGTCAAAAAAATCAGGGACGACGAGCGTCCCTGAGCGGAGAGGAAGGGTGTAAAGCCGATTAATGCCAGCCCAGCGCGTCCGCCATCACGTGATAAATTGCGTTTTGTTCCAGCGTGCCGCGCACCAGATAAGCCCCCGGACCGTCGGCATAAATGGCGACTTCCTCGCCGGCATGGGTTTCCGATCCCATCGGCACGGTGGCTTCCTGCAGGTAGTTCGGATTGGTGGTGTCAATCGCGGTCAAGTTGGGACGCAATGCGTTGCCGGCGTAGGTCGCGGTCACGGTGCCTTCGTTGGCCGGATTGAACTCCTTGCGTTGAGCGCCCCCCGTCCAGCCGGGGCCATTCGCGTATGACAAGGTGGTGTAAGGCAAACCCAGGGAGTCGGTCAGCTCGACGCCATCGACCGCGGTTTTACCCAAGATGGGATTACCGCGCGAAGGATAGCCCGCGATGGTGAACACATGGCTGTGATCGGCCGTAACCAAGATCAAGGTGTCTTTGTCGTTGGTGATGGCTCTGGCTTTTTTGACGGCGTCTGACAACGCGATCGCATCGGTCAGGGCGCGGTAGGCATTGCCGGCGTGATGCGCGTGATCGATGCGGCCCGCTTCAACCATCAAGTAATAGCCTTTTTTGTTTTTTTGCAGAATCTGGATGGCTTTCTCGGTCATGTCCGCCAATGAAGGTTCGCCGGCGGCATCGTCCTTGCGGTCCGCTTCGTAACGCATATGCGAACGTTCGAACAAACCCAGCAAATGCTCGGTTTTCTTGGGGTCTATTGCATCGAATTGGTCCTTGTTCCAGACGTATTCCGAATTGTTGTATTTGGATAACCATTCCAGGGTCAAATCCCGGCCGTCTTTGCGGCGGCCTTTTTGGCTGGGATATTCCGGATCGGGCTGGTTATTGGGTATGAAATAGCTGCGGCCGCCGCCAATGGCTACTTCCAAACCGTTACCGTAAGGAAATTCCAGCAGTTGCCGGGCAATGTCCTTGACGCTGGCGTTCGCCGGCAAGTTGCTGTCGGCTTCCCAATCGCGGTTGGAAATATGCGCGTAGTTCACGGCCGGCGTGGCGTGGGTAAAACGAGCGGTCGTGACTACGCCGGTAGACATGCCGCGCTCTTCGGCGCGTTCCAGAATGGTCTTGACGCTATGCGCGGCCGTGATGTCGGCGCTGGGTTCCATCCGATCGATGTCTTGATCGACGGAAATGGCGCCATCGTTGGTTTTGATGCCTGTCACCATGGCGGTGGCGGTTGGCGCCGAATCGGAGGTTTGTTGATTGGCGCTGGCCGTGACAGACAATGCCAGATTAGAGAACTTCTCGAAGCCCAAACGATTATATTCACCGTCGCGCCCCTGCAATTGTCCTTCCAAGATGCGGGACGCCGTCACGGTGGAAACGCCCATGCCGTCACCGACGAACAGAATCACGTTTTTGGCTTTGCGCAATTTGGGTAAATCGCTTTTATTCAGTAAAACCGCGGATTGGCCGGCCTTGAACCATTCGGTTGCGGACGTCGGCACTTGATCCGATTGGCCGGGTTTATGATCTCTGGCTATCGCGTCGACCGATAATGTGGCGCTCAGCGCGCCCATGCCGATGGCCAAAGCTTTTAGACGATAATTGATTGGATTTTTCATGTTCTGCTGCACCTTGGAGTTTGCGAAGAACGTCCACTTTAGCCGGCCGATGTTACAAATCCGTTAAAGATCGACAAGCGGACTCAGGCGGCAGCATCAATGATTTGAATGTCTCCTCTAACTGGTATGACAGGACGAGGTTTGATTTGAAAGCAAGGTGGCCCGGTTTAGCGGACGAGCAGGTGGTAAATATTCTCTTCCAGCCTGCTCAATCCTCTTTGCTTGAAGTGCGCTTCGTGGGTTAACACGTCCTCGCTGGCCAGCAACTCGATGTCGCACCAATGGCCAAACAGGCTGTCTATCTCCGCTCTGTTTACGCTGAAGGGCGGGCCCGGCATTTCATGCTGAGGATAGTCGAACGTGATCATCAGTATCTGTGTCTTCGGCGGAACCAGGGCCGCTAGATGCATGGCGTATTCGACGCGCATGTCGGGCGGCAGGGCGACCAATGAGGCGCGGTCATAAACCGCTTGAATGGGGCCTATGTCAGTCGGTCGCAACGCAAAAAAATCGCCGCACAGGATTTTCAGGCCATCAATTTCGTTGCTGGAAAAGTTGCCTTGATTATTCACCAGAGGTTGCAGACCGTTTTCCGAGAAAAAGGACGCCACGGCCAGCGGACTCAACTCAACGCCTACGACGAAGTGGCCCAGCGTTCGCAACCACAACAGGTCGTTACTTTTGCCGCAAAGCGGAACGAATACGCGATCCGCCGGATTCGTCTTGAGCTTGGGCCAATAGCGTTGCAAGAACGGGTTGGTTTCCTGTTTGTGAAAACCGATCTGATTTTGTTGCCAACGTTCATGCCAGAATTCGTGCTGCACGGTTTTGCTCCGAAATTAGATGACAACTGATGCTAACATGGCTTCAGGCGGTTGCCGAGAAATGACTGCGGCTGTAATGGTCAAGCCGCCTGGCGTTATAGCCGCCAAAGCATTATCTTCCTGAGCGTGTGGAAGGGCTGGTCATGATGAACAAGGGCTTCGACAGGCACGACTCGAACGGAAGAGAATAAATTAGCATTTCCCTGGGCAAGGCCTATTCCGGTTTTTTACTGGTCTTGTACCACCAGGAGCCCGCCAAGGCCGTCACCCCGGCTATAAAGAACAGCGCCATGGACGGATGTTGATATACCGTATCGAAAAATGCGCCAATGAATTTTGGCATGCCGCGATAACAAGTTCCCATAAGTCGCCCCTTATTAAAAATGGTTTAGGAATATGTGAGAAATAAGCCAGGCAATGGTAGATCCGAATTCATTCGCACCGTGCGGATAAATCCGCGCCTACACCGAATACTTGCATAGGTTATTTCATGTTCATTCCTTAGCTTATTTCTGAACGATAGGATTGTCCAGTTCCGTTACTTTATTAAGTTGCTCGAAAAAATTGTCGCGGTCCGGTGGTTTTCGTGACAGGCAACATGGGGACCTTTATGGGCAAGGCGCATAACAGACAATTCACCGTGATTTGTTAGCCATCAGCAGAGGATTTTTAAGCTCTCTATGCCGCCTAACTCGACGGGTGAAAGTATTTCAAGTGGCTGATTTATTCAGACGTTTCAATTTTTATGGCGCGCCCGAGAGGATTCGAACCTCTGGCCTCAGCCTCCGGAGGGCTGCGCTCTATCCAGCTGAGCTACGGGCGCAAATGATGAGAAGCGGCATTATAAAGCCAAATGCGACTTTAGTCATTGCCTGAGCGGATTAAAGTTGAGTTTTTGTTTTGAGCTTGGCCAGCAGTTGTTTTTGTTTGGCCAGGCGTTCGACTTTTTCGGCTTCCTGTCTGGCCAGGCGCTGATTTTTCAGTTGATAGCGGCGTCGGCTGCGCTCGGCGTCTTCGCTTGTCCATTCATTGGCTTGCGCGGGGATCATGCTGATGCAGGCGACCGGACAGGGCGCGACGCAGAGTTCGCAGCCGGTGCAAAGGGCCGCGATCACGGTATGCATGTGTTTGGAGGCGCCGAGTATCGCGTCGGTCGGGCAGGGCGGCAGACATTTGGTGCAGCCTATGCAGTCGGCTTCGTTGATCACTGCGACCAGTCTCGGGCCTTCCGTGCCGCAGCTTGGGTCTAATGGTTTGGCGGCAACGCCGAGCAAATCGGCCAGCTTGGCGATGCCGGCCTGGCCGCCCGGCGGGCAGTGATTGATGTCGGCTGCGCCCTGAGCCATCGCTTCCGCGTAAGGCTTGCAGCCCTCGAAGCCGCATTTGCGGCACTGGGTTTGCGGCAGCAGGGCGTCGATTCGTTCGGCCAGTGTCAAGGACATCGGTAATTATTTGACCCGCATGCCCGGTTGCGCGCCCGCGTCCGGCGACAATACCCACAAGTCTTTACCGCCGGGGCCTGCGGCCAACACCATGCCTTCGGACAGGCCGAAGCGCATTTTACGCGGTTTCAGGTTGGCGACGACCACGGTCAGTTTTCCGACCAAGTCTTCCGGTGCGTAGGCCGATTTGATGCCGGCAAAAATGCTGCGGGTTTCGTCGCCGATGTCGACGGTCAGATGCAGCAGTTTCTCGGCGCCTTCGACGTGTTCGGCTTTCAGGATTTTGGCGATGCGCAGGTCAATCTTGGCGAAGTCGTCGATTTCGATGGGTTCTGCGATCGGATCGAAGCGTTTGGCTGGCGGCGTCGGCGCAGTTTTTTCCAGATTTTCCTTGGAAGCCTCTACGATGGCGGCGATTTTTTCCGGTTCGACGCGGGTCATCAACGGGGTAAACGGATTGATCTTGTGCGCAACCAAGGGCTTGGCATCAGCCGGCCAGGCTTGGGCTGGAAGGTTCAAAAAGGCTTCGGCGTTGGCGGCCAGGGCCGGAATCACCGGTTTCAGATAGGCTACCAGCATGCGGAACAGGTTCAATGCCACGCTGCAAACATCTTGCAGTTCTTGGTCCTTGCCTTCTTCCTTGGCGATCAGCCAGGGCTTTTTGTCGTCGATGTACAGATTGGCTTTGTCGGCCAGCGCCATGATCATGCGCATGGCTTTGCCGAATTCGCGGTTTTCGTAGAGCTCGGCGATGTCGGATTCGGCATCGACAAATTCCTGGAACAAGTCCGGTTCGACGCAAGTTGTCGACAACATGCCGTCGAAGCGCTTGTTGATGAAGCCGCTGCAGCGGCTGCCGATATTGACGACCTTGCCGACCAGATCGGCATTGACGCGCTGTGTAAAGTCGTCGAAGCTCAAGTCGATATCGTCGACGCCGGAACTGAGTTTGGCGGCGAAGTAATAGCGCAGGTACTCAGGATTCAAGTGGTCCAAATAGGTGCGGGCCTTGATGAAGGTGCCGCGGGATTTGGACATTTTTTCGCCGTTGACGGTCAAGAAGCCGTGGGCGAAGATCGCGCTGGGCGTGCGGAATTTGGCGCCGTGCAGCATGGCCGGCCAGAACAAGGCGTGGAAATAGATGATGTCCTTGCCGATGAAATGATACAGCTCGGTCGTGCTGTCCTCACTCCAAAATTGGTCGAAATCCAGGCTCTTTTTGTCACACAGAGCTTTGAAGCTGGCCATGTAGCCGATGGGCGCGTCCAGCCAGACATAAAAATACTTGCCGGGTGCGTCAGGAATTTCGAAGCCAAAATAGGGCGCGTCGCGGGAGATATCCCATTGTTGCAGGCCGTTTTCCAGCCATTCGGCCATCTTGTTGCTGACTTCGGGTTGTAAATGACCGGCCCGGGTCCAGTCGGTCAGCATGTCGGCAAAATCGTTCAAATTGAAAAAGTAATGCACCGAATCCTTTTCGATGGGCTTTTCGCCGGAAACCGCCGACACCGCGTTTTTCAGTTCCATCGGTGAATAGGTCGCGCCGCAGGCCTCGCAGTTGTCGCCGTATTGATCTTGTGCGCCGCATTTGGGGCAATCGCCCTTGATGAAACGGTCCGGCAGGAACATGTTCTTGACCGGGTCATAGGCTTGGGTGATGCTGCGGCTGCAGATATGGCCGCCGTCACGCAGGCGTTGGTAAATCAGCGCGGACAAGGTTTTGTTTTCTTCGGAATGGGTGCTGTGGTAATGGTCGAAAGCTACGCCGAATTCGGCGAAATCGGCCCGGTGTTCTTGTTCGACTTGGGCAATCAGTTGCTCCGGCGTGATGTTTTCGCGGTCGGCGCGCAGCATGATGGGGGTGCCGTGGGTGTCGTCGGCGCAGACGTAATGGCATTCGTGGCCGCGCATTTTTTGGAACCGGGCCCAGATGTCGGTTTGGATGTATTCGACTAAATGGCCCAAATGAATGGGGCCGTTGGCATAGGGTAAGGCGCTGGTGACGAGAATTTTTCTGTTGGACATGGACAAAAACGGCTTGAAAATCGAGGGGCGGATTATGTCATAAATCCGCTGGGGTTTCATGGCAGCTGTTGCCCGCGTGCCCAACAGGACGTGTTTATCGCTTGACACGTTTTTATCAGTGGTTAGGATGACCGCGCGCCGACAAAATCCTTTTTGTTGGCTAATGGGGTAACGAAGGTCGGTGAAAGCTGTTTCGTTGCAATGGCTTAAAATTAAAAATCAGGTGAAAACCATGAAAAAAACCTTGTTTATGGCGATGGCGCTGTTGATTTCAGGTACGGCCGTGGCCGCGACCGATCACTATGTGTTGCGTGATGGCAATCATGTCTACCACATGAAGATTACCAAAGTAGGCGAAGACATTCGGGTAAGCGCCGACGTCGATTTCGAACCGAGTGCCGATGAGAAAGGCAAGCATGCCTGTTCGGCGGAAGTGTCGGGCGAAGCGAAGATGGTTTCTGAAACAGAACTGGTCATGAAAAAGCAGATTCCCGGCGAAACCCATTACTGTTCCTTGAAGGTTCAGTTGACGCAAGACGGTGCCAAAATCGAGCAGTCGGACGATTGTAATTATTTTGCGGCCGGCATTTGCCACTTTACCAGTGACGGCAAAGAGCTGCTCAAGGTGAAATAAATCCCGCTTCTCCGGACACGATGCCTTGTACTTGTGTCCGGGGAGTCTGCTCAAGCCGCTGGAGGTACTTTATCGCCCAGCGATTTGAGTGCTTCCCTGGCCAGGTCATCCCACAAAGGATTGCGCCAATAATTCAAATAACGCCTGAACTGGCGTTTGGTTGAAAACAAAGGGAAAGTGTCAGCGGCTACGATCTCGCGCATTTCCTTGCAGCAACGCCTGATTTCGCTTTTGGCGTGTTTTTGTTCCATTTCATCGGCGTATATCGGGCTCAACAGGTGTAATTCCGCGAGTGTGCCGAGCGCATAGATCCGCTCTTCTGGTTTGGAGTTGCGATATTGCCATTGTGAAATTTCGTGCGCGGCGATCCATAATTTTCCATAGTCATCCCGTAATTCAGCAAAGTCGGTTTCTCCATTGAGATTTTTTAGTATGGTCATGAGCGATAAATGCTGGGTGATGGCCCAGTTATTGGTTGGATCGGCCTCCAATGCCGCGCGGTAAAGGTCGCGCGCGGTTTCGTAGGCTTTTATGCTTTCGTCGTCTTTTTTGATTAAAAAGTAGGCAATGGCGATGCGTTTCTCGCTGGCCGCGCCGATGCCGAGGCGTTCCGCCTTTTGTTTTTGATTTTCGGTCGTTATGGGCAATTCATCATGCCATTTCTTCAGGTCGCAACGAATCGATTCGCAAAGGCTTTCCAACTCGGTGATGCGATTGGCATCGAGTTTGTCCAGAGGTTTGCTGGGTTCGCCCTTGTGATCGACACCGACTAATTCGTCTATTCGGGCGAATTTGACATTCATTTTTCGCCGGGTCTGCTGGTCACGAAAGCGACTGACTTGCTTGTCAAAATCCCACGGAACCGCCGAATAAGCGATGATGCTGGCCCAGTCGTGAGTGCCGGGGGAATCGGTTCGCAGTCTTTGCCTAAGTTCATAGAGTACCCAGCGAGGGTCTTTGCCCTTGAGCAAGCCGTTATAGAGTACCTTGGCGGCAATGGCCGATGCTTTCATCCACAAGGGAAACTGCGAGGCGATGACCCAGGGAATGCCCGCGGCGTTCAGTTCATGGGCGATGCTGCCGCCAGGCGTGATGACCGTGTTGACGTTTCCCGAGTCGCACGTGGCGAGCGTGACGAGCGTCGGACGATTTCGCGTGGTGCCAGACGCGTCGTGGGCGGTCAGGGCTATGGCAAGGCGTTCACCATCCACGATGTCCGTGGTTTGATCGAGTTCCTTGCAGAGAGCGAGCCCGTAGCGTTCCTCGCCCGCATTCTTGAAGGTGGCGCCGTGGGCCAGGATATGCACATGGGTGTATTCGTTCTTTGTGCACTCTTTGCGTATTTGCTCCAGACTTGCATTGGGTAACACCGTCAGTAATTTTTTGACTTCCGGCAACCGCTCGTTGTCGTTGTCTTTCTGTTGTACCCAGGGATCAATCGCCTCGCGCAATGCCTGCAAATGAGCCTGGGCCGGCACGTACAAACCGTCGGGCGCGGCAAAGGCGAACAGGATGCGCGGCGGGCGGGTCCAATCGACTGGTGGTTGTTTGCCGTGTCTGACTTCGCGGGTGATGCTGATGGGCGTGCGCATTTGCAAGAACAGCGGCGAGCCCGACCCTGGAAAGCCATCCGGCGCCACCGCGGCCTCGAACGGTATCATGCCCAATTCAAGTCCGGATAGGGCGAGTCTCAAATGGATCAGTTTTTTGTTTTCGACATTGGCGTTGCCTAATTCGGTGAGTAACGCCGGGACTTGGCTCAAGATGCTGCCTATGGTTTCGCCGATATCGCGGATTTCGGCTTGTCTTTGATCGTCCGTGGCAGGGTCCTTGCCCTGCGGATAGCGTAAGCGCGCCAAACGCATCAGCAGATGCCGATGTTCGAATGGAATCCGGATCGTTACCGGGCCATCGGCGCCGCATAACGCGATGTAGGGCGTCAGCGGCGACAGCAGCTGATTGTGGGCGGGGCCAGGGCGCAACAGCTCCAGCTTGACGTAGCCAATCGCGGCGGAGGTGTTGGTGGTTTTCATGTCAGGCCCTCGCGAAAGCTTTGATTTCCTTGGGTTGGCCTTTGCCGTCCCCTTCTATGTGCGTGAGGCGGCCAACCACTTTTCCGTGTTCCTTTTTTATCGATACGGCGCTGGTTTGATTCAGGACGAAGGAGGTTTTTGTTCCGGTGGCATCCGGAAACTGGGCGTCATCGATTAACTCCATGCGGCCCTGCTGATCGACCAGCAGATCGTAAACCGGCTTGAATGAGGCCTTGTCCTTCAGCATGGCATCGGTAAAGCGCAGCAAGCGTATCCAGGTGCCGCAATTGAAGTAAAAGCGGTTGTTCCCCATATCGATTGCCCGCTCCAGGTGGGTGTGGCCGGTCACGATGAAGTCTATCGATGAGCCTGCCGCGGCGGTCACGTCCTTGAAGGTGTCGTCCTTGTCATCGATGACGAAGGTTTTGTCGTTTTTCAACCAATCCTGCAAGGCTCTGCGCAAGGCTTCGTCTTTGCCCACGCCTCTTATCCACCCGGTTAAACGGTCCCAGATCAACTCCCCGGTGCCTAATGCTTCTTCTGGCGTTGCCACCAACGCGGCCGGATTGTGAAGATTCTTTTCGGCATTCAACAGCATGTCGTCGACGCTTTCGGCGTCGTGGCCTTGCTGAGCTCGGACGCCGGCCGTTAGATTCGGGCCTAGCAGTTGTTCGAGTCCGAGCGGAGTCGTTTCCAGCTCGGCATGTGGCTTGAAACCTTCCGCCGAAAGACGCTGGTCTACTTGCTGGCTGCCTTTGGACTTTTCGCCGACGATGGATAGCAATTTTGTGATCTTGGAGGCCTGCGACGGGTCCAGCACCACTAGCGTACCGACGGCTGCCGTGGTTTCGGGCTTCAACAGATCTATCCATTTATAGGTCTTCTTGATCTCGTTCATGACTTCCTTGACCATGCGGGTGCCGGCATTCGGGCACCATTCCTTGGGGTCGAGCGGTTGGTCGGCGTTCAAACGCCGGGAGACCTTGGCCAAATCCTCGTAGCGGTTGTAATTCCAGGCATCCACTTCGTTGCCGTGGGTGCAATAGACCTTGGCATCGCCGACAGTGCAGGTATAACCGGCGCCCGTGGTGGAAAACACGATGCGGGCTTTTTTCACTAAATCATCGCCCGCCAATCGCCAACTGATCAGGTTTTGTAAGGTCGGGAAGGCCATTTCAATGTCATGGTTGCCGATCACGAAAACCAGGGTGCGGCCTTCTTGGGCGACGAATTCGGCCAAGGCGTCCCAGATCCCGCTAAAGGCGTCATCCTTCATGATGCGATGGATTGTCGTGACGGCATCGTCGATCGCTACATAGCCTTTGATATCCTCCGCCAACGTGTCGAACACATCGCCATTCAACACCAGTGCCACTTTGCCATCTGGGGCTTGTTGGGCGACCCAAGCGATATAGCCGGCCAGCCGCCCTGTTTCTCGCAGGATTTGAAAGCCCGGTTTGCCGCCCATGTGGATATCCGAGATCACATGCAGTTCGTCGTATTCTGGGAATTCTTTGAAATCAGTCATCATTGATCCTCGCTTAGTGACTTTGTGGATTGCGGGATGTTTCGGCTGGAGCTGTAAGGAATATAGAGTCGCCTGGCTCGATATCTCGGTCCCGCTGAGTGAACGGGCTTTGAGCAAGCATAGTAGGCTTTCTAAAAAAGTGAAATGATCGGCAAATCGCGGAATGGTTTGCCAAGTAAAGCTTTTTGCCTCGGCCATCGATAAGTCCGAGGATTGATGGGGCCGGCCGTTTATTTGAGAAAGTGTGGGCGTCCCGGTTTGGAAAGAAGATGGATAGGCAAGCGAGAAGGGCTCCCCTGCAAGGCACAAGAGAGCTTTTGGAGGCGCTGAATCCGTTTACACTTAGACAGGATTTCGTCAGAAATTGGTTCCCATGCTCTGCATGGGAACCTGTTCAGGGACGCTCTAGCGTCCCGAACCGCAGAGCGGTCCAGGCTGCATTCTCACCCAGAGCAAGGGAACGATGGTCCCGGAGTGCGGGAAATTATTTTCAATCAAATCCTTAGCCTTCGGCTGGAATCAGAAAGGCCTTGTCGGCTGGTTCAATTCGAACGGATGGGGTGAGTCGGGGCTAACCTTAAACTTCGTGGTAAATTGCCGCGCCTTCCTTCAGGAATTGCTCGGATTTTTCTTCCATGCCTTTTTTCAGTGCTTCTTCTTCCTGCAGGCCCTTTTCCTGGGCATAGTTGCGAACATCCTGGGTGATTTTCATCGAGCAGAAATGTGGGCCGCACATCGAGCAGAAGTGCGCGACTTTGGCTGATTCCTTCGGCAAGGTTTCGTCATGGAACGAGCGTGCCTTTTCCGGGTCCAGCGCCAGGTTGAACTGGTCTTCCCAACGGAACTCGAAGCGGGCCTTGGACATGGCGTTGTCGCGAATTTGCGCGCCGGGATGGCCTTTGGCAAGGTCGGCGGCATGGGCGGCGATCTTGTAAGTGACGATGCCTTCGCGCACGTCCTGCTTGTTGGGCAAGCCCAGATGTTCTTTTTGGGTCACGTAGCACAGCATCGCGCAGCCGTACCAGCCGATGTTGGCGGCCCCGATCGCGGAGGTGATATGGTCGTAGCCGGGGGCGATGTCGGTGGTCAAAGGTCCCAATGTGTAGAACGGTGCTTCGAAGCAATCTTCGAGTTGTTTGTCCATGTTGACCTTGATCATTTGCAGCGGCACGTGGCCGGGACCTTCGATCATGGTCTGCACGTCGTGTTTCCAGGCGATCTGGGTCAATTCGCCCAGGGTTTCCAGTTCGCCGAACTGGGCGGCGTCGTTGGCGTCGTAAATCGAGCCCGGACGCAGGCCATCGCCGAGCGAGAACGACACGTCGTAGGCCTTCATGATTTCGCAGATTTCTTCGAAATGCGTGTACAGGAAGGATTCCTTGTGGTGAGCCAGACACCATTTCGCCATGATGGAGCCGCCGCGGGAGACGATACCGGTCAGGCGTTTGGCGGTCAGTGGTACATGCTGCAAACGCACGCCGGCATGGATCGTGAAGTAATCGACGCCTTGTTCGGCTTGTTCGATCAGAGTGTCGCGGAAGATGTCCCAAGTCAGTTCTTCGGCCTTGCCGTCGACTTTTTCCAGCGCCTGGTAAATCGGCACGGTGCCGATCGGTACCGGCGAGTTGCGTAGAATCCATTCGCGGGTTTCGTGGATGTTTTTGCCGGTCGACAAGTCCATGATGGTGTCCGCGCCCCAGCGGATGCCCCACAGCATTTTTTCGACTTCTTCCTCGATCGAAGAGGTAATGGCCGAGTTGCCCAGGTTGCCGTTGATCTTGACCAGGAAGTTGCGGCCTATGATCATCGGCTCCAGTTCTGGATGGTTGATGTTGGCCGGAATGATTGCGCGGCCTCTGGCGACTTCCGAGCGCACGAATTCGGGCGTGATGAACGACTGGATATTCGCGCCGTAGGAAAAACCGGGATGCTGGCCCTGGTAACGGTCGCGCATCGCTTCCAGATTCTGGTTTTCGCGGATCGCAATGTATTCCATCTCCGGCGTGATGATGCCTTTGCGGGCATAATGCATCTGTGAGACATTGTGGCCGGACTTGGCGCGGCGCGGTTGACGGGTCAATTCGAAACGCAGGTGCGCGGTTTTTGGATCGTGCAGGCGCTCGTGGCCGTATTTGGAGGTCGGGCCGCTCAAGACTTCGGTGTCGCCGCGCTCTTCTATCCATTTGCCGCGCACGGATCCCAGGCCCTGGTGTAGATTGATGTCGATGTTGGGGTCGGTGTAAGGGCCGGACGTGTCGTAGACGAAGATCGGCGGGTTTTTCTCGGCGCCGAAATGGGCGGGCGTATCCGACAGGTTGATCTGGCGCATCGGCACCTGCATGTCGGGGCGGCTGCCCTGGATATAGATTTTTTCCGAGGCGGGATAGGAATCGATTCTTACGCTACTGCCGGTGTCGGTAGTAATTTCATTGCGGACAGCGCTCATGCTTATCTCCAAAATATCAATAAATCGCGAGCGCAGGGAAGATTTGGCTTTCCTACGCCGGCATTAACCGGGTCAGGTTCAAAGGGTTTTTCTCAGCTTTCGTGGTCATATCGTCCGAAACGAAAGCACCCCTAGCCTTCAAGGTAGTGGATTAAGGTAAATGATAAATGCTGTAAATGCAAGTTTGATCTAAAGGCGAATATTGATAAAAAGCTTATAAAACAATGGGTTTTGTCTGTGTTTCGTATTGTGGGCACGATGATTTGCCGGGCAAAATGGCGATGGGCTTCCCGTTGGCAAGGGTTTTAATATGTGCAATATTTTTTAATGGGGCGGGATGGATGAGGTCGACAAAAAAACGTTTCAAGTTGCTGTTAGCTGTGGTTGAACGGCAAGCGGCCGATTTGAGAGGGTTTGCGCAAGGTATTGCGTTGCTGGAGGATGTGGAGTCGCTGGCGAATAGGGCTTTATGCGCTTGCGAGTCCTTGAGATTACGCGTAGCCGAATTGCCTAAACAAGCGTTTGTTCAGCAGATTTTGCAGGAGGACGCGTTGCTGCGGCTTGATGAATTGGTCGATCAGGATGTGGTCAGCGAATTGGAGCGGCGCTTCGCGGGCTCGCTGCGGGGTGTCGATTCCCGTGAGCTCGGTGATTTGTTGCGGCAGTTGCTGGATAAGGTGGAGCAGCATGTCGCTCGGATGAGCGAAAGCATTCAGCAGCTTGTCGCGCTGCTGAATGCGGAATAAGCATCAATGTTGGCGTTGTACCGAGAATCTGGCCAATTGTTCCAGCGCGGTTTTGTATTCCGAACTTGGCAAGCAGGCTAAAGCGGCGATGGCTTTTTCCGCGGCCTGTTCGGCGCAGCGTTCGGTGTATTCGATCGCGTTGGTAGCTTTTACTATGGCATAGACGTCATTGAAGGCGTCGCGCGAGCCGTGGCGAATGGCGTCTATGATGGTTTGTGCTTGTTCAGTCGTGCCGTGCGCAATGGCGTAAATCAATGGCAAGGTAGGCTTGCCTTCGGCCAGGTCGTCGCCCAGGTTTTTGCCGAGTTCTTCGGTGCTGGCTTTATAGTCCAGCGCGTCGTCGATCAATTGGAAAGCGACGCCCAGTTGTTGGCCGTAAATTGCCAGAGCTTCTTCGGTGGCGGAATCCGCGCCGGAAACGACGGCGGCCAGGCGGGTTGCGGTACTGAACAGGATGGCGGTCTTGCGGGCGATGACTTCCAGGTATTTTTCCTCGGTCGTGTCGGGATTGTTGCAGTTCAAAAGCTGCAAGACTTCACCCTCGGCAATCGCGGTGGTGGTTTTGGACATGATCTCCATCACCCGCATGTTGTTGGTGCGCACCATCATTTCAAAGGCGCTGGAATACAGGTAGTCGCCGACCAGGACGCTGGCGGCATTGCCCCAGACCGCGTTGGCCGACTCCTTGCCGCGGCGCAAAACCGATTCGTCGACGACGTCATCGTGCAGCAGCGTGGCGGTATGGATGAATTCGATGACGGCAGCCAATATCAAGTGATGGTCGCCAGCTTTGCCGAGTGCTTTGGCGGCGAGCAACAGCAGCATTGGCCGCAGGCGCTTGCCGCCGTTGCCGATGATGTAGTGGCCGATTTGATTGATCAGTACCACATCAGAGCTGAGTTCGTTGAGAATCAATTGATCGACGGCGCTGGTTTCGGCCGCGGTCAGGTTTTTGATCGAATCAAAATCAATGGTTACCGAATCGGTGGATGAGTGTGCTGCTGTCATGTGAGTCGTAAAAAGTTCGTTCGGTAGCGCATGGCTTTGAGTAAAATGGCGGCCATGCTATTTATAATGGCGGGTACTGTCAATAGTATCATTGGCGTTGTCTGATTGGTGGCGTCAAAGCGGTGTAAATTTTGGTTTGACGGCGCAAGTGTTTGAAAATATAATCCGCTGTTCACTTTTAACAGATATATGCTTGATGGAGCTTGCGCGATGTATGCGGTAATTCAAACAGGTGGTAAACAGTATCGTGTCGCAGAGGGTACTACCTTAAAAATCGAAAAACTTGAGTTGGGCGCCGGCGACAGCGTAGAGTTTGACAAAGTGCTGATGGTTCAATCAGGTGACGCTGTAAAAGTCGGTCAACCTTATGTCCAAGGCAGCAAAGTCACTGCGACTGTGGTCTCTCAAGGTCGACACAAAAAAGTCCGGATCATTAAATTCAGAAGACGTAAGCACCACATGAAACAAATGGGGCATCGTCAATATTACACAGAAGTCCAGATTACTGGCATTTCTGCATAACACACGAGGTTTAGAAAATGGCTCACAAGAAGGCAGGCGGTAGTACCCGCAACGGACGCGATTCTAATGCTCAGCGACTGGGCGTGAAACGTTTCGGTGGTCAAGTGGTTAAAGCAGGCAACATTTTGGTCCGCCAACGCGGCACCAAATTCCATGCCGGCGACAACGTTGGCATGGGCAAAGACCACACGCTGTTCGCATTGACCGACGGCAAAGTGGTTTTCGTTGAGAAAGGCCCGCAAAACCGCAAATACATCAGCATTGCAGCCGCATAACATTTTTTGGCTGTGCTTAGCGCACAACTGATACGAAAAGCCTCGTTCTTCAGCGGGGCTTTTTTGTTTATACCGATTGGACAAGCATGAGATTTGTTGACGAAGCGGAAATCCGCGTAGAAGCAGGCGATGGCGGCAATGGCAAGGCCTCGTTCCGCCGCGAAAAATATATCCCTTTGGGCGGGCCGGACGGCGGCGACGGCGGTGACGGCGGCAGTGTTTATCTGGTAGCTACCGAAAACGTCAACACACTGGTGGATTTTCGCTACCATTCGGTACACAGGGCGCAGCGCGGCGAAAACGGCGGCAGCCGCAATTGCACCGGCAAGAAAGGCGAGGACTGTTTCGTGGCCGTGCCGCCCGGCACCATCGTCTATGAAGCCAGCACCGGCGAAAAAATCGGCGATTTGACCCGCATCGGGCAAAAGTTGCTGGTGGCCAAGGGCGGCTTCCATGGCCTGGGCAACACCCGCTTCAAGAGCAGCGTCAACCGGGCGCCGCAACAATTCAGCAAAGGTTCGGCCGGCGAGCATCGCATGCTGCGCCTGGAGTTGATGGTGATCGCCGATGTCGGCCTGCTCGGCATGCCCAATGCCGGCAAGTCCAGTTTGATTCGTGCGGTGTCGTCGGCGCGGCCGAAAGTCGCCGATTATCCCTTCACGACCTTACATCCCAATCTGGGTGTCGTGCGCATCGACGACATGCGCAGCTTCGTGATCGCCGATATTCCGGGCGTCATCGAGGGCGCCGCCGAAGGCGCTGGATTGGGCCTGCAATTCTTGAAACACCTATCCAGAACCGGGCTTTTATTGCACGTCGTAGACGTTGTTCCCTATGAAAGCGACGAAACGCCCGTGTCGGCGGCGCGCAAGATCATTCAGGAAGTGGAAAAATGGAGCGATGACCTCGCCAACAAGCCGCGCTGGCTGGTGCTGAACAAAATCGACAACGTGCCCGATGATGAAGTCGAGCAGCATTGCCAGGCCATCGTCGATGAATTGAGCTGGGATGGTCCCGTATTCAAGATTTCGGCACTGAAAAACCAGGGTACGCAAGAATTGATGTACGCGATCATGGAATTTCTCCAACAACAAAAAGCGCAGCAACAATTCCAGCTGCAGGAGCTTAGCGGTGAGCCGGAGTGATTTTCGTCTATCCCAACGTGTCGTCATCAAGATCGGCAGTTCGCTATTGACCGACGGCGGTAAAGGTTTGAATAAAACCGCCATCGCCGGCTGGGTTGCGCAAATGGCGACGCTGAGTCAACGCAGTGTCGATGTGGTCCTGGTATCGTCCGGTTCGGTGGCCGAGGGCGTCAGCCGCTTGAAATTGAAAGCGCGTCCCAAGCTATTGCACGAATTGCAGGCGGCCGCATCGGTCGGGCAAATGGGTCTGGTCCGCTGTTTCGAAAACGAATTCGGCCAACACGATTTGTTGGCCGCCCAAGTCTTGCTGACCCATGACGATTTATCCGACCGCCAGCGTTATCTGAACGCCCGCAGCACCTTGCTGACCTTGCTTGATTTCGGCGTGGTGCCCGTCATCAACGAAAACGATGCGGTAGCCACCGAGGAAATCCGTTTCGGTGACAACGACACGTTAGGTGCCCTGGTTGCCAATTTGGTCGAAGCCGACTTGTTGATCATCCTGACCGACCAATTGGGTTTGTTCGACGCCAATCCCAGCCTGAATCCCGACGCCAAGCTGATTTCCGAGATCAGCGTCAACGAAAGCCTGTTGGATGAAGTGGCCGGCGGCAGCATCAGCGGCCTGGGGCGCGGTGGCATGTACACCAAGGTCAGGGCGGCACGCTTGGCGGCGCGTTCCGGCGCGGCGACGGTGATTGTTTCCGGCAAGCTCGAGGACGTCATAACCCGTGTGTATCAGGGTGAAGCACTGGGAACTTATATGATTCCGAATCTGGAACCGTTGGCCGCCAGGAAGCAATGGCTGGCCGGCCAATTGCAGGTCAAGGGTAGCGTCACATTGGACGACGGTGCGGTGAATAGCCTGAAATCGGCCGGCAAGAGCCTGCTGGCGGTCGGCGTCAAGGCCGTGCAGGGCAAATTCCAGCGCGGAGACCTGGTGTCGTGTCGCGACTTGCAAGGCCACGAAATCGCCCGCGGCTTGATCAATTACGGCGCCGACGAGACGGCCAAGATTGCCGGCAAATCCAGTAGCGAGTTCGAAAAACTGTTGGGTTATGCCGACGAAGCCGAATTGATCCATCGCGATAATATGGTATTGATTTGATCAGCGGCGGATGGCGAGGCTGTTTATAATGAACCTCCATAGCATAGGTCGATGCCACTATCGCAATGAAAAAAATCATCCAAAAAATTTCGGCTGGACTCAATGAGTTGACGTTGCCGCAAAAGGCGCGGGCACACTATGAAGCCGGACGCTTTAAAGAAGCGACGGATTTGTTCAAGGAGTTATTGAAACAGTCGAACGATGTCGAGCATAAACGGTGCCTGGCGGATTGTTATCTGCAAAGAGCCTGGGCGATGGCCGACAAGGGTATGTACAAGGAAGCTTGCGTGCTGTGGGAAAACTATTCCACATACGGCGCAGCGCCGCTGCAAGCCCTAGATACCTATGTACTATGGTTGCTCGCCTGCAAAAACAACCGCAAAGCCTATGCGGTGCTCGAAAGTTTCGAGGCGCGGCAATTGGATGAAGACTATCCCGAGCTGGCGGCTCATCTAGGCGCCTTGCTGGTAGCCGATTGTACGGACATGCTGGCGCATCTGCCGAAAGATTCGGCGTTGCCAAGGCATTGGCCATGGGTTGACGAAGCGCTGTCGGCTTATCGCGATGGCGAGCGGGAACAGTGCGAACAAGCCTTGAAAAAGCTGCCGTTTCGTTCGGCGTTTCGTGATTTACGCGCCTTGCTGAAGGTGCAATTGCTCGATGCGGCTTCGATTGAGCAGGCACCGGCCATGTTGGCCAAAATTCCGGCCGCCTCGCCTTATCGAGCGTTGGCCGATACCTGCCTGGCGTATCTGCAAATGGGCGCGGACTTCATTGCCACCATGGCGGGTCTCGAACACCCTCAGCGGCGCGTTGTCGCCCATGCCAAGGGTTTTTCCGCCCAGCAGATGAATTTGCTGGAAACCTTGCTGAAGCAGAAAACCCCGTTGAACGACAAGATGCGCTTCAATCTGGCCATGCAATATCAGGAGGTGTTCGGAACACATGCCGCGCAAGCTTATTGTCAAGGCGCGCTGGCTAATTATCCTGCTGGTTATAACGATTATCGCAAGCACTTTGCGCTGAAAGACCCGTTCGAGGAAAATCGGCTACAAGCCTTGCTGTGCGAGCAAGGCAAAAATAGTTACGATGCCCGTTTTTACTGGGAACGCTGTATCGATATTCTGAAAAGGAACCGGCCGGCAAACGATAAAAAAATCGCGCTGATATTCCGGCACATGGCCGAAAAGGCGCCTTATGACGCCGCCGCGGAGTTGCTGGCCGCTAGCCTGGAATACGATGCCGACGACAGGCAAAGTTACCTGACTATCTTGAGTATTTATGAGCAAAATCGGCCGGATCCGGTCAGATACGAAGAGTGGTTGGAGCGTAGCCTGAAGCGCTTTCCTGCCGATACGGATCTGTTGGTACGGGCGGCCAAATCCGCCGCCAACAGAAAAGCCTTCAAAAAGGCGGCGGCCTATGCCAAGGCCTTATTGAAAGTCGACCCGGTCAATACCTTGGCCAAACAGATGTTGTTTGCCAATCACATGGCCCATGCCCGCCGTTTGCTGAAAGCCGAAAAATTTCATTTGGTGGAAAAGGAAATCCAGGCGGCCGAACAATTGAGCATCGATAAAAATCTGCGCCGCCAGGCCGAATTGCTGCGCGGCTTTTATCTATGGCAGGCGGAAGACAAAAAGCAAGGTTTGCAGCAGATCGCCGATGCGCTGGCCAAACTCAACGACGATCCCATCAACATGCAATTTCAGGCGCAGATGGAAGCCGGGTTGCTGGAACTGCCGACCGCGGCCTTGACCCGCGCGTTGCCGGCGTTCAAGGATTATTTGCTGTCCGCACCGGAACTACAGCGGCTGATCGCGGCTATGGAATATTACGACGAGCAGCTGGACGATAGGACCTTACTGTTCAAAGCTCTGGACAAAATCAAGGCGCCGCTGAAAAAATCGCTGCAATGGTTGCTCGACCATGAAGCATTATTGCTGTCCTGGTGCCAGGCCCTGGAAAAGATCGCTCATTTCGAGTTATTGAAGCACTGCGCCAAAATGGGCAATGTCAGGTGGCGGAAACCCCTTTGGCGTTATTATCAGACGGTGGCCGATTGCCAGGCTGATGCCAGTCGCCTGGATTTCATGACCTTGTTCATGCTGCAAAATGCCCTGGAAGAAGCGCGAGCGGATAACGATGATAAGACAGCCGTGCTGATCGGGCGCCTCATCGAGCAGGCCAGCGGTGCCATCAACCCGTTTCAGTTCGAAGATGATTTCGATGAATTCGATGAGGAAGAGTTTGACGATGATCCGATAGACGATTTGTTCGGGCATCTCCCGGAATCCATCATGAGGCGGATTGGCAAAAAAACTCAGGACATCATGGCAAAAACAGATCCTGAGCGATTTATGGCTAAATGTATCAGCCAATACGGTAAGCGTATCGATCCGCAAAGATTGGGGATATTGCTGATGAATCCGGACTTCGTGGGAGCTGTCATGGTGCTTGTCGCCGCGGAAGAATTGAAAATCGATATCGGCGTCAGTTTTGAAGACATCCTCGAGCGCTTCGTGGACGACTCCCCGCAATTTCAGTTACCGTTTTTTTGAGCAGTGTCGATGAATTCACCCTATCAAATTCTGGGCGTGAGCGAACAGGCTAGCGACGCCGACATCAAACAGGCCTATTTGCAGGCTGTCAAAGAGCATCCGCCCGAACGCGACCCGCCGCGCTTTCGGCAAATCCAGCAGGCCTTCGACCTGATCAAGGACGAAGACAGCCGCTTGCGTTACGCGTTGTTTCATGTTCCGAACGTCGAATTCGACGCCTTGTTGGATCGCGCCTTCGGCCAGGACGGCCCGATGCGGCCGCTGCCCGCAGACGATTTTCTTAAGCTGTTGGGTACGATTTCCATCGATAAAATGCCCGCGAAATTCAAGCAAAAACCGTCATGACTACAGACAATCAGCAAGACTCAATGCTGTCAGCCTTGCAGCAGTATTTACAGGAAACCGATTTTGCCCATCTGACTGCGGTCGATCAGCCGGATTTGACCGCGCTGTTCAGCGATCTGGCCGGATTGAAAACCGAGGTCAAGGCCGAGTCGCGCCAATTCAAGGCCACGCTGGATAGCTTGAGCGAGGCCGTCGAAACCCTGAAAACCGACAACCAAGCCTTGAGTGCCGAGTTGGCGGCCGCCAACGAACGCGTGCAGCAACAGCGCAAGCAAGTCGAACGGGGTATGTTATTGGAGTTGGTCGATATTTACGACCGCCTCAGCGAAGGCTATAAGGCCTTGCAAAACTATCGCCCGGTCGATACGTTGTTCAACCATTCCAAAAAACAGGATGTGCGTTTCATCGAAAGCTTTACGCAAGGCCAGGAAATCACACTGAAACGCCTGGAACAGTTGCTACAGCGCCGGCGGGTGTTTGCCGTCGATTGCGTCGGCAAGCCGTTCGATGCGCACACGATGACGACGATTGCGATCGGCAACGATTCAAGGTTCGATAACGCCGTCGTACTCGAAGAATTACGCAAAGGCTTTCTGTTCGACGAGCAAGTGCTGCGTCTGGCCGAAGTCAAAGTCAATAAACTCTAACCTCACACTGAAATTTATGAACGACATCATCATCGGCATAGACCTTGGGACCACGAACTCGGAAGTGGCGATCGTCGAAAACGGCAAAGTCAGCGTGATCGCCGACGCCGGCAAAAAAATCCTGCCGTCAGTCGTCGGCATAGCCGACAACGGCGACATTCTGGTCGGCGAAACCGCGCGCAATCAATATTTGATCTATCCGGAGCGCACCGTCAAATCGATCAAACGCCTGATGGGGCAGGATACCCATGTCGTCATGGCCGGGCAAAATTACACGCCGCAAGAGATTTCCGCGATCATTCTGAAGCGCCTGAAAGCCGTTGCCGAGAACTACGTCGGCCAGGCGATCCGCAAGGCCGTGATCACGGTGCCGGCCTATTTTTCCGACGCCCAGCGCCAAGCCACGCGCGAAGCCGGCGAAATCGCCGGGCTGGACGTCGTGCGCATGGTCAACGAGCCGACCGCGGCGGCCCTGGTTTACGGCACCGGCAAGGACGAAGCCAAGCGCATGCTGGTCTACGACTTGGGCGGCGGTACCTTCGACGTCTCGGTGGTCAACGTGCAGGGGGGCGTCGTCGAAGTCTTGTCGAGCCACGGCGACAACCATCTGGGCGGTGACGATTTCGATCAACTGATCGTCGAGCATATTCAAAGCCGTATTCGCGAAAAGCATGGCATCGAGATCGACGCGCACAGCAAGGCGATGGCCCGCATCACCCGCGCGGCGGAAAAGGCCAAACTGGTATTGTCCGACGAGCCTTTCGTGCAGATCGAGGAAGAATATCTGCTCGAACACGAGGGGGCGCCGATTCATTTGACCCTGGAATTGGCGCGTTCGACCTACGAAGACATGATCGAGGACTATATCAACGCGACGATGGACGCGACCCACATCGCGCTGAAAGGCGCCAAGCTGACCGCATCCGACATCGACGAAATCATTTTGGTCGGCGGTTCGACCCGCACGCCGTGCATACGCGAGCGCCTGTTCGACGAATTCGGCTTCGAACCGCACGGCGAAGTCGATCCCGACTTGTGCGTGGCGATGGGCGCCGCGATGCAGGCGGCCATGATAGGCGGCCAGGAAATCGGCACGGTTTTGGTCGACGTGACGCCGTACACCTACGGCACCAGCGCGCTGGGTTATCTGGACGGCATGCCGTATCCGTTTCAATTCGTGCCCATCATTCACAAGAACAGCGTGTTGCCGGCGCGTAAGTCGGAAGCCTTCATGACCTTTCAGGACGGTCAGCGTGAAGTGAAGGTCCGTATCTTTCAGGGCGAAGACCCCGATGCCTTGAACAATGTCGAAATCGGCGAGTTCATGGTCGAGGATTTGCTGGACGTACCGGCCGGTAATATCATCACCTTGACGCTGGATTTGGATTTGAACGGCATCTTGCATGTGTCGGCCCGGGAAAAAGCCTCCGGCAAGGAAAAAGCCATCACTATCAGCAACGCCATTTCCCGCTTCGAAACCGAGGAACTGAGCGCCGCCAAACAGCGTATCGGCGGTTTGTTTGGTGAAAGTGAAAGCGAGGGCGAAGCACGTGCGCCGGAAAGCGCGTTGGCTGCCGAAGCGCGAAAATTGATCAAGAAAGCCGAGTCGCTGTTCGAAACCGTATCGACCGAAGACAAGGAAGACCTGGTCGATCTAATCGAAACCATTACGAATTGCCTTGAAAGCGGCGACGATGCCGGGCTCAAGGAGTCGGTCGAGCGCTTGAACGACATCATCTATTATCTGGAATCCTGATGCGGCGTTGCCCGGCCTGCAATGCCCGTTTGGGCGAAGCGCCGCAATGTCCGCGCTGTGGCGCCGATCTGAGCCGCATGATTCGCTGTGAAGATTTGGCCAGGACATGGCTGAGTGTGGCATTGCAGACGCTACAGGCGGGCAGGGCAGACATTGCCGCCAACGCGGTGCGGCGCTCATTGAGTTTCAAGCAAACTCCGGAAGCCAGCTTGGTCAAGGGGTTTCTGATCCGACATCAGTACGATACGCTTTACCGCAATGTACGGCGCCAGCACTGGCAAGCCGCGCGTGATGCCCTGGCATGCCTGGTTTTGCTACAGGGAGAAAACGAGGCCCTACGCAGGTTTTACGAGTTGATCGAATATGCTTCCGCCGCAGACTGACTGAATCCGTCATAGGTATGGACATCAAGTCCCTGAGCCGATTTGGTTCTAGCCAAATCGCAATATTTCTGGATGGTTTGGGGATGAACCTAGAAAAAGCTCTCGATCCACGAATGACACAAAAGGCACGAAATGTTTCAAACGGTTATCCGGTTAAATTGCGACACCCAATCTTACCCTGAAGACTATTTTCACTTGCCGGGGCGATGCCGAGCCTTCATGAGCGTTAGGATGAATCGATAGTTGAGGCGCCGGATTTGAAACGATCCGGCATTCCGTTGGTGGCAGCGGACAGGAGCGGAAACAATGGCGAGTCCAACCATTTTCATCAGTTACCGGCGGGAAGACAGCGTCGGCCATGCCGGACGGCTATATGATCGCTTGGCCGAGCGCTTTGGCGAAGATCATGTCTACCGCGACATCGACACCATTCCGCCGGGCGCGGATTTCGTCGAGGCGGTGCGACAAAAAATCAATCAATCCAACATCCTGCTGGCGTTGATCGGGCCGCGCTGGTTGACAGCGACCGATGAGCAGGGACATTGGCGTCTGGCCGATCCCAATGACTTGGTGCGCGTCGAGATCGTTTCGGCGTTGAACCGCAATATTCGCGTGATTCCGGTGCTGTTACAGGGTGCGACGATGCCCAAGGCCAAAGATCTGCCTGGCGAGTTGAGCAAGCTGGCGCAACGAAACGCGATAGAAATCAGGGATACCAATTTCGATCTCGATACCACGCAACTGATCCGAAATATCGGCCCGAGCTGGCGCTATGAACTGGTGCGTATCTTCGCGCGTTGGCCGGTCTATGCGGCTGCGGCAATTGTATTGTTGACGCTGACGGCTGTCTGGATTTATCCCGAAATCGCCTTCACGCCGGAAAAAGCCCGCATCCAATTGGTGCAAATGGGGCTGTCATTCAACGCCGACACCCTGGTCGAGCGGGCCAAGCATAACGACATGCAGGCCATCAAGTTATTTATGCATGCCGGCATGGCGCCCGAGGCGCCGGATCAAAACGGTGAAACGGCGTTGATGTGGGCGACGGCGAACGGTCATGACAAGCTGGTGAATTATCTGATCGAACGCGGCGCGGACATCGACAAAGCCTTGCCGGTAGCGGCGAACCGGGGGCAAAAGGCGATATTGCTCACTCTGTTGCAGCACGGGCCTGGCCCAGAATCCCTCAATCGCGCCCTGCACAGGGCAGCGGCTGCAAAGTACCCCGAGGTGCTTGAATTGTTGTTGAGCAAGGGCGCAAAAGTCGATTTCGTCGATCCGGAAAGCGGCACGACGGCCTTGATAGAGGCCTGCGATCACCAGCAATTGGAAAACGTTCGTTTGTTGTTGGCCCAAGGCGCTGAGGTCAACCAGCTCGGCAGCGAGGATAAACACTCAGCGCTGATCGTCGCTGCCAGACGCTTGAATGGCGAAATCGTCCAGCTGTTGCTGGCCCATGGCGCGGATGTCAATGGCAACAATGCGGACGGTTCCACGCCGTTGCATGAGGCGATAGTCTCGGCGTTGAGCGGCGATGAACAGGCAGCGGAACGTTTGCAAGTCGTGCAAATGCTGTTGGAAAAAGGCGCGGACACCAGCGTGCGGGCCAACTGGATGCATGACTTCAAGCCGACGCCGCTACTGAGCGCGATACATCGCAATCAAGCCGAAACTGCCTTGTTGTTGATAGATAAAGGCGCCCAGGTCAACGCTAAATCCGTCGAGTCCGATGGAACCGCGAGATCGTCGGCATTAACGCTGGCGGTAGAGAAGGGCATGACAGCGGTGGTCAACGCCTTGCTGGAAAAGGGTGCCGAGGTCAATTTCAAAAACGCGGACGGCGATAGCGCTTTGTTGATCGCGGCGGACAGCCCCGACGGCGATCGACTCCTGGAATTGCTTAAAGCCTTTGGCGCCGATGTCACCGTCACCAACGATGCCGGCGAGACCGTTTTGATGAAGGCCGCCGCTTCTCGCTATTTCGTGCTGAACGAGCAACAACTGCAGTGGATGCTCAGCAGCGGCGTCAAGCTCGACGCCGTCGACGATGCAGGCTGGACGGCCTTGATGTACGCGGCCAAGGCGGGCGCCGTCGAAGTCGCCGAATTGTTGCTGCGGCATGGCGCCAATGCCGCCGTGCGCAATGACGAAGGCGACACGGCTTTGGGCATCGCCGACGCTGCGGGCCATAAAAAACTGGTGAAGTTGTTGAAGTCTCAGTGAGGGGGGCTTGGACATCTATTCAGGCTGCAGGCCAAGCTGCCAGAAAGCTATGAAAAAATGAAATATCCCCGGCGATGTCGAGAATTTATCCCGATGTCCGTAGGAGTAAACGCATGATAATTATCCTTTTTTTAAAAGGAAACGATATGCGAAATCTCTGCTTATCCATTGCGCTGTTTTGCGCCACTCTGCCCACTTACGCGCACGGCCCCACCCCGCAAAAAGCCAAGGAATCCATCGTCATTCATGCGCCGGTCGCCAAGGTTTGGGCGGAAGTCAAGCAATTCGATGCGATAGCCAACTGGCACCCGGATTTGAAAAAGAGCGAAGGCGATGGCAGCAATCAGTCGGGCGGCAAACGCACGCTGACCTTTCAAAATGATCAGAGCATCGTGGAGGAGCTGGATTATTACAACGAGCAGGAACACGAGTACAGCTACAGGTTGAAAACCGAAAACCCGCAGGCTTTTCCAACCAGTTCCCATACCGTGGAGTTGAAAGTCAGCGATGGCGATGGCGAGGGCAGTAGCACGGTGACGCTGAAAAGCCGTTTCTATCGCGGCGATACCGGCAATACACCACCGGAAAATCTGAATGACGAAGCGGCCGTCAAAGCCATGACCCAGTTTTTCAAAAACGGTTTGGCTGGCCTGAAGCAGAAAGTCGAGTGAATTGAAAGAAGGGGGAGAGTATGAATATCAGATCGCATACCAAGCTTGCGACGGGTTTGTTGCTACTGGTTAGTGCCGCGGTTTTTGCCGAAGAAAGCTATGGGCTAGCCGAGTACCGGCCGCAAATCGATTATGCCGCGTCGCCAGCGGCTGTTGCGCCCGCGTCAGCCAAAGCTGCCGTAAACCAGCCAAACGCCACGGCTGAAAAACAGCACGTCGAGAAACCAGCATCCAGCCGGCGCGCCGAGTCTCCAGCTCAAGAATCCGCTAAATCCAGCAAAATGATCTGGTTGCCCGGCATTTTGCTGGCTGCCGTTTTTTTCGTGTTCCAAAAAAGCCGGCGCAAACAAGGTTTGCAACCGGTTGGTGTTTGTGCCGAAACGGCTACGCCAACCAGCGTGGAGCGATACCTTGCAGGACTGCCGCGGCAGAAAACCGGAGTCGAGAAGTATCTGGAGCGGCAGGTGGAAACGCCGGTCACGGGCGTGGCCAAATATTTGGCCAGGCAGCAAAAATTGTAAGCAATCGCTTCGAGCCAGCCAGCGTTTCACCGAAAAAGCCAAAACTTTTGCACGTCGTGGCTCAAAGCCAGGCGTGCAATTGTTTTGGCTCCCTGGCTTTGTTAAATCGAAGTCTCCGCGCTTTTGACGATGCCTTGGCGAGTGGCCAGCAAGGCCAGTTCGGACAGGGTTTTCACGCCCAGCTTTTCCTTGATCACCGTGCTGTGGTTACAGACAGTCTTATAACTCAAGCATAAACTTTCGGCGGCTTGTCGGGTGGTCACGCCGGTTGCCAACAAACAAAAAATATCGAACTCCCTGGGTGATAGCGATTTGATCCGGGCGGCCTCGTCCTGTTCGATGGCCGAGCTTATGGCCAATTGTTGCGCCAGTTCGGGGTCGACGTAGGTGCCGCCTTCGGCGATCGTGCAAACCGCGGTGATCAAGGTCTCTGGCGCATTGCTCTTGGTGATGTAACCCTTGGCGCCGGCCTTGATGGCGCGCGTGACGAACACGAGTTCGTTGTGAATGCTGAATACCAGAATCCTGCAATTGCCGTGTCTGCTGATCAAGCGCCGTATGCTTTCGAATCCGCCGAGGCCGGGCATGGATAAATCCATGACCACCACATCGGGCAATTGCTTTGAATAGAGTTGGCAAGCGGTCTCGCCACGATCGGCTTCATAGATCTCGCCGATACGATCCGACAGCGATAGATAGGTCTTGTAGCCGGTACGAACCACGGCGTGATCATCTACCAATAAAACGCTGATTTTACTCGCCACTGGAAAATTTCCTCCTCAGGTCGTCAAGGGATAAAGATATGGGACAAGTCCAGTCTGATGCCAGGCGGACTTGGTGTGCCTTTTTTTATGATGACGCTTTATCCGTGCTTAAACCATGGGAGCTTTTCCCGTTTCCAATTTCGCTTCTTGCCGAGATAGGAATATTTCCGTGCATGATTGCGTCAATTTCCCATCGAATTCATGGATTGTTCCGTAACGTTAGCCAGCCCGGCTTCTATAACATTTGCGCCAGCGTGGCCTGGTGGTCGGTAACCCGTGATGCGGTTATGATCAACAAAGCTGGTTTTCAACGACTAATTCTGATCTTCAGGTCGCGCCTCACTTATAGCGATAAAAATCCTGGAGGAAACATGCAACAACTCGATTTGCGCATAGTCGGGAAAACCGCGGCCTTGTTGGCTGGTGGCCTTCTGAGCGTGGCGCAACCCGCATCGGCGAACAAGGAGCTGGAACAGCTCTCCAAGCAAAACACCAACTGGGTCATGCAAACCAAAGATTACGCATCGACCCATTTCAGCGAAATGATCGACATCAATGCCAACAACGTCAAAAACCTGAAAGTGGCGTGGTCGTTCTCGACCGGCGTATTGAACGGTCACGAAGGCGGCCCTTTGGTCGTCGACGGCATTATGTACGTGCATACTCCGTATCCCAACAACGTGTTCGCGATCAGCCTGGACGAGCCGGACAAAATTTTGTGGCAGTTCAAGCCCAAGCAAAACCCGGCGGCTCGCGCCGTGGCTTGCTGCGACGTGGTCAACCGCGGCCTGGCCTATGCGCCGGCTGGCAAGGATTACCCTGCCACCATCTTCCTGAATCAGCTGGATGGTCACATCGTCGCGCTGAACGCCAAGACCGGTGAAGTGCGCTGGAAAATGGAAAACTCCGACATCGCCATGGGTTCTACGTTGACCGTCGCGCCGTTCGTGGCCAAGGATAAGGTCATCGTCGGGACTTCCGGCGCCGAGCTGGGCGTGCGCGGCTACGCCACCGCTTTCAACATCAAGGACGGCAAGCAGGAATGGCGGGTTTACGCGACCGGCCCGGACGAAGACATCAAACTGTCGAAAGACTTCAACAGCCACAACCCGCACTACGGCCAGTTCGGACTGGGCCTGAAAACCTGGGAAGGGGATGCCTGGAAGATCGGCGGCGGCACCAACTGGGGCTGGTATGCCTACGACAGCGACCTGGAAATGCTGTACTACGGCTCCGGCAACCCCGCGCCCTGGAACGAAACCATGCGTCCCGGCGACAACAAATGGACCATGACCATCTGGGGTCGCGACATCAACAGCGGCGAAGCCAAATTCGGCTACCAAAAAACCCCGCATGACGAGTGGGACTACGCCGGCGTCAACTACATGGGGTTGTCCGAGCAAATGGTCAACGGCAAAATGACCAAGTTGCTGACTCACCCAGACCGTAACGGTATCGTCTACACGCTGAACCGCGAAAACGGCGACCTGGTCAACGCCTTCAAGATCGACGACACCGTCAACTGGGTGAAAAAAGTCGACCTGAAAACTGGCTTGCCGGTGCGCGATCCCGAGTATTCGACCCACATGGACCACCAAGCCACCGGCATCTGCCCGTCGGCGATGGGTTACCACAACCAGGGTATCGAATCCTACGACCCGAACAAGCAATTGTTCTTCATGGGCGTGAACCATATCTGCATGGACTGGGAACCGTTCATGCTGCCTTACCGCGCGGGTCAGTTCTTCGTCGGTGCGACCTTGAACATGTATCCGGGTCCTAAGGGCACCCTGGGCCAAGTCAAAGCCATGAACGCCGTGACCGGCAAAATGGAATGGGAAGTTCAGGAGAAATTTGCGGTTTGGGGCGGCACCATGGCCACCGCCGGTGATCTGGTGTTCTACGGTACGCTGGATGGCTACATCAAGGCCCGCCATTCCAAAACCGGCGAAGAGCTGTGGAAGTTCAAATTGCCTTCCGGCGTCATCGGCCACCCGATCACCTATAAACACAACAACAAACAATACGTTGCGATTTATTACGGTGTCGGCGGCTGGCCCGGCGTTGGTCTGGTATTCGACCTGGCCGATCCGACCGCAGGTCTGGGTGCGGTGGGCGCGTTCAAAGAATTGGCGCACTACACCCAAATGGGCGGCGGGGTGATGGTGTTCTCCCTGTAGGTAAACGGTCATCGTTCCCTCGCTCTGCGAGGGAACTTACGCTGAACCGCTCCGCGGTTCGGGACGCTGGAGCGTCCCCGGCTGGGTTCCCACGCCTGAGCATGGGAACCATACCCTACGTTAATTGAAGAGTATCCATGAGAACAACGTAGGTCGGGTTAGCGATAGCGTAACCCGACATTGATTGCCAATAGTTGGGTTACGGCTTCGCCTAACCCAACCTAGAAATTTATTCAAATAACATCAATGAAAACAACGACACGCATTTTTACCGCATTGGCTTTGGGTCTGGGTTTCGCGACGGCACAAGCCGAGCAGCCAGCGCTGAAAGTCTGTACCGCCGAAAACGAAATGCCGTATTCCAACCAGGCCGGCGAAGGCTTCGAGAACAAGCTGGCGCAATATCTGGCCGAGCAATTGGGCCGCAAGCTGGAAACCGTCACCTGGTCCGATCCGCGTTACTTTATCCGCGATTACCTGGACAAAGGCTTGTGCGACGTGGCGATGGGTGTCGATGCCGGCGACCCACGTTTGCTGACCACCGCGCCGTATTACCGTTCCGGCTACGTGTTCATCAGCCGTGAACAGGACAAGCTGGATTTGCAAGACTGGAACAGTCCGGCTTTGAAAAGCGCCAAACGCATCGCTTTCGCGCCTGGAACCCCAGCCGAAACCATGTTGCGGGCGATCGGTCGCTATAACGACATGTTCAACTACCAGCAAGAGTTGGTCGGTTTCAAATCCCGGCGTAACCAGTACGTCAAGTACGACAACGACAAACTGGTCAACGAAGTGGCTTCGGGTAAAGCCGAAATCGCGATCCTTTGGGGGCCGGCTGCCGCGCGTTACGTCAAGGCATCGGCGACGCCGCTGACCATGACGGTGATTCCCGACAATGCCAAACGGGCCGACGGCGAGCCGGTCGGATTTCACTACAGCACTTCGATCGGGGTGCGTAAAGGCGATAGCGCGCTGCTGGCGCAGTTGAACAACATCATCAAAGACCAACAAGACGACATCGAGGAACTGCTGGAAGCGGAAGGCATTCCGCTGCTGGAACAACCCGAAACCGCCTTGTCCATCAATTAACAGGAAACATTGAATGAAATTGAAGAGCTTTTTACGCGGCGTCGCGGTGACGTTCGCCATCACGGCAGCGGCATCCGCCCAGGCCGATATTACCTTGCGTCACGCCTTGACCGGCGAAGTGCTGGATTTGAGCTTCGCCAAAAAAGGCGGCAATACCGACAAGTTCAAGCAGTTCATGCAAACCGGTAAAAACCCCTACAACGGCGATGCCGAGGCCGCCAAAAAAGGCGAAAGCCTGTACATGACCGGTTGCTCCGGCTGCCACGGCCACGAAGCCGAAGGCAAATTGGGCCCCGGTCTGGCCGACGACTACTGGACCTATCCGCGCGGCCTGACCGACCAGGGCTTGTTCGAAATCCTGTTCGGCGGTGCCAATGGCATGATGGGCCCGCAATACGTCAACTTCAGCACCGACGACATGCTGCACATCATGGCTTTCCTGCGCAGCATTTACAAAGGCGATCCGAAAAAGGCTGAATGGTTGAAATAACGCCTCGCCCCTCGCCCTCCGGGGTGAGGGGAAATCCAATTGATTTATCAGGAGATCAACATGAAACGATTATTGATTTTGAGCGCTGTGCTGTTGTTTTTGGGCTTGAACGGCGCCGCGAAGGCTTATGACGGTACCAAATGCAAGGAAGCCGGCAACTGCTGGGAACCCAAGCCGGGTTACCCTGAAAAAGTGGCGGGCAGCAAATACGACCCGAAACACGATCCTGCCGAGCTGGACAAGCAAGCGCAATCGATCAAGGAAATGGAAGCCCGTAATGCCAAACGTGTCGAGCTCATGGCCAAAACCGGCAAGTTTGTTTACGACGTCGAAGAGCAATAACAAACGTAGGTAGGCATTGCGTACCCTACGGCTGTAGGGACGAATTGATTCGTCCTTTGCTACCCCCCGGCGTTTGCCGCAACGGAACCTGTGGTAAACGCCAACCCTTAAGATTAAAACCACTCTGCTCCGGCAAAGCAATGCGTCGGAGTTTTTTTATGACTATGAATTCAGAGCATCAACTCAGCGACTGGCGCGACAAGGCGCTGCATTTCGAACGGCAAATCAATCAAACCGTGATCGGTCAGCAAGCCGTCGTCCGCCATCTGTTGTTGGCGGTGTTCGCCCGCGGCCATGTATTGCTGGAAGGGCAAGTCGGTGTCGGCAAAACCACCTTGTTACGCGCCGTGGCCCAAGGCCTGGGCGGCCATTACCAGCGCATCGAGGGCACCATAGATTTAATGCCGTCCGATTTGATTTATTACACCTATCTGAACAGCGAAGGCCGTCCGTGTGTCGACCCGGGGCCTTTGTTGAGACAAGGCGAAAAGCTGTCGATTTTCTTCTTCAACGAAATCAACCGCGCCCGCCCACAGGTGCATTCGTTGTTGCTCAGGGTCATGGCCGAACGCAGCGTCAGCGCCTTCAACCGCGAATATCAAATACCGCATGTGCAGGTGTTTGCCGACCGTAACCGGGTCGAGCGCGAGGAAACCTTCGAATTGCCGGCCGCGGCCCGTGACCGATTCATGATGGAAATCGGCATGGACGCGCCGACCGACGATACGGTGCTGGACGCCTTGATGTTCGATCCCAGATTTCACGACGTCGACACGCTGGTAGCCGGCATAGACAAGGACATCGTGCCTTACTACCAACTGAACGAGTTCGCGGCGCTGCTGCAGCGCAGCATCAAGACCAGCCCTACGTTGCACCAATACGCGTTGGATTTATGGAAGGCCGCCAGCCGTCCGGGTGTTTATGGCATTCGCTTGAGCGATGTCGACATGGAACAGTTATTACAGGCCGGCCCCAGCCCTCGGGGCATGAGTTTTTTCCTGCGCGCCGCCAAAGTCAGGGCCTGGCTCGAAGGCCGCGACATGCTGTTGCCGGAGGATATGCAGGCGGTATTCAACGTGACGATGGCGCACAGGATATTCTTGCATCCGGTTTATGGATATCGGAAGGAGGAGTTGATGCCGGAATTGGTGAAGGGGATTTTGGAGGGGATTGCGGCGCCGTGATAGCGGCGATGATTTCTTAGATTTGTAGCCCGGAATAAGCCGATAGGCGTTTCCGGGGTTGAGCTTTTGAGAGGCTTGTAGGCTTGATGTGTGGTGTCGCTGTCGCGACGGATTGTTTTTGAAGTCGGGTCTCGGCCTGACAGCCGAGGTACTTTCTTTTGCTTGCCCAAAAGAAAGTACCCAAAGAAAACGGCACCCCATGCCGCGTCAATCCTGCGCGCCGTGACTTTTGTCAGGGGTTTTTCGAAGGGGCTTCCCAGCCCCTGCGAAAAACGTGCGGCATCCATGCCGCACCCCTTCGGGCTGTTCCTGACAAAAGCCCCGGTGCTAGGCGCGGCATCAGGGGATCAGTTCGTCCCGATCGCAGAGGCTGTTAGTAAAAGGTGCGCGGTGCGTACCCTACTTTTTCTAACAAACTATGAAATTTCGAGCCTTGAAAAGAGAAAGACTAAGAAAACGGATCAAATGTTAAATGTGGAGTGGTTTTTTCACCCCTCTGCCGCGCCGAGCACTGGAGGGTTTGAACGGATTTGCCCGTTAGGGGGCGACGCAGGGATGCGTCGCGTTTTACGTAGGGGCTGGGAAGCCCCTTCGGAAAACCCCGTTCAAACCTGAGGAGCGCAGGGAATAAGCGGCATCGGGGTGTCTTTTCTTTTGGGTACTTTTCTTTGGACAAGCAAAGAAAAGTACCTCGGCTGTCGGGCCGAGACCCGACTTACAAAATAAACCGTCGCGACAGCGACACCAAATAACAAGAACAAGCCAATGAGCCCAAAACTCATGAACATCAAAGAACTCGCACAACAAGCCATCCCCAAATCCGGCCTAAGCCACTACGCCGAAACCTACATCACCTGGGCCGGGGTCGGCCTGATCGGCGCCTTTATCGCCGCGACGCTCGACTCACAGGCGGAACTGGCCTACGCCGCCTATTACACCAACGCCGTCAACGATGCGGTGGGGTATAACTTCTGGATCTTGTTGGCGGTGATAGGCCTGCTGCTGTTTAGCCTCAGTTTGCCAGTGATCTATCTTTCATTGCACGTGCCGCAAGCCCAATGGCTTGCCGACCAGTTGCGCCGGTTCAGTTACACCTTTTTCTTGGTGGCCTTCGACGAGGGCGGTCTGATGATAGGCATATTGATCGCCAACCTGCTGCATACCAGCGACAAGATGGCGCTGTTGGCGGACAAATCGTTTTTGTTCAGCGACGTCGGCCTGTTGCCTATAGTGGGGCTGGCTTTCGTCAACTCCTTTTTGTGGCTGCTGGGCGAATCTATCTATAACCGCGACGACAAGAGCTACTCCGGCCTGGTCAGCCTGTTGATGTCGGCTCCGCTGAAATTCCTGGCGCCCGGCTATCTGAGCGTCGCCGGCATCATGTTGTATCTGGTCGTCAATCAGTAAGCGATGCGAGCCATAGAGTCCTTCCATTACCGGCTGGCGCATCCCGGCTACAGCGTGTTTCCCGGCGCGCATCCGGGGCAGATGGTCGGCAGCGGGCAGTTGTTCAAGCGTCACGAACCACTGCTGGCCAGCCCCGATCCGCGCCGTATCGACCTGCGCGCCAGCCTGCTCGACCCTTTCGGCGATTACCGGGTGCGGGTGTTTCAGCAACACAGCAAGCTGTCGATGTATGTCGTCGCCGATTTGTCGGCGTCGATGGCCGGCAAACTGCCCGCGTTGGCCGATTTCGTGTTGTCGGCCGCGCAATCGGCTTTGGAAGCCGGCGACAGTTTCGGTTTCATCGGGTGCGGGCCGAATTTGGAACGGCGCTGGCTGCTGCCGGCAAGCCAGTCAATGCAAGCCGTACGGGAAATGTCCCAAAGGATACGGATTTTCCAAGCCCAAGGCCGCGCCGATAGCCTGTCTCAAGTCTCGCCGCTATTGCCGTCCCGCCGCTCGTTGGTGTTTTTGCTGTCCGACTGGCATTTTCCGCGGGAATCCATGCAGCGGATTTTGCAGGCCTTGACGCCACATGCCGTGGTTCCGCTGGTGGTGTGGGATGAAGCCGAATACACCGGGCTGCCGGAATGGGGTTTGGTGCGCTTCAAGGATGCCGAAAACGGCCGCGGCAAAACCCTGTTGATGCGTCCGGAACTCAAACGGCGCATCGTGCGGGCCTTCGAGCAGCGTAAAAATCTGCTGCGGCAAACCTTCCGCGGCTACGGCATGGAACCCTTGTTTTCCAGCGGCGCCTATCGCGCCGACTCGATGAACCGCTATTTTCAGCAGCACGCCTTATGAGTAAGCATTTTTTCGGTTTGCGTAGGGTGGACAAGCAACGCGCATCCACCGTTACGTTCAAGGTGGATGCACTGCGTTTATCCACCCTACTATTGTGTCTATCGTTAAGCGGCTGTGCGTCGCTGTTGCCGCCGCCGATCAGCCATTTCGAACTGCAAACCCCAAGACCGTTCGGCTACCTGATAGGCGATGAAATCCACCACCGCGTGGTGTTGCAAACCCGTAAAGACTTGGTCCTGAATCCGAACAGCGTGCCCGGCAAGGGCGAACTGAACCGCTGGCTGAATCTGACCGATGTCGACATTAAAACCGATCAGGATCGCGGCCAGACCGTCATCGACCTGACTTACCAGGTGTTCTATGCGCCCAATGAAGTCAAAATGCTGAGCGTCCCGGGCTTTAACCTGCAATTCACCCAGGCCGGCAAACCCGTCGAACAAGCCGTGCCGGCCTGGCCGTTTACGCTGTCGCCGATCAAGGAACTGGCGATCAGAAAGGATGAATCCGGACAGCAATATATGCGGCCCGATGCCTTGCCCGCTTTCCTGTCCAGTCAAACCCAGTGGCTGGGATTTTATGCCGCGCTGGGCATGGCGCTGCTGACGGGAACTTATCTGGCTTATTGGTACGGACTTTTTCCAAGCTGGCCGAAACGCCGAATCTTCAAACGGGCATTGGCCCAGATGGATCGCGTGCCGGAAAACCAGGCGGAACGCGGCCTGGCCGTGATGCACCATGCCTTCAATCAGATCAACGGCCAGCCGCTGTTCAAACATAAATTGGCCGCGTTCTCCCAAAACCACCCGGAATACCGCAGTGCCGCCGAATCCATCGCCTGGTTTTTCGACGTGTCCAACCGGGCGCTGTTCGGCGGCCAGCCCATCAGCGGCGAAGACTGGGGCAAACTGAAAGAATTGTGCCGCTTGTGCCGGGACATCGAGTGCGGTAAACGATGAACAATCTGGCTTTCGAAACGCCCTGGGCCCTGGCCGGCATGCTATTGATGGTGTTGCCCTTGCTGCGTAGCGGCATGCAAGCGACAGCCTATCCTTGGCTGGAGATGCTGCCGGCCGATCCCTTGTCGCAGGCTATAACGCTGATCATCCGCCTGTTGAGTATGGCCGCGATCGCCGCGCTGGTGCTGGGATTGTCCGGCGTTTACCTGAAAGAACAAAAGGTCGAGCGCATAGGCCACGGCGCCCATATCGTGCTGTTGCTGGATAGAAGCAGCAGCATGGACAACACCTTCGCCGGCAAAGCACCGAGTGGTTCGGACGACGGCAGGGATGCCGGAGGTAGGGCAACGCAGGGAGCAGTTGCCGAAGAATCCAAGGCCGACGCGGCCAGACGCTTGCTGAGCGAATTCGTCGACCAGCGCCCGCACGATTTGATCGGCGTCGCCGCCTACAGCACGTCGCCGCTGTTCGTGATGCCGTTGACGGAAAACCGCGACGCCGTCCACGCCGCGATAGACGCCAGCGCGACGCCGGCCTTGGCCTATACCAATATCAGCAAGGGCTTGAGCATGGCTTTGTCGTTTTTCGAACAGCAACCGGTGCAAGGCTCCCGCATTCTGTTGCTGGTATCGGATGGCGCGGCGGTGATCGACCCGGACAGCGAGCAAGCCTTAAGGGTCTTGTTCAAACAGCAGCAGATCAGGCTGTATTGGCTGTTCCTGCGCACCGAGAACAGCCCCGGCATTTTCGCCGAACCGGACGATCCGCGCGACGACAATGCCCAATCCATGCCGGAGCTTTATCTGCACCGGTTTTTCTCCAGCCTGGACATTCCGTATCAGGCTTATGAAGCCGAAAACCCTGACGCGATGCAAAAAGCCATCGCTGACATCAACCGCTTGGAGCAATTGCCGCTGCATTACCAGGCATCGATTCCGAAACAGGACTTGGCCGGCCCCTGTTACGCCTGGGCCGCTCTGTTGATAGCGCTGCTGCTGGCTTTGAAATTCTGCGAGGCGAAAACCACATGAGAACATTGAGACATCAAACGATTTGGGCGGTTTTCCTGGCCAGCCTGCTGCTGGCGGTGCTGCAGCTGACGGCCGTTTACCGGATACATAGTCAGAACCAATGGCTGGCCGAATTGCGGGCAGGGCAAGACGTCGCCATCGACAAGGTCATGACGGCCGCGCCGGAATTGCGGTTGGCGCGGGCCATCGTCTTGAAGCAAAAACAGCGTTACGACGAAGCTCTGGAAACCTTGGGCCTGATCGTCGACCAAGGCGGCAACACATTGCAAGTGCAAAGCCGCTACAACCTGGGCAATCTGTATTTGACGCTAGCCATGGCCGAGGTCGATGCCGGCCGCATCAATCAGGCCATGCCGCTGTTGACTCTGGCCAAGCAGGCCTATCGGCAGGCGCTGAAACTGGATAGTGGCTTCTGGGATGCCAAGTACAACCTGGAATTGGCGATGAAGTTGTTACCAGAATTCGACCGCATCAGTCCGAACGAGCCCGACGACGATGCCGCCAAACCCTCGCAGCTGTGGACCACGGTACCGGGATTTCCGCGTGGATTGCCTTAAACCTAAAAACGGCAGTAAGTCCACGAAAAGCACGAAATACACGAAAGAAATCATTGCGTTATGGAGCTTATTGATTCACCTGTTCGGCACTGCTCTGCGGAGTGATAACTGTTTGGCTTTTCGTGATTTTCGTGTGTTTCGTGGACCAAATGATTTTTATAGCCTAACAAGGTACGCGATGCGTACCCTACATTTTTCATGAGAATCAGCTATTTGTTGAAAGACTACCGCTTCTACAGCCTGAGCCTGGCCTTTTTAACCATGGCGGCTCTGTTCGCCTTTCCGACGAGACAGCAAAGCGGCGAGACTTACAATCTGACCGTCATCGTCGACATCACCCGCAGCATGAACGCCGAGGATTATCGCATCGGCCAGCAAGCGGTCAGTCGGCTGGCGTTCGTCAAACACAGCCTGCGCGAATTGATAGGCCGCCTGCCGTGCCAGTCCAAAGTGGGGCTCGGCGTGTTCACCGAGCGCCGCTCGACGGTACTCTACCAGCCGATCGAAGTCTGCTCGGGCTATGCCGAGCTGGACAAAAGCATCGCCGCGCTGGATTGGCGCATGGCTTGGGCGGCGGACAGCCGCATCGCGGGCGGCTTGTTGAATGCGATGCAACTCCTGAAGGACCAGGACAGCGCGCTGGTTTTCATCAGCGACGGCCAGGAAGCCCCGCCGCTCAACCCGCGCTACCGCACCGACTTTTCCGAGATCAAAGGCAAATTGAAGGGGCTGATCGTTGGCGCTGGCGGCTTGCAGGCGGTGCCGATTCCAAAATTCGACGCCAAAGGCCGGCGTATCGGGGTCTATGGCCCGGACGATGTGCCGCACCGCTCCAGCTTCGGCGAATCGGACTTGAATCCGGAAAAAATCGAAGGCTACGATGCCCGCAACGCGCCGTTCGGCAAATACGCCGCCAGCGGCAACGAGCATTTGAGTGCCTTGCAGGAAGGATATTTGCAACAATTGGCCGCCGAAACCGGCCTGCATTATCACCATTTGCAAACCGGCGACGGTTTGCTGCAGGCGCTGAAACGGCAGGAATTTGCCCGCGTGGCCGAGGTGGAAGCCGATAGTCGAGCCCGTTACGCCGGCCTGGGGCTTATGTTGTTGCTGGCGACCTTCATCTGAGCCGCTGCCGATTGAGGCGGGCAGCGGCTCGGAATCCGTGTCCCGGTTCCAGGCGTCGATCAGGTGTTTTGAATCACGATGTTCGGGAATCTGCCGCTGTAATCGCGGGCCCGCATGGCCAGTTTGGCGGCCATCTTGCGCGCTATGGCCTTGTACATGTCCGCCGCGCGGCTGTCGGGATCGGCGGCTACCGTGGGCCTGCCACTGTCGGCTTGCTGGCGGATGTTGATGTCCAGCGGCAGCGAGCCCAGCAATTCCACGTTGTTTTTTTGCGCCATCGCCAGGCCGCCGCCGTGGCCGAAAATCGCTTCCTCGTGTCCGCATTGGCTGCAGATGTGTATGCTCATGTTTTCCACCAAACCCAGGATGGGCACATTGACTTTCTCGAACATGCCCAATCCACGTTGCGCGTCGATCAAGGCGATGTCTTGCGGGGTGGTGACGATCACCGCGCCACTGACCGGAATCTGCTGCGCCAGCGTCAATTGAATGTCCCCGGTGCCGGGCGGCAGGTCGATGATCAAATAATCCAGGTTGGACCAGCGGGTCTGCGTCAACAGTTGTTGCAAGGCGCCGGTGACCATCGGTCCGCGCCAGATCATCGGTTGGTCGGCGTCGATCAAATAACCGATCGAAATGGTTTGAATGCCGAACGAGACTTTGGGCAACATGGTTTTGCCGTCCACCACCTCGGGCTGTCCGGACAAGCCCAGCATGGTCGGAATGCTGGGGCCGTAGATGTCGGCGTCCAGGATGCCGACGTTGGCGCCCTCTGCAGCCAAAGCCAGTGCCAGATTCACGGAGGTGGTGGATTTGCCGACCCCACCCTTGCCGGAGGCGACGGCGATGATGTTTTTCACGCCAGGAAGCGGTTTCAAGGTTTTTTGCACCGAGTGGGAAACGATGTTGACGCCAATTTCAATTTGAACGTTGCCAATGCCCGGCAATGCCGCCAGTTGTTGTTCCAGCTTGGTTTTCAATTCCGGCACATAGCTTTTGGCCGGGTAACCCAGCTCGATTTTGATGCTGACATCATTGCCCTCCACCCCGATGTTTTTCACGGCTTTGGCCGACACCAGGTCGGTGGCGACGTTGGGATCGATGAAGGATTTGAGCAGATTTTCGACAGCAGCCTTGTCAATGCTGGCCATGAGTAAACTCCGTTGCTGAGTGATGATTAATACCTGAGTTAAATACTCGGGATAGCGTACCATTTTACCGGCGCGCAAAGAAGATTGGACAATAGTGCCGCGAAAATGCCTGTTACTTGCCAGGCCAAAAAAATACAGGGATATTCGGTCTAATTGACATTCAATGGGTCATGGCGTTGGCCGAATGGCGCCGATTCGAATAGACTACAGGCGTTTGAAGCTGTTTTTGGCTTGCTCGATCGCTGTTTAAAAGCACGCGAGAGAGCGCATAAAAGGAAAAACAATGACCAGCAATATTACACCCGAGCCGTTGTATATTGTCATGATCAGCATCCACGGCCTGATTCGGGGGCATGATCTGGAGTTGGGTCGTGACGCCGACACCGGAGGGCAGACCAAATATGTGGTGGAGCTGGCCAAAGCGCTGGCAAAGCAGCCAAATGTCGAGCGCGTGGATTTAGTCACGCGACGCATCATCGATAGCGACATTAGTCACGATTACGCCGAACCCGTCGAGCCGCTGGCTGAAAATGCTCAAATCATTCGTGTCGATGCCGGTCCCGAAGGCTATATCCGCAAAGAAGAACTGTGGGACCATCTGGACAGCTTTGCCGATAATCTGTTGAGCTGGCTGCATCGGCAGTCGCGTTGGCCCGATGTGCTGCACAGCCATTATGCCGATGCCGGCTATGTTGGGGTGCGACTTTCGCATTGGACAGGGTTGCCGTTGATTCATACCGGGCATTCGCTGGGACGCGATAAATGCCGCCGGTTACTGGCGCTGGGATTGACGATGGACGAGATCGAGCAGCGTTATCACATTTCGCGGCGTATCGATGCCGAGGAGGACACGCTGAGCAACGCCGATTTGGTCATAACCAGCACCCGCAACGAAATCGAAGACCAATACGAACTCTACGATTGCTATTCGCCGGAAAAAATGGCAATCCTGCCGCCCGGCACAGACCTGGAACAATTCCACCCGCCGGCCGCAATGAGCGATGAAAATGCGTTTGCAAAATCATTGAGACAGTTTCTGAACGATCCGAATAAGCCGATGATTTTAGCGTTGTCGCGGCCCGACGAACGCAAAAACATCGTCAGTCTGCTGGAAGCTTACGGCCAGTCGCCAGCGTTGCAGTCTAAAGCCAATTTGGTCATCGTGGCTGGCAATCGTGACGACATTCGGGAGATGAACGAAGGGGCGCAAGGGGTTTTGACCGAATTGCTGCTGGTGATGGATTGTTACGACCTTTACGGTCGGGTCGCGCTACCCAAGCATCACTCGGCGGACGATGTCGCAGAAATTTATCGGTTGGCGGCCGCATCCAAAGGGGTTTTCATCAATCCAGCCTTGACCGAACCCTTCGGTCTGACGCTGTTGGAGGCGGCCGCTAGCGGTTTACCCTTGGTAGCCACCGAAAATGGCGGTCCGACCGACATCATCGGCAATTGCCAGAACGGTATCTTGGTGGATCCACTGGATAAAACTGCGATTGCCGAGGCCTTGCTGGGCATCCTGGAAAATCCACAGCGCTGGCAGATGCTATCCGCCAATGGCCTGGAGAATGTTGCCCGTTATTACTCCTGGCAGGCTCATGCTCAAGCCTATTTACAAAGAGTGCAGCCACTGTTGCAACATCTCGAACGTTTGCCCAAAACGCCGCCAGTACCCGTGACGAAAACCAGCCGGTTGCGGACGCAGGCCATTTTCACCGCGCTGGATAATACGCTGCTGGGGGATGACGAAGGGCTGGCGCAATTTGTCAAATTGATCCGCGACAAGCGAAAAAAATGCCTGTTCGGCATCGCGACCGGACGACGGCTCGATTCGGTTTTAGCCATTTTGAAGCAGCACCGTATTCCAGCGCCGGACATCCTGATCACCAGTCTCGGCACCGAAATCTATTTCACGCCGCAACTGATTGCCGATATTGCCTGGAGCTATCATATCGATCATTTGTGGACGCCGCAGGTGTTAAGGCGCATCCTAAGCAATCTGCCAGGCCTGACACCGCAGCCCAAAAGCGAACAGAGCCGCTTCAAGATTTCTTATTATTACGATAGCCAGCTGGCGCCTCCGATGGAGGAGATTCTGGCCTTGTTGCGGCAACACGAATTGTCGGTGAATCCGACGTTGTCATTCGGACAATTCCTGGATATCGTGCCGGCACGCGCCTCGAAAGGGCAGGCATTGCGTTACGTCGCACGGCAATGGGACATTCCTCTGGAGCGCATCCTGGCAACGGGCGGTTCCGGCGGCGATTCGGATATGGTGAGTGGTAACACGCGCGGCGTCGTGGTTGCCAACCGTCATCGCGAGGAATTGTCACTATTGGCCGAGATGGATCAGGTTTATTTTGCCGAAAGTTCGCATGCCTGGGGAATATTGGAGGCCATCGAGCATTATGATTTTTTCAGTCGTTAAACCTAAAAGCATCAGTAGCCCACGAAAAGCACGAAAGACGCGAAATAAAACAGTTGGTTACGTCACGTGGTTTGGTTACCCACAAGTTGTCGGCTTTTTGAGCAATAACTTTTTAAAACGGTCCGTGATTTTCGTGTGTTTCGTGGACCCAATGACTTTTATGGGTTAAAAGGATGTAAGGGTTATGGTAGAGCGTATTCTGATTTGCACCGACTTGGACCGTACTCTGCTACCCAATGGCAGCCAGCCGGAGTCGCCAGGTGCTCGTGATGTGTTTTCGCGCCTGGTGTCGCGTCCCGAGGTGGCTCTGGCTTATGTCAGCGGTCGGCATCGTGAATTGGTGGAAGAGGCCATTCGGGAGTATTGCTTGCCCGTGCCGGACTGGGTAATCGGCGATGTCGGTACCACGATCTACCAAGCAGGACAGTGCGAGTGGCGACACTGGACAGAATGGGAAGACGACATTGCCGCTGATTGGCGCGGCAGGACGGCCAGGGATTTACGGTCTTTATTCAACGATTTGCCTGCTTTGCGCTTACAGGAAGAAGTCAAGCAAAATCGTTTCAAGCTCAGCTATTATCTATCGACGCAGTGGGATATCGAAGCCTTGCAACAGGAAATGATGCATAGGCTTGCTGCGCAAAACCTGGCGACCAGCCTGATTTATAGCGTCGACGAAGCCGCGGAAACCGGATTGCTGGACGTTTTGCCGGCTCGTGCCACCAAGTTACATGCCGTGGAATTTTTGATGCAGCAGCAAGGTTTCGAGGTTCAGGGCACCGTATTTGCCGGCGACAGCGGTAACGATCTGCCCGTGATCGTCAGCCGAATTCAGTCGGTGTTGGTCGCCAATGCCGACCCTGCCGTGGTCGAACAGGCGCAAGCCCTGGTTGGCCAACAGGGCCATTCCGATGCCTATTATCTGGCGCGCGGCGGTTTTTTGGGGATGAACGGCAATTACAGCGCCGGCATACTCGAAGGCGTTGCTCATTTTCTTCCGGAAACGCTAGCCTGGATGAAGGAAACTCATGATTGATCAATATCCTGTTCAAATTTTCGGTGAAGTGCTGTTCGATCATTTTCCGGACGGCAGTCGTGTATTGGGTGGGGCGCCGTTCAACGTCGCCTGGCATTTGCAAGCGTTCGGGCTGGCGCCTCGATTCATCAGCCGGATTGGCGACGATGATTCCGGCCAAGAGGTAGCTGAGTTGATGGCGGACTGGGGCATGACCCTCGCTGGGTTGCAGGTTGACCATGAGCATCCCACCGGCAGCGTCGGCGTGTTGATCGAACAAGGCGAACCGCATTACGACATCGTCGCCGACAGTGCCTATGATTTCATCGACGTTAAGCTACTCGATCAACGGAATACCGAGGGCGTTCTGTATCACGGTTCGGTGGCGCTCAGAAATCCGGTATCCCGGGCGGCCTTGGCGGACATCAAGGATAGGCATCGCGGCAAGATTTTCATCGATGTCAATTTGCGTCCGCCCTGGTGGGAGCGGGATTTGCTGGAATCGATGTTGCAAGACGCGAACTGGGTTAAGCTCAACGAAGCCGAGCTGAGAATATTATGGCCGGAAGCCGCAAGCCTGGAGACGGCCATGCAGGATTTTTCTGCAAAGTTTGAGTTGGATACGCTGATCGTGACGCGCGGTGAAAAGGGTGCCATCGCGTGCGATCGGCAGCGGCAATTTGTCGACGTTATCCCTGAGGCCCGCATCGAGGTGGTGGATAGCGTTGGTGCGGGTGACGCCTTCGCCGCGCTGCTGATTTTGGGCTTGCAGCGGCAATGGCCTTTGCGGATTACGCTGGAGAGGGCGCAAGCTTTTGCCAGTGCCCTGGTTGGCAGGCGCGGTGCGACGGTCGCTGACAGGGCTTTTTATCGGGCGTTTAGTGAGCAATGGATGTGATTCATTCCCGATTTCTAACGGCGCGCAGTCCCTGAAAGCGGCGAGCCTATGAGGTTAATGTCATGTACGAACAGGTTTCCCATTCTTTACTGAACGTCATTCTGGATGATCTCAAACCGGAAATTCGTCGGCAGGATTTGCGCCACTTTTACACCCGACTGGGCGCCAATTTTTATGCGATTTATTCGTTGTTTTTTACCTTGTACGGGCACCGGGACGACTTTAACGCGCAAATGCTGCGGCTGGTGGAGACCATGGCCAAGGGCTATATCGATCGCTCAGCCGAATTGGAGCGCGTCGACATCGCGCGCGAACAGGATCATAACTGGTTTTTGTCGCAAAAATGGGTGGGCATGGCGCTGTACACCAACGGTTTTGCCGACAATCTGGCGGACCTTGCCGGCAAGACGCCGTATTTCCAGGAGTTGGGCGTTAATATGGTGCACATCATGCCGATTTTGCAGTGCCCGGCCGGCAAGAGTGATGGTGGTTACGCGATCAGCGATTTTCGCCAAATCGACGACAGACTGGGCAAGCTGGACGACCTGCGCCTGGTAGTCGAAGAGTTCAAAAAGCGCGATATTCTGTTGGTACTGGATATCGTGCTGAATCATACCTCGGACGAGCATGAATGGGCGCGGAGAGCCATCAATGGCGAACGCCGTTATCAGGATTACTACTTCGTTTTCGACAACCGGGAAATTCCCGACATGTTCGAACAAACCATGCCGCAAATCTTTCCGGAATCCGATCCAGGAAACTTTACCTGGAACGAGAAGATGCAGAAATGGGTAATGACAGTGTTTCACGATTATCAGTGGGATTTGAATTACAGTAATCCCGAAGTATTCATCGAAATGCTCGATATCATCCTGTTCTGGGCGAATCAGGGTGTCGATATCTTGCGACTAGATGCTGTTGCCTTTTTGTGGAAGAAAATCGGTAGCAGTTGCCAAAACGAGCGTAATGCCCATTTAATTCTGCAGCTGATGAAAGATTGCTGTCAGGTCACGGCGCCGGGTGTGCTGTTCATCGCTGAGGCAATCGTCGCCCCGGTCGAAGTGATCAAATATTTCGGCGAGGACGCCATCATCGCCAAGGAATGCGAAATCGCCTATAACGCCACGTTGATGGCCTTGTTGTGGGATGCCATTGCTACCCAGAGCGCCAAATTACTTTATCAGGGGCTCAAAAATATGCCGGCGAAACTGGAGCGCGCTACCTGGTTGAATTATGTGCGTTGCCATGACGACATCGGTTTTGGTTTCGATGATAACGATATTCGGGCCGCGGGCTACGATCCTTATGCACACCGGCAATTCCTGCTTGATTATTTCAGCGGCCAATTCGATGCGTCACCGGCCAGAGGCATGGTGTTCATGCGCAACGAAACCACCGGCGACGCGCGCATCAGTGGTTCTTTGGCTTCCCTGGCGGGGCTGGAGGCGGGGCAGGAAGCGAACGATCAGGCCTTGGTCGACGCGGCGATTAAAAAGATTCTGTTGTTGCACGGCTTGATTCTATCGTTCGGCGGTATTCCATTGCTTTACAACGGCGATGCGCTGGGGGTTGTCAACGACTATAGCTATCGCGACGAAGAGGGCAAGAGCGATGACAATCGTTGGATACATCGTCCGAAGATCAATTGGGAAAGGGCGGAATTGCGCAAAAAACAGGGTACTACCGAATATGCCTTGTTCAATGCGATGAAGAAAATGATCGCGATCCGTAAGGAAACTTCCGCGTTCGCCGATTTCAACAATCGCGAATTGCTTGATGTCGACAATCCGCATTTGTTGTGTTTCTTGAGATTCAATCATCAACGGCCCTCGGAACGCGTGTTGGTGGTCGCGAATTTCGATGCCAATCCGCAGTATCTTGATTTATATCTGCTCAGGAGTCGAGGCATAGATCCTTTCGGGCAATTCATCGATTTGTGCAGTGGCAGTAAGCCGACTCAATATGACCGCCGCATCGTATTGCAGGGGTTTCGCTTTTATTGGTTGACGGAAATCTGAAGACAGTAAAGCGATGATCCGAAAATTAGAGTTTGGTTAAAAGCAAAACATTTTGTCTAAAAGCGGCTATTTTTTACGTTTTACAATGTTTCGCATCCCATCATGGCTTTATCTTCAGATCATTTCAGTCGCCGCCGCTTCAAGCGGGGCTTGAGTTTACTCGCATTGAGCTTCTTCCTCGACGGTTGTCAGACCCTATCCTTCATCGCTCAGGAGCATCAGCCCTTGATCGTAACGACCGGCAAGGCCGAAAACGTCGAAAGCCACGATTTTGCGCTGAGCCAGGAACAGGCCGTGGTGGGGGCGCTGGCCACGATAGAAAGCCGGGATGACGATACCTTGTCCGACTTGGCGCGGCATTTCGGTTTGGGCTTTACCGATATTGCCATTGCCAATCCGCAGCTGGACCCGTGGGCCTTGAATGACAATCAAACGGTGCTGTTGCCGCTGCAATTCATATTGCCCGAAGCGCCCCGTAACGGCATCGTGTTGAATCTGGCCAATATGCGGATGTTTTATTACCCGAAAAATCAGCGCCAGGTGCGGACCTATCCGGTTGGTATCGGCCGCGATGGCTGGAATACACCACTGGGTGCGACTAAAATCGTCGCCAAAAGAGCCAAGCCGGCTTGGACCGTGCCGGAATCCATACAGCGCGAACATGAAGCCTTGGGTGAGCCGTTGCCTAAAGTCATGCCTTCCGGGCCAGATAACCCGCTGGGTGAATATGCCATGCCGCTGGGGTTTACCGGCTATCTGATCCATGGCACCAACAAGCCCTACGGCATAGGGATGCAAGTCAGTCACGGTTGCGTCCAGCTTTACCCGGAAGATGTCGAGACCTTGTTCGAGCAGGTCGATGTCGGTACGCCGGTGCGTATCGTGCACCAACCTTATCTGGCGGCCTGGGATCAGGATATGTTGTATTTGGAGGCGCATCAGCCATTGGGCAAATGGGCAAAGCAGGACAAGAGTCTGCAAAAAAAGGTGCGGGAAAAACTGGAAAAGCTGGCCGCGGAAAAAGGCGCTAGCGTGGATTGGCTGCGGGTCGATACGATCTTGAGCCGTGCCGATGGCATTCCGACCCCGGTGTTGCAGGGAGGTCCCGATCTGGCGCAATTGAGCGCCGAGGCGATCAGGATCGCCCATCCCGAACGTCTATATGGCCAACCAATCCCTAATGAATTGACCGAGCATGATTGGTCGATTCTGACGCCCACTTTTGATAACGAGGTCGAGGCGGAAAAGCTCGCCGCGATGCTGAATCACTTGGGGCCGCAAATCCCGGCTCGTAAAATCGAGAAAGACGGTGCGTTTCAGGTCGTTGCCGGGCCGTTCAAGAATAAAAAGGAAACCAACTCGGTCGCGAAACGCATCAAGAGCAGTTTCGATCTCGAAGTGACGCCGGTCAAGCCAAAAAAATGACTAACCGATAGAGGCAAGCCCATGAGCTTGCCTTCGGGCGGCTCCTGTCGGTAGGCTTTTGTCGTTCGTGCCAAGCCAATCGACGAGCATAAAAAAGGCCGATGCCATTACGGCATCAGCCTTTTAGGTATTTGTCGCCCGTTCAGCGATTACGCCATGGCGCGCAGTTTGTCGTTGAGTCTGCTTTTGCTGCGAGCGGCTTTGTTTTTGTGAATCACGCCTTTGTTGACGGCTGAGTCAATAACGGGTACGGCGGATTTGAACGCGGCTTGGGCTTGCTCTTTATCGCCAGCTCTGACGGCAGCGATGACTTTCTTGATGAAAGTGCGAAGGTTGCTGCGCTGTCCGGCATTGCGAATACGGCTTTTCTCTGCCTGACGCGCTCTTTTTTTAGCTTGTGGTGAATTAGCCATAAAGTATCAGTTCATTCGAGTGGATTAGAAACCGCACATTATCTTTTTGGATGCTATGATTGTCAACCTCTTTTAATGCGTCAGGAAAAGGGGCTTGAGCAGACAACTGTATTTGCTGTTCATCACACTGACGGTTTTCGCCGGGGGCGATCTTGAACGCGTGCGGCCGGTGTTTCTTAACCTCTGCATGATCGGGGCGGCCATCTGGTTTTCGCCATTGTTTGCCCAGCCCAGTTATCGCGCTGGCCAGGGGCTGAGTCTGGCGTTGCTGATAGGCCATGCTGCTTATATGGTCTGTTTGGAGTTAGCCGGCATTCGCCTCCGGCACCTGCTAGAACATTGAAACGGCACTTGAGATTTGCTCCAGCGCCTCCATAGTCATGTAGAATGCGTTTAACCTCACTAATCGATCATTGGATTTAAAAATTAACTACATGCTATGAACACAAGAACAATCGGTTTTATTGGTGGCGGCAACATGGCAACCAGCCTGATCAGCGGGCTCATCGCCAGTGGCCATTCACCGCAACAGATTTGGGTGTCGGATACCTCCGCGGATGCGCTGCAGGCCCATCGCGACAGGCTCAATGTCAACGTTTCGCCGGACAATGCCAAAATCGTGCAGGAAGTGGACGTGGTCGTGCTTGCGGTCAAACCGCAAATTTTGCGGGAAGTGGCGCTGGAAATTGCCCCGTTGATACGGCAAAAAAAATCCCTGGTGGTTTCGATTGCGGCCGGCATTTCCCAAACCAGCTTGGCTCTGTGGCTGGGTGGTGATGTCGCCATCGTGCGCTGCATGCCGAATACGCCGGCGTTGGTGCTAACCGGAGCGACCGCGCTGCATGCCAACGCCAATGTCGACGAAGAACAAAAAGATCAGGCCGAAAACATCTTGCGCGCGGTTGGGCTTGCGTTGTGGGTGGATGACGAAAGTCAGTTGGACGCCGTCACGGCGGTTTCCGGTAGTGGGCCGGCTTATTTCTTTTTGATGATGGAAGCGATGGAAAAAGCCGCCATCGAGATGGGTTTGAACGAACATACCGCCCGCTTGCTGGTACAGCAAACCGCTTTGGGTGCGGCCAAGATTGCGCTGGAATCTTCCGAGTCGCCGACCCAATTGCGCGAGCGGGTCACTTCGCCGGGCGGCACGACGCAAAAGGCTATCGAGACTTTCCAACAGCACGGCTTTTCCGAGTTGGTGGCCAAGGCCTTGCTGGCCGCCAAGGATCGTTCCGTAGAGATGTCCAAACAACTGGGAGCCAATTGATGGGTTCTAATTACATGACCGACCCGGTGGTGTTTTTGATAGACACCATGTTCTCACTGTACATCCTCGCGGTGATGTTGCGCTTTTTGCTGCAATGGACCCAGTCCGATTTTTACAACCCGATCTCGCAATTTCTGGTCAAGATCACGCATCCGCCCTTGCGCATGATGCGCCGCTTCATCCCGGCGGTCGGACGCATCGATTCTTCCTCATTGGTATTGGCTTTGTTGTTGCAGATAGTCGCCAATTTCGCGATTCTGGCCATCAAAGGTTTGACGATAAGCATCGTGGCATTGACGGTACTTTCCTTTACCGACTTGTTGAAAATGGTGATGGACATTTTCATCTATGCGATTTTTGCCGGCGCCATTTTGAGCTGGTTTGCGCAGGGCAGTTATAGCGGCGCGTCGTCGCTGCTTTATAGTTTGACCGACCCCTTGTTGAATGTCTGCCGCCGCTTGATACCGGATCTTGGCGGCATCGATTTGTCACCCCTGGTCGCGTTGGTTTTGCTGCAACTGGCAAAAATGATGATTTTGCCGCCGCTGCATGACTTGGCGAGCCTGTTAAGTTAATCCAAGCCGATATGCGCCTCAAATCCGGTTCGATTGCATTGTTGTTGGCGATCCCGCTGCTGTTGATTGGGACGACCGACAGTCATGCGAAAAAAAAACTATATCGTTGGGTCGATGAAGAGGGGAATGTCACATTTTCCGATCAGGTGCCGCCCGATCAAGTCCAGCACAAGCGTGAAACCCTGGACGAAAAGGCGCAGGTGCTGGACGTGGTCGAAAAAGCCAGATCACCCGAGGAACTGGCGAGACAAAAACGCCTGGAAGAGCTGCGTAAGGAACAGGAAAAAATCATCGCCAAACAGGCTGCCGCCGACAAAGTGCTGCTTGCCACGTATCGCAGTTTGGAGGACATGAATCGGGCCTTGGAAAATAAATTGGCCTTGTTGGACGGCAAGAAAAGAGTGATAGACGGTAACAAGCAGCGTTTCGAGCAGCAACTGCTGCAGCAACAGCAGCAAGCCGCCAATCACGAGCGTAACGCGCAAAAAGTACCGGAAAAATTGCTGCAGGACATCGCCGCAACCCGACAGCAAATAGCCATGACCGAGCAGGAATTGCAGCGCCATGAGAAAGAACGGCAAGCGGCCGAGCGCGAGTTTAGGGCCGATATGGCGCGTTTCGAATTCTTGACTCAAGCAAATACTGATGCCGATGCCAATCAAAGCAAATTGGCCGCCAGTAACGCCAATAATGAATTGGGTTTGTTTGTCTGCCAGGATGCTGCACAATGCGAAAAAGCCTGGAAGCACGCCGCCGAATATGTTTACAAATATGCGACCACGGGCCGGGACGTGGAATCGGACAAACTGGTCATGACGGCGGCGCCCGTCAATGATAATGATTTCAGCCTGTCGGCATCCAAATTGGAACAGGCCGGGATACAGCGTATTTTTCTGGATATTCGTTGCAAGGCGTCGAATATCGGCCAGGAATTGTGCGCCAGCGAAAAAGCCCAGGCCATACGCCGGGGCTTTTCCGCTTACCTGCAATCCCAGTTATCGTCTGAGCAATAAGGTACCGATACCCTGATCGGTAAACAGTTCCAATAAGACCGAATGCTCGATGCGTCCGTCGATGATATGGACGCTGGTGACGCCGCCTTTCAACGCGTCGGTGGCGCAGCGGGTCTTCGGAATCATGCCGCCCGAGATCGTGCCGTCGGCTATCAAATTGTCGATGTCGGTCAGGGTCAGTCCGGTCAACAAATTTCCTTCCTTGTCCAGAATGCCGGGGATATTGGTCAACAGCATCAATTTTTCCGCTTTCAAGACTTCCGCAACTTTACCCGCTACCAGATCGGCATTGATGTTGTAGGAATGGCCATCCTTGCCGACGCCTATCGGTGCGATCACCGGAATGAAATCGCTGCTGCCGAGCATTTCCACCACCGACGGATCGATGCTGCTGACTTCGCCGACATGGCCCAAATCGATGATTTCCGGCGCATCGGCCAGATTGGCGCCGGCCTTGGTAATGCTGATCTTGCGGGCATGGATGAAATTGCCGTCCTTGCCGGTCAAGCCGACGGCCTTGCCGCCGTGTTGATTGATCAGGTTGACGATTTCCTTGTTGACCAAGCCGCCCAACACCATTTCCACCACATCCATAGTTTCGGCATCCGTCACGCGCATGCCGTCGATGAACTCCGAGGTTTTGCCCAGTCTTTTCAGTAAATCGCCGATTTGCGGGCCGCCGCCGTGCACGACGATGGGATTGATGCCAACCAGCTTCATTAGCACGATGTCGCGGGCGAAACCGTGCTTGAGTTTGTCGTCTATCATCGCGTTACCGCCGTATTTGATCACGACGGTCTTGCCCTTGAATTTTTGAATATAGGGCAGGGCTTCGGTCAAAACATGGGCAATCTGGTGAGCGGTTTTTTCTTTCATCATGGGTCGGTTAAAAAGGCAGAGAGATATCGGGTTTGATCGCGAGCATCAAGGTCTTGAATTCGGTCTGAATGCGTTTCATGGCTTCGGCGCCATCGGCTTCGAAGCGTAGCTCCAATCCCGGCAAGGTCTTGGCGGCCCTGACCAGGCCCCAGCCATCCGGGAAGTTTGCGCGCAAGCCGTCGGTATTATCGATGTCGGCATTCGTGAATTGAGCCTGGCTGAACAGTTGTTCGATGAAGCGGATGCTTTCCCCGGCCGGCATCGATAGGCGGAATTCCGGCGTGGCGAGGCCGCCGGGCAGATCGGCGAAGATTTCGCGGCTGGCGCGCATGTCGGCGGACAGAATTTCTATCATCCGCACCGCGGCGTATAACGCGTCTGGAAAACCAAACCAGCGGTCGTTGAACAAAAAGTGGCCGCTGACGTCGCCGGCCAGCGCGGCACCGGTTTCCCGCAGACGCATCTGTAAAGGCGTGCGGCCGCTTTTCCAGGGCACAGGGTAACCGCCGCGTTTCTTGATTTGATCCGGCAAATGTTTGGAGCTGGCCGCATCGAAAATGATTTCGGCGCCGGGTTTGGAAGTCAAAACGTCACGCGCAAACAACATCAGCTGGCGATCGGCCCAGATGAGGTTGCCGCTGGAATCGACCAAGCCCAGTCTGTCGCCGTCGCCGTCAAAGGCGATGCCGACATCGGCGTTGTTGAGTTTGACGGCCTTGATCAGCGCTTCAAGATTGCCAGGGTTAGTGGGGGCTGCGGCATGGTTGGCGAATGCGCCATCGATGTCGCAATTCAGTTCCACGACATCGCAGCCTATGGTTTTCAACAACATCGGGCCGAACTGGCTGGTGGCGCCGTTCGCGCAATCGACCACGACCGTCATTGGTCTGACGATATGCACATCCTCGGAAATGATGCCGATGTATTCATTGCTGAACAGGGTATTTTGTTCGACAGCCCCTGGTTGATCCAGGCTGAAATCGTGGGTGTCGATACGGGTTTTCACGCGCTGGATTTGCTCCTTGGCGACCGGTTCGCCGTGCAGCACCAACTTCAAGCCGCTATAGTCCGCGGGCAAGTCGCTGCCGGTAACCATGACGCCCGTGCGGCCTTCGCTGTGGTGGCTGACGAAACAGAGCACCGGGGTCGGAACCAGGCCAATGTCCAGTACATCGCAACCGGTGGAAACGATGCCTTGAATCAATGCGTCCGCCAGGGCTTTGCTGGCGTTGCGGCCGTCACGGCCCACCACGATGGTTTTGACGTTCAGTTGCTTGGCTTCGCTGGCGAATGCCCGGCCGATATTGCCGAACAGTTCGGCATCCAAGCCTTGGCCAACGATACCGCTGATGACGTAGTCATGAAAAATGTTCGGACTCGAGACTGCTAACGAGGGCGAGGTTATCGCGGGGGGCGATGGGGGGACATCGAAGACGGGCAAGCTGGCCGTATTAGCAGTATCCATATCCCAGCTTTCCGGTGCTTGCGATTCGAAGGCCGGCTCGGGGTCAGTCTGTTCCAGCCAGTCATCCTCGGCCTCGTCGGAGGCGGGAGCCATTGGTTTAGCCGTGGCGAGGGGAGATTCACTTACGAGCGGTTGGGGGGTAACGGGGGCAGTATCCTCGAGAAAATCCAGGTCAAACGATTCCTCGAAAAAGTCGTCTTTTTCCGCGTCCTTGTCCCTGCCGGTCGAGATGTCGCCGTCCTGGCTAATCACCCGTTTGAACTGCGTCATCGCGGCGATGATGGGCTGCATTTCTTCCAGTTGCATCGGGTAGTTGCCGACATGCTTGCCTTGGATCATGTCCTTGGCGGCTTTCAGTATGCTACTTTGGTCTTGGCGAAAAAATTCGGTCAGTTTGCGGTAGCCCATGAAAAATGCCAGGCAGGCCAGCAAGGCCGGAATGGCGATGATGACGCTAAGGATCGTAATGTCACCCAGACTGGCGTTCACTTGAGTCCAGGTATCGATTTTCCAGCGTGTATTCGAGACAGGAATGGAAACGGGATCATCGCTTTTGACGGCGGGGTCGCCGATTGTGCCCAGAACCAGTTGGTCCTGTTTCAGCTCGACAAAGCCATTGACTAATTGGGTTTTAGCCAAAATTTGTGTGGGAAAGTCGGGGTCGACGCTGGCCAAGACCACGCCCACCACTTGCTGGCCATTCAGAACGACGCTGGTGATCGCCAGATGACGATCATCGGCTTCGCCTTGAATCACAGGTTTTGGGCTGCTCGTCAACGTCGCGCGGACCATTTCCAGGTCGCCAAAACCCATGTGCGGCATCTCGGTTTCATCGAGATCATTGACGTTGGGCAACAGCAGGCGCAATCTGAGGTTATGCGGGATAGTTGTTTGCAGTTTTGCCGCCGTGGCCTTGATGATTTCTGGATTGGCCGTGCTCAAGGCCGCAATCACCTCGGGCGACCGGGCCAGGCCGTCGACGCTTTTTTGCAGCATGTCGATTTGCAGGGAGACGCTGGTTGCCAGGTTATTGATGATCGAGTCGGCGGCGTCGCGTTTGGCGCTTTTGGCATCCGCCGCGGAAAACCAGTAGGTGCCGGCGCCTACCAGCATGATCATCAATGCCGATATCGCTGCGATGATGCCGAAAATACGTCCCATGCTTTGCTCTCCGCTGGTTGCCTCAATGTCGGCCGGAATGGCCGAAGCCGCCGCTGCCGCGGTGGGTTTCCTCGAATTCGGTTACGCATTCGAATTCTGCTTGCACCACGGGCACGAACACCATTTGGGCAATGCGCTCGCCGATTTCGATGGTAAACGCATTACTGCCACGATTCCAGCAGGATACGAACACTTGGCCTTGATAATCCGAATCGATCAAGCCCACCAGGTTGCCCAGCACGATGCCGTGTTTATGACCCAAGCCGGAACGCGGTAATATCACGGCCGCCAAATGCGGATCGGCGATATGAATTGCCAGGCCGGTCGGGATCAGCGTCGATTCGCCGGGTTGCAAGGTAATAGCCTGTTCCAGGCAAGCGCGAAGATCGAGACCAGCCGAGCCGTGCGTGGCGTAGCTCGGCAGCGCAATCTCGTTGCCTAATCTTGGATCAAGAAGCTTGAGTTGTATTTTTTTCATGAAATTTCTCGCTTATCAGCGTCAGCAGTTGTTCTGCCAGGTGGTGTTTGTCGGTCATCGGCAGGTGTTGACTGCCGCCGGACCAATAGACTTGCAAGGCATTGTTGTCGCTATCGAAGCCGCCTTCGTGTTGTCCGACCCAGTTGGCGGCGATCATGTCCAATTTCTTGCTGCGCAGCTTGCCGGTGGCATAATTTTCCAAATCGTCGGTTTCCGCTGCAAAGCCTACGACGAAGGGCCTGTTGGGTTGATCTGCTACCGCAGCGATGATGTCCGGATTTTTTTCCAGTGTAATGACGCCATGGTCGTGTTGCTTTTTGATCTTGCGCGCTTCGATCTGCGATGGTCTATAGTCGGCCACTGCGGCGGCACCGATATAAATATCACATTGCCCGCTTTGGCTGAGCACGGCATCGTACATTTGTTGAGCGGTTTCAACTTTTACTAGCTTGACGCCGCTAGGGGGCGGTAAATTAACCGGCCCGCTGATGAGGGTGACATTGGCGCCGACTCGCAATGCGGCTTCCGCCAGCGCATAACCCATCTTGCCGGAACTGCGGTTGCTGATGAAGCGGACGGGGTCCAAGGGCTCGCGGGTAGGCCCTGCGCTGATCACCACGCTGACGCCGGCTAATGTCGCCTGACCGGTTTGGGCAAGGATTTGCTCGCAAATCTGCTCGGGTTCGCTCATTCTGCCAAACCCCTGTTCGCCGCAAGCCTGTTCGCCGGCCGCGGGGCCGATGATGCTGACACCGTATTGACGCAAACGGGCGATATTGTCCTGCGTTGCGGCTTTATGCCACATGGCCTGATTCATCGCCGGGGCTATGTAAACAGGGCATTCCGCCGCCAGATACAAGGTCGAGAGCAAGTCGTCAGCCAGGCCGTGGGCCATTTTGGCCACGGTGTTGGCGCTGGCCGGCGCGATGATCAGTAAATCGGCCCAGCGCGCCAGATGAATATGACTCATTGTCTGCTCTTGGTTGGCATCGAACAGCTCGGTATGTACCGGATTGCCGCTCAAGGCCTGGAAGGTTAAGGGCGTCACGAATTGCCGGGCGGAAGCGGTCATGACGACCCGGACTTCGCAATGACGTTTACGCAGCAAGCGCACCAGTTCCGCCGATTTGTAAGCGGCAATGCCGCCGCAAACGCCTAATAAGATTCGCGTGTCGATGATTGCATCCCTTGATTCAAAATGGGGCAATTATGGCAAACTCGCCCCGATTCTTCTATGCTTAAAATCGTTTTAATGGACTGGAGCGACGTATGAGCATCAAGGATTGGCCCGCCGACGAGCGGCCGCGGGAAAAATTATTGCAACGCGGTGCGGCTGCGCTGACCGATGCCGAGTTATTAGCCATTTTTCTGCGCACCGGCATAGCGGGGAAAACGGCAGTGGATATGGCGCGCGAACTGCTCAGAGAGTACGGTTCCTTGCGCGGCTTGTTGGGCGCGGAACGCGAGCGATTTTGTCAGAGCCACGGCCTGGGCGACGCCAAATATGCCCAGCTGCAAGCGGTGCTGGAAATGGCCCGCCGGCATTTTTCCGAAATTCTGCAACGCGGTAATGCGTTGACCAGCCCCGATATTACCCGGGCCTATCTCAGTGTCCAGTTGCGAGGCTATAGCTACGAAGTATTCGCCTGCCTGTTTCTGGACAATCAACATCGGGTCATTCAATGGGAAGAATTATTCCGCGGCACGATAGACGGTGCCAGCGTCTATCCGCGCGAAGTGGCGAAAAGGGCCTTGTTTCATCATGCGGCGGCGGTAATCTTTGCCCATAATCATCCGTCCGGTATCAACGAACCCAGCCAGGCCGACCGGCAAATCACCGACAAACTGAAACAGGCGCTGGCTTTATTCGATATTCGCGTACTCGATCACTTTATCGTCGGCGATGGTCAGCCTTTTTCGTTTGCCGAGAATGGTTTGCTGTAGCGGACCGTCACAGACGTTTCTTTACAGGCTTAACTTTTCCGCATCCACTGAATGGGCGGAATATGGTTTTTTACGCGTGTTGAGCATGGGCAAGATGAACGACAAAGGGATTCGCGCCTGGATAAAAAATGACGTGCGTTTTGAGGCTAAAGACGATGGCGAGGGGCTAAAGCCCAATGTGATTATGTAATAATCAGACCGGGAAAACCCGGTTTTTTATGCCATTTTATGCAATTGCTTCACTCTGTCCTATTTGCTATGGTTGGAACCTTTCTACTAAAAACCAAAGCCGCCATGAATCAACCGTTAAAGATCAGCGCCCAATGGGATGAAGAAGCCCATGTGTGGGTAGCAACCAGTAATGACGTCGCCGGGCTGGCAATCGAGGCAAGTACCATTGACGGCTTGATAGAGCGGCTAAAAATCGTCATACCGGAATTGATGGCGTTGAACCACCAAGAGCTGACCGGGGATGAATTGCCGTTTATGCTGGATGGCTTTATGACAACCAGAACCCACGCGCATTGATGGGAGACTTTACCCCACTACTCAAAAAGGTTTTGAAAGCCCAGGGCTGCTACTTTGTTCGCCAAGGCAAAGGAGATCATGAAATCTGGTTCAGTCCAGTGTCGCAAAAGAACTTTGTCGTTGATGGCAAAATCAAGTCGAGACACACCGCAAACGCCGCGCTTCAACAAGCCGGTTTAGATAAGCAGTTTTAATTTTACAGGCCGGGGCAGCCCGGTTTTTTTATGTCCATTCCCAGGTAAGCCCACCTTTTGCGCGTACCCTATTTTCAATCAGAAAAATAATTTCTTTATAAAACACCTGAATCCGTGACTCCACATATTGCCAGACCTTTTATTCGTCATACTCTTCCAAAATTCGCTGAATTTAAAAGTGTGGTCCGGGCAATCGAGTTTAACGGCTAGAAATGCAGCGTATTATCTGGAATATTTTCCCTGCATGATTCAATTTGATGGACTTTAGGCGCAGGATTCCCAAGCCACTGTGAATTTGCGGCGTTGTGCTATCGATGGCAGAGCGATCAGTCGCTAGCCGGCGGCGAGTTTGGCGTAGGTGGATTCAAAAGCGATGAAACCGGGACAGCTCTGTGAAAAGCGCAGCTTCAGCCGGTGCCCGCTACGGATGAGTCGCGCGGCCAGATACATCAGTTCCTGGATCACGGTTTTGATACGCCGCCGCTTGGCAGGATGCCTGACCGGGCTTTGTTCGCCCAGCAAGCCGATCAGGCCTATCCAGCGCAGGATGTTGTAGCTATAGGCGCTGAGGCTCATGATCAGGTCGTTGGTGGCAAACTTGCCGGATGGCAGGCGCTCGATATCCAGATCGGTCTTGAATTCGCTGTGGAATTGTTCAGCGGTGGCATGGTCGCGATAGAGGGCAATAACCATGGCATCGTCGTAATCGGCCACCGGCAGACTGGTCCACCAGCCTTCGATTTCGATATCCGGTAGCACGAGGGCTTGGCCTTGAGCCGTGATGGTGCGCTCGGTGATTTGCATGACCCTGCGACAGGTATAGGTTTTACCGTTGCGAGTGTGTTGCTCCATGACACTGAACAAGGCCACGCGTTTGCCTTCGCGCGGTGTGGTCCACTGGCCGTGTTGTTCGGCGTAGGCCAGCCAGGCGTCGGCATCTTGTTTACGCGGGTTCCATTTGATGATGAAATCGACCTGATCGGCTTCGTGTAAGTCGATGCGATTGTCGAGCGCGTCGTGACCGCCATCCAGCCGGACCAACAAAGGCAAAGTCGTCAAACGTTTCGCGGCGGCGAGTCCGCGCTCCAGCGCATAGCGGAATTCGTATTGGCAATGCTGCTTGCCTTCGCGCAGTTCATTACCAATACACCAGCCCTCTTTACCCAGATAGAGGGCAATCGGGGCGTAGCCGTCAAAACCTTTGTAGGTTCGGGAGACGCCTTCTTTGCAGGTTTTTTCGTTGTTCATGGGGTAAACATCGATATCCAACGCGACATGGCCTGTGGCTAACGGCGTTACCGGCACCTGGGCGTGAGCCAGAAAATCGAGGTTGCTTTGATAAATGATCGGTAATAAGGCGTCGGCGTGTTCATCCAGTCGCTGTCTGAGGCGGGCGCTGGAGGGTACTTGATGAATGGCGAGCGCGGCTTTGAAATAGTCGTCGTCGCGATGGTTTTCGATGGCTTCGAAGTCGCTTTTGCCCAGGCTAAGGGTGCCTATATAGCTTTTGATAATATCGGCGTGAGCAATACCGTGCCGTAGCGGAATACCTTTTTCCAGCGCCTGATTGAGCTGGCCATATTGATTCAAACATAAACCGACCAAGGCTAATCCAGAATGGCTGGTATAAAATTCAGTTTCAGATTGCTCCAGGATAAACCGCTTCATGAATCACTCGCCGGGTGAATGGAAGAATAGCGGTATTATCCCAGAATAAGCGTTTTAAATCATTGCGTTGCGGCCGTGGATGGCCTTTTAAGTCACGGATTCAGGAAAACAGTTTGATAGTGGCTTAAGCCATTTTCGTTTGTCGAGCAAGGGCTGATTTGAGTTTTTTGCCGGCCACAGGATTGCGCCACGTGCATTGCTTCCTCAATGGTGAAGCCCTCAAGGCTCGACCGTGGGAAAAAATTCAAAGCGATTGCGGCCTTGTTGTTTGGCTTGATACATGGCCTGGTCCGCATGGCGCAACAGTGCGTCGGCGTCTTGATTATCCAAGGGATACAAGGTGACGCCGCCGCTGACGCCAATGGTGACGGATCGGCCGGCGATCTCGTAGGGTTGCACGATGGCTCGATGAATGCGATCGAGCAGCTGCGCGCAGTGAGGTTTGGATTCGATATCCCTCAGCAATAGCGCAAACTCATCCCCGCCCAAGCGCGAAACCGTGTCTTCTTCCCGCAGGCTGGCTTTGATGCGAGCCGCAACGCTTATCAACAATTGATCGCCGGCATCATGGCCCAAGTTGTCATTGACTTGCTTGAATCCGTCCAGATCCATGTAAACCACGCCCAATAGCGCTTTATTGCGTTTGCAATGCGCTAGTGCCTGGTTGAAACGGTCGGTGAACAGCACTCGGTTGGGTAGGCCCGTCAACGGGTCGTGATGGGCTAATTTTTTGAGTTGTTGCTGCTGAATTTTGGCTTGCGTGATGTCCGAGAACAAACCGACATAGTTGACGATTTCGCCGCTTTCATTGCGCATCGCTGAAATGGTCAGGCTGGCGATGTACAGTGGGCCGCTTTTCTTGCGATTACAAATTTCACCTTGCCAGTGGCCAGTCGTTTGCAAGGTTTGCCAAAGCTTTTGATAAAACGCCGCGTCATGGCGGCCCGATTGGAACATGCGGTGGTTTTGCCCTATCGTTTCTTCGCGCGCATAGCCCGTCAGGGCACAAAACGTCGGATTGACGTCGATGATGGTGCCGTTGGCATCGCTGATCGTAATGCCCTCTTGCGCTTCGGTGAAAACGCGGGCCGCGAGTTGCAGCTTGTTTTCGGCTTTTTTACGATCGGTGATATTGGTCAGGATGCAATGCACGATACTTTGGCCAGACTTGTTTTTCTGCATTCTGCCATCGAGAATCACTGTCAGCGCGTGCCCGGATTTTCTCAGCAGCGGCAGCTCCATTTCCAATACGCCAGCATGGTCCAGCATGTGAAGTTTTAATTCCAGCTCTTGTCGATTGTCCGGATTCATGAATTCGAATAATTTTTTGCCGCGCAGTTCTTCAACCGTGTAGCCGAGCAACGTGCAAGTTTGCGGGTTGAAACCAAGCATATAGCCCTGCAGGTCCAGCGCCGCATAAGCGACTGGCGCGTTTTCAAACAGGCGGCGGAATCTTCTTTCACTGGTTTCCAGTGACTTTGATAATTGCTGGGCAACCGAAGCATTGCGATGAGCGCTGATGTAGGCCAAGGTGATCAAAAACAGCAAGGCTCCGAGCAGGAATAGGGTCGTGATTTCTATCCACGGTTGAGTAAATTGGGTGGCACTGATGAATTCGGGCAACGCCGTGTAGCGCAAGGTCCAGAAATGTCCGCCCAAACTCAGGTGCAGCGTGCGGGTGATTGGCGCCGAGCCGTTGGATGGTCCCGATGGCAAGGGGTTTGGCTGGCTATCGTACAGCAAGCCGTCGCTGGAGAGCTTGTCGGCATCGAAAATTTCCAAGCGCAGGCCGAATAATTTTTTGCCCAGTATCGCGTCCAGTAAATCGACCATGCGATAGGGGTTATAGACCCAACCCACCAAGGCTTCACGGCGTTGTTCCACGGTTTGCGGGATTGAGCCATTACGGTAGACGGGGTAATAGGCCAGAATACCGGCTTGAACGTCGTCCTTGGTTTCTTGCAGCAGGATTACCTTTTCAGAGTAAGACAATTCGGCGTTGTCGCGTGCGCGCTCCATGGCCTTACGCCGCACCGGTTCGGTGTACATGTCATAGCCGAACGCGCGTAAGTTGCGGCCTGAAAAGGGTTCCAGATAGATGATGCTGGAATAATTTTCGCGCTCTCCAATGGGATTGACGACATAATCGGGAAAACCTTGCCGGCGCATGTCGGCGACATGCTGTCCTAGTTGCTGTCCGGGAATCCATTGAGAAAAACCCAGGCCTTGTACGCCGGGATGAGTCATATCCAGCCCCAAAATGCCGACGAATGTAGCCCAATCCTTGCGGGTGACGTTATCGCTGGCGGCAAACAGACCGGCTGCGCTGATCAGGGTATGGCCATGCAAGGCCATGCGTTCGCGAATGATGGTGGTGACACGGTCGGTTTCAAAATTGAAATGCTCGATCAAGCGTTGATGGTAACGAGCGTCGATTTGGCGTGCGACGATGAATATGGCGGCCAGCGATACCACTAATACGATGAATGCCGGGTAATAGGCCCAACAGCACATTCTTTCTGATTTCTGCTCAAGCCCTTTGTTTTTCATCGTCTATCCTGTTTGGCCATGTATCCTGAGCGTCCGCGGTTCAATGGTTACCGAGATTACAGCGTAGGTTGAGGAGATATCGGTTTACGTCTTTGTATTCTATCGCAATCACCCGGCAGGCAGAGTCAGGAACAGATGAAACTTTGTGAGCTTGGTTCGAGAAGCGATTTATGGAAAAGTTGTTCAGGATTTGAGCGCAACTAAACCTTCTCCAGCAGGGGGAGTGAACGGATTTACCTTTCATGCGACTGTCTCTAAAGGCGCGCAAGTCCTTATGAGTTGGTCGAAAATAATTTCCCGTTCCAGGTTCATCGTTCCCATGCTCCGCGTGGGAATGCAGCCTGAACCGCTCTGCGGTTCGGGACGTTAGAGCGTCCCTGACAGGTTCCGACGCGGAGCATGGGAACCATAAGCGGAAGTTATTTCTGACGAAATCCTTAGTGGAAAAACTAAAGCTCGTTCATCCCATTCACCACTCGGGAGTGCAATAGTTTTAGCTATTGCCGAATAGCGCCAATTTTATGCTTCCCCGGCGAAAGCCTTGTTCGGTAGGGTGGCCAGCGGGATTTTGCCATGCTGGCCGTCAGCAAGCTTAGTTTTAAGCGTGACCCTGAGCCAACAAATTGACCAGGATCTGCTGGTAGATATTGCTCAAGGTTTCCAGGTCATCCAGGCTGATGTGCTCGTTGACCTTATGGATGCTGGCATTCAGCGGGCCCAGTTCGATCACTTGCGCGCCAGTCGGAGCGATGAAGCGGCCGTCCGAGGTGCCGCCGCCGGTATCGTCTTGGGTGTCGAAACCGCAGACAGTTTTGATCGCGGCGTGGGTGGCCTCGATCAGTTCGCCTTGCGAAGTCAGGAACGGATTGCCGGACAAGCGCCACTGCAAATCATATCTAAAGCCGTATTTATCCAGAATGGCCTGGGTACGGGCCTTGATGGTGGCTTCGTCCAGTTCGGTGCAGAAACGTAAATTGAATTGCACCTCGACTTGACCCGGAATGATGTTCTCCGCGCCGGTGCCGCCGTTGATATTGGAAACTTGCAAGCGGGTCGGCGGGAAAAAGGCGTTGCCGTGATCCCAGACCTCCTCGGTTAGCTCTTTTAAAGCTGGCGCCAAGGTATGAATCGGATTTTCCGCCAGTTCCGGGTAGGCGACATGGCCTTGAATGCCGAAAACAGTCAGCTTGGCACACAGTGAGCCGCGGCGGCCGACCCGAATCACATCGCCGATTTGCTTGTCGCTGGAAGGCTCACCGACCAGGCACCAATCGATTTTTTCCTGCCGTTGTTCCAGGACTTCCACGACTTTGACCACGCCGTGGGTGGCGATGCCTTCTTCGTCGCTGGTCATCAGGATCGCAATCGAACCTTTGTGTTCCGGATGCGCCGTGACGAAACGCTCGACGGCGGTGACAAAGGCCGCGATGCCGCCCTTCATGTCCGCCGCGCCGCGGCCATAGAGCTGGCCATCGCGTATCGTCGGCTGGAACGGTGGCGAATCCCATTTGTCTAGCGGGCCGGGCGGCACCACGTCGGTGTGGCCGAGAAACACGAATAACGGTCCTTGTTGGCCGCGCCGCAGCCATTGGTTTTGCGTATCGTCGAAATTCAGGCGTTCGTCGATAAAGCCAAGTTTGACCAGTCTTTCAGCCAGTATGTCCTGGCAACCGAGGTCGTTGGGGGTGACCGATTCGCGCTGAATCAGCTCTTTCAGTAATTCTAAAGTTTCGCTCATAGGATTGCGGAATAATGCTCGGGATTGAAGCCAACGTAAAATTGGTCGTCTAACGCAAGGATGGGCCGTTTGATTAGGGTAGGGATTTCCAGCATCAGTTGCAGGGCTTTTTCGGGCGATAAATCACTTTTTCGTTCGTCGCTCAGTTGACGCCAGCTACTGCTACGCTGGTTCAGCACGGCATCGAGACCCAGTTTGTCGATGAATCGTTGCAATAAGGCGGGTTCGAGACCATCGACTCTGTAATCATGGAAGGTATAAGCAATTTGTCTTGCATCCAGCCAGGTGCGAGCCTTCTTGACACTGTCGCAGTTTTTGATGCCGTAGAGGACTATGTTGTGAGATAGCATGATCAAGGTGGTTTGGATTTGGAGCCAATCAGAATGTAACTGCGGGTATTATAGCGCGAGGCCTTTAGGCATGGCTTTATAAACAAGTTCGTCAGTCATAATGGATTCGCTTCGCTGTCTGCGGCTAGCTTCGTGTTCTAATGGGTCCCGATATTTGGGCAACTGGGATGCGGGCAAGACACCATTCTTTGCGACCGCGTTAAATTACCGACTTTGAGTGTTTGTCTTGTTTGGAGACGCGGTTTTATTCGGCTAGACTTCTCGGTTCGAACATTTCTTTTGATATTTTTTTTGCATATTGGCCCAATGACGTGACTTCAAAAAAACAGCTCAGTATCGTTCTTCCGGCAAAAAATGAGGCCGCTAATTTACGCAATCTTCTGGAACGGATAAGAATCGTTGTACCCAATGCGGAAATCCTGGTGGTCGACGACGGCTCTACCGATGATACGGCTCGAGTGGCGAAAGATGCGGGAGCTCGCGTTGTCAGACACCCTTACAACCAAGGCAACGGTGCTTCGATCAAGACCGGGGCCCGAAATGCCAAAGGCGACATATTGGTTTTCATGGATGCAGACGGCCAGCATGACCCGGAAGACATTCCGGTATTGTTGGACAAATTGGAGAAGGGTTACGACATGGTCGTGGGTGCCCGGCATGTCAGCACGCAAGCCTCATGGCTCAGGAAAATTGGCAATAATTTTTACAATCGCTTGGCTTCCGTGATGACGGGGCATCGAATCGAAGATTTGACCAGCGGATATCGCGCGGTGCGGGCGGATAAATTTCGGAAGTTTCTTTATCTATTGCCAAACGGTTTTTCCTATCCCACCACCAGTACCATGGCGTTTTTTCGCTCGGGTTTTCCGGTGGCTTATGTACCCATACAAGCCGGAAAGAGAGTGGGTAAAAGCCATATCAGGTTATTTAGAGACGGCGTGCGTTTTTTTATCATCATTCTCAGGATAGGCTCATTGTTTTCACCGATGCGCTTATTTTTGCCAATCAGCGCGGCGATTTTTATTGCAGGTATTTCATACTATGCCTACACGTTTAGTACTAGCGGGCGCTTTACCAATATGAGTGCTCTGTTAATACTGGCTTCCTTGATCATTTTTTTAATCGGGATTCTTTCCGAGCAAATTTCGTCGTTGCATTATCGATCCGCCGAGGAAGATAGGCGGCAACAATGAAAAAAATACTGCTATTGACGCGGAATTTTCCGCCGTTGACTGGTGGTATGGAGCGGCTCAATCATCATTTGTATCTGGAATTAAAAAAGCATTTTGATGTTTTAGTTGCCGGGCCATGCGGTAGTCATGCCTATCTTGATTCCGATACGTTGTTCTGCGAATTTTCTTACAAACCGCTATACGCTTTTTTGTGGTCTTCTTTCTGGAAAACACTGAAGTTTTGTAATCAATATAAGCCAGATTTAATTATTGCGGGTAGCGGCGCGACAGCGCTGTCAGCGAGATTATTAGGCTATATTTTTAACATTCCAGTCATAACCTTTGTGCATGGTTTAGATTTGGTTCTGCCTAATCGGCTTTATCAGATGTCATTTTTGCCTGCTATACGCGCTTCCGATGCAATTTGGGTTAATAGTGATAACACTAAAAAACTAGCGATTAATCAGCGAATAAAGCCGGAAAAAATTCAAATCGTTTATCCCGGCGTAACAATTCCAGAAATGGCTACAACGTCGAATTCGGCGAATGGATTCAAAACTAAATTAGGCCTTACCGAAGACTATAAAATTCTGCTTAGCGTTGGACGATTAACCGAACGTAAAGGCTTGCCGGAGTTTATCCGCAATTGCCTTCCGAGAATCGTTAAAGATTACCCGCGCTGTGTATTGGTCATCATAGGCAATGAACCGAATAATGCTTTGCATCATAAAGTCGGCATAAAAGAACGAATCCAAGAGACTATCCAGGAATTAGGGCTGACGGATCATGTGCGGCTGTTAGGCCATGTTGACGAAGCTGAACTGGCAGAGTCTTATCAAGACAGCCATTTACATATCTTTCCGGGACTTGATCTTCCAGGTGATGTCGAGGGTTTTGGTATGGTGGCGATAGAGGCTGCCGCACACGGTCTTCCTACCGTCGCTTTCGCCGTCGGAGGTGTAGCGGAGGCGGTTAGTCATAATCAGTCCGGCTGGCTGATCGAGGCAGGTGACTATGATGGGATGATTCAGACAATACTGAGTCGCATGAATGATGACGATAATGCCCAAAAAACAGTAAATACAGAAAGTTGCAAAGATCACGCTGAAGATTATTCCTGGGATTTATTCGGTGCACGGATATTTGTGATTTTAAACGAACTCTTGCTCAAGTAATACATTTAGAATTGATGCCGAGTATTCCCAATCATAATTGCTTGAAGAGTATTCTTTCGTTTTCCATGACAATGCATTTTTAATACATTTAGCTATGTCGGCTGGATTATTGGGATCAGCTAAACATTCTGGATAATCCTTCAATATCCAACTCGTACTTTTAGTACGGGAGGCAACTACTGGCCTACGGCAGCGCATAGCTTCGTATAGCTTTACTGGATAGCTAAAATTGCCAAATACTGAATCGCGATTTATGACCAGAAAAACATCTAAAGCATTGAGTAATAGAGGCATCCGTTCATCTGGCAAATAACCAAGTGAAATTATTGCATTCTGAATATTGTACGGAATATCGATGCCGTGTTCGCGTTTCCCAGAGATAACAAGTTTAGCGTTTGGAAAATCTTCCAGTAAATGTTCCAAAGCTTGAAACATCGTGCCCAGCCCTCGATTTTTATATAAAGATCCACAATACCCAATTAGTGGCACATTGCTGGGTAAATCAAGTTGTTTTCGAAGATTATTGTCAGAAATAGGTTGAAATATTGGATCAGCAGCCATTGGAATGACTGTTGCTGGTTTTTTTTCTCGGCCTTTACTCATCAACATTGCCAATTCCGGCCCGGCGGCCGTTAAAGCAGTGCTCCTCTTCAACGCAAAACGCCAAATCCAATGCAAAGGTTTGGCCCAGGGAATATAGCTTTCGTAGTTATCATAGGCGTCGATCAGCGAATTAATTCCAAGTGATCTGGAAATTCGCTCCGCCCAAATTCCATACCATATGTCGGAGAAGCCAATGATCCAGTCGGGGCGAAATGTCCTGGTAATTTGATTGACTTGAATTAAATACTTAGCTGGTCCCCAAGGATGCGCGGAAATAGTATGGAATGTAAGTTTTTTTTCGTGACGGATACTTTCCGGATCGTTTTTGTAACTTAAAAGCAGGATATATCCCTCATGGCCGTATTCAGATAATATCTTGGGAAGATAATAAAAACGCCCGAAGGGTTGAGTGAAAATGTCTCTGCCTTGAGGGCGACGTTTGCATAGGAAGAGCAGTTTCATGTGTTTTCCGGGGGCTCTAAAGATAGAATTTTCTTCGCTATTTTGATGTATTGACTGGAGAATCGTTCGGCTGAGGTTTCATAAGCATCCCAGCCTTGTATCCATCTCGTTTGTTCACGGGGCGTGCTGTATTCGTCCTTGACTCGGTGCATTGCCTGTGCGAGCTCATCCGGTTCCAACGGCGAAAAGAAGATGGCATCTAGCGGATTTTGTTCGCGATGAACGGGAATGTCAGATAACAAGAGACGTTTGCCGAGGTATTTGGCTTCTTCTACCGTCGTGCTCCAACCTTCAAAAAGCGACGGATTGATCACACATAGAGAATGGAGCATCAAACCCAGCAAATCCTTTCGCGGTATAACGCCTAAAATCTTGAACCTATCGTTCAAAGAATATCGGTCTATGCGTTCCAGAATGTCTTGTATGTGATTATTGCTTCGTGAGTCGGATAAAATGCCGGTAGCGACCACTTGAAATGTGCTCGGTAACCGACGTAACGCTTCGACGACTATACTATGATTTTTATGTTGCCAAAACTGGTTTGGGAGAAAGAAATAGTCTCCAAAAAATTTATATTTAAGCGATAGTTCATGACGTGTTGGCAGGTTATTTTTGTCATCGAGTAACGGTGCAAATTGTAGAACGTGTATCCGGGTAGACGTTAACTCTGGAAAAAATTGGCGGAAATCTTTAGCGGCGCTATTGCTGCTGAATAGAATATCGCCGGCTTTGCTAGATAGTCGTATATTTCTATCTCGCCTAGCGCGCTCGTACCTGGAAAAATACTCGGGGAAATAACAATGCTGAAAATCTTGCATCCAGAATAGCGTCGGGCATGCGTTCAACACATTTACAGGAGAATGAGTTATTAAATCGATGCCTGATTTTTTAGCATAACGGTAAAGCAAAGGATTGATCAAGCCGCTCGTTTTGATGACCCCGTTCAAGAGATAATCAAACCTGCCGAACGAATCCAGCCAAGGCGCGTCGATAATGTTCACACTAGCGTCGTTGTGAAAGCCAAATGCCTCACTTTGATTGGTCAATATAATTACCGAGAATTCATTGGGAACAGGATATTTGCGCAAAGCGCTTACCAGGCTTCGGAAGTAACTTACTCCTCCTAGCCAGTTATTCCCGCGTAAGTAGGCAGATATTGCAATTCGCGTCATTGTTGGATCGATCTAAACCAGTTCACATAGTGTTGTAATCCCTTGTCAAGCGGTGTTTTAAAATAGCTAGAGTAAGGGGTCTGTTCCATTGGGTCGGCACTTAGGTCGCAAGGGTCGCCTGCTTTATTCACGTTAACGAATGTCGGACTTTGCCAAATACCGAAAGCTGTATAGAGCTTCCGCAATATGTTGGCTACCGATACCGGAATCCCGGTTCCGATGTTCAAAATAGTTGGAAAGCGTTCAGGATACAGTGAAATATCAACCAAAAGCGACACCAGATCATCGACAAAAATCCAGTCTCTCATCTCGTTTCCTGTTCCGAAAAAACTATAGTGGCCTAATTGGGCCTTGTTTAAGGCGTCCCATAAAAGCTGCTTCTTTAAGCCAGGGCCGTAAATTGAAAATGGTCGAACAATAACCGCGTCCAGTCGATTGCGAATTAGCTCAAACAAAATTAATTCTTCCGAAATTTTCTTGTGCAGACCATAGGGTGATAGCGGTAGTAATTGACTTTGAGTGGGAGTAGCAATCGACGACGATTCGCCATAAACAGCGGCACTCGAAATATATACGAGGCGGCTTCTTGGCCAGTTTGTTCTAAGTTTATCTAATAAATCGACTAGAGATGGGATGCTCAGCTTGAAATCCTTTGTTGGATTTTCGATTGATGCGCCGACCGAAGCGCTTCCCGCCGCGAACAGAATCACATCAGGAGTAGGGCATTGGTTTAACATGTTGCTATCGATTAATCCATCAAAGATCATCATGTTTGATGAATAATATTTTTGGGCTACTCCATGACCGGCAAGCGCAAGATGGGTAAACTCATTGCCCGCATTAAGGCGTTGTACTAGGTGGCTACCGATAAAGCCGGCTGCGCCTAATATGAGTGCCCTTTTAGATGGATTGTCCTTAGTATGCAAAAGAAAATGACCTTTATTTATTGATTGCTTTTTGAGGCGTAGCAGGATTTCCGTAAGCTATAGTCCATGCTGGCGCATCGGCTCTAACTACACTGGATGCGCCGATTATGGCGCCTTCACCTATGTGCACACCATTTAGAACTGTTACACCGAATCCTAACCACGCTTTATCTCCGATGACGATGGGGCGCGACTTAACGGTTGCCCAATTTTTTCCATGGATAAAATTTTTACCCGCATTGAAATCGGCAATTTGTTGCCTTAAGTCCACTTTCCTCTCGGTCCAGGAGAGGGAGTGAGAATTATGGTCGTAAAGGATGCAGTTCCACGCGATCGTGACATTAGAGCCGATTTTAATGTTTTCTCTGCATATGATACGTGTACCACTGTTGATAAACGTGCCATCACCGACCGAAACTTCGCCATTGTTCGATTCGAAAATAAATTCACCGCCGATCATCGAATTATCACCGATGGTTATCTTTCCTTGGAAATTCTTGGCGCCCAGCCGAAAAGTGAATCGAGCGCTCGGCAATATAATGGTGTCTCTACCAACTGATACGAACGGTAAGCTCTTGATATGGCGACATGGGTTATAAAGGATTTCTCTTAATAGATTACCGAATAAGTTCATAGTACAGCTCGTTCTATAACCCAATCGGTCAGATGATCCAAATAATTGTTGAGATTGTAAACTTCATCATACAGTTTCTTGCAATTCGACGAATAGGTCGGATAGTTAAATAAGACTTTGGCTATTGCGGCATCAAGATCGTCTATGTGATTGATTGCCACACCAATTTTTTTTTCGTCGACGAGACGCTGCAAATCGGTTTTGCCGAGTGCTATGACTGGTTTGCCGCATCTAAGAAATTCCACCAACTGTCCTGATGCTCTTCCAATATAGTAGAAATTGAAATCGCCGGCGTTATAGGCAACAAATCCGATGTCGCATTTTGAAACGATTTTATTTACGCAGTTGGCGTCTAAGTCGATCGATGACGTCCAAGGAAGATGCTCGGCGTTTCTGATTTTTTGTTGCATTTCCTTATCGATAAATCCGTGAAATGCCAGTGCATACTCCCTAGAATGCGATTGATAATGGCAAAGAAGCTTGTCACTCATTGATCGCCAGCAATTAATGCCTCCAATTTGTAGTAACACTGGCGTTTGTTGCAATTTTGATTCAAGATAATTATCCGAGGCTCTGAGCGATACTGGCAGGAAGAAGACATTAGAGGTATATAACCCTTCGGGGTGATACCGCGAGCAGAATAAACTTAATCGGGTCTGGTCTTGAATAATAATATTAGCCTTTCTATTCAATTTTTCCGACAGCTTGCTCTTAATCAGTTTGTGTATCCAGGCGCTGCTTCTTTCTTGATCGTCGGTCACAAAATCGTGGCTCCAGAGTATGACATTTGTGTATAAGGTTGATGCGGTTATGAATGCAAAATTATCTACCGCGATCACTAAATCGTACTGAGTAAGAAGGCGTCTTGCGATTAGCTTAATCGAGTCAATCGCGATTGTACTGAATGTATACGCGGAACGAAGCAAAGCTTTTAGAGATAAACCAGGTTTAAAAGCCTCATCAATAAAATAGCCCCGTTCACGGAATAGCGCGTAATCACTGCCGAAAGCCGTAAAATGCTGTACAACCTGTTTTAAGTGAGGGTAGGTTATATTCTCGTAAGGCTGAAATCCAATTATTAAAATCCTCATGCCACCCATTTAGCTACCGAAAATGAACTCCATCCGTCGCTGGTCATAGGAGTATTTGTCATCCATTCAACGAAAGAAACCGGTTGAAATCCGGCATGCTTCATGAACAACTCGAGCTCTGGTTTGAAAAGATAACGCATGCAATGTTTCTCAGACATTTTTGTGATCTTTCCTGTAGCGAGCTCTTCAATCAAAAACCTATAGTTCACATTAATTTTGTTTTCGCTTAGGAACATTTCAGGTTCTGCGATGCGTGATATCTTAATTTTCTCATTTTCAAGCTCTCTTTCCCGAGTTTCAGGCTTTTGTGATAAGACAGCGGGACCATACCAAAAATCGAATAAAAAAACTCCTCCAGGGTTGAGATGAGTGGCGGCTGTAGCAAAGGCATCTTCTAGATCAGAGTTTGATATTTGGTAACTCATTACATGAAATAGAGATATTACAGCGTCATAATATTCGCCGGTACGAATACTGCGCACATCACCTTGGATAAAAGTAAGTTTTTCTGCAATTTCGATTGGCAACCCCGCTTTTCGAGTTTCAGCTTGCTCAAGCATGGTTTGACTCATGTCCACGCCGATGACGCTAAAACCCAGGCGAGCTAAAAACTCGGCATGCGCGCCTGTTCCACAACCAAGCTCCAGTATTGTTTGTGCGCTTGGGTTGCACTTTTGAATATGCGAAGCCACATACGCCGCTTCAGCCGCATAATCCTTATCCTGATAAAGTAAATCGTAATAGCGAGCATAGTGGTCAAATACCTTATTCATTGCAAAATCTCACGGCAAACATGGGCCACTTCCTCAATTTGTGCGTTTGTCAAGGCTAAGCCGCTGGGGATGTAAAAACCAAATCGATACAGGTTTTCAGCCACTGGATAGGTTTCATTATTAAAAAAGCCCATATTCCTTAAAATGGGTTGCAAATGCATGGGGCAGAAGAAAGGCCGTGTACCGATGCCTTGGCCTGCAAGCCGCTGCATGGCTTGTTCTGCGGTTAGGCCTAAAGATTCATCCAACACTAAGCCAAAAACCCAAAAAATATTTTGGGCATACTCTGTTTGCATCAATGGCAATTGTACCCCTGGCAGGTTGTTTAATAATTCGGAATAAAGCCCGCCAATTTCGCGTTTGCGTTGAATAAACTCATCCAGGCGTTCTAATTGCGCGACACCCAATGCGGCCTGCATATTGGTCATTCGGTAATTCCAGCCCAAGCGTTCATGCACGAAACGTTTGGCCGGCTGGAAGCATAAATTCCTTAAGCCTCGCGCTTGTTCGGCAAGTTCATCGTCATCGGTTACCACCATGCCACCCTCGCCGGTGGTAATGTGTTTATTGGGGTAAAAGCTGAAGGTACTGATATCACCGAAACTGCCACAAGGTTTGCCATTGTAAGTTTGACCGTGCGCTTCGGCGGCGTCTTCTATTACTTTTAAACCATGTTTTTGCGCCAACTCTAATAAGGGTTGCATATCCACAGGCAGACCATAAATATGCACGGCCATGATGGCTTTGGTTTTTGGCGTGATCTTTGACTCGATCTGGTTGACGTCCATATTCCAGGTCAGTGGACAGCTATCAACCAATACAGGTGTTGCGCCGGCTCGGACGATTTGGTGAAGGCAGGAGATAATCGTAAAGGCAGGGACAATGACCTCGTCGCCCGGTCCAATGTCCAATGCCTCGATGGCAATATCCAGAGCAGCCGTACCATTTGCCACGGCAACCGCATGTTTGCGGCCAAATCGTTGGGCAAATTCGGTTTCGAAGCGTTTTATGAAGGGGCCTTCGGAAGAAATCCAGCCGGTTTCTATGCATTCCAACAGGTAATTTTTTTCATTGCCGTTCAAGAGTGGCTCATTGACCGGGATCATGCGGGCTTTCTCATTGTGATTTGGTCGTTATCGATAGCGTCAAAGCGGGTTTTATCCTGATCGCCTGCATATGGGCCTTGTTTGACTTCTATGATTTCGGTGGCTTCAAGCATTTCAAAGCCATGCCCACCCAGGGCCAATAGAATCACGTCGCCGGTTTCAAGAATCGTGCTTTCCAGATATTCCTGTTCCTCGGAATAAAAATCGACGCGTACCCGACCGCTTTTAATAAACAAAACCTCGTTGGTATAGTGAACTTCTCTAGCGACAGGATTGTGAACGTGCGGAGGAATTTTATAACCGACGGGGCGGTTCATGTAGCCGATTTGCTGGGAATAAGTGCCGGGAGTGAAAAACTCAATACCTTCTTTTTTGAAGGAATGGCGGATGATGACAGCAAGTTCCTTATTTTTTGAAATGATACGTTCAATCATTATTTTTCCTTCTCAAGTTAGCTGCGTAAAAAGATAAAACTGCACGCCATCGCCAATGGCTTAGTAAAGGCATCAGCGAGATAATAGTCTTAGCATCATTGAAAAAACCGAATTTGGTGCAATTGCGTGCGAGCCTGGATAAATGCCGATGCCAATATTTTTTCCCAGCAACGTTGCATATTTCGTCCCGGTGCTTCTCGATAACATAACGATAGCCATCAATATCGAGCCTTTTGTTTTTGGATATAGTATCTCCCTCATGTAACCAATATACGGCTAAATATTCTCGGATATGAAAAAATTCACAAATTTTGGCTAACCTAATGGCCGTATCCCATTCTTGGTATGATGGAACCTGTTCATCAAGCAAGCCGATTTCAAATAATGCGGATTTTGCAACCAACATTGTTTGCAATAGAGGTCCTGGCGACATTAATAGTGAGCGATAAGAAGATTTACCGTTTATGCTGGGTAATGTCCATAATTCCTTATTATTTGTTGTAGGATAATATCGATAAAGATCGGTGTGAATAACCAAGCGATCATTCCAGTTCATCGAAGTTAAAGCCGCAACCTGTTTTTCAAGTTTTTCAGGAATCCATTCATCGTCACTGTCTTGAAAAGCAATCCATTCACCTCGTGCATTTTTGATGCCGGTGTTTCTCGCAGCTTGGGCGCCTAGCGATTTCTTATGGGAAATAACTTGTACTCTTGTATCGGCAAAAGCTTCCGCTATCTTCCGTGTTGCATCTAAAGAGCCATCATCTATGACAATGACCTCAAAATTGGAATAAGTTTGTGAAAGAACTGAGCGAAGACAATAGTCAATGTTTTTTTCACGATTTCGTGCCGGGATGATCACCGAAATAAGGGGATTCCTCATAGTGTCTTTTTCAGGTTAATCGCATGTTTTGCTGGTTTTACAGCACTAAACAATATCAAACACCATTTTCGATTCATTATCCAGCTAATTGAAAAATAAGCGATAATGCCCACTGAAAACCCCATAGCCAACCGTATTGGAGAGAAATTGAATTGGATGACCGATAACCAAGCAAGCCCGCCTGCCAACAATGCACAGAATATAGGGATAAGCACTTGCTGTGTGTATTCCCATAAACCCGCTCCGCAAGTGGGGCGAATCAAAATGGCCCAGGCTGGCACGAATAGGATAGCCATCAACCCACTCATTGAATAAGCCATGCCGAGTGCACCATATTTAGAACTAAGCCAGATTACCGGCGGAACGATTAGTAAAAGTCCGGCATTCCACCAGACTGCCAATCGCACATGCCCTAGTCCAAACAGCAAACTTCCGACAGGATTGCCGAAAGACCGCAACAATCCCCAAATGGCAAGAATCCTAAGCAATGGACTGGAATCTTGCCAGTTATCGCCGAGCAGTAACAAAACGATTTCAGGGGCAAACACGCCCATGGCGACGTAGATGGGGGTATTGACTGATGCCGTCATGTTCATGGTTTTCAGATATATCTCACGGACACGTTTTTGATCATGCTGGATTGAGGCAATCAGAGGGAAACCGACCCGAGTGAATATGGGGTTGACCATAAACTGCACTTGCAGAATCAGATTGCGTGGCACACTGTATAAGCCCAACAGGCTTGTGCCTAACAATCGTCCTCCCAACAGTATGTCCACAGTTGCGTTGACATGATTGATCAGATTATTGATAACCATGCCCCCTCCAAATCGGACAAACCAGCGCACTTCGTCCCATTGTAGACGCCAAGCAGGACGCCAGCCGTTGGCTAAGAAGAGCCATGACGAACCCAGCGTTAGCCAAGCACTCACCATTGTGGAGCTAACTAGCGCATAAACACCCCAGTCCCACCACCATGCCGTAAGCATTGCTATAGCAAACCCAATTACCGCTGCAAATATTTCAATTAAAGCAACCGGGCGGAAGTTCAGCGATTTCTCAGCATTCATGCGTAATTGTTGCCCTAAGGCATTAACCAGAAAGTTGGTAGCAACCAATGTTGTCAGTGGAACCAATTTCGGTTCGTGAAAAAACATAGCAACCAATGGGGCGGCTGCTATTACTAAAAGCATCAATATTCCGCCAACAACCACATTCAACCAATACAAACTGCTTCGCTCTTCATGACTGATGGATTGGCGCTGCACAAAGGCCGTGCTTAGACCCATATCGTTGAACAAACCAGCATAACTTAGCACTAAATTCACCATGGCCATCAGTCCGTAATCCTGAGGTGCAAGAATCCGCGCCAGCACAGCCACTTGTGCCAGTTGCAATCCGGCTCGAATCACTGTGGATGTCGTCGTCCATCGAGCGGCTGAATAAGTACGATTTGCCAAACTCATGGCTTGTGGGCTACCACGAAATAACCGGCTGTCTCTTCCTCACATCGCCAGTGTTGGTCTAGCCAAGGCGCGACGCGCTGGTCTATCGCCCATACAGCCCTCAGCAGTAACCTCATAACGTTACGCCCCAGCCACGGACCTCGAATCAGGCGCGTAGTTTGATAGTTAAATTTGAGCGTCCACATCACCCAGAAGCCAGTTTGCGGATAAACGCTAACATCCGTGAACCCCGCTTTCTCGAACATATATTTCAGGCCGTGGCGCGTATAGCGATAATAGTCAAAAGGTGCTTCATGCACCCACCACATGAAGGGCACTTGCAGGATCATTGCCCCTCCAGGCTTAATTATACGATAGGCTTCGTTCAACATATTCTGCGGCTCGGCTAGATGCTCCATGACAGAAAAAGAAACCACGGTATCCGCTATTTCGTTTTCAATCGGCAGAGGCAGGTTGAGATCAGCAAGTATGTCGGCGTTGAGTTTATGCAACGTATCGCTCCAATCCACACCAGTATAGGTGTCTGCGTATTGCAGCAACCAGTCGCGATAAGGCATTTCGCCACAACCGAGGTCATAGAGCACGCCTTTGTAAAGAGATGCATGTTTTAGAAGCCATTGGTCGCCAATATCATAAATTAACCAATTAAAGGCTTGACGGTTGGGGTGATTGCAGCTGATATTCATGAATAAAACTCGATAACATGATCGATTACCTGTTGGCGCACTGCTGCTTCAATCCCGTACCAAAGAGGCAATCTAGCTAGCCGTTGACTTTCATAGGTGGTGTACTCATCTTCCCCGTGGAAACGACCGAATTTCTTCCCGGCAGGAGCGCTATGCAATGGCACGTAATGAAACACTGCTAGGATGTTATTTTGCTTCAGATGGGTGAGCAATTTCGCGCGCTCGTCTAAATCTTTGCATTTCAGGTAAAACATGTGTCCATTGTGTTTGCAGTTATCTGGAATGCTCGGTAACACGATATATCTCTTCGACGCCAAATCGGCGAATGCATCGCGGTATAAATTCCAGGCCTCAAGGCGATTTAAGGTTATTTCATCGGCCAATTCCAACTGCCCCCAGAGATAGGCCGATTGTAATTCGCTTGGCAGGTAGCTACTCCCCAAATCCACCCAGGAATATTTGTCTACTGCGCCTCGGAAGAATTGACAACGGTTAGTTCCCTTTTCACGGATGATTTCAGCTCGATGGATAAAGCGCTCATCATTGATAAGGAGCAAACCGCCTTCACCCCCACTCGTAAAGTTTTTGGTTTCATGAAAGCTGTAAGTCGCCATGTGCCCGAATGAACCCAGTGCCTTACCACGATAAGATGACATCATGCCCTGCGCTGCATCCTCAATGACAAATAGCTCATGTCGTTCAGCAATATCCATAATCACAGACATCTCGCAACCTACACCCGCATAATGTACAGGCACAATTGCCTTGGTCTTGGGCGTAATCGCAGCTTCTATCAATTGCTCGTTGATATTCATCGTATCGGGGCGAATGTCTACAAACACGATTTTCGCCCCGCGCAAAACGAAAGCATTTGCCGTGCTGACGAAGGTATAGCTAGGCATGATTACCTCGTCGCCAGGCTGAGTATCGATAAGAATGGCGGCCATCTCGAGAGCCTGTGTACAGGATGGAGTCAACAATGCTTTGGCGCAACCAATTCTTTGTTCGAACCACGCCTGACACATTCGACCAAACTTGCCATCGCCGGAAATCTTGTCACTGTTCATGGCCTCAAGGACAAATTTTTCCTCGTTGCCGGTGTGTGGTGGGAGATTAAAAGGAATCATTTCTTTACATAACGCATATAATTAGGCGCATCCTTGCCGCAGTTAAACATCAAATCTAAGATAGTTACCCCATGTACGAAATATCCCCATAATTGAGGATATTCTCTGTAACCCTGGTAATCAAACCAGCTTAAGCTTATTTCCGCCGCTTCAAAATATTCTGGCTCGATGTATTCTTTTGCAGCAGGTCCAGAAATATATTCAGTTGCATTTGCTTGCTGGCACAAATTAACCAATCGCTCTGTCTTGCCATTGATCAAATGGTAATCCCACGAGTTGGAAATTTTTGTAATAATTCCTAGATAATTGCAGACTGCCTTAATAAATGCTAGGTTAACTTCGGAAATTGTTCGATATGAGGCCTGATAAAGCGGCTCGATGATCTCGGCGACATCTGAAAAATGTGCAGATTTTCGATAGTTTGAAATGAGTGTTTTCCAGTGTTGTTCACGCCATTTATATCCATCAATTTCCGTATCCCGAATAGTTTGTTCAAATTTACCTTTTGCTTTAACGGGAACGGTAAGCCAATGAAGACCTTGTGGTGTTTTGATTATATTTCTATTTCTCCAGTCTCTCCTTGTATATTGCATGTCATCATATAGAATAAACTCATCCACGGCAGCAATCAGATCAAAATAGCCTTTCCAAGGGATGTAGTTTGATTGAAGAATAGCGACTTTTTTCATGCGAGGGCTACTTTTTGCCAGAAAGCTTCATCAAATACGCTTTCGTTAAATGTCAGCCTCGGTGAATACATGCCTCCGCTTATGCTTCTATGTCTTGCTAGGTTTGTTCCAAGGATAATTTCAATACCATTAAGTAACACAAGACATCCCTTTCGAAACATTAAATCAATCGACTTTTCCAAAGGAATAATAATTGGAAAAACAGCTTGAGCCAGAATTGTTCCTGAATCAACCTCTTCATCTACAAGGTGGCAAGTTGGACCAATAAATTTACATCCTTTTGAATAGGCTCTTTGAATTGGTTCAATCCCTATTAGCCCCCCAAAGACTGGAAGCAAAGAGTAATGCAAATTGACCAGTCGTCCGGAATAGTTGGCAACAGTATTTTTGTCAATAATTTTGTGCCAATTTGTAACAATGATATCCGGTTCTACTTTTTGTAAGGTTGTGCTGAGTTCGAGGGTGGCGGATCTCTGGTAGTTTATGACATAATTTTGTATATTATTATTATCTGCATAATAAATCGATCCGCATTCTCTGTCAGCTATCACCGTTAACCGTACGCCAGTAATCAAGTCATCAAGAATGGATTGGTGAAAAAACTTCATATTTCCACCATTTCCGGAAGCCAGAAATACAATATGTATCATTTTATTACTTCCATAATTTGTTTTACCAATATAGACTTGGAAAAGTAATTAGAGATATTGTCGTGATTTTGTTTTGCAATATCTGAATCTAATTTATTTAAATTCAATAATTTGATGTCGTATAACTGTACGCCTAATTGCTCAAAAGTTGACCAAGAAGTAACGTTTTTTCGCATATATACTTTTTTTCCTGAGCCTAATAATGTCGTAATGTTCCCCATTCCCTGTTGGCGATTGTGGTTAAAAATAGCAATATCAATTTGTGCAAGTAAATCCAGGTATTTCTCGAAGGACATGAAGTCGCGCAAAGCAATGAATTTGTCACCAAAGAGTGTCATTCCATAGTCTGAAATCTTCTGCGCATATTCAAAGTCCCCATAAGAAAGAGGGCAATAAATACGAATGTTTTTATCGGCATATATGCGCAGTTTATCCAGAGCCTCAATGTGATTATTGGTGTCCGTAGCAGAGTTTCCAACTAAAATGTTGGTAGTTTCATGCGGTCTTGTTCTAATACAAGGCTGATGATATAGATTGCTTGGATACATAAAGCACTCGTACCACCGACCGGTAGCTCCATACCATTTTCTCGCCAATTCAAAATCTCCGCAGATATGAGTAATTAGCCCGCTTAGTCGGCATATCACAAACTTGCGGAAGTATTCATTTCTATGATAGTTAGGATCTTTTTTATCCATTATGTGATAGTAAAGGTCTCCCCCCCAAATCACCCAGTAACATTTGCTCAACCACCATGGCACAAGAGCCAAAATACGAACTAGCCGAGAGTCAAAGAGTCCGTGTAGGATGACTTTACGTGCACGAGCGATAGCCCACAACCACTTAAGCACCATACTCAACCTTGAACAATCACTTAAATCAGTAACATTCTCAGCCTGAGGCATGGAGTTTTGATTAAGTCTGGTCAATAGAAACAGATGGTCATTCGGATCGAAATGAGCATTGACGAATTCGACATACGGCGCCATGAATTTGTCTGCAACCGCTATATGGACGATTGGACGACGAAAGATTTTCTTAGCCTTGGTGTATAAATTAGGCTTGCTAATCATTGATTTTTTTGAAGGTAATATTTTGTTTTTACTGATTCTTTTCGTGCTTGACCAAAACTGATATTACACAAAAAAAAATTAGATAAGGTCACTTATATCGCTAAACTCACATACATCACGCTGGAGTAGGGCGTTATACTTCTCGCTTTGACAATGATACCCCGGCAACAGACAAAAAACTCGCACTTCGTTTAACGGAAACTCCAGGCAGTGAATTCAATGATAGACAAAATCACGGTTTATACACCGCGCGCCATCCATCACCACGGTGGGTGGGCCATGTTTGCCGGGCTTTCCACGGGTAGCAACAAACCATAAATATGACCGACTCATCTCTCCTTCGCCACTGCCCGGCCATGTTGATCAGCGCGCCGGCATCCGGCCAGGGCAAAACCACCGTCACCGCCGCCTTGGCCTATCATCACCGCCGAGAAGGCCTTAAAGTCCGTGTCTTCAAGACCGGGCCCGATTTCATCGACCCGCAAATCTTGGCGCATGCCTGCGGGCAGCCGGTGTACCAGCTGGATTTATGGATGATGGGCGAGGCGCATTGCCGCGAGCTGCTTTACCGTGCCGCCAGCGAGGCCGAGGTGATTTTGATCGAAGGCGTCATGGGCTTGTACGACGGCGATAGCAGCAGCGCGGATTTGGCACAGGCGCTTGCGGTGCCGGTGGCAACGGTCATCGATGCGCAAGGCATGGCGCAAACCTTTGCCGCCGTGGCTTTTGGCTTGGCTCATTACAGAGCGGGCTTGCCCTTTGCCGGCGTGATCGCCAACAAGGTCGGTAGCCCTGGCCATGCCCAATGGCTGGCCGAAGCCTTGCCGTCCGATATGCCATTACTGGCGGCAATGGCCAACGACGATGCGGTCGGCTTGCCGTCGCGCCATTTAGGGCTGTTGCAGGCCGATGAAATCGGCGATCTGGATCAGCGCCTGGCTCGCGCCGGCGAATTATTGAACAGCCTGGCGCCGTGTCGCTTGCCGGAACCCGTGGCGTTTGCACCAATTAAAACCCAGGCGCCGCCGCGTTTGCTGGCCGGCAAACGTATCGCCGTGGCCCGCGATGCGGCGTTTTCATTTATTTATCAGGCCAATCTGGATTGTCTGCAAGCGATGGGCGCCGAATTGCGTTTTTTCTCGCCGCTAACCGACCAAGCTCTGCCGGATGCGGATAGTGTCTACTTGCCTGGCGGCTACCCGGAATTGCACCTAAACGCCTTGGCCGAAAACCGGGCGATGAAACAAGCCTTGCGGACGCATCATCAAGCCCATAAGCCGATCTATGCCGAATGCGGTGGTTTCTTGCTGGACAGCTTGACCGACAAGGAAGGCCATTCGGCGCCGATGGCGGGCTTACTGCAAGGGCAAGCCCGCATGCAAAGCCGGCTGGTCAATCTGGGGATGCAAAGTTTATGGCTGGAGCAAGGCGAAATCCGCGGCCACAGCTTTCATCATTCGCAATTGGAAACCGAACTCGAGCCCGCGTTGCATTCGGCGCCGCAACGCAATCGCAGCCAAGCCGAAGGTTTTTATCGCTCGGGTTCGCTGCAGGCATCTTACCTGCATTTATATTTCCCGTTTAATCCGCAGGCGGCGGCGGGTTTGTTTTAACCGGCGTTCCTTGCGCAGACCGCGTTAGTGTTTAGCGGAAAGTAATCGGCTGTTTATAAGGTGTAGGAAAATAATGATAAATCAGTTGTAGGAGCGACGCCTCGTCGCGATTTGAAAGGTGTTAATCGCGACGAGGCGTCGCTCCTACGACAGTCAATGATCGATAACGGCTTTGCCATGGCGCTTGTTTTTGCACGCCGAGTGACCAACAATAGCGGTCAAGCACAAAAAACCGATGGAGCTCGCCATGGCGCTGGATAAACCATACGAAAACGACTATTTGAGCGAAGAAGAGTATCTGGCCACGGAACCCGCTGCCGAGCTGAAACGCGAATATATCGACGGCCGGGTTTATGCGATGGCCGGGGCCGGCTACAACCATAGCTGCATCGCCGCGAATATATTGCGGAAATTCGGCAACCATCTCGAAGGCACGCCATGCGCCACCTTCATGGCCGACATCAAAGTCAAACTGGGCAAGGATTACGTCTACCCCGACGTGCTGGTCGATTGCAGCAAGATGCGCGGCGACGATGTTTTTTCGAACGCGCCGGTCATCATCGTCGAGGTATTGTCCCGCTCTACACGCAAAACCGACACCACGACCAAATTGATTCGCTACATCAACCTGCCTTCCTTGCAGGAATATGTGCTGATCGAGCCGGACATCGTTTCGGTGCAAGTGCTACGCCGCAGCAATAACTGGCTGTCTGAATATTTCTTTTTGGGCGATGAAGTGAGTTTCGAATCCATCGGCCTGACCTTGCCGGTGGAAGACATCTACGACCGGGTCGACAATCCTGACATCAACGAATACAAGGCCGCAAAGCCGATATAGGCCATGCTGTAGGAGCGCCCTGGTATGAGCGACGCATAGTCGCGATCTGAAGGCTTTTGAATCGCGACTGGCGTCTCTCCTACAGGCATCACTGATTAGTTACAAACAGATAACTGCATAGGAGATAACAGTGCTGGAACACGGAGGCCGCTTGCAGCGCGCGGCAAGCGAATACGGCATCCCCTTGGCCGAGTGGCTGGACTTATCCACCGGCATCAATCCCAACGGCTGGCCGGTTCCGCCCGTGCCGGCGGAGGTCTGGCAGCGTTTGCCGGAGGACGATGACGAGTTGTTGCCAGCCGCGCGGCGCTATTATCAAAATTCGTCCCTTTTGGCGGTGGCCGGCTCGCAGGCGGCGATACAAACCCTGCCGTGGCTCAGACCAATATCCCGCGTAGGCGTGTTGCACCCGGCCTATGCCGAACATGCGGAAGGCTGGCGGCGGGCAGGGCATCGTATGGTTGTAATCACTGAAAACGATATCGATGCGCGCCTGGACGACCTGGATGTATTGATCCTGATCAATCCCAATAACCCCACCGGCCGCCTATGGCCGCGTCAGCAATTGCTGGACTGGCATGAAAGGCTCAGGCAGCGGGGCGGCTGGTTGATCGTCGATGAGGCCTTTATCGATGCGATGCCCACTGAATACAGCCTAAGTCCGTTGCCGGTGCGCCCCGGCTTGATCGTGTTGCGCTCGGTGGGAAAATTCTTTGGCTTGGCCGGCATTCGCTGCGGTTTCGTCATCGCGGAACAAGGTTTGTTGAGCGAGTTGCAAGAAAAGCTGGGGCCTTGGCCCATCAGTCATCCCGGTCGCTATGTCGCGGCGCGGGCGCTGGCCGACACCGCCTGGCAGCAAACGGCCGCCGCCTCCTTAAAACAGCAAGGCCAACGCCTGCAACGCTTGCTCGCGGCAAGCGGCTGGCCGCCAACCGGTGGCTGCGAGTTGTTTCAATGGATCAAGCATGAGTCGGCGCAGGAATTACATCAAAGCTTGGCGCGGCAGGGTATTTTGACCCGCTTTTTTGCAGACCCGTGCAGCGTGCGCTTCGGCTTGCCGGCCGACGAAGCCGGCTGGCAGCGGCTGGAGCAGGCGTTGGCGCAGCCTGAAGTCAGGCGTCTGCTCGCGGGTTATCCAGCGATTGTGCAATAGCTTCAGCTATTGCACTCCGGCTGGAGTGAAAAAGCTTCAGCTTTTTCCGCTTCCAAAACCCGATGCGGTGAGGAACGAAACGTTTTTTCTGGTTTTCTGGTTCCCACGGTCCTCCGCTCATCGTTATACACAAGTCCCTCAAAGACTAAACTACAAGGAGACACAGAAACAGGAGAAAGGCGATGAGCAACTGGGCCGAAGAAGAAGTGCAAACTGCCAATTTGGAAGATCAACGTCTAAACAAGAGATTGGCCTTGCTATTGGAGCAATTGGGCGAGCATCCACAACTCAGTATTCCGGCGGCCTGCGGAGGCTGGAAGGAGACGATGGGAGCCTATCGCTTCTTCAATAACGCTAAGACGACATTCGAGAAGATACTGGCGCCGCATCGAGATGCCACGATCGAGCGCATGAAGAGCAGCCCAATCGTGCTGCTGGCACAGGACACCACCGAGGACGATAAGAATATTTGCTTGGGGCCGAAGGGACTTGGCACAGTGAAAGACGTGGAGAAACACTTGCGCCGCCTGCATCCGACAGTTGCCTTTACGCCATCGCGTATTTGTTTGGGTGTCGTGAAAGCATCGTATTGGCCTCGAGAGATCCCAAGCCAAAGGAGTGAACGACTTCACAAAGGCGTAGACGAAAAAGAGAGTCGCCATTGGCTGGAAAGTTACCAGGACAGTTGCGCTTTACAGGCGCAAATGCCGGACACCCTGCTGATCAATCTTGCCGACAGGGAGGGCGATATTTACGAGTGGTTTGCCGAATACCATGACTACGCACCTGCGGTACGGGCTCAATGGATCGTACGTGCGGCGCAAAACCGAGTGTTGGCTTCGCCGGAGAACGGTACGAAATGCCTGTGGGCCGCCGTGGAGCAAGCTCCTGTATTGGGTTACTCTGAGGTGAACGTCAAACCGCGACCGAACCGCACGGCGCGACTGGCGCATATCACGTTACGCGCCATTACAGTGACCCTCAAACCGCCTAAGCGGATAGGGTATCGGCTACCGGAACTCACCATCAATGCGGTGCTGGCACGCGAAGATGCACCACCGTCTGGCGTGGAACGTTTGGAATGGCTATTGTTGACTAGCTTGCCGATCGATTGTTTCGAACAGGCGGCAACGATCGTCATGTGGTACGCCGTGCGGTGGTGCATTGAAGTGTACTTCCATGTGCTCAAGAGCGGATGCCAGATTAAGCGACTGCATCTGGAAACCGAGGACCGACTGCTACCTTGTTTAGCGTTGTACATGGTTATTGCCTGGCGGGTATTGTTCACGCTGATGTTGGGACGGACTACGCCGGACATGGATTGTGAAATTATCTTCGATCCACAGGAGTGGCGGGCTGCTTACATTGTGGTTAAGCTTTGCCCGCCGCCGCTTACGCCACCTCGCTTGGGCGAAGTGATTCTCTTGGTGGCGAGCTTGGGCGGTTATCTCGGACGCAAGCATGACGGGCCGCCGGGTGCCAAAGCCATGTGGATCGGACTGCAGCGTTTGCGCGATTTTGTCATTGCATTGGAAGCTCAGCAGGTTGTCGCACAGAGATGTGTATAACGATGAGCGGTCCTCCGTGGGAACCCATGTACAGTATCGTTCGCGATTGATGCAGGTTCATACGGTTCACCGCCTACTTGGCTGGAACCGTTTTTTCACAGCTGTCGCCAGATCGTCAAAATTTGGCGCATTATCCGCGGCGACCGTCAGCGCTTTGGGGCAAAGTTCGTCCGCGGTTGCTTTCATGTTTTCATCCAGCGCCCATTCGCAGGCCAGGAACAAGGGCGTCGGGTTTTCCGGCCTGACCGCAAAGCCTTGTTTAAGCGTAGCGAATGCGGCTTCTTTCTGTTTCAGCCGCCATTGATAGTGCGCCTTGTACATGAACAGCATTTGCCGGTTGGATTGCATTTGCCGGGTTTTTTTCAATACCTCGTCAAGTAGATTGACATAGGCTTGCGCAGAAAAACTGCATTTATCGTCTAGCCCCAGATTGGCTAGATCGACCAACCCCATGATGGCCAGGTTATCGGCGACGCGGAAAGGACTGATGTCGATAGCAAAACTCTCGTCTTTCAAGGATTTAAATTCTTTGCAATCGATATAAAGGTGTTGGATTTTTACCCCCAAAGTAGCAAAAGGCTGATATTTTTTGCGTGCCAAATCATAGGCGCCGGCATTGATCAGCTGGCTGGCCAATACATGGGTTATGCGCTCGGATTTGGGGTGATGGGTTTCGATTTGATGATACAAGCGAATGTCCGATCCCCAAGTATCGGCCAACAGCCAAGTGCTGAAAACCAACAAGGCTAAATAACAGCCTCCAACCCATGTCAAAACGCGTTTATTGGTGAGCAAATGGTCGATCAAGGACACCAGGGCCAGAAAAAAACCGATCGAGGGCAGGTAATTGCGGTGTTCGTACATCAATTCCAGCGCAAAAACACTCGATTCCAGTAAATGACCGGCAAAGAAGAGCACTAGGCCAAAGCTGTACAAGGGCAGTTTTTTGCGGGCGAACAATGCCGAAACAAGCAATAAAGCCAACAAGCCTGCGGCTGGAGCAGTGGTCCAGGGTTGTAACAGGCTTGTCGATAGCTCGACATCGTCATGTAAAAAGCTCATGCGTCCCTGGGCTGGTATCAGTAACATGCCCAGATAGGTTGTCACGACACGGGCCTGAGTGAGTGTGCGTTCGCCGAGCGTGAATTCGCGTATCGCATAGCCTCCTGCAATGGAATCGAATTGCCAGCAAAAGATTGCCAGGCCGATTGCGATTAATCCGGTTACGATCAGGTTAAAGGCCTTGTCCGTGAGATTGTCTTTTTGCAGTATGAACAACTCCAAAACGATGATGAATACCGGGAAGAGTAGCGCCGTTTCCTTGCTGAAAATAGCCAGTGGAAAAAACAGCAGCCAACTAAGCGCTTGGCAGCAAACGAAGGCTTTGCTGCGTATCGGATTTTCTCGAGCCAGCCAGTAGCAATACAAGCCTGCGACACTAAATAAAGTTGCCAGCTGCGTCATGCGCTGCACGGTATAAAGCACGGTGCTGACCTGCAGCGGATGCAGCAGCCAAATCGCGCTTACAGCAACGGCTAAATATGTTTGCTGAGGCGTTACGCGGGCGACCAGCTTTCGTAAAAAAACATAAATGACAAAGCCCGTCAGCAAATGTATCGCCAGATTGGTCAGCTTCCAGTAAAACAAATACTGGGATAGCCAGGCATTGACGAAAAAGCTGGCCATGGCCACGGGCCTGCCGAATGGGCCGCTGGGGCTGAATAGCTCGGTTTTCATTTTGGCCAATGAAAATTCGTCATTGAACAAGAAGCCGAAGGTGCTGACATCATCCAGCAGTAACGGGCCGTCCAACCCAGGCCAGTACACGCCAATGCAAAGAAGCGAAGCCAAAAAGTATAAAAGCAATGCCGTGCTGTTACGGCTGATTCTTATCATTCTTGTCTCGGTTTGAAATATCTAGGGAGCGAGCCAAAAAAAACGCCCCGAAGGGCGTTTTTCAAGTCGTATGAGACGTTATTAGAAGCGGCAGTTGGCCGGTCTAAATTTGTTTGGGAGAGTAGCAGTTGAGTTGGAACATGTCCAAACGATTGGCTTGGTTGGAACTGTTCCGGCAGCTAAGACAGTTCCGACAGCTCCTTCCCAGGGAGTTAAAAACAGGGTGCCGTTTCCTGCGGAAGGCGTATAAGTAATCGTGATTTGCCCATTAGTCGAGTTGACAGTAACTGAAGTAACCTTGTCAGTTGCTTGTGGAGGCGTCCAACCTTTGGTTAAATCAGATAAACCGTTCATGGCGTTTTCCGATACGGTTACTTTGGCGGATGAAGCCAAGCTCAAACCTTCGGTGACTTTGGCTCTCACAACGTAATCTTGATAAGCCGGAATCGCGATAGCTGCCAAGATACCAATGATCGCCACGACGATCATCAATTCGATCAAGGTAAAGCCTTGTTGTACTTTTTTCATGGGTAGTGTGTTCATGGGTTGATCCTCATGGGTTGGAAATGATTCGCTGTGATTAAAGCAGTTCCTGTGCCAGGATGTGGAGTTGCAAAGATTTCAGGCCTTGCTTTCGTATTAAGTGCTTGTAAAAAAAGAGTTAAAGCCTTTCTGTAAATCCAGAGTCTTGCGCGCGATGCCAAGCGGTCGACCATGTTCATTGTTCGGGCTAGGCAGATGCGCCGTTTGCCGGTATAAATACTCTGCCATTTCTGTTGGCCGCCAGTAAAAAAACTCTGCCAATTAAAAATAATCGATGTTGATCTGGGTTTGGCAAGGATTTGGTTGAAGATAATTTCCCGCACTCCGGGCTCATCGTTCCCATGCTCCGCGTGGGAATGCAGCCTGAACCGCTCTGCGGTTCAAGTTTCCACGCGGAACATGGTAACCATAAGCGGAAGTAACTTCTGACAAAATCCTAAGTATTCAGCCTCCCCCCTTTTTTTTGCAAAGAGGGAGGCGAGATTACCGACTTCTTTTGAGGCAGGCTGAATAATTACTGGGGTTGTTGCTGCGTGTTGGCGGGCTGTTTCGTTTCTCTTTTTACAAAACCTTGGTTTTAGTGTGTTTCGTGGATTAAATGATTTGTTTAAATCGAAGGCTGTGCTGAATATCAGCCTGCAAGCCGTCATGACCCTGACCGAATGGAGCGAGCGCACCGTGCGCCGGCGTATCGCCGATGGCTCGTTGAAATGCGCGGCCGATAGCGGTTCTTATAACAAGACGCTGATTTGCCTGGATTCCATCCTGGCGGATGTCTGCATTCCGCTGGCCGAGGAAGACGTGGAAATACTCAGGCGGGCCGATGCCGGCGACGCCGAGGCGCAAACCGATTTGGCCTTGCTGTTTTTGGCCGAGGGCAAAGGCAAAAGTGGCTTGTATTGGTTGGAACAGGCGGCCAAGCAGAATCTGCCGGACGCGATGCAGTGGCTGGCCGAGTGTTATTTACGCGGCGAAGGCGTGGCGAAAGACGAGCATCTGGCGCTGATGTGGCTGGCGAAAGCGGCGGCCTTGGGGCATGAACTTGCCAAACTGCAGATCGAGGCCATGCGACCAGTAAGGAAGAGTGGAGTCGAAGAGAGCGGAATTGAGGTATGAACGGCTGCGCCAAGTAAAATAATATAATTGTTTTAAAGCCAAACATTGTGGGAGCGACACTCCCGCAGGATATTTTCAAAACAGTTGTACATGATTACTGGTATTAATTTGTAGTCATGAGTGTCCTTGTGCTTTTTCCTGCAGCCATATCTTGATTAAGGATTGATAGGGAACATCTCGAGCATTAGCTGCTGCTTTGATGGAGTCGAGTAAATGTTGTGGCAGGCGCAGGGAAATGGTTTTGGTCGTTGGTTTAAGATTGGTTAGAACCACTGTTTGCGCTTTATTCCAGTCCACGTAATCCGTTGAATCATGTGTTTCCCAGAACTGTTGCTCTTCCGCTTCGGTAGTAAATGTTGGTATTTTTTTAAGATGCTTGCTCATAAATAATACGCTCTTTTTTGTGCATATCTCTGGCTGAGATCACGCGAATATGTGTGTCCATATGGCGCAAGGTAAAGGTGATGTGTAACAAACGATCTTGGTGAGTTTTGCCCAATGCATGAAACCTTGGTTCTTGTTGGCTGTGTTTGGCATCTGTCAGTAATAGCAGTGGAGCATTAAAGAACACCTGCTCGGATTCTGCCAATGATACACCGTGTTTGCTGTTTTTACGGTTGTTGCCTTCGTCCCAGTCGAAACCAATTATCGCAGATAAGTCAATCATGTTTGTATATTATGGGAATATACGGATTGATACAAGGCGTGTTTGATTATTGTGAAGGTGTGGTTTGAGTGTAAGTTGTTAAAAACAAAAAAGCCGCTGAAAAGCGGCTTTTTCTTGTCCCGGCGTAAAACGCTTAACGTTTTGAGTATTGAGGACGTTTTCTGGCTTTGTGCAAGCCGACTTTTTTACGTTCGACGACGCGGGCGTCACGGGTTACATAGCCTGCTTTTCTGAGTGGTGAGCGGGTGGCTTCGTCGAATTCGATCAGGGCGCGAGCCAGGCCGTGACGGATGGCGCCGGCTTGGCCAGAAGGGCCGCCGCCGCTGACGATGATGTTGACATCGAATTCGCCGCTTTTTTCCAGCAGTTCCAGAGGTTGTCTGGCGATCATTTCGTCGGTTTTGCGGCCGAAATATTGTTCAACAGGCAGGCTGTTGATGGTGAATTTTCCCGAGCCGACGGTGGCGTAAACACGCGCCACTGAGCTTTTACGACGACCGGTTCCGTAGTATTGAGCTGCCATAAACTATCTACCTGCTTAGAATTCTAATACTTTAGGTTGCTGAGACTGATGGTTGTGCTCAGGACCTGCGTAAATTTTCAGTTTTTTGAACATCGCACGGCCTAATGGGTTTTTAGGCAGCATGCCTTGTACGGCGGTGCTGATGATGCGATCCGGAAAGGTTTGTCTCAACTTGCCCAAGGAGGCTGACTTCATGTTGCCTACATAACCGGTATGGCGGTAGTACATTTTGTCTTTTTCCTTGTTGCCGGTGACGGCGACTTTTTCCGCGTTGACGACGATGATGTAATCGCCGGTGTCAACGTGTGGAGTAAATTCTGGTTTGTGTTTGCCGCGAAGACGACGTGCAATTTCAGTAGCAAGGCGACCTAGCGTCTTTCCTTCTGCATCAATCACGTACCAATCGCGCTTCACTTCTGCGGGCTTTGCACTAAATGTTTTCATCTTTGCTTCTTCAATTCTGTTGAGGCCATGTATAAAGACAGCGGATTTTACTCAAAGCAGGCAATGACTTCAAGTTGTTTTACAGTTTAATTTTCAGGGAATGCAGTTTGCGGTACAAGTGCGTGCGCTCCATGCCGATGGCTGCCGCCAGCTTGGCGACGCTGCCGCCGTTTTTTTCGAAATGGTATTCCAGATAGGATTTTTCGAAATGGTCGCGGGCTTCTTTCAACGGCAGGTTGAAAAATTCCGGTACGTTAGAGCCCAGTTTGGGTTGTTCGGCAATCGAACCCAGCGCGGTTTTGACTTCGTCCAGTTCGATGTCGTCGCCGGCGCCCAGTATCATCAGGCGCTGCACCAAATTGCGCAATTCGCGCACGTTGCCGGGCCAGCTGTAGTTGCGCAAATAGTTTTGCGCGGCCATCGAAAAGCGCCGGAACGGCAGTTTTTCGTGGACGACGAAATGGTCAATGTAGAAATTCAGCAGGCCGGGCACATCCTCGCTATGGTCGCGTAGCGGCTGCACCTCCAGCGTGACTTCGTTCAATAAGTAATACAAATCCTGGCGGAACCGGCCGCAATTGACTTCTTCATCCAGGGCCATGCGGGTGGAGGCGACCACGCGCACGTCGACCCGCACGCTCTGGCTGCCACCGACGCGCAGAAACGAGCTGGATTCCAGGGCGCTGAGCAGGCGGGCCTGGGTTTCCGGGTCCATGCCGCCGATTTCGCCTAGAAACAAGGTGCCGCGGTGCGCTTGTTCCAGCAGGCCGCGATAGATGCGGCCATTATCTTCGCGGCCGAAAAATTCCACCGCTGCATTTTCCGGCGAGATGCTGCCGACCGAAACGTCGACAAACGGGCCATCCCGGCGCGGACTGTTGTTGTGCAGATAACGGGCGAACATTTCCTTGCCGACGCCGGCTTCGCCGACGAACAGCACGCGGGTATCGTGCTGGGCCAGGCGCTTGACCTTGTCCTTGGTGCGCTCGATAACCGCGCTCTTGCCGACCGGATCGACCCCTATCATCAGCTGCTGCTTCAGGCCGGCGTTTTCGCGTTGCAGCGAGCTGGTTTCCAGGGCGCGTTCGACGATCAACAGCAGTTTGGCCAGCGACAAGGGTTTTTCCAGGAAGTCGTAGGCGCCCAGGCGGGTGGCTTCCACGGCCGATTCCACCGAGCCATGGCCGGACATCATGATCACCGGGCACAGAGCTTCGTCTTCGGCGACCCATTCCCGCAACAAGGTGATGCCGTCGCAATCGGGCATCCAGATGTCCAATAGAATCAGATGCGGTTGCCGCTGGCTTTTCAGTTTACGGGCTTCGGCGGCATTTTCCGCCATGGCCACTTCGTAACCTTCATCCTCGAGAATTTCCGAAACCAACTGGCGAATGTCTTGTTCGTCGTCGACGACCAGTATGTAAGGCGCTTGTTTGTTCATGCATTGTTTCCAAATTCAAAGACCGGCAGCTGGATGATAAAGCCAGCACCGGCATTATAAGACGTATCCACCCAAATCACGCCGCCATGTTCTTCGATGATCTTTTTGACGATCGCGAGGCCCAGGCCCGTGCCTTTGGCCTTGCTGGTGACATAGGGTTCAAAAATGATTTCGATTTGATCGGCATTCAGGCCGCTGCCGTTGTCGTAAATGCCGAATTCCGCGTATTCGGTGTTGTTGCGCACGACTTTACTGATTCTGATATCGATATGACATTGGCCGGGCGTGGCTTCTTGCGCGTTTTTGATCAGATTGTGCAAGACCTGGCGAATGCTGACCGGATCGACTTCGGCGATCACGCGGCGGGTGGCGAAGGAAGAACTGAACACGATGCCGGCCGGCTGGTACAGGGCCACGACTTCCTGAATCAAATCGATCAGGTTGATTTTTTCCACCTGCTTCTTGGAGGGGCGGGCATACTCGGCAAAATCGTCGACCATGCGTTTCATGGCTTCCACTTGTTGCACGATGGTGCGGGTGCCGCGTTGCAGGAATTCCGCCGGGCCGTCTTCCAGTTCCTTGGATAGCTTGTGTTGCAGGCGTTCTGCGGACAGTTGAATCGGCGTCAACGGATTTTTGATTTCGTGCGCCAGTCTGCGCGCCACTTCGCCCCAGGCCGCGTTTTTCTGCGCCTGTATCAGGTCGGTGACGTCGTCGAACACCACCACCGCGCCCATGCGGCTGCCGTTTTGTTGAAACAGCGGGGTGCCGCGGCACAAGAGTTCCTGGCGGCCGTTGGGGCCGAGAAATACGATGCGCTGCTCCCAGATGTCGTCGGCATTTTCCAGCAGATGCTGGATTGCGCTTAACACGTCGGCCAGTTCGCTATGCTGACTGGCGAGTTGCGGCAGGGTTTGGTTGACGAAATGGCTGACCGGGATGTGCAAAATCCGGTAGGCCGCCTGATTGGCGGTACGGATGTGGAACGAGGCGTCGAAACTGATGACGCCGGCGGTCAGGTTGGCCAGGATGGTTTCCAGATAGGCGCGCTGATTTTCCACTTCCAGGCCGGCGGCGCGGGTTTCTTCGCTGGAGCGGGCTATGCGCTTGGTCATCTGGTTGAAGGACTCCACCAGAAAACCCAGGTCGTCCTGGCTCATGACCGGCAGTTGGCGCTTGTAGTCGCCGTCGGCCACGGCTTGGGTGCCCTTGACCAGTTCCTTGACCGGCGCGACGATGTTGCGAATGCTGATGAAGGCCACCCAGATGGCCGCCAGCAAACTCAGCAATAGCACAAGTAACAGGATCAGCGAAAAGCTGGTTTTCAGGGAATTGCGCAGGAAGGTCATTTCCTGATAGCGGATGAAGGCGAACTCGATCGAATCGGCCAGGTCGGTCACGCGTATCGGAATGGGGTAGAGCACTTGCAGAAAGCGGCTTTGATCGCGGTCTATCGGCAGAATGATGCGCACCATCATTTCGTCGTTTTCGCCGGGGTCGAAGGCGAAATATTCCTTGTTTTGCTTCAGTTGCAGCCAGATTTGCTCGTCGGGCAGATGCGGCAGAATTTCGCTGGGATTGGCGCTGCTGGAGGCCAGGATGCGGCCCTGGCTGGAGAAGGCCGCGATTTCCATCGCGCCGGATTCGGCCCATAACGAGCCGATCTCCAGCGCAATGAAGGTGTCGGATTTGTCTTTCAACTGCTCGGCGATTTGCTGGGTTTGCTTGATGTGCCAGGTCATGCGTTGCGCTAGCGCCGATTGACTGAGCTCCAGCGCGTCGTCCATCGCCCGGTCGATTTCGACGTTGAACCAGCTGTCTATGCCTTGATGCAGGAATTGCACGGAAAAATAAAACACGATCGCGGCCGGCGCCAGGGCCAGCAGCACGAACAACGAGATCATGCGCGTGGTCAGGCGCGAGCCGGCTTCCTTTTTTTTCAGCTCGCGCACCAGCGACCAGGCGTTGACCACTACCAGCACCAGCAGCGTGATGGAGCCCAGGGTGTTGATGACCAGCAACCAGGAATGCATCTCGCTGAGTTCTGACGATTCCTGCGTCGAGCTGCTCATCAATTGCAGCGACAGCAGGATGAAGCCGAACAAAATCAGAATGGAGGCGCTAGCCGGCAGTTTTATCTTGGAATGGGCCATAGATACCAATCACTGGAAAGAAACCATTGAGAGTCCAGGTAGGCGAAAGGGCGCAGCGGCACCGGCAATGATTCGCGGTCGAAGCGGGACTTGATGGCCAGGAGGTAATGCCGGCCGGCTTGAAGCAAGGCGGGGGCAATCGGCTGGGCATCGTGCAGGCCGGACATGTAGCTCAAGGCTGCATTGAGGGTTAAAAACATTTCGCTACGTTCCACCAGCGTCGAAACCTCGTATTGATTCAGCAAGGCGTGAAAGCGCAAACGGTAGGGGAGTTCTTGCCTGTGAACGGTGCGATCCCGGAGGCTTCCGGTTTCGCGAATTTCGATCAACACGCGCCAGGTCAGCGGCAGGCCCTTGTGCAGGGCATCCTTGGCGGTATTGCTGAGCTGGTAATGGATGTCTGCCTGAACCGCCAAATTTTCCCCGGCTTCGATCAGGCTGGCCTGGCGGATGCGGATGGAAGGCGTGTCCGCATGGGCCAACAGCGGCAAAAACGCCAGACAGACGAAAAGTCCAGTGCTAAAGGCGCTTGCCGATCTTGGCATAGTAGAATCCATCCATCTGCCAGCTGCCCGTCAGAATTTGCCGGCCGTGAGGGCGGGCCTGGCCCCATGCGGCGGCGATGGGCAGCTCCATGGCATCGGCATGATTTTTCAGGAACTGGCCGATCTGTTGCTCGTTTTCCTGCTTCAGTATCGAGCAGGTGGCGTACAGCAATATCCCGCCCGGCGCCAGCAAACGCCAGGCGGCGTCGAGGATTTTGGCTTGCAGGGTTTGTAGCGTGGCGATGTCGCTGTCGCGGCGCAGCAATTTAATGTCGGGATGGCGGCGTATGACGCCAAACCCGGAGCAGGGGGCGTCGAGCAGAATGCGGTCGAAGCGACGGTCGCCGGCCCAGTCTTGACTGGCGTCGGCGGCCAGGATTTCGGCCTTCAAGCGCAAGCGCTGCAAATTGTCCGTCACGCGTTGCAGGCGTTTGTCGTCTACATCGATGGCCAGCAGGGATTTTAACTCGGGTTGGCGTTCCAGTATGGCGGCCGTTTTTCCGCCGGGAGCGGCGCACAGGTCCAGAACACTTTGCCCAGGTTGTACATCGAGTAATTCGGCCGCCAGTTGCGCGGCCACATCCTGTACCGAAACCCGGCCTTCGCGAAAGCCGGGCAGTTGTTCGACGCTCAAGGGTTGATCGAGGATCAGCGCGGAGTCGCAAAAATTGACGGTTTGTGCGCCTATGCCATGCTGATTGAGCGTAGCCAGATAATCGTCCCGGCTACCTTGCAGCCGATTGACGCGCAAGGCCATCGGCGGCGCTTGATCGTTGGCGTTCAGGATGGCGTTAGCCTGGTCTGGCCAGCATTGCTCGACCTGGCGAATCAGCCAGTCCGGATGATTCAAGCGGGCCTCGGGGCTGGATTGGCAAGCTGTTTGCAGGGTTTCGGCGGCGCGCAGATAGTTTCTGAGGATGGCGTTGACCAGCGATTTGGCCCAAGGCTTGTGTTTGGTGGCGGCTACGGTTTCGGAAACGGCGGCGTGCGGTTTGACCCGCATATACTGCAATTGGTAAAGGCCTATCAATAGCAAAGCTTTGATGTCGCCATCCTTTTGCTTCAGCGGTTTGCCGAGCAGCTGATTCAGTTCATGGTCCAGCGTGAAATAATGCCGAATCACGCCATAGCAGGCCGCCTGCACGAAAGCTCTGTCCTGCGGATTATGAATTTTGCCGAGATGGTTATCGAGTGCTGCCGTCAGCGATTGACCGTCGCTGATGACGTGGGCCAGGATTTTGGCGGCGCAACCGCGTAGATTCATAAGCCCAACTTCACGCCGGCGGCCGGATGGGCATTCAAAAAGTCCTTGCCGGCTATGCGTTTGCCGCCGGGAAGCTGCACTTCCAATAAGCGAATCACGCCATTGCCGGTGATCACGTCCAATGCGTGTTCCGCGCAATCGATCGTGCCGGCCTCGCCTGAAATCGAGCGGCTGACCAGCGCGCTGTTCCAGACCCTCAACACATCGCCCTTGAATCGGGTTTGCGCGACGGGCCAGGCGTTCAGGCCGCGAATCTTGCGGTCCAGTTCTGCGGCGGATTGGCTCCAGTCCAATTCGGATTCGTGTTTTTCCAGCTTGTGTGCGTAAGTCACTTGGGATTCGTCTTGTGGCTCGGCGTGGACGTTGCCATGCTGGTATTGTTCGACGACTTTGAGCAAGCCTTCGGCGCCCATTTGCGCCAGGCGGTCGTGCAGACTGCTCGACGTGTCGCTGGCCTCGATCGGACATTCCATTTTCAATAGCATGTCGCCGGCATCGAGTTTTTTCACCACTTTCATGATGGTGATGCCGGTTTTTTCGTCGCCGGCCATCAGGGCGCGGTGGATTGGCGCCGCACCGCGCCAGCGGGGCAGTAATGAGCCGTGCACGTTGATGCAGCCGAGGCGGGGGATATCCAGCACGCTTTGCGGCAAGATCAGGCCATAGGCCACGACCACCAGTAAATCGGGGTTCAGCGTCGCCAAGTCCGTCAGGGATTCGGTTTGTTTGAAGTTCTCCGGCTGATAAACCGGAATCTCATGCGTCTGAGCCAATTGCTTGACGGGGCTGGCCGCGAGTTTGCGGCCACGGCCGGCAGGACGGTCGGGCTGGGTATAGACGGCGCAGACTTCGAATGGCGAGTCCAGCAAGGCTTGCAACGTGGGTACCGCAAATTCCGGCGTACCTGCAAAAACGATTTTCATGGGCTTTCCTAGCGGCCTTGTTGGTGGTGGATTTTTTCCAGCTTGTTTTTGATGCGGTTGCGTTTGAATGCCGACAGGTAATCGACAAACAATTTACCTTCCAGGTGATCCATTTCGTGCTGGATGCAAACCGCCAGCAAATCGCGGGCTTCCATTTCAAAGCTTTCGCCGTCGCGGTTCAAGGCTTTGACTTTGATGTGTTCGGCCCGGCTGACTTTTTCGAAGAAACCCGGCACCGACAGGCAGCCTTCCTCGGATTCCTCCACGCCGTCCTTTTCGATGATTTGCGGATTGATCAGGCAGATGGGCTCGTTTTTGTCTTCGCTGACGTCCATGACGATCACGCGTTTGTGCACATTGACCTGGGTTGCCGCCAGGCCTACGCCTTTGGCGGCATACATGGTTTCCAGCATGTCATCGACCAAGGTCTTGATTTCGGCATCGACTTGAGGGACTTCCTTGGCTACCGTGCGCAACCGTTTATCAGGAAATTCCAGAATCGTTAAAATGCTCACCTATTACTCCGCTAACTGAATGCAATGGTGCGATTTTATCCGGTTTTGCCCAAATCCGAAACCAGCGAGGGAAATTATCACACGGCTTGTCTGGACGTTTTGAACCGCTATTTGCTACAATCCAGGCTATTTTTGGCGCTCCTGGTGTCAATTTATTCACCCCAGTCTTTCACTCTCATCCCGGAGAACACTCTATGGCAATTAAAGTTGCAATTAACGGTTACGGTCGTATCGGACGCAATGTGATGCGCGCGTTGTACGAATCAGGCAGAACCAATGAAATTCAAGTCGTGGCCATCAATGATCTGGGCGACTCCAAAACCAACGCGCATTTGACCAAATACGACACCGTTCACGGCAAATTCCCGTTCGACGTATCGGTTGATGGCGACTATATCGTGATCAACGGCGACAAAATCCGCGTTTTCGCGGAACGCGATCCTGCGAAACTGCCTTGGGGCGAATTGGGGGTCGACGTGGTGCATGAATGCACCGGTTTCTTTACCAGCAAAGCCAAGGCTTCCGCGCACATTCAAGCCGGCGCCAAAAAAGTCATCATTTCCGCGCCAGGTGGCAACGATGTCGACGCGACCATCGTTTACGGCGTCAACCACAACACCTTGAAAGCGTCAGACACCGTTATTTCCAACGCCTCTTGCACCACCAACTGCTTGGCGCCACTGGTCAAACCTTTGATGGACACTATTGGCGTGGATCACGGTTTGATGACCACCATTCACGCTTACACCAACGACCAAGTGCTGACCGACGTTTATCACAGCGACTTGCGCCGTGCCCGTTCAGCGACTCAATCGATGATTCCGACCAAAACCGGCGCCGCAGCCGCAGTAGGTTTGGTATTGCCGGAAATGGTGGGCAAACTGGACGGTTTCGCGATGCGCGTGCCGACCATCAACGTATCCGTGGTTGACCTGTGCTTCCAGGCTTCGCGCAACACCAGCAAGGAAGAAATCGACAGCATCTTGAAAGAAGCGGCCGCGGGTTCTCTGAAAGGCATTCTGGCCGTCAACGACGAGCCACTGGTGTCCATGGACTTCAACCACAATCCGCATTCTTCCATTTATGAGTCTTCATTGACCAAAGTGACCGCGGGCAACTTCGTCAAAGTCTTATCTTGGTACGACAACGAGTGGGGTTTCTCAAACCGTATGCTGGACACCACCGTTGCTTTGCATAACGCCAAATAAGGGATATACATGCTGTTAAGAAGAACCAAAATCCTGGCCACGCTGGGGCCTGCCACGGACAAGCCGGGCGTGCTCGAAGCTTTGTTCGAGGCCGGTATCGACGTGGTCAGGTTGAATTTCTCGCACGGTTCGGCGCAGGATCATATCGATCGCGCCAACCGGGTTCGGGAATTGAGCAAGAAAACCGGTCGCCGGGTCGGCATTCTGGCCGACCTGCAAGGCCCGAAGATCCGCATCGAGCGTTTCAAGGAAAACAAAGTCTGGCTGGAAGAAGGCCAGGCCTTTGCGTTGGACATCAATCTGGGCAAATTGGACGGCGACAACACGCAAGTCGGCATCAGCTATGAACCGTTGGCGCGCGAAGTCAAGCCGGGTACTCGCCTGTTGCTCGACGACGGCCGTGTCGTGCTGGACGTGGTCAATGTCGAAAACAATACCCGCGTCAACACCACTGTCGTGGTGGGCGGGGATTTGTCCAACAACAAGGGTATCAACCTGTTGGGTGGCGGTTTGTCGGCAGCGGCTCTGACCGACAAGGACAAGGAGGACATCAAAACCATTGCGGTGATCGATGCCGACTATGTGGCGATTTCCTTCCCGCGTACCGCCGAAGACATGCACGAGGCGCGCAGTCTGCTGGAAGCGCAAGGTTGTTATGCCGGCCTCGTGGCCAAAGTCGAGCGTGCCGAAGCGATGGAGGTCATCGACGAGATCATCCTGGCCTCCGACGCGATCATGGTCGCGCGCGGTGACTTGGGTGTGGAAATCGGCGACGCCAATCTGCCGGCGGCGCAAAAACACCTGATCAACCGTTCGCGCGAGTTGAACCGGGCCGTGATTACCGCGACGCAGATGATGGAGTCGATGATCGAAAACCCGATTCCGACCCGTGCGGAAGTGTTCGACGTCGCCAACGCGATCGTCGATGGTACCGATGCGATCATGTTGTCCGCGGAAACCGCATCCGGCAAGCATCCGGTCAAAACCGTGCAAGCCATGGTGCGGATCTGTCTGGAAACCGAAAAGCAGCCGAGCGTGACGAAGTCCATGCACCGGATGACCGATAAGTTCAATCGTATCGACGAAGCGATCGCGATGGCGGCCATGTATATGGCGAACCATACCGAAATTGCCGGCGTCGCCTCGTTGACGGAATCGGGTTCTACTCCGCTGTGGATGTCTCGGATCAACTCGGAACTACCGATCTTTGCTTTCAGTAACAATGAACGCACTTTGGGCCGGGTGACCCTGTATAAAGGCGTTTTCCCGATTCCATTTTCCAAAGAGAAGATGGAGTCTCCAAGCGTCACGCAAAGCCTGATCAATGCCTTGAAAAAACGCGGTGTCGTGAAGCCGGGCGATGCCTTGATCCGGACCAAGGGAGACCTGGCCGGCGCCAGTGGCGGTACCAACTCGCTGAAAGTCATCAACGTCATGGAAGATTGATTTTTCCGTGTCCTTGAACTGAAAAAGGCGTCGTGCTAACGGCGCCTTTTTTTATTCCAGAAAAAACTTTGGTCTACGAAAGGCACAAAATCTGTCCTGAGCGCGGTCGAAACGTTTTCTGTAGGAGCGCCGCCTCGTCGCGACAATAGACTTCGCATCGCGACTGTGCGTAGCTCACCACGGTGACCTTCAGAGTAAAAATGACATCCAAGCAGCATAAAGCCGCAGTGGCAACCACGCTGATTGCAGCCTGGTTGATGAAATTGATGGCCATTGGAGCTTGATCGTTGCGTTTGACGTATCCCCACAAAAAAGCTGAAGCTTTTTTCTCCATGCATCTTTTGGATATGGCGTGCAATAGCTTCAGCTATTGCACGATCAAGGCAAGATGAGCCTTGCCTATAGCGTTTCCAGCTTCGCATAAGCCAACATCAACCATTTGATGCCGGCGTTGCGGAAATTGATTTGCACTTTTTTCTGGTCGCCTTCGCCTTCGGTTTGCAGCACCACGCCTTCGCCGAATTTTTCGTGCCTGACGCTTTGCCCCATGCGGTAGCGGCCGGCGGTTTGGGTGCTATTGCCCAGCGTGCTGTTGAAGGTGGCGGCGGGGCGGGTGACTTGCGCGCGCAGGCGGATTTCCTGTATCGATTCGGGTGGTATTTCGCGCAGGAATCTTGACGGCCTCGGGTAGTTGTCCTTGCCGTATAGCCTGCGAGATTCGGCGTGAGTCAGATAAAGCTGTTCCATCGCGCGGGTGATGCCGACGTAGCAAAGCCGGCGTTCTTCCTGCAGGCGGCCTGGATCGTCGGTGGCTTGTTGCGATGGGAACAGGCCTTCTTCCATGCCGACCATGAACACCAGCTTGAATTCCAGTCCCTTGGCCGAATGCAAGGTCATCAACTGCACGCAGTCTTCGTCGACTTCGCCTTGCATTTCGCCGGCTTCCAGCGCGGCGTGGGTCAAGAACAAATCGACCTCGCTGAGGTTTTCCTCGTTCAGGCTGTCGGCATCGAACAAACGGGCGGCGTTGACCAGTTCTTCCAGGTTTTCCACCCGCGCTTCGCCTTTATCCTGCTTCTCCTTTTTATACAGCTCGATCAGGCCGCTTTTTTCGACGACGAGCTTGACGGTTTCGTGCAAGGGCAATTCCAGGGTTTCGCCGCCCAATTGCAGGATCAGGTTCAAAAAACCTTTTAAAGCATTGCCGGCGCGTGGCGGCAGGCGGTTTTCGTCGAGCATGCGCACGGACGCCTGCCACAGCGACAAGTTTTGCTCACGGGCCAGAATGCGCATGTCGTCCAGGGTTTTGGCGCCGATGCCGCGCGTCGGCGTGTTGACGATGCGCTCGAACGAGGCATCATCGTCATGGTGATTGGCCAGCCGCAAATAGGCCAGGGCGTTCTTGATTTCCATGCGCTCGAAGAAGCGCAAGCCGCCATAGACCCGGTAAGGCGTGCCGGTGGTCATCAGGCGTTCCTCGAACTGGCGGGATTGGGCGTTGGAACGATACAGGATTGCTACGTCGCGGCGCAGACCGCCGTCGTTGACCCATTGCTTGATTTTCTCGACCACGAAATAGGCTTCGTCCTGTTCGTTGAAGGCCGAGTACAACGAAATCGGCAGGCCCTCGCCGGCATCGGTCCACAATTCCTTGCCCATGCGGGCTTCGTTGTTGGCGATCAGCGTGTTGGCGGCTTTCAAGATGTGCCCGGTGGAGCGGTAGTTTTGTTCCAGCCGCACCACTTGGTGGTTGGGATAGTGTTTCTGGAAGTTGAAGATGTTTTCTATCTTGGCGCCGCGCCAGCCGTAAATCGATTGGTCGTCGTCGCCGACCACGAACAGGTTGTCGTTGCCTTCGGTCAGGAGCCTGAGCCAGGCATATTGTATGGTATTGGTGTCCTGGAATTCGTCGACATGTACTTGCTGGAAGCGCTGTCGATAAAAATGCAGCAAATCCTCGTTGTCGCGCAGCAGTTCATGGGCGCGCAGCAGCAGTTCGGCAAAATCGACTAGACCTGAGCGGTCGCAAAGATCCTCATAGGCCTTGTAAACCGTCAGCATCTGGCGTTGGTAAAAATCGCCGCTTTCGTGCATGTGGCGGGCGCGGATGCCTTCTTCCTTTTGTGCGTTGATGAACCATTGCACCTGCTTGGGCGGCCATTTGGTTTCATCGATGTTCAGGTTTTTCAGCAGGCGCTTGATCAGGCGGAGCTGGTCGTCGCTGTCCATGACCTGAAAATTGGCCGGCAGTTTGGCTTGCTCGACATGCTGGCGCAGCAAGCGGTGGGCCAGGCCGTGGAAGGTGCCTATCCACATCGCGCGGGCCGAAATTTCCAGCATGTTTTCGATGCGTTCGCGCATTTCGTTGGCAGCCTTGTTGGTGAACGTGACCGCCAGAATGTGGAAGGGCGAAATTTGATTGATCTTGATATGCCAGGCGATGCGGTGCACCAATACACGGGTTTTGCCGCTGCCGGCGCCGGCCAAAACCAGCATGGCTTGATTGGGCGCGGAAACGGCCAGGCGCTGGGCATCGTTCAAAGGGGCGATGATGGTTGAGACATCCATTTTTATTTGCAGATTTCAATGAGCTGTGTATATTTGCATCCCTTTTAAGGGAAAGCCTTACGTCAGGATAATAAAATATTACACATAGAGGGTTGGAAATGAGCTTCGATTATAAACGCATGGTCAAATTTGAATACAACTTGGGTGCCAAGGACAAAAAAGTCCGCATGGTATCCGGCGTCGTACTGCTGGCTGTATCCTTGTTTACCGCGAAAGTATTGTTATTGCTGGTTGGCTTGGGGTTAGTGGGAACCAGTTATTTTGGCTGGTGCCCGGCTTATTCCGGCTTCGGCAAAAGCACATTAGAGCCCGATGCCGAGGCAGCGATTGCTGACGCGGCGACCGAAACCGACTCCGATACGGACGGCCAATAAAGCCGTCCCGGCCATCTGGATCCGGGCGGGACTAAGGATTCAGATGGTGTCAACATCGCTATCTTTCTTGCTGTATTCGCCATCGATGACATGGCTGTTTTGAGTGGGTGATTGCCTGAATCCGCTGCCCTGTGCACTGGCTATCAAGTGATTTTCGATGATGTACCGGGCCATGTTGCGGCGCAAAGCCGGAATCAGGCAAGCAAAACCCATGGCGTCGGTGAAAAATCCCGGCGTCAACAACAAGGCGCCGCCCATCAGCAATATCGGTCCTTCGATCATTTCATACGCGGGAATGGTGCCTTGCGCGAGGCTGGCCTGGAAGCGCTGCCAGGTGGCAAAACCTTGTCGGCGCAACAGCCAGGCGCCCAATGCGGCAGTAAAGACGACCAGTAATATGGTCGGAAAAGTACCGATCAGGCCGCCGACTTGCATCAGCAGGTAAATTTCCACGAAAGGGACGATCAGGACGAACAAAAACAGCATTTGAATGGCTTTCATGGCGAGCTCGAAAAAGGTAGAAATCGAATGAAAGATCAGTTTACCCGATTTGAAGAGCCAATAACGCCAAGAAAGCACGTTACTCTGAAAGTAGCAAAATGTGGGGGTGCGGTTGCTTGTTGGACAGGCGTCGGCGGCAAGGATGCCGCCGTCGAGCCTACATGGATGTATTCACGGCGGCCTGTCCGGCAAGCAACCTTACCCTGAAGACTATTTTCATTTGCCGGGGCGACGCACAGCCTTCATGAGCGTTACTTTGCCAGAATGAGCGTAAGTCGTCGAAACATCTTCCACCGAATATGCAGGATAATGTCCACCATGCATCATCTGATTTATTGCACTTGCCCGAACCTGGAAACCGCAGAACGGATCGCGCGCCAGTTGGTGGGCGACAAGTTGGCCGCATGCGTGAACATCGTGCCCGGCGTGTCGTCTGTTTACGAATGGCAAGGACAAATCGAGACGGCCCAGGAACATTTGTTGATGATCAAAAGTCAACAGGCCCGCTTTGCCGCCATCGAAACGGCGATCAAGGCCATGCACCCTTATCAAATCCCGGAAATCATCGCGGTCGCGATTGATAGCGGCTCCGCAGACTATTTGCAATGGATCGACTCATGCCTGTCTACCCACTGATTTTATTTTGCCTATTTAGCGTTTTGTTTCAGCCAGCATGGGCGTTGACCAGCGCCGATATATTGCCGGCCGAGCAGGCTTTCAAATTGACGGTTACCGGGCAGTCGCGCCAGCAGGTCGATCTGGTATGGCAGATCGCGGAGGGGTACCACTTATACCGCGATAAAACCAGGATCGAGTCGCAAACCGACGGCGTCCAACTGGGTGCGTTCGAATTGCCCGATGGCGCGGTGGAACACGACCCGGTTTTCGGTGAAACCAGCGTCTATCGCGGTTCATTGAGGGTCAGCGTGCCGTTGACCAATCCAGACAATCAGGCCACCGTGAAGATTTTCACCAAATATCAGGGTTGTGCCGATGTCGGTGTTTGTTACCCGCCGCAGAAGATTGCGCTCGATGTGAATCTGCCTGAAGCATTAGGGGTAAACCAGGCGAGTTCCATCAATCAGTTTTTTGGTGGCCTGAAAAAATTGACACCGAGTTTGTTCCAGGACGAACTCTTACCACCGGAGCAGGCGTTTCAATTCTTCGCCACGCTCAAGGACCCGCATACCTTGCATGTCAGCTGGCTGATCGCGGACGGGTATTATCTGTACAAAAACAAATTGGCCCTGAATCTGGATGACAAGACGCAAACTCGTTTGTCGGCCCTGCCTTTGCCGAAGGGTGAAAGTCATTTGGACGAGGAGTTTGGACAAGTCGAAATTTACCGGCATGAAGTGAGTCTGGATGTGCCGTTGCTACGCGAAAATCTGGCCGCTGAAGCCGTGGAATTGACCGCCAAGTTCCAGGGGTGCGCCGATCGCGGCGTTTGTTACCCACCGATGACCAGCAAAGTAGCCTTGTCGTTGCCGCAAGCTACTCCGCTTGAGTCAAAATCAGCGCCAACCACGCAATCCGAGGTAGCGGCGGTATCGGAGCAGGACCGTATCGTCGATGCCTTGAAACAGGATAGCTTGGCGTTGACGCTGCTGAGCTTCTTCGGCTTTGGCCTGTTGCTGGCGCACACGCCCTGCGTGTTTCCGATGATCCCGATTTTATCCGGCATCATCGTCGGACATGGCCATCAGGTCGGTACGCGCAAGGCATTTTTGCTGTCGGCCAGCTTCGTGTTTGCGTCGGCCTTGATGTACACGGCCTTTGGGGTGTTGGCGGCGCTGTTTGGCAGTAATTTGCAAGCGACCTTTCAAGAGCCTTGGGTGATCGCCACCTTTGCCGGCTTGTTCGTGCTGTTGTCTTTGTCGATGTTCGGCTTTTACGAGTTGCAATTGCCTTCGGCGCTGCAATCGCGCTTGCATCGGTCCAGCGACCAGCATCGGGATGGCTCGTATTTGGGGGCCGGGATCATGGGGGCTTTGTCGTCCTTGATCGTCGGTCCCTGCGTGGCGGCGCCGTTGGCGGCGGCCTTGATCTACATCGGCCAGACCGGCGACGTGCTGCTGGGTGGCTCGGCCCTGTTCGTGATGGGTTTGGGCATGGGCGTGCCCTTGCTGTTGGTGGGGGCTTCCGCGGGTAAATTGCTGCCCAAGGCCGGTGCCTGGATGAACGCCACCAAGGCCGTGTTCGGTGTGATCATGTTGGCGGTGGCGCTATGGATGCTGTCGCGTATCCTGCCACCGACCGTCACGATGCTGCTGAGCGCGATGTTGTTGATCGTTCCGGCCATTTATTTGAACGCGATCGAACCCTTGCCGCAGCCGGCCTCTGGCTGGAAAAAATTATGGAAAGGGCTGGGGCTGATGATGCTGGTGTTTGGCGTGATGCAGTTGATCGGCCTCAGCGCCGGCAATACCAATCCGTTACAGCCTTTGGCCGGTTTGGCGCAGGCCGGAAGCAAGCCGGTCGAAGCGGGTATTCCGTTTCAACGCATACGCACGGTCGCCGAATTGGAGCAAAAATTACAACAAGCGCAAGCCAATGGACAATGGGTGATGCTGGATTTTTACGCCGACTGGTGCGTGTCCTGCAAGGAAATGGAGGCTTATACCTTTGCCGATGCCCAGGTGAAACAGCAGCTGAAAGATTTTATGTTGATTCAGGCGGACGTCACGGCGAATAACGACGACGACAAAGCCTTGTTGCAACGCTTCAATCTGGTCGGGCCGCCCGGTATCATCTTCTTTGATCCGCAAGGACAGGAACGCGCCCGGCAGCGCGTGATCGGTTATCAGGACGCGGCCACCTTTTTGCAATCCTTGAAACAATTATGAAAACCCGCTTATTGATCGTCTTGGCGGCCGTTTTGGCGTTGCTGGCTGGCGTGGCCGTGCGGATGCAGCAGGCAAGGCTTGAGCAGCCGGCTACTTTGTCAGCGGAGCTGCAGTTCAGGTTTCCGGATGTGAAAGGTCAACCGCAATCCGTGTCGCAATGGCGAGGCAAGATCCTGGTGCTCAATTTTTGGGCAACCTGGTGTCCGCCGTGTTTGAAGGAAATTCCCGAGTTCATGCAGTGGCAACAGGAATTCGCCGCCAAAGGCGTGCAATTCGTCGGCATCGCCCTCGACGAGCAACAAGCCGTTGCGGATTATCTGCAAGAATCGCCGGTCAATTATCCCATGCTGGTGGCCGGCGATGCAGGCAGTGTGTTGGCGCGGCAGCTGGGCAACATCATCAATGCCGTACCTTTTACGGTAATCATTGATTCACGCGGACAAATCGTTCACCGGCAACCCGGCGAAATGCGGCGGGAAGAGTTCTTGCGGGTGGTGCGGCCGTTATTGGCGGCGAATGACTAAATGGCGGATAAATCAGTTAAAAAGCTGGATTATCTGGACAAAAACCTACAAATTAGGCAGAATTCCCACCTTCAAAAACCTTGACTGTTTAGCATCTGCATGGCGACTATCACCGTTCTGAACGGCCCCAATTTGAATCTCTTAGGTGTGCGGGAGCCGGGTTTGTATGGCAGTAAAACCTTGCAAGATATTCAGGACAGTTTAGAGCAACAGGCTGGCCAACTCGGCCATCGATTGCACTTTTTTCAGAGTAATGCCGAGCATGCGATCATCGAGCAAATCCACCAGGCTTATGCCCAAGGCGTGGATTTCATCATCATCAATCCGGCGGCATTTACCCATACCAGTGTGGCGATTCGCGATGCCTTGCTGGCGACCAAGATTGCATTCATTGAAGTACATCTGTCCAATGTGCATGCCCGCGAGGCGTTCAGACGACATTCCTATTTTTCAGATATAGCCGACGGCGTTATCTGTGGTTTGGGCGCGCGCGGTTACGAACTGGCCTTACAAGCCGCTCATCAGATATTACAAGAGAGAACTCAGAACAATGGATATTAGAAAAATAAAAAAACTCATCGATCTCATCGAGGAATCCGATATTGCTGAGATAGAAATTTCAGAAGGCGAGGAGTCGGTCAGAATCAGCCGTTACAGCTCTTCGGCCGCTCCCGTGCAATACGCGGCGCCCGTTGCCGTCGCCGCGCCGGCTCAAGCTCCGGCCGCGGCCCCCGCTGCGCCCGCCGAAGAGAAAATCAGCGGCCATGTGATCAAGTCGCCGATGGTTGGTACTTTCTATCGTTCGGCTTCACCCGGTTCGGCGCCGTTCGTCGAAGTCGGCCAATCGGTTTCCGCCGGTCAGACGCTGTGCATCATCGAGGCGATGAAAATTCTCAACCAAATCGAGTCCGATAAAAGCGGCAAGATCAAGCAAATTCTGGTCGAGAACGCCCATCCGGTGGAATACGGTCAGCCTTTATTCATCATTGAATAAGCGGCAAGGTGACGACTATGTTCGAAAAAATTGTCATTGCCAACCGGGGCGAGATCGCCTTGCGCGTGTTGCGAGCCTGCCGCGAACTGGGCATTAAAACCGTCGCGGTGTTTTCGGAAGCCGATCGCGACCTGAAGCATGTGCGTCTGGCCGACGAGGCCGTTTGCATAGGTCCGGCGCCCTCCGCGCAGAGTTATTTGAATATCCCTGCGATCATCAGTGCCGCCGAAGTGACCGATGCGCAAGCCATCCATCCGGGGTACGGCTTTTTGTCCGAGAACGCGGATTTCTCCGAGAAAGTCAGTCAAAGCGGTTTCGTGTTCATCGGCCCGAAACCCGAAACCATACGCATGATGGGCGACAAGATCGCGGCGAAAAAAGCCATGATTGCCGCCGGCATTCCCTGTGTGCCGGGTAATGGCGAGCCGTTGGGGGACGACGATCAAGCCAATCTGAAGTTGGGGCGGGAAATCGGTTATCCCGTCATCATCAAGGCCGCCGGTGGCGGTGGCGGACGCGGCATGCGCGTCGTGCATACCGAAGCGGCCTTGCTCAGTTCGATAGAATTGACCAAGGGCGAAGCCGGCGCCGCCTTCGGCAATGCCACGGTGTACATGGAAAAATTCCTGGAAGATCCGCGCCACATCGAATTTCAAGTGCTGGCCGACTCGCACGGCAACGCGATTCACTTGGGCGAGCGTGATTGTTCGATGCAGCGCCGGCATCAGAAAGTCGTCGAGGAAGCGCCGGCACCCGGCATCAGCGAAGAACAGCGCAAGCAAATGGGCGAGCGTTGCGCACAGGCCTGCAAGGAAATCGGCTATTTGGGCGCCGGTACCTTCGAGTTTTTGTATGAAAAAGGTCAGTTCTATTTCATCGAGATGAATACGCGGGTACAGGTCGAGCATCCCGTGACAGAGATGATCACCGGCTTCGACATCGTCAAGGAACAGTTGCGCATCGCAGCCGGCCTGCCGTTGTCGCTCACGCAGGAGCAGGTGCGTTTCACTGGGCACGCGATCGAATGCCGTCTGAACGCGGAAGACCCCAACACCTTCATGCCCAGCCCCGGCACCATCGAGCAGTTTCACATGCCGGGTGGTCCCGGTATCCGTTGCGAAACGCATATCTACAACGGTTACAAAGTGCCACCTTACTATGATTCGATGATAGGAAAATTGATCGCCCACGGCGAAGACCGCGACAGTGCCATCGCCCGCATGCGAACCGCTCTCAGCGAAATGGTGATCGACGGCATCAAGACCAACATTCCCTTGCAACAAAGCATCATGGCCGACTTGGCCTTTGTGACCGGCGGTCAAAACATCCATTACCTGGAAAAGAAACTGGGTATTCATTGAACCTTAGAGAAGGCTGGCGTCGGCTAAGGTGCCGGCCTTCTTTTATCTTTATTAAATTCGAACTATGGCATGGCATCAGCTTTCAGTGGTGACTGACGAGCAAACCGCTCCGGAGTTATCGGATTTTTTCAGTGAATTGGGCGCGGTATCCGTGACTTACAGCGATGCCGAAGACGAACCGGTTTACGAGCCGGCGATCGACCAAACCCAGATCTGGAGCAACACCCGTGTCACGGCCTTGTTTGAGCTGGATGCCGATCCCGATGTCGTGCAAACCCTGGTGGCCAACCAATTCATCGGCCAGCCCTTGCGGCAGTGGCAGGTGGAAGTGATTCAGGATCAAGCCTGGGAGCGCGCCTGGATGGAGCATTTTCAGCCAATGCAATTCGCCGGCAAGTTGTGGGTTTGCCCGAGTGGGCAAGAAGTTCATGAGTCCGGTCAGGTTTGCATGACGCTGGACCCGGGGTTGGCCTTCGGTACCGGCACTCATCCGACCACGGCCTTGTGTCTGGAGTGGCTGGCCGGGCATGATTTAACAGGAAAGGTCATGATCGATTATGGCTGCGGCTCCGGCATACTGGCGGTGGCGGCATTGCTGTTGGGCGCCGAACATGCACACGGCGTCGATATCGATCCCCAGGCTTTGACCGCGACCCAATACAACGCCGAAAAAAATCAGGTGCTAGGGCGTATCAGTTATTGTCTGCCGGAGCAGTTTAGGGTGGCAGACGCCGACGTCGTGGTCGCCAATATTCTCGCCAAACCGTTGATAGAACTTTCGGCAACGATAGCCTCGCTGGTCAGGCCCGGCGGGCAGTTGATTTTGTCCGGTATCTTGAACGAACAGGCGCAAGCCGTCGCTGACGCCTACCGCGCGCAAGGCTTGCGGGTGGCCGAGCCGGTGAGTCAGGAAGATTGGTGCCGTCTGGATGCCGAGAGGCCCGCGTAAGCATGTTCAGCCGTTGCCCGCAGTGCGATGTGCTACAGGAAGTGACGACACAACAATTGCGTGACAGTCGCGGCTTGTTGAAATGCAAGGCCTGCAGGCAGACATTCGATGCATTGCCGACATTATCCGAACGGCCGGATGAGATGATCGAACCGGGCCATGGCATCGGGCCTGCGTTTGAAAAAAACGTCAAAACAGAATCGCTCTGGCTTTGGCGCGGGGCTAGCCTAGCGATGCTTTTGCTGTTGATGGTGCAACTGGCTTATTTCGAAGGTCAAAGATTATATCGATATCCATTGCTTCGGCCGGCTTTAGCTAAGGTTTGCGCGGCGATGGATTGTCGGCTGATCGATACGGCAAATACCACTGACTGGTCGGTATCGCATAGCCAATTACAACCCTATTTGCAGCAGACTCATTTATTGACCGCCGCGTTGACCAATCAGGCTGATGTGGCCCAGGGTTTTCCCAGCCTACAACTCACGTTAACGGATTTTAACGGCCAACCGTTGGAACAACGCTTGTTTGCGCCCCAACAGTACACGCATACCGCGCAGTTGGCGGCAAACCAGACGATGCACATTCGTTTGCCGCTCATCATACCCGCCGAATTTGGCGGTTTTACGCTTACCTTGATTTGATTCCATGCATTATCCCGAGCTGTATTTAAAAAAACACGAAGACAAGCGTCTGCGCCAAGGGCATTTATGGGTTTTCAGCAACGAAGTCGATGGCAAACGCAGTCCGTTGGAGCAGTTCGCCGCCGGTGATCTGGTCATCGTCAACGACAGCGCAGGCAAGGCCCTGGGTGTGGCTTACGTCAATCCGCACGCGCTGATTTGCGCCCGCCTGTTGACGCGAAAACCCAATAGCAGCATCGGCGAAAAGTTTTTCAAGATCCGTCTGAGTCAAGCCTTGGCCTTGCGCGAGCGTTTGTTCGACAAACCGTATTATCGCTTAGTGTTCGGTGAAAGCGACGGCCTGCCGGGCTTGGTCATCGATCGTTACGATACGGTGTTGTCGGTACAGATCACCACGGCCGGCATGGAAGTGCAAAAACCGTTGCTGGTCAAGGCACTGCTGGAATTATTGCAACCGAGTGCCATTCTTTTGAAAAACGACAACAGTCAGCGGCAACTGGAAAATTTGCCGCTGGAGCCTGAACTGGCTTACGGCGAATTGCCGGAACGGTTGTTGATCGAAGAAAACGGCGCGCGGTTTCTGATCAACGTAGCCGAAGGCCAGAAAACCGGCTGGTTTTACGATCATCGCTGTAGCCGGGCCCAGTTTGCCAATTGGTCGAGCGGCCTGAAAGTGTTGGATTTGTTCAGCTATGCCGGCGCATGGGGCATCACGGCGGCAGTGGCTGGCGCGGCGGAAGTGACCTGCGTGGACAGCTCGGAAAGCGCGCTGGCTTTGGCTGCAGAAAGCGCGGCGTTGAACGGTGTGCAGGATAAGATGCAATTCGTGCGTAGCGATGTGTTCGATTATCTGAAGCAAGCCAGAGAACAAAACCTGCATTTCGATGCGATCGTACTCGACCCGCCCGCGCTGATCAAACGCAAGAAAGATTACAAAGCCGGCTATGAGGCTTATCGCCGGCTGAATCATCAGGCGCTGCAAATCCTGGCGAACGAGGGGGTGCTGGTGTCGGCGTCGTGCTCGCATCATTTGAGCCGGGAAGACTTGCACGAGATTTTGCGTGCATCGGGCCGGCATATCGACCGGCATGTGGTGTTTTTTGCCACGGGCGGGCAGGGACCGGATCATCCTGTGTTACCCGCGATGCCGGAAACTGAATATCTGAAAACGTTTTTTTGCGCGGTGTCGGGCCGCATGTAAGCCTATGTCGGAAAATAAAAATTCTCCTTGCGAATTGTGCGGTCAACCGGTAAAAGTGCCGGGGTTTGGCTTGCAGAGCAGTGATGGCGTCAAGGAGTTTTGCTGCGCCGGTTGTTTAAGTATTTTTCAATTGCTCAATCCCGAGCCAAAACCATCTAACCCAAAACCAAAACCTTCTTCAGTGGAGAACATTTCATGAAAGCCTGCGAATCCTGCGCCGATCGCGTCAATATCGGTTGCCATCATAAACAAATGTCCGTCCTTTCGCGCGCGATAGGACTGGTATTTATTTACTTGCCGATACTGACCCTGCCGTTCGTAATCATCAGTGCTTATCTGACCTATTACAGCCTGAAGTTCTGCGGCGCGGAAAACGTCAAGCGCTATAGCGATTTCATTCCCGACCGCGCCAGTCACCGTTATGATTTGAAAACCCAGATCGTCATGAATCCCTCCACCCGTTACAATCTGTCGCAATTGAAACTGTTCTGGATCTTGAATTGCACCTGGTATTGCCCTTACAGCGTGGCCTTGTTCGAATGGCACGCGTATATGGTCAAAGTTGTGGAAAACTGGTGGTGCCCGTTCGGTCACGCGCACAAGCAAAATTACGCCAATGGCGCGATAGACCAATCTTTCTGGCACATCTTCCCCGAAGAAAAAGCCAAGTTGTGCGAAGAGGACAGAAACAATCCGATTTTCACCGTCGACGCGGAAAAACCGCAAGACTAAGACTCTTGCTTCCCTTTGGGAGCTGGTCTTGAAAGCCCTCTCACCTCGCGGGAGGGCTCTTGCAAATGCCAAACAACCCGGTGTTATTTGGCAATAGCTAAAGCTATTGCACTCCCGATCTGCTGTTGGGATGAAAAAGCTTCAGTTTTTTCCCGCAAGGCTTTGGGCCTGAGAAGTGCCTATCACCCCGTCCCTGCTCGCATCAGTTGGTAACAGCCGCGGAAACGAACCTTTCCGGATATTGAAAAAAAACAGCTCGGGCACGCTGACAACTATGCCTTTCAGGCTTTGCTGCAAATTCTGGCCGGAGTCCCAAGGCAGAGCCAGCAGGCCATACAGCGTTTGCCCAAGGGCGACGCTTAAATTCACAGTGCCCAGCAAAGGGCGGGGCCAAACCGCATCTTGAGTGAAAAACAAAAAGGCCGCATCGTTCTTGTTCCCGCGGTAGATAGAAGAAGTCATTACATTGGATTCGCTCAAATCCACCAGCATGTCGGCCTCTGTTTGATAGCGATGTTCGATGGCCAGTTCTCGATAGCTCGGCAGGCGATAGCTGTTCTGCACGCGGTATTGGCTGCCGACTCGATCGAAGGCGGCAAAGGGGATGACGGTCAGCGCCTCCGCGTCGATATATCCGCCCAGCAAGCGTTTGGAGATTTGTGCCGTTGATTCCACTGGTCCGCTAGCGGAGGGGAGGGCGAAGTTTTTGTCCAGGCTGGCGTGGATGACGCGAAATATCTCGGTCACGCAATTGCGTCGCAGCAATTGGTAAGCATACATGGACTGCAATTGGGCCTTATAAGCTACGAAACGGGTGTCGGATGAGCGTTGATGACTTTCCAATTCATTGCCGGATAGCGGCAACGCGACCAAATCCGCATGCGCCTCTAGCGATGGCGTTTCGTCGATGGGAGGCAATAGCAGGGTTTGTTCGTTGCCGGCATTCGCCATTTTCACGGCGATGCCGGCTTTGATTTCCAAGTCGTTATAGTCACGTTCAGCAAGTGTATTGGTCGTGGCGAGCGCTTCGCTCGCACGGATCAGATTGTTGCTCGCGTATTGGCGCATTGATGGCAGGGTGTCCGCATCGATGCGCACGGTCCTGTCGTCGTGCGGGTCATTCACAAAGCGATCCAATATCACCCACTGGCCGCTGTCTATCGATTGCTGCAAGGCGTGCAGGCGAGCCATGCCGACCAACAGTGGATAGCCCCAGTCTTCGCGCTCGCTTTGTATCAATTTCAGCAAATCCATAGCCAGTGTCTGTTTGAAACCGGTCAGGGCAATGATGGCGGGCTCATGCAAACGCAATTCCGCTATCGGCGTGGTCAACAATGTACCTGCGCGAGGCGATAGACTCCATTCCAGGATGTCCAGCGCAGCCAGATTCAATAGCTGGTTTTTATAATGCTGTGCGAAGGAATAGCCGTCAGGCCCGAACCTATCCTCGTCGATGGCTGGCGCCGTGTCCGAAGCCGATGGTTTCAAGGCGATTAATTGCGCGAGAACTCGTTGCCGTTTCTGTTGCAAGAAATTATCGCCATACTCGGCAAGTATGTTTCGTTTTAGTGCTGCAAGTTCAAGGCTTTGACCGGTTTGAACAGGTTTTTCCTGGCCCAGCCGATAATCTTCGACGAAATAGCCCAAGGCTTTCAGGGCTACGTGTTTTTGTGCAGGCTGATTGAGATCGCTTAACAGGCGATAGTCGTCCTGCAAGGCTTTCAGCCAGGCGAATTGTTGGTTTTGCAGTAGCAGCCGGCGTTTGAAGGCGTCGTGCAAGCTGTCGAAAACAGCCTCGTCGACGGTGATGCGATGTCCGGCTATGGTCCGGTTTTCCTGGTAGCCATAGGCAAAGCGAAAAGCCGAAAAGTCACTGCGGAAGAGCCTTAACAATCCCGGTTCCACATGCTGGAAATGAAACACCGCGTCGGCGAACTTGATGGCGGAGTGCCCTCCGCTGGCCTGGCCTTCGTTGGCGTCGACATACAAAAATTCAAAGTCGCGCGCCTGACCCAGCCAGGGGCAGCACAAGGCCAACCCTGCCAGAATCAGCCGCGTCAGCCGGCGAGTAAGCATCGTTTGCGCTGAACCTATTTTTTCAGCCCTTCTTCAATCGCTTGTTTTTTCATCGGGTCGTTGCCGCTCAGGCTTTCGGTAAAGGCGGAAGTTTGTGGTCCGCCCAGTTTGGCTTTTTTCAAGCCACGACCTATGCCGACGTAAGTTTTGAGATCGCTTTCCCAATTGGTGACACCATAATCTTGCGCCAGTTCGCTCACGTGTTGGCGAAATTGTTCCAAAGTGCCAGTTTTTGAGCCGACGAACTCGGTAGTGTAATCAGCCACGTCGTTTTCGTATTGCTCTTGCTTGTCGGCTGACGAATCGGAGCTGGCCGACAGTGGGCTGGAAGCCATGTCGAAAACGCTTTTGGAGCTGTCGGACGAGCTTTCGGAGCTTTTGGAAAACGAGCAGGCGCTTAGCAACATCCCGACGGTCAACAATGCAGGCAAAAATAATGTTCGATGATTGATTGGGTTCATGGTTTGGCTTATATCAGTCTGGAAAGAGGATAAACTCGGAACAATCGGGTCGTCATGATGAGCTAGGCGCGGCTCATTGACCCTAGAAAAATCATTTGGTCCACGAAACGCACGAAAATCACGAAAAGGTGCAATCAGTTATCATCCTGAAGAACTGCGCCGAACAGGTGAATCGATAAGCGTTCATAACGCAATGATTTATTTCGTGTATTTCGTGGGCTACTGATGTTTTTAGGTTGGCCCGAAGTGCATACTATTTTGCTGTGGCATCATACGTCAGTTTTACCAGGGCTACCATAGCCATTTGCTGGTTTCGTCGTCCCGAATGCGCAAGCCTCGAGGTGAGGATCACGCGCAGCAAGCATTGAGGAAAAAATTGCCGATGGAGACTCCGAATGAGCTTGGCGCAGGCGAAAGACGGTAAACATCAATTTGGGCGCTAAACATTGAATAATTTAGAGTTTTTTTGACTAAGTGCCTGTGATGCAGGGACAAAACAGACTTATTCACAAAATCTGTGGATAACTCTGGGGATATGTTGCTATCAACCCTCGCAAAGTGCGGAATTTTAAGGGGCTAGGCTTAGATTGAACAATTATTGATCAGTAGTATAGTTAATAAAAATCAATAACTTATAAAACTTAGAGTCGTTTCAATGATTTGCCGTGTCAAGCGATTTTTTCTAGCAAGCAGAATTTCTGTTATGTGCATATCTTTTGAGTCGACACGTTTTTCTTGCTGGTTTTGGGACGTTGATACTGCGTGGATATACCTGACTCTTGGGTACTTGATTTGATCGATGAATAACCAGTGGAAGGTTGGGTAAATCGCCACTCCGAGTTGCGTTTTGGGCAGTGTGAAATTTGGGTAAAACGAACTCCGAGTTCGCTTTTAGTGAGCGTCATATTTGGGGTGTGACCCTATAAACGATGGTGAACCAATGACAAAAATTTGTGTTGAATCAGAATTGCACGGCCTTTATAAATTAAGCGACAGGCTTTTAATGGCGTGGCTGGCAGTTGAATCGCCCGCAGATAGACGACGACAAACGGCGCTTGAGTTGTTGGCCGAGGCTTCGATGCTGCTATGCAATGCCCTGAAAAACTTAGGCGCTGTTAAGTCTGAATGTGAAAGTTGGCAGGTTTATGACAGGTAGCCGTTTGGAAAATCAAAGAAACAAGGCCGGGTAACACCGGCTTTTTTATTGCCTGTTTTTGTGGTGATTTATTTTGAAGTGCCCCATGAGTGCCCCACGGAGAAAAAGCAGATAATCAATAATCGCCTAACTCATTGATTTCATGGCGTCCCGGAGACGATTCGAACGTCCGACCTGCCCCTTAGGAGGGCGATATTTATAAAAAGCGTCGGCAAGTCTCGACAAATAACAACAATATGAATCAATAGGTTATGCCTATTTTATTGTTGAGCTTTACCGAGAATAAACGATGTTTTTTATAGCCAAGTGCGACAAAATTGCGACAAAGAATTATAATCAAACCCCAGAAACAACGCGGGCTTGATAGTGCTACCAACACCAACAAGCCCTAACCGATTACTTACAAGCAGGGTAAGCAATGGCTGCCGCAAATTATACCGCCATTGTCCCAAGGGGTTTATATGGCAACCATCAAAAAGCGTCTTGCTAAAGACGGCAAACCGCGCTACACGGCGGAAATTCGGCTTAAAGGTTACGAACGACAAACGGCAACCTTTCAACGGCTGACCGATGCTAAAAAATGGATTCAAGACACCGAGTCGGCCATTAGGAACGGCAAACACTTCAAAACCACCCAAGCCAAAAAACACACGTTCGCGGATGCAATCGACCGCTACTTAAGCGACGTGCTACCCGTCAAATTTACCAGCAAGGAACAACGCAACCGGCGGCCTATTTTGGCCTGGTGGCGTGATGAACTTGGGGCGCATGTCATGGCCGACCTTGAAAGCCCGCTATTTGCACAAGCACGGGATAAGCTGCTAAAGAAAACCAACAAAAGCGGCAAGCCGTTTTCGGCGGATTCGATTAAAAAATACTTTGGCGTTATCCAGAATGTTTTGAAGTATTCGGTTAATGAATGGCATTGGCTGGAAGTATCGCCGCTACGGGATCGGCGCGTAGAAATGCCAGAGTTACCAGCGGGCAGGGTGCGATTCTTAGACGATCAAGAACGGGAACGATTGACGGCGGCCTGTAAGGAATCCGCTAACCCCCTACTCTACCCCGCTTTTATCCTTGCTTTGTCTACCGGCATGAGGCAAGGCGAACTCATGAACCTGTATTGGAAAGCTCCAGCCAATCCACCGACCGAAACCGCGTGGGGCGTGGTTCACCTGGATCAAACCGCGATTGTATTGCACAGCACCAAAAACGGCGAACGGCGGCGGGTGCCATTGGTGGGGGTAGCCCTGCAAACGGTGCGGGAACTGTCCAAAGTGCGGCGGCTTGATACTGCACTGGTTTTCCCGTCGGCTGATCCAGATTGCCCGGATAAACCTATCGAGCTTAAGAAAGCATGGGCTACGGCATTAAAACGGGCCGATGTGATTGATTTTCGATGGCACGACATACGCCACACGACCGCAAGCTATTTGGCTATGAACGGCGCAAGCCTTGCAGAAATCGCCGAAATTCTCGGGCATAAAACCTTGCAAATGGTGCGGCGCTATTCGCATTTATCAGATAGCCATGTAAGCAACGTGCTTGCCAGCATGAACGCCAAAATTTTAGGCAGCGGCCATTAACAAGCCGCCAATTTTCTTCATCACCACACGGGATCAAACCATGATGACCTTAGAACTCGACGACGAAACCGCCGGCGTACTGAACGAGCTGGCAACGCAACAACACCTTAGCCCCGCGCAACTGGTCAAAACCGCCCTGATCGAATACCTGGAAGATTGCCAAGACGCCAAACGCGCCGAAGCCGCCTATCAAAGCTATTTGGACGGCGGCAAGGTTTCCCATAGCATACAAGACGTGGTGAAAGCCTTTGACCTGGACAGTTAAGTTATCCGACGACGCCAAGCGGGATTTGCAAAAGCTGGATAAGTCAGTTCAAAAGCGCATCGTCGCCTTTCTGCAAGATCGAATCCTGCCCGCCGACAACCCGCGCAACACTGGAAAAGCCTTGCAAGGCAATTTGTCCGGCCTATGGCGTTACCGCGTGGGCGATTATCGGCTGTTGTGCCGGATTGAAGATGACGAGCTGATTGTGTTGGTTATCGAGATAGGCCACCGGCGGGAGGTTTATCGATGAACGCTAAGATTTTGAGCAGCTCATAGCGATGGAACGGGACTTATTAAGCCCTGTTGAGCTGATTTACGCCATAAAAAATCTTGAAAGCGGCGGATGGAACGACAGCGAAACCATTCAATCAATAACCAGTGCCGCCGAAGAATCGGCAAGAAAGGTTTTAACCCGCGAAGGATACCACCCGCATTTTGAGGAATTTGGCTATATTGCAGATGACCCAGAACTAACCCCCGCAGAAAATAGAAAAATGCGGCTAGAGTTTGAAAGCATGGAATGGGTTAATGAGGCGGGCCACGCAGAGGGACACCCAGACCCAGAAATAGACGCGGCGGCCATTACGATTCTGGAAGCCTCAAGACTTAGGGATTACATTGAGTTTGGGCAGATGGAAAAGGCGGTTATTTCAATGGCTAACATGCTGGCCTGTAGCCTTTTGCATTTAGATCAACGCAAAGACGAATTAACAACAAAGTTAGGGAAATTAACGACAGATTTAAGTAATAGATTCGACGAAATTAAGCCAGATGCCGAGCTAGGAAAATCAACGCGAAAAAATCAACAAGCGTTTGCACAAAAACGAGGCAAACAGCAAACCGAGGAACGAAGCCAAAAATGGGAAAAATGGCAAGAATGCGCCGACATAATAAAAGCCGAAAAAAGCCATATTAAATCTAAATCAGACTTAGCCAGACTGGTAAAACAACGGCTTAAACTGACCGATTCAATAGAAACAATCCGCCACCGTATTAGTTGGTAAGCAGCCTAGGGCTTACCAATTTCAAAAAATCACAATTCACCCTAAGCGGCGTCGGTAAGACGCGGCGAAACCTGTTAAACCATAACAATCAGGGGTGAACATGACACCAAACAACCAAACCGAAACCGCCACGGCAAACGCTACGGCACATCAACCCGAAGCCATGCAAGCGGCATGGCTTTATTCCACTGTTCAGCAATTCAATCAAAAATACCCAGCCTTTCCGGTAGGCACCTTGCGCCACCAGATATTCAATGAAGAAACCAACGGCTTAAAAAAATCCGGCGCAATCGTTCGCAATGGGCGGCGCGTATTGATTAACGAGCCTAAATATTTTGAATGGCTGGAAGCACAAAACGCAAAGGGGCTGCGTAATGAAGCCCGATTTATCAAGATTTTTTCAACAACCACGCATCATAAAAAATTGCAAATCATGCGGCGCACATACCGACCGCGAGGAATTGACAGAGCGCGAGCTTTGCCCAGACTGCGACTATTTCGACAAAGCCGGCAAAATTGCCGAAGCCTACCAAAAGAGGGAGGCCGAGCCATGCCGATAAAATCCGAAACCGTCAAACGTGCGATAAGCCCGGCTGATTATTATCGTGTGGCCTTGCCTGAAATACCGCTAAAGCGGATCGGCTGGAACGATGGCGGCCTTTGCCCGTTTCACACCGACAACGAGCGCGGCTCTTTTCGCGTGAACACCCAAACCGGCGGCTTTAAGTGCTTTGCTTGCGGCGCGGCGGGCGGCGATGTGATCGCGTTCGAGCAAAAGCGGCACGGCCTGACCTTTCCGCAAGCCCTGGAAAAGCTGGCGAAGGAGTGGGGGCTAGAATGACCATTCAACTACCCAAAAACTACAACAACAAGCCCTTGGTTTTTAGCTGGACATATCACGACGCCAGCGGCCAACCGTTGGGCGCGGTGGGCCGGTATCAAGCCGAAGGTGGGAAAAAAGACGTGGTGCCGTTTTTCAAGCGGCACGGTGCCGATTGGATACCTGGGATCGATGCCGACCCCCGGCCATTGTTCGGCCTAGATCGACTGGCGGCGCATGAGAAAACCAAGGCCGTTTTTATTGTCGAGGGCGAACCCTGCGCGGCGGCGCTGCAATCTATCGGCCTTTGTGCCGTTACCAGTCTAGGCGGAGCGCAAGCAGCGAAAAAGGCCGACTGGATACCGCTAAACGGCTTCGGCGCGGCCTATATCCTGCCAGACATTGACGAACCGGGCGAGAAATACGCGGCGGAGGTGGCCGCATGCCTGGCGGCTTTGCCGCAACCGCCCAAGGTTAAAATTGTTCGCTTGCCGGGCCTGGAAAAAGGCGGCGATGCCGTGGACTGGTTGGAAGGCTGGGTAACTGGCTGGGATCGATTTAGCCCCATTGCCGAATGCGAGCGCGAAGCCTTGCGCGAGCAATTGCGGGCCGAAATCGCACACGCCAGCCAAGCCACGCCAGCGGACACAGACAACAAAGCCACGGCCACCCGTGGCACATGGGCCAACCCTGGCGAAATCCGCCCCAAAATCCCGCCCGTTTTTCCGATGACCCCGGAACTAATCCCCGAGCCTTTCCGCGATTGGTTGGCGGATGTTTCCCACCGGATGCAAACCCCGGCGGATTTTCCGGTAATTTCAACCATCGTGATTTTTTCCAGTGTGATCGGTGCTGGATGCGGTATTCGGCCAAAGCAGCGCGACGGCTGGGAGGTAATACCGAATTTATGGGGCGCATGTATCGGGCGGCCTTCGGTCTGTCTGAAATCGCCCAGCATGAAAGAGGCACTAGGCATTTTAGACCGGCTGCAATTTGTCTATGGTGAAATGTTCGAGCGCGAAAAACGATGCGCGGATTTTGAAGGTATGGTGGCCGGCGCGGTACAAAAAGACCTGAAAAGCCGGCTGGATAAAGAGGCCAAAAAAGACACAATGGACAGCCGCGAGCTTGACTTAATGCGGGCGGAATATCTGGAAGCCCTGGAAGCCAGCCAAGAGCAACCGGCGCGGCGCTTATTCAAAACCAACGAAACCACCATTCAAAGCATGACGCTTTTACAAAGCCAGAACCCGCGCGGCTTGCTGGTGTTTAGGGATGAATTAACCGGCCTGCTGGTTAAATGGGATCGGGAAGACGGGGCCGACGAACGCGCGTATTTTTTGGAAGGCTGGAACGGAAACGGCGCTTATGTTGATGTGAAGATTGCCCGAGGCGTTACCGAGGCAAAATCAATCTGTATCAGCCTATTGGGGGGTATCCAGCCCGACAAGCTGAAAGCCTACCTCCATCAAGCCCAAAGCGGCGGCAACGATGGCATGATTCAACGCCTACAGCTTGCCGTGTGGCCGGATGAACCGAAAAACTGGCAACTGATCGACACAGCCCCCAACAAAGAACACAAACAGCGGGCTTTTGTGATTCTACAAAAGCTGGCGGAAATGGACTTTGCCGAACACGGGGCCAGCTATGACCCAGACCACGACGACCGGCCTTATTACCGTTTCGACGAAGCCGGGCAAGCGGTGTTTTTTGAGTGGCTGACCCAATTACAAACCGTGAAGATACCGCGCGAGGAAAACCCGCTTATGGTGGAGCACTTCGGCAAGTTTCGGTCATTGATGCCCAGCTTGGCGCTAATTTTCCACCTGATCGACATTGCCAACGGCACACCGGGCGGGCCGGTCACGGAATCGGCGGCACGGCTGGCGGTGGCGTGGTGCGATTATCTGGAAAGCCACGCGCGGCGCATTTATGCAATGGCCGAAAGCCCGGAACAAGAGGCGGCGGTAAGGCTGGCGGGCAAGATAAAAGCCGGCAACCTGCCGAACCCGTTTACCACCCGCGATATTGACCGCAAAGGCTGGCACGGTTTAGGCAAGGGCGCACCCGTGAAAGAGGCGCTGGAAATCCTGACCTATGAGGGGTGGATTGTAGAGCAACCGCCCGAGCCGCAAGCAGTAGGCCGGCGACCTTTGCCGAGCTTTCACATTAACCCGCTGGTTTTAGGGGGTGGCAATAATGCCGAGATCCGCTAAAACCCCTTGCCGGCATATCGGGTGCCGGGCATTGGTGGATAAGCCGGGCTTTTGCCCGGCGCATCAGCGCCAAACCTACCGAGCGCAGAAACAAACAGCCGGCCACGCCTATCAAGAGCGAAACCGTTTTTACCAGCGTGCCGCCTGGAAGCGATTACGAGAGCAACACCTAAGCCTTGAGCCGCTTTGCCGGGAATGCCGAAAGGCCGGGCGATTGGTGGTAGGCGAAGTGGTGGACCATATCCGCCCCTTTCAATCGCCAGCCGACCCGCTGGCACTGGACGCGGGCAACCTGCAAACCCTTTGCAAGCCTTGCCACAATGCCAAGACCCGAAGCGACACCAACCGTCGCCGCGGGAATTGACCCTGGCGGCCAACATCGAAACGAACCGGCTTAGGCCGGTTTTTTTTGTACCTGCCGACCGCCACGGCAGGCCGTGATCGATGCCGGGCCGTTGGCGGGTACTGTCCATGCAACAACAACCGGGCGGCGATGCCTTGGGCCTTGAGCAAAGTCGGCGGGCCATGTTCAAGCCTGCCACGGGATCGGCGGGCGCTGGTAGAGGTGCCGAAGGTGGCAAGGGGCGTTTTGTCGGTTTAGTCAGTTTTGTCGGCAGGGGGTGGCCCGTGTTTTCGCACGAATGCCCGAGCCTACCGACCGCCACGGCGGGCCGTGATCGATGCCGGGACGTTGGCGGATACTTCCCATGCACCAACACCGAGGCGGCGATGCCTTGGGCCGTGGACAAAGCCGTCGGGCCATTGCCAAGCCTGCCACCGGATCGGCGCGGGTGCAATGGTAGGCCATAGGGGTTTTGTCGGTTTAGTCAGTTTTGTCGGTAGGGGGGGGGCCGTGTTTTCGCACGAATGCCCGAGCCTGCCGACCGCCACGGCAGGCCGTGATCGATGCCGGGCCGTTGGCGGGTACTGTCCATGCAACAACAACCGGGCGGCGATGCCTTGGGCCTTGAGCAAAGTCGGCGGGCCATGTTCAAGCCTGCCACGGGATCGGCGGGCGCTGGTAGAGGTGCCGAAGGTGGCAAGGGGCGTTTTGTCGGTTTAGTCAGTTTTGTCGGCAGGGGGTGGCCCGTGTTTTCGCACGAATGCCCGAGCCTACCGACCGCCACGGCGGGCCGTGATCGATGCCGGGACGTTGGCGGATACTTCCCATGCACCAACACCGAGGCGGCGATGCCTTGGGCCGTGGACAAAGCCGTCGGGCCATTGCCAAGCCTGCCACCGGATCGGCGCGGGTGCAATGGTAGGCCATAGGGGTTTTGTCGGTTTAGTCAGTTTTGTCGGTAGGGGGGGGGGCCGTGTTTTCGCACGAATGCCCGAGCCTGCCGACCGCCACGGCGGGCCGTGATCGATGCCGGGCCGTTGGCGGGTACTGCCCATGCAACAACCAGGCGGCAAGGTGGCTTTTTGCATTTCCAAAAATGAGCTGGCGAAAATTTAGCTGGGGCGAGGCAAAGCGACCCGCAAGCCCTTTACTTTTGACACAACCCACCCCTTTAGCCGGTTCTGTCGGTTCTCTGTATAAATACTATATTAGAATAATATTATATATATTTAATAATAATGCTTTATGGGTTTTTTCTATTTAATTACATAAAGGCATAAGCAAGATTGGGGCGATGCAAAGCGGGCGGCAACCCTTGGACTTTTGACACTCCCCCGGCCTTAAGCCTTGCCAATACCCTACAACCAAGGCAAGGCAATCAAAACGCGCCTGTATTGATTGGCTCTTGCCTGGATAGATAGCCGGATGGCCGGGGTTATCCGGTAGGCGCTGGCTTCGGGATCGATACCCATTAAAAACGGGGGGCACCCCCTACCGACAAAACTGACTAAACCGACAAAAGCCTGATTGCCTGGATAGATAGCCGGATGGCCGGGGTTATCCGGTAGGCGCTGGCTTCGGGATCGATACCCATTAAAAACGGGGGGGCACCCCCTACCGACAAAACTGACTAAACCGACAAAAGCCTGATTGCCTGGATAGATGGCTTATTGATATGGGCTTGTGGTCGATAGCCTGGCGATACCGAACAAAGCCAGCCTTGACAGAATCAACTCATACACTGCACAATAAATACGCCTATCTGACAATAGGCCGGGCGTGGAAACCCGTTTATGCATCGGCGAAAATCGCCACTTTTAGCCAGTGGCTTTTTTATGCCCATCATTCAGCACGGCAAAGGCTGTGCTGTTCATTATGGCGGGATTGTTTGGGCAGTCGAAAGGCTGGCCGCACCGATGCGCGGTATTTCCACCCCATGCAATCCCGCCTCCATCACCGTGGAAAGTGTTGCAGGCGGTTTACTCATGCAAGTATCGGAGGACACCATGACAATCGCATCAACCCCCGCTCAAATCGAGCAACATCAAACCATTGATTTGTTAAAGCACCGGATACCCTGGACGATTGAAGGGGGCGAACCGCGCGGAAGCTTGATTGATACCGTTATTCCCCCAATAAATCGAGCCAAAGCAATTGTGGAATTATTGGAAATAGCAGCCGAAACCAGGAGCGCGGATTGTATGATGGAAATATTACGCGGTGCCGGGCAAGCTATTAGATTGGAGCTGGACGACGCCACAGCCTTTTTAAATCGTTATTTAGAGATCGAACACCAAAGCAAGCAGGTGGTACAGAACGAACAAAGTTTGAAGGACATGATGAGTATCCAAGGTGCTTTGCTGGTAGGAGGTGCGAAGTGATTTGCTCAACTCAAACAGCATTGATCGAGTTATTCAATACCGCAAAACACAACCTAACAAGCAAACAACTAAACTTCTTTGGGAACCTGCTTTTACATGCCGACGAAGAAGCCCAAAGCCTTGCCGACACGCTATTAGTCTTGGCACGCGCTGATGCCCACAACTCGACAACGAGCGATGAAATACGGGGTATTTTGAATGGCATGGCGTACAAGGCCGGAACCATTGCCTCATTGGTGCAAATCGGTATCGAGGCCAAGGAGATGGCCGAAGAGCGCAAGGAAGAACCGAAATAGATAAAGCAAATCAAAAAAGCAGGGTAACACCGGCTTTATTAGCAGGGCAATCGCGCTATGTTGCAGATGTTCCGAAGAGTAATTTAAAGCGATAGTTATCGTTCAAACATGCTCGCAACTTGCGGCGCTTCAAGCTGTCTTTAGTAGGTCCGTTATTTCGTAGTAAATTGAGTGCCATCCGTCGCATCAACGCCAAGTTTTCGGCGGAATGATCTGTTCTGGCGCGATTCGCATCTTCGCCAAACTGCACATCCAGCACCCAGTGCTGGGAATTTTCTATCGCCCAATGCTGCCGTACCCCTTCGGCAAAGCGCTGCAAATCCGTAAACGAACACAAATAGTAGCGACACTCAACCGAGGTCTTGTCACCGAGGGTGCGAATCGATTCAACCCGACCAATGGCTTGTAGCCCGGCCCAGTCAGGTTTTTGCGTCAACCACGCAATCTCGCTACTCAAACTGTAACGGCGTATTTCCAGGCGACCGTGATCTTTGTCGATGGTTTCGTAGACAGGTAAGCGGCCGTTGGCATTTTCAGTATCCAGCCACAACTTGACATCCTCGCAAAGGTTCGGATGATTATCCTTCAGTGCCAACACGTAATCCGCTTGCGCCGTAACGATGGTTTCCGCAATGGCTTTTTGACACCCCATGGCATCGATCGAGATCAGGGCTCCTTTGATGTCCAACATCGACAATAAATCGGGGATCGCCGTGATTTCGTTAGTCTTCTCATCCACCGCCTGTTGCGCCAACACCCAACGCGCTTCAGCCGCAAAGGCGCTCATCAAATGCACGGCCTTATCCCCTTCGCGGCTGCCGCGCAAGGTCTTGCCGTCCAAACAGACTTGCTGTCCTGAAAGGCTTGGCAATGCCGCCTGCACCCAACGTTGAAAGGTCTCGGCAAACGCTTGGGGATTCAGGCGGCCCAAGACATTACTCAGGGTATCGTGCGAGGGAATTCCATTCGGTAATTCCAAAAAGGTCCGCAGCCAATCTTCTTTTTCTTCGGCAAACTCTTCCATGCCGACCCAATCCTCGATGCCGCTCAATACTGCGCATAAGACGATCATCACGATATCCGTGAGTTTGTGGAGTTTGTTTTTGCCCTCTCGCCGCGGGTCTGTGAGGTCAGCAAAATAGGGGGTTGGATCTGGGAGCATCTGGGATATTAGGCAAAATCGCTATACTAAACCCCTTGCCCGTGCAAGTGCTACAAAGCGCGATTGCCCTGGCTTTATTAGGCGATGGCTTGCCTTATTCGTTCTCTGAGTATGGGGTAATCTAAGCGGGTGTTTTTAGCGTGGAACATTTTGCAAAAAAAACATGGTGCGGGATTACTAATCCCGCGTCTTGAATTCTGCAGGCCAATAAAATCAAGCACTGCGGAGCGTGAAACATTAAATCTGATGCAATTTGATGCATTGATATAAAAAACGTCGGTTTTTCTCGGTAAAACTCGACAGTAAAAAAACCATAAAAATATAAAAAGCCGGCTGCCTTGATGGTTTGCCGGCTTTTTTGTTGCTGTTTGTTGGGGGGGGGGTTATTTTGAAGTGCGACAAAATTGCGACATTGCCAAAGCTTGCTAAATCTAAAATCACATTAAGTCATTGATTTTCATGGCGTCCCGGAGACGATTCGAACGTCCGACCTGCCCCTTAGGAGGGGGCTGCTCTATCCTGCTGAGCTACCGGGACTTTGTGGTGCCGAATTTTAACACATGCATGGGCTAAGCCTTTTGTTTTCTGATTTCGACCCTTTCTAGCGAGGTAATGAAATAGGAAAGTTTAGTTTGGCTCTTGTTCGAGAGGTTTTCGAAAAAACCGCCGATTTGGACTTTCGACGAATTTAATGAGGGTTGCTTTACAAAGCGAACTGACAGGTCAAAATTCATCAGATATTCGTCAAAGCTGATTTGGCAGTTTTTAATGCGATCGCCGCGCTGAATACGTGCCCGGTTTACCGGCAGGTCAATTCCGGCGCCGCCTCGGGACAGGTCGAATAAATAACCGTTGACCGAAATACCGGTGCGTTCGGAAACCCCGCTGAAGGCGATGTCGATCGAGCTGATTTCTATGCGGGGCGAGCGTCTACGTTGCGGATAAAAAACGCGCTGAGGAAGCGCGGCTTTGTAGTAAGTGATGCCTCGTGAGTAGCCTACTTCAATTTCGGTTAGATTGAAGGTTAAATGAATGCCTTTGTGAAAGGTCGATAATTTTAAGGACTTGACGTTTTGCAGGTGGGCATTGCCTTCAATGGGGGTTAATTCATCCAGGATGATGAGATTTTTATCGGGTTTGATGCCTAAAACCGATGAATTGTATTCTTCCGGCGCGCCATCGATTTGGATCGTGCAAAGGGGGGAGCTGACTTCTATTTCCGATAATAAGCCAATGATCTTATCGGAGTCGGTAATGAAGTTGGGGTTTTCAAAGATGGATAGCTCATCCTTGCCTTCTTCAGCTTGGTTTGTTTCTTCTCGATTGAAAAAACGCTTGAATTTATCGAACATCTCGGGCCGGATAAACTGTTTCACACGTTATTCAGTCTACACCGAAATCAGGGTGTGGGAAAACAGTACGCTGCGAGTTGTACCATCCGGGCCATAGGTGGCGGTCAGTTGGGATTTGCCTCTCAATACCTGCAGGCAGCGCTGGGTATGGCGGCTGAGTAAATCGATACTGGCGCCATTTTGCTCGTTCAATGCGCGGCATTTTTTACATAGGGCTTCAATGTCCAGCCAGCATTGTAATGAGCTTGCGATATTGATGTCGGCGGCCTTGGCTTTAGCCAGGTAGCTCATGACGCCTTCCTGGCTAGTCAGGAGTTTTTCGGTTGCAAGAACCTGTCCCAGCTGTTTGGAAAACTGCTCTAGTTGCGCTACCACTTCTCTTTTATTGGCGGCCAAAGTAGACAGGGCGGTCGGGTCGGTTTTTTGTTTCAGTTGCTCGTATTCGCTGTTCAGCAATTGAAACAACTGTTGCGTCGACTTAAGGCCGCTCGCCAGTAGTTTTTCGGTAATGGGATACGTTTTTTCTATCATGGGATTATGTCGTATTCGGTAAATTAAAATCCAATTGCATCATCTTGCTTGCGATTCGCTCCGGATTTATCGCATAGCTGCCAGAACTCAGCGCTACTTTGATCTCGTTCACTTTGGCTTCATCCACGATAGGGGTGGATGAGGCGGTGCGTTCGATGGTCTTCAGATTAACGGTGTCATCGCTCGAAACAGTGTGGCTCGGCTGATTTTGGTTATCGATCGTGCTTTTGCTGGCGACTTTGGGCTGTGCAACAGCGCTGGTAACATTGCCTGTGTTAACGGATTGAATGGCCATGACGGGCTTCCTGTGAAGATTTTTCGTATGATTGATAGCGGCAGCATGATCTGATCCTTTAATTCGCGTTAGAAATTGACGGTTACCACGCCCGGATTCAGCACCGTTGCCTGAATCACCCGCTGGGACGTGGCGTTTTTTACACTGATTTGCTGTCCTTTAATGCCATCCATCATGGCCACTCCCATCGTGCTAATCAATAACCCCGCCTTGCCTGATTGAATATTGACGCGTTCACCGCGTTTTACCAGGGTTGGTTCTGAATAATGCATGCGATTGAGCACGCTGCCTGTCGGAGTAAAGCGCGTGGCTTGTTTGTCGAGTACGTCGTCTGGATTGACGATGTAGCCTTGTTGCAGGGTCGCTATGTCCCGTCTTTCGGTTTTCAGGTGTGCCGGCGTTATACGCTCGCCCCTGTTCAGTTGTTTGGCCAGTACTAGTACATCCTTGAATGATTTGACCAATACCGTGCTGTAGATGGTCCAGCTGTTCGTGCCGTTGCAGCGAATGCCGACCGTGTTTCGCCCCGGTTTTATCTCGCTCGATTGGGCGAAGAACTCCAGGTCTTGATCGCATTCCGGCAGTTGCAAGCGATCGTCGATCTGCGCGCTGCTGATCTGATACTGTCCACTGGGTTCCAGCGATGACTGCACAAAACTGTTCACGCCGTCTTGAACGAGCTGCAAGGACTGGGTCGAAGCAGCCCAGCTTAATTGACTCGTCATCAGTAATAAACAGAGGAAGTTGGTTGTTTTCATGGCAGGTGTCGATTCGTTGACTCTGACTGCTTTAAAGCAGGACGCGTGCCAGAAAATTACTCAAGTATGTTGGGGCAAAGCCGCTATAATCGTTCGTGCATTTTTTACAGGGGAGACGTATGGGTGGAGTCTTAGACGGGGTTGATCAGCGTACCAAGTTGGCCGGCCACAATCGCTTTGAATTATTGCTATTCAAACTCGGCCGCAGGCAACGCTTCGGGATCAACGTTTTTAAAGTGCAGGAAGTGATTCAGTGTCCTCCCTTGACCCAAATTCCCAATTCACACTATGTCATACGCGGTGTGGCCCATTTGCGCGGTAAAACCATTCCAGTGCTGGATTTGTCGATGGCGATTGGCATGCGGCCCTTGTCCAGCGAAGAGGGTGGGTATGTCATTGTGACCGAATATAATCGTTCCATTCAAGGATTCCTGGTGGCGTCGGTCGATCGCATCATCAACATTGGCTGGGAGCAGGTCAAGGCACCGCCCACGGGGGCCGGCAGGGAGAGTTACTTGACTGCTGTGACCGATGTCGATGGCGAATTGATCGAGGTGATCGATGTAGAAAAGGTCATGAAGGAAGTCATCGGTGGACGGGAAGAGGCGGCGGCAGAAACCATCGATCAGGAAGTTTCCGGCATGAATGATCATGTCTTGATCGTGGACGATTCGTCAGTTGCGCGCAATCAAATCAAAAGGGTGTGCGAGCAAATCGGGCTTGATTGCACGGTATTAAAGGACGGCTTGGAAGCCTGGGAACATTTGTCGCAATTGGTTGCGGACGGTGTCAGAATTCAGGATCGCTACGCGATGATCATTTCCGATGTGGAAATGCCGCGCATGGATGGGTACACCTTGGCCACCAAAATCAAATCCGATCCGGCGATGCGCGATATTTACCTGATTTTGCATACTTCGTTGAGCGGTGTATTTAATACCGCCATGGTGCAAAAAGTGGGGGCGAATGAATTTCTGGCAAAGTTTGATCCTGATTCATTACTGACGGCCATCCAGAAACAGCTCAAGCAGCATCATGGCTTTAATTGATTGGCGCCAAGCCAATGATTGTTGCCCGCTCGGGGATGTCATTCCTTGTTGAAAAAAGTTAAAGCGTTTTCATTCCTGTCGTCTTCAAGCGTGCAATGGTGTTAGGAATAAACATGAAATAACCTATTCAAGTATTCGGTGTAGGTGCGGATTTATCCGCACAGTGCGAATGAATTCGTACCTACCATTGCCGAATAAACCAGCGGCCATTGTATTTTCACACTAACGCTGATGAAGGCTCGGCGTCGCTCCTACAATGACTTTCAGAGTAACGCTCATGAAGGCTGGGCATCACCCCGGCAAATGAAAATAGTCTTCAGGGTAAGGTTGCTTGCCGGACAGGCCGCCGTGAATACATCCATGTTGGCTCGACGGCGGCATCCTTGCCGCCGACGCCTGTCCAACAAGCAACCGCACCCTCACATTTTGCTACTTTCAGAGTAATAGCCGGGCAAAGTCATTGTTCGACTGCCTTCATCTTTCGCTTCGTCAGAAATTTGACGATTTCCTTAAGAGGGAGTCGTAAAAGTCCGCTCTCCCTGCGGGATAAGGGGGTGTTTTGTCTTTTACGACATCACCCTTGGGCGGAAATTTTTTGCCGCCTTGCCGTAAACGCGCGTTTTTGACACTGGCGCGGCAATTCAAAATCCCCATCCTTATGATATTTCAATAATAAATTGTATTGGCATGAGTGCTGCTTTATTGTGGAAAACAGGAGGGCGCAATCATGGCAATTAATTTCGATAACGCTTTAGGCATACATCCACAAGCACTCGCGTTGCGGGAAAAACGCGCCGAAACACTGGCGGCTAATTTGGCGAACGTCGATACACCAGATTACAAGGCTCGCGATTTGGATTTCAAAGCGGTTTTGTCTCAAACCCTGGCGTCAAATACCCGTTTGGAACGTACCCAGGCGGGCCATATCGGAGGCCAAAGCACCGTGCTGGGCGCGGATTTGCTCTACCGCAATCCGCAGCAGCCTTCTCTGGACGGCAATACGGTCGAAGCGCATATCGAACAGGCCAAATACGCGGAAAACGCCGTGCAGTATCAGGCTAGTTTGCGTTTCATCAATAGCAAGTTTTCGGGGCTGATGACGGCCTTGCGCGGAGAATAACCATGCCTTCGATGAATATATTCAATATTGCCGGCAGCGGCATGAATGCGGAAAACCTCAGGCTCAATCTGGTCGCCAGTAACATTTCCAATGCCAATAGCATTAGCAGCAGCATCGATGAGGTTTACAAATCCCGGCAACCCGTATTTGCGGCCGAATTGAAAAACATCATGGATAAAAATCATGCAGCCGGTGGCGTCAACGTGCTGGGTGTCGTCGAAAGCCAGGCCCCGCCCGTCATGGAATACGCGCCGAACCATCCGATGGCGGATGAGTTGGGTTACATCTATAAGCCCAACGTCAATACCGTCGAGGAAATGGCGAACATGATGTCGGCCTCGCGCGCTTACGAAAACAACGTCGAAGTGCTGAATACCGCCAAGAACCTGATTCTGCAGACTTTGAAAATGGGACAGTGAGGATAAGCCATGAGCACCAGCGCGATAGACACTTTTAAAAACCTGGGCTTGGCGACCGCCAGCGATAAACCAGCCCAGCAAAAGCAGACTTTGGGCCAAGAGCAGTTTTTGAAATTGCTCACCACGCAATTGACCCATCAAGACCCCATGAAACCGATGGAGAATGGCGAGTTTTTGGGGCAGATGGCGCAATTCAGCACCGTGTCCGGCATCCAGGATTTGCAGGCCTCGTTCAAGGATTTTGCCAATTCGATCAGTTCCGACCAGGCCTTGCAGGCGGCGAGTCTGGTGGGGCGCTATGTCTCGGCGCCCAGTCAGGAGGCCTTGCTGTCGGCCGGCGGAAGCGTAGCGGGGGATTTTGAATTGCCGGTGAGCTCTAACGACGTCAGCGTTCGAATCGTCAATCCGAAAACCGGCGAAGTTATCAGAACCCTGGATTTGGACTCGCAGTCAGCGGGTACCGTGGCGTTCGAATGGGACGGCATGGACCAGAACGGTCAATTCGCCAATCCCGGGGTTTACAAGATAGAAGCCCAGGCCAGTATCGACGGCAAAAACACGCAACTGGCAACCAATATCAAATCCAAGGTGCAGAGTGTGACGATGGGCAGCGGCAGTACGGGATTGCAAGTCAATTTGGCGGGTGTCGGCTCTGTGAAATTCAATCAGCTCAAACAAATTTTATAGATAGGAGGGCGCCATGGCCTTTACGACAGCATTAAGCGGTTTGAACGCCGCATCCAACAATCTGGCGGTGACGGGGAACAATATCGCCAACGCCAACACCACGGGCTTCAAGCGTTCGCGGTCGGAATTCGCCGATGTTTATGCGACGAGTGTGGGAGGGGTAAGTCGCATACAGCCGGGGGCCGGGGTAAGAGTGGCGAATGTGGCCCAGCAATTCAATCAAGGGGTTTTATCCTTCACCGAAAATAATCTGGATTTGGCGATTAGTGGCGAAGGTTTTTTTACGATGGCCAAAAGTCCGACCGAAGTCAACAACTTGTCCTATACACGAAGTGGGGAGTTCAAGCTTGATAAAGAGGGATACTTAGTCAACAACCAGGGCAATGCCTTGCTGGTATATAAGCCGAATGGCACCAAAGTTACCGATGGTTTCAGCATCGGCGTGACTCAGCCGGTGCAAATCAAAACACTGACTGGGCCACCGTTGGCAACCGACAATGTAAAAATCGCAATCAACGTCAATGTTGATGATAAAACACCAGATGATCCTTTTGATTTTACGGATCCCGAAACCTACAACAGTCAGACGTCGGTGACGGTTTACGACTCATTAGGCTCGCCGCATATTCTGACGGCTTATTATGCGAAGAGTGCTACGGCAAACACCTGGAACGTTTATCACTACATGAGCGAACCAGGAGCTCCGGCGAACGTCAAAACACTAGTTCATTCCGGAACCTTGGAGTTTAATTCCAGTGGTCAACTGACTGTGCCGACCGACGGGAAATTCGCCCTGAATCCTTATCCTGTGACGAATGGCGCCGCCTCCGTGACTATCGACTCCATGGATTATACTGGTTCAACTCAGGTTCAGCAGAAATTTAGCGTCAACGAATTGACCCAAAATGGATTACCCGCGGGGCAATTAACCGGTGTCGATATTGACGATGAAGGGGTGATATTCGCCCGTTTCAGCAACGGTGGATCACAAACCGTTGGGAAGGTTGCATTGACTCGGTTTCCTAATGTGAATGGCTTGACCAAGTTGGGTGATACCGCTTGGGCGCAAGGCGCCGACTCCGGTGAACCGATACGCGGCGAGGCGGGGTCGAATAATTTTGGCGGCATTCAGTCTGGCGCGCTGGAAAGTTCAAATGTGGATTTGGCCGCGCAGCTGGTCAATCTAATCGTGGCGCAGCAGCATTACCAGGCCAATGCGCAGACCATCACCACCGAAAATACCATCATGCAAGCGATACTCAACATCTAAATGAAGGGGAGCCGGCATGGACCGTAGCCTATACATCGCGATGAACGGCGCCAAGCAAACCCTGCTGGCGCAAAGCGCGAATGCCAATAATCTGGCGAATACGCAAACCACCGGATTCAAGTCGGATTTCGAACAATTCCGGGCGATGCCGGCCTTCGGTCCTGGCTATCCTTCCCGTGTCTATGCGATGACCGAAAGGCCGGGAACGGATATGTCCACGGGCGGTTTGCAAACCACCGGCAGAGAATTGGATATCGCCATCAATGGCGATGGCTGGTTCGCCGTGCAGGGCAAGGACGGTGGTGAAGCTTATACCCGAGCCGGCGATTTGCGCATTACGCCGGAAGGCTTATTGGAGAATGGGGCGGGTCTCAGGTTTTTGGGCGAAGCGGGACAGCCAATTGCGATACCGCCGGCGCAAAAAGTGGAGATCGGACGGGACGGGACCATTAGCATCATCCCGCAAGGCTCCAACGCGACTACGTTGGTCGTGCTCGACCGCATCAAGCTGGTAAATCCGGGTAACGGCAATCTGGAAAAAGGCAATGACGGCTTGATGCATCTCAAGCAGGCGGGAGCCGCGCCGCCACCCGCCGATGCCAATGTCAATGTCATGCAGGGGATGCTGGAAGGCAGCAACGTCAATGCAATGTCGGCCATGGTCGAGATGATCGAGTTGGCGCGTAACTTTGAATTGCAAACCAAGGTCATGAAAAACGTCGATGACAACGCAGGTGTTACCGCCAAACTGATGCAAATGGCATAAATACTGCTTTACTCCTGATAAGACAAAAAAATGTCACTCAGGAGGTTGTCATGACAGAACGTGCATTATGGGTAGCCAAGACCGGCCTCGATGCCCAGCAAACCCGGATGGCGGTGATTGCCAACAACTTGGCCAACGTCAACACCACGGGCTTCAAAAAAGGCCGTCCCTTATTCGAAGACCTGATTTATCAAAACATACGTCAGGTCGGCTCGCAAACCACGCAAAACACCGAATTGCCTACCGGTTTGCAGCTCGGTACCGGTGTCAGAACCGTGGCGACCGAAAAGCTGCATACTCAGGGGAACATTCAGCAAACCGAAAATTCGCTGGACATCGCGATCAGCGGTCGCGGTTATATCCAGATCCTGATGCCCAATGGCGACATCAATTACACCCGCGATGGCTCCTTGAAGCTGGATTCGACCGGGCAAATCGTTACCGCCGGCGGCTTGACGTTAGAACCCAATATCACCATTCCGCAAGACGCCATCAGTATCAGTATCGGTCGCGACGGCACCGTTAACGTGGTGCAGCCCGGCAGTCCCGAGGCCACCAATGTGGGCCAGATTCAGTTGGCCGATTTCATCAATCCCGCCGGGCTTGATCCCATGGGCGAAAACTTGTTCCGCGAGTCCGTAGCCAGCGGCCCCCCCATCGTCGGTACGCCGGGCGAAGAAGAACTGGGCATCGTGTTGCAAGGCTCGTTGGAAACTTCCAACGTCAATGTGGTGGAGGAACTTGTCAACATGATCGAAACTCAGCGTGCCTATGAAATGAATTCCAAAGCCATATCGACGACGGATGAGATGTTGTCGTTCGTCACCCAACAACTCTGATCTAGGACATTCATCATGAAAGCCTTGGTTTTAATCGGTTTTTTCAGTTCGTTCCTACTGGGCTGCAATACTTTGCCGGCGCGCGACCCGGATTTTGCCCCGGTGCAACCGGCCGATCTGCGTCCGCCGCTGCAGAACAACGGCGCCATCTATCAAAGCGGGTACGACATGCGTCTGTTCGAGGATCATGCCGCCCGCCGCGTCGGCGATATTTTGACGGTGACCTTCGACGAAAACACCGTCGCCAGAAAACAGGCCAACTCAAAGACGGACAAGAACTCGGACGTGCAGATTTCGGGTAGCGCCCCCGCGGTTTTTGGCATACCCACGTCGGATATATTGGGCAGCGATCTGTCCTCTTCGCTGCAGTATTCGGTTGATCGTGCCACGGAAGGCAAGGGTGATGCGCGTCAAATCAGTAATTTGACGGGCGACATCAGTGTAACGGTGGTGGAACTGCTGCCGAATGGCAATATGCGGGTCCGTGGCGAAAAAAGAGTAGCCATGAACGATGGCAATGAATACATCCGACTGTCCGGTATCGTTCGCCCGATCGATATCAATGTAGCCAATACCATCCCGTCTTCCAAGGTGGCCGATGCCACCATTATGTATACCGGCGATGGCGCGTTGGCCGATGCGTCGAAACCAGGCTGGATCTCTCGAATCTTGTCTAGCCCTTGGTTTCCTTTTTAACGTGTAAGCAGGCTTGGTCTCTGACGATCACCGATAGCGGAGAAAGACGATGAAAACAATAATCTTGCTGGCCATGATGCTAATAGCGAATGTCGTGCAGGCCGAGCGGATCAAGGATATTGCCGCGGTTGCCGGTGTGCGCAGCAACCAACTCGTGGGCTACGGTTTGGTCACGGGTTTGGATAAATCCGGCGATAAAACCCGATTCACCGGGCAAGCCTTGCGCAATATGGTAGGTAAACTCGGCATGACGTTGCCGCCCGGCATCGATCCAAAATCCAAAAACGTAGCCTTGGTTAGTGTACATGCAGAATTGCCGCCCTTTGCCAAACCAGGGCAAACCATCGATGTGACGGTTTCTTCGATGGGGGATGCCAAAAGTTTGCGTGGTGGCTCGTTGGTAATGAGCCCGTTGCGCGGCGCGGATGGCAATGTCTATGCGGTGGCGCAAGGTAATCTGGTGGTGGGCGGTTTGAGCGCATCCGGCCAGGATGGCTCAAAAATCACCGTCAACAATCCCTTGGTGGGGAGGATACCGAATGGCGCTACAGTGGAGCGAAGCGTGCCGACTGGTTTCGAGCAAGGCGGCGATTTGGTGTTCAATTTGAACACCCCAGATTTTACGACAGCCAATCGGATGGTTGGGGCAATCAATAAAATGCTGGGTGCGGATACTGCCAGGGCTATCGATGCTACTTCCGTGAGCGTGAGATCTCCGGTCAATCCGGCTCAGAAGGTCGAGTTTACCGCAATGGTCGAGAATATCGAGATAGCGCCGGATGATGCCCCGGCTAAGGTCATCGTCAACTCCAGGACCGGCACTGTCATCATCAACAGCAAGGTCAGGGTGCAACCTTCGGCGGTGTCGCATGGCAGTCTGACCGTGACGATTTCGGAAAACCCGCAAGTCAGTCAGCCGGGCGCCCTGTCGCAAGGCGAGACCGTGGTGACGCCTAAGTCTGAAATTTCGGTTCAGGAAGAGAACAACCACATGTTCGTATTCAACCCAGGCGTGTCATTGGATGAAATCGTGCAGGCCGTCAATAGTGTTGGAGCCGCGCCAAGTGATTTGGTCGCGATTTTGGAAGCCTTGAAATCAGCAGGCGCCTTGCGTGCCGAGTTGATCGTGATTTAGTAACTGATTCGCCGTGCGTTCCCGATTTAGAGGGGGGGGGTTATCATGTTAAACACCGATACTGTATCCGTTTATACAGACTTCAATGGTCTGGCCAAACTGAAACAAGGTGCGCGCGAACAATCGCCGGAGGCGATCAAGGAAGTCGCCAAGCAATTCGAATCCGTGTTTTTGACCATGGTCTTGAAAAGCATGAGGCAGGCCAAATTGAGCGAAGGCATACTGGATAGCAAGCAAAGCGAGTTTTATCGGGACATGTACGACCAGCAAATGGCCGTGGAGTTGGCCGGTAAACCGGGTGTTGGCTTGGCCGATTTGATAGCCAAACAATTGACGCCCAAGCCGAAGAATGACGAGGACGAGAAAATGCAGGCCAGTGATTACCTGAATCGGGCTTTCGGCGTGCATGGCCAAGCCGCCCCGCGTCCAATGAACAAGACTATGAGTGCGGTAAATTCCGAACAGTCGCTGGAAGAGTCTGGCTTGACCAGTTTGCAAGCCGCCTTGGAGCGTATGGAACAAAGTCAGCAAGCGCTCGAGGCCAAATGGCAGGCCATGGAGCAAAGCTCGCGCGCAAGCGGAAGGGCTGTCAACAAACAGATTTTCATGAGCCAGTTGATGCCGCACGCGCAAGAAGCAGCCAGGGAACTGGGGGTCGATGTCAATGTATTACTGGCTCAGGCCGCCCTGGAAACCGGCTGGGGACAATCGGTGATCAAAAATGCCCAAGGCGAAAGTAGTTTTAATCTTTTTAATATCAAGGCCGATAAAAGTTGGCAAGGCAAGCAAACGCGAGTATCGACGCTGGAATATGATGGTGGTGTGGCGAAAAGGGAAATGGCCGGGTTTAGATCTTATGATTCGTACAAAGAAAGTTTTGACGATTATGTCAATTTCATCAAATCGAATCCTCGTTATGGCGAAGCCTTGAAGAAAGCGGATAACGCCGCGCAATATGTACGCGAACTACAAAAAGCGGGTTATGCCACCGACCCTAGATATGCGGAAAAGATCATGAGCATTTACAACAATCAAATCGCCGGTCAAGTACCCGCTGACGCAGGTTAGGAGGCGCTATGTCAATCGGTCTTTTGAATACCGCATTATCTGGATTGGCGGCTTTTCAGCGCTCGCTGGAAACGACCAGCAACAATATCAGTAATGTCAATACGGAAGGCTACAGCCGGCAGCGGGCTGAATTGTCTACCCGGCCCGAGCAGTTCCTGGGCGGTAACTTCGTCGGAACCGGCGTGTCGGTAGCCAATATCGCCCGGAGTTACGATCAATTCATTACCGGGCAGGTGCGTTCCAGCAACTCGGCCTTCGGCGAGGTCGATACCTATCACAGCCTGGCAGCGCAAATCGACAGCATCATTGCGGCCGATAGCACCAGCTTGGCGCCTTCCATGAAAGCGTTTTTCGATGCCGTGCACGAAGTCGCCGACGATCCCTCGTCCATTCCCGCGCGGCAAGTGATGCTGTCGGAAGCAGAGTCGCTGGCGCAAACTTTCAGCACCATGAACGGCCGTTTCGAGCAAATCAGGGATCAGGTCAATGTGGGCTTGGGTGGCATGGTCAGCGATCTCAATTCGTATGCCAAGGAGATTGCCGAACTGAATAACAAAATTGTCGCCGACATTGGCCGGGCTAAAGGGGGGCAATTGCCCAATCAGTTATTGGATCAACGGGACATGTTGTTGAACGACATGGCCAAACTGGTCGACGTATCCGTGGTCAATCAAAAGGATGGTTCCATCAGCGTGTTCATCGGCAAGGGACAACCTTTGGTGTTGAGCGATTATGCCGCGGTATTGTCTGTCCAAAGCTCGGATAGCGATCCGACGCATAAAGAAATATTCATGAATGGACAAAACATATCCAATCAGCTGTCCGGTGGAAGTTTGTATGGAAGCCTGCGCTTCAGGGATGAGGTACTGGATCCTGCGCAGCAGCAACTGGGTTTGTTGGCGACAGGGATGGCTGTGGAATTCAATCGCGTTCACCAGGCGGGATATGATCTGGAGGGGTCGGCAGGTGCGCGTTTTTTTGATTTGGGCTCGCCGGAAATTCCGGTGGTGGCCAAGGTAGCCGATCCAACCGCCACTTTGACCGCTACATTTGCGACATCCGCCTCAGGCCTCAAAGCCAGTGATTATCAGCTTACCATTTCGGCAGTAGGGCCTCCACCGGCTTATACGTTGACTCGGTTGAGTGATAATACGAATGTCACGGCGCCCGCTGATGGATTCAACCTGGCTTTGAGCGGAACTCTAACAGTGGGTGATAGTTTTTTAATCAGGCCTGCTTATGATGCAGCCAAGAATATCAAACTGGCCATTACCGATCCTAAACAAATAGCGGCGGCACAAGGTCGTGTTGATGGCCCGCCGGTGTCCGGTTTGCCGGGCGACAACCGCAATGCCTTGGCCTTGGCGCAACTGGAAAATGCCAGTCTGATGTTCAACGGCACGGCGACTTTTTCCGATGCGTATGGGCAAATAGTTTCCAAAGTGGGCACGCAGACGCGCAACGCCCAAGTGAGTCGTTCGGCACAGGATACGTTGTTGAAACAGGCCACCTCTTCCTGGGAATCGGTTTCTGGCGTCAATCTGGATGAAGAAGCCGCGAATTTAATCAAGTTTCAACAGTCTTATCAGGCAGCGGCACAGGCCATATCGGTGGCCAATACGTTGTTCGATAGTCTGATCGGTGCCGTTCGTTAGGGGAGGTTGTCATGCGTATTTCTACTTCATGGAGTCATCAGCTAGCCGTGAACGCGATGCTGGATCAGCAGGCCAAGCTTAGTGAAACCCAGCTAAAATTGTCATCCAATAAAAAATATCTGACACCCTCCGAAAATCCGGTGGCAGCAACCTCATTGATCGATCTGGAACAAAATATTAAGGAAAGTGAACAATATCAAGTGAATATCGGTGCGGCGAGGCAGCGGTTGGGTTTGGAAGAATCTAGTTTGAGTAATGCCACTGATGCTTTGCAAAGCATTCAAGACTTGGCGCTACGAGGCTTGAATGGTTCTATTTCTCCAGAAAATAGAAAGCAAATTGCCGAGGAAATCGATCTATTAAAGGATCAGTTATTGGGGATTGCCAATACAAAAAATGCCAACGGAGAGTATATTTTTTCCGGTTACAAGACGGATCAAAAGGCTTTTACCCACGATGATTCTGTGCCTCCTGTTTATACCTATCAAGGCGATACCAATCAGCGCAAAATAGAAATTGGTCCTGACCGGCAAGTTGCCGATGGTGATCCGGGTAACGAGGTTTTTGGCAATATACTCCCTGACCCGTTAACTCTCGGTAGTATTGAGAATGTGTTCCAGGCCATCGAAACCTTGTCTGCCGGGCTGAAAAACAATACTCCAGACCCAGCTTCCTTGGGCGATATAAGCAAGGCTTTAGAGCGTTTTTCCACTGTTAGGGCTTCTGTCGGTGCCCGAATGAATGCGCTGGATGTGCAGGAAAACCGGAATGCCGACTACATCTTGGATAACAAAAGCACGGCATCTGAAATTGGTGATCTGGACTATGCCGAAGCCTTGAGTAAATTCAATTTACAAGAGATTGCACTTCAGGCGGCCCAGCAAGCCTATGTCAAAGTGCAAAATCTATCGTTGTTTAATTACATGTAGTTAAAAAATGATCAAAGCTCAATTGAGTCAAATGACCGTACCACTAGCGGTGTCCCAATGGGTGCAGGGAGAAGCTACCAACTTTGATCAATTGCGGGGAAAGGTGGTGCTGGTCGAGGTGTTTCAAGTCAATTGCCCAGGTTGTTTCTTGTATTCTCTGCCGCAGGCCATCGATTTACATCAGCGTTACGCCGAGCAAGGACTGGCAGTGTTGGGCGTTGCCACCGCCTTCGAGGATTTTGATAAAAACAACTTGGTTAATCTACGACTGCTGTTGGAAAAATGCGAGGTGGTTGGCGAGACACGGCGGGCGTTACAGGAGTATGGACAATTGCGGAATGGACTATGGCCGTATCGCATCCCGTTTCCGGTAGCCATGGACTGCTTGCTGAAAGTAGAGGAACCCGTCACCGAGCAAACCGTGGACGATTTCATTCGACAAAAATTGCCGGATATTTCCAGGCAGTCGGCCGATTACCAACAGATCAGGTTGCGTATCAGGGATTATTTGCAAACTTTGGAGTACCGTGCCGAAACCTTCGAGCGTTTTGCGTTGCAAGGTACGCCATCGCATATCCTGGTCGATAAGCAGGGTATTTTGCGCGCGTGCCGGTTTGGAGAATTTTCCGAATTGGAAAGCCTGATCAGGCAATTGCTTGCCGAGTGACGAGGTCATGAAGCGGCTATTCTTTGCCCTTTGGCCGGATGACGATACCCGGCAGCGATTTCAAAAAATCGTTCGCAGTCTGAGAGGGTATGGCAGGCCTGTCTCAGCCATGAATGTGCATGCCACGCTGGTTTTTTTGGGGAACCTGGACGAAGCACAGCAAGCTGCCATGATGCAGGCTGCCGACAATATAGTCGTCGAGCCGATGCGTCTGATGTTTGACCGACTCCAGTATTGGAAAAAGCCCGCCGTGGTTTGTTTGTGCGCGGAGCAATTCGATACGGCGGTATCGAGTTTGGTCGAACAACTCAACGCCGCTGCCATTCAACACGAAATCGAGGTCGACCGGCGGCCTTACACGCCACATGTGACCTTGTTGCGTAAAGCCAAATTCCTACCTGAAATTGCATTTGAACCCATAGGCTGGCAAATCGACGGATTTTGTCTGGTGGAATCCTGTTCTACGCCGGCTGGCGTGGAATATAGGGTGCTGAAGCGCTGGCAGAGCGCTCCAGCCATTACGATTGACGCCAATCAGTCGTGCAGTTTTTTGTCGCGTATCGCCTGGCTCAATTGAAATACCGCCATGGCATAAAGCGGACTATGGTTATAGCGGGTGATGACATAGAAATTATGCAAGCCCAGCCAAAGCTCTTCGCCATCTAGCAAGGGATAGCTCAGTAATTTTGCATTTTCGCTATCGGTAAGTTGTGACGGTGTGGTAATGCCAAGTTTACGCAATTGTCCTATCGACATATCGGGCTTGACGCCTTTGCTCAACGCGCTGCGGTATGCATCGCTGCGAGCGTTGACCCGAAAAGCGATGGCGCCGCCGCGTTGCCAGCCATTGGCTACGAAGTAATTTGCCACGCTGGCGATCGCATCGCTGCTGTTTTGCCAAATGTCGCGTTTATGGTCCAGATCGAAGTCTTTCGCATAGGCCCGGTAGCTGCTGGGCATGAATTGAGACAGCCCCATCGCGCCGGCATAGGAACCCATAGGCTGTAATGGGTCGATATGTTCTTCACGGCTCAATAACAGGAAGTTTTCCAATTCTTTCAAGAAGAATTCGCTACGGGATGGGTAAGCAAAGCCCAGGGTCGCCAAGGCATCGATGACCCGGTATTTGCCGGTAAAGGCGCCGTATTTGGTTTCGACGCCGATGATGGCAATGACGATTTCGGCCGGCACGCCGTATTGTTGTTCGACTGCTCTCAAGGCCGCTTCATTATCGCGCCAGAATTGCACGCCGCCGGCTATGCGCGATTCGGTCATGAATATCTCGCGGTATTGATACCAGGGTTTGGCTTCCGCCGGTTTGGCCATCGCATCCAGAATCGGCTGCTGGATGTTGACCGCTTGAAATAAATGGCGTAGTTCGGTTTCGTTGAAATGATGTTGCTTGACCATCTGGGCGACGAAGCGCTTGAACGAATCGGTTTCGGTAATCGCGGCCGATGCGGCTGGCACAAATAACGACAAAATGAATAGGAGTAAAAGGCGAAATGACATAAGCAGAATTCAAAGTTTATAAAAGACGATAATTTTTGTCGATCAAACCGGTAACAGCTTCCGATGCGTATGTATCGACATCAATATGCCAAAACCCGCCATCAGTGTCACCATCGAGGTGCCGCCGTAGCTGATCAGCGGCAACGGCACCCCAACCACCGGCAAAATTCCGATGACCATGCCGATATTGACGAACACATAGACAAAAAACGTGAAGGCCAGGCTGCCGGCCAATAGGCGGCAATAGGTATCTTGCGCTTGCACGGCGATATAGAAACAGCGGCTGATGACCAGCAAGTACAGGAACAACAGGCCGACGCAGCCGAACAGGCCGAATTCTTCCGCGAACACCGCAAAAATGAAGTCGGTAGAGCTTTCTGGTAAAAAGTCCAGCTTGGCTTGCGTGCTGCCCAGCCAGCCTTTGCCGTTGATGCCGCCGGAACCGATCGCAATCTTGGATTGAATGATGTGGTAGCCCGTTCCCATCGGATCGGCTTCGGGATTGATGAAAGTCAGCACGCGGTTGCGTTGATATTCGCGCATGAAATGCCATAACACCGGTGTCAATGCCGCGAGAATCGAGATGATGCCCAGGATTAGCCACCAGGACAAGCCGGCAAAGAACAGCACGGCCGCGCCAGAGCTGGCAACCAGCAACGAGGTGCCTAGATCCGGTTGTTTGGCGATCAATAATACCGGTATGGCCAATAATATGCCGGCCGCCAACACTTGCTTCGGCTTGGGTGGCAGCGAATGTTCGGATAAATACCACGCCACCATCATCGGGGCGGCAATTTTGGTGAATTCCGACGGTTGAAAGCGAAAAAATCCGAGATCCAGCCAGCGTTGCGCGCCCATGCTGATTTGGCCCATGACGGCAACCGCCAGTAACAGCATCACGCAAGCCACGAAAAAAGCCACGGAAAAAGTTTGAAACCGCCGCGGATTGACGTGCGCCAGAACGATCATCAACAGCATGGCCAAGCCCGTGCGGCTGGCATGGCGCATCAACAAGGCCATGTTTTGGCCGCCGGCACTATACAAAATCACGAAACTCAGCGAACAAATCAAAAGCAGTGTCAAAAACAACGGAATATCGATATGCAACTTGCGCAGCAGATTGCCCAGTAATGACGGCGACTGAAATTGCTCGATGCGCATTTCATTTTTCATGGGTGGCAGCCTTTTTCGGATTCAGATAAGCATCGATGATTTCCCCGGCGATGGGCGCGGCCACCGAGCCGCCATGACCGCCATGTTCGGCGACCACGGCGACAGCAATTTTGGGATCGTGGACGGGGGCAAAGGCAATGAACAAGGCATGGTCGCGCATTTTGAAGTCGATGGCGTCTTCGTTGTATTTTTCTTCCTGTTTGACGGTAAAGACCTGCGCGGTGCCGGTCTTGCCGGCGATCTGATAATTGATGGCTTTGGCCAGGCGGCCAGCCGTGCCGCGATTGCCGTGTACCACGTTGGTCATGGCGTAGATGATGTTGTCCACATATTTCTTGGTCAGCGGAATTCTGGTTTCGGGCGCCAGTTCAGGCGGTGTCGCGTAATCCGGCGTGATGATTTCCTGTACCAGATGTGGCGTAACCACTTTGCCATAATTGGCCAGCGTGGCGGTGGCATGGGCCAGTTGCAGCGGCGTGACTTGCATATAACCCTGACCAATGCCGGTAATCAGGGTTTCGCCAGGATACCAGGGACGGTTGCGGTGGCGTTTTTTCCAGTCTTTTGACGGCATCAGGCCGCTGATTTCGCCGACCAAATCGATGCCGGTTTTTTCGCCGAAACCGAACTGACGCATGAAGTCCGACATGCGGTCTATGCCCAGAGCCAGCGCTAGATCATAAAAATACACGTCGCAGGATTGGGTAATGGCTTCGTTCATGTCGACCATGCCGTGTCCCCACTTTTTCCAGTCGCGGTATTTATGATCCACGTTGGGCAGGCGGTAGTAGCCGGGGCAATACAGACGATGGCCGAAATCGATGACGCCGTATTCCAGCCCGGCCAGGGCGTAAAAGGGCTTGACCGTCGAGCCGGGCGGATATAAACCGCGCAATGCCCGGTTATAAAGCGGTTGATCTGGCGAGTCCTGCAGGGCTTTGTAATCCTTGCTGGAAATCCCGGTCACGAACGGGTTGGGATCGAATCCTGGCCGGCTGGCGAATGCCAGCACGCCGCCGGTTTTGATGTCTATGGCCACCGCCGCGCCGTTATATTCGCTTAAGGCATCGTAAGCGATCTTCTGTAAATCGATGTCCAGGGTCAGATAGATGTTGGAGCCGGCAATGGATTCGACGGTGGCTAGCGTGTTGACCGCGCGTGCCTGGGCATTGGTTTCGATTTCTTCATAACCCGCAGTGCCGAGCAGATGCGATTCGTAGGCTTTTTCGATGCCGTTTTTGCCGATGATGTCGGTGCCGCTGTATTCGGCGGTCGGCAGGGTTTTGAGTTCCTGTTCGTTGATGCGGCCGACGTAGCCCACGACGTGAGCCGCCAGTTCGCCGTAGGGATAATGGCGCACCAGGCGCGCATAGACATCGACCCCCGGAAAATAAGGGCGGACAACGGCGAATTTGGCGACTTCCTCGTCGGACAGATTTTGCAATAAGGGTGTGGTGGTAAACGATTTGTTGCGTTTGCGCTGCTTGTGAAACTGCTCGATCTTTTCGGCGGGAATGTTCAGCAGCGTTTGCAGTTTGGCCAGGGTTTCGTCCAGGTTCTTGATCTGCTCCGGGATGAGTTCCAGGCTGTAGGTCGGCACGTTTTCCGCCAGCATGCGGCCCTGACGGTCGTAGATGATGCCGCGGGTGGGGGGCAATGGCGAAATCTTGACCCGGTTGTCCTTGGACAGGGTGGCGTAATGTTCGTGACCAACAATCTGCAAATAGACCAATCTGATGATCAGGCCCGCGATCATCAAGAGGATCAGCATGAAAGCCGCTACGATGCGGCTCAGAAATACGCGGTTTTCCGCCAGAGGGTCTTTGATGGCGAATTTTCTATCCATGTCTATTCGCTAATGCGTGCTAGAACCCGAATCGTGCGTAAAGCCCAAAAGACGAAGGGCCAGGCAAATGTACCGGAAAGCACGGGGTACCAGAACGACAACGGCAGGCGATTGGCAGCTTGCATGCTCTCCATGCCAAATAGCAGGCTTTGGGAGCACATCAGGCAAAACATTACGAACAAACATTGCTGTACCAGCGGGAATTGGCGTAAGCGTTTGTGTTCGCGTATGCTCAGATAGCTAATCAACGCATAAATCAGTGCGTATTGGCCCAGCAAGTGGCCGGTCAGTACGTCGGTCAGCAAACCAACCCAAAACGCGGTGAATACGCCAAAACGTTGCGGCAAAGCGATACACCAGTAAATCAATACTAGCCCGACCCAGTCCGGATTGAATAAGTCTATATCGGGAAATATCGACATGACTCTCAAGGCCATCGCAGCGGCCATGGTGAACAGGAAGTACGGGAGAGCAAATGGGCTATGGCTGGACATTAGCGTCTTGATTGGTTTCGGATTCGGCCTCTGGCTTTTTACCGTCCAACACCACCGGGGTGGAGTCGCTCCAAACGATCAAAAACTCCCGGCTGGTTTCCAGTTGGGCTTTGGGTGTGGCATAAATGTTGGCAAACGATTTGTCCGGGCGGGTCTCGAATTTATCGACGACCGCGACCGGATAGCCGGCCGGAAAAACGCCGCCCAGGCCAGATGTGACCAATAAGTCGCCCGGCACAATGTCGGCGTTTTTGGCTAAAAAAGGCAGTTGTAGCCGGTTGGGCTGGCCTGTGCCAAAAGCGATCGTGCGTAAACCGTTGCGATTGACCTCCACTGGAATGGCGTGATCGGGATCGGTGATCAGCATGACTTCCGCGCTGGAGGGCAGGGCGCGCACTACTTGTCCGACGACGCCGTTGGCGTCGAGCACGGGTTGCTCGGGATGCACGCCAAAGCGCGTGCCTTTGTTCACCACCACGGTGTGTTCGTAGGGCATCAGTTTTACCGATAACAATTCGGCAATCAAAACTTGTTCGCCGAGTTGAAACGAGTTTTCCAGCAACATGCGCAAACGAATATTTTCTTTTTCCAGGGCGGCCAGTTTCAGCAGCCTGGCATCGTTGATGAGTTGGGTTTCCTTCAGGCGCCGGTTTTCTTTTTGTAGCTCGACATAAGAAACTACCGTCTCGGACATCGATTTGACCGTGTCGACCGGCATGCTGGCGATGACTTGCAGCGGATACGTAAGCATGGACAGCAGCGAGCGCAATGGGTTTAGCTGCTGCGTGCGGAAATCCGTGACCAACAAAGCGATCGCAACCATTACCGCTACCAACAGACGCGTATTCAGCGAAGGACCTTGGGCAAATAAAAGTTTTATGGCAAAACCTCTAATCAGATTGAATCGACGTTGGTGGCGTCTTGAAAAAAGAAGCGCAATATTACCATAGCAAGGAATACGGCAGATGCTGCGGTCAATTTTGGAAAATCATGCGGAAAAGACAATCCAAATCATTGGTTTGTCTTCGAGATAAGGCTGATTTAGTCTTTTAGATCGTAACCCTCATGAAGCCTTTGCTTCGCCCTGACCCATAAAAGCAGCATCTCAGGGGGCGGTTGCTTGCCAGGCAGGATGCCGTGAATATGTCCATGTAGATACTCGACATCACCTCTGCAAATGAAAGTTTTTGGAGCGACGCCCTCGTCGCTCCTACACTGGCTTTCAGAGTAAAGCCTATAAGGTTTATTCGAGAGAAAACGCGGAGGCGCCTCTTTTGTCCAGCATTTCCAATACCATGCCGCCGCCTCTGGCCACGCAGGTCAATGGATCGTCGGCGATGAACACCGGCAGACCGGTTTCTTCCGCGATCAAGCGGTCGATGTCTTTCAGCAATGCGCCGCCGCCCGTCAATACGATACCGCGGCTGGCGACGTCCGCGCCCAATTCAGGCGGGGTTTGTTCCAGCGCGACTTTGACCGCGCTGACGATGCCGGACAAAGGTTCCTGCAGGGCTTCCAGGATTTCGTTGCTATTCAGCGAGAAACTGCGCGGCACACCTTCGGCTAGGTTGCGGCCGGTCACTTGCATTTCACGCACTTCGCTGCCGGGGTAGGCGGCGCCGATTTCGTGCTTGATTTTTTCGGCCGTGGCTTCGCCGATCAGCGTGCCGTAATTGCGGCGCACATAGCTGATGATGGATTCGTCGAAACGGTCGCCGCCGATTCTGACCGACGCCGAATAGACGATGCCGTTCAACGAAATCACCGCCACTTCTGATGTGCCGCCGCCGATGTCCAGTACCATCGAGCCATGTGCCGTATCGACCGGCAGGCCGGCACCGACCGCAGCGGACATGGGTTCTTCGATCAAATAGACTTCGCGTGCGCCGGCCATGGCGGCGGATTCGCGAATCGCCCGACGTTCAACCTGGGTGGAGCCGCAGGGCACGCAGATCAGAATGCGCGGACTGGGGCGCAATAGTTTGTTTTCATGGACTTTTTTGATAAAAAACCGCAGCATGCGTTCGGTGACGGCGAAATCGGCGATCACGCCGTCCTTCAGGGGGCGAATCGCAGTGATGTTGCCTGGCGTGCGGCCCAGCATGCTTTTGGCGTCCGCGCCGATGGCCGCGATGGTTTTCTGGCCGCGAATTTTGTCTTCCTTGATGGCGACGACGGAGGGTTCGTTGAGGACGATGCCTTGGCCTGGAACGTAGATAAGCGTGTTTGCCGTACCTAAATCGATGGATAAATCGTTAGAAAAGAGGCCGCGAATTCGTTTGAACATGATTACACCAAAGCGCACAGAAAATCCCGCTACTTTATCAATCAAGCGGGCAGTTGAGCAAGATATAAAGTATGATATTTGAATTACTTAACATGGAGCTTACAGATGTCGTTGACGGCCAGTGACGTGAAAAAAATCGCCCACCTCGCCAGGTTGGGTATTGACGAACAGCAAATAGGCGGGTACGCCAGTGATTTGTCTAACATCTTGGATTTGATGACGCAAATGGGGCAGACCGACACTACCGGTGTGCTACCCATGGCTCACCCGCTCGATCAAATGCAACGCTTACGTGAAGATGTCGTCACGGAAAATGATCAGCGCGATCACTTTCAGGCTATTGCCCCGCAAACCGAAGCTGGATTGTATCTGGTTCCCAAAGTCATCGAATAAGAACGAATATGCATAACCTTACCTTGAGTGAGCTGGCAGCCGGGCTGCGCAGTAAAGAATTTTCCAGCGTGGAGTTGACACAGGCGTTTCTGAATCGTGTACGTCAGCACCAGGATTTGAACGCCTTCATCACGGTCAGCGAGGAGGGCGCTCTGCAACAAGCGCAAGCGGCGGATCAGAGATTGTCTGCAGGCGATGCTTCGGCCTTGACCGGCATCCCTATTGCGCAGAAGGATATTTTCTGCACCCTGGGTACCAAAACCAGCTGCGGCTCGAAAATGCTGGACAATTTCATCGCCCCCTACGATGCTACGGTCGTCGACAAATTCAACCGGGCCGGCGCGGTGATGCTGGGCAAATTGAACATGGACGAATTCGCGATGGGGTCTTCCAACGAGACCAGCTATTACGGCCCGGCCCGCAACCCCTGGAATGCGGATTGCGTGCCCGGCGGTTCCTCCGGCGGCTCGGCTGTCGCCGTGGCGGCGCGTCTGGCGCCGGCCGTGACCGGCACCGATACCGGTGGCTCGATTCGCCAGCCGGCGGCGTTTTGCGGCATCACCGGCTTGAAACCGACCTATGGCCGGGTTTCGCGCTACGGCATGATCGCCTATGCCTCCAGTCTGGATCAAGGCGGGCCGATGGCGCGTAGCGCCGAAGATGCGGCTTTGTTGCTGCAGGTCATGGCGGGTTTCGATCCCAAAGACTCGACCAGCGTCGATCAGCCCATTCCGGATTACAGCGCCAGTTTGAACGATGACTTGCAGGGCCTCAAAATCGGCTTGCCCAAGGAATTTTTTAGCGGCGAGTTGGACGGCCACATCGGCGCCGTGATTCAAGCTGCCGTAGCCGAATTCGAAAAATTGGGCGCCCAGGTCAAGGAAGTGTCGATGCCGAATCTGAAACTGGCGATTCCGGCTTATTACGTGATCGCTTCGGCCGAATGTTCGTCCAACCTGTCGCGTTACGACGGTGTGCGCTTCGGTTACCGCTGCGAAAATCCGGCCGATCTGACCGATCTTTACACGCGCTCACGCGGCGAGGCCTTCGGCGCCGAAGTCAAACGCCGCATCCTGATGGGCACCTATGCGCTGTCGGCCGGTTATTACGATGCCTATTATTTGAAAGCGCAGCAAGCGCGCCGGCTGATCAGCGACGACTTCAAACGCGCTTTGGCGGAAGTCGACGTGCTGATGGGGCCCGTAACGCCGGACACCGCGTTCCGCATCGGTGCAAAAACCAGCGATCCGGTACAGATGTATCTGGAAGATATTTACACGATTGCGATCAACTTGGCGGGGCTGCCGGCGCTGGCCATCCCGGCCGGTTTCGTCGGCGGTTTGCCGGTTGGTATGCAGGTGATAGGTAATTACTTTGGCGAAGCCAAGTTACTGAACATCGGCCATCGTTACCAGCAGGTCACCGATTGGCATCAACAAATACCCCAAGGCTTTGAATAGCGGGAGGCAACATGGCGCCGATCACGCAACTGTCGCAACTCGATCCCAATGGTACTTACAGCTATGCTGATTACTTGACCTGGCGGCTCGAAGAATCGGTCGAGCTGATCAAAGGCAAGATCATGGCGATGTCGCCGGCGCCGAGCAGGAGGCATCAAACTGTCGCCGGTAACTTGTTTTTGAGTCTGGGCAGTCACTTTAAACACAAGCAATGTAATGTCTACTTTGCCCCCTTCGATGTCAAACTCTACGACCGTCGCAAATCCTTGCGCAAAGACCGCGAAGTTTTCAGCGTCGTCCAGCCGGATTTATGCGTGATCTGCGACAAGGAAAAACTCACCGGACAAGGCTGCGACGGCGCGCCGGATTGGATTATCGAGATTCTTTCTCCCGGCAATAGCCGTAAGGAAGTTCGTCTGAAATACGATTTGTATCAGGAAAGCGGCGTGACCGAATATTGGCTGGTGTTTCCTTATGAACAAATCGTGCAGCAGTTTGTGCTCGACGAGAACGGTAAATATCAATTACACGCTTTGTACCCCGGAAACGAAATTGTCGCCCCGTATTTATTCCCCGAACTGCAAATCGATTTAAATGACGTTTTTGCCGAATAAGCTTTAAAGGAAATCATCAATGAACTCAGAATGGGAAGCCGTCATCGGCCTGGAAATCCATACCCAGTTATCCACCAAATCCAAAATCTTTTCCGGCGCATCCACCGCCTACGGCGCCGAACCCAACACCCAGGCCTGCGCGGTCGATTTGGGCTTGCCCGGCGTATTGCCGGTCTTGAACAAAGACGCCGTGCGCAAGGCCGTGACCTTCGGTCTGGCGATCGATGCCCAGATCGCGCCGTACTCGGTGTTCGCCCGCAAGAACTACTTTTATCCGGATTTGCCCAAGGGCTATCAGATCAGCCAGTACGAACTGCCCATCGTCGGCAACGGCCATCTGGACATCGAAGTCGATGGCGTGACCAAACGTGTCGGCATCACCCGCGCCCATCTGGAAGAAGACGCCGGCAAATCGCTGCACGAAGATTTTCACGGCCTGACCGGCATCGACCTGAACCGGGCCGGCACGCCGCTGCTGGAAATCGTTTCTGAACCCGACATGCGTTCGGCCAAGGAAGCGGTCGCCTACATGCGCAAGCTGCACGAACTGGTACGCTATCTGGAGATTTGCGACGGCAACATGCAGGAAGGTTCTTTCCGCTGTGACGCCAACGTCTCGGTGCGCCCCAAAGGCCAGCAAGAATTTGGCACCCGCACCGAAATCAAGAACATCAACTCCTTCCGCTTCGTCGAAAAAGCCATCAACTACGAGATCGAGCGACATATCGACATCCTGGAGAACAAGGGCAAGATCGTGCAGGAAACAAGGCTGTACGACGCCAATAAAGATGAAACCCGTTCGATGCGCAGCAAGGAAGAAGCCAACGACTACCGCTATTTCCCCGATCCGGACTTGCTGCCGGTCGAAATCGAAGAAGCCTTGAAACAAGAAATCCGCGCGACATTGCCGGAATTGCCGGATGCGAAGAAGCGCCGCTTCATCGAACAATACGGCATGGATGGCGAAAGCGCCGCGACCTTGACCTCGTCGCGCGAACTGGCCGACTTTTACGAAAAAGTCGTCGCGGAAACCGGCGGCGAAGCCAAACTAGCGGCCAATTGGATGACCGGTGACGTGCTCGGCGCGCTGAACAAAGCCGGTCTCGAAATCGGCGATTGCCCGGTCGATGCGGCCCGTCTGGCTGGGCTTTTGAAACGCATCGCCGACAACACCATCTCAGGCAAAATTGCCAAGCAGGTATTCGACAAGCTGTGGAACGGCAGCGCGACGGCGGATGAAATCATCGAAACCGAAGGTCTTAAACAAATCACCGATACCGGCGCCATCGAAGCCATCGTCGACGAAGTGATCGCCGCCAATCCCGTGCCGGTCGAGCAATACCTGTCCGGTAAAGACAAGGCGCTGATGGCCTTGGTCGGCCAGGTCATGAAGGCGTCTCAAGGTAAGGCGAATCCTGGGGAAGTGAACAAAATGCTTGTCGCGAAGTTGAAGGGTTAATTGCAATGGGGTACAAATCGTTTGTACCCTAGTCGCTACGAATTTTTTGAGGGTTTTATTGCCATGGCGATTGACTACCGTGACATTATCACTTTGGAGCCCGGAAAAAGGGGAGGCAAACCCTGCATTCGAGGGCTCAGAATTACCGTTTACGATGTATTGGGATGGTTGGCCGATGGCATGACTGAAGCCGAGATATTGGAGGATTTTCCGGAATTGGAAGAGAAGGATATCAGGGCCTGTTTGGCGTTTGCCGGCAACTAACTTTATCGAGCTCATAGTTTTTGAGTCGCTATCGCGACGGATGTATTTAAAGTCGGTTCTCGGACCGACAGCCGAGGTACTTTTCTTTGCTTGTCCAAAGAAAAGTACCCAAAAGAAACGACACCCGGATGCCGCGTTAATCCTGCGCTCCTCAGGTTTGAGCGGGGTTTTCCGAAGGGGCTTCCCAGCCCCTACGTAAAACGCGATGCATCCCTGCATCGCCCCTAACGGGCTAGTCCGCTCAAACCCTCCGGTGCTCGGCGCGGCATAACGGGAGGAAAACCCATCGTAAATTTTGAACCTTTTAGATAATTGTGAGGTTTGTAGGGTGCACGCCGATAGGCGATCCACCAATTGTCATAGTGGCGATCATTCGGCGGAACACCTATCGGCTTCCGCCTTACGGCCTTATTGAGATAGGTAGGCCGGAATAAGCCGTTAGGCGTTTCCTGCATAAATTGTGTCACTATCGCGACGATATTTTAAAGTCGGTTCTCGGACCGACAGCCGAGAACCTTTTCTTTGCTTGTCCAAAGAAAAGGTCCCAAAAGAAATGACACCCGGATGCCGCGTTGATCCTGCGCGCCGAAGGATTTAAACGGGGTTTTCCGAAGGGGCTTCCCAGCCCCTACGTAAAACGCGATGCATCCCTGCATCGCCCCTAACGGGCTAGTCCGTTCAAACCCTCCGGTGCTCGGCGCGGCATAACGGGAGGAAAACCGATCGTGGATGTAGGCTGGGTCGAATAACAATGAAGCCCAGTGATGCTAGATTTAAAGCTGGGTTTCGCTTTGCTCTACCCAGCCTACCGGCTCAGCCCATTTAACGCGTTTATGGACAACACATGATTGATAGCATTTTCGAGAAATACCGGATTCCTGCTGAATTACCCAAAGACCCGCTTGGTACGTTGTACTTTATTCTTCGTAAAGCTGAACTGGCTAAAAACTTGACCAGCAACGAATGGGACTGGCTTGATTCTCAAAAACTTGATGACACGATTTCGCTCATTAAGACCCAAGAAGAAAATCGGAAAATTATCGAAACTTACAGGGTCGCAATTGCAGAAACCGTTCGGAATGATTTGGCATCACTTCGTCATAATCGATTCGTACGATCGCATGTCTTAACTGTTCCAACGCCAGAGTCCGAGCGGGCTTTGGTATTCTTTAAAGTCCATAACCGAGAGGTCTTGGAAGAAAATGAATTAGCATTGATCGATAAGGGCTATAAGCTTTTCCTATCGTTCATCAGAGTCAAGGAAAAATTTGGTATTACCGAAGATATTTCGTTTGATCAAAATTCTGTCAAGCGCTTGAATAAAATCACTTTGGAGCAGTCCTTGTCGGTAATCGACTATTTATGGATTGTTCAGAACAGGGTCTTTTCAGTATTTCACTACGTAGAGCCGCGTGCCAAGTCATTATTTAGTCGATATCAATGCAATGCCTCCGAATTAGCAGTAGAGGATTTTTTCCAGTTATGTTTGATCCTGCAAAAACTTGAGGAAGGTTCAGTACCAGCGGAAATCGAACAAGAGTTTTTAGTCAAATATCAGTGCATTTCGGCATTGGAATCAGCTCAAAGACTCGAATTTATCGCCCTCAAAAAGCAGTTTCGCGCAACCCAATTTGCATCGGATGACCCAAGCCAACACTTGTTTAAAGTCTTGCGAAAGCTTCGCGATGAAAAACCGTTGACTGAACCGGATATCAACTATTTAAAAAAGCGAAAGCTGATCGAGACGCTCAAGTTTATCTATAAACCAAAAGCAGACGCGCTAACCAGCAAAGTCAAACAAGGCCATGGCTTAACCGACGATGACATTGTTTGGTGTAAGGAACACAATTTTGAAGAGATCATTTTTCTGTCTTTAAAGATTGATTACCAAGTCCGCCAGCGTAACGACAGCATTGAAAGCCCACTGTATTCGATACTCGTCAAACTAAATGCCAGTCAGCGACTGTCTGGCCAGGAGGTGGCTTGGCTCGAAACGGAAGAGCTATTCCGTCCGAATACCCAAATATTTGTCACTTATCATCGTCTCGAAGCGTTGCATGCTGAAGCCGAATTCAAGCGAACAAAAGGCTTTTGGAATATCGTTAATGCCAGTGCTGATTGGCGCAAGGCCAACCAACCTGAGTCGGCCTTAAAATTGACCAATAACCAGCAACAACTGCGTTCGTTGAAAGAAGCTAAATTAAGGTCTGCGTTGTTCACCACTCGTGGCGGCGCATTACGCGATCTTGATCGGCTGAGCGAAGCCGAACAGTGTGCTCTGGAAGCGATCAATCATTATCCGAATAGCCATAACCCATACACTTTGATGGGCGCGCTCTGTTATGACACGGGGCGTTACGGAGAAGGTGACGAATGGTTCGAAAAGGCTATCGAACGCGGCGCTAAACCCAACGATCAAGATTCTGAGATCAAGCGCATTCTGCAGAAGAAAAAAGGAAAAGAACGCCAGGAGATCATTCAGCATTTGTTGGCAAAAGATCATAGGCGTTTTGCGTGGGTCAAACGGTATGCACAAAAATAGGTCGCGAGTGTACCGAAGCAAATAGCCAGCGTTGTTTTTCATGCTTATGCAACCCGGCAGGCGTAAGCTGATTGGTGAATTTATGCAAATTAGCTTTGGCTCCGTGACGGCTATCTCCCGTTATGCCGCGCCGAGTACCGGAGGGTTTGAGCGGATTAGCCCGATAGGGGCGATGCAGGGATGCATCGCGTTTTACGTAGGGGCTGGGAAGCCCCTTCGGAAAACCCCGCTCAAACCTGAGGAGCGCAGGATTAACGCGGCATCCGGGTGTCGTTTCTTTTGGGTACTTTTCTTTGGACAAGCAAAGAAAAGTACCTCGGCTGTCGGTCCGAGAACCGACTTTAAATACATCCGTCGCGATAGCGACTCAACGCTCCCCCAAAATATAAATAAATCTCCCTCCCAATTGCACTAAACCCCAAAATTACCGAAAATCCCTCAAAACAGGAGATCACATGAAGCTAAAACAACTTTTGATATTGGGATTGGCGGCGATTTTGGCGGGCTGTGACCACGGCTACGAAGGGGAATATACCGAGCAAGTCGGATCTTCTGTCGAAATATTGAACACCTTTGCCCAAGTCGCGGGTAGCAAAACCGTTTACATAGGCCCCGATTACATCGATTCGGATGGCATTCGCACCGACTACCAAGACATTTTCGTGCGCGAGTCGGGCAGCCAGAAATACCTGGTCCTGAAAAAACAAGACGATTCTGAAGAAGCCTGGAAGATCAAAGACGACGATACCTTGATCAAGGGCGACGGCTTGGTTTCCATTACGCTGAAACGCATGCAAAAACCAGCGCAATAGACTTTCATCATCCGATTATTGAATGGCTATTTCGTCCTTGAATGACGTGCCCACCGTGGCGCTGGCGATTCAGCAAGCCGTGGCGCCGGTATTTTTGCTGACCGGCATCGGGTCTATTCTGGCCGTACTGACCAATAGGTTGGGGCGGGCGATCGACAGGATGCGCCGGCTCAACGAGATGGATAGCGGGTCTCTTGGCGAGACGGGCAAGCGGGAAGTCCGCAATTTGTCCAAGCGCACCCTCTGGATTCGCAGGGCTATTACGCTCTGCACGCTGTCGGCCTTATGCGTCTGCCTTTCGATCGCCTCGTTGTTCATCGCGGTGCAACTGGCCGTGGACTTGTCCGACGTGGTGGCGATGTTGTTCATCGCGGCGATGCTGAGCTTGATTTGCGGACTGGCCAGTTTTCTGCGCGAAATCGCGTTGGCGACACAATCGGTCGATAGTGCCAAATAACAAACTTATGCGTCAGTTTGCATGAGGCAGGTTGGTCAACGCCGGGAGAGCTATTTCGGCTCGAAGGTCATCAAATAACCGCAATGATCCGAAACTTGGCCATAGTCCCCGTCGGTGAACAACACTCTGGCCGATGTGACTCGCAAGTCGCTGTCTTTGTTCATGAAAATGTAATCGATACGGTAGTCGTCGGCCAGCATGTTGCCCCAGTGCGGATCGTTGACGCGAAAGATCTGTTCGAACAGGCCGTGATGATTGGCGGCCAGATATTGGTCCTCGTATCGGTTGCCATTGACGACTTGCTGGTACCCCAGCGATCCGGCCGCGATGTTGAAATCGCCGCACAGCAACGTCGTTTTTACCTCGTCGTTCAGTTGACTTTCAGCCCATTGGCACAAGCGCTCGAACTGTTGTTTGAAGCCATCTTCCCACCAGCTCAAATGGGCCGAGAACACATTGATGGCGCCCATATAAGGCACCTGAATTTGGCTCTTTGCGACTTTGCGCGAATGAATGCTGTATGGGTCCTGGTTTTCCGAAACATAGCGCGACTCTGTCTGTTCCAGCGGATAACGGCTCAGTATCGCCACGCCCTCGCGGTATTTGTCAAAACCCAGATGCGACCAGTCGGTATATAAATACATGGATTGGTTCAGGCGCTGATTGATGATGTTGGCAGCATTCGATGCCCAATCGCCATGGCCGTCGTTCCAATGTTCGGCGACTTCCTGAAGACAGACGACATCGACGGCTAGTTCGTCGATGGCTGTGGCGATTTGGGATAATTTGTAGTCTTGCCGCTCTTCCTGATAGCAATGCAAGTTCAGAATCATCACTTTCAGTGGGTCGCGGCTGATGCGATAGTTTTTTCCGAGATTGTTGTCCCACAGTTCTTGATAACGCGTTTTGCAGTAAACACTGTATTCCAGCGCGAATATATCGGCTGTTTTCAGGCGGACGCTCCAAATCTGCGCGCCTTCTTGTTTCTGCCGTTTTTCGCGGTGGCAGGGCGTTTCGTGGCTGTGTCTCCAGTTGTCGCTAGTCCAGCGTATGAAAACGCTGTCGGCATTGAGGGCGGGATTCAGGGCAACTTTGATTTGCACGAATTGTTGCCCTTCATCCAAACGATGTTTGAACGTCAGATTTTGCAGCAGTAAATCGCCAACCAGGGTCAAGCCGCTGCCGTGGCGGCTATGGTGGTTCCAGCCTTGATTGTTATCCCAGAGTTCGTCGGTATTGCAGCGCGCGCGCACGGCAAAACGAATGTCGCCGGGTAATTTTTTGTCCGATTTGGCGCTCAGCGTAACGCGCGCCTGCCAGAATTCGTGGCGGTCGCCGCGACGCCCCTGGTATTTGGCCGGTAAGGTGTGCCAGACCCCGTCATGTCCGGCCCAGATCACATCGACTTGCTTGTGGCAGTCGGTATTTTCGATGGACATCAAAAACTGTAATACCTGCTGGCTGCCGGTTTTCTTTCGATTTACGGTGTTTTCCACCGCCAGTAATTCAACGTTGGCCATTGCTACCCCTTGCGTTCGGGAACGCGGTAATCGCGAAAATCAATCTCCGGAAAAATATCGTCCATGACTTCCAGTGCGGTGAGATAACGCTCGTCAATACGATTTTTCCGGATGCAGTCGTGTAAATAATTAAAGCGTGCCAGATGATCGGTCACACGCTTTCTGGCGTATTCGGCGGTTGTGCCGGATTTCAGGATGAATGGCCAGTCCGACGCTTGCGCCAGCAGTAACGAACGCAAGGCCTGGTTCAGGGCCCGCTGTTGCAATTCGTTGATTTTCAAGCCTTGCAAATCCGCGACCAGTCTTTCCATTTCGTTGCCGGCTTTATGCAATAACGGATAAATCCAGGCATTGCTGTCGTTCAGCCAAAAATCGGAATAGCCCCGATCCCCCCAAGTCGAGGCCGATGGCGTCGCTTGTTGTTGTTCGGGATATTGCTGCAAGTAATCGCCACAGCTGACGGTTTCAATGCCGCTGGTTTGGCTGGCCAGACGTAGAACCTGCTCCAGCCATAACGGGCCCTCATGCCACCAATGGCCGAATAATTCCGCATCGTAAGGCGCCACGATGATGGGTGGTTGAGCCATTTCCGCCGACAGGCTCTGTATTTGCCGCTGGCGCCTGGCAATGAAGTCCGTGGCATGTGTCCCGGCTTTGGCCTGGGCCTTGGCGGGTATGTAAATCTCTTTTTCCCGACTCGGTTTTCCGGTGATGCGGTGGTATTTGATCCCGGTGTTGATGCGTGTGGTGCCATCGAGAATGTACGGGCCGATATAGTCCAAAGGCAAGTCGAAGCCGATATCACGGTAGTATTCTCGGTAATCCGGGTCGCCAGGATAGCCTTCTTTCGCGCTCCAGACCTGCCTTGAACAAGCCGGGTCCCGGCCGAAGGCCATCACGCCATTGCCACAGTCTAGCGGCGCATACACGCCATAACGTGGTAATTGGCTGGCATCCATCAGGCCGTGGCTATCGACGAAAAAATATTGAATGCCGTTGTCCTTAAGTATCGTTTCCAGCCCCGGATAGTAGGCGCACTCAGGCAACCAAAAACCTTCGGGGGAGAAGCCGAACCGCGCGCTGAAGGTATTCAGGCCCACTTTGATCTGATTTTGTACCGCTGTCTCGCTGACGTTCAGCAGCGGCAAAAAACCATGTGTCGCCGCCGTGGTGATCAATTCCAGGTCGCCGCTACGCTGATGCTGGGCCAAGGCTTCCAGCAGATCGCAACGATAACAGTCCCGATAGCAGTGCAGTGCTTCGGTGAAGTCGTTGTGGTAACGCCTGGCCAAATCATGAAATTCGGGCTGATCGACGGTACGATCTACTTCTTTTTCCGCCAGCTCCAGTAACCGGTTTAAATGCCGTAAATAACGCGTTTGCAGTAATTCGTCTTGCAGCATCGTGATAAGCGTGGGCGAGAGCGACAAGGTCAAGCGATAGCGGATTTGATCGTGTCGCAAGCGTTCCAGCATGGCGATCAGCGGGAGGTAGCATTCGGTGATGGCCTCGAACAGCCAGTTTTCCTCAAAAAAACTATCGTGCTCTGGATGGTGCACATAAGGAAGATGAGCGTGGAGAACGATGGCGAGGTAACCTTTGTTCATCGTAACATTATTTTCCTTGACCGAAGCCGGATTGTCCGCTGGATGACGCGGGGAGTGTGCCTTGCATTATAGACTCTGTAATCGCGTTGGGTAGCTCATGATACTCTTCCTGCGGTATCGAATGCGGGGCGGAGGCAATGTTCGAATAGGCCAATGGAATGAAAACCTTATCGCCAAGGCTTTCGCCCAGGGCGGCACGATAGCGAACCGGGGTGGACGTATCGGGTAGTGCGGGCAGGTAAATATCCTGTTGACCTGTGACTTGATTGATCGTCAGGTCGAACCATTGCGCCTGGTTTGCCGAAGGAGAAGTCTGGTTTGCTTCCGTGTCGGTCTGCGCTTCCGTCTTGGCTTCGGTATAAATTCTCAGCGTCATGGGCACCGGCTGTTCGAGGCGTTTCAAGGCCTGAGTCAGGCGGCGCTTGGCGATATGCCAATAGGCGTGCAGCTTTTCGGGGGATACGGCTAGCAGTACGAGTCGTGATTGCTGGCTTGCCCTGCTGGGCGCGTATTCACGGCTGATATGTCGGCTGATTTCCAGTAATTCCTGGGCGGAAAACGGTGCTTCGATCTTGGGCGCGGACCGGCTGGCGTAAAGGCGGGGAGAAAAGTCGCGGCTGATGCTCTGACTGATCATGCTCATTTCCTGCCGCGATAGTGTGATACGGTTAGGGAAATTGGCGGATGTCAGGGGCATTATGGATTGTTGGTTGGATTAGCCGATTTTTGCACAACCCTGAAAAAAGACGCGATCTTATATCGACGATACCGCGCAGGGATTTGCTTAAACTCTAACCGCTGTGGATTATTTGCGCAAGATTAAGGCTTATTTCCCTGTTTGCAGTAAAATTGCCGGTAACCAAACGCCTACGGCACCGCTCATGCAAAAAAAGTACACATTAAGATCTGGCAATCCATATCCGCATGGCATACATGTCAGCGACGAGGGGGTCAATTTTTCCATTTCCAGCCGGCATGCTACTTATGTCGAGTTGTTGCTGTTCGCGCGTGCCGATAGTCCGCAGCCCTTTCAAGTCATTCCGCTGCAAAAAGACAAAAATCACACGTTCTTTTCCTGGCATGTCTTCGTCGAACAATTGCCGCTGGGCACCTGGTATGGCTGGCGAATAGATGGGCCGTCGATGACCAGCGAGTCCGGCTTGCGCTTCGACCGGGAAAAACTGCTATTGGATCCTTGGGCCAGAGCCGTGAGCGACAAACTTTGGCAGCGCAGCGCGGCTTGCGTGCCGGGTAATAATGTTCATTGCGCGATGAGAGCCGCTGTGGTGACGGACAATCATTACGACTGGGAAGGGGATACGCCGCTGGCGATTCGTAGTGAAAAGGCCATCATCTATGAATTACATGTCGGCGGCTTTACTCGGCATCCATCGTCCAAGGTGAAGCATCCGGGAACTTTTGCCGGATTAATCGAGAAAATCCCGTATTTGCAGCAATTGGGCATTACCCATGTGGAATTGTTGCCGGTGATGGCGTTTGATGAGCAGGACGTGCCGCCGCATACCGCGGATTTGGGCTTGAAAAATTATTGGGGCTACAGCACGCATAGTTTTTTCAGCCCTCATCCCGGCTATTGCGTCACGCCGGAGCAGGCTACGCACATCCGGGAATTTCGCGATCTGGTCAAGGCGCTGCATAAAGCCGGCATAGGCGTGATCATGGATGTGGTATTCAATCACACCTCCGAGGCGGGTGCGGAAGGCCCGGTGATCAATTTCAAAGGGATACACGGCAACACCTTTTATCTGACCGACAGCGAAGATAAACGCATCTTTCACGATTACACCGGCTGCGGTAATACCGTCAACGCCAATCACCCCCTGGTCAGTCATTTCATTGTCAGCAGTTTGGAATACTGGGTTAGGGAAATGCATGTCGATGGTTTTCGTTTCGACCTGGCCAGCGCGCTGGCGCGCGGGGAGGGCGGGCGCGTCATGCAGGATCCGCCGGTGGTTTGGGGGATAGAGCTGTCGCAACAGCTGGCCAAAACCAAATTGATCGCCGAGGCCTGGGATGCATCGGGTTTGTATCAAGTGGGGAGTTTTCCCGGTTACCGCTGGGGGGAATGGAATGGTTTGTATCGAGATGCGATGCGCCGATTTTTACGCGGCGATGGCGGCGTGATCAACGAAGTGGCAACCCGCTTGTGTGGTAGTAGTGATTTATACGAACGCCAAGGCCGTCTGCCGATTAGCGGCATCAATTTCATTACCTGTCATGATGGCTTCACCTTAAACGACTTATTCAGCTATAACGAAAAACATAACGCGGCCAATGGAGAACAAAACCGTGACGGCTGCAATCACAACTTGAGCTATAACTGTGGCGTCGAAGGCCCAACCAATGATGCGGCCATATTGGCGCTGCGTCGCAAACAAGCCAAAAATGCTTTCGCGTTATTGCTGCTGAGTCATGGTGTGCCCATGCTGCTGGCCGGCGATGAGTTTTTGCACAGCCAGCAAGGCAACAACAACTGTTATTGTCAGGATAATGAACTAAGCTGGCTGAACTGGGCGGATAGCGAGCGAAATGCCGATGTGTTGCGTTTTGTGCAGACGATGATCAAGCTCAGGAAGCGGCATCCGTCGCTGATGCGGCGTAATTTTTTGACCGGGGCTATTCTGGAGGAGAGGGGAATTGCCGATATCACCTGGCATGGCTTGCAACCGGGCCAGCCGCCGGAGTGGGACAATCCGGGCAGTCGTATCTTGATATTCACCCTGGCCGGAGTGGGCAAGAACGATGCCGACTTGCATGTCATGCTGAACATGTCGGACGACAAACATAAACTGCACTTGCCTAGTATCGAGGAAAGAACCTGGTGTTTGGCCGTGGATACTTCGCTGAACTCACCGGATGACATCATTCCGCTCGAGTTGCAAAAGCCGCTGGAGCAGGACGTCTATTGGGTCGATGCGCGTTCCGTCGTGATATTCGAAAATATTGACCATCAACAATTACACATCAAAAAAAACCAAAGCTTTTTCAGCAAATTGGTGCATATGAAGTTGCTTGAGCGTCATGGATGATGCTTGCTTGCCTGTTGGTAGTGTCTTGTTCTTGAAGTAGTTTTTTGTTTATTGGGTGTGTCGGCCGAGAAGGCGAGGCAGCGGGCAGTCGTTTTTATTTCATGAAAATGAAATTGATTCTCATTGGTGTCAAATGTATCATGTAGCCATTTTTACATGGCTTTACATTTGATTTATTGGGATGAAATATGTTTGAACCTAAACGATTGGTAGCCGCGATGTCGCTAGTCTGGCTGTCGGCGGGAGCGGCGCGGGCCGAGGAATCGACTGTCGACATGAAGCAGGCGGACGGGAACAGGGTCGAGGCGGAAGCTTTGGATATGGTCAGCGTGGTTGGCAGCGCGGAAGATGCCAAGGATATGCCTGCATCCGCGACATACCTTGGCACCGAAGACATTCGCGACCAAAGTTACGGCGACGTCAACAGAATGTTGCGCAAGGCGCCGGGCGTGAATATTCGCGAGGAAGACGGTTTCGGCTTATTCCCGAATATCAGCTTTCGCGGTGTCGATACCACGCGTAGCGCCAAGATCACCGTGATGGAAGACGGTGTCATGGTCGCGCCGGCGCCTTACTCTGCGCCAGCGGCTTATTACAATCCGGCGGCCGGGCGCATGAGCGGCATAGAAGTGCTGAAAGGCGGCAGCCAGATCAAATACGGCCCGCACATCACCGGCGGTGTGATGAACTATTTGTCGACCCCGATTCCGTTGGAAGGCAAGGCCTATCTGAAATCGATTTACGGCAGTTACGGCGAATTCCGTACCCAGGGCTTTGTCGGCGATACCCTGGATACCGCGCACGGCAAGGTGGGATATCTGGTCGAGGGTTTTTATCGCGGTTCGGACGGTTTCAAAAGCATCGATACCACGCCCGATTTCAAAGACAGCGACCAAACAGGGTTCCAGCAGGTCGAGCCCATGGTGCGCTTGTCCTGGGAGCCAAATACGGCGATGTATCAGAAATTGGAGGTCAAATTCGGTTATTCCAGCATGGACGCCGACGAAACCTATCTGGGCTTGAGCGAAGCCGATTTTCGTAACGATCCCTATAGACGCTATTCGTCGACCCGGTTCGACAATATCGACAGTGAACAATTCGGCGGCTTTGCCCGTTATTTCGTTTCGCCGACCGATAATCTGGATATCGTCACTACGGCGTATTACAAAGAGTTCGATAGAAATTGGAGTAAATTGCAGGACATCAGCATAAATGGTGTGAATCGGGATTTGGCGCGCTCCCTGGCCGGCGATTATGGTGGCACGGGGTTGGCGTGTTTGAAAGGCGATTTGACTTGCCGCTTACGGGTTAGGGATAACAACCGCAGTTATTATGCGGGCGGGGTGGAAACCGCCGCGACTTACCGCTTCGATTCAGGCGAGGTACACCATGAATTGAACGGTGGCATGCGCTATCACGAAGACCGGGAAGCGCGTTTTCAGCACGATACCCGTTACACCCAAAACAACCAAGGTGTCATTACCAATGTGGTCGAGGGTGCTCCAGGTAGTCAGGATGACCGCTATGGTCTGACCAACGCCTATGCTTTTTACCTGAAAGACCGCATGGAATGGGGCAAATGGGGATTCACGCCGGGTATTCGCTATGAGCATTTGAATCAAGAGTATGTGAATAATCTCAATCCAAACACCAACGGCAGAAGCTCGCTGGATATGTATGCCGGCGGCGGTAGCCTGGATTACCGTTTCAACGATGATGTAATGGTATTTGCCAGTGCGCATCGCGGTTTTTCGCCGCCGAGTCCGCAAAACTCGGTCATTGACCAGTTGGGTGAAGAGACCAGCAATGCTTATGAATTGGGCACCAAATATACCCACGGCGCGTTCAGCGCGGAAGTGACGGGTTTTTATACCCAATTTGAAAATCTGCTGGTCGTGAACAATATCGGCGGTGCCGGTACGGGGCAGAGCGAAAATTTCGGCAAAGTCGATACTCGCGGCGTAGAGGTGGCGATGAATTATGACGCCGGTGAGGATTTTGGCTGGGGCTTTAGCAATCCTTATTTCGTGTCGTTCACCTATACCGATACCGAGCAGTTGAACGATGCCACCTCAACCGATGCCGAATCGATTTTCAGTTATGGCAAAAAAGGCAACAAAGTGCCTTATATTCCAGAGTTTGCGTTGAGTTTCGGCACCGGTTTACATTTCCAGCAATGGGGTGTCGATGTGGCGGCCAACTATGTCAGTTCGAGCTTTACCAGTGCCAGCAACACCGAGCAGCAAGTCAACGGTGTGGGTGTGCCTGATTCACGTTTCGGCACCACCGACGAATACGCCATCATGGACGTATCGGCTTATTACAAGGTGGCCAAAGGCGTGAAAATCCTGGGCGGCGTGCAGAATGCCTCGAATGAAGAGTACATCGTATCCCGCCAGCCTTACGGTCCGCGCCCGGGCATGCCGTTATTCGCCTATGGCGGTTTCGAACTGGATTTCGATATCTAGGTCTCGTGACGAATCACCTGCCCTTGATGAGGGCGTAAAAGTTAAATCCTAACCTTCTCTCTCCAGGAGAAGGTTAGGATCAGGGCCTATAAAACAGAGGCTTGCTTTACGCCCCCTGTCCGGCGCCTCGGGCCCGGTCATCCTTTTTGCGCTTTTTCGCTTCGCCCTGTACCATGCCTCATCATTTGTTCTAATTGAGGGGTGATGCCATGAACAAACATCTACAAAAAGTCAGAGAATTTCATCAACGCTTCGGTATCGAGCAGCCCGAGTATCCAGAGACCGCGCATTTATCGGACATGGACATCGTCATGCGCCAAGCCTTGTTGATGGACTGCGGCAGCGAAACCTTCAAGGCCATCACTTCGGGCGATTTGGCCAAGATTCTGGCGGGCTTGGTCGATTTGGCCTACAACGCCTTGGCCGCGATCGCCTGCCGCGGTGACGACGTCATCGCTACTTCTGTAAATTGGCGTCAGGACGGTTCGGTATTGTCGGTGATGCGGGTTTTGGCCGACAAAATCAACAACTGCTCGTCGGGCGAAAGCATTCATTATTCGGCGCTGTACAATATTTGCGAGCAATTGACGCGCGGCTTCATCAACGCGGATTTCGACAAGGCATTCAACATGGTGCATGACAATTTGCTGCGCAGCAGCACCAGTAGCGGTAGTGCCGGTCATGATTATGCTCAACGCATCGCCAAGGAAACCTTGCCGGAAGCGCCGGATTTGAGCGACGCGCTCTACGAATAAACCTGAAAACGGCAGCAAGTCCACGAAAATCACGAAATACACGAAAGCAATCATTGCGTTATGAAGCTTATCGATTCACCTGTTCTGTGCTGCTCTCAGGTTTGATAACGGTATGAAACTTTTCGTGATTTTCGTGTGTTTCGCGGACAAAATGAGTTTTCTAGGATAAATCATGACCGCACAAAACTATACGCTCGGCTTCATCGGCATTGGATTGATGGGCAAGCCGATGACGCTTCGATTGCTACGGGCCGGATTTCAGGTCAACGTCTGGAACCGTAGTCCGGAAAAACTGACGGCGGTCGAGCAAGCGGGCGCGCGCGTTTGCAGCAGCATCGTCAATTTGGTGCAGACTTCCGACGTGATAGTGCTGTGTTTGGCCGATACTGCGGTGGTCGAGGGCATCGTCAACGGTTACGTGTTGCCGCACGGTCGTAAAGATCAGTTGGTGATCGATTTATCCAGCATCGCCCCGGATACTACCCGGCAATTGGCCGCCAAGCTTGAACAACGCTGTGGCATGCGCTGGGTCGATGCCCCCGTTTCCGGCGGCACCGCCGGCGCCGAGCAAGGCACGCTGGCGATCATGGCTGGCGGCGAAGTGGATGACATTGCGATCGCAAGGCAAGTTTTGCAGCCGCTGTATAGCCGTTTGACGCACATGGGGCCCGTCGGCAGCGGTCAGATCACCAAGATCTGCAATCAAATGATCGTCAGCTGTAATGTGCTGGTCATCGCTGAAATGATGGCTTTGGCCAAGCAAGCGGGCGTCGACGGCGCAAAAATTCCGGAAGCGCTGGCTGGCGGCTTTGCCGATTCCAAACCCTTGCAGATTGTTGGTCCGGAAATGGCGGCCAATCAATTCGAACCAATCAAATGGCGGGTCAAAACGCTGTTGAAGGATTTGAACATGGCGGCCGATCTGGCTAGAGGGCAGCATAGCGCCATACCGATGTCCGCCTTGGCCGCGCAGTTGATGCAATTGCACGGCAGCCAAGGCTTTCTCGATCAAGACCCTTCGACCTTGATCAAATTGTATAGGGAAGCTTGATGCTGCGTTTTAGCGCCAATCTGAGTCTATTGTTTACCGAGCTGCCGTTGCTGCAGCGTTTCGAGGCCGCGAAACAGCAAGGATTCGAAGCCGTGGAAATCCAATTTCCATACGAATTGCCGGCCGAGCAAATTCTGGAACAGCTGCAACGCCACGCTTTGAAACTGGTGTTGTTCAATGTCGATGCCGATACCTTGTTACAAGGTGGCGAAGGGCTGGCGGCAGTGCCGGAAAAGCGGGCGCAGTTTCGCGAGGCCGTGGCGATAGCGCTCGAGTACGCCAGGCTTTTACAGCCGGACGTGATCAACGTATTACCGGGGCGTTGCTTGGCGCCGCAACGATTGGAACAGTATCTGCAAACCTTGAGGGACAATTTGCGCCATGCGGCGGAGACTTTTGCCACCGCTGGCGTGACGACGGTATTTGAGGCGGTCAATAGCCACGATATGCCGGGTTTCATCGTGGACAGCAGCGCCAAAATGCTGTCCCTTCTGAACGAGGTTGGCCATCCGAAGCTAGGTCTGCAATACGACATTTATCATATGAGCCGGATGCGGGAAGATTGCGCCGCTTTTTTAACACAACATATCGACAAAATCGGCCACATCCAGTTTGCCGATTGCCCGGGGCGGGGCCAGCCCGGTACCGGCTCGGTCGACTTTGATACCTTGTTCGGCCTGATCGCCGGATCGCCTTATCGTGGCTGGATGGGGGCCGAGTACAAGCCGGCCGGCACGAGCTACGACAGTTTTGCCTGGATGAAAACTCATTAAGCCAATGCTTCGGCCGCGTTATAATGCGCACGCTTAAAACCACAGGTCGCTCTCATGTCCAAATTCAATCTCACCATTCATCATGCCAGCTTGATCGTGTCCGACACCGAGCAGTCCTTGCTGTTTTATCGGGATGTTCTGGGCATGCAACCTACCGAGCGGCCGAATTTGCCTTTTCCGGGGGCCTGGCTGCAAATCGGCGAGCAACAAATTCATCTGCTGGAACTGGACAATCCAGACCCTACCATCGGCCGTCCGGCCCATGGCGGCCGGGACAGGCACGTTGCGTTGCATTGCAGTTCGGTCGATGCTTTGCGGGAAGAGCTCGAGAAAGCCGGAATGTCCTACACGACCAGCGTGTCCGGGCGCAAGGCGTTATTCTGCCGAGACCGCGATGGCAACGCGCTGGAATTCATCGAGCGCCCGGCCTGAACATCATGCTGAAAGCAATGCTGTATGCCATATTGGGCATTTTTGCCCTGGGGATGCTGTTGTTCGTCGCCGGCTTTGCCGGGTGGCAACTGGGCATGATGGCGGTGGCGGGATTTGTCTATCCGGTAGCCGGCAAGGTCATTCTGCTGGCGTTCGCATCGATGCTGGTTGTGCTGATAGCCTTGTTGCTGCAGGCGATGGGGCGCGGTTTGTCGATTTATTTTCGCCGGGAAGCCGTGGCGATGAGGCGCGTGTCGATGTTGCAAATTCGGCAACAGGATGCCAGACAGCGCCTGTTTTTGGAAAAGCGCCAACTGCATTACCAGATGCATTTGAAAAGGCAGCGCTTGTTGGCGGCCAATGATAAAAAGCACCGCAGCCAGCTGTTTAAGGTCATCAGCACCGAATTGCAGCATCATGCGGCTCCAGGCAAGCGTAAAGCGCTGGAAAAAGATCTAAAACACCATCACCAACAATCCAATCCGCAAGCGATGCTGGCTTTGCGCGCGCAGTTGCCATGTCGGTCGTAAGTCGCTGGCTGAAAGAAGCATTGAATTTCTGGCGCAGCAAACGCGATGAAGATTTGCGCTGGCATTTGTCACGGCAGCAAGACGTCGCCGAATTGCATCGGGCCAGAGTGCTGGCGGAACAAGCCTTGCTGGCGCAATTGAAAAAGCAGTCGCAGCAGCTGGCGCACGAATTGGAACTCAACGAAGCCAGAAACCGCAATGAACTGGAGATGGTCAAGATTCAGTGCAAACAGGAGTTGAAGGATTACCAACAATATCTCGATTCGCTGGACAAGTTGAAACGTTCGCTGCAAACCAGCTACGCGCATTTACCGGAAGCTGTGGCCTTTACGATACACCATCATGCCAAGCAGCTGCTGAATCGCATGTGGGATGAACAGGACCCGCAGGAAAAGCTGAAGATCGAGATGCAGTTGATCCAGTTCATGACCGCCGTACACGAGGACAGCCTGTCTTCTCTTCAACGCGACGGCCAGGGGACCTTGCCGCAAAAGACGCTGGCCTTCATCGAGGGCGAGGTCTAAATCGGCTGAAAATAGCCTTCGATGGCTTTGATCAATTTTTTCTCCAGCGCAAACATCACCACGTGATCGCCTTCGGCAAAAACCGTGTCGTGATGGACGGGAATCACTTCGCCCTCGCGGATCAATGCACCCAATACCACGCCGTTGGGTAAATTGATCTGGTCGACGCGCAGTCCCACTACCGAAGGCGCATTTTTACTGCGGTGGGCAATCGCCTCTATGGCTTCGGCACTGCCGCCGCAGACCGAGCTTACGCCGACCACGTCGCCTCTTCTGACATGTTTCAAGATGCCGCCCAAGGTTTCCAGCTTGGGCTGTATGGCCAGATCGATCTCGGTGCCGTCCAATAATTTCAGATAGGAGTTGTTGTTGATCAGGCAAATGGCTTTTCTGGCACCCAGTTTTTTTGCAAGGCCCGCTGAAATCAGATTGATACCGTCGTTGTTGGTGATGGCGCAGAATAAATCCACGTCTTCGATCATTTCTTCCTGAAGCAAGGACTCGTCGGTGCAATCGCCATGCAGGATCATCGTATGGCGTAAGTCGTTGGCGATTTCCTTTGCCCGGACCGTATCCTGCTCGATAATCTTGACGTGGTAATTGTTTTCCAGTGCCAGCGCCAATCTTTTGCCGACATGGCCGCCGCCGGCCAGCATGATGGTTTTGATCGGTGCTTCCAGTTTGTGCAAATCCACCAGCGTCTTGCGGACCTTGTCGCGCGGACAGACGAAAAACACTTCGTCGCCAGTGGCGATCACGGCTTCGCCATTGACGGCGATGGCTTTGCCGTCGCGGAAAATGGCCGCTATTCGAATCATGCTGTCGGCCAGTTTTTCCTTGACCGCATGAATCCGCTTGCCGGTCAGGAAGCCCGAGGGTGCCACGCGTATCGAAAACAGGCGCACCAGGCCGTCGGCGAATTCGGATACATGCAGTGCGCCGGGATATTTGATCAGGTTGTGTATGGCTTCGGTCACGACCTGTTCCGGGCTGATGACGATGTCTATGCCGCCCGGCCTGAATAATTCAGGATGATTCAGGAAGTCGATGGCGCGTACCCGGGCGATAGTCTTGGGTTTTTCGTACAAGGTGTTGATGACTTGGCACGCCAGCATGTTGGTTTCGTCCCTGTCGGTGACCGCAATCACCATGTCGGCCGTGCTGACGCCGGCCTGCTCCAATACGCTGGGGTGGGCCGCGTTGCCTTCGATCGTGGCGATGTCCAATCGACCTTTCAGCGCCGATAGCAGATGCGGTTTTTTGTCTATGACGACAATATCGTTTTCTTCGCTGGCCAACGCGCCAGCAACGGAAGAACCGGTCACGCCGGCGCCAAGAATGACAATTTTCATGGAAAAATCAGCAAGATAGGTGAAAATGACTCGGAAGGCGAGGGGAGGGCTGCTCAGTCGATAGCGACGATTGCGCGAATTATACGCTTATCGATAAGGGTGTCCATGTTTAAACCGGGCCCGGTTCAACTTGCCGAATTGGCGGCGAATAACAGCTTGCATACGAGCCGGTTGACGATCGCGTTCGCCATGTAATGAGCATGGAATAGATCAGGGTGTAGGTGCGAATTCATTCGCGCTGTGCGGATAAATCCGAGCCGATCGCCGGAAGTTCATCCGCGCACTTGAGGACGTTATTTTATGCGCCCTCCCGCCTCGTCGAAGCAACTGGAAATGCGGGAACCTGCAAAATGGATTTCCTTTAGGCTTGCTTGCCGGCTGCCGCTGCAATCTACCGGTTTCCGAAATCGACTCCGGAATCGACGAAAACCCGGTGCATGGCGGCCGCGTCTTTAATCGGCAGGACTCTCGACCCGCAGGGTCACGGCGTAATCGCCCGCGGAAATCGATTCGCCGTCGATTCTGCTGGGGTTCAGGGCGATCAATATCACCCTGTGTCCTTTGACGGTCATCGCTTTGGGTTCATTGTCGGTATTCAAGACGATCGTTTGATGTTGATCGTAGGTGCCGAGTATCTCGAGTTGGACTTGAGCGTTGCCTTGGCTGGTACAAAGCGCGTTGGCAGGGCAGCGCGAGTCTTCCAGCACGGCCTTGAAGCGAATATAAAAATCCTCGCCCTCCACCTCGACGGTCTTGCCGATAGCCAGTGAAAAATCACGATCGATCATGCCGCTCTTGCCAAGATCCGCCGCCATGACGCCAAAAGCGATAAAGGCCAGCAAGACAAAGGGATATTTCAAGGATTGCATCATTTTGCCTCCAACATTTTTATGGCCTCAAAATATAAAGCGCGATGCTCGAAAGACTCATCCAACCCAGCCCTTCGAGATATCCCAAATCATCGATTCAGGCTAAGCATATAGGGCTCACTAGCACTATTGGCGCCACCAAAAGCGACGACCTTGATATAAAAACGGGCAGACGATGTACTGGCATTTTTATAGGTCACCGTTTCGGTGGAACCGACATTGGCGCTGGTTTTTAGGGTCTTACCGGCACTGCTGAGCAAGTATAAGTCATAATCCCGGGCCGGACCCTTCATGTTCACCGTCAACGTGCGACCGGGGGCAACATTGATGGCGAACACATCATGGTCCGTGGCTGTGCCGATAAAGCCAGTGATCTTGGTTACCGAGTCTCCAACGATGTTGGCGGTTTTGGTCGTGCCGTTGTTCTCCATTTCGGTATAGCTGTTATCGGTTCCGCCGCCGTTATCGATGTTAAAACTGACGACGTTGGAGCTGCCGACATTGCCGGCAGCATCGTAGGCCTTGCCTTGTAACTGGTGATTGCCATTGCTCAGCGTCAGAGAATCCAGAACCATGCTGAATGGCGCGCTGGTGTCCGTGCCTTTGGGGGCGCCATCTACATAGAACTCCACTTTGGTCACGCCAATATTGTCGGACGCTGAAGCATTTAACGTGATGGAGCCGCTGTTGCCGGTTTGGCTGACGGTAATGGTCGGTGCCTCTGTGTCGATGACGCTATGGTCGATGTTAAAAATCACGCTGTCCGAGCTTCCGATATTTCCTGCCGAGTCATAGGCTTTGGCTTTCAGCCTATGGTTCCCATCGGCTAACGAAGTACTATCCAGCTGCACCGCATAGGGGGCGGACGTATCGCTGCCTTTTAGCATGTCATCGACATAAAATTCCACTTTTACGACGCCGACGTTATCGGTGGCTTGGGCAGACAAGGTAATCATGCCGCTGCTGCCGCTGACGCTGGCGTTCACGCTGGGAGGGATGTCGTCAATTTCGCTATCGCCGCTGATGTTCAGATTGACCTTGTCCAATATGAAGCCGGTGGCTGCGCCCGAGTCTTCCGCCCCCAGGAAATAAACCTGAAGGGTTTGCCCTTTGTAGGCGCCAACATCATGACTGAACAATTTGTAACCCACCGCAGCATCCAGATTGCTGTGTGTCGCCAGGGTTTTCAAAATCGTGCCGGCGGCGTTGCGAATCTGTACTGTCAGGGTGTCGCGAGCAGCCGTCTTGGTCGATTCCTGGGTGTCGATGTGAAGTGCATAGCTCAACGTGGCCGAATTGGCAGTGGCTGGGAGCATGACGGACTGAAAAAGCGCCACGCTCATTTGCGAGCCCATGCCGCAAAACTTGGCCATCTTGGTGCCGTCGTAAGGCGTTTGCCGCAAAATCGCGCCAATCTGCATGCCATTGGTGTTGGACCAGCCCACGCCGTAGCCTTTTTCGAAGCTGCCATTTTTGATCAATTGGCCGTTGGCAATGGTAAACGGCACCGTGGCATTGGTGTATTGACCGGTGGTATCGGTGGCCTTGGCAACCAGGGTATGCAGGCCATCGTCTTCCATGATGGAATCGTAAGTCATTGTGTAGGGTGCCGCGGTTTTCGTACCGGCCAATTTACCGTCCACCAGAAAATCCATCTTGACGATACCCTTGTCGTCGCTGGCGGAAGCATTGAAGGTCAGCATACCTTTGTCACCGACGACATGGGCGCTGACGGTCGGCGGACTGTCCGGACCGCTCCAGGCGCCGCCGACATTGATCGCGGCAAAGGCGTTCCAAACCGCGATTTCCTCCGCTCCGCCAGCTGGAAACAAATCCCGGGCCGCCTGGATGTTGGCAATTCGCGCGCCCAGATAATCGGTGGAGGAGGTCATATAAGTCGTCAACGCGCGATACCAGATCTTGGCCGCCTTGTCGTTGCCTATGCCTTTCATGCCTTGCGGCAGATAGTTAGACGAGGTTTCGCCGCTGGTGGTGGCGCCTTGGCTGAGGAAGTAAAACGCGCGATTCATCGGTCCCGAGCTGTAATGCACGTCCAGGTTTTGCAAGGTCGGGCTCCAGGCATCGGCGCTCTTGCCATCCTTGCTGGGTTTATACATGAAGCGCATTTTCAATGGATAGGCGGGCGTGGTGATCTGTTCGCCGTGGGTCCAGTTTCCGCCCGTGTCGGGAATGATGCTACCTTTGCCGTTGGCGCCGCGCGCGTAGAATTCGGCCATGGTTCCCATGATGTCCGAATTGGCTTCGTTCAGTCCACCGGATTCCTTGCTGTAAATCAGATTCGCCGATGTCGAACAAACCCCATGCGCGAATTCGTGGGCGGCCACATCAATTGACGTCAAGGTTTGTAACTTGGTGCCATCGCCATAGGTGATGCACATGCAATAGTCTGAATAAAAGGCATTGTCGTAGGCATAATCATAATGCACGCGAGCGTAGGTGGGTTTGCCTTGGTCATCGATACCGTTGCGCCCGAATACATTTTTAAACATGTCCCAGGTGATTTGCAGGCCATGAGCGGCATCGACCGCCGCGGTTTGGCCGTTGGCCGAGGTGGTCGGTTCGGGTTCTTCCTTGAAATTGGCGCCATCGCCCCAGTCGTCGTCGGCGTCCTGATAAATAGTGCCTGTGCCGGAAGTCGAGTGATCCAGGTTGTAAACCACGTTGCCGCCGCTGAAGGGCCGGGTCAAATCCCGCAGTTCGAAACCTGTGGCCGTGCTGTTGGTGTTGAGCTGCACGGTACCGCTGTATTGGCTTTTGCCGGTGCCCAGGGTATTGGCGGTCATCAAACTATCCCACTTTTCGATGATCGCGCCCGTCTGTGCATCGATCAAATAGTCGATGTGTTGAGTGTCGCCCGGATTTTCGCGTTCGGTATGGACATGGTAGGCGAGCCGGTAGCCTGTTACTTCGGTCACGAAATCTTCGGCGGTTGCTTCCTTGCCGTGCGACAGGGCCTTGCGCACTAAGGCGCGCCGTTCGGTTTCCGGGTAAATGACCAGCTCGGTTGTCGGCTGGATGAGAAAACGGGGGCTGGGGGCATGGTCTTTTTCGACAACGGCCAGTACGTCCGTTGTCGAGAGTTTGGGTTGGGTGTCTAGCCGAATGTCCTTTTTCAGTGAGGAGGTAGGCGGCTGTGCCATCCGGTTGGCCTGAGTGTGCGTGATGATTTCGCCGCCCCAGATACGGATACCCTTGTAAAGTTGCTGCATGCGGACGTGGGTTTGCCCAAGGGCATCCTGTCGCATGTTTTGTACTTGGAAGGTGCTGCTCTCATCGAGGCCCAGAGCTTCGCGCAGGCCATAGACTTGCTGTTGGGCTTCGGCGGTTAGCTGGGCGGGTGGAGGATTGGCGGCCGACGCCGAAGTGGCTATTAGGCAGGACATTACAAGTGCGAGCGCGAACAGGGAGTTATTCATGAAACACCTCTGGTATCAATTGCCAAGCCGGTTGGATTCGAAGCCCTAGATCGTGTGCATTATCAAAAGGTCTCCAGATTACCTGCAAAGCGGTTCCATGCGTCCATGCGTGTTGGAAAGTGATTTGTCAATCAAGAGTGTAGCGTTTTTTGAAGAAGTGCACAAAATTACGCGGCTATTCTGTTGCGCTCATATTTTGTTCCTTCGCTCTGTAGAGGGCGTAAAAGCCCTTTCGCTTCACGGGCGGGGATGCAGGGATAAACAGGGACGGTATTTTTGCCCCTATCCTTATTGATCGATTCCTACTATAGGGGCCTGGCTGTTGAATATCGCCCACAGGTTTAGTCCTTCTGTTATGGACATGTTTTTTAGGCTTTGTGCCGTGAGGGAGACGCTCAGCATCTCGCCGCCGCTTAACGCCAACATCACCTCGGCGCTGACTTCATCCTGCCGTATCCGAACGACGCGGCCGGGCAAGCGGTTACTGACGAGGTAATGCTGTTCGGCGTCAGTGATTAATAAAATATCGGCAGGATTCAGCAAAATTACCGCATCGGCATCTACCCGCAATCCCATCGCTTGTAAGTCCGTCATGCCGATATTGACGACAACGTGTTCGCCGCCTTTGAGCTCGACGATCACTTTGGCGTAAACCGCGCCGGTTTCGATGGCCGTCACGGTGCCGAACAACTGGTTGCGGGCGCTGGTTTTTACGACCAAACGCTGCAACAACAATAAAGTATCGGGGTCGGCAGCCAGGCTGCGATTCAGTTCCGCCAGAAACTGCTGATGTTGTTGTTCCAGTTGGGCAAACAAATGCACCAAGGATTTGCCGGCTTCGGTCAGGCAGGTGCCGCCGCCCTTGCTGCCGCCAATCGCGGTGGCAATCAACACTTTCGGCGCCAGGTTGTTGGCGCGCTCGATGATTTGCCAGGCGCCCTTGTAACTCAAGCCCATCTGTTTCGCCGCCTGGTTGATCGAGCCCGTTTGGTCTATGGCTTGCAATAAGCCGATCATGCGAGTGTCCAGCACGCCTGCCAGGCGCAATTCCGCTTCGACCAAGGCCATGGGGGCAGTGTGTTGAGTGATGCGGTCAGTAATAAGCACGGCGCTCCTGGATAATTTAGTGCTCGATCAGTGAATAAGCTGTTTCCTGTATCGTTATTTACACGAATACATAACGAAATTAAAATCCCTTCTGTCACAGGGCAAGGCTGTCCAGTCCTGTTCATTCAACCCGGAACCTTTGATACGGAAGCCGTTCAGGATTATAGGGCATTTATGTCCGAGCGACCTTGGCAACAGCGCATCCGCATCGAAACCGATTAGCAGGTAAATTCATGCGTATCCCTTTGCTATTTTTCACGCTGGCAACCTTGCCGCCCTTTGCCGTGGCCGAAGAAGACAGTTTTCAATTAGGTATCGTCGAAGTCAATGGCGGCGCCAATCAGACGCTTGACGTCGATAAGGAAGTCATCTCCGCCGAGGACATCAGCCGCTACAACCGCAACGACGTGGCTTCGGCGTTGAATCTTTTGCCGGGCGTATCCATTCAAAATCTCGGTCAACGCAACGAGCGCCTGATTTTCATTCGCGGCTTCAATTCCCGGCAGGTGCCGTTGTTCATGGACGGCATACCGGTTTACGTGCCTTACGACGGCAATGTCGACTTGAATCGATTCACGACCTTCGACATCGGGCAAATCGACGTCAGCAAGGGTAACGCCTCGGTCATGTATGGCCCGAATACCTTGGGCGGCAGCATCAATTTGATCAGCCGGCGTCCGACCAAAGTGTTGGAAGCCGATTTGAAGGTTGGCATGGGTATGGATTCCCGCTTCGACGACAACTATTACCAAACCGCGCTGAATATCGGCTCGAACCAAGGCTGGGGCTACATTCAAGGTGGTTTTTCTTTCCTGGACAGACAGTTTTGGCGTTTATCCGAGGATTTCAGTCTCACGGCTTACGAAGACGGAGGCATTCGGGAAAATTCCGGAAACACCGATTACAAGGGCAGCGTCAAGGTAGGCATTACCCCCAACGACACAGACGAATACGCGGTCGGTTTCAATACCCAAAAAGGGGAAAAAGACACGCCGCCCTACACCGGCACGGATAGAAGCGTACAAACCCGCTATTGGCGCTGGCCTTATTGGGACAAAGAAAGCGTGTTCTTCGTCTCGCGCACGCAATTCGCAGATGTGCATACGGTCAAACTGCGCGCGTATCACGATACCTTCAAGAACGGCCTGATGTCTTTCGATAACCCAAATTACAACAGCATCACCCGGCCGTATGCGTTCGACAGCCAATACAACGATTACACCTTCGGCGCCGGCCTCGAATACATCAACACCTGGTTCGACCAGCACGAGCTAAAGCTGGGATTCAGTTATAAGCAGGATGTACACCGCGAGTTCGACAACCGGAATACGCCGGATTACGTCAACACCCGGCCCAAATCGCCGGAAGAACGTTCCGCCGACGAATACTTTTCCTATGCCATCGAGGACAGCTACACGCCGACCGACGCCTTGCGTTTCGTAGTGGGCGCCAGTTACGAACGTCAGCACAGGCTGCAAGCCGAAAACTGGACCGGTACTTCGATGCAGACTTTTCCGCTCAGCAACAAGGATGCTTACAACGCCCAGGGCGCCGCGTATTACGAATGGTTCAAGGATTTTGTCATACACGCCAGCCTGGCTCACAAGACCCGTTTCCCTACCATCAAGGACCGCTACTCGTTTCGTTTGGGCACCGCGTTACCAAGTCCCGATTTGCAAGCGGAAAAAGCCTTGAACTATGAAATCGGTTTCGACGGCAAGGCATGGGGCATGCTCGATTACGGTAGTGCCTTGTTCTTCAACCAAATCGACAGCGCAATCGAAGAGGTCACGCTGGATAGCAATTTCTGTCAGTCGCAAGGGCTCAATGCGCGCTGTTTTCAGCAACAAAACATTGGCGAGCAGGAAAACCTGGGCATCGAACTATTCGCCACGGCCAGCATCGACGAACAATGGCGCCTGCATGCCAATTACACCTGGCTGGACCGCAACAACATTACCAACCCGGACATCCTGCCGCTGGATACCATCAAGCACAAAGTCTTCGCCTCGGTCGAGTACCAGCCGTTGAAATACCTGAGGCTGCTGGCCAGCGCGGAATACAATTCGGCGCGCTTCAGCGACACCATTGGCGCGCGGGTGGCGGGCGATTTCGTCGTGGCCAACCTGAAAGCGACATTTCCAGTGCGCGATGACTTCAATGCGGAATTTGGCGTCAATAACGTGGCCGACGAAAACTATGCCTATCAGGAAGGCTTTCCCGAGCAAGGCCGCAATTATTTTGCCAACCTGAATCTGCGCTATTGAGCCCAAGGAGAGAGAAAATGCGCTTAGCCTATGTTTTGATCGTCGCGCTGTGGAGCGTTGTTGCGCAAGCCAAGGAAAGCTTGACCGTGCTGACGGCTTATCCGGAAGAGGTGGTATCCCGTTTCGAAACCGCTTTCGAACAGGCGCACCCTGATATCGACGTACAAATCCTTTGGCGCATGCCGCACGATGCCTTACCGTATCTAAGCCAGCCGGAACAAGGCGGTGTCGATGTGTATTGGTCAGCGACGATGCGCACTTTTCAAGCGCTCAAGCGGCAAGGCGCCTGGCAGAAGCTGGTCTTGGCCGATCAGGGCCTGCCCACGCATTTGGGCGCGCTGCCGTTAGCGGACCGGGACGGTTTCTATCGGGCCACGGAGATGGCCGGCTACGGCTTCGCTGTCAATCCGAGGTATCTCAAAATGCACGGTTTGCCGCTTCCCGGCACCTGGCAAGATCTGGCCGATAAACGCTACCAAGGCCATCTGGCTTTGCCGGTGCCGTCCAAGGTGGGTTTTGCACCGATGATGATAGACAGCGTGTTGCAACAATACGGTTGGGACCAGGGTTGGGCGCTGCTGGCGGAGATTGTCGCCAATGCCAGGCCGGTCGAAGCCGGCTCGACCTTCGTCACCGACATTCTCGGGGCAGGCGAGCGCGGCATCGCGCCGACCATCGATTTTTTCACCGCGTCGGCGATTGCCAACGGTGCGCCGTTGCAATTCAGTTACGCGCAACCGGTGGCGTATTCGCCGGCCCATATCGCCATTACCCGAGCCAGCAAACATAGCGATGCGGCCAGACAATTCTTGGCCTTCGTGTTATCGGAGGCGGGACAAAAGCTGCTGTTTCATGCCGATATTCGTAAATTGCCGGTACGGTCCGATGTCTACGGTGCCAAACCGGCGGACTATTTCGATCCGTTTGCCGCGTCGCTGGCCCATCCCGTCATTTATGACCCGGAAACGGCCTTGCCGCGCCTGGGTTTGAACAATGCGGTATTCGACGCGATGTTTACCGAACATTGGCCCCGTGTTCAGGCATTATTTGATCGCTTACGCCAATGGGAAGCGCGGGGCGGCGACGTGGCTAAGGCCCAGCGTATTCGGGCACTGTTGACCGGCGCGCCGATCAGCGCCGAACAGGCGCATGAACAAGATTTGCAAGCCCTGTTCGCCAAGCGCGGCGGCGATGCCAACACGGAAGCAAAAGACAGGCAGTGGTTTGAAGCGATGCGCAAGCGCTACGACGAAGCCGAACAGTTGCTGAATGCCGCCGCGCAGCTATGAGAACGCTCGCCGGTGCATTGCTGTTTTTGGGCGCGTTCGAGGCCGTGGCAGCCGATGCCAGTGGTTTTGAAATCGCCGACGCCAGTCGCGAGGCGTTTTCCCGCCTGTATGCCGGCGTTTCGCCATCGATTCGCGAGCAAGCGCTGCGGGGGCGTGGTTTGTTCCGCGCCAGTTGGGTGATTCCGCCCGCCGCAGACAGCGACATTGTCGGACTCGGGCCGATTTACAACCAACTGTCCTGCCTTTCCTGCCATCCGAAAAACGGCCGCGGCAAAGCCCCGGATACGCCGGAGCAAGCCATGCGCTCGATGCTGGTGCGTCTGAGCGCGCCGGGCAAGGGGCCTCACGGTGGCCCGCTGCCGGTGACGGCTTACGGCGATCAACTGAACGAACAAGGCATTCCCGGCGTGCCGGGCGAAGGCAGAGTGTCGGTTAGCTATAGCGAAAGCGAAATTAAATTGGCGGGAGGCGAAAGCGTAAAGCTGCGTATGCCGGCGTATCGATTTACCGATTTGCATTACGATCCGATGCCGGCCGATGCGCTGTTTTCTCCGCGCGTTGGTCCACCGGTATTCGGGATGGGATTGCTGGAGGCGGTGGACGAACAAACCCTGATCGATTTGGCGGGCAAAGCCAAGCCGTTTGGCATCCAGGGCCGGCCGAATCGAGTTTGGGACGCGGAAAAACGCGCGACCGTCGTCGGCCGTTTCGGCCTCAAGGCCAACGTCGCGACATTGAAACAGCAAGCCGCCGGCGCCTTCATTGGCGATATGGGCATCACCTCGCCGCTGCATCCGCAGGAAAATTGCACCACTGTCCAAGTCGCTTGCCGGCAAGCGCCAACGTTACAGCAGCCGGAACTGAACAACGAACGATTGGAATCCGTGCTGACCTATCTGCGCCTGTTGCAAGTACCCGCTAGGCGCCGTAGCGACGATCCTGTAGTGCAAACCGGAGAAAAGATCTTCGCTGAAATTGGTTGTGCCGTATGCCACGTTCCAACCCTGACCACCGGCGATTTTCCGCAAATGCCGGTGTTGGCGGGGCAAACCATTCATCCCTACAGCGATTTATTGCTGCACGACATGGGCGAAGGCTTGGCGGATGGCCGGCCGGATTATGAAGCCGGCGGCCGCGATTGGCGCACGCCGCCGCTGTGGGGCATCGGGCTGATCGAAGCGATCAACGAACACAGTCAATTCTTGCACGACGGCAGAGCCAGAAATCTGACCGAGGCGGTGCTTTGGCATGGCGGCGAAGCGGCAGCCAGCCGGCAAGTCTTCATTGATTTGCCATCCGCCAAACGCGAGGCATTACTGGCGTTTTTACGCTCGCTGTGACGTGCTTGTTTCGCCAAGCGCAATGCTGCATTTCGGAAAAACGTTATTTAATTTGGGGAATAGCGGTATAAACTGGGTTGCCGTTTAGCGGCCCGCTTCGGGGCATGCGAACCGGCAAATCCCAATCCCTAATAAGCCAATCCGAGAGGTATAGTCATGCAAGCAAGCGCGCGTAACCAATTTAGCGGCACCGTCAGCGAAGTCATCATCGGGGCCGTCAATGCCGAAGTGCATGTCGGTTTGAAAGGCGGCGAAACCCTCGTCGCCTCGGTCACCAAGGAGTCGGTGGAAAAACTCGGCATCAAGGCCGGGCTGGAGGTCGTGGCTCTGGTCAAGGCGCCGCAAGTCATCATCATCACCGATTTTGGCGGTTACAAGATTTCGGCGCGTAACCAACTGCCGGGCACGGTCACCGAGGTCAAACCCGGCGCGGTCAATTCCGAAATCGACATCGAGCTGGCCGGCGGCGACAAAGTCGCGGCGACGGTGACCAACGACAGCGTCGAAACCCTGGGGCTGCGCAAAGGGCAGGCCGTCACGGCCACATTCAAGGCTGGCGCGGTAATTTTGGCCGTACCCGCTTGAGGTAATCTTGTCCATGTTCGTTAGCAGCCTCAATTGGGGCGGCTGTCACGATCATTGACGAAGCAAGCCTGGCTTAATGGCGAAATGCGCCTGGAACAGAGACCAAACCTGCTTAAGCTAGCAAATGCCCCTTCCGACAGGTTTAACCTGCATTCTTATCCTCAGAACTACAGGGTATTGCTCTGGCCAGCGCACTGGCCGCATCGTGCCAGCCTTCGCAGTTGTTGTGTCCTTTGCGCCCCTTGATTAAATTCAGCAGATATTTGGCCTTGGCATAAATTATGAAAAACCACAAAATCAGCCGTTGCTGTTTCTCGGAAAGGGGGGTTGGGGCGCATATCAGCTTGTCTTCATACACGCCGCCGTCGATCATTCCGATTGAACCCCACGCATAAACTGAAACCGATGCTCCTAAAGGAAGCCGCGGCCCCAGCACGACCGCATCCAAAAAATCGCCATCCGAACCGATATAGGCCGGAATCGAACCATAGTTGAATGGACAGGGCAACGGCGAGATAAAGTCCAGTTTTCCAGCCGTGCCCCGCTTTAAAAAACTGCCGCGAGGCGTCTCAATGACGACATTGACCAAAGGAGCTTGTTCGGTAAGGTTTAAAGAATGCATCTGAAATAAAACCTATCTTAACGCCTAATAACCCGGCACCGATAGCGGTTTGCCGTTATCACGAGCACTCAACGCAAGCAGAAAAGGTACAGCCGTTTCGGCCCAGCGTGCTGCAGTGGGGTACTGCTTGGCCTCATCACCAAAGCAGATTTTCAGCATATCGGTATCGATAATGCCGGGATTTAACGGAATGGCGGCCATGGATTTCGGGACTTCCTGGGCCAATGCGCGTGTCAGGCCTTCGATGGCCCATTTCGACGCGCAATAGGGCGCGACGCCAGCATCCGTACTTCTACCCCAACCCGAGCTGAAATTGACGATAACACCTTCTTGCCGTTCGATCATGGCAGGGACAAGGTGACGAAGCACATGGGCCACGCCTTTGATATTCACATCGATGACCGCATCGAAATCTCGTGCCGAAATTTGCCAAAGAGGTTTGACCTCGTTGATCATCGCGGCATTATTGAGCAGCAGGTCAGGTGGTCCAAAATCCTGGATGACCGATGTTGCCCATATCGCCACGTCATTGTCTACGGTCACGTCAACGACATCAAACCGATGCGGCGTGCCCAACTCGGTCTTGAGAACATCTATCGCCGCTTGCGAGCGGCCGCAGCCAATCACTGTGTGACCCAAACTGGCAAACGTAATGGCCATGGCTCGCCCTAGGCCGCGTGTTACACCGGTGATGACAATGATCCTCGATTTAGACATACTGACTCCTTACATAGCAAACGCAATCACTATAACGATTAACGCGCGATCATGAGCAAAAACAGTTACCAAAAGCCCTCCCCGCAGACACAAGACGAGGCGTTAAAAATCGCTAAGCGTATTCAGCGTCCCGCTCAAACCAAAGAACAGACCAAACTGATTACCCAAGGCATCCAGCAGGGCATAGATCTTTACAAACGACAGCAGAAAGAAAAAGCCCGTGAGCTGAACAAACAACGGAAAAAGTTGGCGAATCAGCAGGCGCCACTCAGGGAGCAGGATGACGAAGAAGTACGTGAAATCATCGTATATCGCCAGCACTGGCTGCCGTGGACATTATTGATAACGACATGGCTAGGTATTGGCCTCTATGTGGCTGTTGCTCATGTGTTTTAACTTGATACATTCAACTTGAAGGTCTTCTAGGTGGAGAAATGGTTTTTTATGACGATTTCCAGATCATGCGCGCTTTAAATCGAAAGTGATTTGAAACGATCAAGAAGTGATCAGCGCACCATACATCAACCCGCACCCAGTCGCCATTACTACCACCAGAGAGACAAACGCCACGGTTTTAGTGGTGCCCAAAATACTGCGAATCACCAGCATGTTGGGCAGCGACAAAGCCGGCCCGGCCAGTAATAAGGCCAGCGCCGGGCCTTCGCCCATGCCGCTGCCGGTCAGGCCTTGCACGATGGGGACTTCGGTCAGGGTGGCAAAATACATGAAGGCGCCGGCAAAAGCGGCAAAGAAGTTGGCGCCGATGGAGTTGCCGCCCACCGCCGACGATACCCATGCCGACGGAATCAGACCCTCGTGGCCCGGGCGGCCGAGGAGGGCGCCGGCGATCAACACGCCGATCAACAGCAACGGCAAAATCTGTTTGGCATAATCCCAGGCGGCGGCAAACCACGCGCCGCCTTCGGCTGCGTCGTTGCTGGTGATCCAGGACAGGCCGATGACGGCCACTGCAAAAGGCAGCAAGGGTTGGCTGCCGAACAGCAGCGCCGCCGCGGCAGTCAGCACGGCCACCAATGCCAAACGACCAGACGGCAGTTGAAACCAGCGACTCAAGATGACCGCCAAGGCGACGCCGAATAATCCGGTTAGCCACCATTTGCCCTCATAAATCGCATGCCACAGGCCTTCGGTGTTATCCGATTTAGCCCAGTTGGCAAACACCAGAATCAATACCAGCGTGGCCAAAAACAAGCTGTTTTGCCAGAGCGGCCGTTTGGGTTCTTCTTCCGGCAATGCCGCTTGTTTTTTGATCTTTTCCAGTTCTTCCTTACGGAACAAATAGGCCATCATCAGGCCGATCACCACGCTGAAAAGTACAGCCCCAACTGCGCGAGCAATGCCCATTTCCATGCCGAGAATTCTTGCCGTCAAAATGATCGCCAACACATTGATGGCAGGCCCGGAATACAAAAAGGCTATCGCCGGACCCAGCCCCGCGCCCATCCGGTAAATGCCGGCGAACAACGGCAACACGGTACAGGAACACACTGCCAGGATGGTGCCCGATACCGACGCCACCGCATAGGCCAAACCCTTGGGCGCAGTCGCACCGAGATATTTCATCACCGCGCCCTGACTAACGAAGACCGCGATGGCACCGGCAATGAAGAAGGCCGGAATCAAACACAGCAATACATGTTCTTCGGCGTACCAGCGCACCAGATACAAGGCTTCCCAGAAAGCATTGTGCAAGCGCTCCCAGCTTTGCAAGGCTTCCACCGGCAGGTAAAAACAGACCAAGAATCCGGCGACAATTAGTAATAGCGCCTTCCATTCGTTATGCCAAAATGAAGGGTTGTTCATGGTGTTTCTCCTACCTGTTGAAGGGGCATTGGGTATGTCCGGAATAACGACGGACTAAGGGCGAAGTCAGAAACGAATTCAAGCCAGCCGATTTCAACTCGGCCGATTGGTTTTCATCGCAAATGTCGCGCGATTTCTTCGGCTGTAATGACCTTGCCCTGGCTGACTACCTCGTCGTTGACGACCAAGGCCGGTGTCGCCATCACGCCGCGTTCGACGATTTGCATCATGTCGGTGATGTGCTCAACTTCGGCGGTCAAGTTAAGTGACGCTATGGCTTCCCGCGCGTTGGCCTCTAGTTGATGGCATTTATTGCAGCCCATTCCAAGAATCTCGATTTTCACTGTGTCGGTCATGTCCTATCTCCTTTGATTGGTTAAAAAACACGCTGTCGGGTGTTTGGGTTTAAATGCATTCTCTGGTGTGGTGCTTTGCAAATTATCGGATGCCTGGCTCTTTTACGATTGCCACGAAATTTCCTTCAAAATTGCCTGCCGGCTGCCCCTCGTAGTCAAGGATGGCTGAAACCGCAATTCGGGCGCGGCCTCTACGGGAGAGCGTCCGCATGAAAACATCCCACGCTTCCGGCTGCTTGATGAACGAACGTGCCGTAAATGATCCATGAATCGGCTGCTCATAGCTCATGGTATTGTTTTGAATCACGATGCCACTGGCGATACCTGCGCTTTTCAGGCGGACATGCACCAGTGACCATGCCGCCAGGGTGGCGACTGCCGAGGCGCTACCACCGAACACGGATTCTGTGTGATTGATGTTGGGCGCCAACGGTGCACTCACAATAACCCTTTCTGGCACGGCTTCGAGCACGCAGACCTGCATGGCTTTTGACAGCGGAATATGCTCATGTAGGTATTGCTCGAGCGCTTGCGGATTCATGGGCTCATTTCTTCGTGGCGATTGCGTAAATGACGTTGGTCTCGATCGCCGTCACGCGCTTTTCAAAAAGACGCGACAAGTTGCTCTGCCGCACTTGCTCGAAAGCATCGATGTTCAGTTGTTCCAAGGTACCCCGATAGCCGCTGCCCATCGCGATCTTCCACCAGTCTTCCGGCTCGTTCAAAGGATGTGTGTCGGATTCGGCCAGGATATCGACATTGTGTACACCAGCTTCCGCCAGCATCTGTCTTAAGCCCTCCGGTTCCGAGATGCGGTCCCAGGGATTGAATGCCCGATGCAGATCGGGGCGTTCTCGCTCGATGGAATCCCAGAATGCGCCGTTGGCCGGTTCGAACAGATTCGGTCCCCAGGTGGTGATGGCCAGCCGGCCGCCCGGTTTGACCATGCGCCATAATTCCCTGGCCGCCTCGCTCATGTCCGGCACGAAGAAAATACCGAAGACGCAAACCACCGCGTCGAAGCTGTGATCCGGATAGCCCAAGGCCAGCATGTCGTCGATGCGAAATTCGATGTTGGCCAAGCCCTGAGCTTCGGCCTTGGCTCTGGCTAAGTCGATCAGGCGTCCGGCAAGATCGGTCGCCACCACATAGCCGTCCGCGCCAACCCTATCCGCTGCTGGCAGTGCCGAGCCGCCGCTGCCGGAACAAACGTCCAGCACCCGCTCACCCGCTTGTAGATCGAGCCGTTCGATAGTGCGCCGGCCAAAGCGGTGCCAGAACGAACTGACCGGATGGTCGAAATGATCGGCGGCGGCATTGTAAGTCATCGCGGCTTTGGTCTTTGCTTCCTGGTGTGGGTTCATCGTAATCGGTCCTCGAATTTTCGTTTTACGGTGAGTTGAAAATAGACGGCATCTTTAATGCTACGCGGCTAGTCGTTTTTAAGTTGGCCAATAATGTCCATCTCGCGCTTGATCGCAAGAGCATCAAGCTTTTCCAGTGGCAGGACTAAAAAATATCTGATGCGAGCCAGGATAAAATTGAAAACACTTTTAAAAGCGCGGCGCTGCTCTTCTGCGTTACCTTGTACTGCTGCTGGGTCTTCAAATCCCCAATAGGCGGTAATCGGTCTTCCAGGCCATACCGGACAGACCTCGCCAGCTGCTTTATCGCAGACAGTGATCACAAAATCCATGACGGGAGCATCCGGTGCGGCAAATTCATCCCAGCTTTTACTGCGCAATTCCTCGACTGGATAATTCAGGGTTTTAATTTGTTCGATGGCCAAAGGATGAACAGTGCCGGTAGGATGGCTGCCGGCACTGTAAGCTTTGAATCTTCCAGCGCCTAGCTTATTAAATGCCGCTTCCGCCATGATGCTACGGGCCGAGTTGCCAGTACATAAAATTAGAACGTTATAAACTCTGTCATTCATAAAAAGCCTTTTAATTTAAGTGCATACAGATGCATCAGGAAGTTCTTGGGCGTTATTTGATAGCCTGGGCAGGCAGAAGCAAATTCGGTGGCGTTGCAGGCCATCGGGGCTTTGGTTTTTGCATTCTCACTGTGGAGGCTGGTATTCATGGCTTGATGAGTCATTTTTCTCCTCACCCCCTAATTTCAGCCACCATTGAAACAAGCTGTCGGAAACGGCATGTAAGCGCGTGATCCTGTCATCCAAATCGTGCAGCATTTGCTCGCTGGGGTGGACACAGGCCGAGCTGTCGGCGACACGCTTGCGGGCCTGAAGCAAACAGTCTTGTATCTTGTGTCGGGTGATTTCCAAATGAAACTGTAAGGCCAGGCAGCGGCCGTGCAGAAAGCCCTGCTGTTTAACGCATTCGCCATAAAACAGCGGGATACCGCCGGTCGGCACCGAGAACGTGTCTTCATGCCATTCAAACGCCTCAAAACTGGAAGGTAGTTGGGCGTCGATCAACGTCGAGGCTTCTGCTGTGCTCTCTACCCGAAACCAGCCGATTTGCATGGCCGGAGCTTTGCTGATGTGGCCGCCCAAGGCTTTGCTAATAAGTTGTCCACCAAAACAAATGCCCAACACCGGCAAATCGATTTCAGCAGCTTGCCGTATCAGTTCAATTTCATCGGCGATCCAGGGATGATCACTATTCACGCTGAGGTTACTCCCCAAAAAAATCAAGCCGGCACTGTCCAGTATGTCCTGTGGTAGCGCTTGTTGTTGATCGATACGAATCATCTCGTAGGACACGCGCCGAGCATCGAGAAAGCTCGCCAGATAGCCCATGCCGCCGCAACCGTCATGTTGAAAAACCCGGATGACTTTTTCGCTCTGGTTCATTGCTGTTTCCAAGTGTTGAGCTAACGCATAGCGGGTATCAGCCCCGTAGTGCATTACCTCTCCGCATAAAGGCGTTTCCTGAATAAAAATGCCACATTCACCAGTGCAACCATCACCGGCACTTCGATTAAGGGTCCAATCACCGCCGCAAAAGCTGCACCACTATTGATGCCGAACACCGCCACCGCAACGGCAATCGCCAGTTCGAAATTGTTGCTGGCTGCGGTAAAAGCCAATGTAGTGGTTTGACCGTAATCAGCGCCGACCACCTTACCCATCACGAAGCTGACCAAGAACATGACAACAAAGTAGATCAACAGCGGCATGGCAATTCGCAGCACATCCAACGGCAACTGCACGATCAACTCGCCTTTTAGGGAAAACATCACCACGATGGTGAACAGCAAGGCAATCAGCGTCAGCGGGCTGATTTTCGGCACAAAGGTCTGCTGATACCAATCCTTGCCTTTGGCTTTAACCAGCAGTAAGCGCGTGGTGAAACCGGCGATGAAGGGAATACCCAAGTAGATGAACACGGTTTTGGCGATTTCGCCTATGGTGATGGCGACCAGGCTACCTTGCAGCCCGAATATCGGAGGCAGCACAGTGATGAATACCCAAGCATAGACACTGAAAAACAGCACTTGAAACACGCTGTTGAAGGCGACCAGAGCGGCACAATATTGATTGTCGCCACGCGCCAGTTCGTTCCAAACGATTACCATGGCAATGCAGCGAGCCAAGCCGATCATGATCAATCCAGTCATGTATTCGGGATAATCGCGCAAAAACACAATGGCCAACGCAAACATCAGCACCGGCCCAATCAGCCAATTCTGAATCAGCGATAAACCCAATACCCGCCAGTTGCGGAATACGTCGCCCAGCTCTTCGTAATGCACCTTGGCCAGCGGTGGGTACATCATCAGGATTAGACCAATGGCAATGGGAATATTGGTTGTACCGACTGACACCAAGGCATTGAGTTGATTGACCTGGCCCGGCCATACAAAACCGATGGCAACGCCAATTGCCATAGCGATAAATATCCATAGCGTCAAAAATCGATCTAGGAACGATAGGCGTGGATGCGGACAAAGCGGGGTATTCATGGGTAATCTCCTATAAATTAGGCAGTGGCTGCGCCGCGTCAGTCAGAGCCGACCTGTTTCGGGTTACAGCAAGGCGATGCAGGCTGTAATTGGATAACATCATCTTCACCAAACATCGGAATGCTACTCAAAGAATGAAACGCTTCCCAGGCGATGCCTTGTGGATCGACGGTCCAATATTTATCCGATTGGGCATAGCAGCAAGCCGCCTGTTTTTGTTCCGCAACAGGTAGTGAGGCATGAGACAGTCCTTGTTGTACGGCTTCCAATTCACTGGCCGATTCCACTTGGATACCTAAATGATCCAGTCCAGCCTTGCGTCCACGCTGGGAAATTGCAAAATTGATGCGCGGATCATCCAGCAGCCATTTGGCGTAATCGTTTTCCAACACCGTCGGTTGGCTTTGAAACAAGGCACTGTAAAAGCGGATGTTTTGCTCGAGATCGTCGACGGCGATATGGATATGCAGGCGTTTCATGTCATGAGTTCCCTTAAATTGAAATGGCAGGTATCGAAAAACGTCAGGTTGGCAGCCGCTGCTCGCCGACCAGAGCCTGCAAGCGCTCGACGCCTATCGGCTCTTGTTGCAGCAAAGGCACAACGGCATAGCGCTGGGCATGTTGCGTGGCGACGGCAGTGATTTCCCGCAGTTCATTGGCGGCTCTTTGCCGCAGCAAAGGCGACTTGGCTGAAGTGGCTGCCACGCTGGTGTTGATGATCCAGGCCCAGGCTTCGATGCCGGCGCGTTTCAGGTCGGCTTGGAGGCTGGCGGCTTCCAGCACTGGCGTGGTTTCCGCCAGGGTCACGATCAGAACCTTGGTGCGTTTCGGGTCTTGCAGTCGCATCAACGGCGTGGTGTAGTGCATGCCAGTCGTGTCCATTTGCCGGCTGATTTCGCGGTGATAGGCGCCGGTCGCATCCAGCAGCAGCAAGGTATGGCCGGTGGGCGCGGTGTCCATCACCACAAACTTGCTGCCTGATTCGCGGATGATGGCGGAAAAGGCCTGAAACACCGCGATTTCTTCGGTGCAAGGCGAGCGCAGATCTTCTTCCAGTAAGGCGCGGCCTTGTTCATCCAGCTTGGCGCCCTTGGTTTCTAATACGTGTTGGCGATAACGTTCGGTTTCCAGTTGCGGATCGATGCGGCTGACGGCTAGATTGTCCAGCGTGCCATTCAATGTCTCGCTCAAATGGGCCGCCGGGTCTGACGTGGTCAGGTGCACCGGCAATCCTCGACGCGCCAGTTCCACCGCAATGGCGGCGGCCAGGGTGGTCTTGCCGACGCCGCCTTTGCCCATCAACATGATCAAACCGTGTTCGTCTTTGGCGATTTCATCAATCAGTTCGGACAGGTTCGGTTCGTCCAGCTCCAGCGGCGAATCGACGGCGACTTCGGTCGTTGTGGTCGTGCCGTCGAATAATTGCCGCAATGCGGTTAGACCGACCATATTGAAAGGCTTGAGCATCAACCGATCGCACGGCAGCGGTTGCAAAACGGCGGGCAAGTTTTGCAGCGCGTCTTGTTCGCGTTCGTGAATCGCCGCGGCCAAGGGATCGGACTCCGTTTCGTTCTGTGGCAGGATGCCATTGATGACCAGATGTTGTTGCAACAGTCCTATCGCCGCCAGTTCTTCATGGGTGCGGGCGACTTCGCGCAAGGTGGCTTGCTGGGCGCGCGCGACCAGAATCAAGCGCGTGCGCTGAGAACCAGCCAAGGCGTCGACGGCGGCTCTGTATTGTTCGCGCTGCTTTTCCAATCCGGCCAACGGCCCCAGGCAGGACGCATCACCCTTGCCGGCTTCCAGGAAACCACTCCAGGCACCGGGCAGTTGCAATAAACGTATCGTATGACCGGTCGGCGCGGTATCGAAGACGATGTGATCGTAACCCGCCGTCAGCGCGCTATCGGTCAATAGTGCGGTGAATTCGTCGAAGGCGGCGATTTCAGTGGTGCAGGCGCCGGACAATTGCTCTTCTATGCCTTTGACGACGGTATCAGGCAACAGGCCTCGCACCGGGCCGACGATGCGGTCGCGATAGGCTTGAGCGGCGGCTTGTGGATCGATCTCCAGTGCCGATAAGCCCGCCACCGAAGGCATTTCGGTGATCCGGTTGCCGATGGCTATGCCGAACACCTGGCCGACATTGGAAGCAGGGTCGGTGCTGACCAGCAGCACCTTGCGGCCGGCATCGGCCAAACGAATGGCCGTGGCGCAGGCGATGGATGTCTTGCCGACACCGCCCTTGCCGGTAAAGAACAAAAAGCGCGGCGGTCGATCGAGGAATTTCATGGATTAAGCCTTAGCAGCACTTGCTGCCGCTGCAACAGCTGGACGCTGGCTTTTCCGCAACGGCATCGATGGCTGCCCAGCGTGCCAGTTCTGTTCGGTTTGGATAACGACCGGCCAGCGCCACTTCGCCATCGACCAGAATCAACGGCAGGGCTTCTGCGCCGGAACGCTCCAAAAAACCTTTGACAATCGGGTTTTCCGCAAAGGCCATCGGTTGCTGCGCCAGATTGAAGCGCTCGATTTGCGCGCCATTTTGCTTGGCCCAATCCACATCCGCGGAAACATCCACCAATTGTTGATCGACGTCCACACCGCAGACACCGGTGCTGCAACACAAGGCAGGATCGAAAATTTGAATAGTGCTCATGGCTAAACTCCCAAAATCAAGGTAACAAGGTGCCGATACGGTCCAGTTCGGCTTTCAGGCGCGCCGGATCGTTCTTCAAGTCATCCAGCGGTAGGGCCAGGAAGGTTTCGATGCGATGACGCAAAATGCCATAAGCGGTCTCGAAAGCGGCTTTGATTTCTGCTTCCGTGCCTTCGGCATGCGCAGGGTCTTCCACGCCCCAATGGGCGCGCATGACCGGGCCAAGATAGGCAGGACAGGTTTCGTTGGCGGCGTTACCGCAAACGCTGATGACGATGTCCGGCGTGACCGGCAGGTCGTTCCAGGATTTGCTGTAATAACCTTCGGTGGAGATACCTTTCTCTTGCAACAACGCCACGGCGCCGCTGTTCAGGCGACCGATGGGTTTGCTGCCCGCACTGATCGCATGCCAACCTTCCGGGGCCAAGTGGTTGAAAACCGCTTCGCCCATCAGAGAGCGGCAGGAATTGCCGGTGCATAGAAATAAAATATTCATAGTGGATAGTTCTTAAGGTAGGGATGAAAAAAATCAGTCGCTGTCGCAACATGCCGATGCCCCGCCGGCATCAAGACACAGCTCGGGTTGCCCTGTGCAGCACTCCGCCGTCAGATAATCGATCAACGCCTGCATCACGGTTAAATTGGCTCGGTAACGCTGATAGCGTCCTTCTTGCGTCACGTTGACCAAGCCCGCATGTGTCATCGCTTTCAGATGAAACGATAAATTAGTCGGCGGCAAAGCCAATTCAGTGGCGATTTCCCCTGCAACCAGACCGGTCGGTGCGTGTTTGACCAGCAGACGGAACACGTCTAGCCGAACGCCAGATGCTAGTGATTCAAACAATGTGGTGGCAATTTCTTTATTCATGTAATCAACTATACAACAATAGTTGAATAGTTAAAAGCAGAATGATGCATATTGCTAATGACAAGTCAGGACGTTAAACCGGACGTTCAAATATGGGATTTTGTGATAGCTTGAGTGTCTTGAATTGGCCGAACTGAGCCAATCAAAGGTGAGACAAGCCCTATCGATTAAACGCCTGATACGCTGAAGACTCAGGCCAGGTTACTCTGAAAGATACCCAGCGCGGGAGGCGAGCGCGAGCCTGACCTAAACAGGCCGAAAAAAATGATGTTGGGTCACACGCCAGTTAGGGTGTGATATAGCCGTATTGAATGAGCTTTTTGATCCAACGCGGCGCGTTGCGCTGGACAGCCAGTGCTTCGTAGTCCGTATCGGCATCCCGGTAATAATCGCCGCGCTGGATCAACAAAAACACGATTTTCAGTAACTTATGGGCGATGGCAAAAATGGCACGTTTACGCCCGCGTCGTATCAGCAAAGCCTTGAACTTGTCTTGTAAGCGGCATCGGGTTCGACTGGCGGCATTGGCAGCTTCGCACAAAATGCGGCGCAGATAAGGATTGCCTTTGCGGGTCCTGGCCGATTTTCGTTTGCCGGCCGACTCGTTTTGGCCGGGGCAGACGCCGGCCCAAGAAGCCAGTTTGTCGGCTGAGCCAAAGGCACTCATGTCGTCGCCGATTTCGACCAATAACATCGCGGCGCTCAGTTCGTCGATCCCCGGTATCGTTTGCAGATTTTGCAGTATCCCTTGATAGTCACGCAAATGGCTCAGCAAGGTTTGGCGAAACCGCAGGATACGCGCTTCCAATTCGTCGAGATGCGCCATGAGTTCGCGAATGACGAAGCGGTGACTGTCCGACAGTTCCCCCGCCAAGGCTTCGCGTAATTCATCGGGCGTGGCTTTCAGGCGTGGATCGGCATGGGCTACTAATTGCTCGGGTGTTTCGCCGTCCAGCAAGCCTTGGATCATGGCTTTGGCCGATTTGCCGGACAAATCGCTGATCACGACGGACAGGCGAATACCGGCGTCGGTCAACAATTTGTGCAAACGGGTTTTCTCGCCGGCGGCGATGCCGGTCAGCTTTTGCAGTTGCCGGGCGATCAGGCGATAGTCGCGGAAATGCTGAGGCGGTACGAAGCCGCCACGCAACAAACCGCTTCGGGCCAGAATAGCCAGCCATTGCGCGTCGTTGATATCCGTCTTGCGCCCAGGGACTTGCTTGACATGGCGAGCATTGACCACGGCCAAATTCAAGCCATACCACTCCAATGCCGCATAGGGACTCTTCCAATAAATGCCCGTGCTTTCCATCACCACGAGCTCCGGATGAAAGGACGCTACCCACGCAGCCATTTCGCGCCGATCCCGTTTGAAACCACCAAACTCGCGCACTTCGGTGGCGACCTCGCCCAGGTCGTTTTCATACAAGACACAGACGGTCAGCTTGGCTTGGTGTACATCCAGCGCCGCCACACAACGATAGACTGCCGTTAATTCCATCATGGCCTCCCAGGGTGTAAACTTGATGTGCAGGGAGGCGGCGGATGTCAGGCTAAATTCACCTTCAGGCTTGAACAGTCCGAGGTCTTATTACTCTGCGATCTATTACGATTTATGCCGGGGTACGAGTTAGTCTGACGGGTCACGTTACTGGTTCAGGATCAAGTCGCTAAGAATTTGATCGACCTCTACCCGCCGCCTCCCGCGCAGTATCTTTCATTTGCCGGGGCGATGCCTAGCCTTCATGAACGTTACTCAGCAAATCCTGCCTACCCGATTACAAACCCCAAATTGCTACGCTTTGATGACCGCAGGCTATTGCGGCCATATTTGCAAACGATTGGACGTAAACCAGCGTTCAGCCAAGAATAGCCATTCCTGGCCAGGGAATAATCTGATGCAGGAAATTACCGCCAAGGGGATAGACGTGTTATTGAGCCAAGGCCCAAATGAACTCTCCGCGCAACGATTTACGCAAACCCGATACCAGTGCGTTGTGTTCCCGCCATCAATTATGAAGTCAACCAGGCTTTCATGGCGCGAGCGCTCGATTATCTGCTAAAGCGTAATGAGATTTATCCGCCCCGGCTTGATTATGAATCTGCGTCGGCTGCGCTGGTCAAGGCGGGATAAATAGCAGCAAATAGGCTGATTTTCTTGGGATTGTCTTTCATAAGGAAACAACTCAGTTCTCATATCGTTATTTACAAAGATTCATAACGAACTAAACTGTGCTTGGAATCGGTGGCACAACGCAAACCGTCGATAGACTTTGTTTCCTCATTGATTAAGGTAAAACGATGCGAACAAAACAGCCGCAAGGCGCGCACGCGTTAACATGGTTCATTTCGGGTTTGATTACCCTGGGCGCTTCGAGTGGACTGGCCGCGGAAGTCAAAACCTATACCAAGCCGCCCATCGCTGCCTTTGAAAGCCAGATGCAAGATGCTTTGCTGGGCGGCGACAAATACCAAAAACCGGTGTGGAATCTGCACGATGCGCTGGGCTTGCCGAAATGGTTGTCCATGTCGGTCGAACAACGCACGCGTTATGAATCGCAGGATGGGCAGTTCAAGGCCAGCGGTAAGGGCGGCGATCAGCAAATCCCGTTGCAAACCGACTTTTGGTTGCAAGCCAATTTGGGCGCCTTTCGAGTCGGCGCGGAATTCCTGGATGCCCGGGCGCTAGGCGCCGATAGCGGTTCCGGTGTCAATAACACCCATGCGGACGAGGCCGATTTCATTCAAGGTTATGCTGCGTGGGCCGATCAAAACCTGTTTTACAGCGGTTTGGGCGCGGAAGTCGTGGCCGGCCGGCAAACCCTCAATCTGGGTAGCCGGCGTTTGGTAGCCAGAAACGCGATGCGTAACACTATCAACAGCTTTACCGGCGTGAAGATTCGCTTATTGGATTACAACCATTGGCAATTCAACGGCTTTATTACGATGCCGGTCAATCGTTACCCCACCGCGTCGGCGGATATTCTCGATGAAACCCATGAATTCGACGAGGAAGATACCCATACCTGGTTCTCCGGCGGTTTTTTGGAAGTCTATGATCTGGCTTGGGGCATCAACAGCGAACTGTATCTGTATCATCTTGACGAAGGCGATAGCCAACGCAATCAGACGCGCAATCGCCGTTATTTCACGCCCGGTATGCGTTTTTACATGAAACCGGCCAAGGGGGCGTTTGATTTCTCCACGGAAACCATAGGCCAGTTCGGTACGGTGCGCTCGAACACCAATGCCGGCAATGGCGCGGATTTGGACCATTCCGCCTGGTATCAGCACCTGGATGTGGGCTATACCATTGATATGCCTTGGTCGCCGCATGTGAATTTGGAATATGATTTCGCCAGCGGCGACCACGATCCCAACGACAAAAAGGATCAGCGCTTCGATACGCTGTACGGTGCCCGCCGATTCGAGTTTGGCCCCACCGGTATTTATGGTGCGTTTGCCCGCAGCAATATCAATACGCCAGGGTTGCGGGTCACCGCCGCGCCGCGTAACGATGTACAACTGGGCTTGGCACACCGGTTTTATTGGCTGGCTGAAGACAAGGACAGTTGGACTACGGCAAGCTTGCGCGACATCAGCGGTAAAACCGACAGTTTCATCGGTCAGCAATTGGACATGACCGCGCGCTGGGACTTCAACAGCAGTTTGAATTTCGAGGCCGCTTGGGCGCATCTATTCAAGGGCGCGTTTGCCAAGGAAACCCAAAACGCACCAAATCCGCAAGATGTGGATTATTTCTACGTCCAAAGCCAGCTGCGATTTTAAACACCGGATCGGGAGATCATCATGCGCATCAAAACACTTTTTACTTTACTGCTTGCCGTCCAGGGGCTTTGTCTGACGTCTATTGCGTGCGCCGAAACCACGCTGGTCGCCGTCGCCGCTGACTTCACAAAGCCGATGACCGAAATTGCCGCTGAATTCCAAAAAGTCACTGGCCACGAGGCCAAGCTTTCGTTCGGTTCGTCCGGCAAGGCCTTCGCCCAGATCGAGAGCGGCGCGCCGTTCGAGGTGTATTTGTCCGCCAGCGAAAAATACCCGCAGGAACTGGAAAAGTCCGGTCTGGTCGTGCCCGGAAGCCGTTTTGTCTATGCCATCGGCAAACTGGTTCTATGGTCGGCGACGCAGGGCTTGGTAGATGACAAAGGCGAAATCCTGAAAACCGGCGGCTTCAAACACATTGCATTGGCCGATCCCTCTCACGCACCCTACGGCGTGGTCGCGGAAGAAGTCATGACCAGCCTGGGCGTGCTGGACAAGCTGCGGCCTTTGTGTGTGATGGGTGAAAACATCTCGCAAACTTTCCAGTTCGTCACTACCGGCAATGCCGAACTGGGTTTCGTGGCGCTGGCCCAGGTGATCGATCTGAATACTGGCAAGATCGGCAGCGGTTCTGGCTGGCTGATACCGGACGAGCTGCACGGGCCATTCAACCAGACAGCGGTGTTGCTTAAAACCGGCGCCGAAAATCCGGCGGCGCGGGCTCTGGTGGCTTTTCTGAAATCGGAGGCGGCGCGGGCCATCATCCGAAAATACGGCTTCGGCTCACCCGAGTAGGGCGATGACATCATGTTGAACGAAGCCGATATCGCCACCCTGTGGCTGACATTCAAGGTCGCCAGTTTGGCCACCGTGATCATGCTGATGCTGGGTACGCCGCTGGCGTGGTGGCTGGCGCGCACGACCTCGCGTTTCAAAGGTATCTGCAATGCATTGGTGGCCTTGCCGCTGGTGTTGCCACCGACGGTGTTGGGTTTCTATCTGCTGGTAGTGCTGGGGCCAAAAGGCCCTATCGGCCGGCTGACCAGTGAACTGGGTTGGGGCACCTTGCCGTTTACCTTTAGCGGCCTGGTCGTCGCCTCGGTGTTTTATTCCCTGCCTTTTGTCGTGCAACCCTTGCAGGCGTCGTTTGCGGCAATTGGTCAGCAACCCCTGGAAGCCGCCGCTACCTTGCGCGCGGGGCCCTTGGATACCTTTTTTAACGTGGTGCTGCCGCTGGCCAAGCCGGGTTTCCTGACCGCCACGATCCTGGGCTTTGCGCATACTGTTGGCGAATTCGGCGTGGTGTTGATGGTGGGGGGCAACATTCCGGATAGGACGCGTGTGGTGTCAGTGCAAATCTACAATCACGTCGAAGCTTTGGACTATGAACAAGCGCATTGGCTGGCCGGCAGCCTGCTGGCGTTTTCCTTTACTGTGTTGCTGGTGCTGTACAGCACGCTGAAAACCCATCCCGTGGCCCATCAACTAAAATGACGACTTCAATAAACGCAAAATTCGATCTCGACTACGGCGAGTTTCGGCTGAACGTGGATTTGCGTTTGCCTGGCAGCGGCATCACGGTGTTGTTCGGTCCCTCCGGCTCCGGCAAGACCACTTTGCTGCGTTGCGTCGCTGGTCTGCAAAAAGCCTCTGCTGGATTTTTGTGCATCAATGGCGACGTCTGGCAGGACAGTGAGCAAGGCCTATTTTTGCCGACCCATAAACGGGAACTGGGCTATGTGTTTCAGGAAGCCAATTTGTTTCCACACCTGACCGTCGCCGGCAATCTGCGCTTTGGCTTGAAACGCATGGTCAAAACCGCCCCGCAAGCCGATTTGCCGCATATTCTGGCGTTATTGGGCATCGAGCATTTATTGGACAGAATGCCGGCGCATTTGTCCGGCGGCGAACGCCAGCGGGTCGCGATTGCCCGCGCGTTGGCCTTGAATCCGAAGATACTGTTGATGGATGAACCCTTGGCTTCGCTGGATTTCAAGCGCAAGCAGGACATCCTGCCGTTTTTGAGTCGTCTGCATGGTGAATTGCAGATTCCGGTGCTGTACGTGACTCATTCTCGGCAGGAAGTCGCGCAACTGGCCGATCATCTGGTAATCATGGACGAAGGCAAGGTGCTGGCTTCTGGCGCCTTGTCGGACACCCTGAGCCGGCTGGATGTGTCTATGGCGCAGGACAGGGAGGCCTCGACGGTTTGGCAAGTACAAGTAGTCGAACATGAAGCGGACTATCAATTGACGCGGGTGGCTTGCACGGGCGGCGAACTCAGCCTGCCGAGGCTGGCCGCCAATCCAGGCACGACGCTGCGGCTGCAAGTCTATGCCCGCGACGTCAGCATCACGCTGCAACAGCCGACCGCGACCAGCATTCTGAACGTGTTGCCGGCCGTCATCACCGGTATCGCCGATGATGACAGCGGTCATTGTGTGGTGCGGTTGCGGCTGTCTGGTTATGCTGAAGCACCGTCGGGCCTAAGCAGCGTGGATCAGGTAGCCGATTCGCCGCTGTTGGCGTATATCACCCGCAAATCCAAACTGTTGCTGGATTTACGCATCGGCATGCCGGTTTATGTCCAGATCAAGGCTAGCTCGATATTGAATTAATCATTCCCGGGGAACCGCATCATGAAGGAAGTCCTGGTCAGCGGTTAAATAAATCCTCGGCGATAGTCCCGGCTTACAGACTTTACGGTCACCAGGCGCGGAAACCGTGGTAAATTAGCCGCATCGTTAGTCATCAACGCTTGCACATGAATATTCAACACAAAGCTCATCCTTGGCATGGCATCCAACCCGGCGAGAGCGCGCCGGATATCGTCACGGCCTTCATCGAAATCGTTCCTTCAGATACCGTCAAATACGAAATCGACAAAGCCACCGGTTACTTAAAGATCGATCGGCCGCAAAAGTTTTCCAGCATGATCCCAACCTTGTACGGATTCATTCCGCAAACCTATTGCGCGGAAAGAACCGCCGAATATGCGGAATTGATGTCGGGTAAAACCGTCAGCAAGGGCGATGGCGATCCGTTGGATATCTGCGTGCTGAGCGAGCGTAGCGTCACCCATGGCGATATTCTGGTTCAGGCCATTCCTATCGGCGGATTCCGCCTGCTGGACGGCGGCGAGGCCGACGACAAGATCATCGCGGTGATGAAGGGCGACGAGTTTTACCGGCAATGGCGCGATGTGTCGGATTGCCCGGAATCCTACATCAACCGCTTGAAACATTATTTCTTGACCTACAAACATTTGCCGAGCGAAAAAAGCATCTGCGAAATCACCAACGTCTACGGCCGGGAAGAGGCGCATGAGGTGATCAGGCGCTCGATGGCCGATTATCAATATCATTTCGGCAATACAGATGGTGAGTGAGGCCGCGTCTTCCTGGCATCAGCCGTGGTGCGTTTTGCCTTAAAACGGGATTCTGGCGCCCAATTCCACCGTATGGTCGGTGATGTCCGATTGGCCCAAGCGGTATTCGTAACGCAGAAATCCTGCCCGGCCCTCGGGCAGGTTTACGGCCAGGGAACTGCCGATGTTGAAATAGTCGCGGTCGGGATTGTCGGTCAGAACGGTAAATTTCCCCGCGCCTGCCGAGGCGTTGGCGAATCTGGCCTGAATCAAGCGGCTATCATCCATGTATTGATGGACCCATTCAAACCGAATGCTGGGAGATAAAATCCCCCACGACAGGCTAATCGCTTTGCTGGCTTGTCCGCCGACGGTCGAGGAAGTCGATTCTATTTCCTGGCTGTCGAATTCCAGGCCCAGTCCAGCGCCGCCATTTTCCCGATAAGCATCGACTTGAGTATTGAGGTATTCCAGGCGGATATAAGGATTGATGATCACGTCCTGTATCGCAATATCCTTGCCAAATCCCAGGCTGACGCCGTACTGATCGCCGTCCGGCGAGCTGTCCGCCGTCGTGTCCAAGCCATTCAACTGAATGCGGCGCTTGGTATCGAAATTATGCAGGGCATAGCTCAAAACCCAGTCGACATAAAAATCGCTGGGCAGGAAATAACTGCCGTAGGTGGAAAACTCGAAGGCGTCGGTTTCCATGCGGCCGTTATTGTTGAAGTAAGTGTTTTCGGTGCCGCCGTAGCCGAACGCCGCGCCCAGCACCAGGTCGTCGGTAAGGCTGTAATCGAGACCGACGGTCATCGACTTTCGTTCTACATCGAAGCCTTGTTCATTTCGGCTGGCTTTTTTATCACCGACATTGAATTGGCCTTTGATGAAAAAACCCAAAGGGCTGTCCCTAAAGGGTTCTGCTGAGGAATCATCACCGGCGGCTCCGCCCAGCGCCGGCCCCAAGGCCGTCATCAAGGCCTTGCCGACCGGAATATTTTCGCCGTTGATGTTGATGGTCGAGTAGCCGAGCAGGGTGGAGTTTTGTTGCTGGCTGTTACGCAGGTTGACGATACGGCCATGAATGATCGAGAACTGTTTGAAGCCAAAATCCGTCGCCATCGTGCCCTGCGCCGCCACTTCGTCCGGGATGATACTATCGAGATCGGCATTGCTCACCTCATTGCAACGCGCCAATAATTCACCGGTGGCATTTTCGCAGGCGCTGAGCAAGCCTTCGTACACCGAGCGTTGATTGGGTGTGAAATTGGGGTTGTCGAATAAATTGGGGGTCGGGTTCGGCGGAGTCGGCTCTGGTGGCGGCGCTGTATCATTGTCGTTGATGTTGACTATGGCTGATCCTGCAACGGAGACTGTATCGTTGGAGTCCGAGCAAATAATAGTTGGGGATTGAATGGACAAGTTAATCGTCTCCGCCCCTTCGACCAAGGCATCGTCGACGATATTGATACCGATGGGAGCCGTAGCGACATATTCCGATGTGTTGTAAATAGCGAAAGGTACATTAAACGAAAACGTTCCTCCCGAAATAGTATAGTCCTCGCCAGAAGAGGCCGAGCCGCCAGTGGCGACGACAGTACCGCTAATGGTACAGCTGCCATAGTCTCCGGTGACAGAGGCAACGCGAACATTTACCGTGGCCGTGCCGTCCGCTTCATTGACGCTATAGCTGTTCGGAGAAAAATCCAGCGTCCAGGCCTCAACCGCGAACGGGGTCATCGACATCAGGCTGATAGCCGCCAATAACAAAGGTTTCGAGGCGTGCAGCCGTGGTGAAAACACCTCGGCCTGGTCGCGGCGTTTTGAAAACGGCGGCATGGCAAGGGTGTCAAACGCAAAGGTGTGCTTCATAATCTGAATCGAAAGGGCGTGTCGGCCGGCGAAAGGATGTCGAATCGCGATAATTGCGAAGTCAATTTTAGATTGAGTATAGTGAGAACCGATTAACAGTTCAAACCAAAATGCCTTGAATCCCAAATGCTTTCGCTTCGAAGCATGCGTGCTTTTCAACGTTTCCGGGCACCGAGACGAATATTGCGAATGAGTAGAATACTTTATGTTTGGGAATTGGGCGCAGGGTATGGTCACATCGCCGCCTTTCATGCGGTTGCGCAGTGGTTGAAACGGCGCGGACATCAGGTGATTTTTGTGCTGAAAAACCTTGAATATGCCGATAGTTTGTTGGGCAAGGATGGGTTCGATTATCTGCAGGCACCTATCCGCTGGCCGGGCATGCAAACCATGCCGCCGGCCAGCAGTTATCCTGGAATTCTGAAAAATGCAGGATTCAATGATGAGGCGGGCTTGTTTGGCCGTACCCGCGCCTGGCTATCCCTATATCGATACCTGCAACCGGATTTGATCGTATTCGACCATGCGCCCACGGCCTTGCTGGCGGCGCGGATGCTGAGCATCCCCAAAGTCTTGTTCGGCAATGGTTTTTTTTCGCCTCCTCGGCTCAGTCCATTGCCCGGCTTGCACCCCATGCTGAAAGTGCCGGAAAAAGAGTTGATAAAAACCGAGGCAGAGGTGCTGCAGGCGGCCAATAGCGTACTGCAAAGACTCAACTGTCCGACACTGGGAATGCTGGCGGATTTGTTTAGCGTGGACGAGGATTTTTTGCTTACCTTTCCTGAGCTGGATCATTACCCGCAACGTAGCAATGCATGTCACTGGGGGCCTGCACTGTATCAAAGCGAAGGTTTAGAGCCGCGCTGGCCATCGGTTGGCGACGGCAAAATTTTTGCCTATGTAAGAACGGATTATGCCAATTTAGAAACCTTGCTGCAGCAGCTCCGCACGACGGCTTGCTCGGTGTTGATTCATATCCCCGGCGTTACGCCGGCGTTCATTCAAAAACATAACAGCGCCAATCTGCATATTTCACCGCATCCCTATAAAATTTCCGACATTTGCCAACAGTGCGACCTGGCAATCAGTCACGGCGGAGTATCAACCCTTTCAAGTTTTCTGTTATCCGGCAAACCGGTTCTGGTATTGCCCATGCAACTAGAGCAGTGGTTGAGTGCGATGAAGGTCGAGGCCTTGGGCTTTGGAAAATGCATTGCCAGCGAAACCAAAAAGCCAAACTATCGGGCCGCTATTTCCGAACTTTTGTCCAATTTTGCATGCAAACAGGCGGCTGGGGCGTTGGCAGAAAAATACGCCGGGTTTTCACCCGCTAGACAGGCCAACGACATTGGTTTACGTTGTGAGGCGCTGATAGACTCTCGCCGTGCGGGTGAGTCGTCCAAGGTTTGCGGGGCCACCGAGGCACCATAGTGCTGGAGATAGCCTGCTTTGTTGGTTTTCATGTTTCGTTGACTGTTAAACAAAAGTGACTCAAGTTGCTTGGAGGTGCTGTCGTGGGCTACCCGCATAATCGATCGCCAAGGACCGAGTCATGCCGTAAATATAACCTCCTTTTCCCTCGGGAGGCTGTCTTGTAACCTGGTTGGCGCAGCATAATCCAGCAAAGTCAGAATTGGGTTTCTTTGCATTCAGTCCAGCCTGTCCGTTACGACAGTATTCCAGTGGGTATTTTTCGGAGGGTTTTCCAATATTTCAGATATTTCGTTTCGAGGAATAGCCATGACTCACATCGACTATGTCACCTCCAATTATGGGGTAAGGGTACCCAGGATTTTATACGGTACGGCCTGGAAGAAAGAACGTACCGCCCAACTGGTTGAGCAGGCGCTGGCGCTAGGCTTCCGGGGTGTCGATACTGCATGTCAGCCCAAGCATTATCATGAAGCCGGGGTCGGCGAAGCATTGCAGGCCAGCTTTGCGCGGGGAGGCTTGAGCCGCGATCAGATTTATCTGCAGACCAAATTCACGCCCGTGGACGGCCATTCTCCGCAACGGATTCCTTACGATCCCAAAGCCCCACTGGCGGAACAAGTGTTGCAATCGTTTCAGGTTTCGTTAAAAAACTTGCAAACTGATTATCTGGACGGTCTGATCTTGCATTCGCCGCTGCCGGACCGGCAGCAATTGCTTGAGGTTTGGCATGCGATGGAAGGCATATTTCTGGAAGGCAACGCCAAGGATTTGGGTATCAGTAATTGTTATGACCTTGGCCTGTTCAAATTCCTCTATGCCGAAGCCGCGGTCAAGCCGGCCATTATTCAAAACAGGTTTTATCGGGACACTGGCTTTGATGCCGGCATCCGTGAGTTTTGCCGGCAGCAGGGCATTATCTATCAGAGCTTTTGGACGCTAACGGCCAATCCCCGGATTTTGGCCTCGGCAACGATCGAGGACTTGGCCGCGGAATATCGGCGCAGTCCGGCTCAAATCTTTTTTCGCTATTTGACCCAAATCGGCATCGTGCCATTGACTGGCACCACTTCCGCGCAGCATATGACGGAGGATTTGGCGATTTTCGAGTTTGAGTTGACCGAGGAGGAGTGCTTGGGGATAACGCATTTGCTATGAATGCGAGAGGCGCCGTCACCGTAATCAAGGGATATAAAAAAGCCCGCGGATGCGGGCTTCGTCCTGTTTGATATTGTTTTTATTGTTTGGACGCTGTCATTAGAAATGACAGTTTGAATGTTGTGCGATTGTTGCTGTTTTTATACCAGATGACTGGTCGCTTTCCTCCCTCCCCATTGAAAGATGACGATTCTTGCAAATCGAGCTACCTTTTCAAAGTTGGCGCATTCTATGGGATAAATTTCGTCCTGTCCAGAAAAATTGCGACAATTTGTCGCGCTGCATTCCTGCAACGGGACAGGCAATCTAATTTGGAAACTGGGGTTGATGGGAATTCTTCTTGGGGATATGGCGCGAGCGAAAGCAAAAGGCCTCTCGAGCGAGCCTATCCTGCAGCGGGCATTCGGTAGGGTGGATAAGGCCGTTAGCCGCATGCACCGGATCAGGGCCCGTCTTGTTAGATGATCCATCTCTACACATTCGAAATCGGGAAGTCATTGTTAGCCTGAGCCGCGTCAAGCTTGATCTGCATAAACAGATTGCACTTGACGCTCAGGAAAGCTTAACGTTACGCGAGTACCGGACGATGCGGTCGCGCCAGTCAGTTTTAGCCTGATGCCATGCATATCGGCGATTTCTTTTACTATCGCCAGACCTAAGCCGCAACCATTCCCGCCACTACCCGGAATGCGATAAAAACGTTCAAAAACCTTGTCGATTTCATGCGCCGGAATTCCTAGCCCATCGTCTTCGATTGTTAAGACCGGATAAGGGATATTGGTTAACTCTACAGTGATATGGCCGTAGGTGTCCGGATTACGATAAGAAATGGCATTGTCCAATAGATTACTCAGCATTTCCCGTAGCAATGTTTCGTTTCCACTAATCATCTTGTCTGGCGCGCTGCTCTCAAAACCGAGCTCCATATGATGGGAAGACGCTCTCGGCGCCCATTCCATGCAGGTACTTCTGACCAAGTCGCATAAATCTATTGGCTGAAATTCGTTCATCCCGTCTACCGGTTCAGTCTTTGCAAGCACCAAGAGTTGATTGACCGTATGCGATAGACGTTCCGTGCAGTTTCGCATTTGACTCAGGGCAGGTTTAATATCAGCGATGTTTTCCTCTCTCAATGCGCGCTCGACTTGCACAGAAAACCCCGCAAGCGGTGTACGAAGTTGATGCGCGGCATTGGCAACAAACCTTTGCTGGCCGACGATGGCTGCGGATAACCTGGCTAACAGCCCGTTGATAGTATCGATTAGCGTCTTGACCTCGACTAAAACATTGGCATCGGCAATTGGGCTTAAATCAAGGGGTGAACGTTTTGTGATCTCATCGGCCAAGACTTTCAATGGATGTAGGCCTTTGGTTAATCCCGATACCAAAAAGCAACTGGCAAACATCACCATTAAAAACTGTGGAATCAGGTCAGCCAATAAAATGTCGATCATCATCGCATGACGCTTGTTGAGTGTTTCAGCGACGTGAATATAAAAAGTATCTTGAATATCGGCCCTTTGTACGCGCAGTAAGACTACTCGAACCGGTTCTTGATCAATATAAGATTCATAAAAAAAGGGTTTCGAAAAATCATTACCCCCACTAGACTCGGGGACGAAAACATCACCCGCCAACAGCCCCCTTTTTTTCGAAAAAATTTTAAAAAAGGTTTTATCTTGTTCGTCCCATCTAACGATTTCCAGCGTGGAATTTGGTAATTCAATCAAAACATTCGCATCCCTAATCTTGATTTCCTGGGCCAATGAACTAGCCGAGTCCAGCAACCAGTGATCATAGGTTTCATTAACGTAATGCAAAGTCACATACCTGAATCCGTGACTCCACATATTGCCAGACCTTTTATTCGTCATACTCTTCCAAAATTCGCTGAATTTAAAAGTGTGGTCCGGGCAATCGAGTTTAACGGCTAGAAATGCAGCGTATTATCTGGAATATTTTCCCTGCATGATTCAATTTGATGGACTTTAGGCGCAGGATTCCCAAGCCACTGTGAATTTGCGGCGTTGTGCTATCGATGGCAGAGCGATCAGTCGCTAGCCGGCGGCGAGTTTGGCGTAGGTGGATTCAAAAGCGATGAAACCGGGACAGCTCTGTGAAAAGCGCAGCTTCAGCCGGTGCCCGCTACGGATGAGTCGCGCGGCCAGATACATCAGTTCCTGGATCACGGTTTTGATACGCCGCCGCTTGGCAGGATGCCTGACCGGGCTTTGTTCGCCCAGCAAGCCGATCAGGCCTATCCAGCGCAGGATGTTGTAGCTATAGGCGCTGAGGCTCATGATCAGGTCGTTGGTGGCAAACTTGCCGGATGGCAGGCGCTCGATATCCAGATCGGTCTTGAATTCGCTGTGGAATTGTTCAGCGGTGGCATGGTCGCGATAGAGGGCAATAACCATGGCATCGTCGTAATCGGCCACCGGCAGACTGGTCCACCAGCCTTCGATTTCGATATCCGGTAGCACGAGGGCTTGGCCTTGAGCCGTGATGGTGCGCTCGGTGATTTGCATGACCCGGCGACAGGTATAGGTTTTACCGTTGCGAGTGTGTTGCTCCATGACACTGAACAAGGCCACGCGTTTGCCTTCGCGCGGTGTGGTCCACTGGCCGTGTTGTTCGGCGTAGGCCAGCCAGGCGTCGGCATCTTGTTTACGCGGGTTCCATTTGATGATGAAATCGACCTGATCGGCTTCGTGTAAGTCGATGCGATTGTCGAGCGCGTCGTGACCGCCATCCAGCCGGACCAACAAAGGCAAAGTCGTCAAACGTTTCGCGGCGGCGAGTCCGCGCTCCAGCGCATAGCGGAATTCGTATTGGCAATGCTGCTTGCCTTCGCGCAGTTCATTACCAATACACCAGCCCTCTTTACCCAGATAGAGGGCAATCGGGGCGTAGCCGTCAAAACCTTTGTAGGTTCGGGAGACGCCTTCTTTGCAGGTTTTTTCGTTGTTCATGGGGTAAACATCGATATCCAACGCGACATGGCCTGTGGCTAACGGCGTTACCGGCACCTGGGCGTGAGCCAGAAAATCGAGGTTGCTTTGATAAATGATCGGTAATAAGGCGTCGGCGTGTTCATCCAGTCGCTGTCTGAGGCGGGCGCTGGAGGGTACTTGATGAATGGCGAGCGCGGCTTTGAAATAGTCGTCGTCGCGATGGTTTTCGATGGCTTCGAAGTCGCTTTTGCCCAGGCTAAGGGTGCCTATATAGCTTTTGATAATATCGGCGTGAGCAATACCGTGCCGTAGCGGAATACCTTTTTCCAGCGCCTGATTGAGCTGGCCATATTGATTCAAACATAAACCGACCAAGGCTAATCCAGAATGGCTGGTATAAAATTCAGTTTCAGATTGCTCCAGGATAAACCGCTTCATGAATCACTCGCCGGGTGAATGGAAGAATAGCGGTATTATCCCAGAATAAGCGTTTTAAATCATTGCGTTGCGGCCGTGGATGGCCTTTTAAGTCACGGATTCAGGACATAATAAGACAGCACCGTTTCGCAACCCATAAATGCAATCAGCGGAACCAGCAAACGCTGCAGTATCGTCTTTCTGAGGCTTTTTTTGCGTTTAGGCATCGATAACGTCCAACATATAACCGAGTCCACGCAAGGTTTTGATTGTGATACCGTAGTCCTCTATGCGTTTTCTAAGTCGATGGACATAAACTTCGACTGCATTATCGGGTATTGTTCCGGTTTTCGGCGCGAGCCGTTGAGCCAGTCGGTTCTTGCTCACGACTTTGCCCGCTTCCAATAACAAAACCTCCATGACCGCATATTCCCGCGGTAATAAAGGCAAAGGCAAACCATCGAACAGTATCTGATTTTCGCATGTGTTTAAGGCCAATCTACCGACAACGACGTCATTTTGAAATCCGCCGTAACATCGACGTAATAAGGCATGAATGCGGGCTTCTAATTCTTTCAGTTCGAATGGCTTGGTGAGGTAATCATCCGCTCCTGCTTGCATACCTTTGACTTTATCATTGGGATCATCCCGGGCGGTTAATATCAATATAGGCAGCGGCAGTTTTTGTTGCCGAATGTTATTCAATAAGTCCAAGCCTTCCAAATCAGGCAGCCCTAGATCCAACACGACTAAATCAAATTCTTGCACGCCTAATAAATGCTCTGCAACTGCGCCGGTCATGGCCGCAGTTACCTTGTAACCGGTTTTACTCAAGGTGTAGTGCAGGCCATCTACCAGTACTGGATCATCTTCGATTAACAAAATTCTCATGGACATACCGTATTGTTAGGTAAATACATGGTTTACTATCAATATAATAGAAACCAGACCCTCGAGCATCATACCGACAAGACTTTGAGAAATTATTTATGCAAAAATTTATTGCCAGATGTCTATGCGCTGTCACGTTGTGTATCGATTGAATCTTCCTCCAACATGTAACCCAAACCCCTTAATGTTTTAATATTGACACCAAAAGGACTTAAGCGCTTCCGAAGCCGGTGAATACTAACTTCAATGGTATTGTCGCTAATCTCATTGTCATTGAATAAACGTTGCGCAATTTTGTCTTTACTCACAACCCTTCCAATATTCAATAAAAAAAACTCCAGCAATGCATATTCCTTGGGAAACAATAACAAAGCCTTTTCATCAACAAATACGCTGTGCTGACGGGTGTCTAGCGTTAATTTGCCGCAAACAATGTCTTTATTGAAGTTACCGTAACTGCGGCGAATCAAGGCATGGATGCGATTTTCCAACTCGTTGAGATCGAAAGGCTTGATCATGTAATCGTCCGCGCCTTTTTTCAGGCAATTCACCTTGTCGTTGATGGCGTCTCTGGCAGTGAGGACCAATACCGGAATGGGATTTTTCCGTAGCCTCAATTTCGACAAAAAATGAGAACCATCCATATCGGGTAAACCCAAATCCAAAATAATCAAGTCGAAATTTTTGGCAAATATCAATGCCTCTGCATAACGGCCGGTAGTGGCGCATGTTACATTAAAACCGGACTTATTCAGAGAGTAACATAAACCATCAACAATAACATAATCGTCTTCTATTAACAGGATATTCATGAGAAATTTTATTCGGCGTTTTCATTTTATGATTTTTTATTTTTATTTACATGCCGCGACAATGAGTGCTGTTTTCGGCTATTTTTAGGGCTTTTAATGATTTCAGGAAATGCCTAATTAAACCCAATATATTTGTTTACTCCGGTATGGATTCGCATCGCGTCCTGATGGGTACGGGTATCTAGATAATTCGGGCGCTGTGAATTTTGCGCAACGTGGTGCCGGATACCCGTTTCCCTTTCGGAATCATTAACTATCTGTGTTAGATATTATAAATAGGGTTGAATTTTGCTGACCGGACTGATCAAACCAGCATCCAAAATGATCAATCAGATTAAATCAATTAATAATTAAAGTATCTTTATAAAAGTCAACTTCTCCCGTTGCAATATCATGATTAGCGCCGACAATACCAACCCTGCCTGATTCAATCAACTCTCTCAAAATAGGGCTGCAGTCGATGACGGTTTTTACAGTTCTTTTAACGTTGATAGCGGAAACTTTTTCTACAAATTCGCCGTTACTTGAAGTTCGATTTTTGGTCTCGGTTGTTTCTTGGTCAACTGCCGGCAGGATTTTGCTTAACAATGCCGTTAGGTTATCCATTTCCACTTGGTCGCAAGCCCCTTTTACCGCGCCGCATTTGCTGTGTCCCAAAACCACAATAACTTTCGAGCCGGCCACTTTACACGCAAACTCCATGCTTCCCAAAATATCTGGGTTAATGATGTTGCCGGCAATACGAATACTAAATACATCCCCTAAACCCTGGTCGAATATGAGCTCAACCGAAGTACGCGAATCCATACAGCTTAAGATAACTGCAAACGGGTGTTGGCCGTCAGAAGTCTCATTGGCCTGCTGCAGCAGATTTCTGTTAATTTTGAGGTTATTGACAAATCGTTTATTGCCTTCTTTCAATAATTCCAATGCCATTGCAGGGGTAATGGCCGCCTGCATCTCTTTGGTTAATGTTTTCATTTATGTCCTCTTGTTGCTTTGATAGGGCTGCGTGTCCAAGTTTCCTTTTTCAGCCTCGATCGGTATATCGCATGCATCAGTCGGCTTATCCCACCCTCTGTAATGCATGCTGAAAAATTTATGGTTGAATCAAAATTAGGCCACTAATTGACTTTAGGCTCCACCTCACTCAAAAAGTGCCTCGACAACAGCGATTGCCATAGCGATAAATGCGCACCGTAATGTTTGACAGCCAAGACTGGTATCGTCGCTTCCGACATCACCGACGATGTCACGCTACCCAGTAAAATGCTCGCGGTTTTACTATGGCCCCTGGTACTGATTACGATGAGATCGGCTTGATAGTTTGTCGCTTCCGTCAGAATTTCCTGTGCGGTTTTAAAGCTTTCGATAAATAGGGGTTTGACGCGGATGCCATGCGTATCCACGCCTGTCATGATCTCTGCAAAGCGCGCCTTCTCTTCCCCCTTCTTGATTAGCTCGTGATCGTCATAGCGGATTGCCGACTCATCGGAATAAACATGTATCGCCAAACATTCCGGCACTGTATTTTTCGCGGCTATGGCGGTCGCTTGCGTCAAACTATCCGCCGATACCTGCGAGAAATCGATTGGAACTACGATACGCCGGATTCCATTAGCGTAACTTTCCGGCACCATCCATACCGAGCAACCGCAAAGCATGGCGAGGCGCTGCGCCAAAGAATGTTGTGCGTTGCTGTGATCTTGGTGGCCCAATAAAACAGATCGATAGAACTTTTGAATACGTAATCCACCAAGGAATCCAGTCTGCTCTGAGCCTTTATGACCTGATAGCTGGCCTTATCAACCGCTCCCATGCTGCTGCGAACTAATTTTTGCATTTGTTCGACCGGTTCGACGTTGGGCTTCAGATATGCGCGGGAACGTGGCGTATCGATGAAAATAAAATGCGGTTCACCCACGATCCCAGACTGGGTTAGCTGGGCCGCATAGCGCAGCAGATAGTCATCGTGTTCATTAAGTGCCAACGGAACAACTACCCTGTTGAAGTAACCAGGTTGAGACACTATGCCGGGTTGTTCTTTTGCGATGTCGACCGCTGTCAATTCAGGACTTGCGATTTCACGCGGTTTATCGAAAAAGGGACGGGCCACAAAGAAAAGCACTAATGCGGATAACACGCCGGTCAAAAAGTCGGTCAAGGGTACCATAACCGCCGTATAAGCCATTAAAGTCGCATGGAAGCGGTTATGACTGATGACTTCTTTGATCTCCGATACCTTTATCATATTGGAAGCCACCCACAGCAAGATGCCGCCGATACACGCCATGGGCACCATTTCCAAATAACTGGCTATGTAATATGCCAGGCTTAATTTAAAAAAGGCCTTGAAATAACCCGCCAACGGAGTAATGGCGCCTGCTTTGATGCTGGTGGCCGTTCTCGCTAGCGCACCCGTGCAAGGAAAACCGTTAACCAATGGCGTTAATACTTGCACCAAACCTTGTCCCCAAAACTCCTTATCGGGATTGAAAGGCGTGCCTCGGTTATTGGCCATGCGATCAGCCATGGAAGAGCAAAGCACGCTTTCCACGGCCGAAACAAAAACGATGCCGAATACAAAGTAGAAAATATCAATCACCACGCCGGATGTCATTTCGGGAAGCACAGGTGGGGTAAAAACGAAAAAGTTATTGGGAATGGAGCCATAAATATCGCGTACCAAAATAATGCCTTTATCGGCCAACAGGGTGGCTGCCAATACGGTACTGGCTGCAATCGCCAACAGCGGGGCGGGGATAAAAATCGATACGCGTAACAACAGCTTGGTGACAAAAAAGGTACCAAAGCCTAATGCTACGGACCAGAAATTGACTTTATCGATGTTGCCAAAGGCGACAGCCAAATTATGCAGTAACCCGCCTTTGATATCTTCGTCTTCGCCAAGCAAATCCCGATAGCTTTCCACCCCTAGTATCGACTCAAAGTTGCTTAGCGCAATGGCAACCGCAATACCCACGGTAAAACCTACGATAATCGAATTCGGCACCACTTTGGCGTATTTGCCGAGTCCGAACACTCCCATCAACATCAGGATAATGCCGGCGATAATAGACACAAACACCAAGAAACCATGCGCTTCGGCCAAACTTCCGCCTCCCGCTTCACCATACTTGAGCACCAAGCCGCCAATAATCGGGATAAATGCCGCCGTTGGCCCGTAGACTTGGTATTTCGACCCACCCCAGGTACGACCTATCGCGCAAGCCAAAGCACCGGCAATAATCCCTTGTTCCGGCCTCAGGCCCATTGCCATCGAGAATCCCATCGCCATCGGTATCGCCGTCAATGCAACGATTAATCCGGCGCTCATATCTCGATACGTGGTTTTTAACCAAGTTTCTTTCTTGATATCTTCAAACCGACTGTCGATCAGGGTATTAAAAAGAATTAACCGTTGCCAGATTTGAGACAGGACAGTCTGTCGAGAAGAAATTCGCGATGCAGGATCATGCGGATTCAATACAGCTACATTTTTCATACATTTGCCTCTTTTGCTGTTAAGCCAACAGATAGGAATAAAATGGAATTTCAGTGATTGGTAGCTTGCTGCGACGCACATAGGGCGTGGGATCGAAATTTGCAGACTTACGGGATATGCGAAAATACGGCCGTGGAATGACGGCTTCGTTGATTTGATTGCCGGAAATGAAATTATTGAAGGCCGCTTGGTTGAGTCCGGTAAATATTTCCCATCTAAACTCGGCTTCAACCTGCGAGTAACAGTCGCAAAGCGCTATGAAAGTCTTATCGAATTGATCACTTCGCAGGGTTTGGAATATTTCGTCCTTATCGAAAAACAGAAGCTCGACAATTGAATTGCTCAAAAACATGCTGTGAGTCAGCACTATTTCGATCTGATCGTTTATCGCGGACAACAAGGTGTGCTCTACCAGGCGAAGCGAGGCTTGCGAAAAATCGGTGGGAATGAAGACGGTGCGGTTCATCTCGGTAATCTCCAGCCTTTGTTTTTGTTTTTGCGACAGTCTAGTAACCGGAGCTTTCAAAAACCTTGCATGAAAATTACTCGAACCTTATAGAAACCTTACTCTGAAAGTCACGCGGCAACCCCAAAAACAGACTAACGACATAACAAAGTTGACTTTCATTTGCCGGGGCGATGCCCAGCCTTCATGAGCGTTACTCTGAAAGTCATTGTGGGAGCGACGCCTTCGTCGCGACGAAGGCGTCGCTCCCACAGAAAACTTTCATTTGCCGGGCGATGTCGCGCTTTCATGAGCGATACTTAAAAAATCGCGTATAGCCGAGGCCATGCCGGTTTGGAATCGACATACAGTGGAGTTGGCTAAGAAACCTTGAAGTGGTGGGATATCGCCATCACGCCAAAAGGGTAGTTTGAAAAAGGCGCATCCATTGGGTTAGGGAAATCCGCGTGGGAAAGCTTGAGGCATAAAAAAACCCCGCTAAGCCTTGTGGCTTGCGGGGTTCTGGTACTGCTTGAGACTGTCTGAGACAGTTAAAAAATCTACAGACTGTAGTACATGTCGAACTCAACAGGGTGCGTGCTCATGCGCAGACGGGTTACATCCTGTTTTTTTAGTGCAATGTAGCCGTCGATGGCATCGTCGGTGAAAACGCCGCCGCGTGTCAGGAACTCGCGGTCCGCATCCAGGGCGTTCAAGGCTTCGTCCAAGGAGAACGCCACTTGTGGAATGGCTTTTTCCTCTTCGGGCGGCAGGTCGTACAAGTCTTTGTCCATCGCGTCGCCTGGATGGATTTTGTTTTGGATGCCATCCAGACCCGCCATCAACATGGCTGCGAAGGCCAAATATGGGTTTGCAGTTGAATCTGGGAAGCGAACTTCGATACGGCGCGCTTTCGGATTGGTGACGTAAGGCACGCGGATGGACGCGGAACGGTTACGTGCGGAGTAGGCCAGCATCACAGGTGCTTCGAAACCTGGAACCAGACGTTTGTAGCTGTTGGTTGAAGCATTGGTGATCGCGTTCAGGGCTTTGGCGTGTTTGATGATGCCGCCGATGTAGTACAGCGCGGTTTCGGACAAGCCACCATACAGGTTGCCGGAGAACAGATTCACGCCGCCTTTTGCCAGAGATTGGTGAACGTGCATGCCGCTGCCGTTATCGCCCACCAGTGGCTTCGGCATGAAGGTCGCCGTTTTGCCATAAGCGTGCGCGATGTTAGCGATGACGTATTTCAGTTCCAAGACTTCGTCGGCTTTTTTCACCAGCGTGTTGAAACGGGTGCCGATTTCGCATTGGCCGGCGGTTGCCACTTCGTGGTGGTGTACTTCGACGGTTTGACCCATTTCTTCCAGCACCAGGCACATCGCGGAGCGCATATCCTGGAAAGAGTCGACCGGCGGCACGGGGAAATAGCCACCTTTTACGCCAGGACGGTGGCCGATGTTGCCGTTTTCGTAAACTTTTTCCGAGTTCCAGCCGGCTTCCTCGGAATCGATTTTGTAGGAGCAGCCGCCCATTTCGGCAGACCAGCGCACGTCGTCGAAAATGAAGAATTCGTTTTCCGGTCCGAACAATGCAGTGTCGGCGATACCGGTGGATTGCAGGTAGGCTTCCGCGCGTTTGGCGATGGAACGCGGGTCGCGGCCGTAGCCTTGCATGTCTTTGGGCTCGATGATGTCGCAGCGCAAGATAACTGTTTTGTCATCGAAGAAAGGGTCGATTTTGGCGGTGCTTGGGTCAGGCATCAGAATCATGTCGGATTCGTTGATGTGCTTCCAGCCTGCAACGGAAGAACCATCGAACATTTTGCCTTCTTCGAAGGTGTCTTCATCGACGGCGTGGGCCGGGAAAGTTACGTGTTGCTCTTTTCCGCGGCTATCGCAAAAGCGAAAATCGACGAATTTGACGTCGTTTTCTTGCATCATTTTGATTACGTTTTCTACGGACATCGGCCAGGGTCTCCTACAGTATAATTGTTATGGTCTAATGGATATAAAAATAGCCGTTACAATAGCATCAATCGCTATAAAGAGCCACTGCATAACGCGCGAATTCGCGGCTATCGAGCGGCTCTTTCGGGAAACGGCGATGCTTGTGGATCGGGGGGTTAAAACGTGACGATCATATCCATCGCCACGGCGATTTGATCGTTTTCGGTGCCTCCATCGAAGGCCTGAGTTGCGCCGTTGGCGTCAAACCAGTCGTATCGCACTTCCGGGCGCAATTTCAGCCAGGAATTGGGCATATAGTTCAGACCCGCGGTCACGGCGTAGTAATTGCCGCCGACAAAGTTATCCGCGGTGTCCACCAGGCCGGTGCGCACACCTTTTCCATCCCTGAACCATTCGCCGCGCAAGCCGGCGGCCAACTTGTCGTTGATGTCGTAGGTCAGGTATTGGTTGATGCCGTACCAATCGGTGTCGGTGCCCGTGGCGGGATTCTTTTCTTCCACGCCAAAGTCATGTTGCAACACATAGTGCAGTTTGTCGGTGAAGTTGTGTTGTAGCACCACGCTGTACATCGTGGTGTTGCGGGATTCATTGTCTAATTTATCGCCACTGATCATCGACACGGCCAGAGAAGTGTCATCGTCGGGCTTCAACGTGACGCCGCCCAGGAAATTCCACGCGCCAGGGTTTTCGCGAAAGTTATCCCAGCCCATCACGGCGCCGCCCGTGACCGATACGAAATCATTGATATCGTAGCTCAATAGCGCGCCAGTATGCGTGAAGGGTTCCCCATACAGCATGGTATAGGCGTGTGAATAGAAAAAATTATCCGGTGACGTCACGACTTCGTAGCCAATCAGCGTATAAAAGTGACCGATCTTGGCGGTGATGCCGTTGCCGAAGGGCGCATAGATTTCCGCATAAGCTTGTGGGAAGGCTACATCATAAAATCGCTCGCCTTCACCTGGCGAGTTGCCGTTGTTTCTGGGAATCATTCGGTCATCCCAGCCTGTCGCCTGAGTTTTGCGGGAGTCGGTGCCGAACATGAAATCTACCCGGCCGCCGAAATCCCATTTATCACCTTTGGTAACTGCCCTTTCGGCGAATAAGTTCAATTGATTCAACTGTACTTCGTTGATGCGGTCATTAAAACTGATGGGGGCATTGCTGCGGGCTTGATTGTTGTGAGAGGCATAGGTAATGCCGCCACTCGCCCAACCGCCAACATTGATGCCCGTGCTTTTGGCAAAAGCGCTGTCATTGACGTTATATCCGGACAGCGATTCGATCACGCCGGCATCATCGGCATGCGTAGGCGCTACTGTCAGTGCCAGGCCTCCAGTAATTAACGTGGGTATGATTTTTTTCATAAGGGTTCTCCAGTTAAGACTCATGAACTTCAAAGCATGATGTGTGCCATGTTTTGAAGTTATGTACATCAGTGGCCTGCGGGTGGAATAAGCTGCCGATTCGATAGGGATTGCACCATTATAGTGCATTACTTGCACCAATTCTGTTGCTTGAAGTCTATTCGTTGTTGTCAAACAACAAAAGCCTGCCGCTATCGACGAATCGCGGAGTATTGCTTTCGTTCAAAATAATTCTCTCCGTTAGGGAAAAGAGCGGCTAGGGGGGGGTATCCGAAGCATTTCTGCAGGCCTATTTTCCATATGGCTTTCGTAAAAGACCAAATGTAGCTTGGATCCGCGTCGCATAAGTCAACGAAATCAGAATGTTGAGATGCAGTCTAACCTGGTTTTTGTGATGCCCGCTTCAAAGGGTAAAGCTGGGCGGAATTTCGGGTGTATTGATGACATGTTCCTTATTAATCCCGTGCCTGCGCAAAAAGGGCGGTACCAAAATGAAGCGCCGTGCGCCAAGTTGGTGCTTCAAAATGGGGATTGCAAACGGGTTTCATAAAAAGTCTTTTAATAACAATTGATTATGTGTTGGCATGTAACGTGCTTGTTCGCTCGTGAAGTTAATGACAAGTCGTTTTGGGGGAATTAACCATGAGAGGTATCAATTTATGAAACTCATAACAGCAGTTGTAAAGCCATTCAAGCTCGACGACGTCCGTGAGGCGTTGTCCGAGATTGGCGTATCCGGGGTGACGGTGACCGAAGTCAAGGGCTTTGGCCGTCAGAAAGGGCATACAGAACTCTATCGAGGTGCCGAGTACGTCGTCGATTTCTTGCCCAAGGCCAAAATCGAAGTGGCGGTGGGGGATGCCTTGGTCGAGCAGGCGGTAGAGTCCATCGTCAAGGTGGCCAACACCGGCAAAATCGGCGACGGCAAGATTTTCGTCACCAATTTAGAGCAGGTTGTCCGGATCAGAACCGGCGAATCCGGCGAAGACGCGCTTTAATCCAGCAAGGGGAAAAATTATGAAACATTGTGTATTAGGTCTGGTGTTACTGGCGCTATTCGGTGTTACGGACCTGGCGATTGCTCAGGAAGCCGCCGCGCCCACCGTCAATAAGGGCGATACGGCCTGGATGATCGTCGCGACATTGCTGGTCATACTCATGGTGATTCCGGGGCTGGCGCTATTTTACGGTGGCATGGTGCGCGCCAAGAACATGTTGTCAGTATTGATGCAGGTCTTCGTGATTTTTTCGCTGACCGCGATTTTATGGGCCTGCTACGGTTACAGCTTGGCCTTCACCGAAGGCAACGCCTTTTTCGGCGGCCTCAGCAAAGCCTTCTTGAGCGGTATCACGCCGGATTCGATGGCGGGCACCTTCAGCAAAGGGGTTTACGTGCCGGAATTCATTTACGTGGCATTCCAGTTGACGTTCTCCGGCATCACGCCGGCGCTGATCGTCGGTGCGTTTGCCGAGCGCGTGAAGTTTTCCGCCGTGCTGGTGTTTACCGTGATCTGGTTCACGATCTGTTATTTGCCGATGGCGCACATGGTCTGGTTCTGGGCCGGTCCCGATGCCTACACCGATCAAGCCGCCGCCGACGCAGCTGGCGCAACCGCAGGCTTTTTGTTCCAAAAAGGCGCGCTGGATTTTGCCGGCGGCACCGTCGTCCACATCAATGCTGGCATAGCCGGTTTAGTGGGTTGCTTGATGATAGGCAAGCGTATCGGCTACGGCAAAGAGTTCATCGCGCCGCACAGCCTGACCATGAACATGGTAGGCGCATCGCTGTTGTGGGTGGGCTGGTTCGGTTTCAACGTGGGCTCCAATCTGGAAGCCAATGGGCTGGCGGCTTTGGTATTTCTGAACACCTTGTTGGCGGCGGCTGCCGCGACCCTGGCCTGGGTGGGTGCCGAATGGCTGGTACGCGGCAAGCCTAGCATGCTCGGCGCTACTTCCGGTGCGATCGCCGGTTTGGTAGCCATTACCCCGGCCTGCGGTTGGGCGGGCCCGATGGGTTCGATTTTCCTGGGCTTGGTGGTTGGCGCGGTTTGTTTCTGGACGGTCACCAGTTTGAAACACAAACTGGGTTACGACGATTCCCTGGATGCCTTTGGCGTGCATGGTATCGGCGGCATCATCGGCGCGCTGGGCACTGCGGTAGTGGCGAGTCCCGCGCTGGGCGGCGCCGGGGTTTGGGACTATGTCAGCAATGCCGTGGCCGAATACGACATGGCAGCGCAATTCGGCAGTCAAGCCTGGGGTGTTGCGGTCGCCATCGTCTGGTCCGGCGTTGCCTCGTTCATCGCATACAAGATTGCCGATGTGCTGGTGGGTCTGCGCGTTGAAGAAGCCATCGAGCGTCAAGGTCTGGATGTAACCGAACACGGCGAATCGGCTTACAACCTCTGATTTTCGCCGCGGCTCTTATGATAAACAAGGGCGCCTCCAAGGCGCCCTTTTGTCGTTTTGGTAACTCTATGATTGATAAGCGCTATATGCCGGTCAAATTGTAGGTTTTCGAGGAATTCTTTATCATGCGAGCAGTGGGCAAAAAATCATTATCAACTTAAATATATGGGGAATTTATGAAACTCATTACCGCGATCATCAAACCCTTCAAACTCGATGATGTCCGGGAAGCCTTGTCGGACATCGGTATCTCGGGCGTTACCGCGACTGAAGTGAAAGGTTTTGGCCGGCAAAAAGGCCATACCGAACTGTACCGTGGCGCCGAATACGTGGTCGATTTTTTACCCAAGGTAAAGCTTGAGATTGCAGTCGCCGAAAGCGCCGTCGATCAAGCCATAGAAGCCATCGTCAAGGCCGCCAACACCGGCAAAATCGGCGACGGCAAAATCTTCGTCACGAACCTGGAACAAATCATCCGTATCCGGACCGGCGAAACCGGCGAAGATGCGATTTAACCGTTAATCGAATCCGCCGATAGCCCCGCAAAAAATCGCCAAGTCTGTGAGACCTTGGCGATTTTGTTGTTTAGGCCGTCGGTTTTACCTATTTTGACCCACTATGATAAGAAAAACCCACACCCCCTTTTTCTCGGCTCTCACCGCCTCCATGTTTTCTCAAGCGGTCGTCGCCGAAACCTTGAATCCCGCCAACACCGCCTGGGTATTGACGTCCAGCGCCCTGGTGCTGTTCATGACGCTACCAGGCCTGTCATTGTTTTACGGCGGATTGGTCCGCAGCAAAAACGTATTGTCGGTATTGATGCAATGCTTTGCGATTACTTGCCTGGTATCGCTGCTCTGGCTGGCCGGCGTTTACAGCTTCGTGTTCGCCGACGGCGGTAGTTGGCAGCCTTTCATCGGCGGTGGCGGCAAGAGCTTTTTGCCCGATATGGGCACGGCAAGCCTGACCGGCGATATTCCGGAAACCGTGTTTTTTATTTTTCAAATGACGTTTGCGATCATCACGCCGGCCTTGATCGTCGGCGGCTTTGCCGAGCGCATGAAATTCTCCGCGATGCTTTGGTTCAGCGCGTTGTGGCTGATTGTGGTGTACATGCCCATCTGCCATTGGATGTGGGGCGGCGGTTGGCTGGCGTCCTTGGGGGCCAAGGATTTCGCCGGCGGTATCGTGATTCACGTCAATGCCGGCGTCGCCGCGCTGGTTTCGGCCTTGGTGTTGGGGCGCAGGCGCGGCTTTCCGACCGTGGCGATGCCGCCGCATAACATGACCATGGTCGTGACCGGCGCCGGCATGCTTTGGTTTGGCTGGTTTGGCTTCAATGGCGGCAGCGCGTTGAAGGCGGACGGCAGCGCCGGCATGGCCATCGTCGTGACCCATATCGCCGCCGCCGCGGGATCCTTGACCTGGATGACCATCGAGTGGCTACGCTTCGGCAAGCCCAGCGTATTGGGCATCGTCACCGGCATGGTGGCCGGCCTCGGCACCATCACGCCGGCATCGGGCTACGTCGGCCCCATCGGCGGCCTGGTGATAGGCATCACCGCCGGCGCGGTATGCTTTTATGCCACGCAATACATCAAGCGGATGTTGAAAATCGACGATTCGCTGGACGTATTTCCGGTGCACGGCGTGGGCGGTTGCATTGGTTCAATCCTGACCGGCGTGTTCGCCGCCGAAAGTTTCGGTGGCTTGGGATTGAATGGCGTCAGCATGGCCGATCAGGTTGGGGTACAGGCGCTGGCGGTATTGGTCACCGTGGTCTGGAGTGGTTTGTTCAGTTACTTGTTGTTGAAACTGATCAATGCTCTGATCGGTCTGCGCGTAACCGAAGACGAAGAAGTGCAAGGCCTGGACATCGCTCTGCACGAAGAGACCGGCTATCACAACCTGTGATCACACCTCTGGCGGGTTACAATAGGCTTTTGTTGGGCGAACAGGCCGAAAACGGCTGGTTCGCCCGTCCCAGCATTCGAGGAACATATGCCTATTACGCTAGACCAACTGGAAAAAATCGTCCGTGCCGCGGGTGACGTGGCGATGACTTACTTCAATGACATCGACAATCTTGCGATCAACAAGAAAAGCGCGCGCGATTTGGTGACCGACGCCGACGTGGCCGTGGAAAACTATTTGAAGCAGGCGCTCACCGAGCAATGTCCGGAATACGGTTTCTGGGGCGAAGAAAGCGGGCAAACCGATAATCAAAAACAGCGCTGGATCGTCGATCCTATCGATGGCACGCATTCCTTTTCCAAGGGTCAATATTACTGGAGTGTCAGCGTGGCACTGGAAATCGACGGTGAATTGGTCATGGGCGCCGTTTATGGACCGGCGCTGGACGATTATTATTGCGCCGAAAAAGGCAAAGGCGCCTGGAAAAACGGCAAGCCCATCAAGGTGTCAGGCGAAACCAGCCTGGCCGATAGCATGGTGGCTACCGGGTTTGCCTGCTTGCGGCAATATCTTAAGGACAATAACCTGGAACGTTTCGGCCGCATCGCCCAAGCCACTACCGGGCAGCGCCGGCAAGGGTCGGCCGCGTTTGATCTATGCATGGTGGCCGATGGTCAGGTCGATGCGTATTGGGAGCAGGAACTGAATCTGTATGACGTCGCCGCTGGTGCTTTGATTGTTCGGGAAGCGGGCGGAACCATCACCGATTTCAAAGGCAACCCCGGCGTATTCCCCAAGCAGATTCTGGCCACCAACGGCAAGCTCCTGGATCAGATTCTGCCGCTGATGTGATTTGACTCGCGCATGCATGCAGGGCTCAGAATGATACCTCCGTAAACTGCGCCTTGGGCGTCAACACCTGCAATTTTCTCAGCTGATTCAATTCGATTTGCTGTTTTTGACCGGTGTCGATGACCAGGTATTCCCGTTTGTCGCAGCCGATCAAGGTGTCGATGGCCTTGCCTTCGATGCTCGTCTGATCTTTTAGGGTGAGTTTGACCTGGTAGTGATACATGCAGGCGATTTCGATGAAATCGTGCAAATCGCAGGCTACGGAACAGTTACTCATGTCGGTCTCCCTGAAAATGTTGATGGATTGATTTTAGCGGTAGCGCGGCTTAGGTGGCGTTGAGATGAACAGCGCAAAATAGCCGACAAAGCTTATCAGCGTCAGCCAGTTAAACAAACTGGCGAGGCGGCGCAGCGTCGGATTGGCTTTTTTGACGATGGCAAATTCATCGACATAAATCGTTTCGCAGGCGCCCTGGCCGGTATCGTCGCGAGTCGTGCTGGTGCCTCGAGTATAACCGCCGGTATGATTGATATATTCGGCCAGCACGCCTTTCAGCCGGATCAGGTCGCCGGGTTCGGCTTGCATCAAGGCGGCCTTGACCTTGTCGTCATCGCTCACGATATGGTTATTCGACAGCGCGTTCATCGTGAACAGGGTTCTGGTTTCTTGATCTGGCCAATAAGCCCAGCAGGTCCAGCTGTCACTGTCGAATTTCATCCGTTTATACACGCCCGACTCGACGTTTTTACCCCAAATCACGCATAGATCGCGCACATTGATGAAATCTCGCCAACGCTTGTGATGCCAGATATTGGTAAAACCGTCGGCATTGCTATAGCTGACGACCACACCGTATAGCTCGTAATCGAATTTGGGATGAATCGTGTATTTCAGTTCATTGGCCTCTATCAGAAACGAATCCCGGTCTGTTTCGGTTTGTAGCGGCGGTTCCAACAAGCTTTGGTCGTAATAAGCAGGCTCTGGCCAAGCGTCTTGATGAAAATGCAGGATGCCGGCGATGCAGGCGCAAAGCAGAAACAGGTATTTGGTTATCCGTTCAAGGACCGGGTTGATGAGCATGGCAGTAATTTGGATAAAGCCGCGGGGTGGAAGCGTCAACTTGAAAACATGCGGGCAGTATAGAGGCTCTTTTGGATAAACGGGATCGATATTTCGCTCGTGCCTTACTTGCATATTCATCCCGCCATTGAGCGAGACAGCGTGTCCATGCAATCGCTAGAGACGATGTAAAAGGGTCTGGCTTTGTTTCCAAACCACTTCGACCAATGGTACTTCCCACTCATCGACCTTGCTACGACCGTGATATTCGACGTTGCCGTCTTCGTGATGGCGTTTGAGCAGGGCGATGACAGTGATGCGTTTTATGTGAGGCAATCGCTCTTGCCAGATGGCGTGGGCTGCACGGGACAGGCGCGCGATAGTCTCCCCTTGGGCCTGCAAACTCAATTTACCGTGTTGGTTAGTCAGGGTCAGCTCGTCGCCAGGGCGCAAGTTTGTCAATTGGCGATGAATGGAGTGCTGCGGGTCAAAGCTGCCGGCATAGCCGAGATCCAGCTCCTGCAGGCTCATGATGTGGTAAACCAGATCAAGCTCCACCGCTTGTGGCGTTAGTATGGGGGCGGTTCTGACTAGCAAGTAATCGCCTTGGATTTCAGGCAAAAACGGGTTGTGCCAATCCAGGCGACGCATCAGGCATAAGGTTTCCCTGGCCCGGGTCATGGCGACATAGAGTAGACGGCGTTGTTCTTCCAAATCCTGCCTGGTCCAGCCGCCGTCCACGACCATTACGTGCGCAAACTCCATGCCCTTGACGGCGTGTACGGTGCTGAGTAATACACCGTTACCCCATCGCCGTTCCCGGCGCTGTTCGGCCAGGGTTTCGCAGAGGTATTCCAGGGTTTGCCGGTTGCTGACTTCGGCGTCGGCGGTTTCCCGTTGCCAGTCTTGCAACAGGTTTTGTAATTGTTTGGCCCAGGTATTTTCGCTATCGGCTGGATATTGATCGGTCAGATAATCCAGCCAGTACGAGGCCGAATTCAACGTATTGCCGGCCTGTTTTAGAGCCTGCAGCAGATCGGCGTTCTCGCGGATGCGGAATGGGCTGGGATTGGCAGTGTTCGGCAGCATGATGCTGGGCGGAATGCCTTGCCGTTCCAGTTCCGCCCGAATCGGGTTCAGCAAGCGCCATTCTCGGGCTAGAATCGCGCATTGCGACCAGTCCAAGCTAGGGTCCAATTGCCGCAGGCGCTGTAGTTCATGCGCCACATTCAGGGCTTGAATGGATTCGTTGGCCACTTCGATTTGTTGTACCCTACCGCGCGCTAAAGTATCCAGATGGTGCCAGCGGCCGCCAGCTTCCAGGTTTTTACGTTGGCGATTGATGCGGATAGGCTGTTGCTGCTTCATGCGATCGCGGTTGTGGGCGATCAGGGCATTGGCGGCGGCGATGATGTGGGCGCTGGAACGGTAGTTCTCCAGCAGATAATGCAACTCGGCCTGGTAATCACTTTGAAATTGCTTGATGAAACCGACGTTGGCGCCGCGAAACTGATAGATGTTTTGATCATCGTCGCCCACGGCCAGTATCGTCAGCTTGGCGTCATCGTCGGCGGTGCGTCCGGCGATGGCGGAAATCAGCCGGTATTGTTGCTCATCGATGTCCTGATATTCATCGACCAGGATATAGCGGTAGCCGGCCAGCAGGCGATCGCGGCTTTCGTCGGCTTCCAGTCCCAGTAGCGATTGTTCGCCCAGCAATAACTTGATGGCGTTTTCGATGATGTTGGCGAATGTCAGTTCGCTCTGCTCGCCGGCGTTACTCAAGGCGTGACCAGTCAAGCGCAAGGCCAGACCGTGATACGTCTGTATGGTGACGCCCTTGGCGTCGTCGCCAACCAGATCGCTCAAGCGTTTGCGCAATTCGGTGGCGGCGTTGCGGTTGAAACATAAGATCAGCATGCTGCGGGCCGGTACGCGTTTGACGCGCAGCAGGTAAGCACAGCGATGCACCACGACTCGCGTCTTGCCTGAACCGGGGCCCGCCAGGATCAGGGTATTGCGGTCTTCGGCGCCGGCCACAAGCGCGATTTGTTCCGGATTTTGCAGGTCGGAGACGATGCGCTGAAACGATTGCTGGCTGGTCGCGCGCTCGAGTATTTCGCGGCGATCGGCGAAATAACGTTTGACGAATTCGGTCTTGTCCATCGCGAAATAAGCCACCACAAAGGCCAGCGCCTGACCGATTTTTTCCAGGCCGCGGCGGGCGTATTCGTTCATTACATGGATTTGAAACACCCGTTCGCCGTAATGCTGAGACAATGGCTGATAATCGCCCTTGTTATAGCGGCGGGTTTTGGCTTCCGGCAATACCCGTATCGTCATGGCTTGCCGGAATACCGCCAAGCCTTGTTGCAGCGTGATGATTTTTTGTTCGTGCAGAAAATTCAGCGCCCGTTCCACGGCGGCCAGATGATCCTTGACTTCGCTAGCCGCGACCAAATCCTGCTTCAACGCGGCCATCAACTGCTCCGCGGAAAACTCCACCAGCAGATCGGCGCCGGCTTTGGTGTCTTCAGGGATGTTGGCGAGGATACGATCCAGCGCGATCTTGGCGATGGCCTGGCGCTTTTCGGCGGTGGCAATCAGGGCAGGCCAGCCGCGGTTCAGCTTGACGGCATATTGGTCCAGGCCGCGATGGCGCAGGGTTAGACTGCCTTTGTTGCCGGCCAGTCCCAGGCCGTCGCGAGCCAGACTGTTCAACAACAAGCGCAGCACTTCCGGGTTGCTGAGGCTATGGCCGTGATCCAGCAGATGCTGGTTGACATGGCGCAGCGACAGCAGCTGCCAGTCATTGGAAGCTGCGTCCGGGGCTTGCTCCCGCATGGCCTCTATCATGGCCCGTTCCAGTGGGCAGATTTTTTCCAGCCTGAGTAACGATGAATCGGCGATCTTGTAGCGCACGAAGGCGGTCAACAGCAGGTTTTGCTGGATCAGGCCTTGGGCGGTCATGTCGTACAGGGTGCGGATCACGCGCTGGCTGGCGGTCTCCCCGGGCTTGTCTTGGTCGGTGGCGGCAAATTCACCCAGCAAGGCCAGTTCGTCGGCACTGAAGCCTTCGTCGCTGTCTGCGTTGAACAGTTGCTCCAGGATCGCCAGCCAGCGTTTTTGCTGGCGCTGCGACAGCCCCAGTTTCTCGATTTTGCCTTTGGCTTCGTCCAGGTCTTTAACCAGTGGCCGGCCTTGAAACACCTGGGTGCGGTTTTCGTTGCGTTCGATGAAACCGGCCCGTTCCAGCCAGGATACGGCGGTGATGATCTTGGTGGCGGCGTTGCGATCGTCACTGTCGAATGAAGTTTCGATGTTGTCATCCTGCAGGATTTCACCACTGGTGATCACCACGTTGCCGTTTTTATCCTTCTTGCTGCGGCGCAGGCCCCGCAAAATTTGGGCGATGTCGCGCTGATCGATTTGCGAGGCGGCCGACAGCTTGAACTGGGTTTCGATGTCGTGTTCATCAAACAGCAACACGCATTCGGCAGCTTCCCGGTCGCGTCCGGCCCGGCCGGCTTCCTGCAAATAGTTTTCCAGAGAGCCGGGGATGTCGGCGTGTATCACCAGGCGTACGTTGTCCTTGTCTATGCCCATGCCAAAGGCATTGGTGGCGGCGATCACGCGTATGCTGCCGTCGATGAAGCTTTCCTGGATATGACGCTTTTCGGCGGCATCCTTGCCGGCATGAAACGCCGCCGCCTGCCAGTTTTGTTGGGATAAGAATTCTGCAACGTCTTCGGTGTTCTTCTGGGTGGAGCAGTAGACGATGGCGCTGCCTTCGGTTTGATCCAGGCGCTCGCTGAGCAATTGCTGAATGCGCGCGTATTTTTCGTTGCTGCCGATGGTTTGCACTTCGAATTGCAGATTGTTGCGTTCGACACCGCCCTCGAATACCGCCAGTTCCTGGGCCAGATAGGCGCGGAAATAGTCGATGATTTCGTCCCTGACATCCTGTTTAGCGGTGGCGGTGAAGCATTGCACGGGTGGCACTATGGCGTTTTGCTCGGCGGCGAATTCCTGGATGAAGCGGGCCGCGTACAGATAATCCGGGCGGAAATCGTGGCCCCATTTGGACAGGCAATGGGCCTCGTCGAACACCCAGCAGCCGATTTCGCGTTGGGCGATGGACTTACGGAAGCCAGAATTGCGTAACTGTTCCGGCGATACATACAGTATGGCGATGTCGCCCATTTGTATCGCCTTTAACACCTCACCGCGTTCAGGCGGCGTCAGCATGCCGTAAAGGGCTGCTGCGCTGGGGGAGCCGGTTTTGTTGCGCAGGTTATCGACCTGATCTTTCATCAAGGCCTGCAACGGGGAAATGACAATGGTCAGTACCCCGCGCCGTTGATAACGCACCAGGGCTGGTAATTGAAAACACAAGGATTTGCCGCCACCCGTCGGCAGCACGGCGAACAATGGCGTATCGGCCATCGCCGCTTGCACGATTTGTTGCTGCAAGCTGCCGCCGTCGGCGGCTGGTGGCTCGTTTCTGAAGGCTGGGAAGCCGAAATAGCGGGTCAATTGCGCCACAGGGTCGTGAACTTCCTGGCAATAGCTGCAACCGGGTTTGCCGCACGGGATGTCACGCAGTTGGCGCAGGGCCGGGGCAACATCATGAAAAGTCTGGCGTACCCAGGGAGGTAAAACGGAATTGCCGCCGGCTACCCGCAACCAGGCCAGGCAATAGGCCAAGGCAGGGCGTTTGCGCGGGTCGGGCAGATAGGACAGGATGACCTTGTGGAAGGCCGTCTCGCAAACTTGGCCCCGGCACAGGGCCTTGAACAAATCGAAGGCCTGCGAGGCATTGATGTCCAGGGCGCCGAGTGCTCGCAAACATTCCCTGAGTCCCGTGTATTGGTCTGCGCCGGAAAAGGCATAGTGATAAAACGACAGTAAATCTTTGGGCTGTGCGGCCAATGCAAGCCATTGATCTTGCAATAGCGATTCGGCCAGCTTGGCATCCAGCAACGGATCGTTCAGGCCGTCGCGTACCAGTTTGTAATCCTTGACCAGGCGATGGTAGGGATTTTCCGGAAAGGCCAAAGGCGACAGAAACAAGGTATCTACAACGGGTTTTTGCAGATAAGACAGATCGGGTGATAAAGACTTGCACACCGGCAAATCGTGACCCAACAGGTTGTGGCCGAGCAAAAGGTCGGCATGTCGCGCGAAAGCATCCAGTTCGCGTAGAACCTGGTTCAGCGAAAAAGGGGCGCTGCGTTGAAAGACTTGATTGTTGAAGCGGGCGGCGAGCGCGAAGATTTCGCCGTTTTCGTTGGTTTCAATATCCAGGCTGCAACAGCGCTTGAAAAAGCCTTGCCAGTCCATGGAAGTGAGGATGCCGAAAAGAAAGGGAACCGCTTCGGCCATGTGGCCGAAGCGGTAAAGCGAAATCAGGCCTTGGCCATTTCCGCGCGCATTTCGTCGATGACGGCTTTGTAATCGGGTTTGCCGAAGATTGCGGAGCCCGCGACGAAGGTGTCGGCGCCGGCGGCTTTGATCTCACGGATGTTGGCGGTGTTGACGCCACCGTCGATTTCCAGGCGAATGTCGAAACCGCTGTCATCGATGATTTGTCTGGCTTGACGCAGTTTTGGCAATGCGGACGGCAGGAAGGATTGGCCGCCGAAGCCGGGGTTGACCGACATCAACAGAATCATGTCCACTTTGTCCAGGACGTGTTCCAGATAAGACAGCGGTGTAGCCGGGTTGAATACCAAGCCGGATTTGCAGCCGTGGTCGCGGATCATTTGCAGCGAGCGGTCGATGTGTCTGGACGCTTCCGGGTGGAAAGTGATGTAAGTGGCGCCGGCTTTGGCGAAATCCGGGATGATGCGATCGACGGGGTCTACCATCAAATGTACGTCGATCGGCGCGGTGACACCGTGCTTGCGCAGGGCTTCGCAAACCAGAGGACCAATGGTCAGGTTAGGCACAAAATGGTTGTCCATAACATCAAAATGCACGATGTCCGCGCCGGCTTTTAAAACGTTGTCTACTTCTTCGCCCAGGCGAGCGAAGTCGGCGGATAGAATGGAAGGTGCAATCAAGTCAGCCATTTTTTTGATCCTCGTTGGTTAAAACCCGGCATTATACTTTTTTTCTAGCAAATCACTAAAGCTCTGCTTGTAGGCAGCAAAAGTCAAGCCTGTTTGTCGGTGCAATGTTGCGCGTAAAAGTATGCAAACTCGGCGGCCGGTAAAGGCGGGCTGCTGTAATAGCCCTGATACAAGTCGCATTGATGCTTTTGCAAAAAAGTCATTTGTTCGGGGGATTCCACGCCTTCGGCCACGACCCGCATGCGCAGATTCTTCGCCATCGCGATGATGGTGGCGGTAATTTCCATGTCGTCGCTGTGCCTTGGGATGTCTTCGATGAAGCTTTTGTCGATTTTCAAAACATCCAGCGGGAAGGATTTCAGATAGGCCAGCGACGAGTAACCGGTGCCGAAATCGTCTATGGCGAGATGGACGCCCAATTCATGCAGGCGGTTCAATATGTCGATGGCTTCCTTTTCCCTTTTCATCAATATGCTTTCGGTCAGCTCCAGTTCCAGCAAATGGGCCGGAAAACCGGTTTTTGCCAATGTTTTTTCGATGACCTCGCAGATGTCGCTATGCAGAAACTGTTTGGATGAGAGATTGACGGCCAGCCGCAACGGCGGCAAGCCAGCATTCAGCCATTCCTTGCCCTGGCTGCAGGTGGTTTCTATCACCCAGTTGCCGATCACGGTAATCAGGCCGGTTTCTTCCGCAATCGGGATGAAGCGTAGCGGCGGTATCATCTCGCCGTCGGCGGTTCGCCAACGTATCAGCGCCTCCGCGCCGATTATCTTGCCGTCCGTTACCCGGAATTGAGGCTGATAAAACAGGCTCAATTCTCCTCGTTCCAGGGCTTGGCGTAAGTGGAACTCGGTCTTGATGCGCTCGCGCGCGGCCAGGGTGAGTTCTTCGGAAAAGTATTTGAAGCAATTGCGTCCGTCGCCCTTGGCCTGGTACAGCGCGGTATCGGCATGCTGCACCAGTTCGGCGGCGGTGGTGCCATGATTGGGGTAGAGGGCGATGCCGATGCTGACGCCTATCCTCACTTCATGGCCGCTGGACAGCGTCCAGGATTCGCTCAATGTGTTGATGACGTCCTCGGCGATGCGGGCGGCGGATTCCGGTTGCGTCAGCTCTTCCAGCAGGATCACGAATTCATCGCCACCGAGGCGACAGATCGTATCGCTCTCGCGTAAGCGTTTGCGCAGGCGCTCCGCCACCATTTGCAACAAGTCGTCGCCGGCGTTATGACCAAAGCTGTCGTTGACGTCCTTGAACCTGTCCAAGTCCAGCATGAGCACCGCGATTTGGTGGCCGTTGTCGTGTTTGCGTTTGACGGTGTCCAGGCTGTGTTGCAGCCTCGACATCAACAGCATGCGGTTGGGCAGCTTGGTCAGCGGGTCGTGATGGGCCAGGAATTCCAGTTCCTTTTCCGAGGCCTTCAGCTTGGTGATGTCGGCAAATACGCCCACGTAATTGCTGATTTCGCCCGCCTGGTTGGTGACGGTGCTGATACTGAGCAGCTCGGGATAAATTTCGCCATTTTTGCGCCGGTTCCAGATTTCGCCTTGCCAGTGACCGCTCCGAGAAATCTCCGACCACATGGCCGTGTAAAACTCGTGCGAATGTCGCCCCGATCGTAACAGTTTGGGGGTTTGACCGACGGTTTCCTCCGAACTGTAGCCTGTGATCTCACAAAATGCCCGATTGACGCGTTGAATGATGCAATGCGCGTCGGTGATCATGACGCCTTCGCGGGTGGTTTCGAAAACCGCGGCGGCCTGACGCAAATGTTCCTCGTTGCGCTTGATGTCGGTGATGTCGGTGATGGTGCCTACGTATCCGAGCAATTGCTCGCGCTTGTCATACTCGGGTATCGCGCGGCCGATGACCCATCTGATCGGGCCGTTGGCATGTTGAAAGCGAAATTGACTGCTAAACGCCGTGCGATACAGGATGGCGTGTTGCCACTCCTGTATTACCCGTTGCCTGTCGTCGGCAAAAAGCGCCTGTTGCCAGACTTCGTCGGAGACATCGGCGACATGCGCGCCGCTAATTTCGCGCCAGCGTTTATTGACATATTCGTAACGTCCGGATAAGTCGGTCTTGAAAATGCCGACGGGGGCCAACCGGGCGAGCGTTTGAAACAAGGCCTCGCTTTGCTGCAGCGCGATTTCGGTGTGTTTGCGGGCGGTGATGTCGCGCAGGCCGATAACATACGCCGGGGTTCCTTCCCAATCGAACGGCTCCGAGCGCATTTCGGCCCAGGCAAAGCCGCTACGGCGAATCAGGTTGATGTCCTGCGGTTCGTGGTTGCGGGTCGTAATCGGAATGGCGAGGGTTTGTCCGATGATGCCTTCCCGTTCCAGTAAGCGTTCCGTGGCATGGTTAGCGTACAGCACGATACCTTGGTGGTCGACCACCAAGATACCGTCGGTGATGGTATCCAGGATTTGGCTGAGTCGTTTCCGGGTATCGGTCATGCCACTTTGAGTGCCGTCAAATGATAATGGTTTGTACGCCCGAGCTGTCCGATTGAGTGGTAATGGCGGCCATGACGGACGACATGCGCGACAAATCGCCCAATAGTTTCAATACGGGTTTTGGAATGTCGCGCACCAGCATCGGCGTGGCAAAAATTTCCTTTTCCAGCGCTTTTTCCGGCATACCCAATACTTCGACGACATCGAACACCCAATGGCCGGGTTCGTAAATACCGGCCAGTATCGCGCTGATTTGCTCGACCAACCGCCGGGTTTCCTTGTTCAGCGAGACCACATACAGGGTCAACACTAGCTTGTGATGCGAGGCGCGGTGTGCTTCCTGCATCTTGGATGCATGCACGATTTGGGCGATGTTGCGAATTTGCGAGGCGGACAACGGTTTGCTGGCCAGCTCAAACGTCAGGCCTTCTTCGTGTGCCGCTTTCAGTTGATCCATGAATTCGGTCGCGAAGGCAGTAACGATGTAAACGTTTAGCGTCTCGTCCAAGTTCTTCAGGCGGCGCAGTGTTTCGACGCCGTCCAGGCCGGGCATGCGCAGATCCAGAAATATCAAGTCCGGACGTTGGGCTGCGACCATCTCGAGTCCCTGAGCGCCGCTTTCCGCTTCGTGCACGCAATAACCTTCTTCCTCCAGAATGAGTTTGAATGCGCCGCGAACCGCCGGGTCGTCATCTATCACCAGAATGTTGTTTAGCATGGTTTGTCACGGTCTACTGTGTTAAGGAGGTTAGCGCGTTATTATCCAGGTAACTTTACTATTTATCTATCGATTCTGTGGGAATTTTAAATAAATACGACAACCTTCGCCTATTTTACTTTGTACGCTGATTGAGCCGCCGCTGTCCTGGACCAGGCGTTGCGTTACGGACAGGCCTAGTCCCGTGCCCTTGCCGGGCGTCTTGGTGGTGAAGAACGGGTCGAACATGCGGCTTTGTATTTCATCGCTGATGCCGGGGCCGTTGTCTGTAATGATGAGTTCCACAAAATTACCGGTAGCCAGTGCCGCAATGTGGATGGTCGGATTCTTGGTGTCGGCCAGGGCGTCGCGAGCATTGATCAGCAGGTTGACCAGAATCTGTTGTAGCGTTTCCGCCGTGCAATCGATGTCGGGTAAATGCTCGGCGAGTTCGATTTGTACGCTGATCGCGGTTTTGCGTAATTCGCCCCCCAACAGTAGCAGGGTTTGGCCCAGGACTTCTTCTATCGAACAATGGCCTGTCGGCAGCGACTTGGTCCGCATGAAGACCAGCATGTTGGAAACGATCTTTTTGATGCGTTGCAGTTGCTGCATGGCCTGAGCCAGAATGTCCCTGGATTTGGGATCTTCGCTACGGTCGGCGACGAATTCGACGAAATTCATCACGCCCATCAAGGGATTGTTGATTTCGTGCGCCACCCCGCCGACCAGGGTGCCGATCGCCGATAGCTTTTCCATTTGCAGCATGTGTTCCTGGTTTTCCTGTAATTGCATGTAAGCGACCCGGGTTTTTTCCAACAGATTGGCGTTTTCCAGCGAAATGGCGGCTTGGGCGGTCAATAATTCGGTCATGCTGATTTTTTCCGGCGTAAACACGCCTTCCGCCAGACGATTTTCCAGGTAGAGCAAGCCGATCAGTTTCGTCTGCTTGATGACGGGCAGGCACAGAACGGAGCGTAGGCTCAGGGTTTGCACTTCCGGCGCGCTCTGGAAGTCGCCCTCGTTGATGGCATCGCGCAAAACGACTTTTTCATGGGTGCGCTGCACATAATTGATGATGGCCAGGCAAATACCGCGCACCTTTTTCAATGGATAACCCCGCAGCGTGATCTTGTGTTTCTTGCCCACGTGTTGTTCGGCGGTTACCAGCCATTCGTCGTCTTGCTTGATCAGCAGATAACCGTGTTGCGCGCCCGAGCTTTCCAGTACCACGGCCATGATTTTCTGCATCAAATGGGGTAGGTCGATTTCGGCGGAAAGCGCCAATGCCGATTTCATCAGGTAATTGATGTCCAGGCTGGGCAGGGTCGCGTGCGAACCGTCGTCCGGCTTGGCCCTGGCGCCGGTTTCGGGGGGGGCATATTGATGCTGCGCTTGGAGCAGATTGTTCTTGGCGTCGGCCCGGCACTGGCGGTAATACCGGCGGGCTTCGCCGAAATACAGTTCCGCATCGCCCAGCGGGTGATTGGAGAGCAGTTCCGCCAATGCCTGAAACAAATGGCCGGTGAGCAGGCCATAATTTTGCGCCTGGGAAAGGGCGATCGCATCCAGATATAGATTTCGCGCCTCGCGGTAATCACCGCGCTTCAGCGTCAGTTCGGCGTGAATGAATGCCAAATAAGGCTTCAGTAGCGGACCCAGCTTGGCCCAGACTTGCAATTGGGCCAACAGCGGATGGATCGTTTTGTCGAGTTCGCTTTGTTCCAGTTTTTCCGGTAGCCGCAGCCGATTCAAGATTTGGAATACATACCACATCCGTTTCAGCACGTTATCCGTCATGCCGTGCAGATAACGCTCGACGTTTTGCAAGGATTGCGCCGCGGCGGTGTAATCGCCCAGGTAATATTGGGCAAAGCCGAGCAAAGCGAAATAGCTGCCGGAAGCGGCGACGTAGTTATCGCGCGCCCAGCGTTCTAGGGTGTCGTGCATGTCGACCGGCTGATAGCCCGGCTTCATGGGTTCCACCCAGCCGGCCAAAACCGCTTCGGCCAGCCCGACCGAAAAAGTCAGCTGATTTTTGCGGGAAAACTGCAGGCACTCCTCCGCGACGTCTTCTATCCAGCGCAGGTTTTTGCCCTGCACCACCAAGTTCCACATCAACGGGCCGTAGGATAGGCCCGCGTTATACAAATCGCCGCAGTTTTTACCGGATTGTATGGCTTTATGCGCGTAATCGACGATCTCGGCCGGATGGCTGCGGGTATGCATGTTGCACCAGACGATGCCGTTCATGCCGCGGGTGGCGCCAAAGGTGTTGGGGTATTTCGCGCACAAGTCGTGGGCCAGGTCTTGATAGCGGAAGGCTTGTTCGAACTGGCCTTGTTCGCCGAGATTGAGTCCCATGATGGAAAACGAATAAATCACCGATTCGTCCATGCCGCCTTCCAGGCAATGCAGCGTGGATTGCGCGGCCGACAAATACAGTTGCGGTACTAGGCCGCACATATACAAATCGGGGATCAGTTCGCTGTAAAAGGCCAGTTCTATCTTGCTCTTGCGTTCTTGCGTAAACGGCATATGCAGGATTTTGTCCCAGACGTCACCCTGACGCTCTATTTGCGTCATCAGTTCCTGCATGCGTTGTCGCGCCCGTTCGGCATCGGAGGGTATGGACTTGTCGAAATAGGCCAGGCCACGATTGGCGGTGGCGATGGCCTGGTTGAAATTGCCAAACGAAGACAACGAGGTGGTTTGCTCCGCCAACGCTTCCGCCTTGTCCAGGTCGCTATTGGCTTGCTCGATCAAATGGTTCAACAAGCGCTCGGAGTGTTCGTAGCGTCCGCACATCAAATTGGTCTTTGCCAGCCGTTGATAAATGCGAAAACTCAGCTCATAAGCGTTTTTCCAGCAATTGTCCGGCAAATAGTCGTGCGCTTTGAGGAAAAATTCGTTGGCGGCGTCGCTGGCGAGCGCATCCAGCGCCTTGTTGCCGGCGTGGAAATTGATGTCGGCCAGCCAGTAGGCGGTCCCGGTGTCGATGTCTTGCGGGCAGCCTTGGTTCAGATGGGTGGTTATGGTAAATAAATTTTCCAGGCTCTCCAGATTGCTACCCACGGGTATCTCCGACAATAGCCGCTTGCCGATGCGCCAATGAATGCCGGGGCGAGTCTTGGCGTCGACCTGGCGCAGAACCGCTTCCTGTACTCTGTCATGCACGAATTGCAGATCGGCTTTGCTCTCGAGCAGCAAGCTCAGACTCAATACCGGTTTCAGGTCTTCGAACAACTGTTCGATACGCATATCCATTACCAGGGTGACTTCGCTGGCGGTAAAGCGGTTTCCCATGCAGGCGCAGTGATTCAGGATGTGCAGGGTTCTGGCCGGTAGTTTGCTGACTTTGGTGCTGAAGAGCTCCACCACGTTGGTCGGCATTTGCGTATCGCGGATGCGCTTCATATCCCAGGTCCAATGCTGATCGGCGTCGGTGTTCAACAGGCCCTCGTTATACAACCAGGCCAGGCTTTCGCTGACGAACAACGGGTTGCCCTCGGTCAAATGGGCGATGAAACTGGCCAGGTGGGCGGTGGCATGCGGCGGGGAATCCAGGATATAGGACACCATTTCATGGCAATGGTCGTCGCTCAGGGCTTCCAGGCGGATTTCCGCCAGCGGTCCATTGTCTTCTTGCACGCTGTGTATCAGTTTGCTCAACGGATGAGCGCTATCGACTTCGTTGTGCCGATAGGCGCCGATGAAAAACAGATAGGGGTGCTCGTGGTGGTTGGCAAACAGGTTTTGCAAAAAATCGAAAGTCGCGGTATCGCACCATTGCAAGTCGTCGATGAACAGTACCAGAGGATTGTTTTCACTGGCCAGACAGCCCAGAAATCGGCCGAATAAATTGTTGAAGCGGTTGCGCGCTTCCACCGGCGGCAGATGTGTCGGTTCGGGTTGGGCGCCGATGATGAATTCCAGTTCCGGCACCACGTCGATGATCACGCCGCCGTTGTTTTCGACCGCTTCCAGGATTTTTTCCCGCCATTGCGCGACTTGATCGTCGCTTTCGGTCAAGAATGTACGGATCAGATTGCGCAGGGCCTGAATCAGCGAGCTATAGGGAATGTTTTTTTGATATTGGTCGAATTTGCCCGAGGTGAAATAGCCGCGATTCTTGACCAGTGGTTTCTGTAGTTCCTGAATCAGCCGGGTTTTGCCGATGCCGGACAGGCCGGATATGAATACCGAACGAAATTGACCAGCCATGACTTGCCGATATACGTCCTGAATCAAGGCGCTTTCGGTTTGCCTATCCACCATCTTGGAAATGAAAATCACCCTGTGGCTGCGATCGTACTGGCATAGGGAGAAATCGGAGATGCGGCCGGACCTGGCGTATTCATCCTGGCAACGATGTAAATCCGCCAGCAGGCCGGAGGCGCTTTGATAGCGTTTTTCCGGTTGCTTCAGCGTGAGTTTGGCGATGATTTCGGCCAGGACATGCGGTATTTCCGGATCGATGTCGTCGGCCTTGGCGGCTTCCTCGGCCAGATGCGAGTGAATCAGCTCCAGCGGGTCGCGCGAGAAAAACGGCAGCCGGCCGGTCAATAACTCGTAAAATACGATGCCGAGGGAATACAGGTCGGTGGAAAAATCCACCCGGTAGTTGATGCGCCCCGTTTGTTCCGGGGAGGTGTAGGCCAGCGTGTTGCGGACGAACTCGGGATCGTAAATAAAGTGACTGACGTCGCGGATATCCAGGGGCGTGATGAAATCGGTCAGTCTGATGCTCAAGGTGCCGGGTTGCACCAGAATATTGTGCGGCTTGATGCCGCCATGGGTGATGCCGGCGGCATGCACGATCTGCAGCGTATCGGTCAACGCGCAAGCCAGGGTAAAAAAATCCTCCAGCCTGATTTTTGCCTGTTGCCCCGCCCATTGGTTCAGCGGAAGTCCGCTGAACCAGGGTTGCACGATGAAATGATGCTCGTCGGTGCTTTCCAGGGTGAGCGGGGTGCAGACCCGCGGGTCGTGCAAGACTTTCAGGCGTTCGATTTTTTGCCGCAGATGGCGGGATTGATCTTCCCAGCTGGAGAGCAACTTCAGACACTTGATCACCAGCGGGTATTCGGGCACGTGCTTGTGAAACCCCTTGTAAACCAGGGCTTGTAGACTTTCGCCGAGCTTTTCCACCAAGGTATAGTTGGCCAAGCGCGGCTCATCCAGCATTTCCCTGTTTTTTTTCGTGATTTCCAGCATATGGTCAACCTGCTTTCGCGTATCGATGGGCATCAGTCATGGTAAAGCGATTTTTTCGGCAAAACCAGCGGAATGACTGTTTATAATCTGGGTTTTGTCGATTTCATTGCAGGAGATACCATGGCTGCCACGCCTTCCAACATGCTGCCCCTGGGTACGCTAGCCCCCGATTTCAATCTGCCCGATACCGTCACCGGCAAGCACTTCGGTTTGCAGGATTTAAAAGGCGAGCAGGGCACCGTCATCCTGTTCATCTGCAATCATTGCCCCTATGTGATGCACATCAAACAGCAGTTGATCGCCATTGCCCAGCAGTACGCGACATTGGGTATCGCCACGATCGCGATCAGTTCCAACGACATCGAAAATTATCCGGAAGACGCGCCGGACAAGATGAAAATATTGATGGCGGAATGGGGTAATCCCTTCGCGGCCTATTTGTATGACGAAACGCAGGCAGTCGCCAAGGCCTATCAGGCCGCTTGCACGCCGGACATTTATTTGTTCGATGCGGATTTGAAGTGTGTTTATCGCGGCCGCCTGGACGGCTCCACGCCGAAAAACGATATTCCGGTAACCGGCGAGGATTTGCGCAATGCCTTGGATAATTTATTGGCCAAGCAGCCGATCAACCCCGAGCAAGTCCCCAGCATAGGCTGCAACATCAAATGGAAGGCGGCCTGATGCCGGTTTCATTAAAGGCGTTGCTCCCAGCGGTTTGGCTAGGGTTGCTGGCGGGTTGTGCCAGCACGCCAACAGCGGAACCGGCGCCTCGCCTGCATCATCTGGTGGTGGTTTGGCTGAAACAGCCCGGCGATGCGCAGCTACGTAATCAATATATTCAAGCCAGCCAGCCCTTGGCCAAATTGCCGGGCGTATTGGCTTACGATGTCGGCACCCCGGCAACTATCCAGCGAGCCCATGCCAGCAAGGCCTTGGACGATTCCTATGACGTGGCCGTATCCGCGGTTTACGAAAGCCCGCAGGCGTTTGCGGTGTTTTTGCAAGACCCCGAATATCAAAGAATCGCGAAAGAGGTGTTGCGGCCTTTGGTGGATAAGTACAAGGTCTACGATTTCGTCGAATAAGGTTCTTGGGCGGGCTTCGGAAAAAGCTGAAGCTTTTTCACTCCCGAATTTCAATTCGGGAGTGCAATCGCTTTAGCTATTGCCTGATAACCCTGGGTTAAACCGTATAGGTGGTCGACGCGGTTTTGCCGCCGCGGCCGGTCCAGTCGGTGTGGAAGAATTCGCCTCGTGGCTTGTCGGTGCGCTCGTACATATGAGCGCCGAAATAATCCCGTTGCGCTTGCAACAGATTGGCCGGCAGCCGCGCACTGCGGTAGCCGTCGTAATAGGCCAATGCGGAGGAGAAGGCCGGCGTCGGAATGCCCTGTTGAATGCCAAAAATCACGGCTTGGCGCCAGCCGCTTTCGGCTTGCTCCATCGCATCGACGAAGAAATCCGCCAGCAGCAGATTTTCCAAATCCGGATTTTGGTTGTAGGCTTGATTGATGTCGTTCAAAAATTGGCTGCGGATGATACAGCCGCCGCGCCACATCAGCGCAATATCGCCGTAGTTCAGCGCAAAGCCGTATTCCTTGGAGGCTTCCCGCATCAACCGAAAGCCTTGCGCATAGGAAATGATTTTAGAGGCATATAAGGCTTGGCGGATCGCGTTGATCAAGGCGATCGTGGCGTGTCTTTCGCCGCCAAATGCGATTCTCGATTTTTGCGGCAACACTTTTGCGGCACGGACGCGCTCGTCCTTTTGCGCCGACAGGCAGCGGGCGAACACCGATTCGCCGATCAAGGTCAAAGGAATGCCCAAATCCAGCGCGTTGATGCCGGTCCATTTACCGGTGCCTTTTTGGCCAGCCGTGTCCAGAATGTTTTCCAGCAAGGGGGCGCCGTTTTCTTCTTTGTAGGCCAGGATATTCGCGGTGATTTCGATCAGATAGGAACTGAGTTCGCCTTGATTCCATTCTGAAAAAATCGCCCGCATCTCGTCGGTGCTCAAGCCCAGACCTTCCTTCAGCAATTGGTAGGCCTCGCAGATCAATTGCATGTCGCCGTATTCGATGCCGTTATGCACCATCTTCACGTAATGGCCGGCGCCGTTGTCGCCGACCCATTCGCAGCAAGGCGCAGCATCGACCTGGGCGCTGATGGCCTGGAATATGGGTTTGACCGCCGGCCAGGCCGCCGGATTGCCGCCCGGCATGATGGACGGGCCGTGGCGCGCCCCTTCTTCGCCGCCGGAGACGCCGGTGCCGATGAACAGCAGGCCTTTTTCTTTCAGGTATTCGGTGCGGCGGTTGCTGTCAGTGAATAGGGAATTGCCACCGTCGATGATGATGTCGCCGGGCGACAGCAGCGGGATCAAATCTTCGATGTATTGATCGACCACGCTGCCGGCCTTGACCATCAGCATGATCTTGCGCGGCGTTTCCAGTTGGTTGATCAGTTCTTGTAACGAATGGGCGCCGACGATTTGTGTATCTTTGGCCGGGCCTTGCAAAAATTCATCGACCTTGCTGGTGGTGCGGTTGTACACGGCGACCTTGAAACCGTGGTCGTTCATGTTCAGAACCAGATTCTGGCCCATCACCGCCAGACCGATTAAACCGATATTTGCTTTCATGGCTGTATCCCGTCATCGTTGCTGATGGCGGGATGGTAACACGTGCGGGCGCAATAATGCCTCCGCGCGGAATCGGAGCGATTATTTGCGCTCAGTCGAGCGCTTGAGTCTTGGATTTCGGTAGCATGCGACGCAAGGTATCGTCGTGCTGAACATAATGGTGATACAGCGCCGCCAAAACATGCAGGCCTATCAAGTAATAACCGATTTCGCCGACGGTTGCGTGAATTTCCTTGATGAATTTGGCCAGTTCCTTGTCTTCGCTTATCAAGGCCGGTAGTTGCAGGCCGAAAAACGGAATCGGCTTGCCGGCGGCGCTTAACGTCAACCAACCCATCAGGGGCATGGCTAGCATGAACAGATACAGCAGCCAGTGGGCCAGCTTGGCGGAGGCTTGTTGCCAAGCCGGCGGCTGTGGCGTAATCGTCGGCGTCTCGCCCAAAAGGCGCATGCCGATACGCGGCAAAACCAGCAGCAATATCGACAAGCCGAACATGAAATGCAACGCTTTCATCGCTTCGCGCGGGTCGGAGCCCTTCGGAAATAATTCCCGCAGTTCGATGAAGGCATAGGTGGAGATCATCAAGATCAACATCAACCAGTGCAGGATTATGCTCGGTGTGCTGTAGCGGGGGCTTGCGTCTTTAGATGTCATTGATAATTTCCTATCTGGATATTTCGAGGGCGTAGGGTACGCATTGCGTACCCTACAAAAGAGCCAGGATTATTTTTTCAATGCCGCGGCCTCGCTCGCCCGCCGCGTGATTTCCGCCCAGTCTTCGGCATCTACCAGATCGGCCGGCGCCATCCAGGAGCCGCCGACGCAGGCGACATTTTTCAATGCCAGATATTCGGGCGCGTTTTTGGGATTGACGCCGCCGGTCGGACAGAAGGTGACTTGCGGCAAGGGACCGCCAAGGGATTTCAGCATCGGTATGCCGCCGGCGGCTTCAGCCGGAAAGAATTTCATCGCATTGATGCCTTTTTCCAATAAACGCATGACCTCGCTGGGTGTGATGACGCCGGGCAGGATAGGCACACCGGATGCCAGCGCTTCGTTGAGCAGATTTTCGGTGATGCCGGGGCTGACGATGAATTCCGCACCGGCGTCAATCGCTTGATACAAGGTATGAGGGTTGATGATGGTGCCCGCGCCGACGATGGCGTCCGGTACTTCGGCTTTGATACGTCGGATACATTCCAGTGCCACCGGCGTGCGCAATGTGATCTCCAAAACTTTCAAGCCACCGTCGACTAGCGCGCGAGCCAGAGGGACGGCATGTTCCAGATGATTGATGACCATGACCGGCATAACGGGCGAGGTGGTCATGACTTCTTTGATGGTGACGGACATAGTATTTTCCTAAGGGTGTTATCTTGTTATTAAAGTGATATTTTATGGCGAATGTCGTCAAAACGCATAGATTAAGCGCAAACCCGTCATGAATTCGGGTTTTCTGTTGTGATCTTTGGTTACACCGGCACCCAGTTGTAAAGTGGTATGGGACGCGAAATCATAATGAAGTTGCGGCATCAATAGGTAATTCCATTTTCCATTGGCATGGAATTCAGTATTCATTTCCAAGCCCAGAGTAACTTGTTGAGAAAAATCATAGAATCCACTGGTGTTGAATAGACCGACGAAGGCACCGTCCGCGTTGAGGTCGTCGCGGCGCAGGCCCATCATGCTGAGGCTGGAAAATCGGCTGCCAAGGCGTAAGCCCAGGATGTATAGCGCATCGAATGTGTAAGTGTGGCGTTCACGATTGTAATAACCTATTAGCTGCCAGCCATGTATGGCGCGCCGATTCAACAGGCTGCCCCAGGTACCTTGCAGGGCAACTTTGTAGGCTTCGATTCGGCTGTTTTCAAAGGGTAATTCCAGTTCGAGCGCTAAATCGTCCAGCAGGCCTATCTCGAACTCCGGCGCCCATTCGGTATGCGATTCAGAGAGGTTGTGCAGCATCAATGCATTAACCTCCGCTTCACCTTGTTGAACGCCCAAAGGTCTAACCAGATCGAACACCATGGGCTCTGGAATGTGCGGCTTCTCGCTGCTTAGCGCGGTATCGCCCTCTATGCCGGTGTCATCGGTATTGGCTAAAACATGCGGAGCAAAGCTCAAGCTGGATGCTAACAAGCCCGCAATAATAGAATGTTTGCTCAAAACAGCTGGCATGGTTGGAATTCCACAGTTAATTCAGTGACCGAGTTGGCATGGTGTGATTCAACGCCTTGTTTGCATTGGATTACTCGGAGCCGAACCGAGCGCAATTCGGCTTAGGCTCCGAGGTCATTGAAAGGCAAGCGTATGAAAAGCCGCCTTTGTTCAGTCCACGAAAAACAAATTGGTCGCGCCGGTTTCTGCGGTTGAAGCCTGCGCGCGCATCGCGCCGAACAATTCGCGGCCCATGCCGAAATGATGGCCGGTCGCATGGTTGGGTTCGGCGACACGCGCTTTGAACTCGGCGGGATCGACTTGCACGTTGACCTCGCCAGTTTGCGTGTTCATCACGATGATGTCGCCGTCGCGCACTTTCGCCAGCGGACCGCCGTCGATGCATTCCGGCCACATGTGAATCGCCGAAGGCACCTTGCCGGATGCGCCGGACATGCGTCCGTCGGTCAGCAAGCCTACTTTGAAGCCCCTGTCTTGCAGAACGCCCAGGACAGGGGTCAGTTTGTGCAATTCAGGCATGCCATTGGCTTTGGGGCCCTGGAAGCGCAATACCACGATGACGTCTTTTTCCAGCTCGCCGCGTTTGAAGGCAGCCACCACATCCAACTGGTCGTCGAATACCATGGCGGGCGCGGTGACGACCTGATGATCTTCCGAGACGGCGGATATTTTGGATACGCCGCGGCCCAGATTGCCATGCATCACATGCAGGCCACCACCGGCGGCGAAAGGTTTTGCCACGCTGGCGATGATTTCGGGATCGCGCGATTCGCTAGGACCGGGCTGCCATTGTAATTGGCCGTCTTGCAGCGTCGGTACTTGACTGTATTGGGCCATGCCGCGCTGGTCGCCTATGGTCAGGATGTCGCCGTGCAACAAGCCGTGATCCAGCAGTTCGTGTATCAATAAGCTCATGCCGCCGGCCGCCTGGAATTGGTTGACGTCGGCCGGGCCGTTCGGATAGATCTTGGTCAGCAACGGAATGACTTTGGATAGGGCGTCGAAATCGTCCCAGTTGATGATGATGCCGGCGGCGCGGGCAATCGCGATCAAATGGATGGTATGGTTGGTCGAACCGCCGGTCGCCAGCAAGCCGATGATGGCATTGATGATGGCTTTTTCGTCGATCACATGCGCGATTGGCCTGAAGTCGTTGCCCAGCGCGGTGAATTTCAACACCTGCCTGGCGGCGGCCTTGGTCAGTTCGTCGCGCAGTGGGGTGTAAGGATTGATGAAGGAACTACCGGGCAGGTGCAGGCCCATGATCTCGACCATCATCTGGTTGCTGTTGGCGGTGCCATAGAAGGTGCAGGTGCCGGGGCTGTGGTAAGACTTGGCTTCCGATTCCAGCAATTCTTTTTCACCGATCTTACCTTCGGCGTATTTTTGCCGGGCGCGGGATTTTTCCTTGTTGGACAGGCCGCTGGTCATGGGGCCGGCTGGCACGAACACGGCCGGCAAATGGCCGAAGCTCAATGCACCGATCAACAAACCGGGTACGATCTTGTCGCAGACGCCCAGATACAGCGCCGCGTCGAACATGTTATGAGCTAGGCCGATCGCGGTGGACATCGCGATGACGTCGCGGCTGAATAGCGACAATTCCATGCCCGGCATGCCCTGGGTGACGCCGTCGCACATCGCGGGCACGCCGCCGGCGAATTGAGCCACGCCGCCGGCTTCGCGCACGGCCTGTTTGATCAGGGCAGGATAATCCTTGTAGGGTTCGTGCGCGGACAGCATGTCGTTGTAGGCCGAGATGATGCCGACATTGGGCTTGGGGCCATGAGACAATTCTTCTTTTTCGATGGCCGAACAGACCGCGAAACCGTGGGCCAGATTGGCGCAAGGCAGTTTATTGCGTTGCGGGCCTTCGGCGATGGCGGCCTCTATGCGCTTCAGATAAGCGGCACGGGTTTCCCGGCTGCGGGCGATGACTTGTTCTGTGACTTTTTCGAGTACGGGATGCATTAAGGATGTCTCCGGGTGATGCGAGTGCGGGACACTTTACCAGGGTGTCAAAGGGTTTCGGGTAATTCGATTTCGGCTTCTTGCGGTTGGAAAACCACTTCTTCGGTGGCCGGCGGCATGTCCTCGGGCAACATCACCACTTGGTCGGGTACTGGAACAGCGGCCATTTCCAGCGCAGGTTGTTGAGCGTTTTGTAAAAACAATAGCGGAGCGGCGGTCAACGCCATCAGGCCGAAGGCCAGCATGGAACGTTCAAAACCCCAGTTGAATCCAGTCGAGGCGCTGACTGTTTTCCAGGGCTTTTGATCCAGCCAATTCAAAAATGCTGCCAATAACATCATCAAGCCTATGCCAGCCAGATTGACCCAGGCGCTGTCGATCAGATCGGCCTGCGTGCCGTCCAGCAACATGCCGCCGAGTAATGACAAACAGCTGCCGAACATGAAAATAGGCAGAGACTGCTGACCCATCGTAATGATTGCTCGCGCGATTCCACTCTGTAACCAATGTTGGCGCTTATGCATGAACAGCGTGACCAAATAAGTCATCGCCAAAAAATGCAGATAACGCAGGAAGCCCAAATGGCTCTTATCCAGCCAGCCAGCCCACTGCTCGCGCACCGCGGCGAACCAAGGCAGGCGTTGATAGCCGAAGGCGTTTTCCAGTGGATAACAAAAAATGACGAAAGCAATGCACAACCACATCAAGCCGCGATTGCTGCCGGGCATGGACAGCCAGCCGCTGCTGAAGGCAAAACCGGTGAAAAAAACCAGCTGCCAGCAGAAAGGGTTGAAATACCAGGGGTGTCCTGTCAATGGATCGGCGGTCAGCTCCCAGCCAAAGTGCCACGCGGCCAGATAAATCGACAATGAAAATGCCAACGCCAGCCAGGTGTGAATGCGTGACAACGCCCAGATCATCGGTAGCCATAGCATGATCACCAGATACATCGGCAGAATATCGATGAAGTTGGGGACGTATTTGAGGCTGACCAAGGCCAGCACCGCATCTTGCGTTTGATCGAAGAAATAATTCAGATTGTCCAGTTGCCAATGGCTGCCGATGAAACCTTGCGCCTGCATGGCGAGATAGAGGGTTGCCATCAACACGAACAGGGCAAGATGCGCGACATAGATCTGACCGCAACGGAACAGCACTCTGATCGCGCCCAGGCCGGTACCGGCCTGGCTGAAGCTGCGGCCAAAGGCAATGGCGGCGGCGAAACCGGACAAAAACACGAACGTTTCGGCGGCATCGCTGGGACCGAGGCGAGAGGGCGTATAAGCAAACCAGGGATTACCAGGCATGTGGTTGATGAAAATGACCATCAAGGCCAGACCGCGAAAGAAATCCAGCTGCAAGTTCCTGGGCGAGGTGGGGCGAGTGTCCGGTTTCATTGGGCGTGTCCCGTGGGTGGTGGTAGATGTGGGCAGAATGCGACTTGCAGCTTAAAAGGTGCTGAAAAAAGTTTGCATGACCGGCTCGCGGTATCGTGGATCATCGATTCCGTGAGCCGGTTGGCACTATGAAGACTTTTAAGGTGCCCAGTACAATTCAACAGGTACTTGCTCCTGATGCAGCAGGGCGCGAATCGGCATATCCTCTACGGGGCCGGGTTGTTGTGCGGCGCTAAACACGGTGAGTTTGTCCTCGCCGGTGAACAAAATGATCACGCGATCGGTTTTCATCAACGCAGATAAGGTCAAGGTCATTCTCTCGGTATTGGGTCCGGTGACTTCGCTCTGATTGGCGCTGATCGCGGCGGTCAGATTGTCGTTGTCTGGTTTTAAGGCGTCGGCCAAGCCTTTGGCGCGCGGGAACAGCGATGCGGTGTGTCCGTCCGGCCCCATGCCGACAATCGCCAGGCTAAAGGGTTGCGGTAGCTTCCGATAATTGGCTTCGGTTTCGCCTTGACCGGACGAGGCCGTTTTCGCGGTGGTTTTCATGCCGATGAATTCGGCCGCCTTGGCGTTGTTGATCAACAGCGTGCGCCTGATTAGCGCTTCATTGCTGGCGGCATGAGCTGGGTCCACCCAGCGCTCGTCCACCAGCGCGATTTTGATTTTTTTCCAGTTCAGTTCGGTTTTGGATAACGCTTCATACAAAGGCGCCGGCGTGCTGCCGCCAGAAACCAGCAGTGTCGCCACGCCGTGTTTGCTGAGTGCTTCCGCTAAAACATCCTGACATTCGGCCACTAACGCCGTAAAAAGATGATGACGCTGTTCAAAAAAGAATTCTTTAACCATGGTTATTCTCTCAATAAGGATGGTGTTGGTTATTCTTCCCAGGCACGCCCGTCGCGTGCCAGTAATGCGACCGATGCCACTGGACCCCAGCTACCCGCGGGATAGGGTTTGGGTGGCGTGTGGTTGTGTTGCCAGGCATCCTGAATCGAATCGACCCAGGTCCAGGCTTGTTCTATTTCCTCGCGGCTCAAAAACAGCGTCGGGTTGCCGCGCAGGGCTTCCAGAATCAATTTTTCGTAGCCGCCGAAAATTCGGTTTTTCTTGAAGGTTTCGGAAAAGCTCAAATCCAGTTTGGTCTGTTGCAACTTGATGTTGCCGTCTATGCCCGGCACCTTGTTCAACATCATGACATCCACCCCTTCGTTCGGTTGCAAATGAATGACCAGTTTATTGGCCGGCAGTTCATGAAAACTGTCCTTGAAGATGTTGTGCGGCAATTGCTTGAAATTGACCACGATCTCGGTGCGTTTGTTGGGCGTGCGTTTGCCGGTGCGCATGTAAAACGGGACACCGGCCCAGCGCCAGTTATCGATATCCACGCGGATCGCGACGAAAGTTTCGGCCGTGCTTTCGGTGTTGGCACCTTCTTCTTCCAGATAACCCGGTACCGACTTGCCTTTGATGAAACCGGCGGTGTATTGGCCGCGCACGGTTTTTTCCTCGACATTGCGCACGGTGATTGGCCGCAAGGCTTTCAGGACCTTGATCTTTTCCATGTGTATGCTTTCCGCGGACAAATCGGCGGGCGGTTCCATCGCGACGAAGGTCAGGATTTGCAGCAAATGGTTTTGCAGCATGTCGCGCAACTGGCCGGTCTTGTCGAAATATTCCCAACGGCCCTCGATGCCGATGTCTTCTCCCACCGTGATCTGGATATGATCTATCGTGTTGTGATTCCAGTTGGTCGTGAATATCGAATTGGCGAAACGCAAGGCCAGCAAGTTCAAGACCGTTTCCTTGCCCAGGTAATGGTCGATGCGGTAGACCTGGTCTTCGTGGAATACGTCGGCGACGGCGTCGTTGATTTCTTTCGACGATTTCAGGTCGTGGCCGATGGGTTTTTCCATCACCATGCGCGATTCGGCCGTCAATACGCCGCAGTCATGCAAGCCTTGGCAAATGTTTTTGAACAAAAAGGGTGCCACCGCGAAATAATTCACCATGACTCGTTTTTCGACATCGACGACGGTATGCAGTTGTTTGTATTGCTCGGGTTGGGTCAGGTCGATTTTCAAATAAGACAAGCGCTTGGAAAAACGTTGCCAGATTTCATCGTCGATGACATTGTTCAAAAATGCCTGCAAGCTTTTGTGCGCAATTTCGACGAAACTGTCGCTGGTTTCTTCCAAACGATCCACGCCGATGATGCGCGTATCGGGTTCGAGCAGATTGTGTTTTTCCAAACGGTATAAGGAAATCAGCAGTTTACGTTTGGATAAATCGCCCAGTGCGCCGTAAATCACCAGGTCGCAGGGTTTGTAAGTAATGTTTTTTGTCATGTCTTTGGGGCTACGGAGCAAAAAGCCCAATGCCATTTACAGCGTTTCAATGGGGCAAGGGGCGATTAAAATCTGCTTATTATAGTGTCCGCGGTGCTTGACAAACAAGGCGCCCGCCAAAGGCTGTGGAAAATTAGGCTGCAGCAAGGCCAGTTTGAAGCGACTCAGGAAAACATTTCGCTGCTGTAACGCGATACTTTGACCGTGTCCGACCAATAATCCGGCGGTAGGCCCGCTTTTTGTTTCAGATGGCGCAAAAACAGCCTCGGATCGGGCAGCTGTTCCCAAACCGAAGGTAAAAAAGTGCCGCGGAGATGGCCTTCTTGCAGAATCAAGCCGTCGATGCCGGGTTGTAATTGGGCGATCAAGTCTTGCTCCGAACTGAAACTGATGGGTTCGGCGGGGCTCAAGATCGAGATGTGCAAATCAAGCTCCGCAAACTCGTCGTCGGCCAATGGCGGGAATCGAGGGTCGCGGAATGCGGCGGAAAACGCGTTTTCGGCGACGTCTTCCACCAGCGGTCTTATCGCTTCCAGCATGCCGATGCAACCGCGTAGTTGCCCCTGACGTTCCAGTGTCACGAAGGTAGCGCGAGTGACCGTCAATTCCGGCGGGTAGCTCTGTAAATCAAGCCGTAATGGTCTGCCGGTTTTCAAGCCATGGGCGATCGAATCGCGCGCGACTTTAAGCAAGATTGCTCTTTGTGAATCATTCAACGACATAGGCGCCATACCCCACTACCCGATATTTGTCGCCGGCGGTGTCGCCGGAATTTCTTAGATCGATATTTTTGATTTTCAGGGATTTGTCTTGCAACACTTTCAGCAGCCCGCTGACGGGTACCTTGCCGCAGGCTTGCTCGGATGACAGGTGTTGATAATCTAAATGCTCGATTAGTTCGCTGGTGTGCTTATCCAGACGCTGGGCCGTCGAGTAATCGTGATAGTGGCTGAGATCGGAGCTGATGACGATCAAGGTTTCGTCGCCACCCCAAAGTTTTTCGATGACCTGACTCACTTGGGACGGACTGGCGTCGCCGGCGACGATGGGGACCAGCTTGAAATGGCTCAGCACCTGTTGTAGGAAAGGCAAATGGACTTCCAGACTATGCTCCAATGCGTGGGCTTGTTCCAGATAACCGACAAAGCGCAGAGACTGCAGCGATTCTATGGCTTCCTTGTCGATCTCAATTGAGCCCAGCGGGGTCGTGAAGGTGTCGGCGCTGCTGACCGCCAAGCCTTGAAAGGCCACCCGATGCGAAGGGCCGATCAACACGACCCTGGAAATGCTTTCGCGAACGCTGTTCAGTCTTGCATAGGCGCTGGCGGCGATCGGGCCGGAATAAATGTAACCGGCATGCGGGGCGATGATGGCCTTGGGTGCCTTGCCATCGGGCCTGGCCTGGCGTAAAAAATCGGCCATCATGCGGCTCAACGTGGTGGGGTCGGCAGGGTAGAAACTCCCTGCAACGGCGGGTGCTCTGTTCATGACATCTACCTCCGTTGGAAAAGGCCTAACAATTTGGCTGAAAATGACTTCTCTTTTGCCTGTTTGAACCCTGGGGTGCACCGAGCGAGGAACGCCGTAAACCCTTCCGTGGGGGCTTGACAGCAGCGTGTCCTTGCTGCCGACATCCCCACTTGGTACTCCCCAGGTCTCTGGCCATGTTTGGAAAGTTATTTATGACCATATCCCAAGCATAAAATGTTTAACCGCTAGGGTCTCGATATGTTACAACAACCGTTAGCAATTCCGGGAACGTTATTCTAAATTTTTTCTCGAACATCAACCGGTTATCGGTTGAATGCCGGCTGCGAGACTGAGGTGTGTCCTTGCGCCGCTTCAGAGTCGATCAAGGCATGGACGCGCGTATGACAGGAGAACGATGATGACCACATTCATTAGTCACGACACGGTTGCCACCCACTATTGGCATAAGCTGGACGATGGTCGCATACAATGCGATTTGTGTCCGCGTTTTTGTAAATTGCACGAGGGTCAGCGTGGCCTCTGTTTCGTGCGACAGAATCTGGCTAATCAAATCGTCATGACCAGCTATGGCCGTTCCAGCGGTTTTGCGATAGACCCGATCGAGAAAAAGCCGTTGAATCATTTTTTGCCGGGTACGCCGATATTGTCGTTCGGCACCGCCGGCTGCAATCTGGCCTGCAAGTTTTGTCAGAATTGGGATATCAGCAAGTCGCGGGAAATGGATACCCTGATGAGCAAGGCCGCGCCAGATGAAATCGCCAGGGCAGCAAAAGCCCATGGCTGCAGCAGCGTGGCTTATACCTATAACGACCCGGTGATTTTTCACGAATATGCCATCGATACGGCGCAAGCTTGCCGCGAATTGGGACTGAAATCCGTTGCGGTGACCGCGGGTTATGTCTGCGCCGAACCCCGCGTCGAGTTCTACCGTTGGATGGATGCCGCCAACGTGGATTTGAAAGCCTTCAGCGAAGATTTTTATCACAAAATTACCGGCGGCCATCTACAACCCGTTTTGGAAACCTTGTTGTATCTGAAGCATGAGACGCAAGTCTGGTTCGAACTGACGACCCTGCTGATTCCCGGCGAAAACGATGCCGAAGCCGAGCTGGAAGCGATGACGCAGTGGGTGGTGGAAAAGTTGGGGCCGGACGTGCCGATGCATTTCACGGCCTTTCATCCGGACTGGAAAATGATGGACAAGCCACACACGCCGACTTCGACCTTGCTGAAGGCACGCAATATCGCCCGCAAAAATGGTGTGCGTTATGCCTATGTCGGCAACGTTCATGACAAGGCGGCCGAAAGCACCTATTGCCATCGTTGTGGTGAACTGTTGATAGGTCGCGACTGGTATGTGCTGTCCGACTGGAATCTGGATGCCAAAGGGCAATGTCGTTTTTGCGGTACCGCCTGCGCCGGCTTTTTCAACCCTCAACCCGGTGATTGGGGTGCCAAGCGGCAGGCGGTGCGTTTTTAGCGATTTGAATCGGCGGTTTTTCGATCAGCACTGGGCACAAAACGGCTGTGACGGTATCAAGGTACGGCTCGACCAAGTCGCTAGCTGCCGGATAAAAAAGAGGGAATTGGCTCCCGATTTCCTGAATTATTGGTTTCTCGCCGCCAGCCGGGGAATGTCCTGGCTGATAAACAAGGCGGGATCGACGGTTTCCTGGTTCAGATAGACTATCCAATGCAAGTGCGGGCCGGTGACGCGGCCGGTGGCGCCGACGGCACCGAGGCGTTGGCCTTGCCGGACTGCTTGACCAACTTGGACGTCGATTTTGCTCATGTGCAGATAGGCGCTGATCAGGCCTTGGCCGTGGTCCAGGAAAACCGTATTGCCGTTGAAGAAAAAGTTGCCGGCACCGATCACGGTGCCAGAGGCGGGCGCCAGAATGTCGGTGCCGGTGGCTGCGGCGATATCAAGACCGTTATGCGGATTGCGCGGCTGGTCGTTGAAAAAGCGCTTTAGTCCGAACAAGCTGCTCAAGCGGCCTTCGACTGGCGCGACAAAGTAGGTATCGGCCGGGCGTTCGCTCCAGGTGTCCTTGATGCGCGCCATTTCCTGTTTTTCGGCTTCGATGCGGCTTAAATCCGCCGGCGTCATTTCATCGACCATGCGTTTGTTCTTGATCTTTAGCCGTTGTTCGGGATAACGCTTGTCATTCACGCTGAACGGGATTTGTTCGCGATGTCCTGTTTGCTCGATCTCGAGGGTTTGCGTGCCGGGCTTGGCATCCAGCGGAATACCGACCAAAGCCAGCCAGTGGTGGTTTTGTTGCGTGACGAGCACGCGGCGATTGCCATAAAAGACTTTGGGGGCGGGTTGCAGGCCATCACCGATGACGATTTCCGCGATGCCGCCGGGTACAGAAGATGCCTGTGGTAGTAAATCCGCTGGCGACGGCGCCGGAATCATCAATAGCATGCTTAAGCGCCAAACCAATTTTAGCGATGTTCGTGAATTAATCACGGATGATCTCCTTGACCTGGCTGACGATGCGGCCTTTGGCCAAACGGGTGTCGATTAGGGTGTCTAAGGCGACATCGGCGGCCGCTTTGACGATCTTGCTGGTGTCATGCTGCTGCACGATGGCGTAACCGCGCTCCAGGGTTGACAACGGGCTGACCGCTTGCAAAGTCTGGCTGATGCCGGCTTGTTGTCGTTTCAAGGTGACGAGTTTCAAATCCATCGCGCGTTGCAGGCGTTGTTGCAGATACTGCAGTTGTTGCTGGTGCTGGGCTATTTTATCGATTGGCTGGAATTGTTTGAGCTTTTGACTGCCCAGCGTCAGTCGGTGCTGGTTTTGTTTGAGTGTGAGTTGCATGGCTTTATTTAAACGCTGCTCCAGTTCATCCAGGCGTTGGGCGTTCCGTTGCAGTCTTTCGCCGGGATGCTGGATTTGCAAGGCTTTTTCCAGCCAGTTCAGGCGTTGTCTGTGCTGGCTGAGTTGCCTGCGCAGTTTCTCGATGAGTTGATTTTCCATGAACCTGAAGCCGCCCAGCCATTCGGCTTGATTGGGCACGGCATGTTCGGCCGCCGCCGAGGGGGTCGGCGCGCGCAAATCGGCGACGAAATCCGCGATGGTGAAATCCACTTCATGGCCAATGCCGGAAATCACCGGGATATGGCTGCCGGCGATCGCGCGGGCGACGATTTCTTCGTTGAAGGCCCACAAATCTTCCAGCGAACCGCCGCCGCGCGCCAGGATGATCACGTCTGCATCCTTACGTCGATTGGCCGTTTCCAACGCCGCTTGGATCTCGAACTTGGCGGATTCGCCTTGTACCGCGACCGGGTAGATCAGGATCGGAACGACTGGAAAGCGCCGCTTCAAGACCGTCAAGATGTCATGTATCGCCGCGCCGCTGGGCGAGGTGATGACGCCGATTTTTCTCGGAATCAGCGGGATGGGTTGCTTGCGGCTTTCGTCGAACAAACCTTCGTTCAAGAGTTTGGTTTTCAGTTTTTCGAAAGCTTGTCTCAACGCACCGTCGCCGGCTTGTTCCAGATGTTCGACCACCAGTTGATAGTCGCCCCGCGGTTCGTACAAACTGACTTGCGCGCTGGCGATGACCCTGTCTCCGTTGCCGGGCCTGAAGCCCAAGCGTTGCTGTTGGCCGCGAAACATCGCGCAGCGCACCTGGGCCTGGGCGTCTTTCAGCGTGAAATACCAGTGTCCGGACGAGGGCGCGCTGAAGTTGGAGACTTCACCTTCGACCCGCACGGTCATGAAGTGGCTGGCCAACAGACGTTTGGCTTCCCGATTCAATTCGGAAACGCTGTAAATTAATTCGGATGTCGCCACGAATCAGTTTCTGCGGTTGAAAAAGCCGGCGGCCCAAAAGCCTGCATAAATGCTGGCCACCATCAGCAGCGCTTCCCGATTGCCTATGGCGATGCTGGTGAAGGCGGGGCCGGGGCAGTAGCCGGTCATGCCCCAGCCGATGCCGAAGATGGCGGCGCCGGTCAGCAGTGCTTTGTCGAGTGCGGTTTTGTCGGTGACATGGAAGCGGCTGTCGAGAACGGGTTTGTCATGGCGCCTGGCCCAGCGGAAGCAGGGCATGGCCACGGCCAACGCGCCGGCCATCACCAGGGCCAAACTAGGGTCCCAATCGCCGGCGATATCCAGAAAACCCAAAACTTTGTCGGGATTGATCATTTGCGAGATGGACAAGCCCAAGCCGAAAATGACGCCAGAGAGCAATGCTGAAAAAAGAAGGTTCATGCGGCTATTTGAAATACGTGGCGAATCAGATAAACGGTCAGCAAGCCGCTGGCCATGAAAATCAGGGTGGCGACGATGGAGCGCGGCGACAAAAGGGCGATGCCACAGATGCCATGGCCGCTGGTGCAGCCGCTACCGAGGCGGGTGCCGAACCCCACCAGAAAGCCACCCAATATGATCAAGGTCGTTGGGTAATCCTGGCGCAGGGAAAACGTGTCCGTCGCCAGCAGTTGCCAAAGGCCGGCACCGAGCATCAAGCCCAGTAAAAAACTAAGACGCCAGTGCCGGTTTGGACCGCTCGTCGTGAACAGGCCGCTCATGATGCTGCTGATGCCGGCGATGCGACCATTGAACCAAAATAATAAAAATGCGCTGATGCCGATCAACGCACCGCCCAATAGCGCGGAAATTGGAGTGAAATTTTGCAAAATCGCTACTCGTGAATGATGTCAAAGGTCTTATTTTACGGCGCTTTTCACTCCACTGCAGCGCGAATTCCGAGGCATGGCTGTTTGAATCGGCCGCTTGGTTTAAAATCGTCTTTATCACTTCGACTCAGTCAGGAATCAAAAGACCGCCATGCATGAACATCAATTGGTTAATTGGCAGCATCCGCATAATTTTGCGCGTATCAATCGGCGTGGGGAAAGACGCACCAAATGGGTGCTGGCGCTGACATTCATCACCATGCTGGTGGAGATAGTGGCTGGCGTGCAATTTCATTCGATGGCATTGCTGGCCGATGGCTGGCACATGGCCACGCATGTGATGGCCTTCATGATTACCATTTTTGCGTTCCGCTACGGGCGCATTCATGAGCAAGATAGAACCTTCGCCTTCAGTCCGGCCAAAGTCAGCGTATTGGGCGGTTTTGCCAGTTCGGTGGCGCTGGCGGTGGTGGCTTTCATGATGGTGGCGGAGTCCGCCGAAAGACTCATCACGCCAGAAGTCATTCAGTTTGACGATGCCATCATCGTGGCTGTGGCGGGTTTGCTGATCAATTTGTTGAGCGCATTGCTACTCAGCGATCACCACCATCACCACGATCATGATCATCATGATCATCATGATCACCCGCATGAGCATCACGACCACCACGATCACAATCTGCGGGCGGCTTATCTGCATGTAATGGCCGATGCCTTGACCTCGATACTGGCGATCGTGGCCCTGCTGGCCGGCAAATACTATGGCTGGAACTGGCTGGATGCCGTGATGGGCTTCGTCGGCGCGGCGGTGATTTTGCTTTGGGCCAGGGGCTTGATCAAGGAAACCAGTCCGATACTATTGGATCAGGCCATAGACGAACATTATCAGCAGGCGATACAGGATACACTGGAGGAAGACGGCGAATGCAAGGTCACTGATATTCATATCTGGCGTATCAGTCCGTCGCATCATGCGGCGATTGTCGTGCTGGTGACGCGTTTTCCGAAATCGCCCTGTTATTACAAAACCTTGCTGGCCAATTTTGTGCATCTGGACCATGTCACAGTCGAAGTTAATGCGTGTACTGGCGATGAATGCGTGGCGAAAGACCTCGGCTAAAAAAGGCTGAAGGACGAATGAGGTCGTCGTCAAGCCAGGCGCATGTATCGACTGCGGATTGGGCAATAGCTAAAGCTATTGCACTCCTGCCTCTTGGAGTGAAAAAGCTTTAGCTTTTTCTATGAAATCGACGCGAGGGCGTCAAGGGATGGCGATTAGGACTTGGCCAGTTTCTTTACGGCTTCGGTCACGATGTCCAGCAAATCACTGCCGCCGTTATCGACATACTCGACGATTTGTTTGCGCATGCGCGGTTCCCAGAAATTTCTGATGTGTTGTTCCACGCCTTGAATGGCCAGGTCTCTATCGGGTTCGGATTTGAAAAAGGCGCCGATGTTGTTGGCCATTTTGATTAAATTGCTGTTATCCATAGGTTATGCGACCGTTTCTTGATGATGTTGTAAACGATGAGGATGGGTGTAGATCACGTGTCTGTCATTGCGGGCAAAGCCAATCAAGGTCAAGCCGCATTCTTCGGCCAATTTTATCGCCAAGCCGGTGGGCGCGGAAATCGCGGCCAGTAAGGTGATGCCGACGCTGGCGGCTTTTTGTACCATTTCGTAGCTGGCGCGACTGGTAACCAGTAGCCAGCCTTGTTCAAAATTGCAATGGGCCTTGGAAAGGGCGCCGATCAACTTGTCCAGCGCATTATGCCGACCGACATCTTCCCGCACCGCGACTATGCCTTTTTCCGGTTCCAGCCAGGCGGCGGCGTGTACCGCGCCGGTGATTTGATTGAGGGACTGCTTGCTTGGCATGTCGGCGAGGGCTTGGCATAACACATCGGCATCCAGCAGCAAACCTTTGCCGACCGGCGGCGGCTGTCTGACGGCTTGTTCCAAGGTGGTGGCACCGCACAAACCGCAGCCGGTGCGCCCCGTCATGTTGCGACCTTTGCTTGCCATGCCTTCGCAGCGTTGTTCCGGAATGGTCATGCGTACCTCTACGCCTTTGGAGCGCTGTACGACTCGAACCGATTGTAATTCGGAAGGATGCCGGATGATGCCTTCGGTCAGGCTGAAGCCCAGCGCAAAGTCTTCCAGATTCAACGGCGTAGCCAGCATCACCACATGCGGATGGGTGTTGTAGACCAGAACGACGGGTACTTCCTCGGCTACGCTGTCTTCCTTTTGTGTGTGAGTCGAGCCGCGCCAGACATCGAAATGGCCTTTTCGATAGCTGGTCCAGCCCAACTCACTGATTGCATCCATGTCCAAGGCTGATGTTAGGTATTGGCGACGATACGGTTATCCAACAATGACAACTGATTGTCGGAAAAGTCCTGGTATTGTTTTTGCCATTCCGAAGGCTGAGCCACCTTGGCCACATGCACGGCGGTTACCTTGTACTCGGGGCAGTTGGTCGCCCAATCCGAGTTGTCGGTGGTGATGACGTTGGCACCGGAATGCGGGAAGTGGAAAGTGGTGTAAACCACGCCCGGTTGCATACGATCGGTGATCAATGCCCGCAACACGGTTTCGCCGGTACGGCTCTTGACGCCAACCCAGTCGCCATCGGCGATACCCAAAACTTCGGCATCGTGCGGATGGATTTCCAACCTGTCTTCTTCGTGCCAAGCCACGTTCGCGGTACGGCGGGTTTGCGCGCCGACGTTGTATTGCGACAAGATCCGGCCGGTGGTCAGAATCAAAGGATACTTGCTGCTGGTGCGTTCTTCCGTGGCGACATACTCGGTCAACATGAAACGGCCCTTGCCGCGAACGAACTGATCGGCATGCATGATAGGCGTACCCTCTGGGGCCTCGTCGTTGCAGGGCCACTGGATGCTGCCCATGCGGTCGAGTTTTTCGTAGCTGACACCGGCAAATTGCGGGGTCAGGCGAGCGATTTCATCCATGATTTCCGACGGATGGTTGTAATTCATCGGCAAGCCCAGTGCATTGGCCAAGTCTTGGGTCACTTCCCAATCTTCCTTGCCGGCCAGCGGGGTCATTACTTTACGCACCGGCGAAATCCGGCGCTCGGCGTTGGTGAAGGTGCCGTTTTTCTCCAGGAACGAAGAGCCGGGCAGGAACACGTGAGCGAATTTGGCGGTTTCGTTCAGGAAAATGTCCTGCACGATCAGACAGTCCAGTTCGCGCAACGCGTGATGCACGTGTTGGATGTCCGGGTCGGATTGTGCGATGTCTTCGCCTTGCACGTACAAGCCTTTGAAACTGCCGTCGATCGCGGCGGCGAACATGTTAGGAATGCGCAGACCCGGTTCTGACGCCAGCGAGACTCCCCAAGCCGCTTCGAATTGGGCGCGGGTGGCTGTATCCGATACGTGGCGGTAACCGACGAATTCATGGGGGAACGAGCCCATGTCGCAAGAACCCTGCACGTTGTTTTGACCGCGCAACGGATTGACGCCGACGCCTTCGCGGCCGATGTTGCCGGTGGCCATCGCCAGGTTGGCAATGCCGATCACCGTGGTCGAGCCTTGGCTGTGTTCTGTGACGCCCAAGCCATAGTAAATCGCGCCATTGCCGCCGGTCGCGTACAAACGGGCGGCCGCGCGCAGGGTTTCTGCAGGCACGCCGGTTAGTTCGGCCACGGCTTCCGGAGAGTTTTCTGGTTTGGCGACGAAAGCCTTCCATTTAGTGAAGGATTCCACGTCGCAGCGTTCGAGCGCAAATTGCTCATCAACCAGACCTTCGGTGACGATGACATGAGCTAGTGCGGTGACGACGGCGACGTTGGTGCCGGGACGCAATTTCAGATGATAATCGGCTTTCACGTGCGGGCTGTTGCGCACCAGATCGATGCTGCGCGGGTCGACCACGATCAGTTTGGCGCCTTGACGCAAACGGCGTTTCATCAACGAACCGAAAACCGGATGGCCATCGGTTGGATTGGCGCCTATCACCATGATGACATCAGCTTGCATGACCGAATCGAAAGTCTGGGTGCCGGACGATTCGCCGAAGGTGGTTTTCAGGCCATAACCGGTCGGCGAATGGCAGACGCGGGCGCAGGTATCGACGTTGTTGTTGCCAAAGCCAGCGCGGATCAGTTTTTGCACCAGATAGGTTTCTTCGTTGGTACAGCGCGACGACGTGATGCCACCGATGGCGTCTTTGCCGTATTTGGCTTGAATGCCCTTTAGTTTGTCCGCGGCAAACTGGATGGCTTCTTCCCAACTGACTTCGCGCCATGGATCGGAAATCTTTTCCCGTACCATCGGCGTGGTGATACGGTCCTTGTGCGTGGCATAACCGAAGGCGAAACGACCTTTCACACAGGAATGGCCGTGGTTGGCGCCGCCATTTTTATCCGGCACCATGCGCACCAGTTGCTCGCCCTTCATGTCGGCGCGGAACGAGCAGCCGACACCGCAATAGGCGCAAGTGGTGATGGTGCTGTGTTCGGGTTGACCGTTTTCGATCACGGAATTTTCCATCAGGGTCGCGGTCGGGCAGGCTTGTACGCAAGCGCCGCAGGAGACGCACTCGGATTCCATGAAGGGTTGGTCTTGACCCGGCGAAACCGTGGACTCGAAGCCGCGGCCGTCTATGGTCAAGGCAAACGTGCCTTGAACTTCCTCGCAAGCGCGCACGCAACGCGAGCAGACGATGCATTTGGATGGATCGAAGGTAAAATACGGATTGCTGGTATCTTTTTCGGCGTTTAAATGGTTTTCGCCGTCGAAACCGTAACGGACTTCGCGCAGGCCAACTGCACCAACTGTGTCCTGTAGCTCGCAGTCGCCGTTGGCGGCGCAAGTCAAACAATCCAGCGGATGGTCGGAAATGTAAAGTTCGGCGATGCCGCGGCGGATGCTGGCCAGTTTGTCGTTCTGGGTACAGACTTTCATGCCTTCCGCGACCGGCGTGGTGCAAGAAGCCGGATAGCCGCGCGCGCCCTCGATTTGCACCAGGCACATGCGGCAGGAGCCAAACGGGTCAAGGCTGTCCGTGGCGCAGAGTTTTGGTATCGTGATGCCGGCTTCGGCGGCTGCGCGCATGACGGAGCTGCCGGCATTGACAGTGACCTGGCGCCCATCGATTTCCAGAGTGACTTGATTTTCGGACGAACTGGCTGGCGTGCCGTAATCGATTTCTTTATTTGCAGACATATGCTACCTCCGGGTATCGATCAGGCTTTGGCGGCTGGTAGGCCAAAGTCTTCAGGGAAATGGTTCAGCGCGCTCAACACCGGATAAGGTGTCATGCCGCCCATCGCACACAAGGAACCGCACATCATCGTGTCGCACAAGTCGCGCAGTAGTGCGGTGTTTTTATCTTTGTCAATATTGCCGACGATGCGATCGATGACTTCGACGCCGCGGGTCGAACCTATACGGCACGGTGTGCATTTGCCGCAGGATTCTTCGACGCAGAATTCCATCGCATAACGGGCCATGTCGGCCATGTCTACGGTGTCGTCATGCACGACGATGCCGCCGTGTCCGAGGACCGCGGAAATCGCGGCGAAGGCTTCGTAATCCAAAGGTGTGTCGAACTGGCCTTCGTGCAGATAGGCGCCCAATGGGCCACCGACTTGCACGGCACGGATTGGCCGGCCGCTGGCCGAACCTCCGCCGTAGTCGTACAGCAGCTCGCGCAAGGTCATGCCGAAGGCCGCTTCGAACAGGCCGGGATGTTTGATGTTGCCGGCCAGTTGCAAGGGCAGGGTGCCGCGGGAACGGCCCATGCCATAGTCTTTGTAAAATTCGCCGCCCTTGTCCAGGATCACGGGTACGGAGGCCAGCGAAATGACGTTGTTGACGATGGTCGGTTTGCCGAACAAGCCAACGATGGCCGGCAGCGGCGGTTTGTAGCGCACCAGGCCACGTTTGCCTTCCAGGCTTTCCAATAGCGAAGTTTCCTCGCCGCAGATATAGGCGCCGGCGCCGCTGCGCACTTCCAGATGGAAGGTTTTGCCGCTGCCCTGGATGTTTTCACCCAAATAGCCATTTTGATAGGCTGCTGCTATGGCTTGGTTCAAGGCTACCTTGGCATGCGGATATTCGACGCGCAAATAAATGTAACCCTGGGTCGCGCCGACGGCTAAACCGGCGATGGTCATGCCTTCGATCAAGACGAAAGGGTCGCCTTCCATGATCATGCGGTCGGAGAAGGTGCCGGAGTCGCCTTCGTCGGCGTTGCAGACGATGTATTTTTGTTCAGCCGGCGCATTCAGTACGGTATTCCATTTGATGCCGGTCGGGAACGCCGCGCCGCCACGGCCGCGTAAACCGGAATCGGTGACATGTTTGACGATGTCCGCTGCTGGCATCGCCAAGGCATTTTTCAAGCCGCGGTAGCCATCGTGCGCGAGGTAATCGTCCAGGCTAACCGGATCGGTCAGGCCGACGCGGGCGAAAGTCAGGCGGTTCTGGTTTTTGAAATACGGCAGTTCCTCGATATTGCCGAGATAAAGCGGGTGTTCCTTGCCTTCCAATAAACCGCTATCCAACAGGCCGGCGACATCTTCGGCTTGCACGGGACCGTAAGCGACGCGGCCTTGGGTCGTTTCTACTTCAACCAGGGGTTCCAGCCAGAACAGGCCACGCGAACCATTGCGAACGATTTGAATATCCAGGCCTTTGCTGCTGGCTTGTTCTTGCAGGGTTTTGGCTACTTGCTCCGCGCCCAAGGAAAGTGCGGTCGAGTCACGTGAAACGAATAGACGGGTCATTAGTTTGCACCTTTACATACGGCTATCAGTTGATCGAATTTTTCCGGAGTTACGCGGCCATAAACGTCGCCATCGATGGTCATGGATGGGGAGCAGGCGCAATTGCCGAGGCAATAGACAGGTTCCAGCGAAAAATGTTCATCGGCGGTGGTTTCATGAAAATCGATACCTAGCGTTTGTTTGGCATGATTTTCCAGTGCTTTGCTGTTCATGGCTTGGCAGGATTCGGCCCGGCAGATGCGAATGGTGTGTTTGCCAGGCGGGGTGGTGCGGAAATAATGATAAAAACTGATGACGCCATGCACTTCCGCTTTGGATAGATTCAGTGCCTTGGCGATGTCTTCCACCGCCGCCGACGGGATACAGCCCAGAGTATCTTGAATGCCGTGAAGGATCGGTAACAAATTGCCGGGCATGCTCTGGTGGGCATCCAGTATGTCAAGCACGATGGATTTTTGGCTTTGATAGTCTTGCATCATGGGCTCTATAAGTAATGATGAAATATATAGTCGGCTATTTAATCACGAACAAATAAACTTTTGCAATGTAAGAACATGTCTCAATCCCGCGAATTTCCTAATGTTTGCGTGGTTTTTTAAGGGCTTACCGGCTTGGTTTCAAATTAGGGAATAATTTATTAATCCGGGGCTTTACTTTTAAATGATAATTGTTATCATTATGGTCAACGAAAAGACATAACGTTTTGTGGGGTAGCGATGTACATTTGTGTGTGTAAAGCCGTCACCGATCGTCAAGTGGCTCAAGCGATAAATCAGGGAGCCTGTACGCGCAGGCAGTTGATGCAGTGTACTGGCGCGGGGAGCGTGTGCGGAAAATGTTCGCAGAGCATAAAGAATATGCTTGAAGAGCAGGTTTGTCGGCAACAAGAAAGACAGGCGGCTTAAAACAAAAAAGGCTCTTCCGTATTTTGCGGAGAAACCACTACATGTAGTGCTATAGTCTTTGCCTGCCACAGTGAGTTTTGCTAAGGTCGACAATTTAACGCTGGAGTATCGTGATGACACAGTCGCTACTTCAAATACCGCTGGATATACCTGATGTTTGTATCGAAAAAGTTGAAACCACCGCCAAAGGCGAGTTCATCATCACGGTCAGTAGTACGTTAACCAGTGCAACCTGCCATCAATGCGGCCAGAGGATCGATAAGTTTTATGGCTATGGCAGAGAAATCACCTTGCGTCATTTGTCGATTTTCGATCGGCCGGTTTGGATCAAGCTAACCCCCAAGCGCTATCGATGCCCTGACTGCCCCAAAGGTCCGACGACCACGCAACAATGTGGCTGGTATAACTGGAAAAGCCCCCATACCAAAGCGTATGAGCAGTGGATATTGCGTGAATTGATCAACAGCAGCGTGACCGACATGGACGTGAAGCACGGCATCAGCGCCGAAGCGGCGGAAGGGATTATCAATCGGCACGTGGCCCAACAAGTTGATTGGTCTGCCATCCAAGGCATTCGCTTGCTGGGACTGGATGAAATCGCTTTGAAAAAAGGGCATCAAGATTTTGTGGTCATCGTGTCGGCTATCGATACCGAGGACCATAAGCGGATTCTGGCGGTGCTGCCCGACCGCAAAAAAGAAACGGTTAAAGCCTTTTTGCAGAATATTCCCGAGGCACAGCAACACGCGTTACAACGCGTCTGCGTGGACATGTATGAAGGGTATCGCAACGCCGTCTATGAGACATTGCCCGGCGTCGAGGTGGTGGTTGATCGCTTCCATGTCGCCAAGCATTATCGAGACGGCGCCGACCAGGTCCGCAAGGCGGAAATGAAAAAACTCAAGAATACCCTGTCTGCCGAGGATTATGCCAAGCTGAAAGGCGCGATGTGGGCTTTTCGGAAGCGCTGGATGGAACTCTCTGCCGATCAGCAAACCGTTTTGCTTTTTCTATTCCAGCAAGCCCCCATTTTGCGAGAAGTCTATATCCAACGGGAGCTTTTGACGGGTATTTTTGAGCGCCGACTCAATAAGGCTGAGGCCGAAAAAGCCTTGGATCGCTGGATGGAGCATATCAAAGTCTTGAAGTTGAAGGGCTTTGATGCGTTTGTCAAAACCTATCAAAACTGGCGAAATGAAATCACCAACTATTTCATTCGCCGGGAAACCAGTGGCTTTGTTGAAGGGCTTAACAACAAAATCAAAAGCATCAAACGACGCTGCTTTGGCATTTACAATACCGTCCGCCTGTTTCAGCATATCTGGCTTGATATCGAAGGGAGACGGTTGTTCGGTTATGCATAACCCTATATGTCGGGGCTACTCCGCGAAATACGGAAGAGCCACAAAAAAGGCTGCGGCGAATATCCAGGTTTTGCCGGCGCTGAGTGTTCGAGAGAGCAGGATGGATTTCCATCCTGCTTGTTTATTGCCGTTATTTCGCAGGCGCTGGCTCTGCTGCCGGTGTTGTCTCTGGTTCTGCGGCTGGCGCGGTTTCTGGCGCAGGGGCGGCTTCTTCAGTAGCTGGTTGCTGTGAGGCTTCAGGTTTTGCTTCGGCTGCAGCGGCGGGTTCCGCGCTAGATTGTTTGGCTTCTGGCGGCAACAAAACCTCTACTTTCGCGGTATTGCGCAAGTTTTCGATCATGGTTTGCGCTTTTTGGCGTTGCAGCATCGGGCGGATTTGTTCTTTGACTGCGTCAAAGGGAGGCGGAGTCAAGGCTCTTGATTCTTCTCTCAGGATGACGTGCCAGCCGAACTGGGTTTGTACCGGTTGTTTGCTGAATTTGCCGTTTTCCAGCGCGACAACGGCTTCTGAGAATGGCGGTACCATACGGTCGGCGGTAAACCAGCCCAGATCGCCCCCTTCGGAACCCATTGGGTCAATGGAGTGCTTTTTGGCGAGTTCTTGGAAGTTGCCGCCTTTTTCCAGTTCTGCGATGATTTTTTTGGCTTCGTCCTCGGTTTTTACCAAAATGTGGCGGGCTTTGTATTCTTCGCCCATGTTGGCCATTTTGGAGTCGTATTCGGCCTTGATTTCGTCATCGGTCACCGGATTGGCTTTCAGGTAGTCCTGTAACGCGGCTTGCGACAACAATGAGTTTTTCACGGTTTCCATGCGCTCGATGACTTCGGGCGATTTATCCAGGCCTTTTTGCAAGGCTTGTTGGATCAGCAGTTCGCGTTGGATCAACTCTTCCAGTAACTGCTCTCTGGGGAAATTCTGGCCCTGGCTACGCTCGGCGATTTCTTTTTCCAGGGTTTCCAAGGTTTTTTTGCTGATATAAACGCCGTTGACCGATGCGACCGCGTCTTCCTTACTGACGGCGGATGCGGCGGTGGTCGCGGGTGCTTGGGGTTTTTCGCAGCCGGCGACAATGGCGGCACTTGCCAGAATCAGTGGGATGATTTTTTGTTTCATTAGATTAATTTCCTTTGCTGTTTTCTAGGGGGGTTAAAGCATTGATACCTAAGGCGTGAATTTCCTCTTTCATCATGTCGCCCAAGATTTGGTAAATCATCTGGTGTCTTTGCACTAAGGATTTGCCATCGAACTGTTCCGACACGATGGTGACATTGTAATGGCCGCCGCCTTTGTTGCCGTAATGTCCGGCATGCGCGGCGCTATGGTCGACAATTTCGATCAGTTCTGGCTTCAGGGCTTGTTCCAGTTTTTGGCGGATAGTGTTGGCAGTCATTGTGGAAATACTTGTTTGAAGGGTTTGACGGTAACTCGGGCATAAACGCCCGCGGCGAGGTAAGGATCGGTGTCCGCCCATGTCTGTGCGTCTTGTAAACAGGCGAACTCGGCAACAACCAGGCTGCCTGTAAAGCCTGCTTCGCCCGGATTGTCGCTGTCTATGGCCGGATGAGGGCCGGCTAGAATCAAGCGGCCTTGGTCCTGCAGTGCTTGTAAACGTTCCAGGTGAGCAGGGCGGCTGGCTTGGCGTCTGGATAAACTGCCGTCCACATCTTCGCTGATGATCGCATAAAGCATTATTCTTTGGTCTCCGTTTCCGGGGCGTATTTGTAGAGAAATACCATTTGAATCACGATAAAAACGGCCATCAAGCCGGGAACCACAAAGGTTTTGAAATTGACCCAGTCATCGGTGCTGAAATTGTTCATAACATATAAATTCAGGAAACCGACGCCGATAAAAAAAGAGGCCCAGCTCAGATTCAGACGTTTCCAGATATGCATCGGCAATTCCAGATTGGCGCCCATCATGCGTTCGATGAAGGTTTTGGGGCCGATGAATTGGCTGGCCAGGAAAGCGCCGCCGAACAACCATTCGATGATCGTCAATTTCCATTTGATGAATTGTTCGTCCTGTAAATAGAGGGTCGCGCCGCCCATGACTAGAATCAATCCTAGTGTGATCCATTGCATGGTTTCCACCTTTCGATACATCAGCCAATAAATCGCGACCTGAACGACGGTCGCGGCGATGACCACGGCCGTGGCAATGTAAATGTTGTATAGCTTGTAGGCAATGAAAAACAGAATAATCGGAAAGAATTCTAAAAATGGCTTCATTTAGGGTTTTGTGTAAGGCGAGGGTTAGACGTAATAATCGACGCGAGAAATGATGTTTTCGAGTTGAGCTTGAATGGGCTGGTCGCGGGTCTGGTGATAGGCCTGAACCGCCCTGTTTGTGCGCGTATTGGCTTCCTGAGAAAAATCGTTGTGTTTGTTTAAGCCTGCGCTGGCCATGGCCTTTTGGATTTGCTCGGGTGTCCAGGCCGGTAGATTTAGATTCAGCGGGTTTGGCTCATCCAGTGGGGCTTGTTTTTTGTTAAGACTATCCTGCTCCGGTTTTAGGTAACCGGTAGGATAAAAAGCCAGTGATGAACTATGGATGGTGTTCACGAGACGACGTTAAGCACATCTGAAATAATTCCCAATTGTAGAGTCTTTGTCCGCAAATGTACATGAGCCCAATCGCATAACTGGTAAAATCGTCCATTTGGGAGAAATAGCATGCAAGACCAAACCATTGAATTGGAAGCAGCCACATTCAGGCGATTGTTGAAACATTTTCAGGAGCACACAGACGTTCAGAATATAGATTTGATGATACTGGCGGATTTTTGCCGTAATTGCCTGGCCAAATGGTACGCGGAGGCGGCGGCCGAGCGCGGTATCGACGTCGACTACGAACTGGCTAGAAAAATCATTTACGGCATGCCTTACAGTGAGTGGAAGGAACGCTACCAAAGTGAAGCCACCCCCGAGCAACTGGCAGCCTACGACGCCAAACAAAAATTGAAGGCAGAATCATGAATACGGAAAATAGTTTCGATGCGCTGTTTGCGGGCATCATCGGTCAAGAATATGAGATATTGAAGCAAATTTGTCCGCCGGCGACCGAAATGAGTCGCTTGGTGGGTGAAGAGGTTGCGGCTTTCTGTCATGCTCATCCGGGCATGCAAACGTTGGTCGAGTTGGGCAGCGGCACAGGTATCACGACCTTGTCGATTCTATCGGCCCACGAGGGCGTAAAGGTTTTGAGCATCGATAACGAACCGGTCATGCAGGAGCAGGCCAAAAACAACCTGCAGGATTGGGTCCTGGCGGGGCGGCTTGATTTTTCCGCCAACGACGCGCTGAGTGCGTTGAAAGCCTTGCCGGACGATAGCGTCAATATCGTGGCGTCGGCATATACCTTGCATAATTTCGAAAAAGGATACCGGCAAGAGGTCATCGCCGAAATCTATCGCGTATTGAAACCGGACGGGCGATTCATCAACGGTGACCGTTATGCGTTGGATGATATGGTTCTGCATACGCGAAACACGCAGCAGGAAGTTGCCGGATATTTCAAAGTGCTGACGGAAATGGGCAGGCCGGACTTGCTTGAACAATGGATTCTGCATTTATTCAGTGACGAATCGGAGGCTCGCATCATGCGTGAGTCCGCTTCGTTGGCCGAGTTGAAAGACGCGGGATTTCAACATGTTCAATTAAAGTCACGGCTGGAAGTCAATGCGGTGATGACAGCGGTCAAATGCTGAATACGCCTCGTTCAACTCAGTAAACTGGCAAACATATCAATCGGGCGCGAGGTTAATCATGGCCGAATCCAACGATGCGAAAAAAAACAAACCAGCCGCTAGTTTTGCGGACGATCTGGATTCGATGCTGAATATCGATGAAGTGGCCGACCAGCAAGTGGGCTTGATCGATGATGATGACGCCATCGACCGCTTGTTGATGGGCGATGTTTTCGCCGAGCCAGCGGAAGAGGTGGGTGAACTGAGCGACATCGACAAACTGGTAGATGAAAACGCCGGGCAAGACAAGGAGCCAACGGTCGATTTTGACGAATTTGGCGACGACGCCGACGATTTCATGCCAGATTTTGAAATCAAGCCGGTGGCCGCAGCGGCCAATGCTGATCAAGAAATCGTCCCATTTGATGCCGTCGAGGAGGAGAAAACCATTGATTTGTCCGAATTGGAAAGCGTGGGTGAAATCGATGAATTTGGCGCCGATGCCACTGTCATGCCGGATTTTAAAGCGGAACATGTCGCCGCAAGTGTTAGCCCAGACGAACTTGAAGGGATGACCGAGATCGATGAGTTTTCCGCTGATTCGGTTGATTTCGGCAGCGAAAAGGCTGAATTTTTACTAGCCGATTTCGATATTTCGGCGGATGACGAACCGGAGCAGGCGCAGCCCGTTCCGGCGAAGTCGCAAGTCGTGGAAGAATCCACTGCCTCGGCGCCGATATTTGCCGAATCCGGCGATAAAGAATTCAGCGACGAGATTCCGTCGATACCCGCAAAACCGGAAAATGTAAGTGGTCTGGTCCATGAAACGCAAGCCCGCGCCGGTGAATCCGCGGCGTTGTCGGAACAGGCCGCATTAATCGCGGGCCTGACCGCGGAAATCGCCGAATTGACGACGCATCTCAAGGACTTGAAAAAACAGCAGCAACACTTGAAGCAACAAGTCCAACTCAAGGGAAACCAGGAGGAATTGCTGGATTGCCGGGAAAGCATCGAAACAGTGATGACCGAGCAAAAAAAGCAGAAACGTAGTCTCGATACGCTAAGCAGTAAAAAACCGGTATCGGCTTATGTGGCGATCGCACTTGGCATCATAGCCCTAATCGTCGGCGGTGGACTGGGATTTCAGGGCTATGTGGCAAAAGTTCAGCTGGGGCAATTGGTGGAATTCGTCGGCAAATTGCAAACCCAGATCAATGCGGCACCGGTCGCAGATGCAGCGGACAAGGAAATGTTGCGTAAACAACTGGACGAACTGGCTTTGGCCAACAGTGTTATCAGCAACCAGATCGCTGAAATGAACAAGTCCCAGCAAGGCGCTGGAGCTCAAGCAAGCGGAGGGGTGGGCAAGCAGCTCGAGGAACTGGGGCGGCAAGACATGCAGATGGGCGCCGCCATCGAATCCCTGCAGGCCAAGGTGGCTGCCCTGGAAAAAGGCAAACCGCCTGCCGCCGCTGCCAAGCCGGCAGCCAAAAAACCGGCGCTTGTCCAAGAAAATTGGGTGGTCAATTTGGTGGCTTTCAAGCAAGATTGGTATGCCAAGCGCAAGGCCGAGGAATTTGCCGCCAAGGGCGTTGGCGCTACCGTCATCAAGGCCGACTCCAAGGGAGAAACCTGGTATCGCTTGGTGGTGGATGGATTCAAAAGCCAATACGAAGCGGCGGCTTATGCGGCCAAGGTAAAAAAGACCTTGAATCTGGATTCGGTCTGGGTTGCCAAGAAGTGAGGGCTGGCAACAGCATGAGCAAGCAAAAATTGGTGGTGGCCATCTCGTCCAGGGCTTTATTCAACCTGGATGAATCGCATGCGATTTTCGAGACGCAAGGCAAGGAAGCTTTTTGCCGGTATCAAATCGAGCACGAGAACGAAGTGCTGGAGCCCGGTTTTGGTTTTCAGTTGGTGAAAAAATTTCTGGACATCAACAAGGTTTTTCCGGGGGAGCCTTTGGTGGAGATCATCTTGTTGTCGCAAAACAGCGCCGATACCGGCCTGAGAATTTTCAACTCCATCCATCATCACGGTTTGGCTATCACGCGGGCAGCTTTCACCAGCGGGGTATCGCCCTATGGCTATATTCCGGCCTTTGGCGCGCATTTGTTTTTGTCGGCCAATGGCGAAGATGTCAAAAAAGCCCTGGCGGCAGGTTTTGCCGCCGCGACGATAGTGTCCGGCCCGGTTAGCAATGCTTCGGATCAATTACGCATCGCTTTTGACGGCGACGCGGTATTGTTTTCCGATGAATCGGAGCTCATCTACCAGCGGCAGGGGCTGGCGGCGTTTGCGGCAAACGAACGCGACGACGCGCATAAACCTTTGGCGGGTGGCCCCTTGAAAGGTTTTTTGAGTGCCCTGCATCGAATACAGAGTCGTTTCGAGCCGGATGTTTCCCCGATTCGTACCGCCTTGGTCACCGCGCGGGCGGCGCCTGCCCATGAGCGTGTCGTGCGCACGCTCAGAGCGTGGGATATTCGGATCGACGAAGCGTTATTTCTGGGCGGGATGCCGAAAGGCGCTTTCCTGAAGGCATTCGGTGCCGACATTTTCTTCGATGACCAAACGGGGCACTGCGAGTCGGCCCAGATGCATCAAATTACATCGGCCCATGTCCCGCACGGGATTACGAATCAAAGTAAAACCTGAAACGGGCGAAGAAACTAGTGCTCTCCAGGCATGCGGTCAAGTGCAGCGATTCTTCAATCGTCAATGGAATTTTGCCGTCCACGGCGTATTTCCCAGGCGGTAAGAATACTTGCGGGTCTTTTCCTTCTTCATCGACGACGATGGCCTGCTGATTGTTCGAGCCGGATTGAATCGTATAGATGCTATAAGGACCGGGTATCTTTTCCATCAAAATATGGGTGACGTTGGAAATACTCAAGGAGGATTGCTCCCGAATGATCGCCAGCGTGGCCGGTTGTTGGTCTCTATAAAACATCGCCAAATCACCGGTGAAACAATCGAAGACACCGCCCTCGGCGATGGTATATTCGGTGTGCGTTATTTTTAAAACGTTACCTACCTTGCTGATGGCGTTGGTTTTGGCTATGGCCTGGTTCATCCATTCAAAGGCGTTTTTCTCGTGCTCCAATGGAACCAGTGCCAAATTGCGTCGCGGATTGCCTGAAGCTTTTGCTTGACCGCTCAATTGCCTGATTTTTTGTAATTTATTCAGTTCCAGCAAAAATGCGGATACGTCCTTGAAACCGAGCAAAAATTCCGAATGTGAAGGATGGCCGGGAATGATGGAATCGAACACCGCTTGGTAATTGCTTAACAATAAGGCAATTTTGGTTTGCAGCAGTCGCTCCAAATGAGCGACATGCACATCCTGCTGTAGCGCCAGGCCAATTGTTTGCGCATCGATGGCCAGAAAACCGTGTGGCAGCGGTCTTCTGGCTTTTCGGACCTTGCAGGGCGGCTGCTCATCATTTAAATCCCAATAAAAACCGAAGTCATTGCCGTCGGGTGCGGTGCTGATTTGCAGCTGATCGGCATAATGATTGGCGAGTTCAAAGAATTGGTTGATTTCGCTGGGCGCATGCAGCGCGGGCCGCAAAATACTGAACAGCAAATTGCGCTTCAGCACGGTTTCTATGTCATTCTGTTGTCTGAACTCGGTCAATTTTGTGGATTGATGGGTACGCAAGTACTGTTTGGAACTGGCCAGTTCATACAGAGCGGCGGATTTTTTCCACAAGGTGGCGGAAGGCGTTTCATAAAACAGACAATAAACCCGCAGGCAGTGACCTACGCATTGCAAGGCATAATAAATGGCGGTTTGTCGCTCTGCATTTGCCAGATTTTCCTGTTCCGCCAGTTGACAAAAAAGCAGGGCCAATTGCCGAAGCAACTGCATGCATAATTTGGCTACCTTGCGCGACGCGGCGAAATTTTTATGTTCGGAAGGGGCTGTAGCGGCCGTGGCGAGGCCGTTGGCATAGCGCAGGCTTATTGGCGTCAGGCCGAGCAGCACTGGAAGCAAGGCGCTGGGTTCGCACATGTCATCCTTGATTTTTTTCAACAGTTGATTCAACTGGTGCGCCGCTTGAGCCTGGGGCATCGCACGCAAGGAATCAATCCAGGCGGCTAGTGCCTCGACAGTCAATTCGCATGGTAGTTTTCTGGAATTTGGCATGGAGCTTTATAAAATTTGGTCAAGTATCGGGCCAAGTCTAGACGAATTTGAGCGGATTTTGAAAATCACCATGTTCCACCCCGGCAACCACGGCATAATAATGCGCTGGTATTCACGTTTAGCACCAACACAATGAATCGATTCCTGGAATGGAAATGGGAAATCTTGGCGCCGCTGTTTGGCGTCATGCTGACGCTGGCCTTCGCCCCCTATGACTTTGCCTATCTGGCCTTGATCGCGCTGGCGTTTTTTTATCGCTTTTGCAATGAACTATCCGCCGTTCGGGCGGCCGTAACGGGTTATCTATTCGGTTTGGGATTGTTTGGCTCAGGGATATGGTGGGTATATGTCAGCATGCATGATTTTGGTGGCGCAAACCCGTTGAGCGCCGGCTTTTTGACCGTATTGTTGACCGGCTTATGGGCAGGGTTCCCGGCACTGACCGCCGCGCTATCGGTAAAAGTGTTTTCCAAAATCGGTGCAGGCATCAGAGTGATTGCGTTTGCCTGGATCTGGGTAGCGATGGAATATGTGCGCGGTAACTGGATTTTCAACGGCTTTCCTTGGCTGCAGGTCGCCTATAGTCAGATTGAGACGCCATTAGCCGGATTTGCGCCAATTGGCGGAGTTTACGGAAGTGGATTCCTCTTGGCGCTTTCCGCGGCCATTCTGGCTGAAATCTGGTGCAAGCGTTCGCTTTCGCGCCTGGGTTCAGTGGTGCTGATTTTGATCTGGGGCGGTGGCTTCGGCTTGAAAGGGGGGGTATGGACGCATGCCATCGGCGAACCGATCACCGTGACGTTGGTGCAGGGCAATATCGACCAGAATCAAAAATGGCAGCCGAATCAAAGGCTGAGGACTTTGACGCTTTACCGGCAGTTTACCGAACAGCATTGGGATAGCGATGTCGTCATTTGGCCGGAAACCTCGGTGCCGGCATTCATGACGGAGGTTAAGGACTGGTTTCTCGACCCGTTGGCGCGGCAGGCACGCGAACACGGCGTGGATTTGGTCATCAGCCTGCCGGTCAACGGAGCTGGCAAGGATTATTACAATAGCGTAATTACGCTGGGCGAACACGAAGCGCTGTACCACAAGATTCACTTGTTGCCGTTCGGCGAATATCTGCCGCTACAACCCTTATCCGGCTGGGTTCTGGATCAATTACAAATCCCATTGGGAAATTTCACGGCCGGTAGTGACGAGCAACCGTTGTTACAGGCGGGCGGTTACTCCTTTGTGACGACGATTTGTTATGAGGATGCCTTTGGCGAACTGGTAAGGCGGCAGGCCGCGCAAGCCGCCTATCTGGTCAATGTGACCAATGACGGTTGGTTTGGTGATACCGCCGAGCCCCATCAGCATATGCAAATGGCTCAAATGCGTGCGCTGGAAACCGGCCGCTACCTGGTTCGCGCTACCAATACCGGTTTGAGCGGCTTCGTCCAGCCGGATGGACGGCTCGGTAAGCAGGCGCCTTTGTTCACCAGCATGACCTTGACCGATACCATCGTTCCCATGGCGGGATCGACACCCTATGTTCGCCTGGGAGATCAAGGGGTATTCATGGTCTTGATCGGGTTAGTGGCGTTATCGCAGGCCTGGGCGTGCTTGCCGAGACGCCAACAGCAATCCGCTTGACGGGGCCTGCGGTAAAAGCCTGTCAGTCATCCTCTTCAGCGGCGGGTGTCTCGTTTTCCCAGCCGCCCCCCAAGGCCTTGTAGACGGCGGTCAAGGCGGTTGCGGTGGCGGTTTCGCTTTGTGCCAGCAGGGCTTGATCCTGGCGTAAGCGAGCTTCGCTGTCCAGCAAGGTCAGGAAATCGGATATGCCTTCCTTATAACGCAGTTGCGCCAGGTGGTGCGCCTCTTCGCTGGCTTGCGCGGCCGAGGCCAATAAATTGCGCCGGTTGCGCTCCTCGCTGTAGCCGATCAAGGCGTTTTCGGTTTCTTCCAGCGCGTTTAACACCGTTTGTTCATAGTTGGCCAGGCTGGCTTCCGCGCGCGCATCGGCGGCCTTGATGCGGGCGTAAATCTTACCCAGATCCAAGGCCGGCCAAGTGATTCTGGGGCCGACCGAATAGGCTTCGGAGCCCGCCGCGCCCAAGCCGGACAATGTCATGGCTTCCAGCGAGATGTTGCCGACGAAGGTCACGCGCGGGAACAGGTCGGCGGTAGCCACGCCAATGCGGGCGGTGGCGGCGGCCAGTTCACGTTCGGCGATGCGGATGTCGGGGCGGCGGCGCAATAGATCCGCGGGGCTGCCGATCGCGACGACGTCGGGCGCCGTCGGCAGCGGCGCCGCAGGGGACAGTCGTTCGGTCAACGCGCTTGGCATTTGGCCGCAGAGCACACTCAAGCGATGAATGGCGCGCTGGATCGCCGCAGTCAAGCTGGGGATGCTGGCGCGGGTGCCGTCGAGCTGGGCTTGGGCGCGCGCGACGTCCAATTGCGTGCCGCGGCCGTTGTCGGCGCGGACCCGAGTGATTTCCAGGGTTTGGGCCTGAGTTTCGGTATTTTGTTCGGCCACCTGCAATTGGCGTTGCAAACCGCGTAACTGAAAGTAATTTCTGGCGACTTCGGCGATCAGGCTGACGCTGACATCGCGCAAGCTGGCCTCCTGCGCATCGACCTCGTCGCTGCTGGCCTCGACGCTGCGGCGAACACGCCCCCAAATATCCACTTCCCAAAAGGCATCGAAGCCGGTGCTGTAGAGCTTCAGTTCGCGCGGCACGAAGGCGCGGTTGTTCATCGAACCGACGCTGCGTTTGGATTCGGTATAACTGCCGCGCGCGGTAATCGCCGGCGCCAGATTCAAGCCCGATTCCAGATACAGCGCCCGAGCCTCGCGCAGATTGGCCTCGGCCAGCTGAATGTCGTAATTATGGGCCATGGCTTGTTCGACCAGGGCGGTCAGTTGCGGGTCGTTGAAGCTTTTCCACCACTCGACTTCCAGGGTTCGGTCGGAAAATGTCGTGGGTGTGGCCTTAGAAAATTGACTGGGCGTATTCGCCGCCGGAATTTCGTAGTCAGGCCCGACCGCGCAACCGTTCAGTACGGCGGCTGACAACGCGAGCAAGCCGGTGAGCGTCGACCAGGACTTGGAATGAAGCATCATGAATTATCCTCGGACGATGAAGGGTGAGATGGAGCCGGTTGCTGCGCACGGCTAGCCGCCCAGCGTGCAGACAAACCCTGGGCGACGACGTAAAACACCGGCGTCAACAACAAACCGAACAGCGTTACGCCTATCATGCCGCTGAATACCGCGGTACCCAACAGACGCCGCGATTCTGCGCCGGCGCCTTGCGCCATGACCAAGGGCAACACCCCCATGATGAACGCGAACGAAGTCATCAGAATCGGCCGCAAACGGATACGCGCGGCTTCCACCACGGCCTTGAAGGCGTCGAGGCCTGCTTCCTGTCTATGTTTGGCGAACTCGACGATCAAAATTGCGTTTTTACTGGCAAGCCCCACCAACACGATGAAACCGATCTGCGTGAAGATGTTGTTATCCATGTTGCTGAGCCAAACGCCGGCCATCGACGACAGGATACAGGTCGGCACGATCAGAATGACCGCGAACGGCAGCGACCAGCTCTCGTATTGCGCGGCCAGCGCCAAAAACACGAATACCACGCTCAATGGAAACACCAACAAAGCCACGTTGCCGGCCAAAACTTGTTGCAGGCTCAACTCGGTCCATTCGAAGTCGAAGCCGGGCGGCAACTGGGCGCGCAGCATGTTGCCCATCACGTCGATGGCCTGGCCGGAACTGACACCGGGCAGTGTGTTGCCGTTGATCTCGGCGGCCGTGTACATGTTGTAGCGCGTGATCTTGTCCGGTCCGACGATTTCCTCGACCTTGGCGACCGCGCCCAGCGGCACCATGCCGCCTTGGTTGTTTTTGGTCTTTAGTTCGGTGATGTCGTTGGGTTTCATTCTAAACTCGGCGTCGGCCTGCGCTACCACCTGATAGGTGCGGCCGAACGCATTCAAGTCGTTGACGTACAAAGACCCGAGATAAATCTGCAGGGTTTCGAACAGGTCGCGCAGCGGAATGTCCATGGCTTTGGCGCGGGTACGGTCGACGTCGACGAACAACTGCGGCACGTTGGCGCGAAAGGTCGTGAACAAGCGGGCCATGCCGGGTTGTTGATTGCCTTGGGCGATCATGTCATTGGTGACTTTTTCCAGCTCGGCGATGCCTGCATTGCTCCTATCCTGGATTTGCACCTTGAAGCCGCCGACCGCGCTCATGCCGCGCACCGGCGGCGGCGCAAACACCGCGATATGGGCGTCTTCGATGCCGGACAAACGTTGCGTCAGTTTTTTGACGATTTCATCGGCATACAATTCAGGATGGCCGGCGCGATCTTCAAATCCCTTGAGCCGGGCGAACATCGTCGCCACGTTGGATTGGCTGGCGCCGGTCAATACCGACCAGCCGACGTAAGCATTGACGTGGGCGACGCCTTCGGTTTCCAGAATAATCGGCGCGGCTTTTCTCATGACATCCTGCGTGCGCGACAAGGAAGCCGCATCCGGCAACTGCGCGTACAAGATCAAATAGCCCTGATCCTGTTGCGGAATGAAGCCGGTGGGCACTTTTTCGAATGCCAGAAAGTTCAAGCCGTTCAGGGCGACATAGAGCACCAGCACCAGTGTGCTCATGCGTATCGTGCGCCCGACCAGGCGACCGTAGCCTGAACTAAAGCGTTCGAAGAAGCTGTTGAACGGTACGAAAAACCAGCCAAACAATCTGTCCAGCAAACGCGAGAACGCGTCCTTGTTGCCGTGCGCCCTGTCCAGCAGCAGCGCGCACAAAGCCGGGCTCAAGGTCAATGAATTGAAGGTCGAGATCACCGTCGACACCGCGATGGTCAATGCGAACTGCTTGTAGAACGCGCCCGATACGCCGGTGATGAAGGCGGTCGGCACGAAAACGGCGATCAATACCAGCGTGGTGGCGATGATAGGCCCCACCACCTCGCTCATCGCGATGCGGGTGGCCTCGCGGGCGTTCATGCCCTCGCCGATATGGCGCTCGACGTTCTCGACCACGACAATGGCGTCGTCGACCACGATGCCGATCGCCAACACCAGGCCGAACAGCGACAGGGTGTTCAACGACAGGCCCATCGCCGCCATTACCGCGAAAGTGCCGATCAACGACACCGGTACCGCCAGCAGCGGAATGATGGAGGCGCGCCAGTTTTGCAGAAAGATGATGACGACCAGCACCACCAATGCCAAGGCTTCGAACAGGGTTTTGACCACCGCGTCGATGGATTGCTGCACGAACACCACGGTGTCGTAAACCAATAAATAATCCAGGCCTTGCGGGAAGCGCGGCTTCATTTTCTCCATCGCCTCGACCACGGCTTTTTTGGTGTCGATCGCATTGGAGCCCGGCAATTGGAAAATCGCCAAGCCAACCGATTCCTCGCCGTCCAGGTACAGACCGGAGTTGTAGTCCTTAGCGCCCAATTCGATGCGCGCCACGTCCTTCAAGCGGGTGATTTCGCCATCCGCGCCTTGCTTGATGACGATGTCGCCGAATTGTTCCGGGGTCTGCAAGCGGCCCAGCGTGCTGACGGTGTATTGATATTCGGCTTTTTCCTCGGAGGGTTGCTGGCCGACCACGCCAGCGGCGACCTGCACGTTTTGTTCACGCACGGCCGCCACGACTTCGCTGGCGGTCAGGTCGCGGGCGGCGATTTTTTCCGGATTCAGCCACAGCCGCATGCTGTAATCGCGGGCGCCGAATACCAATATCTCGCCGACACCCGGCAATCTGGCCAGGGTGTCTTTCAGTTGCAGCAAGGCGTAGTTGCTCAAATAAACGCTGTCGTAGCGTTTGTCGGGGGAGATCAGGTTGACGACCAAGCTCAAATCAGGGCTGCGCTTCTTGACGCTGAGACCCTGCCGGCGCACTTCTTCCGGCAGTTTGGGTTCGGCCAGCGCTACCCGGTTTTGCACCAAGACCTGGGCCTTGTCCAGGTTGGTGCCGGGTTTGAAGGTGATGGTCAGCGACATCGTGCCGCTGTTGGTGGATTGCGACGACATGTACAGCATGTCTTCGACCCCGTTGACTTCCTGTTCAATCGGGGTTGCCACCGTGTCGGCGACGACCTTGGCGTTGGCACCGGGGTAGGTGGTGCTGACGACCACGGTCGGTGGGGCGATTTCCGGATACTGCGCGATCGGTAGACCGATCAGCGCCAGCGCGCCGACCAATACGATGACGATGGACAGTACCGACGCGAAAATTGGCCGGTCGATGAAAAAATGGCTGAATTTGTCCATGGTCTATTGAGCTCCCTGGCCATCCAGCGTGATGCGTTCCGGCTTGACGCTCATGCCCGGCCTGAGTTTCTGCGCGCCCTCGACGACCACCCAGTCATCGGGCGTGAGACCGTCCTTGATCACGCGCATCTGGCCGATGCGAGCACCGGGGGTGACTTGGCGGTATTCCAGTTGATTATCCGGCTTGACCAACCAGACGAAACGCTGGGATTGGTCGGTGCCTATCGCTCTGTCCGGCAACAAGGTGGCTTGGTAAGGATCGCTGCCGCGCACCCGCATCCGGGCGAAAAAGCCCGGACTCAGCAATTCGTCGGGATTGGCGAATACGCCGCGCAAGGTCACGGTGCCGGTCGCCGCGTTGGCCTGTGGCGCGACGTAATCCAGTCGGCCTTGATGCGGAAAATCGCTTTCGTCGGCAACCGCCAACTGTACTTGCGTGCCTTTCAAGCCGGCGTTAGCCTCGCCTTGTTGCTGAGCGCGGCGGCGGTATTTCAAGACCGATTGTTCGTCGGCATCGACATAGACGTAAACCGGGTCGGTCGAAACGATGTTGGTCAGCAAGGTGCCGTCGCCGCCGGCGTTGACTAGATTGCCGACCGTGACCATTTCCCGGCCGATGCGACCGCTGATGGGGGCGCGGATTTCGGTATAATCCAGGTTCAGCTTGGCCGTGTAGACATTGGCTTCGGCGGACGTCACCGCGGCGGCAGTTTCGCGCAGGCCTTTCTGGCGGGCGTCGTATTCTTCGGCGGAGATGGCCTTGGCTGCAAACAAGTTTTCGGCGCGCTCCAAGTCGTTTTTGGCCAGTTCCTGCTTGGTCTTGGCGCGTTCCAGTTCGGCGGTGGCATAGTTCAGTTGCGCCTTGAACGGTTTGGGGTCGATCACGAACAGCAAATCATCCTTCCTGACTTTGGCGCCGGCGGTGAAATTGACTTTTTCCAGATAGCCGCTGACGCGGGCCCGGACTTCGACGGCGTCGATGGCTTCGATACGGCCCGTGTATTCGTCCCATTCGGTAGTTTCCTGAATCAAGGGCAGAGCGATCTTGACGGGTGGTTCCATCTTGGCTTGCCCGGCTGGTTGGTTTTTTTCGCAGCCCGCCAGCAATGCCAGCGCGCAGGTTGAAATCAATAATGATTGTGCGATATGACGCGAGAAAACGGCTGCCGAAAAACGAGCGTTCCTGATTGCCTCGACTTGGTTTGATTGTTCCATTGCACGCCTCTCCACGCTTGATGAAAATAAAATGGTAATTTACCTTACCGTTTAGTTTAGGGTATCATCCTTGGCCGCGTCAATGCATTTTCCTTGCGCCTGAAGTTCGGTACGTTCAACCTAAAAACGGCAGTAAGTCCTCGAAATACACGAAAGAAATCATTGCATTATGAAGCTTATCGAATCACCTGTTCGATGCTGCTCTCAGGTGTGATAACGGTTTGAAACTTTTCGTGATTTTCGTGTGTTTCGTGGGCAAAATGATTTTTCTAGGTTCAAGGAAAGTCGATCATCCTAAAAAACGTAGTCGAGCCTATCAAAACCCCGTTCGCCCTGAGCTAGTCGAAGGGTGGGGTGATAGGCTTACCCAATGGGTTGACGTGTGGAAACCGCTCATGGTCCGACAGGCTAACGAACGCTTCCCACACGCCTCAACGAGGTTGTGTTACGCGTGGGTTCGACTGCGGTCGAATTGCAAACAGATGGTTTTTGTATGTTTCTGGACCGAATGCTTTTTGGATTAATTTCATCATGATCAAATGCGGACGCCCGCCCAAAGGCAATGAACAACTCAGCCGCGACAGGTTGCTCGATGCTGCGCTTAGACTTTTCCTGGAGCATGGCTACGGCGACCTTAGCATGGAGGCTCTGGCGCGCGATGCCAGGGTGTCGCTACGCACGATTTATAACCAGTTCGGCGGCAAATCCGGCGTGTTCGGCGCCTTGATCCGCCGATGCAGCGATCAATTCATCGATGGCCTCAAAGACGATTGCGAGTTGACTGAAGCCTTGGAAATTTTCGGCCGCCACTTCTTGTTTCGCCTTACCCGGCCGGACGTCATCAGGATGCGGGCGATTCTGATCGGCGAATCGGCGCGTTTTCCCGATCTGGCGACCCAATTTTACGAACACGGCCCTCGCCGCACGCTAGGGCGTCTGGCCGATTATTTCAGCCGCCAGCAACAGGCCGGCCGGATCGCCGCCATCGATCCGCACTTTCTGGCGGATCAATTCGTCAATGCCTTGCGCGGCGAGCGCATGCAACGATTGCAATTGGGCTTGGAATCGCCGCCCGACGAAGCCGAAATAGCGGCTTGGGTGGCCCAGGTCACGCGTCTGTTCTTACGCGGCTGTTTGCCGCGCTGATCGGGTTTTTCGCGCTCCAAATTTCGCCAGTACCGAGTATTGATTTACGCAGAACATGGCCACGGTGTGCGGTGCGGGTTATGCGAGACGCCGTTGCCAAGCCTCGGTGCGATGTCTGAGTTCATGCAAATCCAATGTCGTCAGCTGTCGTTTGTTCAATACTCGCTTGCCCGCGATCCAGACATCGGAGACTTGATGCCGGCTGGCGGCATAGACGACTTGCGCCAAAGGATTGAACACGGGTTGCGTTTCCACGTCACTCAAATCGATGGCTACGATATCGGCCGCCTTGCCTATGCTCAAGGAGCCAATCTCGTCATCGAGGCCCAATGCCTTGGCGCCGTTGATCGTCGCCATTTTCAAGGCCTGCATCGCCGATACCGCGCTGGCGTTGCCGGAAACACCTTTCGCCAACAGCGCCGCGGTGCGCATTTCCGCCAGCATGTCCTGGTCATTGTTGCTGGCGGCGCCGTCGGTGCCCAAGGCCACATTGATGCCGGCATTCAGGCAGGCGGCCACCGGGCAGAAACCGCTGGCCAGTTTTAGATTGGATTCTGGACAATGCACGATGTGGGCGCCGGTTTGGGCATAAAATTCGATCTCTTCGCTGGATAATTGCGTCATATGCACGCCCATGAACGAAGGCGTCAAAAGGCCCAAGTCGCTGATGCGCCGCAAGGGCGTTTGCCCGGTTTTTTGCTGCTGTTCCAGTACTTCATGCCGGGTTTCGTGCAGATGCATGTGTATCGTGGCATCCAGTTCGTCGGCAAAGGTGCGCATTTTGCGCAGCGGTTCGTCCGATACCGTGTACGGCGCGTGCGGGGCAAACGATGTGCTGATCAGGCGCTCGTGCCGCAAGGTTTCATGTAAAGCCAGCCCCTTGCTCAAATAGACATCGGCGTTTTCCGCCCATACGGTGGGAAAGTCGAATACGATCAGGCCGACGTTCGCGCGAATGCCATGCGCGATGGCTTGCTGGGCGACGACGTCCGGAAAGAAATACATGTCATTGAAACAGGTGGTGCCACCGCGCAGCATTTCGGCTATGGCCAGATCGGTGCCGTCGCGCACGAACGCCTCGCTGACCCATTTTTGTTCCGCCGGCCAGATGTGATTTTGCAGCCAATCCATCAGCGGTAAGTCGTCGGCGATGCCGGACAGCAACGACATCGCCGCGTGCGTATGGCAATTGATCAAGCCGGGAATCAAGACATGCCGGTCCAGTTTTTCCACTGCACGAGGCTGGTATTTTTGTAGCGCCTCGGCGTTGTCCAGCACATCGATGATCTTGCCGTCGTCGATGACCAGGCTGTAATTTTCATGAGTGACTGACTCCGGTTCCACCGGGATCAGCCAGCGCGCTTGAAGCAGAAGATCGACTTGCATGTTGTTTTCCAAGTTTAAAAAAGCCGATTTTACTGCAATCGGCTTTTAATCGAGTTCTGGATTCAATGCGCGAAGGAAGCGCAAACGTTCCTCGCAACTTATGTGTTTTTGGAATTCAAATTTCTATTATACTTTTGTGTGATGCATATCACGATTTTCTCGGGTAACGCAGTCTGCAATTTCCATATTCTCCAATAGTGGCAGAGGAAATAGGATGAAGAATCGCCGTTCCCTTGATTATGACGGCTTGGACGGGGTGTTGCTGTCCACAGACGGCAGTAGAACCCAATGGTATCAATCACCCTGGTTTTTGCTGGTGATCTGTGCTCTTTTGCTGGGCTTGCTTTTGTTCCAAACACTCAACCAGCAGCTGCCTGCGGAGATTACCGCCGCGCAACCGCCACAAGCGGGTCTGGCCCATACGGACCAGGCCGAGGCAGCGAAAAATACCGATGCGCCTGCAGCGGAAAATATCCCCGCATCCTTGCCTAGTCCGGAAAACGCCACAGGCTCGAGCCAGGCCGTGGACACACAGGCAGCAGGGGAAGTCCCTGTGGCACATGAACAAGAAACAAGGCCAGTAATCGAGCCGGCCGCGAAGCCGATATTCAGCGTGAATTTCAAATTGGCTTCCAGTAAGCTGGGAACATTGAATCCAGAACAAGCCCAAGCACTAATCGATGCGGCGCAAAGTTGTTCAGATAAGATTCAGCTTACCGGGCATACCTGCAGCCTAGGCTCCGATCAACGCAATCGAAAACTCGGCTTGGCCAGGGCCAAGGCAGTGGAAAATTGGCTGGTGGCCAAAGGTATCCCAAGACATCGTATCGTTACCGTATCCGAAGGCATGTACAGGCCAGTGGCGCCGAACGATACACAAATGGGACAGGCATTAAATCGACGGACGGAGCTGGCTTGTCTCGATCAATCATCGACCCGGCAGGATTAAACATGTCATCAAACAACAAAACAGATTATCAGATCGCGCAGCAGCAAATTTTCGATGGCATCATTTCCGGCGAATTCGATATCGAAAACCGCAAGGATTTGGGACCGATGATTCCCATACGCCTGTTTCAGGCACTGCGCATGGTGGCTTTGGGCTCCAATGTCGAAGAAATTCTGGGGCAGGGCGCGCCGTCTCTGATTTACCATTCCGGCCAGAGTTTGGGCTTGGCCATGGGGCAAATTGCCGTGGCGAATATCGATAAAGATCTGGAAACCTATGTCGGTAAAATCAAGCTGTTGTGCCGGCAACTCAGCATTGGCCTGGTCGTGCCCGAAAAAGTCGATCTCAGTGAAGGTTTGCTGGAATTGCGCGTCGATGAATGCGTGTCTTGCGCCGGTATTCACCATGTTGCGGCGCCGATTTGCCACTTCGAGGCCGGCATGGTGGGCGGCATCGTCAAAACCTTCTTCAAACGGAACGTCAAAGCCACCGAAACCAAATGCAATGCCTTGGGCGATAAAACCTGTTTGATTCGCGTCGATCTGCTTTGAGCGGAACTTTTTTTCATGATTTCAGGAGTGCAGTATGAGCAGCAATATCCATCATCTTGACGTGCGTAAGTCACAAACCAGCGAAATCGATTCGATCTTGCGTAATTTGATGAGCATTCAGGGCGTGACTGCGGCTGCCATTGTCGATGGCGATGGCTTTGTCACGCATATCCACCGCGATTCCGACATCAATACCGATGCAATTGGTGCGTCTGTGCAAGTGGTATTTGGCGCAGCCGCCAAGGCCGCTCAGCATGTCGGCCACCATCTGACCAATCTGGTCATTTGTGAAAATGCGGAAGGCTATATCTTATCCACACCTATCGAAGCCGGTTTCATGCTGGCGTTGGTGACTCAGCGTGACGCCTTGTTGGGGCGGGTGCGGTTTGAATTGAAAGAAACCGTTCCGGTATTGAAAAAATTGTTTGCTAGTTATCTCTCCAATTGAAAAGCCGTTTAGATCACTCCATGCATTGGTTCGAATCGCAACTGAGAGAATTGGACCGGCTGGCCGAAGCCTATGTTTTGTCGCAACAAAAATCGCAGGGCAATATCGTCGATGTTAGCGAAGAAACGCGGATAAAGCGCAACCAATTTATTGACGCGGTACAGGGATTGGTTGATAAAGTCAGTAAAATCAAAGGCATCTCTGCGTGTTCAGCTTACCATGACGGTTTGATTCTGGCGCATTCGGCGAAGGCGGACAATGTCGATGGCTACGGGGCGATGGTGCAAGATTGTATTCGCGCGGCGCAACAGGGTGGCGCTATGTTGGATTTGGGCAATATAGAACAAATCGTGATCGTTGGGGCCGTCAATAAAGTCGCGCTGTTAACTGTGGGCCCCTTGGTGTTGTGCATCTCTAGCTCCAAACAGCTTAATTTGGCGCTGGCGCTCAGCCAGGGTAAATAGGTTCCGGCGCCATCGGATGCCGCGCAAATTTAGTTATTTTGTTTCAGTGAAGCCGTTGAGCGGGTTCGCGCTCGAGCCTGTGCGGCGCGTTTGTCTTTGAGGAATCTGTCGGCCATGAACAATAAAAAAAATAACGGAAGTTCCTACCCTTTGGGGTCGACGTTACGTCCCGGCGGCGCCAATTTCAGTGTCTATGCCAAAAATGCCACGCGGGTGGAAATCCTGCTGTTTGACCATGTCGATGACGACACGCCGAGTCATGTGATTCCATTGGACCCTTTGCATAATCGCACGTTTCATTACTGGCATGCTTTCGTGCCGGATGTTCAGGCAGGGCAGCTTTATGGCTATCGTGTGGATGGCCCGAATAACCTGCAACCGAGTTTGCGTTTTGACGCTGATAAATTATTGCTGGACCCTTATGCGCGCGGTGTCGCGGTGGGCCAGGCTTATGATCGCAGGGCTGCCATAGGCGCTGGCGCGAACATGGGTGCGGCGATGAAAAGCGTGCTGGTGGATTATCGCGGCTACAACTGGGAAGGCGATACGCCACTGAGAAAACCCTTTCGCGGCACGGTGATCTATGAAATGCATGTGCGGGGCTTTACCCGGCATCCTTCGTCCGGCGTCGCGCCGGACAAGCGCGGGACTTATGCCGGCTTGATCGAGAAGATTCCTTATCTGAAAGAATTGGGCGTTACGGCCGTGGAACTGCTGCCCATCTTTCAGTTTGATCCGCAAGACGCGCCGCCCGGTAAAATCAATTACTGGGGCTATTCGCCGGTGTCGTTCTTTGCCCCGCATAGCGGTTACAGCTCCGATCCTTCGCCGCTTGGCGCCATCGCCGAGTTTCGCGACATGGTAAAAGCCCTGCACCGGGCCGGGATCGAAGTCATTCTGGACGTGGTGTTCAACCATACCGCGGAAGGGGATCATCGCGGGCCGATGTTGTGTTACAAGGGGCTGGCTAACGATGTTTATTACATCGTCGATCCTCATACCGGCGAGTACGCCAATTATTCCGGTACCGGCAATACCCTGAAAGCCAATCATTCCGTGGTCCGGCGCCTGATACTGGACAGTTTGCGGTATTGGGTTACCGAAATGCACGTGGATGGTTTTCGCTTCGATCTGGCGTCGATTTTGTCGCGCGACGAGGACGGCCGGCCTCTGCCCAATCCGCCGATTTTGTGGGACATCGAAACCGATCCGGTATTGTCCGGCAGCAAGCTGATTGCCGAAGCGTGGGATGCGGCCGGGCTTTATCAGGTAGGCAGCTTCATCGGCGATTTCTGGAAGGAGTGGAATGGCCGCTTCCGCGACGATATCCGTGCTTTCCTGCGCGCCGATGCGGGCAGCGTGGCCAAGCTGCCCAATCGCTTGTTCGCAAGCCCGGATATCTTTGCCGATCAGGGGCGGGAGCCGGAAACCAGTATCAACTTCATCACCTGCCACGATGGATTTACGTTGTATGACTTGGTCTCTTATAACCAGAAGCACAACGAAGCCAACGGCGAAAACAATCGCGACGGTTGCGACAACAATATCAGTTGGAATTGTGGCATCGAAGGGCCTACCGAGAACCTAGCCATTCAGGCGTTGAGAAAGCGCCAGATCAAGAATTTCTTGACGCTAACCATGCTGGCGACCGGCACGCCGATGTTGATGATGGGCGACGAAGCCTGTCGCACGCAATTGGGTGATAACAATGCGTATTGTCAGGACAACGAATTGAGTTGGTTCGACTGGACATTGCTGGAGCGGCATGCCGACATGCATCGTTTCGCAAAACAACTGATACATATGCGTGGCTTGCTGTACATCTGGGGCGAATCGTCCGCCACGCTGAATTTGCTCTTTCAGAAATTGCACATCGAATACCACGGCATCCAGCTTAACCAGCCGGATTGGGGAGAAGATTCCCATTGCTTGGCTATTCTGGTCAGCAAATTGCAGCAACCTTACGCGCTTTATTTCATTTTCAACAGTTACTGGGAAGCGCGAGAATTTGAATTGCCTCGTGAATCCCAGAAGACTCGTTTGCATTGGCGTCGCGTGATTGATACCGCTTTGCCATCTCCCGACGATTGCGTCGATGTGGAGGAGGGTGTACTGATACAAAGCGACAAGTATCCGGCGCAGCCCAGGTCCATCGTTTTATTGATAGCCAGGATTGGCTAATGGCTTTTACCGTGAACCTTAAAACCGCAGTCAGTCCACGAAAGACACGAAATAGATCAGTTGCTTGAATGAAGCATGCCTATCACCGGTTGGCTGTAGGATGAAATATGAATAATGCTTTGAAATCTTTCGTGATTTTCGTGTCTTTCGTGGATCAACTGCTTGTTCTAGGGTGAATGATATTATGGAAGCAACGCCTTCGTCTCGATGAGGGCGTTGCTTCCTCGGAAAACTTTCATTGATTGTGATAATATCGCGCTCCGTGGTGGTTCATCAACAGCGCCGGCGTTTTCATCTCGCGGGTGGCGGATAAATCAAGGGCTTGCATCTCCGCAAGCCCTTTTTTTGTGTCCAGGTTTTATCGCTCACCCCGTGGCTGCTTGTCATCATTCCGAACAAATAAACGCTTACCCCTTTCACATTACATTTCAGAGAATACCTATCTTGAGCTTGAATAGTTACCAGACGGTCGATCGCGAACAGTTGGCCAAAGACATCAAACAGCTCCACCAGCAAGCACTGGCCGACATGGGGCCGGACGATTTTCGTCACATGCGGCGCATGGAGCGGTGGGGGCAGGCTTGCGAACTGCTCGGCTACGCGACGGCGTGGTTGGCGCCTAATCCGGTTTCCGCGCTGTTGATCAGTCAGGGAAGTTTCACGCGCTGGACACAAGTCGCGCATCCGATTCAACACCGCGGCTACGACAAAGCCCAAGGCGCTTCGCAGCGTTATAAAAGCAAAAAATTTGCTCAAGGTTGGCGACGCTTTCTCGATTGGCCCGATTGGATGACGCCCTCGGGTTGGCATCATGAGCACGACGGCTTGCACCATTACCGCTTGGGGGAAACGGCCGATCCCAACAATGCACAGCACAACATGGAATGGTTGAGACAATCCTCATTGCCGATGTGGCTGCGCTATACCATCGTGGCCTTGTTCTCGGGGGTCTGGAAGCTGAGTTATTACACACCACGCACGCACAAGGAATTGGAAATCAATGCGGCACGGCAGCAGGGTAAGCCTGTCCCCGAAATGACCCGTTTGGGGGGCTGGAGTTTGTTCACGCCGCGAGGACGAGGTCTATGGTTGCAGAGCATTCTGCCTTATGTGGCTTATCGCTTCGTATTTTTGCCGGCGCTGTTCTTGCCGTTGGGTAGCGTGGCGGCGACCAGCGTATTGTTGAACTCCATCCTGGCTGAAATCTTCACCAATATGCATACCTTTCTGGTGATGATCCCCAACCATGCCGGCGACGATGTGATGGCGTTTGATGAAAAATCCCACAGCAAAGGAGAGTTCTATCTCCGGCAGATATTGGGTTCGGTCAATTACCCGACCGGTTCCAATTTCAACGACTTTTTCTACGGTTGGCTGAATTATCAAATCGAACACCATTTGTGGCCGGATTTGCCGTTGAGTCAGTACCAGAAGCTACAGCCCCAAGTGAAGGCCTTGTGTCGGAAGCACAATATTCCTTATTGCCAGGATTCCGTATTCAAACGCTTGCTGAAGGCAGTGGACATCATGGTAGGAAAAACGTCGATGCTGAAGCCGGCGGCAGCTTAGGCCGGCATTGTTGAGGACTAGGGTTGATGTTTGGAATTGTCCTTGGATGCAATTTTCTTTGCTTCTTCCTGCATGGTCAGGATCTGTTCCAGGGAGAGGCTCTTGGATAGGGCGTCTCTTCTGGTAACGGCGTCTTTTACATCCTTTGCCGCGGCCAAGGTAAACCACATGTAGGCTTTCTGGGTGTCTTTCAATACCCCTATGCCCAAATCAAGAATGTTGCCCATTTCGTACTGTGCCGAGTCATGCCCTGACATTGCGGCATCTTGCAGCCAGTAGATGGCGTCCTTGTAGTTTTGCAAAACACCGTTACCCTCCATCAGTGCCATGCCGTAATGATACTTGGCTTCTAGGTTTCCTCGTTTGGCGGATTTTTCCAGCCATTCCGAGGATTCTTTCGGATTCCTATGTTTGCTGTGCAAGCCAAGCTCCAGTGCGGCCTCGGCATTGCCTTGCTTGGCCAAGTCAATAATCTCCGGAGAAATCGCTTCCTCCTGATAAATTTCGTTTTTGGGTTTCAACCAATATATTGCGGAAGTCAGTATGAAAGTAAGTGATAGCACTAGGGCAATGATCGCCAGAAAGCGTTGACTTAAAAAGGTTTTGAAATGACAGGAGCAGTCGTTGCAACGGTAAATTTTATAAAACCAGGCCCTGAGCGAAGCTTTCCTGGATTGCCTGGATGAAACGCAGGTGTTTCGACTTCCGCAACGCGGACAGTAAATAAAGGTCGATGAATTGAGCACGTATGGTTTTCCTCCCAGGCGACGTTGAAAGCAGCCACTCTTTTGCGCATAACGATACCAAGACCGGTCGGTTTTTTGCAAGACACACTGAGCTTGCATGTTTTGCCCGGACAAATCGTCAAGCGGCACTTTAAGTCTCATGAAGCTGTGGGCGAGTGGATGTCTGTCTGTTCCATGATCCTAAAACCGGCAGCAAGTCCGCGAAAAGAACGAAATACACGAAAGAAACCATTGCGTTATGAAGCTTATCGGCTCACCTTTTCGGTGCGGTTCTTTGGGGGATAACCGTTTGAAACTTTTCGTGATTTTCATGTGTTTCGTGGGTTAAATGATTTTTCTAGGATGATGAACTTGACGCCGGATGCCGGCTTGATTTTAGGATTTGTTTGGAAAGTGATGCTGACGACATCCGCAGGCTTTGAAAAATTGCGCGCGAATTGGGTCACCGGTAAGCTGAAACAGCTTTCAAACCTTCCCTTCGGAACTGATTTCGCCACGCAAATGAGCATAGGCAGGTAAGGTTTGCAGGCGGTTGTCTTCCAGCGGCATGCCCACGGTAAAGTGGTACAGGCTTTGCCAGGTGTGATCCCGCAAGCCCAGCACGGCATGCACCATGTCATCGAAGAAGCAGCCGATACCGGTACCGCGCACGCCGGATGCTTCGGCTTCCAGGTACAGGATTTGCCCGAGCAGGCCGCACTCCCAGAACAGGCGCCGGTAGCGCCAGGTCTCTGCCTCTACGTTTTCGGCAAATCGCGCCAACATACCAAGGCTGAATGCGCTGTCGCCAGCGATGGCCTGGTGGCAGCAAAGCGTTTTCGCGGCTTGGCGGATATCGCCCGCTACCAATTGGTAAAATTCGAAAGGTGCTGCGCTGCGTTGCCAGACAAAATCGGTGGCAAAAGTCTGTTTTAGGGCTGTGATAGCGTTTGCGTTACGCGGCAGCAAATAAAGGCCGGGTTTCAGTGTGTCCACCCTGTGCACGAATATCAGCATATGTACCTGTGCCGGCCAATTCCATGCCGTAAATGGCGGCTTGGCGTTGGGCAGCAATGCCGCCAGGATGCGGTGAAAATCGGCTAACGGCAATGATGCTGCGGTGCCATCGAAATGCTGTGCGCTACGACGTTGGCGTATCAAACGACTGGCGGCGAGGTTATGACTGGGAGTCGGCAAGTCAAACGCGTAGGGCTGACTGCGCTCGGCGGTGGTGGCGGGTTTTTGCATTTGATGAGCGGCTTCGTCGATGATGGGCCAGCGATGAAAGTGTCTGTCGCTCAGGCGTAGGGCTTTGCCGGACCACTGCGCGCCATGTGTCATTTGCGTCAACCGCTGGGCGTCGAAGGCCTCGCAGCCGTGCTGATTGGTGCGCAATCGGCAAAGCAAATCGGGGGCTTCTCGCTCGTGTTCCACAAAATCGTCGCTACGGTCCAGTCCCAACCAGCTGGCAATGTCGGCATCACTGGCTTCGCCGAGCAATTCCGGTGACCAGCCTAGACAGGCAGCGGCATAACTCAGAGCCGCCAGCGCGTGGCCGATGTCGTGTTGGCAATAACGAAAAGCGCGTTCGCCGTATTTCCAGGCTTCGCGCCAGTGAATAGAGGATAGGCCGATATAAAGCTCGCCAGACAGATCGTCACCGGCGAAATGGCAGCGGCGTTCCAGCGCATGATCGTGGCTGACGTAGTGATAAACCCCTGGCTGCAGCAATGAAGCATCGGTGCAGATCAGATAGGCCTCGGTCGGATGCAAATTGCCGCTGGAAGGGTTGCAGCGCAAAGCCCAGTGGTCAGGGTCGTATTGTTTCCAAGCCGACAAACCGAACGACAATTCCAGCATTAGCCCGAGGTTGTTCATGGTTAAGGGTTGCGGGGGTATGGTTTCTGGCTTGTCCAGATCGCCAAATCGGCAAGCCAGCTCCATGCCGGGCAGGGGTAGCTTCACCGACTCGCAGCCTGTAAAACGGCGGAACGGGTCGGGTTGATTGGCCCAATCCAGCGAGTCGGGGCCTTTGGCATAAGCATTGGGCTGATGTTTGGTGCGTTGGTGATAATGAAATACGGCGTCGGCGTTTGTGCTCATGGCGGCATGCAGGGTAGTTACGTAAAACCTTTCGATTCCAGACATCCGGAAATGCGCGGAAAAAGCTTTATTAGCAAAGCCGCGTCGATCGAGTATGGGTTACAGGGTAAACCATAATCCCACGAAGCACTTTGTCATATGATCTCTGCCGGTTTTGCCTTTCCAACTGTGTGCCGAAGCACTCGATTGCCCATCCTTGAAACGGTTGAGTCGGCCGGCTTGATAAACGCTGAGAACCCCAAAGTGTTGGCGGTTGTAATACATGATCTGCAGGCAGTCGGTGCCGCGCACAAACAGAAAGCAAGATTGTGCTTGACGCAAACGGATTAATCCGTATAATAGCCCAAATCAATCGCGGGGTGGAGCAGCTTGGTAGCTCGTCGGGCTCATAACCCGAAGGTCGTAGGTTCAAATCCTGCCCCCGCTACCAGACAAATCAAAGGCTTAGGTTTGACGACCTAGGCCTTTTTTATTGCCTGCCGATTTCATGTAGGCACTTTGTAGGCAGTTTGGCTAAATTTTTGGGAATGCCGGTCAATGGCGTCCAGTTTGTCGGCCTTGTGTCGGAGTACGTGGCCTGGGTCGCTGTTGCGATCGTAATCGATAACCGCCTGCTGGAAATCGTACAGTTGCAATAATTCGACCGCATAACGGATTTTCCCTCCCTGCCTCATCTTGGTTATGCGCTGGCGCGATAGGTTTAACCGCCGTGCCAGTTCCGCACCCCATACAAGTTGTTGCCCGTTCCAGGTTATAAAGTGTTCCACGCATTGTTCCACGTCAACTAATAAAAATGCCTTGCTACCTACAATCAAAACGGGGCCCGAATTACCCGCATCCCGATTTGCCAGGAAGGACCCGTAAAACTAAATTGTTTCTCTCATGGACAGACAGAAACCTTCCACTGTCAGCGTTGCCGCGTGCTCTATCTGCTGGCTAGTGCCAAGCGCCGGATTTATGCGATAAATCGGCACGACGACGCGCCACGCGGCGCGATTGGCACGATAGGCCAGCACTGGTATCAGTCCAGCATCGTCGGCCTGTATAAGTGCCTGTGTCCACCATTTTGCAATCTGCGCATCGGTGGCGGTTTGATACCGTTTACACTCTATAGCCAGACGACGGAACGCATCAGCGACCGCGCCGATTTCGTCCGGGTGAACGATTAAGTCATGGCCGCCCGATCTGGTTTGCTCCAAATTGCGAATCAAGCGAACGCCGCACCAATCCGCAATCAATCCGGCAAATTCCCGTTCTGCGCTGGCGCCTTTTTGCCGGCTATTAATCCGCATATTCCGCCCCCTCGGTCTGTTCACCATCCGGCTTTAGGTTGATGCTGGCTGCGTAAAGCTGTTGCCCTGCCTCCGTTATCAGATATAAGGCTTGCACCTGCCGCGCGTCTGGCTGTGCAATAGCGTCGATGATTTCCAGCGCCAGCAACTCAACCAGGTCGGCCAATGCTTTAGCCTCTTCCGCCCAATTCACCATGGCAAACGCTCCACGGTAAAACCCTGTATTTCGTAGATGGTCCGCCGTTTTTTGGCGGTGGCGTAACCAAACGCGCATCTATCGACGAAATCGATCACATACGCGCATGTTTTGCCGGGGTAGGGTCTGCGGCATCGGCCTATCGATTGAATCAGCTTGGTGGCTGCGGGTTGTCCGTTTTTTTCGATCACGGCGCTTAACGGGGTGGCAAATATCAGCGTTTGCAGGTGCGGCCAGTCGATCCCCTCCGACAATAGGCTAGTGGTGCCTATGATAAGCTGGCTGTCTGGGGCCTGTGACATGCGTTCTAGGCGCGTCTTGCTGGGTAGCTGGCCATGTATCAGCAAGGGCTTTAGTCCTTCCTCCTCGGCCAATTTCGCCAGGATTTCACAATGGTTGATTTGTTGGCTCAAAACGATCACGGCGCCCGACCGCAAAAACTGCGCTTGATCGATCTGTCTAATGATTTCGTCGTTGCGTTCGGCATCGCTCACAATCATATCGATGTAGTCCTGCCAGGTTTCCGGGGCTCGGCGCTCCCACGGCAATTCGACCATCTCGACCTCGACCGGTAAAACCTTGTCACCGATCTGTTCCGGTTTGATTTCAGACACGACCGGGCCTAATGCGGCATGAATCATAAATTCCAGGCTATCGCGCCGCTGTGGCGTGGCGCTTAGGCCGTATTTATAGCGGGCATCCAGGCCGGTAATGACTTGGTAAAACTGATCTGCTGGCGCGTTATGGCATTCATCGGCAATCACCAGGCCGTAATCCAGTTGGGATAAATCCCGCTTAACCAGCGTTTGCACGGTGCCGACGGTGAACTGCTCGCCTTCGGTATCCTTGCCAGCGCCGATCATGCCCGCGGTTAATCCTGTGAATTGCTCGATAGCGCCGCGCCATTGTTCGGCCAAATCCTTTGACTTAACCAATACCAGCATCCGCTGCTCTAGTCTTGACGCCAGGGCAATGGCGGAAATGGTTTTCCCTGCGCCGGTTGCCGCCACCAACACGCCGCCTTTCGCTCGCATAGCATCGGCAACAAAGGTTTGTTGATAATCCCGCAACTGGCCATTAAAGCCGATCTGGGCCAATACGCTGCGCCGGTTGTCCATGATTTCAGCGCCAGCCGTGAACAGTTCGCCCACCATGCCGACCGGAATAACTAGGCTGCCGTCGTCCATGCGTCTGGACAGCATTATCTGTTTGGGGATGCTGCCGGTGTAACGGTTTTGCCGAAGAGCCTCGTAATATTTCGGGTTGCTGTGCGTGCAGCGTTTTTCGATCTGGTTAAGGATGTTTTCCGATGCCTCGATGCGGGCATGGTTTGTTAATGTGATTTTCATCGTTTTATCTCTTAAATTCTGGGACTGGGCTAAGGACGATTCCCGGGGGACAGTTTCAGGGGGACAAGGGACACCTCTTACAGAGGTGTGTCCCTGTCTGTCCCCCCTAACTGGACTGTCCAGGGGGGACATTCGTCCCCTTTTGTCCCTGTCTGTCCCTTTGATAATTAGTGGAATATTGGCCATGCGTAATCGCCGTGCTCGACGATAAAACCGGAATCGAACAATTTATTCCTGCATCGCTTGAACGCTTTTTTTCGCGCATCTGCTTTACCTTCCTCAGCCTCACAATCAACGGTGATGGTTTGGTAAGCCAATTCGCGCCAATGGTCGATATGAACGACTTTCGCCGCGCGGTTCGTCCAGCCTTTGAATCCGGCGAACTTGTCCTTGATCTCTGCTGAGGGTTCGACGCCATGCTTATCGATAGCCTCAGATAGTGCGGTCAATATCGCGTCATCGCGTGCCGACAATCGCCGCTTTGCTGTAACGGGTTTCGCATCGCCGGCATGCTCCAAGACGACCGACTTCAACGGCTCGCCGTCATCATCCGGCCAGGGCAAATCAACCGTTTTGAGCGTGAATTGCTGGGGACTGAATGCCTCGAAGTCTTTGGCCTTGGTGCAGGTCAGCACGACATTTGCGCCGTCTTTGGTAGCGGAAAATTCGGCATCCATCGCCGCTCGGATTGATGAACTACCCCGACTTCGCTGCGCTGTGCCGTGGCCGCTGTGGTGGACGATCAGAACCGCCGCGCCCAAGGGCTTAAGGTGGTTGTCGATGTTGGCGACAAACTGCCCAATATCCGCGCTGCTGTTTTCATCGCCGGTCATGTTGCGGTGTAGCGTATCGATGATGATTAAGCCGGGATTCGGACAAAGCGCCATGATGGAATCCGCTATCCATTGTGCGTTGTTCGAGTCGATCAGGTCGCCGGGGCGTTGGCTGATGAATAACCGCTCCGGTGCTGGTCTGCCGTGTTTGACTTCCAGCGCCTTTAATCGTCTGGCCATGCCTGCGAAACCTTCGCCAGCGATCACAACGACGTCGGTTTGCTCGGTCGGGCATCCATTCCAGTGGATCCCATGCGCCACGCAAAACCCCCAATCCAGGTCCAGTAATGATTTCCCGGTTCCCGGTCCACCGAATAGCAGATTCAATGACCCGCGCTCGATGTAACCCTCCAACAACCATGGAATGCTGATGGGCTTCGCTGTAAGCTCTGCGGCGCTTATAAAAGGGAAGGGTTTAGGCGCGGATTGTTCAGGATTCGCGTCGATCTCGATAAACTCGTCATCATCTGGCAACATGGCCGGCCTCCCTCTTTGCGCGGTAGATGCGCACGACTTCCCTGGGCTCGCCGGTGTTAGCGACGCCGTTCTGCCAAATCGGATTAACGGCCACCAACTCCGCTCCCGATCTCAACAAAGCCTTAACCAGCTCGACAACATCGTCGACGCTCGGACCAACGGACCACTCGACAACACACTTGCAGCCCTGAATCGGCCAGTTGAATGACGCGGGGTTTTCGCCGGGTGGTAGGACCAAGCCGACCGAATCCCCACGACCGTTCCGAATCTTCGCAGACTGCCAAGCGCCAGCGCCGACGCACACGACGACCAGCCATGGCGGATTCTTGAAACGCTGGCGCTCTACCAGTATCGTGCCGAATGGCGGCAATTTCGACTTAGGCGCCATCGCCACCTCCCGCCTGATAAAATTCGGCATCCAGAACCATCTCGGCTTCGATGTCATTGCGCTGGCTGCCGCTTTCGGCTTTTTCATCCAGCGCCACGGCTCGACTTAGCTCTGTACCGACGGGTAAATATTTGAACAATCGCCTGATGGCTGTTTTCTTTGCCATCTCTTCAAAATGATCTTTCCAAGGCCCGAAGCCGCTCGATTTGCTGGCGCGTTTGGCTTTCTCGATTTCGGCCAGGTCCAGCACCTCAAAGTGAATGCCGCCGGTGGTCAGTTTTGCCATGGCATAGACTGCAATCAGCTTGCCCCTGTCTCCTGTGGCGGGTTTGTGGGTGATGCGCTCCTCGGTGCCAAGCTCCCAGTCGAAAACGTCGTTTTCGTGAACTGTTCGCGCTGTGACTGAGGCGACAAGGCCGGATTTGAAAGCCAAGTCGATCATCCCGCGATAGCCGATCTGCAAAGTACAGTCGTTTTTGTAGGGGACTAGATACGCTTGCCCCAGATGCGAACCGATTTCCAGCCCCAATTGAGTCGCACGGATAACAGCGCCAACCACGGAATAAGGGTTGCATTCCAATAGTTTCGGGTTTGCTTTAGTTTCCGCCATCACAGCCGCCGCGATCCGGTTAGGGTCAGCCGCTTTCGGTGATATGGCCTTGATGCGTGGCAACGCCATTTTTAAGCAGGCTGGCAAGGTTTGCGGCTTGGGCGCTGCGGGCGTGTTCAATGCGTTCATTAAATCGCTCATACCGTAACCTCCAATTTCCGATAGCTCCATGCGGGTAAATCGACGGTTATCACGTTGTCGCCATAACCCGGCCAAATGCCGGATTTTTCGCACTGCTGCCAAATTGCCAGCGCCTTTTCGACTTGACCGCGTGCTGCTTCGACTGCTTCTTTCGTCAATCGAACGACCGCCACGCCATACGGGGGATTTTTCTCGACCAGCACAAACACAAAATCAGCCGGGGCTTTGCCGGTGATGCTGCGGTAAATATCCGAATAGACAAATTGTTGGATGTGCAGGCCATACTTGACCGCGTATCGCTGTGCTTCGTCGGGTGAAGCGGCGGAGGTGGTTTTCAGGTCGACGACAATGCCGTCGGCTTGGTGGAAGTAATCGAGCCGGCCTTTGATTGCTGTGCCGTTGATGCTGCCGAATGCCGATACCTCAGCGACGCTGCCTTGTAACAGTCGGCCTGCGAGTGGGTGGGCTTCAATGGCTGCGGCCATGCCTTCGATCTGCTCCATATCGCTGGCGGTGATGATTTCCTTGCCTGGGTTTTCATCAATGATTCGCTGATATTCGGCTTTACCTTTCGTTGTTCTGCGGTCCACTGCTGGCGCGACTGCATAGCGAATATTGCCGGGCTCCAAAATACGATTATGTGCATGGGTGCCTAGCCGCATTGCTGGCGTTGATTCGGTCGGGTTGTCGATCTGATAACGTGCATGGGCCGGTGATTGTGCCAGCATGTTTTTGATAACCGATTGAGAGAGCTCCGGCTTTGCTGCGCGGTACTCGCTTTCTGACTGATTGAAGATAAAGGCGGGCTTCATGCTGCCACCTCGCCCGCAATCAGGGCTTGAACCGCTGATTTGCGGTACATGGGTTTACGGCCTAAATACACTGGCCGGATAACGTCCCGGCCTTCACAGTGCCATTTTCGTAAAGTTTGCGGCTTCAATCCCAGGTAGAAAGCAGTTTCGTCGGTGGTCAGTAGGTCACGAGTGACTTCGTTGAGGGGTGGGTATTTGGTTAATGATACCGGTTCGATTTTTCGCGCCTGGGTTGCTGGCGCTTGATTGGCTTGACTGGTCATTACTAAAGACTCCGATTTGTTGATGGAGCCTGTTTTGTAATGCTGGTTTTTCCACAAAATTTTAGAGTGTGGAAAAATGGAAAACTGTTGTGGAATTTTTTTATTTTTGGGGGTTGACGCGTTTTTTGAATTCTCGAACTTTGTTACCCAGCGTTCCTGATGGGACAGATTTTACAATCCCGTTCTTTACAAATTCAAACGTCCATTGATCTTCTCCTTTATTGCCCGATCCATAACAATTGCCAATTAGTGAATTCTTCTGGTGGTTTTTGAGAGTATTGATATGCTTTTTAAATTTACTCGGCTTTTCCGGTTTTCCACAATCGCACCAAAGCTCGAACAAGTATTCATCAAGCAATCGATTAAATTTAATTTCTTTGTCGGTGTTGGGGGCGTCTTGTTCTACGGATATTATCGGCGCAATGTACTTTTTCTTTTCATCCTGTGTTGCTGGCGCTGCCTTTCCGGTCAAAGTTCGATCTAACCATTCATTCAATAAAATAGACCCCACGTCATGGTTGCCAAGATAGGCCGCGTAATCGGCTGGCGATACTGTGAAATTAGGCAAATAGGGCGATTGGATAACCTCGAATCGACCAGCGATAGAAAGACGGATATGTTGCTCACTGGAAAGCACGGCATCAATACCGGCTTTCACCACAACCTTATCTTTGTATTGCTTCTGTTCGTAGCGCCATGGATGTGGTGAAACGGTATCAAAGCCAGCTAACCGGGCTTGTTCTTCGTTTTCAAATTCAATATCACGCTTCACCTTAACCCAGTGTTGAAATTCGCTTCCATCATCTTTCGCTCTTAATTCACCGGCCAAATATTCCCGCGTCATTTGAGCGATTAGCCGCCGTTGTTCCGCCTTATTGTTTCGAATTTGAGGATAACAATAAATGATGTCAGCAAAGCTCAGGGCCTCGCGTGCCTTGATTTTTTGATTAATGGTTTTAGGTGGTATAGCAACCACGATACGCCTCCTTCAAAGCGTAGTCCTTCGAGGGATTGCCGCGCCAGCCGGTGAAGGAATCCGGTTTTCGGGTGGCCATCCTAGGCGCGGCAAATATGGTTAAGCGGCTTGTGGTCTGGGGGCAGGGGTAACGGTAGGCTTGGGTTTCTGACGGGCCTGCCATAGGTCATATTCGGCTTGCATTTTTACCCATGTTTCGGCGGTCGGGCCATTCATCCAGGCTTCGAGTCTAATCGCCATTTCTGCGCTGATAGCCGCTTTGCCATTGACGACACGGGACAAGGCCACACGGGACACACCCAATTGAGCCGCTGCCTCTGTAACGCCTATACCAAGCTCGGGTAAAACATCCTCTTTCAATATGCTGCCGGGGTGGGGTGGGTTGAACATCGCCATATAAATCGCCTTCGATCGGGTGGGGTTTCCAGCCGGGCAAGTCCATTTCTTGCGGATTCTTGGCGGCATTCAATAGCCGCGCTAGCTTGTTGCCATGCTCGGCATTGATACCGGCCTTTGAGCCCGTTTCAAAAAACTGCTTTATGCCTTTATGCCGGAAACTCTTAATCATAACTCAGTGTATAGCTATGCTTTACGGTTTGCAATGTCTTGGTCTGGCTGGGTTGGTGTGATGTTTTTCAAAATCGCCTTGATACCTCGCAATCCATGAATGCCGGCCTGCCGGTTGCGCTGCGGTTGATCTGGCTGGATGGGTGGCTGCGCATCGATGCGTGGTTTCGGTTTTCGATCCTTCGGCTGACACGTGACATTTTTCGGCGATTCCTCGCGCGCGCGTTTTTGGGTTAATTGGGTTATATTGGGTTTGGGTGACATGACGCCCCTAGTTTTTGACACCATGTCACCAGTTTTTGACACATTGTCACCGATGTGGATAACTTTTTTTGGTGACTCTATGTCGCTGGCTGTGGATAAGTTTTGTTCAAAATCGGCCTGCTCACTTTCGTCATATTGCGACATGTTGTCACCGGCGTCATCTGATACAGCCGGCAAAATCATGTAATGATTCGTCCGGCCTTTGTCGCGGATAACCAAGATAAACCCGGATTTTTCCAGCGTATCAATCGACCGCATCACTGTGCGGCGATCACAGCCTGCACGAAAGGCAATGTCAGACAGAGAGGCAAAGCAGTAGCCACCACGGTTGGCCCTATCAGCCAATGCGATCAACACCGCCTTACTTGCCCCTTTGATGCTGGCATTGAATGCCTGGGTTAAACATTCCATGCTCATTTCTCACCTCCAAAAAACAGCAACGCCAGGCCAGCTATCAACGACCTTTTGTCGAATTGTGGGTTGTGTTTTATCCGGGCTGCGCGTTCCAGGTTGGCCCGGTTTTTTGAAATCTGATTGGTGTTGGCTCGAGTCATCATCGTGCGCCCCCTTTGCGTTCGGCGGCCATTTGCTTGGCTTTCGCGCCAATCTGGATCAATGCCGCAATGGTTCCGGCCCTGTTGGCCAGTCCAAGCAGTACAGATTGAATCTCGCCATCGGGTAAGCGTTCGCTAACATCACACATGGCCAAGGCTGTCACCGTATTGCAAAGGTTTTGGGCTTCTTCGTCGGCATGCAACAGCAGATTGCCGAAAAATATAAGCTGATCGTCGTCCAGGTTATCTTTTGCTGCCTCGAACAGTTGCAGTAGCGCAATTTGAATCGAGCAAATCATTCGGCACCTCCTGTACGCAAAGATGCCGTGCGGCTGTAGGCCCGGAAAATTTCGCGAACATCGGTCAATTCGGCCAAAACAGAATCAAGCGCCTTCGCCACGACATGATCAGCCGCTTGATTCCGGACGCCTTCATCGAAGTTAAAAGACAACAGAATCAGAATACCTTGCGCTCGGTTGAGTGAACTCATGATGGCATCATCGACCATGGGTAATTGATCGATCTCGGTTTCGTCGATGCGATGCTTCAAAATGTTTGCGGTCATTGCGCACCCCCTTGAGCCCAATGCTCGAAAAGCTCACCGCCGTTGCTCAGGTATTGGTGAACCTCTTTTGCGGTCGCTCTCGCATCAAGTGTCAGTACGGCCATGCAGTCATCGAACAGTTCTTTGTCCAGGCTACGAAGTGTTATCAGATTGAAGGGGAAGCGATAGCCGTTATAAAGGCCCAATAGGAATAGGCGAACGGTTTTTGATTGGCCTGTGTCTCGTTTGGCGACGTTGGCCAAGCGGATTAATGCAGGAATGCCGGTTTCGGTGGCCGCCTTGCGCTCTTGATCGTGCGCGAGTATTTCCTGAAAGAATAAATCGAGTTGTGTATTGGGTGTTTTTGGGCGGATTGCGCCCATGATTTGCGTAGTCATAGCGACGACTCCTTGGTTCAGGTAAGTAACCGTCGGCAAAGGTTCGAATCTTTGGGCGACGGGCTGTAATGGGTTCGAACTACCGTACCAAGGCAACGGCCACCGCGAGGGTGCCCAGAACAGCCCGCCAAAACAGGATAACACGACTCACGCCGCGCTGAATGACGGGCACAAAAAAGCCGCTATGAATGCGGCGCTTTTGACGCCATGGTTGAAACGGGGTTCGAATCCCGTCCACTGTGCTCAGTGGATGGGTGCAGATTATTGACCTGTGTTGATTTTGTCAAGCATTATTTTATGAGGCGCAAGCCTTCACCTGCTTGCTGGTTGAAGGAATCCGGGTTCGCCCCGTCGGGATAGGCTTGGTAAAAAGGGGTTAAGCGGTTGCTTGTCGATGTACCGACAGTTTCAAACCGACCGCTTTAGTAACGGCCAGCAAGGTTTTGATGGTGGGGTTTCCTTTTGGTGAGAGTGCCCGGTAAAGGCTTTCACGTTTGATACCGGCGCGTTCTGCCACTTCGGCCATGCCTTGAGCCTCTGCGATATGACGCAAGGCTGTCAATAATGTTTCACGCCCACCGGGTTGATCTACTTCATCCAGCGCCGCCGCCAGGTATTCATCGGCAAACGTGGGATCTTCTCTAAGCAACTCGACAACGGTTTGGTCATGGGGTCTTGATGCTTCACTCATGGCGCGTTCTCCGTTTCCAATCCTGCCAATAGTCAACGGCCTTGGCAATGTCGGCCTGTTGTTTTCGCTTGTCGCCACCGATCAGCAACAACAGCAATTTGTCGCCGGCCTGCGCGTAATACATGCGATAACCAGGACCGTAATCGATACGCAATTCCCACACGCCGTCTTGTATGGGCTTGCAGTCTCCAAGATTACCGGCTGCCATGCGTTGAATTCGCGTTAATACTCTTGCCTTCGCTTGCCGATCAGCTAAATCGGAAAGCCAATCTTTAAACGGCAACTTTCCATCATCTGTCTGGTAATCTTCGATTGTGTACATTGTTAATTATATGTTACAGGGTAGCAGCTGCAAGCGGATTATTTGATAACGCGCAAACCCTCAACCTGTTTGTCGTTCGAAAACTCGACGCCGGCCTGTTCCAATATCCAGGCCTCATATTTACCGTGCCAGATAGCCAAAAGCTCTAACGGGCGGGATTTGTAATGCCGCTCTGCGGTGGCGTTGGGCGCGTGTCCCATGATCTGAGCGACGACACCGACCGGCATTTCGACCCATTCGGCCAATGATGCAAACGTACGTCGTAATCCGTGCAGAGTGACATGTTCCAGGCCGGCCGCATCCAAGGCGCGATTGTGGGCAATCCTAGGTTCTCCTAGTCTGCCGTCGGCTGCGGTGGGGCTACTGAATACCCATTCATTGCGCCGGGGCAGGGCGGTTATCAGGCTGCGCAAATAAGGCGTCAATGGAATCATGCGGCCTTCGGCATCCACCTTATCTTTGATCCACATTGCGCCCAATTTGAAATCGACATGCGACCACTTCAGCTCGGCCAGTTCTTCACGCCGGGCGCCGGTCAGTAACAAGCCTTGCAGGTAGGCCGATATAACCGGATTGCTTAGGTTGCGGACCGCTGCAAACCAGTCTTGCAGGTGGGCGCGTTGTAATACGTCAAACTTTTTGGCTTTACGGCTGGGGACTTTCTTTCTAACGTCCTGATTCTCGACGATGGGGGCATCGATCACACGCGCATACACCTCATGCTGTCCGCACCAACGCCAGAACGCGCGGAACATTTCAAACCCTTGCCGGGCATTGTTCGCGCGTGTCTCTGCCTCTCGCTTTTGCCAGTCAGCCAAGACGCTGGCGCTTATATCGACCATGCGCATTTGCAGCAATGGATATAACACGCCTTGCACGGTTAAGCCTGTGCCGCGTTTTTTGGGCTGTCCGCCGGCCTGGGATAGGTTGATATGGTCCCGGTAATGACGTTCGCCCCAATAGTCTTGATTGCTGCTTAGGTATTCATCCCACGCGGATTGAACCAAGAGACTGTTGCGGATTTCATCGGCTTTGGCCTGCTCTTTGGCGGCCTCGGCTTTGGCGATCTTCTCGGCTTTTACCTGCCTGGGGTCTTGTCCGGCATCGATGAGGGTTTGAAGTCTGCGGGCTTCCTCTTGGGCCTTGCCAAGGCTCCAGGCTTTAACGTCGCCGATGGTCATCCTGATGGTTTTGCCATTGAACCGGCTTTCAAAGATATAGGCCTTGCCGCCCGATTGAGTGATGCGAAGAGCCAGACCAGGGGTTGAGCTGTCCCAAATAAATGTTTGGGCCTTGCCGGGTTCCGGCTGTGCCTTGTCGATTTTTGCGCCGGTTAGTTTGATGGTTGCCATAATCGTCTGCCTACAAATTGCCTACAAATGTAGGCAGGTGTGGGGGCTGGGATAAAAAATCCCGAAAACTCGCCCGAAGTTCCTACATGAAAATCCATGTAGGCAATTTGTAGGCAGATTATAGGCATTTTTGGGAATGACAATCAACAAATAAAAATAGCGGTAAATTTATATTCCAATAAAAATCAGTTATTTATTGATTTTTGGGAATGCCAGTCAACGCCAGGAAATGTGCTGTTGTTCGGGCTCATAACCCGAAGGTCGTAGGTTCAAATCCTGCCCCCGCTACCAGACAAAAAAGTAAAGGCTTAGGTCGAGTGACCTAGGCCTTTTTTATTGCTTGTTGATTTTGTGCTCACTCTTGTAATCTGATTTGATAAACCTATAGGGAATATCAATCACTGCAAGTATTTTAGGCATGTGTGGGAAATAATCTCGGCATTGGTAGGTGCGAATTCATTCGCACTGCGCGGATAAGTCCGCACCTACACCGAATGCTTGCATGGGTTATTTCATGTTCATTCTTTAACAATTGGCATAAAAATGCGAATGGCCACACGCATGACTTCGGATTTAACTCGCTCCTTGGCTTTCTCTGTTTTGGCGATATTGTTCGCCTTCGCTTACCTGAGTACGGTTCCGGCATTTGCGATTGGCGGGCTTCTTCTTGGGCTTTGCTGAGGCGTCAGGCCTTGACGTCGCCAACTGTCATTCTTACTGTCTTGCCATTGAATCGACTTTCGAATCCACTATCGCTGGCTGTGGTATTTTAATGGGTCTATAAACGTCGCAAATTGGCGACACGACTGCTTAGGATCACTCGCAAAAATATGGGCGTACAGGAAAACTTCGAACAACTCCCTTTAAAAGAATTTACCGAAAAAGCTTACCTGGATTATTCCATGTATGTGATTTTGGATCGGGCTTTGCCGCATATCGGCGATGGCCTCAAACCTGTGCAGCGCCGCATCGTTTATGCGATGTCGGAGCTGGGGCTGACCGCGTTGGCCAAATACAAAAAATCCGCGCGTACCGTCGGTGACGTGCTGGGTAAATATCATCCGCACGGGGACTCGGCCTGTTATGAAGCCATGGTGTTGATGGCGCAGGATTTTTCCTATCGCTATCCGCTGATCGACGGCCAGGGCAACTGGGGTTCGCCGGACGATCCCAAGTCTTTTGCGGCGATGCGTTATACCGAATCCAGGCTGACAGCCTATGCGCAAACCCTGCTCAGCGAACTGGGGCAGGGCACGGTGGACTGGGCGGACAATTTCGATGGCACTCTGAAAGAGCCTAGCCTGCTGCCGGCCCGCCTGCCCAATGTCTTACTGAACGGCACGATGGGGATTGCGGTGGGCATGGCCACCGACATTCCGCCGCACAATCTGCGCGAGGTCGCCAATGCCTGTCTGCAATTGCTGGACGAGCCAGAAACGCCATTGGAAGGTCTGCTGCAACATATCAAAGGTCCGGATTATCCGACCGACGCCGAGATCATTACATCTGCCGCCGACATTCAAAAGCTCTACGCCAATGGCAACGGTTCGGTGAAAATGCGTGCCAAATACGAGGTCGAAGACGGTAACATTGTGATTACTGCTTTGCCGCATCAGGTGTCCGGCGCCAAATTGCTGGAACAGATCGCCGCGCAAATGTTGGCCAAGAAACTGCCGATGATCGAGGATTTACGTGACGAATCCGATCATGAAAATCCGACCCGTTTGCTGATCATCCCCAAAACCAAGCGCACCGACGTCGATGCGGTGATGTCGCATCTGTTTGCCACCACCGACCTGGAGAAAAACTACCGGGTCAATTTGAACATGATCGGCCTGAACGGCAAGCCGCAAGTCAAGAATCTGAAACAGATTCTGATCGAATGGATCTGTTTCAGGACAGAGACCGTGCGCCGCCGCTTGCAACACCGTCTGGACAAGGTGCTGGCGCGCCTGCATATCCTGGAAGGCTTGCTGATCGCCTATCTGAACATCGACGAAGTGATTGCGATCATCCGCAACGAAGACCATCCCAAGCCGGTCTTGATGGAGCGGTTTGGCTTGACCGATATTCAGGCGGAAGCGATTTTAGAGCTGAAATTGCGGCATTTGGCCAAGCTGGAGGAAATGAAAATCCGCGGCGAACAGGACGAATTGGAGCAGGAGCGACAAGCGCTGGAGAAAACCCTGGGTTCGGAGCGCTTGCTGAATCGTTTGATACGCAAGGAAATCGAGCGCGATGCAGAAAAGTACGGCGATGATCGCCGTTCACCGATTGTCGAGCGCGGCGCGGCGCAAGCATTGGATACCACCGAACTGATCGCCAACGAGCCTGTCACCATCATCTTGTCGCAAAAAGGCTGGATACGCGCAGCCAAAGGTTACGACATCGAGGTGGAAAGTTTGAATTACCGGGCCGGCGACGGTTATTTATCTTCCGCCAAGGGCAGAACGACGCAGCCGGCTTATGTGCTGGATTCTACCGGACGGGTTTACACCATCACCACTCATGACTTGCCATCGGCACGTAGTCAGGGCGAACCCTTGACCGGACGCCTGAATCCACCGCCCGGCAGTCTGTTTACCGATGTATTCACGGGCCAGCCGGACGACTGGGTCTTGATGAGCAGCAACGCCGGTTACGGTTTTAGAGTGCAATTGAAAGAACTGTACAGCAAGAACAAGGCAGGCAAGGCCGTTTTGACGCTGCCGGATAAAGCCAAAGTATTAACCCCGGCGCCTATCCCGCAAGGTTACGATCTGCTGGCCGTAGCGACCCTGCAAGGCCGCTTGCTGATTTTTCCGGCGGCTGATTTGCCGGAATTGGCGAAAGGCAAGGGCAATAAGCTGATCCAGATTCCGGGTGCCGATTTGACCAGTGGCAAGGATGCGGTAGTGGCGGTCACCGCGCTGGCCGCGCATGCCGAGCTGAAAGTGATCTCCGGCAAACGCTTTGTCACCCTGAAAGCGATGGATATCGAACAGTATTCCGGCAACAGAGCCAACCGCGGCAACATCTTGCCGCGCGGGTTTCAGAAAGTGGATGGGCTGGAATCCGTGGTGGTGTAATCGGGTAGCCCACGGCAAGCAACAGGCGTTCTTTGGCAGAAAAAACGGGGCTCAACTATGAATCTGCACTATGCCGAATACAAAATCAGCGCGGCTGATTATTTAGCGGGGGAATCGATCGCCGAGGTCAAACACGAGTTTCTCGACGGCGAGGTTTACGCGATGGCCGGCGCCAGCGAGAACCATAATTTGCTGGCCGGAAATTTATTCGCCGAATTCAAAAATCGGCTCAAAGGCACGCCCTGCCGCACCTTCATGGCCGATATGAAGGTCAAGGCCGATCAGGCGTTTTTTTACCCCGACGTGATGGTGGTCTGCCAGCGCGACGACCAGGACGAATATTACAAAAGCGCGCCGGTGATCGTGGTCGAAGTGCTGTCCAAAGCCACGCGGCGTTTCGACCAGACGGTCAAACGCCTGCGTTACCAGGCCCTGCCGAGCCTGGAGGAATACGTTCTGATCGAGCAGGACAGGGGCGAGATCGTGGTGTTTCGCCGCCGCGACGGCTGGCAGTCGTCGTACTATTATCTCGGCGACCAGATTCATTTTTATTCGGTCGATGTCACGGTGCCGGTCGCGGATATTTATTACCAAGTCGATAACGACGATGTGCTGGCCTATCTGCAACAAGCGGCCGATGCCAGCTAACACAGCGGCTCAGCCCGCGGACGGTTTGCATGTCGATTGAATCTACCAATAGCGGACTGAAGGGCGAACTTCGGTTGGAAGCATTGCCGAATTCCGCGCTGGCGTTGAAATTCAGCGGCCACTGGGCCAGCGGCGCGGCGATTCCGCCGCTCGCTGAAACCCTGGCCGAGCTGTCCAAGCGAAATCCCCGCCGCCTCGTGCTTGAAGCAGGCGTTAGCGCCTGGGATAGCCGCCTGCCCAGCTATTTGTATCGCATCGACGAATACGCCCGCCAGAACGGCATCGAGCTCGATACCTCGGCATTGCCGGATGGCGTGCAAGCCCTGCTGAAACTGGCCTGCACCGTGCCGGAGCGCATCGATGCCCATCGTACCGATCAACGACTGTCATTTCTGGCCAGATTCGGCCAGCGCGTCCTGAGTCTATCGCGTGATGGCGTCGATTTGGCGCGTTTCATTGGCGAAACCATGCTGGCCGGGTTGGCTTTTGCTACGGGCAAAGCGCGCTACCGCGCCGTCGACTTGCTGATCTGCATTCAGGAGGCCGGTGCCGGTGCGCTGCCCATCGTCACGCTGATTGCGTTGCTGGTGGGCTTGATTTTGGCTTTCGTCGGCGCGGTGCAGTTGGCGATGTTCGGCGCGCAAATCTATATCGCCGATCTGGTGGCCCTTGGCACCGTGCGGGAAATGGGCACCTTGATGACGGCGGTGATCATGTCCGGCCGCACCGGCGCCGCTTATGCGGCGCAACTGGGCATGATGCGGGTCAACAACGAAATCGACGCCCTGCGCACGATGGGCATCTCGCCGATGGAATTTCTGGTGATGCCGCGCATGCTGGCATTGACGCTGATGATGCCGATGCTGTGTTTGTACGCGGACTTGATGGGCATACTCGGCGGTGCGGCGGTCAGTTTGACCATCTTCGACATTTCCCCGATCCAGTATTACAACCAAATCCAAAAGGCCGTGCATCTGACCGACTTTGCGATTGGCCTGTTCAAGGGCCTGGTGTTCGCGGTGCTGATCGCCACCGCCGGCTGCATGCGTGGCATGCGTTGCGGCACCAGCGCCTCGGCGGTCGGCGACGCCACCACGCAGGCGGTGGTCGACAGCATCGTTTACATCGTCATCGCCGACTCCATCATCACCCTGATCTGCAACCAGCTGGACATATGAGTACGCCGCATATCGTCGTTCGAGACTTAAGCATGGCCTACGGCGAATTCCTGATCCAGCGCAACCTGAATTTCACCGTCAACCGCGGCGACGTCTTTATCGTGATGGGGGGCAGCGGCTGCGGCAAGAGCACCTTGCTGATGCACATGATAGGGCTCAAACAGCCGAAGCAGGGTGACGTATTTTACGGGAGCGAGGCGTTTTGGGGCGGCGGTTTCGAGCAGCGCGAGCGCATTCTGAGGCGCATCGGCGTGATGTACCAGGGCGGTGCCTTGTTCAGCTCGCTGACGCTGGCGGAAAACGTGGCGTTGCCATTGGAGGAATACACCGACATGAGTCAGGCCGAGATTGCCGACATGGTGTCGTACAAACTCGCGCTGGTCGGTTTGGCCGGCTTTGAGGACTATTATCCCGCCGAACTCAGCGGCGGCATGCAAAAGCGTGCCGGCTTGGCCCGGGCCATGGCGCTGGATCCGGAAATCCTGTTTTTCGACGAGCCGTCCGCCGGACTCGACCCGGTCAGTTCCAGGCTGCTGGACGATTTGATCGTCAATCTGAGCCATGCGCTGGGCACCACAGTGGTGGTGATCACTCACGAATTGCCGAGTATTTTCGCGATTGGCACCAATGGCGTGCTGCTCGACGCCGACGCCAAGACCATGCTGGCCAGCGGTCCGCCACAGCAAATACTGGCGAATGCGCAAGACCCACGTATCATTCAATTCCTGACCCGCGGCCAAGGCAAGGCCGCGGACGGCGATTAACCAGGAGCAATCAATGAGCAAACCGATCAATCCCGCCGCGATAGGCGGCTTCACGCTGGGTGCACTGGCGTTGCTGGTGGCAGGACTGCTAATTTTCGGCGGCGGACAAGCTTTTAAAGCCGACAAAGTGCGTTTCGTGGTGTTTCTGGAATCTTCGTTGAACGGTTTGGATGTCGGTGCGCCGGTGAAAATGCAGGGAGTCAAAGTCGGCGAGGTCAAGGAAATCTCGCTGCTGTTCGACGATCAGAGCGATAAACTGTACAAACCGGTGGTCATAGAAATCAACCGCAGCCTGCTCAGTGGTTCCGGCGGTTCGCCGCTGCCGGAAGCGGTGAGCCAGGAGCAATTGCAAGCCCATCGCGATCGCTTGGTAGCTAGCGGCTTTCGCGCCCGTTTGGAAATGCAGAGCCTGCTGACCGGGTTGTTGTATGTCGATCTGGACACCTATCCCGACAAACCGCCAAGGTTCGCCAACCTGGAATATCAGGGGCTGCTGGAAATTCCGGGCATTCCGCCTACCAGCGTGGAATTACGCAATACCGCCGAGGAAGTCGCGCAGAAACTGCGCAATTTGCCGCTGGATCAAATCGTGCAGGATTTCGCGGAAAGTTTGCACGAAATCAAAAAGCTGCTGGCCTCCGAGGATTTGAAAAAAACCCAGGTGGCCTTGGCCAATACCCTGGAGGATGTCGAGGGCGCCATGCACATTCTGAATCGCAATCTGGAGCCTCTTTTGCGGAATACGACTGCCACGATGGCCAGTACCGAAAGCCTGGTCAAGGATACCCAAGTGATGATCAAGCAGTTGCATGCTGAATTGCCGCAGGTGTTCAAAAGTACCGATCAAACCTTACAGGCGGCCACTTCGGCCTTGCTGAAAGCCGAAGATTCCCTGCAGCGTGTCGACGAAGCCGTGGGGCCGGAGTCGGCCTTGACCGACAGTTTGCAGGCCTTGAAACAGGCGGCGCGGGCCATCCGTGATCTGAGCGATTATCTGGAGCGTCATCCGGAGTCATTGCTGTCTGGAAAACCGGATTGAAGGAGACTGAAGCATGAACACGACACGTTGTTTGTTGCGCTTAGGCATGGCCAGCTTGCTGTTGCTGCAGGCGGCCTGTATCGGCTCGACCTCGCCGGCGCGGTTTTACCTGTTGGAACCCCTCGCCGAAGTTGAAACCCAGCAAACGGATTCCAGTCGGCCGCGAATGATTTTGTCGTTGGCGCCGGTTCGGCTGCCGGCTTACCTGGATAGAAGCCAGATCGTGAGCGCATCCGATAAAAATACCTACCGCTTGGACGAATATCATCGCTGGGCGGAGAATCTGGGCGACAACATGACCCGGGTCATGTTGCAGGATTTGAGCGTTTTACTGCCTGCGGATGTCGTCATCAATAGCACGCTTCGCGCCAAGCAAGCCCAATTGCGTTTGACGGTTGGCATTTTGGCGTTTCATGTCAATCCGCAGGGGCTGGCTGAATTGAGCGCGCAATGGCAAGTCAGTCGCGACAACGAGGTGGTATTGAGCCAGCACAGTTCGTTGCGCGCTGCTGTCAATGGCGATGACATGTCATTGAAAGTACGTGCGCTCAATCAATGCCTCAACCAATTGAGCCGAGACATCGCCGCGATGGTGAAACTACTGAAGGTCGATTGATTCAATTACAAAAAAAGACGTTGCGCCAGCCTGAATTCACAAGTGCGCGGCGGCTGTCTTCAATGGTGTGTTATCGCTTTATGACTAGTATCTTAACTGCTGGTGTCAGTGTGCGTAATAGGGTATGTTTCAAGGTTCGACATCGGCGCATTCTGTCTTTAAACTCCCATGCAATTAGGGAGGAATAATGCCAGATTGGTTCAACGAGTTTTTAGCGGCTTCCAGCAGCTTCATGCCGCATGGCGCCTGTTATCTTTGGCTGCCGTCTATTCTGTGGCTGCATGTCATCAGCGATGTGCTGATCGTGTTGGCCTACTCTTCCATTCCGTTTGCATTGCTGTATTTTGTTTATAAGCGTAAAGACCTTGCCTATCGTTGGGTATTTGTCTTATTCGGCGCCTTTATTCTTTTATGCGGCACCACCCATTTGATGAGCATCTGGACCATCTGGCACCCCGATTATTGGCTGGAAGGCTTGATCAAATTGGCCACGGCGCTGGTTTCAATGGCTACGGCCATTCTCATCTGGCCATTGATGCCCAAAGTGTTGAAATTGCCGAGCACGAGGGCATTGGAGGCCAGCGAAGCTTATATGCGCGCGATATTCAATGCCACGCCTGATGCAATGCTGATCAGCGACGCTGACGGCAAGATTACCATGGTCAATCATCAGTGTGAGTTGATGCTGGGGTATACGGCCGCCGAATTGGTAGGGCAAACCATCGAAATTTTGGTGCCGGAGCGTTTTCGCGCGCATCATGTCTTGCTACGCCAGCAATTTATGGTTTCACCTTTTACCCGAATGATGGGAAGCGGCAGAATCGTAATGGCCTTGAAAAAGGACGGTAGCGAATTCGATGTCGAGATCAGTCTGAGTCCGATCGAAACCGAACAGGGACGCTTTTTCGCGAGTGCGTTGCGCGACATCACCGAACGCAAAAAAATGGAAGATGCATTGCGGACCAGCGAGGAACGTTTCAGGTTGATGGCCAATACTTCACCGGCAATGATCTGGATTACCGATGCAGTGGGTCAAACCACGTTCGTCAACGAAACCTGGCTCAAATTTACCGGCTTGACGCTAGAACGTGCCATTACGCAAGCAGGCTGGCTGGAATTGATTCATCCCGAAGACAAGAGCGGCGTTTTGTCCGCGTATTACAAAAATGTCAGCGCCCATATTTCAATCGTGACCGAATATCGCATGCGACGCGAGCAGGGCGATTGGCGCTGGATTTTGGATCAAGGCGTGCCGCTGTACGATGAAAACGGCGAGTTTTGCGGCTATGTGGGTTCCGCAATCGATATAACCGATCGCAAGCAGGCCGAAGCGGACTTTAGAATCGCGGCGACTGCCTTCGAGTCGCAGGAAGCCATGGTCATCACCGACGCCAACGCGGTGATATTGCGGGTGAATAAAACTTTCATCGATTCGACCGGGTATTCGGCGGAAGAGGCCGTTGGTCGCAAAATAAGCATTCTAAAATCCGGCCGTCACGACGAGCGCTTTTATAAGGAAATGTGGGAGTGTCTGGATCGTACCGGTACCTGGCAGGGCGAAGTGTGGGACAAGCGCAAGAACGGCGAAATCTACCCCAAATGGCTGACAATTACGGCCGTGAAGGATGAAAAAGGCGACGTGACGCATTATGTGGGTACCCACATCGACATCAGCGACCGCAAGGCGGCCGAAGAGGAAATCAAGAACCTGGCGTTTTATGATCCGCTCACTAGGCTGCCCAATCGGCGTCTGTTGCGCGACCGTTTGCATCAAGCGCTGGCGAATCATGCCCGCAAACAAATGTTTGGCGCCTTGTTGTTCATCGATCTGGATAATTTCAAGACGCTGAACGATACCCTGGGGCATGACAAAGGCGATTGCCTGTTGCAACAAGTGGCCAATCGCTTGACCGCCAGCGTGCGTGAATGCGACACGGTGGCGCGCTTGGGCGGCGACGAATTCGTACTGATGTTGAAGGAACTTGGACAAAAATCCGCGGAGGCTGCGATTCAGGCCGAAATCATAGGCGAAAAAATCCTGGCGGCCTTGAATCAAACCTACCGCTTCGATGGCTATGAACATCACAGTACGCCGAGCATAGGCGCGACGTTGTTTTGCGATCAGGAAACCACGATAGACGAATTGTTGAAGCAGGCGGATATCGCGATGTATCAGGCCAAGGCGGCCGGCCGTAATACGATGCGATTTTTCGATCCGAGCATGCAGGCCTCCATCGTGGCCCGCGCCAATCTGGAACACGCGCTACACGAGGGCTTGCGGCAAAACCAGTTTCAAATATGCTACCAACCGCAGATGGACGGCAGCGGGCGGATCGTCGGCGCCGAAGCCTTGTTGCGCTGGTGGCATCCCGAGCGAGGCCAAGTTCCTCCTGGCGAGTTCATCGCGTTGGCCGAGGAAACGGGGCTGATTTTGCCGCTGGGGCTGTGGGTGTTGGAAACCACTTGCGCGCAATTGGTGGAGTGGTCGAAACAACCCCGTTTTGCGCATCTCACCATTGCGGTTAATGTCAGTATCAGGCAATTTCGCCAGCCGGATTTTGCCGACCAGGTTTTGGCGATTCTGGAAAAATCCGGCGCCAATCCGGAAAAACTCAAGCTGGAACTGACGGAAAGTCTATTGGCTTCCGATGTGGAAGACATCAATGTGAAGATGAGCCAACTAAAGGCCAAAGGCGTCAGGTTTGCGCTGGACGACTTTGGTACGGGTTACTCCTCGTTGTATTACTTGAAGCAATTGCCCTTGGATCAGTTAAAAATCGATCAAAGCTTTGTCCGAGACATATTGATCGATCCCAACGATGCCGCCATTGCCAAAATGATTATCGTCTTGGCGCAGAGCATGGGGCTGGATGTGATTGCCGAAGGCGTGGAATCCCAAGCGCAAAAGACCTTTTTGCAAGGTTTGGGGTGCACGAATTACCAGGGCTATTTATTCAGCGAACCGGTGGCAAAAGTGCAGTTTGAAGCCTTGTTCCAGGGCTAAGGGTTCCGTCAAAAATAGCCTCCGCCTCGTGCCCCCTTTGCCCACAGCAGGTTATCATAGAAGGTAAAACAATTCCTGCTTCCCATTGGGGTGGTGTCAGTATTATGCTTTATAAATCATATGCTTGAATTGATTCTTCTCCTCGCTCTGGTTCCGCGAGGAGAGGGCGCTTTTGCGACAGTCCCTGTCGTATGCGATATGATGGCACTCCTTTCAGGAGGCCGTAAACGGTAAAAGAATGCCTTCTCCCGCCGGGAGAAGGGGGCTTTTACGGTACCCTGTTCAAGAAGGGGATTTTCCGCGGTTTTGCTGATGGTTTCCGGAAAAAGGCTCGCAGAAAATCACTCGGTAACCATCGCGCAATACAGTTTTAAAAAATGCCACGACAAACCACAGCAATCGCAGAAATACCCCAGGCTATAACCCGCCCAATCCCTCTCCACCGCTTTTGTGTCGCGCCGATGCTGGATTGGACCGATAGGCATTGCCGGTATTTCTATCGCCTGATGTCGCGGCATGCCATGCTGTACACCGAAATGGTGACGACCGGGGCGATTTTGCATGGTCATCCTGAACGGCATTTGCAATTCAATGCGGAAGAGCATCCCGTGGCTTTGCAGTTAGGCGGCAGCAGCCCCAGTGATTTGGCGCGGTGCGCTAAGATTGCCGAGGAGTACGGCTACGACGAGGTCAATCTGAATGTGGGTTGTCCGAGTGATAGGGTGCAGAATGGCCGTTTCGGCGCGTGCTTGATGGCCGAACCTGAATTGGTGGCCGAGTGCGTGTCGGCGATGCGGCAGGCGGTGGCTATCCCGGTAACGGTAAAATCGCGGATTGGCATCGATGATCTGGACTCCTATCAGGCGCTGGTGAAGTTCATCGAAACGGTTGCCGGCGCCGGTTGTGAAACGTTCATCGTGCATGCCCGCAAAGCCTGGCTTTCCGGCTTGTCACCCAAGCAAAACCGTGACGTTCCGCCGCTGCGTTATGAGGTGGTGTTTGAGTTGAAACGGGACTTTCCGCATCTGAACATCGTCATCAATGGCGGCATCACGACCTTGGACGCGGCTCGGGAATTACTGAATCATGTCGATGGCGTGATGCTGGGGCGGGAGATTTACCATAACCCGTATTTGCTCAGTCAGGTCGATCAGCAGTTGTTTGGCGAAGACCAGCCGATCAAGTCTCGGCGGGAAGTCGTGGAAAGCTTGGTCCCGTATGTTCAAGAACAGTTGCGGCAAGGCGTGCGCTTCAACGCCATCGCGCGTCATTTACTGGGCCTGTTTCATGGTGTGGATGGGGCCAGGGCGTGGCGCAGACATATCAGCGAAAACGCTACGAAGAGCGGCGCCGACGAACAAGTGTTGATGCGCGCCTTAGAGTTTACGGTTTGATGTTGTATACTCACGACATTTTTTTACTTGGGGGCGGCGATGGAAGAATATTTCTCCAAAATCATTCAAGCGATTGGTGAAGATGTCAATCGGGAAGGCTTGCGCGATACACCGAAACGGGCGGCGGAAGCATTTAAATTTTTGAACAATGGTTATCAAAAGACCTTGGAAGAGGTATTGAATGACGCCATTTTCCAAGCCGACACCGAGGATATGGTGATCGTCAAGGATATCGAGCTGTATTCCTTGTGCGAACACCACTTGTTGCCGTTCATCGGCAAATGCCATATCGGTTACCTGCCGCAAGGCAAGGTGTTGGGCTTGTCCAAGCTGGCGCGCATTGTCGATATGTATGGGCGCAGGCTGCAAATTCAGGAACAGCTGACCCGGCAAATCGCTACCGCGGTGGAAACGGCGATCGACGCGCGTGGCGTGGCGGTCGTGATCGAAGCCAAGCATTTGTGCATGATGATGCGCGGCGTCGAGAAACAGAACTCGGTGATGACGACCTCGGTGATGACCGGCATTTTCCGCGAGGAAATCAGCACCCGTTCCGAATTTTTGAATTTGATCAACCGCAAGTAAAGCCATGGCAGACTTAGGCGAAAAAAAGGTCGGCGTATTATTGGTCAATCTGGGATCGCCGGCCAGCACCAGTACCGGCGATGTAAGGGCCTTTTTGCGCGAATTTTTGGGTGATCCGCGGGTCGTCAATCTGCCTCGGCCTTTGTGGTGGATGATCTTGAATCTGTTCGTGCTGCCGTTTAGGCCGCGCAAATCGGCGCATGCCTATCAAACCATCTGGACCGACAAGGGTTCGCCGTTGATCGTGTTTACCCAGCAATTGAGCGATAAGCTGGCCAAGCGTCTCGGCAGCGAACGCGTGTTGATCGATTGCGCGATGCGCTACGGCAAGCCTGCGTTGCGCGACAAGCTGCAACTCTTCAAACAGCAGGGTGTGGAGGATATCATCATCCTGCCGCTGTATCCGCAATATTCCTCGACCACGACCGCGTCTATTTTCGATGTGGTGGCGGACGAATTCATCGGCTGGCGGCACATGCCGTCGTTGCGTTTCATCAGCGATTATTACCAAAAGCCCGTTTACATCAAAGCCGTGGCGGATTCGATCCGGGCGCATTGGCAGGAAAACGGACAGGCGGCCTTGTTGGTGATGTCGTTTCACGGCTTGCCGGCCAAATTGACGGAATGGGGCGACCCGTATTTTTATCATTGCCAGGCGACCGCGCGCTTATTGGCGGAAGAGCTGGGGCTGAACGACAAGCAATGGCAGATGGTGTTTCAATCGCGCTTCGGCCGGGCGGAATGGCTCAAGCCTTATTGCGTCGAGGTGTTGCAGGAACTGCCCAAGCAGGGCATCAAGCAGGTCGATGTGGTGTGTCCGGGTTTTGCGGTGGATTGCCTGGAAACCTTGGAAGAAATTGCTCTGGCCAATAAAGAAATTTTCATCGAGGCGGGTGGCAAGAGTTATCGTTATATCCCGGCCCTGAACGATAGCGACGCGCATGTCGAGGTGATGGCCGAAATCATAAAATCCGCCTAGTGTTGGCGGCATAAAAGCCGGGGAGGCAGCATGCAGCAAAACATATTACAGAGTTGGAATGATGAGTGGCCGGCGGTTCGATCCAGCAAACCGCTGCCGACCGGTGAAGGCGTTCTGGATCAGGGGGCCTTCAATACCATCGAGGTCGACGAGCTGTTCGATTATGTCAATTACGCCAGCACCGTTGCCGGTCAGGCCGTGTTGTATCGATCATTGGCGCAACCCTTGGACGATCTGGAAACCATAGCCGCCAAGCAGGAGGCCGTGCGCGAGATTCGCGACAATCCGGACGTGCGAGCCAATGTCGAGAATATTATCGCTGATGCGGCAGGGGCGGAAAAACGCTTGTATTTGTTGTTGTTTGGCGAGTTCTTAGGCAGTTTCGGCACGGCGCGCGAAGAAAATCAGATCGAAGGTTACGGCTATAAACAATATCGCCGCGGCATCAATTTCGTCTTGAATCTGGTTGGCGCGATTCACAACTCCGGTACGCCGCAAAGTCCTTATCTGCAAAGCGTGTTCAACAAAATCGGCAATTTTGCCAATAGCCACGACTATTCGCTGATGGTCGGCCCGGTTTATAACAGTGAAAAAGGCATACAAAGCAAGGAAGAGCGTAAGGGCAGCTTCGCGCCGGCAACGATTTTCCGCCCGACCCTGTTCAAGCCGATGTTGCTGGCTCTGGTTGCCCTGGCCATTTGGGGCTTGATCCAGGTTTTTCCGAGCGACATGTTCCAGTTTACCAGGGATGGCATTTCGGTCGCCTCGGTGTTTTTCTTGCCGCTGATGCTGGCTTATATTCCGGTGATCGGCGGTTATGACCGGGATAATTGCATCATTCCGTTGCGTAATCGCTTTAAAAGTTCGCAGGCTTTGGGTGACATGTTGGATGGCCTGGGGCAGCTCGACGAACTCTTGGCCTTCATCAAATACGCCGAAGATTACGGCAGCGACATGGTGTTGCCCGAGATGCATGCCGGCGAGCGACATGAGATCGAACTGAAGAGCGCGAAAAATCCGGTACTGGGGAAACAGAATCCGGCTTATGTCGGCAACGATTTTGCGATGCTGGAAGAGCGGCTGGTTTGCGTGACGGGCCCGAATAGCGGCGGCAAGACCGCGTTTTGCAAAACCATTACCCAGATACAATTGCTGGCGCAGATAGGCTGTTATGTGCCGGCCAAGTCGGCGCGGATGGCAGTGGCGGACAGAATTTTCTATCAGGCGCCGGAAATCAGTCATCTCGACGATGGCGAAGGCCGCTTCGGTACCGAATTGAAGCGCACGCGCGATATTTTCCTGGCGACCACGGCAAAAAGCTTGCTGGTGCTTGACGAAATGGCGGAAGGAACTACCTTTGAAGAAAAAATGCAGTCGTCGATCGATGTGCTGGACGGGTTTTATCGTAAAGGTAACAGTACCATCCTGATTACGCACAATCATCAGTTGGTGGATGTTTTCGTCAAACGTGGCATCGCGACGCCCAAACAAGTGGAATTTGCCGACGAGATGCCGACCTTCAGATTGATCGAGGGTATTTCCAGGGTCAGTCACGCCGACCGGGTGGCGAAGAAAATCGGTTTTTCCAAACAAGACATCGAAAACTATCTGGCCAAATCGACATGAAAATAGGTACGCCCACGAGTCCGACCGCAACCAAGGCCCTGTTGTTGGGCAGTGGCGAGCTGGGAAAAGAAGTTGCGATTTCGTTGCAACGCTATGGCGTCGAGGTAGTTGCGGTCGACCGATACCCCAATGCACCGGCCATGCAGGTGGCTCATCGCAGTCATGTGATCGACATGACCGATGCCGTGGCGGTGAAAACGCTGATAGCCAGCGAGAAGCCGCACATCATAGTCCCGGAGATCGAGGCGATTGCGACGCAGGCATTGGCGGATATTGAAGCCGAGGGTGGCGTGCAAATCGTGCCCAATGCGCGCGCCATTCAACTGACGATGAACCGCGAGGGCATCCGGCAATTGGCCGCCGAACAGTTGGGCTTGCCGACCTCACAATATGCCTTTGCCGAAACTTTCGAGCAATTACAGGCGGCGGTGGATGGCGGCATCGGTTACCCGTGTTTCATCAAGCCGACGATGTCGTCGTCCGGCAAGGGGCAATCGATGGTGAAAAGCCCGGAGCAACTCAAGGCGGCCTGGGATTATGCCAAGGCTGGCGGGCGCGCCGATACCGGCAAAGTCATCGTCGAGGCCAAAGTCGAGTTCGATTTCGAGATTACGCTGTTGACCGTGCGGGCCTTGAATGCAAAAGGCCAGGTCGAAACCTATTTTTGCCAGCCTATCGGCCATCGCCAGGAAAACGGCGATTACCGCGAAAGCTGGCAGCCGCAGCCGATGAGTCTTTCCGCGATCGCATTGTCGCAACAAATCGCGGGCAAAGTCACCGAGGCGCTGGGGGGCTTGGGTTTGTTCGGTGTGGAGTTATTCGTCAAGGGCGACCAGGTCTGGTTCAGCGAAGTCAGCCCCAGGCCGCACGATACCGGCATGGTGACCCTGGTCAGCCAGCGCCAGAGCGAGTTTGACTTGCATGCCAGGGCTATCTTGGGTTTTCCGGTCTGCACGGATCTGGATAAAACCGGCGCCAGTGCGGTCATCCTGGGTGGCGTCGATGCCAAGGCCGTGGTTTATCAAGGGCTGGAACAGGCCTTGGCGGTGCCCGACAGCGAGATTCGCCTGTTCGGTAAGCCGGAAGCCTTCGTATCCCGACGCATGGGCGTGGCGTTGGCGACGGCGGATAACATTACCGGCGCCAGAAGCAAGGCGGTCGAGGCCGCCAGTTTGATCAGTATCCAGGTAGCGAGCTGAATCTATCGAAGGTGAGTGCGATGAAATGGCTGAAAACGTTTATGTTGTTGCTAGCGGTTTCGTCAGTGGCGTCGGCCGATATTTATAAGCGCGTGGGGCTCGATGGGCGGGTTTATTATACCGACCGTCCGGAAAAGGGGATGGGATTCAAGCTGATCATCCGCACGCCGCCCAAGACTTACAAGCGCGACTTGAAGTTTATGGCCGGTAACAGATTAAAATACAACGAGTTGATTGATCGCGCCGCCGCCAAGCATCAAATGGACCCCAAATTGTTGCATGCGGTGATTCAAGCCGAATCGGCTTACAATCCGCAGGCCATTTCTTCGGCGGGGGCCGTGGGCTTGATGCAATTGATGCCGGATACCGCGCGGCGTTATGGTGTCAGCGACCGGCGCGATCCCGAACAAAACGTCGATGGCGGCACGCGCTATCTGAAGGATTTGCTGGCGATGTTCAATTCCAATTTGAAATTGGCTGTAGCCGGTTATAACGCCGGTGAGGGGGCTGTGATGAAGTACAACTACACGGTGCCGCCCTATCCAGAAACACAAAATTACGTCCAGCATGTGCTGCGACTTTACGGGAAAAGTTAAGCGTGAAATTTCAAACCGCACAGGAAGTGGTCGCCGAGGCGAAAGATTTATTTTCTTTGCCGGATATTTATTTTCAACTCAATGAGATGATTCACGATCCGCGCTATTCCTTGGCCGAAATTGGCAATGTGATTGGCCGGGATCCCGCGTTGTCCGCCCGATTGCTGCGGATAGTCAATAGCGCTTATTATGGCTTTCCCGCCAAAGTCGACACGATATCGAGGGCGATTACGGTCGTCGGTATCGAAGATGTTTACAGTCTGGTGGTGGCGACCTGTATCGTCGACAAATTCGTCAAGATTCCGTCCGACCTGGTCGATATGACGGCGTTCTGGCTGCGTAGCGTTCATTGCGGCGTGGTCTGCAAGTTATTGGCCAAATCGAGTGCGGTGCTGAATGTCGAACGCTTGTTTTTGGATGGCTTGTTGCATGACATAGGTTCCTTGGTGCTGTATCAGCTCATGCCGGAGCAGGCGACGAAAGTCTTGGTGTCCATCAGGCAGGATAGGCGGTTGCTGGTGAATGCCGAGCGGGCGATTCTGGGGTTTACCCATGTCGAGGTTGGCTGCGAGTTGATGAAATCGTGGGGATTTCCCGAGTCGCTCTACGAAGTGGTTGGTTGCTATCGCGATCCTGATGCGGCCATTACGCATAAGCTGGATGCGCGGCTACTGAATCTGGCCAGCAGGCTGGTGGACGACAAGGAGTTCGGCAGGCCCATCGAGCAGACCTTGGTGGAAATACCGGATCATGTCCTGGATTTTGCGCGTTTGACGCGAGCGCAGATAGAACAGGTGATGACGCAGGCTGAACTGGAGTTTCATTCGATCTTCGAGCAATTGCTGCCCGAGCACAAACGTCAATGACGGTTGCCTTAAAGGCGGTGTTCAAGACTTCAAGATCAATATATCGTTGGTTTTTCGCGTGGTGGCGGCTTCATTATGGTATCGCCAGGCCGCATTGGTTCAGCAGGCCGATCAGTTTAATCAGCGGCAAGCCGATCAGGGCATTCGGGTCTTCGCCTTCGATTTTGCTGAACAAGCTGATGCCATAGCCTTCCGATTTGAAGCTGCCGGCGCAATCGAACGGTTGGTCGACATCCAGATAATGCTCGATTTGGCTCTCGCTGAGTTCTCTGAAATACACATGGCAGACATCCAGGTCTGTCCAGGTTTGGCCCGTCCGGCTGTTGAGCACGCAAAGACCGGTGTAAAACGTGACCTTCTGGCTTGATTGGGCTTTTAGTTGGCGGAAGGCGTTTGCACGGTTGCCGGGTTTTCCCAGTAATACATCGTTGCAAACCGCTACTTGATCCGAGCCTATGATCAGATGATCAGGGTATGCGGGCGCGACCGCTTGGGCTTTGCTGATCGATAAGCGCTGCGCCAGCGCGTCGGCGGGTTCCTGGGGATGTGGCGTTTCATCGACTCCGCGGCTGCAAGTGATAAAGTCCAGTTGCAGTTTTTTGAGTAGCTCGGCGCGGTAGCGCGAGCTCGATGCAAGAATCAGTGGCGACATGTTTCGGTTAAGGTCAAATTGTGTCGGATTGACGCAACAGAGAGTTATCTGTATGATTGTACAGTTATGTCAGACAAACTTCCCGACTTTATTGACCCTTTATTGTTTGCCGAAAGGCGAACCGTTCTGTCAGGTGCGCTGGAAATAGCGGCGCTCGAGCGTTTGTCCGATCTGGTTTTAGTCAAAGATGGCGATGTGGAAATTGAAGCGCAGTTTGGCAAGGAAGGCAAGCGGGCCGTTATCTCCGGCACGATAAAAGCGACGCTGGAGCTGGCGTGTCAATCCTGCCTGCAAGCGTTGAGCTGGCCGATCGATCTGAAATTCAAGCTGGGCGTGGTGTCTTCCTTGCAAGAGGCTGAACAACTTGAGATCGATTGCGAGCCGCTGTTGTTTGACGGCGAAAAAGTGTCGTTGAATGCGCTGATCGAAGATGAAATATTGCTGGCATTGCCGGATTATCCCAGGCATGAATATGACTGCATCCTGCAACGCAGTTCTAAAGATGCCGACTTTGACGACGAAAGTCAGACCAAGACCCATAACCCTTTTTCTGTTTTAGCCAAACTTAAAAAAACTGGAGAGTAATAATGGCAGTACAAAAGAGTAAAGTATCGCGTGCAAGACGCGGCCAACGTCGTTCACACGATGCCTTAACCGCCAAAACCTTGGCGCAGGATCCGTTGACAGGTGAAGTGCATTTGCGCCATCACATGACGCCCGATGGCTTCTTCAAGGGTCGTCAAATCATCGCCAGCAATAGCGAAATCGACGAAGAATAAAAATCTCATGGCTGTTAGAAGCCGTTGACGTCATTCGAAAGGGTGCTTGAGTGGGCTGCGTTTGCCGGCTGCATCCGTTCGAACTGACATGCCTGTCTTTCGGTTTCTAACAGATTCATTTTATTTGATTTCATAGACGACACGTCTGATCGATGTGTCTCCTCATTCAACTTCAAGGGTTAGGTCCTAAAGCGTGAGCTCAACTCTATCGATTGATGCGATGGGCGGGGATTTCGGTCCTCAAGTGACCGTTCCTGCGTCACTAGCCTGTTTACGAAAAAATCCACATTTAAAATTGATCATGGTGGGCGACGAGGCTGTCCTGAGCAACCTGTTGTCCGAAGCGCTGGTGGAGTTCAAAGACAGAATCCGCATACAGCACGCTTCGCAAGTCGTCGAAATGGACGAGCCGCCGCAAAAGGCGCTAAAAAACAAAAAAGATTCCTCGATGCGGGTGGCCATCAATCTGGTCAAGGAAGGCCGAGCCGATGCTTGCGTCAGCGCGGGCAATACCGGTGCCTTGATGGCGACCGCGCGTTTCGTTTTGAAGATGATTCCGGGGATCGAGCGGCCGGCCATCATCTCTACCTTGCCTTCGATTTTCGGGCATACCCATGTGCTGGATCTGGGCGCAAACGTCGATTCCAGTGCCGAGCATCTTTACCAGTTCGCCGTGATGGGCGAAGAAGTCGTCAAGGCCGTGGAAAATATCGAACGCCCTCGCGTCGGTCTGTTGAATATCGGCGAAGAAGACATGAAGGGCAACGAGCAGGTCAAGGCGGCCGCCAAGCTGCTGGAAAACTCTAACCTGAATTACATCGGCTATGTGGAAGGTAACTCCATCAATGCCGGCAGCGAAAAGGTCGACCTGATCGTCACCGACGGTTTTGTCGGCAATGTCGCGCTCAAATCCATCGAAGGCGCGGCAAAGATGATCGCCGTGAAACTGAAGGAAACCTTTTCCCGCAATCTGTTTACCCAATTCTTGGGCTTGCTGGCTTATCCAGTGCTGAAGATGTTCAAGGACAGTATCGATCCGCGACTATATAATGGCGCCAGTTTTATCGGTTTGCGCGGTTTGGTGATCAAGAGTCATGGCGGTGCCGACGCGTTGGCATTTGAAACCGCGATTCACTTGGCGGAAGTAGAGGTTGAGAAGGATGTTATTCGTAAAATCAGCGAAAAACTTGAAATCGCCCTGGCCCAGAAGGAAGCAGAATGACGATCTGGAGTAATGTGATTGGCACGGGCGGCTATTTGCCTGAAACCATCCGCACCAATGATGATATTTCCACGATGGTGGATACCTCCGATAGCTGGATTTACGAGCGCACGGGTATCAAGAGTCGACGCATCGCCGGCCCACGGGAAACGGCTTCCTCCATGGCCGAGATCGCCGCGCGCGAAGCCATCGACATGGCTGGTATCGACGTACAAGCCATCGATTTGATCATCGTTGCTACCGGTACCCCGGACCGCGTCTACCCCAGTACGGCCTGCTTGTTGCAGCAACGTCTCGGGATACAGCAATGCGTGGGCTTCGATGTGCAGGCGGCCTGTTCCGGCTCGATTTTTGCCCTTAGTATTGCCGATCAATACATCAGAACCGGTTTCAGCAAAAACGTACTCGTCGTGGGTTCCGAGGTGTGCTCGCGCATCGTCGACTGGACCGATAGAAGTACCTGTATTTTATTTGGCGACGGTGCCGGCGCCGTTTTGTTGAGCGCTTCGGATCAGCCGGGGATTTTGTCGACCCATATTCATTCCGACGGCGGTTACGAAGACTTGTTGTATTGCCCTAATCCGCAAGTGGCGTCATTCGACAAGCAAGACGAACTGGGTTATATCAGCATGCGCGGTAACGAAGTTTTCAAGGTGGCCGTGAATACCCTGGGGCGCATCGTCGATGAAACCTTGGAAGCCAGCGGTTTGCATAAAAGCGATATCGACTGGTTGGTGCCGCATCAGGCCAATACGCGCATCATCGCCGCTACAGCCAAGAAGCTGGGCATGTCCATGGATCAGGTGATCTTGACTTTGGAAACCCAGGGTAACACCTCGTCCGCTTCCATATTGCTGGCTTTCAACGAGGGCGTCCGCGATGGTCGGATCAAAAAAGGCCAGATGGTGTTGATGGAAGCCTTCGGCGCTGGCTTTACCTGGGGTTCCGCGTTAATCAAATATTAAAAAGGCTATGAACGAACAAAATTATAACTTGGCTTTCGTTTTTCCAGGGCAGGGCTCGCAATCCGTCGGCATGATGTCATCGCTTGCGGAGGCTTATCCTTCGACCAAGCAAACTTTCGAGCAGGCTTCCGATGCCTTGGGTTTCGATTTGTGGAATCTGGTGCAAAATGGCCCTGAAGCCGATTTGAATCAAACGCAAAATACGCAACCGGCGATGTTGGCGGCCGGCGTTGCGGTTTGGCGCATATGGTGTGAGAAAAGCCAAATCCGACCGGCCTGGATGGCGGGTCACAGCCTGGGCGAATACACCGCCCTGGTTTGCTCGGGTGCGATTGCTTTCGAGGATGCTGTCAAATTGGTGGCGGCGCGCGGTCGTTTGATGCAAGAAGCCGTTCCGGTCGGCGTGGGTGCCATGGCGGCGATCTTGGGTCTGCAGGATCACCAGGTAGTGAACACTTGCGCCGAAGTCGCTCGCGGTGAAGTCGTCGCGGCGGCCAATTTCAATGCGCCGGGTCAAGTTGTCATTGCCGGTGAAACCGCGGCGGTTGACAGAGCGATGGAGGCGCTGAAGGCATTGGGCGCGAAACGCGCCGTCAAATTACCGGTCAGCGTGCCGTCGCATTGCCGTTTGATGGAAGCCGCATCGGAAAAACTCAACGAAATTTTGCAGGGTATCAATGTCGAGATGCCGGATGTCACGCTGATACACAACGCCGACGTCAAGTCGCATGGCTCGCCGGAAGTGATTCGCCATGCGTTGAAAGAGCAGTTATTCATGCCGGTGCGCTGGGTCGAAAGCATCAAATTCATGCATGAACAAGGCGTGGCTGGCTTCATCGAATGTGGGCCAGGCAAGGTTTTGCTAGGGTTGAACAAACGCATCGCGCCCGATGCCGTGCACATGACGATATTCGATCCGGATTCTTTAAACAATGTATTGGAGCACTTACATGGATAAAAAAGTTGCCATTGTCACGGGTGCTAGCCGCGGCATCGGTCGTGCGATTGCCGAAAGATTGGTCGCCGACGGTTTTTTTGTAATCGGTACCGCGACTTCCGACAACGGCGCCGAGGCGATTTCCGCCTATCTGGGGGAAAACGGCAAGGGCTACAAACTGAATGTAGCCGACGCCGCCGACATCGAAAACTTCATCAAGGTCACCGGCGATGATTACGGTACGCCGGCCGTGCTGGTCAATAACGCCGGCATTACCCGCGACAACTTGTTGATGCGGATGAAGGATGAGGAGTGGGATGACATCATCAACACCAATCTGACCTCGGTTTTCCGGATGAGCAAGGCGGTTTTGCGCGGCATGATGAAGGCCCGCTATGGTCGCATCATCAATATTTCTTCGGTGGTCGGTTCCACCGGCAATGCCGGCCAAACCAACTACGCGGCGGCGAAAGCCGGCATGGTGGGCTTCGCAAAATCAATGGCCAAGGAGGTCGGTTCGCGTGGCATTACCGTCAATACCGTGGCGCCCGGTTTCATCGATACCGACATGACCAAGGAATTGTCCGACGACATCAAGAATGCTTTGTTGAATTCGATTGCCCTGGGCCGTTTGGGGCAACCGGAAGAGATCGCTCATGCGGTGTCCTTCCTGGCTTCGGAGCAGGCGTCTTACATTACCGGCGAAACCTTGCACGTCAATGGCGGCATGTACATGCCTTAGAATTTGGCGTGTTTCGTTTTTGAAAAGCCGGCTTCGCCTTGTGTGACTGCCGGTTTTTTTGTGATTAATGAACCTAGAAAAATCATTTGGTCCACGAAACACACGAAAATCACGAAAAGTTTCAACCAGTTGTCACCGCCGAAAAGTAGCACTAAACAGATGGATCGATAAGCTTCATAACGCAATGATTTCTTTCTTGTCTTTCTTGTCTTTCGTGAGGTTCGTGGACTGACTGTCGTTTTTAGGGTGAACGACTTTATTGCGGCCGCATTCCTTTACCGATGAGGTTGTTTCCGGATTTTGCAAGCAAAAATAGTTTGTGCCTGACGTTAAATTGTGTAGAATACGCGGCTCAAACGAGTGGGTGCTTAGCTCAGCTGGGAGAGCATCGCCCTTACAAGGCGAGGGTCGGGGGTTCGAACCCCTCAGCACCCACCAACTCTTTTCTGAATCTCGATAAATTCCGTCTTATCGAATCTCCTACGCAGTTTCAAGCAAAAACGTTAATGCCCTTTCAAGGCTTGCCCTGAAGGTAGCGATGAGGGTGTCGCTCCTGAAGTAGTCTTGGGTTTGCCTGAGGGATGCCGCGTCTTCATGTTGGTTAGGCAAAAAAACGCTTCAAATACTTTCCTGTATGTGAATCCCGGTGTTTGGCTATATCTCGCGGCGTGCCTTCCGCAACCAGTGTGCCGCCGCCATTGCCGCCCTCGGGACCCATGTCGATGATCCAGTCGGCGGTTTTGATCACGTCCAAGTTATGCTCGATAATGATCACGGTATTGCCGTGGTCGCGCAGGGTGTGCAGCACCGACAATAGCTGTTTGATGTCATGGAAGTGCAGGCCTGTGGTCGGCTCGTCGAGGATATACAAAGTCTTGCCGGTGTCGCGTTTTGACAGTTCCTTGGCCAGTTTGACCCGCTGCGCCTCGCCGCCGGATAGCGTGACGGCGTTTTGGCCCAGCGTGACATAACTCAAGCCCACGTCGATCAAGGTCTGCAGCTTGCGTGACAAACTGGGAACCGCCGAGAAAAACTGAGCGGCATCTTCCACGGTCATTTCCAGCACTTCGTGTATGGTCTTGCCCTTGTAGCGAATTTCCAGGGTCTCCCGATTGTAACGCTTACCATGGCAAATGTCGCAAGGGACAAAAATGTCGGGCAAAAAGTGCATTTCCACCTTGATCACGCCGTCGCCGGCGCAGGCTTCGCAGCGACCGCCCTTGACGTTGAAACTGAAGCGGCCCGGCGTGTAACCGCGCGAACGGGCTTCCGGCACGGCCGCGAACAGTTCACGGATCGGCGTGAAGATGCCGGTGTAGGTGGCCGGATTCGAGCGGGGCGTGCGGCCGATCGGGCTTTGGTCGATGTCCACGACCTTGTCGAATTGCTCCAGGCCTTCGATAGCTTCGCACGGCGCCGGTATACAACTGGCGCCGTTGATGACGCGCGCGGCGTGACTGTACAAGGTATCGTTGATCAAGGTCGATTTCCCAGAGCCCGATACCCCGGTCACACAAGTCAACAGCCCCACCGGGAATTTGACCGTGACATTTTTCAGATTGTTGCCGCCGGCGCCCTTGATGACCAATTGCCGGGTCGGATCGTTGGACGTGGTTTTCTTGGGCGCGTCTATGCTTTGCGCACCGGACAAATACTGGCCTGTCAGCGAATGGGTGTCGGCCAGAATTTGTTCGGGCGACCCTTGAGCTACGATTTGTCCGCCGTGCACCCCGGCGCCGGGGCCGATGTCGACGATATGGTCGGCGGCGCGGATCGCGTCTTCGTCGTGTTCGACGACGATCACGGTGTTACCGAGATCGCGTAGTCTGAACAAGGTATTGAGCAAACGTTCGTTGTCGCGCTGGTGCAGGCCGATGGATGGCTCGTCCAGCACATACATGACGCCGACCAGGCCGGCGCCGATCTGGCTGGCAAGGCGGATGCGCTGGGCTTCGCCGCCCGATAGCGTGTCGGCGCTGCGGTCCAGGGTCAGATAATCCAGACCGACATTGACCAAAAATTCTAGCCGCTCCTGAATTTCCTTGTTGATCTTGGCCGCGATTTCGCCGCGGTGGCCGGGGATGTTCAAGTCTTGAAAAAAACTTAGCGTTTCGCGGATCGGTAGACGGGTGATCTGATGCAGCGGTTTATTCTCGACATACACATGGCGGGCGCCCAGATTCAAGCGCGCCCCTTCGCAGGCCGTGCAGGTCTGTTGGGCCAGGTATTTGGACAGTTCGTCGCGCACCATTTGCGAGTCGCTCTCGTGATAACGGCGCTCCATGTTGGGGATGATGCCTTCGAATGGATTATGGCTGGTGCGAGGCTTGCCGCTGCCCATGTGCAGCTGGAAACTGATGCTCTCCTCACCACTGCCATACAGGATCACCGCCTGGATGTCCTTCGGAATTTGCGAAAACGGTGCCTCCGGATCGAAGCCGTAATGGGCAGCCAGCGCGCAGATGATCTGGTAGTAATAGGCATTGCGGCGGTCCCAACCGCGCACCGCGCCGCCGGCCAGGCTGATTTCCGGATTGTGCACCACCAGTTGCGGGTCGAAATGCTGGCGCACGCCGAGCCCGTCGCAGCTCGGGCAGGCGCCCTTGGGGTTGTTGAACGAAAAAATGCGGGGCTCCAGTTCGCTGAGGCTGTAGCCGCAATGCGGGCAGGCATAGCGTTCCGAGAACAGCAGTTGTTGCCCGTTTTCCATCGATGCGGCAATTGCCTGGCCGTCCGAAAGGCGCAGCGCGGTTTCGAAGGACTCCGCCAGGCGCAGGGCGATATCCTCCCTAATCTTGAAACGATCGACGATGACTTCTATCGTGTGTTTTTTCTTCAAATCCAGCGCCGGGGGCTCGTCCAGTTCGTAGACCTCGCCGTCGATGCGGGCGCGCAAGAAGCCTTGGGCTTTCAAGTCTTCCAGCAATAATACGTGCTCGCCCTTGCGGTCGTTGACCACCGGCGCCAACAGCATCCAGCGCTCTCCTTCGGGCTGGGCGAGGACTTGGTCGACCATCTGGCTGACGGTCTGCGCCTGTAAGGATACGTCGTGTTCAGGGCAGCGCGGGATGCCGACCCTAGCATAGAGCAAACGCAGGTAATCGTAAATCTCGGTGATGGTGCCGACCGTGGAACGCGGATTGTGCGAAGTGGATTTTTGTTCGATCGAAATCGCCGGCGACAGGCCTTCGATATGATCGACATCGGGTTTTTCCATCATCGACAAGAACTGCCGGGCATAGGCCGACAAGGATTCGACGTAACGGCGCTGGCCTTCGGCGTAAATGGTGTCGAAGGCCAGGGATGACTTGCCGGAACCGGATAGGCCGGTGATGACGATCAACTTGTCGCGCGGCAAATCCAGATCGATGTTTTTCAGATTATGGGTACGGGCGCCGCGTATGCTAATGGTGTCCACTGCTGCGAATTCCTGGGATTAGAACAGCCGGATACTATACGAGGTTGCTTCGGGTTGAGCAAAGATTCGCGTGCTCGTGATATTTTCCGAGGCTGGAGCCGGGTATCCATAAACTGATACTATAGGCACCTTTAAACGAGGGTAAAGAGGAGTTGGAGTTTGACACAGGTTCAGGATGTTTCAGGCGGGATGACGTCCATGGAAAAGCGGGCGACAGTCTCGCTGGCCAGTATTTATTCACTCAGGATGCTGGGTTTGTTCATGTTGCTGCCGGTATTGTCGCTGTTTACCGAGCAAATGCCGGGTTCGACACCGAAACTGGTGGGTTTGACGATGGGGATTTATGGCCTGACCCAGGCCGTCTTGCAGATACCTTTCGGTTTGCTTTCCGATCGTTTCAGCCGCAAAGCCATAATCGTGATTGGTCTGCTGCTGTTTTTGCTGGGCAGCGTGGTGGCCGCGTTGGCTAGCGATATTTATGGCGTGCTCATTGGGCGCGCCTTGCAAGGCTGCGGCGCGGTATCGGCGGCCGTGATGGCCTTGCTGGCCGATCTGACGCAGGAAGTCAACCGAACCAAGGCCATGGCTACGATAGGCGCCAGTATCGGCGTGTCGTTCGGTGTGGCGATGACGATAGGCCCTGTGGTAGCGCACCATTTCGGTATCAGCGGCATTTTCTGGTTGATTGCGATCTTGGCCGCGCTGGCTATCTTGGTGATCTTGTTCATCGTGCCAAATCCGCAAAAAATATCGATACATCGCGACGCGGAATACATTCCTTCCGAATTGAAGACGGTCATCAAAAATGCCGATTTATTGAGACTTAACTATGGCATTTTCGCGCTCCATCTGATTCTGATGGCCAGCTTCGTGGTTGTGCCCTTGTTGATGCGCGACGCGGGGCTGGGGGGCGGTAGCCACTGGCAGGTCTATCTGCCGGTTCTGGTAACCTCGATGGCGGCGATCATTCCGTTCGTGATCATCGCCGAGAAGAAGCGGCAAATGAAAAAGGTGTTTATCGGCGCCATCTTGGCGCTGATACTGGCGAACCTGGGTTTTGTGCTGCTGCACGGACAGTTGCTTGGCTTGATCGCCTGTTTGTGGGTGTTCTTTTGCGGTTTCAATTTGCTGGAAGCCACTTTGCCGTCGTTGATTTCCAAAACCGCGCCGGGCGATTTGAAAGGCACGGCGATGGGTATTTATTCAGCGGCCCAGTTCATTGGTGCTTTTCTGGGAGGCGCCAGCGGCGGCTGGTTGTACGGTGAATATGGCCCCGCCTCGGTATTCGTATTTTCCGCCGCGGTGGCAGGGACTTGGGGGTTGATCGCCTTGTTCATGTCGCAGCCGCGCTATCTGGCCAATCTATTGTTGTCGCTTCAGGCCGTCAGGCCGGAGCGCGGCGCCGAATTTTCCAAGGCTTTGTTGGCGATCGACGGCGTCGAGGAAGTGAGATTGCATTTCGAGGAAAATACGGCCTATCTGAAAGTGGATAGCCAGATACTGAACAAGAACGAACTGAATATATTTTTACAGCAATGGCGTTGAGTCGTTGCTAGCCGAGTTTTTATACGGAGACAATTATGTTGAACAAAGTCATGTTGATCGGCCGACTTGGTGCTGATCCGGAAATTCGCTATATGCCCAGTGGTGATCCGATTGCGACCATCCGCCTGGCGACGACTCGGCGATGGCGCGATCGCAATACCAATGAGCGCAAGGAAGAAACCGAATGGCATCGGGTGGTATTTTTTAGCGGTTTGGCAAAAACCGTTGGGGAATACTTGAAGAAGGGCAGTCAGGTCTATGTGGAAGGCCGTATCCGCACCCAGAAATGGCAGGGCCAGGACGGGCAAGACAGATACACGACCGAAATCGTCGCCGATGCGATGAATATGCTGGATAGCCGTAGCGGTGGCACCGCCAGTTACTCCGATAATACGCCACCTGCCAACAGCTATGACAATCGTCCATCGGCACCTGCCGGTCCGCAATCGGCGCCGCCAGCGTATGACGATTTCGATGATGATATACCGTTTTAAAAGATACTAAAGGAGGAACTTGCAAAATACCACTATTAGTGGCCAATTAATTTTAAAAACCACTATATCTAGTGGTTTTTGCGTAAAATCTCATCATTTTGCAAGTACCTCCAGGGTACGAGATTTATCCTTACTTGCTGAGCGGCATCACCATTGATCGGGCTAATCAGGTGTGGGCCTTGGGCACGACGTATATTCCGATGAGTAAAGGCTTTGCATACCTGACGGCCGTAGTCGATTGGGCCAGTCGCAAAGTCCTAGCCGCCAAGGTCGCCATCACGCTGGAAGCTTGTCATGCAGTGGATGTGCTGGAACAAGCATTCCGGCAATATGGCAAACCGGAGATCGTCAACACCGACCAAGGTAGCCAATTTACCGCCAAAGCGTTTGTCGAGGCCGTGAAAAGTCAGGGCTGCCAGTTGAGCATGGACGGACGGGCGCTTGGCGAGATAATGTCTTCGTCGAGCGACTATGGCGATCAGTCAAATACGAGCGGGTTTACCTGCATGCCTACGATTCCGTCGCCAAAGCCCGCGCTTCAATCCTGGATTATTTCGAATGGTATAACCAGGATCGCCCCCACTCCAGCTTGAATCGACAAACGCCTCATCAGGCGTATTACGACTTGCTGCCAATCGTTAAAAAGGCAGCCTAACCAACAGCGGGGATTTCACTTTAATTTTGGATTCTACTGTTCAAGCGATTGGGGCCACTTCTGATATTTACCTGGCGTTTCTGGTTTTGGGGTTATCCGCCCTTGCGCTGGTCACGAAAAATCATCACATCCTTGCCGACGAACTCGAGTTCGCAGTGGTAAGTCTCGGCGAGCCATTGCATTGTGGTTTTGGAAAAAAAGCTGACGTGCGTCAAGTCGTTTTTATAATGCCAGCGGCTGAAGGCTTCGGCATCGATGACCAGCTTGGTCATCAGGCCCAATAAGCCGTCCGGCTGAAGTAAGCCGAAAAGGCGTTCGAATTCTTGCGCGGGCTGTCTGAAGTGCTCAACGACTTCGGTGCAGGTGACAAAATCATACCGACGCTGCAAATGCTGGGGACGGTTGGCGTAAAAGGGATCATACACTTCGACATCATGGCCAAACCTTTTCAGCATTTGCGCCAACAAGGGGCCGGGCCCGCAGCCATAGTCCAAACCGCTTGAGGCCGGAGATAGCTTTTCCTGTAATGGCGTGGCCAAACGGGATAAAAATTGCCGATACCCCGGATCGTCTAGTTGATTTTGGTGAAAGTCGTAAATGGCTTTTTCGGCATCCGGCGACAAGTGTTGTGCAGGCGGGACGAAAACCAAGTGACAACGACGGCAGCGATAATAATCGCGGTTTTTGTCTTGATAGAACGCAACGGGCGCAGCATCGAGACAAAGTGGACAAACAGGATTTGGCATGGATTTTGGCGAAAGTTTATTTTTGGCTTGACGATGTATGTGGTTGCTGTATAATGCCTGAATTCCAACTGCGGAGCGGTAGTTCAGTTGGTTAGAATACCGGCCTGTCACGCCGGGGGTCGCGGGTTCGAGCCCCGTCCGCTCCGCCACTTCCGTTTTTCTCCAATCTTGTTATCTGTTGGGCCTGATAATTCTTTGCCAGGCTTGAAATTCTCGATTCCGCTACCATAATTCCTCTCGCATAAGACATAAATTTTGCGCAACGCAGAGGAGATTAAACATGAGTAGCTTAACCCCATTCGTAAGTCGCAGTTTGTTTGATGATTTGTTTCGGGACATCAATCCTGGCTATTTTATCAAGCCGTTACATGGCGATCCGTTACCGTCGCAAATCAAGGTCGATGTAAAGGAAAATCCAAACGAGTTTATCGTCGAAGCGGAAATTCCGGGCGCGGGCAAGGATAACATTCATGTCAATATCGATGGCAACGTAGTCAGCATTCGCGCCGAAATCAGCCAAGTCGATAGCGAAACCAAAGAAGACAAGTTATTGCGGAGTGAGCGCTACTACGGCGAAGTATCGCGCAGCTTTCAACTGCCGTCCGATATCGACGAAGCCAGCAGCAAGGCTCGTTATGATAACGGGATCTTGACGCTGAATCTGGTGAAAAAGCAAAAGCAGGCCGGTCAGCGCATGACCATCGAATAAAACCGCTGTTGTTCCTCCGGGTGGGCGGTTTCGCCCGCCCGTTCCAAAAACCTTAAATTTCCTGGTAGTGGCGCCAGATGATTTTAAAGGTCTCGGTCAGCGTCGCGTCGTTTTCAGTCACTCGACGGGCTATTTCATCGCGACTTGACCAACGAATTTCGTCGATTTCTTCCGTGGCGAATTCAAATGGGCCGTTGTGTTGGCTGTGGTAGACTTTAATGAATTCCATGCCCAATGCCGGCGTTGCCGATAGCTTGAATAGCGGCGTCAGTGGCGCCGTAACGTTCAGTTCCTCCCGCAGTTCGCGCGGCGCGCAGGCGTCATAGCTTTCGCCCTGGTCGACATGGCCGGCGGCCGATGTGTCCCATAAGCCCTTGTTCAAATCCTTTTTCATCGAGCGCTTTTGCAACAATAGCCGACCCTGGTCGTCGAATACCAGAATATGCACGGCACGATGGCGCAAGCCTTGGGCATGAATTTCGTGGCGAGGGCGGTGCTCGAGGATGACGTCATGCTCGTCGACGACGGCAAGCAGTTCGTTTTGCATGGCTAACTATCGATTCCAGTTGAAAGGTCGTGTATGGTAACGTTTTTTGATTGCACCCAGCAGAGCAAAATATGGCCAGAAGAAGTGAGCATACTCAAGAGCAGATTCGGGAAATGGTGCTGAGTGCCGCCGAAAACATCGTCATTGACGAGGGCTTCAATGCGTTGACCGTACGCAAGGTGGCGATGGAAATCGGTTATACCGTCGGCAGCATTTATATGGTCTTCGAAAACATGGATGATTTGATCATGCATGTCAAAGGCCGAACGCTGGATCGCCTTGCGGAGGCCTTGCGTGTCGAGCAGGTCTTTGAGTCGGCCGAAGCGCATATCCAGGCCCTGGCCGAGATTTACTTGAATTTTGCCCGGCAGCATTACAACCGCTGGCGCATGATTTTCGAAGCCATCAACGATGTGGCCACGCCGGCATGGTATCAGCAAAAAGTGCGGGATATTTTCCTGATTATCGAAAACGTGCTGCAGGAATTACGCCCGCAACAGACTCAGGAGCAGATCAGTCTGGCGGCAAGGGCCTTGTGGAGCGGCGTGCACGGCGTGTGTGTCTTGTCTTTGAACGGTAGCCTGGGTCGAGTCGGCGTCGAAGACGCTCAGGCCACCGTTGCCTTGCTGGTATGCGGTTTCATTCAGGGATGGTCGTAGCTTGATTATTGGGCAAGCGCGACACCACCAAGAAAATGGTTAGCAACAGCAGGGCGCCAAGCGCCAACAAGGCCTCGATCGGGCCGACCCGTAAAGAAGCCGCGAAAGTGTAGCCTCCCACCGATAACAACATCGCCGCATTTTGAAAGAAATTCTGCATCGCTACCGCGCCGCCGCTGCCTATGCTTTGCTGCCCCAATTCCTGTAGTGCAGCATTGACCGGCACGATGAACATGCCGCCCGCAGTACCCATCAAAAACAACACGATACGCGCCGGCCAGATTTCGTCGGTAAAGCCCAGGCCCATGATCAACAGCGCCATGAAATAAGCCGGAATTCGGGCGCGGCGCAGATGTTCCAATGGAATCAAATGCGGCACCAAGGCCGAGCCGGCAATGATGCCCAGGGCCAAAAACAAGGTCAGATTGGCAATGTCGCTAGCATTGTGCGACATCAATACCAAAGGCGCCCACGCTACAATGATGACCCGCACGCAAGCCGCGGCGGCCCAAAACAGCGACGCTCCCAGAACTGCAAAACGCGAACGCGGCAGCGACAGAAAACTGCGTACTTCCTGAAAAAACTGCATGACTTTCGAGCCAGTAACTTCCTTGCGGCTGACGTTGCTCGGCAACAGTACCGTGGTAGCGGCCGAAATCAGAAACAATGCAATGGTTCCCAGCAAGGCCCAACTGGTGGAATAATCGGCAACTTTGGCGCCGACCACCATGCCGGTCAAAATCGCCAGAATCGTCGAACCTTCTATCCAGCTATTGGCCTTGACCAAACAGTCATGTCTGGCCAGTTCCGGCAGAATGCCGTATTTCGCCGGGCTGTATAGCGCGGCGCCGACACCCACGATGCAATAGGCGATCAACGGCTCGACCTTGAGCAACAACAATCCGGCGCCGGCGGCTTTGATCAGATTGGCGATGATCAGTACCCGCGATTTGGCCTGGTTGTCGGCGAATGTGCCTACCCAAGGGGCCAGCAGCACGAATGCGACCAGGAATACGCTTTGCAAGGCCGGTACATACCAGCCGGGCGCCTCGGGGTGTTGCATCACCAATGCGATCACGGTAAACAATATCGCGTTATCCGCAAAGGCCGACAAAAATTGGGCGATCAGCAGGGAATAGATGTGTTTGCTCATAACGTATCAGGCTATTTAGGGAAGTACCTTGCCAGTTTATGTTCGCTGGGGATTCCATCAAAATGGCATGCGAATTTTACTGCCTCACCCCTTGGGAGAGCGGGTGGGGCTAGGCAAAGGGATGCTATTTTCATAAATCGCCTTAATTCTCCGCCATCAGCAGGCTATCGGCTAATTGGGTTGCGGCGATGTAATCGGTTTTGCCGGTCGGCAGTACGGGTACTTTTTCCACGACGAATACTTTTTTTGGCAGGTTGATCGATGCCACGCCGGGCGAGGCTTCTGCCAGGTGTTTGGGACTGGCGTCGCGCTGCGTGGTCAATAAAATCACCTGTTCGCCCTTCTTGGCTTCCGGCAGGCCGACGGCGGCATGGTGAGCCTCTGGCCAGGCCGCGCTGGCCAGTTGTTCCACGGCGGTCAAGGACACCATCTCGCCGCTGATCTTGGCGAAACGCTTGCTGCGGCCTTGAATCTTGATGAAGCCTTCATCATCGATGTCGACGATGTCGCCAGTATCGTACCAGCCTTCGCCGTACAGCGAGCAGGGCGGTACCAGCACGCCGGGATTGTCGGGCAATAGATAGCCTTTCATGATGTTGGGGCCCGCCACATGCAATTTGCCGCCGTGTTCGATGCCGGGCACGGGTTCCAGTTTGTACAGCATGTCCGGCATGATGCGGCCGACGGTGCCGGCCTTGTAGTCCATCGCGGTGTTGACCGAAGTCACCGGCGAGGTTTCGGTGGCGCCGTAGCCTTCCAAAATGCGGATGCCGAATTTGTCCAGCCACATTTGCCGCGTGCTTTCCTGCAGTTTTTCCGCGCCGGCCACGACATAGCGCAGGCTGAAAAAATCGTAAGGATGGGCTTTCTTTGCATAAGCGGCCAGGAAGGTGTTGGTGCCGAACATGATGGTGGCTCCGACCTCGTAGGCCATTTCCGGGATGATCGCGTAATGCAGCGGCGATGGATACAGGAATGTGGTCATGCCGTTCATGATCGGTAGCAGCGTGCCTATCGTGAAGCCGAACGAATGGAACATCGGCAGGAAATTCAGCACCACGTCGGTCGGATTGAAATCGATGCGCGCCTTGACCTGCTGGAGGTTGGCCAGCACGTTCGCGTGCGACAGCACCACGCCTTTCGGCGCCCCTTCCGAGCCGGAGGTGAATAGCGTTACGGCGGCATCGTCGGAATCGTAGAAATGGCTCTTGTACCAGTAATCGGCGGTTTTGGCCTGGATCAGACCGGCCAATTTATCCCAAGGCGACAGCGAGGCGGCCAGATCTTCCAGATAGGCCAGTTTGACATGCTCCGACAGGCGGGCCGCTTCGTCGCCGAGGTGCGCCATGTCGATGAATTTGCGCGAGGTCAGCACGATGCTGATTTTGCCGGTATTGCAAGCCGAGGCCATGCCTGCGGAACCAATCGAATAATTCAGCATGCCCGGTATCCGGCCGTAGAGTTGCAAACCCAGAATGACGCTCAAGGTTTTGGTGGAATTGGGTAGCAAGACGCCGACCGTTTCGCCGGGACTGGTCAAGGCTTTGATCAATTTGCCAAGGATAATGCTACCCGTGATCAACCGGTCGTAACTGAGCGGCTTCCGCTCCAAATCTTCGGCGACGATATGCTGGCCGCCGTGAGTGCGCCGGGCTTCCAGCAAGGCCGAGAACAGGGTTTGCCGGTAATGGCTGGTGGCGAACATCATTTCGGTCATGATGTCGGCCAGCACGTGGCCACTGTGTTTACGCCTGGCCTTGCCTGTGAAAGCGCCGTGGGTGTCGATACGGGTCGGCGGCAGGATGTGTATCGTGATGCGAGGAAACCAGCGCAAGCGCACGATGTTTTTCAGCTTGGAAAAATGCGAGTATTGCGCGCCATCGATGCGAATCGGCAACAAGGTGGCGCCGGATTTGTCGGCGACCATGCCGGTGCCATCGTAGATTTTCATCATCGAACCCGTCACCGTGATGCGGCCTTCGGGAAAAATCACGGTTTTGGTGTCCGATTGCAAATGATGAATCAGTGCTTTCAAGGAAATGGGGTGGGTAGGGTCCATCGGGAAAACCTTGGACAGACGTAAAAACGGTTTCAGCCACCAGCGCTGGGATATTTGCGTATTGATCGCAAAGGTGATGTCATCCGGCAAAAACACGCCGAGTAAAAGTGGATCCAGAAACGAGGTATGATTGGCGATGATCAATACCCGATCACCGGCTTGACGGTAATTTTCAAGGCCGTTGACCTTGACGCGGAATAGTAACGTTAACAGCCAGTGTAGAAATCGTTTTAACATGGTTTGCCTCCTTGGGAGCGCATCTTAGCAGACGAAATGCAATTTGCAGGCAATACTATAAAGTCAAATTGAACTATGTTCAATTGTTATCGAAATGTCGTTTCTTGAGTTCGCTATCCCGAAACTTTATAAAAAGAGATATTGGACGGGTTGTGGGACGTGAAACAGAACCTTGGGCGGCGATGCAATGGGGTTTGTCGTAGATTGGCTTTGGTCGCGGAACTTACCGCTTTTGATTTCCGATAAGCCTATAAAAATCATTTGGTCCACGAAACACACAAAAATCACGAACAGTTTCAAAAAGTTATTGCTCAAAAAGCCGACACCTTGCGGGCAACTAAATCAAGTGACGTAACCATCTGTTTTATTTAGTGTCTTTCGTGCTTTTCGTGGAATACTGATGTTTTTAGGATAAGGGGCTGGTATCGCAAGGAAAGACGACTTGCAGGGATGCAGACGGTGGGGCAATGCATGCAGTGGCTGCCAAAGGCTAGGGGGAGATTTGTAATAAAATCCCCCTCAATCCTCCTTTTTCAAAAGGAGTATGCCAAATCTCCTTATCGGCTCATGCCGTTGCCCATCCAGGCGCCGGCCGCCGCGCCTATGCCGGCGCCCAGCGGATCGCCGTGGCTCATTTCATAACCTACCGCGCTACCGAGTACACCGCCGACCAAGCCTTGAGGCGAGCGTTGATCGTAACTGCGATAACGCGGTGCCGGCGCCGGTACGGGGGCATAGTGAACGACAGGCTCGGCATAGTAAACCCGTTCCACTTCCACGTAATGATCGTGATGATGGTGGTGGCCATGTCCGTGGCCATGGCCATGATGATGACCGTGACCATGGCCATGATCGGCAAGCGTGGCGGAAGAAAACAATAAACCGAGGACGGCAAACATTCCGACTCTGGACATAAAAACTCCTGTTTTTGCAAGTTAATCAATTTGTCCCGAATTCTATATGCCGTTGGTTAATACGGGATGAGCAATAGATTAGGAATGGATTAAAACTCCGCTTGATTCGGCTCAATGGGTTTGCATCAAGCCATCCAGCGTCAAGCCGCAACTCGGCGCAAAGGCTTGCATGAAAAATACGACCTCGGGTTGTTGTAGCGCATGGATGTTTTGCGCCAATTGCTGCGCGGCCAGTTCAAACTCGGTATTACCGGCTTTCAGCTCGGCCTGGCATTTCAAGTAAGCGGAAATTTTATCGGCCGCCTTGATGATCTGCTGGTGCTCAATGGATAATTTGTCATGTTGAATCAGTGGCCTAAAGTCCTCTTCTAACTCATCGGGCAATAGTTTTAGTAGTTCGATTTCGGCCTGAAGTTCAATCTGTTTGTAGGCATGCAAAATCGCCGGCGAGTGGTATTTGATCGGGGTGGGCAGATCGCCCGTGATCACTTCGGTAATGTCGTGATACAAGGCCGCGGCGGCAACGGCATTGGCATCGACACTGCCTTGGAAGTAGCGGTTTTTGATCAATGCCAGCGTGTGGGCGATGACGGCGACTTCCCAGCTATGCTCCATGACATTCTCTTCGTGGGCGTTGCGCTTCAAGCCCCAGCGTTTGATCCATCTGAGCCTTGACAGGTAAGCGTAAAAACTGCTCTTGATACCGGTTTCTTGCATGGTGTGTCTCACGGTTTGCACAATCTTTGACAGTTCGGGACGGGCTTTGGATTTCAGTTTAGCATGCAGCAGCCATTCTATTTCTGGCAAAACCGTGGTTTGGGCTTAACGCCCGCCGCAACTGTCGGCTAAGGGATGCAAGGACAACCAGATTTGCGCGTCAAAGGGTAAACGGGCATCGGCGGGAATTGACGTTGCAACTCGCTGTTGCGCGGACTCAAGTTCTTTGACTTTGAATACCAGCACTTTTTCCACGCTGGCGATACAAGGTTTCAGGCCGTAGCGCGCAAATGCCGGGAGCAAAGCCATGGGATACGCGGGCTCATTCAGCAAGGTCGTCACGCTGCGGTTGTCATGTTCGCCGCGCTTGCGCGGGCGGCCGCGTTTGGCATCCCAGAGGGGGGATTTGGCCGCTGTTTCCGCCAACAAGCGTGACCAATCGGGATAATTCATCAATCGACCGAGATAAATCGAGCGAATCTCCGCTGTTTTATCAGGGAATAGGTCCGGTAAACCCTGCTCTAACAACAGCGCCAAAGACGGTAACGATAATGGGCAATCGCTTCTGACTAGCGCCAGGTTGGGCTCTACCTTTCTACGCTCGAGCCTGGCTTCGCATTCCGGTAGTTTGATCGCAATGATGTCGTCGGCGTTCGAGGGGGGCGGTAGCAATAGCAGTAATAAGCAAAGCAGTCTTTTCATGGTTGGAAACCGGGATGGCTTGTATTTGTTTCTATTTAAGAAACAAATCATCTAATAATGTGTCTATTGTAAATTATTAGCCAGGGGTTATAGTTAAGCCAACTCAATTAACAACCGACTGCATTCAGTCTTGGACGTAACCATGAATAAATCTAACAATCTATATAGAGACATCATTACCGGCTTTTTTTTCATGACAGGGGTATTTGGCTTCATGTCCGGTGAATTCGTTCTTTCCACCATGTTGTTCGGGGCGGCTTCCCTGTCCAGCAATCTGGATTTGGATGAGGCTCAATCCTGAAAGCTGTTCCTGAACTAGAGCGTTTAAAGCCGGTCTCGTCGTTACTGTAGTATGGCCGTTGGCTTGCCCTCTTGTTGAATCAATAGGCTAGAGAGCGGTGCTCGATTGTCATCCGTACGACGCGGCCAGGCATCATACCCGTTTAAAATTTCTCGTTGTTTCCTCGCAGTATCTAAAGCTCTGCACTTCATGGCCCTCATTGTCAATGACATGAGGGCTCTTTTTGTCGCCTTCCCCCCTCTATCTCTTTTGCATTGCGACGACGCTATTTGCTGCGTACCCGATAAATAACATAGGCCGCAAAAGACATCGTCAAAATATAAATAGCCACGGTAATCATTTTTCGTTCCTCTAAGAATTATTGTTGTGACGGTGTTATACCAGAAATGCCGAGGTCATGGATTTTTCGCTGTGGCTTGAAGACAACTCGGCGCAAATAAGTCAAATTAAACGTGTCATGAAAACATCATGATTAACAGTTGAATTGGGTTGCAATGACCCGGTGCCGGGTGTATCGTGCTGGCTCCCCCCATCCAAAAAGCCTCATTGGCTTGACCAATGAAAGGAGATAAATCATGGGCTTATTCGACTTTGCGCTGAATATCGGCAAAAAGCTATTCGGCGCCGAAAATGAAGCACCCGCCGCATTACAAAAAGCCATCGAAGAAGACAATCCGGGTATCGAAAACTTGCAGGTGCAAGTCAAGGACGGCAAAGCCGTTCTGAGCGGTACCGCAAAATCCGCTGAGGCCTTGGAAAAAGCCGTGCTGATCGCCGGTAACGTGCAAGGCATTGAAAATGTCGATGCCGCCGGCGTAAAGATCGCTGACGGCAGTGCAGTGGCAAGTGACGACCAATTCTATACGATAGAAAAAGGCGACACACTGTGGAAAATCGCCGAACACGCGTATGGAAACGGTGCCAAATATCAAAAGATTTTCGAGGCCAATCGGGAAGTCATCAAAGACCCAGACAAGATTTATCCCGGCCAAAAAATCCGTATTCCCAAAAATCTTTGACTTGAGGTGGTGTAATCATGGATATCAATTCTCTGCTGCAAAGCGGTGCACAATTATTTAAAGACAAACTCGACACCGATCGCGACGGCCAGATAGAAACAACTGAAATCGCCTCGGCGCTGATGAGCTTATTGGGTAACCAACAGGGCCAATTGGACCTGTCTTCCATCATCTCCAGCATGCAAGGTGGCAATAGCCAGGATCTGATGGCGCTGGCGGCATCCTGGCTCGGTAAGGGTGAAAACGCGCCGGTTTCCGGGAATCAGCTGGAACAAATCTTTGGCCACGAAAAAATCGCCGCTTTCGCCAAGCAATTGGGCATCAGCGAAACTTCGGCGCTGAGCGGCTTGCAGCAGGCGATTCCCAACGTTATCGACAAGGCTTCACCCGAAGGTTCGCTCGCCGATCTTGGTGGGCAGCTTTTGAACAGCGTCGGTGGCGTCAGCGGTGTCATGAATGCGGTCGGCAAACTATTCGGTCAAAAAACCTGATATTGCCGCGCCGATTTGACTATAGCCATCAATCATACGCGCCGCTTATCGGCGGAACGTGGAATGTAGTAGGTTAAATTTAATCCACCAGGAGAAACGGCAATGAACAAAGATGAATTATTAGGCAAGATCCAATCCACTATCGACGAACAACAAGCAAAGCTCACCGAGCTGAAAAACAAGGCCATGGACGAGTCGCAAGAGGCGTTGGACGACATTCGCGAGGCCATCGCGGATTTGGAGCCCAAACTGGAGCAAGCCAAAGCGAAAGCCGCGGAAATCGCGGATATCGCCGACGACAAATGGGATGAGGTCAAGGATTCCCTGGAAGAAGGCTGGAACGAGGTTTCCGCAACCATTGAAAAAGGCTGGGATAGTTTCACCGCTTCGGTGAAATCGTTTTTCTCTTGAACAAACTACTTGCTCTGCGGAGGTACAACGTCAAGATCGTCGCTTCCTAACGATGACTTGACGTTGTTTTCCAGCGCAGGCTGGTTAGGTGTAGCGACCCGATAACATATTCGAAAGGAATTGATTACATCCGTTTATCGGGACCAGATTAGCTGAGAATATCCGGGCATCAGGAATCAGATTAAGTGAGAATGAGCTCACTTTAATTGAGAACAGCAAAAAACTGAGTATTCCAATGAAATCAGTCAATCATGTCGATAGATTTTTGCCGGATTGAATGCTCAGGAACGGCCAAAAGCAGGCAATGAATATCCTTAACGGAATGACCGGAATTTTACTCAAAGCTGAATTTCAACTCCATGAATTGATCTTTGGTTTACGCCCTTCCAATAAGTCGATTTCGTTAGTCAAAAATTCGACCATGCGATCTCGAAAGATACGAACTCGTGCGGTGGTACGTAAATCAACATGACTGAGAACCCATACGTCATAACCGGATTCGATATGCTCGACTGGGACACGGACCAACTCATCCGCTTCATCGGCCAGCGAACAAGGCAGCAAAGCCAAGCCCAAACCTTCCCGGCACATTTCAAACATGGCTACGCTGGAATTCGTCCGATATGCCCGTTTGAGTTTCGGAAAGTTTTTCGTTATCCAATTGGGTAAGGTGGCGCCATCACCTATCCAAGTGATGCAGGGCGGCATTTCAGTTGACAGGTTTTTCACTAATTCCGGGTGACCGTAGACAGAATAGGCAAGCCGACAGATGCGTTTGCCCACCACATTCGGCGGTGGCTCCATAATGGCGTGAATCGCAATGTCGGCCTCGCGGCCAGCTAGATTCAAGACTTCTTCGGCAGCAATCAACACGAAATCGACATCAGGATAGTCGCGTTTGAAATCGCGGATGACAGGGAATACGAATCGCTTGGCGCAAACATCGGAAACCGTCAATTTGATGACTCCCGAAACGTCTTCCGAATCGCTTTCTATTTTCCGATGAATGGCGTTGGCTTGGTTTGCCATTTCTTCGGCAAGCATAACGATCTTTTCCCCAACCGGTGTGATTAGCCAACCTTTGGCTGTTCGGTCGAACAAGGCTTTGCCTAATTGATTTTCCAGCTGAGCAATCCGGCGACTTACGGTTGATTGATTAACGCCGAGGCGTAAGCCTGCTTCGGTCACATTGCCCGAGCGGACCACTTCGATGAAATAGCGTAGATCGTCCCAATTCATGTTATGCATATTTGCAAAAGCCTTATGCTAAATTCGATATTTGCCATGCATTTTAATCGATAGCACATTACGATACAATTTATAGCTTATTTCAAAGCCATCCCAGTGATGCCGTTACTAAACATGCGGCATTCAATCATTGGTAAGGCTTTGGGTTGCAATAACATTCAGACTTAATATAGGGAATTGACTATGGCTGGTTATGTTGATGAGGTTGTCATACCGTATGACCGTGATCTTGGCCCGGTGCTGTTTGAGCATTACGGTGCCGATACCGCAAGACGCGTCGCCGAGCAAGCGCCGATGGATGTGTTGGAAATCGCCGCTGGCACCGGCATCGTGACGCGTCACTTGCGTAATTTATTGGCAAAAGAAGCACGCCTGACCGCCATCGATATTAGCGATTCGATGATGGATGTGGCGAGGCAAAAGTTTCAGCCTGGCGAACAGGTAATCTTCCAAAACGCCGATGCCACCGCGTTGCCGTTCGATGACGAAACCTTCGATGCCGTGGTCTGCCAATTCGGCATCATGTTTTTCAACCGGGACAAGGGCTTTCGCGAGGTTTACCGGACCTTGAAGCCGGGCGGCCGTTATCTGTTCCGCGTCTGGGATTCGGAACGCTATAACCCATTTGCCAGTTTGAGTTTCGAAGTTCTCAAGCAATATTTTCCGTCGGATACACCGCAGTTTCTATTCGATCCCATGTCCTGCCATCAAATCGATCCACTCAAAGAGCAGTTGATTCAGATCGGTTTCGATCCAGTCGTTATTTCCGTTCAGCGCCATGTCTATGACATTCTAGATGTGACGGCGTTTGCGCGCGCCCTGGTTTACACACCCGTTATTTTTGAAATCAAGGACCGGGGCGGCATCGATCCCGAGGACATAGTCAAGGAACTGGCTGAGGCGTTCAAAAAAGAATTCGGCTCTGGCCCGACGCGTTACCCGATGCAGGCGATTCTGTTCGAGACGGAAAAGCCCCCGCTTATAATTTAACTGGCCGCAATTTCACAACGATCAAAAGATTACTCGCAATGATCTTAACAACAGAAGGCATAAGAGATGGCAATACGTTTGACAGATATTAATGAGAACAAGCTGGAACAGTTGCAGGGAAAAGTGATGGGTGATGTGGCCGGTTCACTGGGCTTGCTGATAGCCTATATAGGCGACAAACTCGACCTGTATAGCGCCTTGGCCGAGATTACTCCCGCAACCAGCCAGGAACTGGCCGACAGCACCGGAATGGATGAACGCTATCTTCGAGAGTGGCTTTCTGCCAACGCGGCGGCGGGGTATGTGAATTACGATTCAGCAGCCGGCAGATTTTCATTATCGCCCGAACAAGCCGTCGTTTTTGCCGCCGAAGGGCATCCGGCTTGCATGCAAGGCTTCTTCCAGGCAGTCATGTCTGCCTATGTCGATGAACCCAAACTGACTGAAGTTTTCCGCTCCGGTAAGGGCTTGCCCTGGAGCGATCATAGTCCTTGTTTGTTCTGCGGCACCGAACGCTTCTTCCGGCCAATGTATGCGATGAACCTGATCGATTCATGGCTGCCCGCGCTTGATGGCGTGCGCGAAAAACTCGAGGCCGGCGCCAAAGTTGCCGATATTGGCTGCGGACATGGATCTTCGACGATCCTGATGGCCAAGGCATTCCCAAATTCGACCTTTCATGGCTTTGATTTTCACGAACCGTCGATCGAACACGCACGGGAGCGGGCTCGAGCCGAAGGCGTCGCCAGCAATACGATTTTCGAAGTCGTGACAGCGAAACACTATCCCGGGAAAAACTACGATCTTGTCACGATGTTCGATGCTCTGCACGATATGGGCGACCCTGTTGGCGCTGCACTGCATATTGCAAGCTCCTTGTCCGACAGCGGAACCTTTATGCTGGTCGAGCCCTTTGCTGGCGACAGTCTGGAAGAAAACCTGCATCCTCTGGGCCAGATTTATTATTCCTTTTCCACGATGGTCTGCGTACCCGCGTCCAAGTCTCAGGAAGTCGGTTTGGGCTTGGGCGCCCAGGCCGGTCAAAAAAAACTCACCGAAGTGCTCAATACAGGAGGCTTCAGCCGAGTAAGGCGGGCGGCAATGACACCGACCAATTTGGTGCTTGAGGCAAAAGTTTAGCTATTTGATCCCAGATCAAGATCGGAAAAATTATCGCAACCAGGTTGCTGGTTCTATTGCGTTAATTTAACAAAATTAAAAAATTCATTTTAAATGAGGGGATAGTATATGAAAGAGAACTTCCGGGTTCTAACGTCTTGTTCTGTGGGGCTGATGCTGATACTGGCGCACGGAGTTTCTAATGGGATGCCTGGCATGGATATGCCGTCCGGCGCAAGCGCCCAAGCGCCCTCGTTGGCAAAAAGCATAGGCGCTCCAATCAATTCGGATGCTGCTGAATTCGAAATGACCTACAGTGCCGACGGCAAAACCGTATTGTTCGTTTCCACACGACCGGGCGTAATCGAATCAAAAGGCAACCCTTATAGCTTCGACATCTGGATGGCGCACAACGTCAATGGCCAGTGGCAAACGCCGATTCATCTGGGACCGGGCATTGACCCTAAAGTAGGTCCGAACATCAATACCGAGGCCTGGGAACTGGAACCCAGCCTATCCGATGACGGTAACGCGATTTACTTTACACGCTATCAACCCGGTAATCTTTCGACTGGCGATCTGTATGTAGTACAGAAAATCGATGGCGTCTGGCAAACTGCCAAAACCTGGAACGAGGTGCCGGAACTGCCGCACCTTAACACGCCAACCGGTGAAGAACATTGCCCGATTATTGCCTCGGATAGTCTGATCTATTTCAGCTACCAGCAACCGGGCGTCACCCAAGATAGTGACATTTGGAAGGTCGAAAAGAAAAACGGTACCTGGCAGAAACCACAGAGCCTGGGTTCACGCGTCAACTCGCCGTACCGCGATCATTTACATTGGACTGGGCTATCGAAGGATGGCAAGAGCCTGATCATCACCAGTACCCGCACCGACATGGGTTCGCGCGGCGGACATGACGAATGGATTTCGCATCAGAATCCCAAGGGCGAGTGGCAAGAGCCGCTAAACCTTGGCGACACCGTCAATACCGCCGGTGAAGACATGTGCTGGTCGTTCACGCCGGATGGCAAGAAGTTCTTCGGCGGCTGGGGACCGCAAGGCTCCTATAACATGGACGTGCTATGGCTCAACAAAGACGATGTGCCGTTGTTGAAAAACTTCGATCCCATCGGTCCACCGCCAAATCTAATGGGCAAGACTAAGGCAAAAGCCAGCGAAATTAAGTAGTTTCGGCAGGCACCGCTATGGAAGCTTATTCTGGCTTGTCACAAGTCAGAATAAGTGCCTGGTCTTGGCAAATTTGCGACATTCAATTTGTACCAGTCAATGTCGGTTTTGGGTCGGTTTCGACCGTTCACGGAGGTAATCGCTCTATCCAACCCGCATCGGTCGCGCCACTATATATCCTTAGCGCGTTTCGGCCAAAAACGTACGATTGGCGATCACGATTGCCAGCAATGGCATCGCCAAGCCAAGCAGCATCACGCAAATCAACAATATACCCAGCTCACTATAATCGGCCGGTACGCTGACCGCGCCGCTCGCCGCATCCCTGACTTCCCGGGTAACCACAAACCACTGGTTCAGCAGTTTGGTCAAGAGTTGCGATAATGAGAGGGCCAGGTTGACGAAAGCCGCCATCACCGCGAAATAGGTCGCCTTGAGTCTTTCTGGGGCGGAATGCGCGATCCAGGCCAGCATCGGTATCATCGCAATCTGTCCCAATGGCGATTCCAGCGCGGTATCGAACAGCGCGATGAAACGGGCATCGACCATGCCGCCGCTATGAGCCGCGGTCCATTCGTGCAGGCCGTAATACAAGCCGATATTGGGCAAATACAACAGGCCCAACGCCAGCGTCAAAACCGCGATGATATAGGTAATCGGCCGTTCGGCCATGAAGCGGCGAAAAATGAACATGCCCAGCAAGGTCAAGGAACTGGTCAGCAGTGACAGCTTGGATAAAAACTGCTGATCGAATCCCAGCTCGTCTATCATCCACCAGGTTTCGCCAGCGCCGGTGCCTGGTACGGCACGAAAGGCAAAGATCACGAACGCCGTGCCGTAAAGGCGGTTTCGGGCGCGCTCGTCCAAATCGCAGGTCAAACGCCGGATCAAAAACAGCACGATCGCCAGCGAGCCGGCGAACACGATTTCCGCGTTATACGGCAAGTTGGCCAAGCCCATGGCCAGAGCGAAAAGCGCAAACCCCAATCCGCCGCCCAGTATCCACCAGTTTACCTGGGTAAGTTGCGTATCGTCGCGCCCCAATAGACGGTCTATGTCTTCGAACTCATAGCCCCGCGCAGCCAGTTCAGTCGCGCGCTGATGACGCTGATAGGCGGCCAGCGCCACGCCGGCCACCGAAATCAACGGCACCAGCATGGCCCAGTGGTAGATGCGCAGATAAGTCGCGGCTTTATCCGCTACCGACATGGCCTCGACGCCGCTGAAAAAGCTTACATTGGCCGCCGCCACCAGCATGGTGCCGCCGATGATGGCCACCCGGCCCAGGGTTTGCATCGTGGTGTGCGCCAAATGAGATTCGGCCTCGCTGACCGGGCGGCCTTGTGCATCGTAGCGAGGCACCGCCTCGACCGTCATCGCATCGGCCACGGTATCCTGTATCACATAACCGATTGGCGCCAATAGCGTGGCCAGTACATACCAATTCTCGGCCGGCATGATGGACGCCATGAAGTGGGCGTCGGCCAGCAGGTTGCTCATGATGGACAAGCTCGCCGCAATGAGCGCGGCGCCCAGGTAAACCAGCTTGTTTTTGTGTTGCCAGCATAAGTCGACCCAATGACCAACCGGCATTTTCAAGGTCCAGGGCAGCATGGCCCAAAAGCTCAGCGCGGCCAGAAATTCCGCCGATAGCCCCAGATATTCCTTGACGAAAAACGTACCGACGATGCCGGTCAGTCCGGAAATGCCGGCTGCCAAATACACCATCAGCGGCGGTAAATAACTCATGCGCAGCTGGCGTCCCAATTCCAGGATATTCCGATCGAACCAAAGCCGGGCTTGTGTCACAAGGTCTACATTTTTAGCAGGGTTGTTTTGCGCCATTGCCTTCAGCCTCCATCGCCAAAAAAAATCAGTTTGCGTCGCTTCTTATCGGATATGGCGTCACGCCAAACTTGGCTGAAACGCCATGAATCCATGGTTGAAGACGCATTGAACCATCATCTTTGCGAGAGATAAAGCAAGTCTTGACGGTACATGGGTTTTTTTAACTCAGGCCAGTGTACCGAGCATATTACGAAAGCGGCTCAATGCCAGTAAGAAAAACACCAGCCCAATCGCAAACAATGCCAGAAATTGCGGCCATACGATGTCCAGACCCGCGCCGCGATAGAGTATGGATTGGGCCAGCGCCACGAAGTGCGTGGATGGCGCGGCCAGCATCAAGTTTTGTACCAGGACGGGCATGCTCTCGCGCGGCGTGTACCCGCCGGACAGCATCTGCAACGGCAACAGCACGACGATCATCAACAGGCCCAGTTGCGGCATCGAGCGCGCGACCGTGCCCAGAAAAATACCCATTGACGTGGTGGCGAACAGATGGAGCGCCATACCCCAAACGAACAGGCCGATCGAGCCTTCGATAGGCACTGCTAGCATGCCCTGGACGACGATAAACAGCGATGCCGTCGCCACCACGACCACGACCAGACCCATCGCCCAGACCTTGGCCGTCATGATGGCCAAGGGTGTCAGCGGCATGACCAGGAGGTGTTCGATGGTGCCGTGCTCGCGTTCGCGGATCAGCGCGGCGCCGGTAAGAATGATGGACAGCATGGTGATGCTGTTGATCAGCTCCATCACCGAGCCGAACCAGACCGAGCTCAAATTGGGATTGAAACGGGCGCGCACTTCGAGGTCGACGGGCAGGGCGGTGCTGGCGCGATGGCCCTGCACGAACGCCGCGACTTCGCCATTGACGATGTTTTGCACATAATTGTTGCCGATGAAAGCCTGGGACATGCGGGTGGCATCGACGTTAAGCTGAATGGCTGGCTGGCGTCCGGCCAGCACATCGCGTTGGAAATCCGGCGGGATGTCGAGAACGAAGGTGTAGAGCCCTACATCCATGCTGGGGTCCATGGCGTAGGGTTCGATGAGCGCTGGCGTCAGAAAATGGGGCGGATAAAAGGCGTTGATGATGCGCGCGGACAGCGGGGAGTGATCCTCGTCGACGATGGCGATCGGGGCCTTGTTCAGCGACTCGGGAAGACTGGTGGCGGTCAGATAGATCTGGCCGGTGAACGAGAACAGGATCATGACCAGCATGATGGTATCGCGGCCGAGGCTTCGTAATTCCTTGATGCCGAGATGAAAAATGTTGAACAGGATATGCACGGTTAATGCTCCTGTTTTTTCAGCAGCAGAACGCTCAAGCCAAGAATCACCGGAATGGCCAGGGCGAGGGGCGGCAATGAAGCGCTTAGTTCCGCGAAACCCAGTGACTTGGAAAAGGTGCCGCGGCAGATCGTGACGAAATGCGTGGCCGGAAAAATTTCGCCGACGAAGCGCGCGCCACCCTCCAGCGACGACACAGGGTCGATCATGCCGGAAAATTGCCTGGCCGGGATGATGGTGGCGATCGATGTGGCAAAAATGGCGGCAATCTGGCTGCGGGTGAAAGCCGACATCAGCAGGCCAATTCCCGTAGAGTCGGCCACATAAAGCAGCGCGGCCACGGTCAGTAGCACGAAGCTACCCTTGAGCGGCACGCCGAAAACGAACACCGCGAGCGCGCAGACCAGGAAGAAATTAACCATGCCCAGGGCAATATAGGGTAGCTGCTTGCCAAGCAGAAACTCCAGGCGAGTGACTGGCGTGACATACAAATTCAGGATGGAGCCCAGCTCCTTTTCCCTGACCACGCTGAGGGCGCTGAGCATGGCCGATACCAGCATCAACAGCATCGGGATCACAGCGGGCACGATCGCCGGCAGACTCTCGACATCCGGGTTGTAGCGAAAGCGCGTTTCGATGTCGATCAGCCCGGCCGGCGACGGGGTGGTGGAATGCCGGCGCCACTGTTCCTGCAGCCAGGTTTGATGCATGCCTTGCACATAGCCCAGAATGTTCTCGGCCCGGCTGGGCATGGCCCCGTCGATCCAGGCCCCGATTTTGATGGGATTGCCACGCTGCAGATCGCGCGCGAAATTGGGGGGGATTTCCAGCGCCAGGCTGAGTTCGCCGCTGCGCATGCGCCTATCCAATTCGTCATAATCGCTGATCGGGGCATGCTGGATGAAATAGCGCGAGCCGCCGAGATCCAGCGTGTAATTGCGGCTGAGCGCGCTTTGGTCGCGATCCAGTACCGCAAACCGCAAATCCTCGACATCCAGCGTGATGCCGTAGCCAAAGGTCAGCATCAAAAACACGGTGCCGAACAGCGCGATCGCCGCCCGCATCGGATCGCGGCGCAGCTCCAGGGCTTCGCGCCGGCTGATGCTGAACAAACGCAGCCAGCTGAAATGGCGCGCGGTGGTCAAGGGTTGGGCTGGCGGCGCGATCGGCGAGGGTTCGGCTGGGTTTGTATGCGTGTCCTCGCGGGGTTGCTCGGCATCGCCGGCTGCTTGCAGATAGGCGATAAATGTTTGTTCCAGTGTGGCATGGTCGCCGCGTTCGATCAATGTTTGCGGGCTGCCGCTGGCCAGCACTTTGCCGGCATGCATCAGCGAGATGCGGTCGCAGCGTTCGGCCTCGTTCATGAAATGGGTGGAAATGAAGATCGTGACCTTGTCGCGGCGGGACAGGTCTATCATCAGCTCCCAGAAGCCGTCGCGGGCGATCGGGTCGACCCCGGAGGTGGGTTCGTCCAGGATCAGCATTTCCGGCCTGTGTATCACCGCCGCGGCCAGGGACAGGCGTTGCCGCACCCCCAAAGGCAGGGAGTCGGGTAGCGCGTCCATCACAGCATTCAGGGAAAACCGCCGCGCCATCTCGGCGACGCGACCCGGAATCTCGGCTTGTGGCAGATGAAACAGCCTGGCGTGCAGTTCCAGATTTTGCCGCACCGTCAGTTCGGTATACAGCGAAAATGCCTGCGACATGTAGCCCACGCGTTTACGCGTGTTGAGATTGCCCGCGTCGACGACTTCTCCAAACAGCCGCGCCTGGCCGGTGCTGGGCTCCAGCAGTCCGGTCAGCATCTTCATCGTCGTGGATTTGCCGCAGCCGTTGGAGCCTAAAAAGCCGAAGATCTCGCCGCGCTCTATCGCTAAACTGACATTGTCGACCGCGACGAAACCGTTGAAATGCATGGTCAAACCGTCGGCTTCGATGGCGATTTCCGGCGTGCCGTTCACAGAGCGTGGCGGAATCGTGATGGCTTTGTGGCCTGAGCGCCTGTCTTCCGGCAACAGCTGGATGAAAGCGGCTTCCAGGCTATCGCTGCCGGTTTGCGCGCGCAATTCGGCGGCACTGCCGGTCGCCAGCACCCGGCCCGCATCCATCGCCACCAGCCAATCGAAACGTTCGGCTTCGTCCATGTAGGCGGTGGAAACCAGCACGCTCATATTGGCATGACGCCGGCGCAGACGGGTTATTAGTTCCCAGAATTGGGCACGCGATAGCGGATCGACACCGGTGGTCGGCTCGTCTAAAACCAGTAAATCGGGGTCGTGGATCAACGCGCAGCATAGTCCCAACTTTTGCTTCATGCCGCCGGACAATTGGCCGGCTGGGCGGTCCTTGAACGGCGCCAGTCCGGTGTTGTCCAGCAATTCGGCGATGCGCCGCGCCCGTTCGGCTTTATGCTGGCCGAACAGGCGTCCGAAGAAGTCGACGTTTTCGAGCACCGAAAGGGTTGAGTAGAGATTCTTGCCCAGGCCTTGCGGCATGTAGGCGATGCGGGGGTATAACGCGCGGCGGTGAGCGGCATTGCCGATGTCACCGCCCAACACACTGATTTTGCCTTGCTGCATCGCGCGGGCGCCGGTCAGCAGCGCCATCAGACTGGATTTACCGACGCCGTCCGGCCCGATCACGCCGATCATCTTATTGGCGGGAATCCGTAGATTCAGATCGGTCAGGGCCGATACGTCGCCGTAGCGCAGGCTGACGCCTTGAATGTCGACGACGTTATCGCTAGTCATCTCAAAAACGGAATGGGGCGCGAGCGAAGCACGAAAGGCGCGAAAATCCAGGTGTTGCGGGCGGATGTTGGATTTTCCAACAACGAATCATAAGTCGGCATCTCGCTTGAAAGTTTTGTTGATTGAAATGCATGAAACGCGCTAAACCCGTTCTACTCTAGCAAGCGGAGAAAAGGTTGTCATCTGAATTGCCTGTGGTTGGGGTGACAAATGGGCGAAAAGCACTAGTCCAGACGAAACCGGTTCGGTTATTTACGTTACTGTAGCTTGTCTAGCAACCGAAAATGACGCCGGCATTAGCTTTGCATGGTGCTTTGTATTCGCGCTCGTTCGCGTTTATAGTTGGTTCGTGATCAGCAAACCAGGACTGAGCCTGCCGTGTCGACGACTCCAGAAGTGCCATTCACCCATCCCTTCGATCGTTTAGTCGCTTACGCCTTGCGCGGTGGCCTGCCGGTACTGTTTTTCGCGTTGTCTCTGGCTTTGGGCGCCATCGCGCTGATGTTTACCCCGCGCGAAGAGGAACCGCAGATCGTGGTGCCGATGGCCAACGTCATCGTGTCGGCGCCGGGGCTGTCTGCGCAGCAGATCGAAAAGCAGATCACGCTACGCCTGGAAAAATTGCTGACACAGATCAGCGGCGTCGAGCATGTCTATTCGCGCTCGGCCAACGGCCAGGCCATCGTCACGTTGCGGTTTTTCGTCGGCGAGGACCGCGAAGATTCGCTGCTGAACACCTATAACAAGCTGTATTCCAACCAAGATCAAATTCCGGCCGCCGTCACGGCTTGGCAGGTCAAGCCGGCCGAGGTGGACGACGTGCCCATCGTGCTGGCTGCGCTATGGAGCAGGGCGCCGGAATTGTACGACGATTACGAACTGCGCCGCTTCGCCCACGAAATCGCCGTGCAACTGCAGCAAATCGCCGACACCAATCAGATCAGCGTGGTCGGCGGCCGCGCCCGTAGTGTCAATGTGATGTTGAATCCTGCCAGCATGGCCTCGCGGAATACGTCCGCGCTGGACATCGCGCGGGCGGTGCAGAAAGCCAATCAATTGCATGGCGCCGGCATCGTCTCGGCCGATAATCAGGCGATACGCCTGGAAGCCGGCGACTTCGTGCGTTCGGCCGAAGCGTTGCGAGGCTTGGTCGTCAATACCGTGGACGGCATACCGGTCTATTTGCGCGATGTGGCCGAAGTCAGCGATGGCCCCGAGGAACCCGAAAGCTACAGCTGGCTCAGTTTCGCCGCCGGGCATCCACTGGCGGCGCAGTACCGGGTCGACTACCCGATGGTGACCATTGCGGTCGCCAAAAAGCGCGGCGCCAACGCGGTGGCGGTGGCCGAAAACCTGCATGAACGCCTCGCCCAATTGCAGCAGGAATTGTTACCCCCCGAAGTGAAACTGGAAATCTTGCGCGACTACGGCCAGACCGCCAATGATAAGGTCAATAACCTGACTTCGAGCCTGGCCTTTGCGATCGTCACGGTGGTGTTGTTCATCGGCATCTTTCTGGGTTGGCGGCCGGCCTTGGTGGTCGGCTTGGCGATTCCGGTCTGTTATGGCGCAACCCTGGCGTTGGACATGTTTTTCGGCTACACGATCAACCGCGTCACGCTGTTCGCGTTGATTTTGGCGTTGGGCTTGTTGGTAGACGACCCGATCACCGGCATAGACAACATCGAGCGCTTCATGCGCATCGGCCAGGGCAGCCTGAACCAGCGCATCATCGCCGCGATGGCCGAGATTCGTACCGCGCTGTTGATGTCGACCGTCACAATCATTTTGGCCTTCATTCCGCTGGCCTTCATCACCGGCATGATGGGGCCGTACATGGCGCCGATGGCCTTCAACGTGCCGGTGGCGGTGATCTTGTCGACGGTCACGGCCTTCATCGTGACGCCATGGATGTCCGGCAAGGCCTTGAAACCGGCAGCGGCAACGGAGGAGGGCGCTGGCGGGCCCAGCTTCTACGCAAGGCTGATAGAACCCTGCATCGCCAGTCGCAAGGCCGCCTGGATGCTGATAATCGTGATGCTGACCTTGTTCGTTTTGACGGCTCTGATGCCGGTGCTGCGCATGGTGCCGTTGAAATTGCTGCCGTTCGACAACAAGAACGAAATGCAGATCATCGTCGACATGCCGGAGGGCAGCACGCTGGAACAAACCGCGGCCACCACCCGCTCGGCGGCAGCGCTGGCGGCGCGCCTGCCGGAAGTCAATGCGATCGCGGCTTTCGTCGGCGTGCCGTCGCCGATCGATTTCAACGGCCTGGTGCGGCAGTACGACTACCGCATCGCGCCACATCTGGCCGACATTCGTTTGACGCTGGCGCCCAAGGAACTGCGCGAGCACCAATCCCATGCGGTATTGCTCCGGCTTCGGGCCTTGCTGGCGCCGCTGAATAGCGGCGGTGTGTCGGTCAAGGTGGTCGAAGTGCCGCCCGGACCGCCGGTCATCAGCACTTTGGTCGCCGAAATCTACGGCGGTACGCTGACGCCCTACCAAAAGCAGCGCGATGCCGCCGCCGCGGTGATGGCAAGGCTGGCCCAGGAGCCTTTCGTGGTCGACATCGATTCCAGCGTCGAGCAACCGCAAACGCGCTGGCGTTTCGAAGCCGACAAGGAAAAGGCCGCATTGGCTGGCATCTCCACCGAGAATCTGGCCTTGAATCTGGGGCTGGCTAATCACGGCCACGTCGCCGGCTTCTTGAATCTGGAACGGGAAATCTGGCCCGTGCCCATCCGTTTGAGACTGCCTTTGAGCGTACGCAGCAGCCAGCACGATTTTGGCGTACTGCCGGTCAAGCCGGACCTGAATCCGGACGCTCGGCCATTGATGCTGGCCGAACTCGGTGAATTCGTCGAGTCGAAAACCGATCTGCCTGTTTTTCATAAGGATTTGCAGCCGGTCGTCTATGTGATGGCTGAGCTGGAAGGCCGCACGCCGGCCGAAGTCATCGCCGACGTCGGCGCCGATCTGAACGGTAACGACGACCAGGCGCCGGCCTGGGATGCGCGCACCTTCCTGAATTCCGGTGGCGGCCTGCCTTGGCATTTGCCGGATGACATCCGCCTGGAATGGGGCGGCGAGGGCGAATGGAAAATCACCGTCGACGTGTTTCGCGACATGGGCCTGGCCTTTGCGTTCGCGTTGGTCGGTATTTTCTTCGTGCTCAGGGTGCAAACCGCCTCGACGACGCTGTCCTTGATCATCATGTCGGCCATTCCACTGACCGTGATCGGCGTCATGCCGGGTTTTTGGCTGCTGAACCAGTTCGGCGAGCGCGTCATCAACGGCAGTCCCGATCCGGTGTTGTTCACCGCGACGGCGATGATAGGCATGATCGCGTTGGCCGGCATCGTGGTCAGAAATTCGCTGATCCTGATCGAGTTCATCGTGCAGGCCAGAAACGAAGGGCTGGATTTGAAGGACGCCTTGCGTCAGGCCGGCACCATCAGGATGCGGCCGGTCATGCTGACGGCCGGCACCACCTTGCTGGGTAATATCGTCATCGTGCTAGATCCGGTCTTCAGCGGATTGGCCATTGCGATCATCTTCGGGATACTGGCGTCGACCTTGTTTACCTTGTTCGTCGTCCCAGCCGTTTATTATTTGATTTACGCAAAAAGCGAGTTGCCCACATCATGATGCTGACCGATACTCAAAGAACCGTGGCGCTGTCCGCGCTGACGCTGCTGATTTTGCTGTTGATGATCCTGTGGATGGCCGGTGCCTTTCAAAGCAAGATCAAGCCGGGCACGCTGGCGGGCCAGTCGGCTTATCAAGGCCCGACACTGACCGTCGAGCGGCTCAGCGTGCCGATTGTTGAAACCGCCGCCGGCACCATCGAAGCCAAACAGGCCGGCGATATCGGCGCCCAGGTCCAGGCCCGCATCAAGGCCATTCATGTCAAGGCTGGCGACACGGTCAAGGCTGGTGATTTGTTGATCACGCTGGACGACGACACCATGGCCGCCCGCACCCAGCAGGCTAAAGCCAGCATTAATTCACTGAATGCCCGGTTGGGCGCGGCGGAGGCGCATTACCGCCGCACGCAGCAATTATTTGCCAAGGAGGCCGCGACCCAAGCGGATCTCGACGTGGCCAAGGGCGACTATGAAAGCCTGAAATCGCAGAAAGCTGCCGCCCAATCGCAACTGAAGGAAGCCGGCCATACCCTGGATTTCACTCATATTAGGGCGACGTATCCGGCGCGCGTCATAGATCGATATGCCGAACCCGGCGAGATAGCCTATCCCGGCAAGAAACTGTTGACCTTGTACGATCCGGCGGTGTTGCGCATCGAAGCCTATATCCGCGAATCGGTCGCGGTCGGCCTGAAGCTCGGGCAAAGGCTGGAAGCCGAGGTCGATGCGCTAAAACTGACCCTGCCGGCGACGATTGCGGGAATCGTCCCCGCCGCCCAACCCGACGCGCGCAATGTGCTGATCAAGCTGCGCCTGGAAAACCGGCCCGGCCTGTATCCGGGCTTGTTCGTTCGCTTGCGGATTCCGCAAGGCGAGGAACAGGCCGTCGCGATCCCCTTGAATTATGTGCACCAGGTAGGGCAGCTGGATGTGGTATGGCTCGTCAACAACGGCCAAATCGAACGCCGCTTCGTGCGCTTGGGCCGGCCGCTGGCGGATGGCTACGTCAAGATCGTGTCGGGTTTGTCGGGTGGCGAGCAGTTGGTTCCGCCCGAGAGGGTGCTGCCGGCCGTTGCTCACCCTAAATGAAGATCGCCGCGCGGGATTGACGGAATTCTTGGGCTTATTGCGGCAGCTTGACTTCGAGTTCGGGCGGCCAGGGCTGCACGGTGTCGAGCTTGACGTAGGCCATGCCGGGGACGCCGGTCTTGACTTGCTCGATGTGTTTTTTCAACAAGCCGGGATCGATGCGGGCGCGCACTCTGAACATCAACTTTTGCCTTTCGCTTTCGGTTTCGACGGTCTTGGGCGTGAACTGGGCGACGCTGGCGACGAAACTGGCCTTGGCCGGAATCACGTAACCCGGCAGCGCGTCGAATATCAGGCGCACGTCGCTGCCGATCGCGACCTTGCCGGCGGCTTCGGTTGGCAGGAAAAAAGTCATATAAACGTCGGACAAGTCCACCATGTTCAATACCCGGCCGCCGGCGTCCAGCACTTCGCCGGGTTCGGCGACGCGGTATTGTATGCGGCCATCGCGCGGCGCCTTTAGCAGGCTGTCTTCGATGTCGGCATCCAGTCTGACTACCGTGGCCTTGTAGGCCTCTATGGTCGATTGCGCTTCGATGAGCTGGGCGGCCGCGGCTTCGATGCCGGCGCTGGCGGCGGCGACCTGGGCGATGGCGGTGCTGATGGCCGCCTGCATGCCCAACACCCGGGCCTGATTGTCGTCGACTTCCTGTTGCGGCGTGGCGCCTTCGCCGACCAGGCGTTCGGAACGCCGCAAGCGTTTCGTGGCGGCGTCCAGTTCCGCGCGGCGCTGGGCGACCACGGCTTGCGCGGCGGTCTGTTCGCTTTTGCGTTGAGCGACGATGGCCTTGGCGGCTTGATAGGCGTTTTCGGCCTGGCGCACCTTGGCCCTGGCTTCCGTGCGTTGGGCTTCCAGGACCTGCGTGTCCATTTTGGCCAAGATAGAACCTGCGGAGACGAAGTCGCCTTCGCGCGCCAGGATTTCGACGATACGGCCCGGTGTCTTGGTGGCGATGTCGATCTCGGTGGCCTCGATGCGACCGTTGCCGGCGACGATGCCGGCCGGCAGGCCGTTTGGGTGCAAGCTCCACCAGAGAGTAAAAGCCGCGGCCGCGATCAAGCCGACGAATAGCAGCGTGGATGGCATATGTCTCGGCACCGTCGCGTCTCCTTACGATTTAGGATTTTTCTTGCGCCGCATTGGCGCCGCCGCCCATGGATTTATAAACCGCGATCAGATGAGTCGAGGTGGCGGCTTCGGAGCGGGCCAGTTCGATCTCGGCCAGATACAAGGCCCGCTGTGCGTCCAGAACATCCAGAAACGAGATGACGCCTTCATGATAACGCAACTGCGACAAGCGCACCGATTCCTGCATGTCCGCCACCGAACGCGCCAGGCTTTGCCGGCGGATTTCTTCCTTCAGATAATGCGTCAGCGCGGTCTCGGTGTCCTGCAAGGCGGCGAGCACGGCTTTTTGATAGGCCAGATAGGCCTCTTTTTGTTTGGCCTCGGCCAGATCGATGCCGGCTTGAATCTTGCCGAAATTCAACAATGGCTGCATCAGGTTGGCGGCGGTGCCGTAGGAAAACGACGCCGATTTGAACAGCGTTTCGATGTCGGTATTGCGCAGCCCCAAAAAGGCCGACAACGAAATTTTCGGGAACAACTCGGCAATCGCCGCCCCTTGCATCGCGGTGGCCGCCGCCAATTGCCGTTCGACGACGTGGATGTCCGGACGGTTGCGGATGGTTTCGGCCGGCGAGGTCAAAAGTTGTTGGGCCGGTGCCTGGGGCAAGGGGGAATCTGTCGCAAGTTCCTCGCTCAAGGTACCGGGTTGTTGGCCGAGCAAGACTTCCAATTGCCGCTGTGCCGCGATTTGCGCGGCCTCCAAGGCTGGAATCTGTGCCTCGGTGGCCTCGGTTTGGGCGCGGGCGCGCACCACATCATGGCGGGTGCCGACGCCTTCGTTGAAGAGTTTTTCGGTCAGTGACAGGGTGTGGCGTTGGGATTCCAGATTGCCGCGAGTGATGTGCAATTGCCGTTGCAGGCTGCGGTAATCGATGTAGTTGCGGGCGACTTCCGCCGTCAATATCACCAGCGCTTGCCGATATTCTTGGTTGGCGCCATCCAGATCCGCGCTGGCGGCTTCCAGCCGGCGCCGCTGGCGGCCGAACAGATCGATTTCCCACAAGGCGTCGAAACCTATCTCGAACAAATCGTATTTAATGCCGGACGCCAGGCCGGGAAACGGATTCTCTTGCCGCTGCACGCCGGCAGTGGCGTTGACGCTCGGAAACAGTTCCGCGCGGTTGCCGCGACGTTCCGCGCGGGCCTCTTCGATACGCGCCAGCGCCATCTTGACGTCCAGGTTGTTGGCCAGCGCCCGGTTCATCAAGCTGTCCAGGCCGGCATCGTTGAAATTCTTCCACCAGCTTTTCAGGGTTTCCGGGTCCAGGTTTGCCTGGGAAGAAACGTTGGCTTGCCAATGATCCGGCACTGCCGGTGTTTCCTGATGATAGTCCGGCCCCAGCATGCAGCCGCTAAGGCCACCCATCACTAGCAATCCAGCAAGCTTAGATTTCATAACCGTGACCTCTTAAAAACAATGTTACCGCAGCGTCGATCAACTGGCGTTTTTCCGATGCGTCAAGGCCGGCTTGCAACCCCATCAGGCAGCGAAAATGCCTTTCGCCTTTCAGCATGTCCAGGAACAAATGGCTGGAGGTATCCAGGTCGGTGACGTCCAGAATGCCGCGCGCCTTCAGTTCGCCGAGATAGCTGGCCATGCGTTGCATGATCGGATCGACGGCGGAACGGTAAACCAGCTGACCCAGTTCGGCAAAGTGTAGCTGTTCGGCGATGATCAGGCGATAAAGCTTTAGCGCCTCGTCGGCATAAGTCAGATCGATGAACGCAGCGGCTATCGCGCTCAGGCCTGCCACCGGGTCGCTGGTTTCGGTGTGTACGTTGCTGAGCGTGCCAAGCAGATGTTGGCATTCGTAGTCTATCACCGCGGCAAACAGGTCCGGTTTGCTGTGAAAATGATTATATAGCGTAGGCTTGGATACCGGCGCCGCTTCGGCGATGGCTTCCATGCTGGCACCGGCGTAGCCGTGGCTGATGAAGGCCTGCCGGGCGGCGGTCAGTATGGCTTGACGTTTTGGGTTTTGGGTTTTGTTCATTTTAGGCGGGCTGAAAATAACGGTTGCATCCGGATAGGTTTGCTGAGTAGACTAAACTACACCGTTTAGTTAAGCAAGAGTCGTCCATGTCTTTCCCGCCGTCAGGTAAAAAAATCTTCATCGTCATTCTGCTGCTGGCCATTGGCGCGGCCGGGTTCCTGTATTGGTTGAAAGCCGTGCATCCTTATGAAAGTACCGATAACGCCTATTTGAAAGCCCATATCAGTTTGATCAGCCCGAAGGAAACCGGTTATGTCAAACAGGTGTTGTTCGAAGATAATCAGAGCGTCTCGCCCGGTGAGCTGTTGGTGGTCATAGACGATCACGATTTTCAGGCCAGGGTGGCGCAAGCCGAAGCCCAAGTGCAAGCCGAAACGGCCCGCATAGAGACACTGGAAACCGACAAACGCACGCAGCACGCCAAGATCAGGCAAGAGGCGGCCAACATTCATGCCGCCGAAGCCGATCTGGAGCGCGCTGCCAAGGATTTGCAGCGCTTCGGCAATCTGGCGGAAGAGGGGGCGGTATCGGCGCAAACCCGCGACACAGCCGACTCCGCGCACAGGCAAGCCGCCGCATTGAAGGACAAAGTGCTGTCTGCCCGAACCGAAGCGGAAAGCCATTTGGCGGCGCTGGATGCGCAAATCAACGAAACCCGCGCCCGCCTGAAAGCCGCGCAAGCTGTTTTGGAGCTGGCGCGCATCGATCTGGACAATACCCGCATCACCGCATCGATCAATGGCGTGATCGGCAATCGCAGCGTGCAGGTCGGCCAATTGGTGCAGCCGGGGCAGGTTTTGGGATATTTGATTCCGATCGACGGCCTGTTCATCGAGGCCAATTTCAAGGAAACCCAGATCGCCGAGATGCAGCCGGGGCAAGCAGTGGAAATCGAGGTGGACGCCTATCCCGACCAGATTTTTAACGGCGTCGTCGACAGCTTTGCGCCGGCCTCGGGTTCGGAATTCAGTCTGTTGCCGCCGGAAAACGCCACCGGCAATTTCACCAAGATCGTGCGCCGGGTGCCGGTAAAAATCCGTTTCGATGCGGGCAGCGACTTGAGCCGCTTGCGGCCGGGGCTATCGACCGTCCTCAAGGTCAAGGTACGGTAAACGGCATGACGGCGAATACTGAGCCAGCTTTGTCGGCGAGCGCGGAGCAGGCGCACACGGTCACGACCGAGCAATGGATAGGCTTTTTCGCGATGGTGTTCGGCATCTTCATGGCGATTCTGGACATCCAGATCGTCGCCAGTTCGCTGGAACAAATTCAAGCAGGCCTGTCGGCAACGGCGGATGAAATCACCTGGGTGCAGACCGCTTATCTGGTGGCCGAGGTGGTGATCATTCCATTATCCGGCTGGCTGGCGCGGGCATTTTCCACCCGCATTCTGTTCGTGCTGTCTTGCAGCGGTTTTACGCTGATGAGTCTGTGCTGCGTGTTCGCCTGGAATCTGCCGTCCATGGTGGTGTTCCGGGCGTTTCAGGGCGTGTTCGGCGGCGCGATGATTCCAACGGTGTTCGCGGTGATCTACACCTTGTTTCCGCGCCACTTGCAGCCGGCGATGGTGATCGTGGTCGGCATGGTGGTGATGATCGCGCCGACCGCCGGCCCTGTGCTGGGCGGTTATCTGACCGAAGTGTCGTCCTGGAAAACCCTGTTTCTGGTGAATCTCGTGCCGGGAATTTTGGTGTGCCTGGCGACCTGGAAATTCGTGCGGGTCGATGAGCCGAATTGGGATTTACTCGACAAGATCGATTTTCTCGGCATCGTTTACATCGTGATCTTCCTCGGCAGCCTGCAATACGTGCTGGAAGAGGGCGTGCGCGAGCAATGGTTCGAGAGCCGGGAGATCGTGTTTTTCAGCCTGGTCGCGGCGCTGTCGGGCTTTGCGATGTTCTACCGGGAATTGACCATAGAACATCCCATCGTCGATCTATGGGCCTTCCGCAACCGCAATTTCGCGGTCGGTTGTACGCTGGGCTTCGTGCTCGGCATCGGTTTGTTCACCTTGATGTTTTTGATGCCGGTCTATCTGGCCAGCGTCAAGGGTTTGAACAGCTTGCAAATCGGCCAATACATCATGGTGACTGGTTTGTTTCAGTTTTTGTCCGCCTTCGTCGCCGGGCCCTTGGCCAAACGCATCGATTCCCGGTTGATGCTGGCGCTGGGCTTGTCCGGTTTTGCGTTCGGTTGCTGGATCAACGGCAATTTGACGCAGGAATCGGGCTACTGGGAGTTTTTCTGGCCGCAGGCGATTCGCGGGTTTTCGTTGATGTTTTGTTTTTTGCCGATCAATTCGCTGGCCTTGGGCACCTTGCCGCCGGACGAAGTCAAAAACGCCAGCGGGCTTTACAATCTGACCCGCAACCTGGGCGGGGCGATAGGCCTGGCGCTGGCGAACACCCTGATGACGCATCTGAACAAACTACATTACGCGGTGCTGCGCGAGCATGTGACGCCCGGCTCGCCGCAGGCGCAAACCCTGCTGGCCGGCCTGCGCCAGCGTCTGGCCGCCGCCGGCGCGCCCGATCCCGAGACGGCCGCGTTGAAGCAAGTTTACGGACTGTTGATGCGCGAAGCCGAAGTGATGACTCTGAACACCCTGTTTCATACCCTGGCGCTGATCTTTGCACTGGCTTTGCTGCTGATGCCGTGGGTGAGTAAAGTGTCGGCCGAAGCTGCGGAAGCGGCGGCGGGGCATTGATGGAATGAGCGGCTTGTTGCTGGCTGTCGACCGAAGTGATTCAATGGAGTTTAACTGGTTCCCACGGTCCGCCGTGGGAACGGATGGGGTCTGAAAGTCCGGTAGGCATTCCCACGCGTGAGCGTGGGAACGAGGAAAAATGTCTATTTCCGTTAGCAGAGGTGGCATTTAGCCGTTAAAATCCCCAGCGCTGTAGTAAACATTTTGCGAACGCTTACGGAGGAAGACATGAAATTCAACGCTATGACTGGCGCCTTATTGGGTGCGCTGTTATTGACTTTAAGCAATGCCTACGCGGAAACACCGGCTGCGAAAGCCGACAAACCCGTGCACGGTGAATACAGAGATTGGCGCGTGCTGGGTGTATCCCATCGCACCGAAAAAAATACCCTGCGCGCCATCGTTGGTAACGACAAGGCGATAGAAGCGGCCCGCGGCGGCAAGATCAATCCGTGGCCGGATGGCGCCGTCATCGGCAAAATCGTCTGGAAGGAAAGGCCGCATCCGAATTGGCCGTCCGCGATCGTGCCGGGCGAATTCAGTGCCGCCGAAGCGATGATCAAGGACAGCAAGAAATTTCCGGAAACTGGCGGCTGGGGTTTTGGTCACTGGGAAGGCGACAAGTTGGTGATGAACAGCAAGGAAAAATCCGCCGAATGCTTTGCCTGCCATACCGCGGTCAAAGACGCCGATTACGTGTTCACGATTCCAGCCCTGCCATAATTCAGCGGGTTTCCGCGGGAGGAAGCCTAAACGCTTCCTCCCGCGGATTCCAATTGCGCAAACGGAAAAAGCTAAAGCTTTTTCACTCCAGTACCACGGCGTGCAATCGCTTCAGCTATTGCTCATTCGCAAGCTGCAAGCCTGCCAATACCCCGATATGCGCGGCCACACTGGCCGCCAATGCTTTCAAGTTGTAACCGCCTTCCAGGGTGGAAATGATATGGCCTTCACAACAGTCCAGGGCAATCTCCAACAGTTGCTCGGTGACCCAGCGATAATCATCTTCAACCAGGCGCAGGGAGGCCAAGGGATCGTCTTTGTGGGCGTCGAAGCCGGCCGAGATCAGGATCAATTGCGGTCTGAATTTCCGGACGGCCGGCAGGATGATGTCAGCGTATTTGGCTCGGAATACATCGCCATCGGTGCCGGCCGGCAGTGGCACATTGACGATGTTGCCAACACCGTTTTCCAGCGGATGTCCACTGCCTGGATAGTGTGGCCATTGATGGCTGGACGCATATAGCACTTGCGGTTGTTCGTAGAATGCCGCCTGAGTGCCATTACCATGGTGTACGTCAAAATCCACGATGGCAATGCGCTCGAGTTGGTAATGCCGGCGGGCGTATTCCGCGGCGATGGCGATGTTGTTGAACAGGCAGAACCCCATCGGATAACCCGGCATCGCGTGATGACCCGGTGGCCGCACCGCGCAAAAGGCCGTATCGGCTTGCCCCGCGCAGATTTTATCGACCGCCTCGCAGATCGCTCCTACCGCGCGCAAGGCCGCTGATTTAGAGCCCGGTGACGCCACAGTATCCGCGTCGAAATAGGTCAGATCGTGGCTGGGGATGCCGGACAATACCCGGTTGATCATGGCCGGCGTATGGATCAAGGCCAGTTTGCCTTCGACGTCGTCTGGAATCGGCGCTTGTACGCGCTGTAAGTGGGTAAATTCGGTCGTGCTCAAGGCCTGTTCAATCGCCCGCAATCGCGCCGCGCACTCGGGATGGCCGGGGCCGGTATCGTGATCGAGAAAATCCGCATGGCTGTAGAAAAGCGACTTCATGAGCACCTCCTGGTGGAAGGTTATGGTAATGATCGGTCGGCAATCTGGCTGAGTGGCTGGTTTAACGTCGGGCTAGCCGGTAAAATCCTGTCGCTTAAACTCAAACCTCAGGATTGTCATGGCCAAACCCGTTACCCCCTTGCTCGCCGCCGATATTTTGATCCAATTGCTCGATCTTCCGCAACGACCGTTTGTGTTGATCGAACGCGCGTTTCCGCCCTATGGCTGGGCTGTACCCGGTGGGTTCGTCGATGTCGGCGAAACCGTCGAACGTGCCGCGATTCGCGAAGCCAAGGAAGAAACCGGACTGGGCGTGAACTTGACCGCCTTGCTGGGGATTTATTCCAATCCGAAACGCGACCCGCGTAATCACACCGTCACCGCGGTTTATGTCGGCGAGGCGCACGGCATGCCGCTGGCCGCCGACGACGCCAAAAACTGCGGCTTGTTTACCTTTGACAATATGCCCGAACAATTGGCGTTTGATCACGCCCAGGTGCTGGCGGATTTCCGTCGTTATCTGGAAACCGGCCAGGTCACGCCTTTGCGCTGCGAATAAACATTAGCAAATACGCGGCAGCGGATCGTCTTCCAGTTCTTGCAGTATGCGCTCGCCGCCGATGTCGGTTTCCAGGATCACCATGGCTTTGCCGCTCTCGATCGAGCCGATAATGGCCGCGTCGTGATAGCCCAGGCCGTGTAAACATTCCATGGCTTGGTTGGCGGAGGCTTGCTCTACCACCGCGACGACCCGGCCTTCGCAGGCCAGATACAAAGGATCATAGCCCAAAATGTCGCACACCATCCGCACCGGGTCTTGTACCGGGATGCTGGCCTGTTGCAGGCGAACACTGTGGCCGGTGGCATGGGCGATTTCATGCGCCACCGTCGCCAGTCCGCCACGGGTCGGGTCGCGCAGGAAGCGCAAGCCGGGGATGTCGCATAGGGCTTGCGTGATCGGCAAGACACTGGCGGAATCCGATTGCAGCTCGCCGGACAAGCCAAATTGCTCGCGGGCCAATAATACCGCGGTGCCATGATCGCCTACCGAGCCGCTGACCAGAATCGTGTCGCCGGGGCGAATCCGGTCCAGGCCCAGTTTCAAAGTGCGGGGGCGGATGCCGATACCGGTGACGGCGAAATAGATGCCGCCGCCCTGGCCGCGGCGTAGCACCTTGGTATCGCCGGCCACGACCTTGACCTCGCTTTCCCGGCAAGCCGCCGCCATGCTGGCCAGCACGCGATCCAGCAAAGCCACTTCCAGGCCTTCCTCGATGAAGGCGTTCAGACTCAGATAACGGGGCAGGGCGCCGGAGACGGCCAAATCATTGATCGTGCCATGCACCGCCAGACTGCCGATATTGCCGCCCGGAAACTCCAGCGGCTCGACCGTGAAGCCGTCCGTCGTCATCATCAGCTCGCCTTCGTCGGTCGACAGCGGCAAATCGGCAGCATCGACCTGGGTATTCAAGTGTTCATTGGCCAGATGGCGGGCAAATAACGATGCGATCAATTCGCGCATCAGGCGGCCGCCGTTGCCGTGCGCCAGTGCGATGTGAGTGTCGGGAAATACGGAAGATAAAGTCATGATTACAGGTAGGTAATGATTTTTAGCTACCGATTATAATGAGCTGGCGGTAAACTTGAACTTTATTCGCCGCACGCCCCTGTTTCACATTCCAGCCAAAGGACGTCATTTGTCATGTGCCTAGCCATTCCGATGCAGATCAGCCATATCGAGGGCCATCAGGCGCGTTGTACCGCCAAGGGCGTGCAGCGTGAAGCCAGTTTGTTTTTATTGCAGGACGAAGAGGTCAAGGTTGGCGATTACGTGTTGATTCACGTAGGTTATGCGATTCAGAAAATCAGCGAGGCCGAGGCTCAATCGTCGTGGGAATTGTTCGATGAGTGGTTTGCACAGGACGCAGCCAGTGCATGAACTGTCGCTGTGTCAGGATTTGCTGGAACAGGTCATCGCCATCGCAAGGGCGCATCAGGCGGAAAAAGTGGTGCGCGTCATCGTGAACATTGGGCCGCTGGCGGGCGTCGAACCCTTGTTGCTGGAGAGCGCATTCAGCGTCAGTTGCGAAGGCACGCTGGCCGAAGGCGCGGAGTTGGTGACGGCTCTACAAGCGATACGCGTCTATTGCGATGTGTGCGGCCTGGAGTCGGAAGCGACGGCCAGCGATCTCAGTTGTCGCCACTGCGGCGATTTTGCTACCCGGTTGTTGAGCGGCGACGAATTGATCTTGGCGCGGGTCGAATTGGAAAGCGTCGAAGAAGTACGGCATTGAATTTGAGGGGAGTTTGACCATGTGTAATACCTGTGGCTGTAATGTAACGTCGGGTAACCGGCATTTATTGTTTACCGCGCCGGCACAAAAACCGGTATCTGCCGTGACCGTGCTGAGCAATTTGCTCAAGCACAACGATGCCCATGCCGAGCAGAATCGGGCCAGGCTCGATGCGCAGGGCGTGCTGGCCATCAACTTGATGTCGTCGCCGGGTTCCGGCAAGACCGCGTTGCTGGAAGCCACCATTCAGCGGCTCAAGGATAGCTTGAACATCGGCGTGATAGAAGGCGACCTGGAAACCGAGAACGACGCCGACCGTATTCGCGCCCAGGGCGTGCCGGCCCATCAAATCACCACCGGCACGGCCTGTCATCTGGATGCGCATTTGCTGGGACCGGCGCTCGATCATTTCGATTTGTCCAAGCTCGATCTGTTGTTCATCGAAAACGTCGGTAATCTGGTGTGCCCGGCCAGTTTCGATTTGGGTCATCACCGTAACGTTACCTTGCTGTCGGTGACGGAAGGCGACGACAAGCCGGCCAAATATCCGGTGATGTTCCGCGCTGCCGATTTGATGCTGATCACCAAGATTGATCTGTTGCCGCATCTGGACGATTTCTCGCCGGAACGGGCGGAGCTGTGTCAACGCAAGTTGGCCAGCAGCGCGCCGGTTTTTAACCTGTCCAGCCGCTCGGGGCAAGGCATGGAGGCTTGGCTGGAATGGCTGCAACATGAAGTGGCCGAACATAAACAGCGGGTCAAAAACGGGCAAACGCTGCGTCCCAGGGTGCAGCAGGATGGGCAAAGCCTGCATGACCCGGCGTCGCAGCCGCGTTTCCGTCCGGTTGTCAGGGTTTGATGATGCAAGGCTTGAACGGACTTTTTGGGATCGGCAGACTCATGGTTAATGATGCATAGCGCACAACACTGGCTGGAAAAAATTCGCGCGCTGCCGCTGCCGGAACGGGTGCGCTTGATGAACGTTTGCGGCGGGCATGAACGCTCGATTTCGATGGCCGGTTTGCGCAAAGCCCTGCCGGGACAAATCGAACTGATCCCCGGCCCCGGCTGTCCGGTCTGCGTGTGCCCGGAGCAAGATATTTATCAAGCCATTCATTTGGCGTTGAACGAAGACATCGTGCTGCTGAGTTTCGGCGATATGCTGCGGGTACCGGTCAATGTATCCAAAAAAGCCATTCGTTCGCTGGAACAAGCCAAGGCGGCCGGTGCCGACGTGCGACCAATCGCCTCGCCGTTGGAAGCGGTCAAGATAGCCCGTGCCGAACCGCACAAGACCGTGGTGTTCTTCGTCGCCGGGTTCGAGACCACCTGCGCGCCGGTAGCGGGCATGATCGCTGAGGGCATGCCCGACAATCTATTGCTGCTGATGAGTGGCCGCCTGACCTGGCCTGCGGTGTCTATGCTGCTGGAGTCCGAGCAACCCGGCTTCGATGCGTTGATTGCGCCGGGTCATGTTTCTACCGTGATGGGGTCGGAAGAATGGCAATTTGTCGTCGATAAACATCAAATTCCGGCGGCTATCGCCGGTTTCACGCCGGAGAGCCTGTTGGCCGCGACGTATTCGGTGTTGCGGCAACTGATAGAGAACAGGCCTTTTCTGGATAATTGTTATCCCGAGGTGGTCAAGCCTAATGGCAATCCCAAAGCCAAGGCCTTGTTGGCGCAAACCTTGGCCGTGGTCGATGCACCGTGGCGCGGCATTGGGGTGATTCCGGCTTCCGGTTTCGAGCTCAAGCCGGATTACGACAGCCACAACGCCAGACTGCGTTTTCCGGATGCCTCCAGCCAGGCCCGCGAACATGTCGGTGAAATGCCGCCCGGCTGCGATTGCGCGCGGGTGGTGTTGGGCAAAATCAAACCGCTGGATTGCCGCATTTACGGCACGGCCTGCACGCCGCGCACCCCGGTTGGTCCGTGCATGGTGTCGGACGAAGGCGCCTGCCGCATCTGGTGGGCAAGTGGTATGCGCAAGGAAACCGCGCAAGTCGTTCCAATGGACTAAGGATTTGGTTTCAATAACGCCCCAGTATATTCCCCTCACCCTAACCCTCTCCCAGAGGGCGAGGGGATATTTTGTCAGTTATTGATGGCCTAATTTTAACGAATTTATCGCGGTGCACGCTGTTCATATCGTCATCATCGGCCGCGTGCAGGGCGTGGGATTTAGGCCTTTTGTCAGCCGCTTGGCCCATGAATTGAACCTGACGGGCTGGGTGCGCAATCGTAGCGGCCGGGTCGAGATTCATGCCCAAGGTAGTGCCCAGTCTTTGCGTTGTTTCGAACGGGAGCTGATTCGGCGCGCGCCGCCATTGGCGCAACCGGAAACGCCAACGGTAGCGATCGTCGAGCTTGCCGACTACCCGGATTTCAGGATTTTGGCCAGTGCCGCCGATGAAACCACCGACGCGCATATCCCGCCCGATTATTTCGTTTGCGACGATTGCCTCGCGGAGATGCAAGACCCCGCCGAGCGCCGTTACCGTTACCCCTTCATCAATTGTACCCAATGCGGTCCGCGCTATACGCTGATCGATGGCTTGCCTTACGACAGGCCCAACACCGCGATGGCGGACTTTCCGCTATGCCCGGCTTGCCAGGCAGAATACAGCAATCCTAACGACCGCCGTTATCATGCCCAGCCGCTGGCGTGTGCTCGTTGCGGTCCGGGATTGCTGTTCCGCCGGCTGGGATTTGTTGACCAAACCGGCAATGAAGCCGCATTGGCCGCTTGTTCGGTGGCGTTGCGCGCGGGTTTGCTGGTCGCGGTCAAGGGGGTAGGCGGTTATCATCTTTTGTGCGATGCCGCCCAGTCAGAACCGGTAAGGCGACTGCGTTTGCAAAAGGCCAGGCCGGACAAGCCCCTGGCGGTGCTGGTGCCCTGGCGCGGCGACGATGGTTTGGCGGTCGTCGATACCCTGGCGGAGCTGGAGCCCGACGAGCGCGCGTTGCTGCGTTCGCCGCTGCGGCCCATCGTGTTAGGCAGGAAGCGCTTGCCATCGCCGCTGGTCGACGAGATTGCGCCCGATTTGGCGGAATGGGGGCTGATGTTGCCTTACAGCCCGTTGCATCATTTGCTGATCAATGATTTTGGCAAACCCTTGGTGGCGACGTCCGCGAATATCAGCGGCGAGCCGGTGCTGACCGACGGCGAGGAAGTCGAAAGCCGGCTGGCGCGGGTGGCGGATGCGTTTTTGCATCACGACCGGCCGATTTTAAGGCCGGCGGACGACTCGGTTTATCGCCGCATCGCCGGCAAACCCAGGCCGATACGCCTGGGCCGTGGCACGGCGCCGCTGGAATTGGCTGTGCCGTTCAGTTTCGGGCAGCCCTTATTGGCGGTCGGCGCTGATTTGAAAAATACCGTGGCGTTGGGGTTCGGGCGGCGCTTGGTGGTATCGCCGCATATCGGCAATCTGGGGTCGCCGCGCAGCGAGCAGGTGTTCACGCAAGTCATCGCCGATTTGCAAAGGCTGTACGGCGTTCGACCTGAGGCTGTGGTTTGCGATGCGCATCCTGGCTATCATGCCACGCGCTGGGCCAGGCAGGCGGGATTGCCGGTGATACCGGTTTTTCATCATTATGCCCATGCTTCGGCGCTGGTGGGTGAGCACGGCGTACAAGATCCCATGCTGGTGTTCACTTGGGATGGCACCGGTTACGGCGAGGATGGCACGATTTGGGGCGGTGAAACCTTGCTGGGTGCGCCCGGTAGTTGGCTGCGGGTAGGGACTTTAAAGACATTTCGATTGCCGGGAGGCGAGAAAGCCAGTCGCGAACCCTGGCGGTGCGCGTTGGCGGTCTGCTGGGAAGCGGGCCTGGAGTGGCAAGTGGGATTGCCCGATGCCGCTTTGCTGAAAAGCGCGCTGGAAAAAGGCGTCAACAGCCCGCTGACCAGTTCTGTTGGCAGATTGTTCGATGCGGCAGCGGCGTTGATGGGCATCGGATGCTATTCCAGCTACGAAGGCCATGCCGCGATGCGGCTGGAAGCCATTAGCCGCGCCGATGTACCGGGGCTGGATTTGCCCTTGTCGTTCAACGGCGCCGGTATCCTGGTGACGGACTGGCGCCCGTTGCTGCCGATGCTGACGAACCCAGCATTGAGTAAAGCCGAGCGGGGAGGGGCGTTTCATGCCAGTCTGGCAAGAGCCATCGTCGATCAGGCGCAGCATTTGCGCGAGATTCATGGCGTTGTCAACGTCGGTTTGACGGGCGGCGTATTCCAAAACCGCTTGTTGACCGAGTTGGCGCAAGGTGAATTGATCGAGCAGGGCTTTAGCGTTTATCTGTCCGAACGATTACCCGCTGGCGACGGCGCTATCAGTTTCGGACAATTGATTGAGGCTGCTGGGAAGGGGAAATAAAAAAGGCTTTGCATTGCGGCAAGGCCTTTGAAATTCATGGTGCCCAAGGACAGAATCGAACTGTCGACACGAGGATTTTCAGTCCTCTGCTCTACCGACTGAGCTACCTGGGCTTGCTCAAGAGCCGCTTATTAAACAAGGTTATCGCCTTCAAGTCAAGCAATAAAATTGAATGGCTATTGGCCGGGTAGACAGGTGCTGGGCTTTATGCAATTCTTTGCGACTGTTTTTTGCGGGTTGAGCCTGGTTTTGGATATGCAAGCATTCAGTGATATTAGCGGTTTGATCATCGATATGGATGGTGTGTTGTGGCACGGCGATCAGGCGCAAGCCGGGTTGAGCGAGTTTTTTCAGACTTTGCGCGATTTGCGTCTACCGTTCGTGCTGGCGACCAATAACGCCAGTCTGAGTGCCGAGCAATACGTCGCAAAACTGGCGAAGATGCGGGTGAGAGTCGAGCTTGGTGAAATTCTGACTTCCGGCATGGCGACCGCTTTATATCTGGCTGAGCGCTACCAACCGGAAACGACACGCGTGTTCGTGATCGGAGGTGTCGGCGCGCGCCAACCCTTGCTGGATTTGGGTTTTATCTTGACCGGTTTGGACGATATCGAGGGCGATAGACGCGCGCATTTGGTCGTCAGTGGTTTGGACAAGGACTTGAGCTGGGACAAGCTCTGTACGGCGGCTTTGAATATTCAAGCTGGCGCACATTTTTACGGCACCAATGGCGACGTGACCTTGCCCAGCGAGCGCGGCTTTTTGCCGGGCAATGGCGCGACGCTGGCGGCCTTGAGCGCCGCGACCGGCGTTACACCCACCCTCATCGGCAAGCCGGAACCGATCATTTATCAACAAGCCTTGGCTTTACTGGGTGTTGAACCGGAACGCGTGATAGCCATCGGCGATAGGCTGGATACCGATATTCTGGGCGCGGTGCGAGCGGGCACACGGAGCGTGTTGGTATTGTCGGGTATTTCCAAGGAAAGCGACATTGCCTCGCTCGATTACGCGCCCACCTGGGTGATGCAAGATATTCAGGCCTTGACCCGGGCCTTGCTGATATAAATAAGGAGATAACCATGAAAAAATTCATCGACAGTCCCGCCACCGTTCTGGACACCAGTCTGCAAGGCTTTGCCAAGGCCCATGCCGACATCGTGCAACTGAGCACCGATCCCAACTTCGTTGCCCGCAAGCAGCCCAAACCCGGCAAGGTGGCGCTGATTTCCGGCGGCGGCTCCGGCCATGAGCCCTTGCACAGCGGTTTCGTCGGCTTCGGCATGCTGGATGCGGCTTGTCCGGGGCAAATCTTTACCTCGCCGACGCCGGATCAAATGCTGGCTGCCGCGCAAGCCGTTGACGGCGGAGCCGGGGTGTTGTTCATCGTGAAGAATTACGCCGGCGATGTGATGAATTTCGAGATGGCGGCCGAGATGCTGGAAGGGCCGAATGCGACCGTGCTGGTCAACGATGATGTTTCCTTGCCGAAGGATCATGCGATAGGCCGTCGCGGCGTGGCCGGCACCACGATCGTCGAGAAAATCGTCGGTGCGGCGGCGGAAGAGGGCTACGATTTGATGGCCTGCAAAGCCCTGGGGGATAGAGTGGTGCAAGCCACGGCTTCCATGGGCGTGGCTTTGACCAGTTGCACCGTGCCGGCCCTGGGGCATCCAACCTTCAGTATTGCCGACGATGAAATCGAGATGGGCGTGGGGATTCACGGCGAACGCGGCCGGGAAACCGGCAAGCTAGTTTCGGCGACTGAAATCGTCGCGCAATTGGCCGGTCATATCCACGCTGAACTGAATCCGCAAGCCGGCCAGGCTGTGCTGCTGCATGTCAACGGTTTTGGCGGCACGCCGTTGGTGGAATTGCATCTGGTCTACGAATTGGCCTGGCAATATTGGCAGCAGCGTGGTTTGCAGATTCAGCGCTCGCTGGTCGGCAATTTCACGACTTCGCTGGATATGGCAGGTTGCTCGTTGACGCTGACCTTGCTGGATGACGAGATGTTGCATTTGTGGGATGCGCCGGTCAATACCGCCGCTTTACGCTGGGGTTGTTGATCCAGCGCATTTACCGGAAAAAGCCAAAGTTTTATCACGTCAGTCGTAACCTTGAGGAATGCAACAGCTTTAGCTATTGCCGAATAACGCAGGCGCTTTTTACTTTTATGCCTCGGCGGGAAGGGGAGTTTTACTCCCCTTTTTGGTTGACTTACTCTGCGACCGTTTTAATGTGGTTTGCAATCGCGGCTATCATCAATTGCGCGGTTTTGGCGCCGGCATCGATATGGCCTTTGCTGCGCTCGCCCAGAAACGAGGCGCGGCCTTTGGTGGCCACCATGTCGCGAGTGGCTTCGACGCCCGCTTCGGCAACGGCGTGAACATGATCCAGAATCTCATGCAAATTTTTGCCTTCCTCCACATCCTGTTTCAGGGCAGCCGCCACCGGTACCCATACATCAAGCATGGTTTTTTCGCCGACGTCGGCCTTGCCGCGTTGCTTGACCGCCTCTACCGCCAAATGTAGCGCCTCGGCGAAGGTTTTGGGATCTACAGGCTTGTCTTTCGTGTTTTTATGCAGGCTGATGAACAAGGTGGCATATAGAGAACCCGAGGCGCCGCCGATGGCCGCCATCACCGTCATGCCGATTTTTTGCCAGGCCGCGGTCCAGTCCAGGCCAGCGATCTCGGTGGCGTGACTCTGTAAGGCTTCTATGCCGCGCTGCAAATTAAACACATGGTCGCCGTCGCCGATAGCTTGATCCAGTTCGGTAACGGCGGCGGCGTTTTCATTGATGGCGGCGGCGACTGCATCGAACAATTTCGGTAAGTGTGCGGGTGTCAGTGACATGAGGTCTCCAGCTAGACGATGAGAATGATTTCAGAGCATAGCGCCTGGAGATTGGCCTGTCCAGAAGCGACGATTTCGATGCCAATCTGACTACAAGCCTGCGGCAACATGCCGCACCATGGCTTGAGAAAACTAGCCAAGTAGGGCGCTTTTCGTTTGGGCAAATACGATAAAATCCCGAAGGCAATAACGTTATCCCGGATCTGATCCGATAAACTCAAGCAAATGGAAGCGAGATGTATACAAAAAGAACTATTTTAAGAAATCTAGGTATTGCTGTTTTAACGACCGGATTGGTAGCCTGTGATGGTGCCGATGAGCGCAAGGCGAAATACATGGAGGAAGGCAGTCAGCTTTTCCAGGCGGGGGATTACGAAAAAGCCCAGTTGGCGTACAAAAACGTATTGCAGATCGATCCCAAACACTGGGAAAGCCGTTATCAAATGGCGGAAACCTTGAGCAAACAAGGTAAGATCGAAAACGCCTTCAAGGAATACAACACCATCGTCGCCAATGATGAAAACCATGTGATGGCACGTGTTCGCGTGGGTCAATTGCTGCTATTGAACCGTGCGGTGGATGACGCCGAAAAAATGGCTACGGAGGCATTGGCCAAGCAACCGGATAATGCGGAAGCGCTGGTATTGATGGCCGGTGTGCAGATGGCCAAGAACAACAGCGATGCCGCGATTCAGTCCGTGGAAAAGGCCCTGCAAAAATCCCCGGACGATGTATCGGCCACCTTGATGAAGGCATCGATACAGGTCAAGAACAATCAAGTCGGCGAGGCAATCGCCTTGTTGAAGCAAGGCATCGAAAAAAAGCCGGACAGCATTCCGCTACGCACGATGCTGGTGGGGATTTACGCCAAAAACCAACAAACCGCCGAGGCGGAGGAGTTGCTGGGCGCCATCATCAAGCTGCAACCGGAAGAGGTGCAGCATTATAAAAATCTGGCGTTATTCCAGGTCGGCACTCATCAGCTCGACAAGGCCGAAGCAACATTACGCGAGGCGATTCAGAAATTGCCCGATAACGAAGCGGCCACGAGTAATCTGATCGATTTCCTGGTGGAAAAACGTAGTTTGGAAGCTGCGATCGCCGAGTTGCAGTCTGTCGTGCAACAAAAGCCGGATGCCTATGCGCTGAAGTTTAAACTGGCTTCCTTGCAAATGGCCAACAAACAGGCCGATAAAGCCGAGGCAACCCTGAAACAAGTCGTCGAGCAGGATAAGTTGGGACCGAATGGCATTTCCGCGCGCGACAAACTGGCTGGGATCTACGCGGCCACCAAACGCATCGATGAGGCCAAGGCCTTGATCAAGGAGGTCTTGGACGCCAATCCCCGCGATGCCGAAGCCTTGACCTTGCGCGGTCAATTTGCCCTGGCCGAAAACAAGATTCCGGAAGCGATTGGCGATTTTCGTTCGGTCTTGGTCGATCAGCCCAACAATGTCAACGTGTTGAAACTGCTGGCGGCCACGCATCTGCGCAACAACGAGCCGGAACTGGCGCGTGAAAACATGGAAAAAGTAGTTGCCGCGGCTCCGGCGGACGAGTCGGCGCGCCTGGAATTGGCCGGTTTGCAGCTTAATGCGGGTAACGAAGAGCAAGCCAGACAGCAGATCGCCGAGCTGTTGAAAGCCAACCCCAAAAGCCAAAAAGGCCTGGAAGCCTTGTTCAGGCTGGAAGTGGCCAAAAAGCAATGGGACAAGGCGCAAGAGGTGGCCAAACAGGTTCAGCAAACCTTCCCCGATGATGCGGCAGGGTTTTATATGTCGGCTTTGGGCTATCAGGCCGAAGGCAAATTGGATGCCGCGGTTGATGCCTTTAAAAATGCGCTCGAGAAAAAGCCCGATGCGATCGAACCTTTGACCGAACTGGTCAAAACTTACATGGCGCAAAAACAGGACGCCAAGGCGATCGCGGAATTACAGCAAGTCATCAAGCGTCATCCGGATCATTTCATCGCTTATAACCTGCTCGGTGGTGTTTATTTGAGCCAGAAGAACTTTGCCGAGGCTAAAAAGAACTTCGCCAAAGCGCAGGAGATCAAGCCGGACTGGTTCAGTCCTTATCGGAATCTGGCGCTGGCGGAATTGGTGCAAAACAACAAGGATCAAGCCATCAAGATTTATACCCAAGGTATAGAAAAAACCAAGGGGGCGATGGAATTGGTCGAGGATTTGGCGAGAATCTACCATGGTGCCGGCGAACACGATAAAGTGCTGGCGCTGTACGAGGAGTCGTATAAACGTTATCCGCAGGCTGCAATGGTCGTGAATAATTTGGCCAGCTATTTGTCCGATTATGCGGCCACGCCGGAAAATCTGGAGCGCGCGGCAAAAATGGCCGAGCCGTTGGCAAAATCCAAAAACCCCAGTTTTCTGGACACGGTCGGCTGGATAGCCTATAAGCAAGATAAACTGGAACTCGCCAAGGATATGCTGACTAAGGCGCTGGAAGCCGATGCCGCGTCGCCGATTACCAATTACCATATCGGTATGCTGTATTTCAAACAAAACGACACGGTAAAAGCGCAGGAGCACTTGCAAAAAGCGGTGGATTCGAAAGCCAATTTCGACGGCTTGGATGAAGCCAAGCAAACGTTGGAAAAACTCAAACCGGCTGGTTAAGCGGTTAAGGATTTGACCGCAAATAACTTCCCGGAATAGCTGCTTCCGCCAAACCATTCGTGCCGGACCTGGGCGCCAAGCATGAACGGTTTGGCGCGGGAGAAGGCGGGATTTTCTCTGGCTCAAACAATAGGATTGGACGTTTGGGATTCGATCAAAATAACTTCCGCCTTTTGCTCCCTCGCCCCCTGTACGTTAAAACCCTTATTCCAGTTGCAAAATAAAGTCCCATTGCGACGCTGTCACGGGCATGATGGAGAGCCGGTTACCGCGGCGCACCAGGGCCAATTCCGCTAATTCCGGTTTGAGCTTGAGTTCCTGCAGACTGATGGCGCGTTTGAGTTTTCTAACGAAACGCAGGTCGACCATGAACCAGGTGGGCTTGTCCGGATTGCTTTTGGGGTCGAAGTGCTTGTCGGCCGGATCGAAAGCCGTGAAGTCCGGGTAGGCTTCCTTGGCGACTTCCGCGATGCCGACGATGCCGGGCGAGTCGCAATTGGAATGGTAGAAAAAAACCTGGTCGCCGATTTTCATGTCATCGCGCATCATGTTACGGGCCTGATAATTGCGCACCCCATCCCAATGTTCGGTTTGACCGGGGCGTTGTTGTAAGTCGTCGATGCTGAAAGCATCGGGTTCGGATTTCATGAGCCAGTATTTCATAGTTGGGTTTCGCAAATCGTTATTCTGAGGCAAAAATGTCAACCAATAATATGCGCTCGGCATCCAAACGCAATGACAAGGTTTTGCAAAGTTGGTCGGTGCTGAAATCGCGGTAACGCTCGGACGTGACGATGCGATTTTGCTCGGTGCCGTCTTCCAACGCCAGCAGTTGAAAAAAATAAGGCCGCCACGACCAATTGAAACCGATTTTACGCGGATCGGTGAACCATTTGTTCTTGGAAAAATTGAAATCGGGTGACAGTTGATAACCTTCGTTGTTACACAAATAAAAACGAATCACGCCGCTTTCCGAAAAGTTCCAATGGGCCAGTTCGTTTAAGTTGAAGTCGGCTTGTAATCTTTCCGCCAAACGATAGATCAGTTCCTTGATGTTGGCGATGGACTTCAGTTTTTCCTGTATTTTGGCAACCTTTCTTTTCAAGAACTTATTCCGCAACGAAATGATGCGTTGTTCATACATATCGGCGGGTAAAAAGTCGGGGAGTGCCGGCGAAAACAAGTATCCTTGCATGTATTGGGCGCCGCAATTCAGTCCAAACAAAAATTCCTCGTCCGTTTCGACGCCTTCGCAAATGATTTGACAACCGGTACGCTTGCCCAAACGAGTCATCATCGAAACCACTTCGGCGGCTATGCCACCTTTAGAGGCTTTTTTGAACAGGCGCATATCGATTTTGATGATGTCGGGCTGTATGGCCATGACGCGCTGCAATTGCGACGCGCCTGCGCCGAAGTCGTCCAGTGCGACGCGCAAGCCTTGCTTGCGATAACGTTTGACGATTTCCGTCAGTTTGGTCAGGTCGGCATGTTCCTCGGTGATTTCAATGATGACACGCTGGCGGTCGATATCGAGTTCTTCCAGCATTTTCAACGTGGGAGATGCATTGAGGTGTTTGAGATTATCTATCCAAGCCGCGGAAATATTGATGGCTAAATAAGTATTGTTATCGAGCTCGGCAAATTTTTGCAGAGCTTGCCAGCGCACTTGACGGTCCAGCTCCATGCTTTCCTCGGCGTTCAATTCGCGGGAAGAAAAAAGCGAGCCGGCCGAAACGGCTTTGTTGTTGGCATCAAGTTGGCGCGCAAGTGCTTCATAGCCAATGATTTTTCCGTTGGCCACGCTGACGATGGGTTGAAAATAGGGGAATAGGTTGACTTTGCTGTCCATGAGTAAATGACGGCCAGGATATAAAACAATCGGCGATTCTAGGATAATTTTCAGGCGATGTGGAGTTATGCTTGTCGCATAAGCGTGTGCTTCAAAGGTTTGCGGTGTCGATAAGGCAAGAAGCGGCGCCGACACCTTACACATCCGTTTTTTTGATCAGTAAGTCAAGCAATATGCTGATTATTCAGGGAAAATAATGGTTTGGTGGATTCAGTCAATTTCTCGACAGCGTAGGCTGAGGCAGTTTTGATAGCTTGTGTTACGATAAGGCCTCTCCAGCATGCGGCAAATTCTGAGAACCAAGCCCTCTGAATTATGGCAACTTCTGCCGTGCATTGATAACAATACTGACACCGAAACAAGCATCAATTCGACGATTAGAAAATTTCAAAGCCTTACCCTATCTGACTTAGGAATGTATGAGAAACAATCTCGACAATGGTCGGTGCGAATTCATTCGTACTGTGCGGATAAATCCGCACCTAAACCGAATACTTGCATGGATTGTTTCAAGTTCATTCCTTAGCTTCTGCGTAGCTTCTTAAATAATAAATGTTAATCAAGCAATATTTAGGTGTGAATATTTTTCGGTGCCGGCGTGATACTTGTGTGGTTGGGTTAGAGACTGGCGGCGGCTCATGAAGCAGTCGATTCAACTGGCGATACTCTCTTCGGCAAATCTGGGTATTACTTTTTTGTTTCAATGGTATGTCCTGGTTCAACTAGGGCCCGGTATGGAGTCCGATGCCTTGTTTGCGGGGATGACGATTCCACAGTTAGTTTTGGCTGTTATCAGCGGGTCACTGATGCATGTCTTGGTGCCGATTCTCGCCGGAGAGGACGAAGACCGCCTGCGGCACGATGCATGGGCTTTGCTTGTCTTGATTGGCGCGTTGTTTGGCATGTTGGCGGTTGCTCTTCATGTCACGGCGTCTTGGTGGGTGCCTTTGACTGTTCCGGGATTTGATGAAGCCGCAAAGCATCTGACAATCGAACTGAGCCGGATACAGCTGATAGGCATGGTGTTTACCGCCATCAATGGCGTGCAATGGGCGGCCTACCATGCTCGGCAGCGATTTATATGGGCTGAGTTTTCGCCGTTTGTGTCTAGTGTGATTACATTTGCGTTGTTGATATGGGCTTTGCCACGTTTTGGGGTGATGGCGGCGGCGTGGTTGCTTAGCTTGCGCATGGCTTTGCAAACCTTGTTACTTTTGCCGGGCATGGGCAGGGTGGTACGGCCCAACCTTACAAGTTCGGCGATTCAACAAACATGGCAGCGCCTTAAGCCTTTGTTATTGGGTACGGCTTATTACAAAACCGATCCAGTAGTTGATCGGTTTTTGCTTTCCACGGCAACTAGCGGAAGCCTATCACTATATTATCTCGCACAGCAGATTTATGGCGCAATTAGTCAGATTATCAATAAAGCGATAGTGGCACCTTTGGTGCCAGTTTTGAGTACGTCATATAAAAAACAGGACAGCGAACTGTTCCGGAAAATTTATCGACGTAAATTATTTCAAGTCGCCATTGCTGGATTTTTAGGATTGTTATTTTTTGCCGCGCTAGGAAGGCAGTTTTTGAGTATTCTGGTGGAATATCGCAAGGTTTCCGGTCAAGACGTCGAATTATTATGGATGATGATGTTATTGATGTCGGGACAGTTTGTTATTGGAAACTTGGGTATGGTTATGACTTCAATGTTTTATGCCGTGGGAGATACAAAATCTCCAACTATCGTTGGTATTTATGCGTATACCTTTGGAATTTTTTTTAAAATTTCTCTGTTTTACTGGATGGGTAATTTAGGACTGGCATTGGGCGTTTCAATTTATTTTTTGATTTCATTAATCTTGATGCAAAATAAAATTACTGAAAAAAAATATGTTTAACAGGCTCATAAGTCAATTGATATGGCGTTTACGCACAATATTCATGTTGCCGGAGGGGCCGCGACGTTTTTTAATGCTGGATAATCCAAAACTTAAAGGCTTCAGGATTGGAGATCATAGTTATGGGAAGCCGAGGGTTCTGTTTGAAAGCGATCAAGCCAGCCTAACGGTTGGAAAATATAGCTCAGTGGCCGATGATGTTGTCATCATGTTAGGCGGCGATCATAGAATCGATTGGGTGACGACATATCCGCTTCACCTTTACTATCCAGAATGGTCGGAATTAAAAGGGCATCCTGCAACCAAAGGCGATGTTGTTATCGGCAACGACGTATGGATCGGGCGCGAAGCATTGATTTTATCTGGTGTAACCATTGGCGATGGCGCGGTCATCGGTGCTCGCGCTTTAGTGACCAAAGATGTGATGCCATATTCCGTTGTAGCAGGCAATCCTGCTAGACATATCAAATTCCGTTTCGATGAAGAAACTATCGAAGTTTTGCAAAGAATTGCTTGGTGGAATTGGCCGGAAAAAATCATACGAGAAGCTACGCCATTTTTATTGAGTAATGACATTGCCGCATTGGTGAGGTTTTTTAATGAACGAGTTATTCCCTAACCTAATATGACTGTCAAATTAGAAAATATAGATTGCCCACTGGGTTGCGCTAAGAATGATGAGATTGTTTTAACGGGACGGGATAGATTGCATGATTTGCCGGGAGAGTTTACGGTTGTCAAATGCCGGTCCTGTGGTCTGATGCGTACCTCGCCAAGACCAACACCAGGAACAATGGGTTTTTATTATCCGGATAATTACGGGCCTTATTTGGGGACGCAAGTCAAACGCCGTGAACCAACCCATTTGTCAACATTTAAAGACCAAGTCAAATCCCTTATTCACCACTTCATTGATTTTAATACAATGGTTTTGCCGCCACTAGAACCCGGACGAATGCTGGAACTGGGCTGCGCGTCCGGCGTGTTTTTGTACCGGATGGCGAACTTAGGATGGGACGTCCAAGGGATAGAATTTTCAGGAACAGCCGCAAAGATGGCTGCTGATTTAGGTTATAGCGTTCATGCGGGACCATTGGAGACGGCACCGAAGCCCGATGGAGTTTTTGATTTGATTGTCGGCTGGATGGTACTCGAGCACTTGCACGACCCAGTGGGGGGGCTAAAAAAACTGCGAGAATGGGCCAAACCCGACGCTTGGTTGGTGCTTTCCGTGCCGAATGCGGCCTCGCTGGAATTTAGGCTTTTCAAACAGCGTTGGTATGCTTTACAACTGCCGACACATCTTTATCACTTTACGCCGCAGTCGATGGGGCAACTGCTGGAGTCATGCGGCTGGAAGCTGGAAAAAGTTCATCACCAGCGTATTTTGAGCAATCTGATCGCCAGCATGGGGTATGTATTGCGCGACAAGGGATTTGGCAAATTTGGACAAATGCTGATCGATGTGCCTGAAGGCTCCGCTTGGTGGCCTTATCTGCTTTATCCCCTGGCTTGGATTTTTAGTTTATTCGGACAAACGGGACGGATGACGGTTTGGGCGCGTCCTGTTAACAACTCAACCATCGAAGCCTCATCATGAAAGTAGCGGCATTTACTGGCGGGCTAAATGTCCCGTCGGCTCGGTTTCGTATACGTCAACTGGTGCCTCGCCTGGCGCAAGAAGATGTGACGCTGGATGAATTTATATCGCCGATTTCCTCTTTCCCTCCGCGTCAACGCTGGCTGAGACCTGTTTGGCTGGTCGCGGGCGTTGCGTCGCGTATTCCTCAGGTGATAGCCGCGCAGAATTACGATGTAACGCTACTTCAAAGGGAATTCTTTTCCACTTTATCGACATTGGAAAGATTTACCCGTCGACCACGGGTGCTCGATGTCGACGATGCAATTTTCCTTAATCGGGGCGGCCGTTTCGCTCGGAAGCTGGCGGAGCAATCCGATCTTGTAATCTGTGGAAACGATTTTTTGGCTGAGCGTTTTGCCGTCTGGGCAAGCCGGGTATGCGTTCTTCCGACGGCGGTCGATACCGAACGATATGCTCCGGCAGCGAAACAACGGGATGACGTTAGCGTAATGGGTTGGATAGGAACCAGTAGTAATTACCGTTATCTGTCGCTTATCGAACCGGCGATAGCCGAAGTGCTCAGTCGCCATCCCGAAACACGATTGCGCATCGTATCCGACCAACCGCCGTGTTTTACCGGGCTACCCTCGGATCAAGTCGAGTATGTTCGCTGGACACCCGGTAACGAAGTGTCGCTTATTCAGAGTTTCGATGTAGGCCTGATGCCGCTCGCGGATGGTGATTGGGAGCGCGGAAAGTGCAGTTTTAAGATGCTGCAGTATATGGCTTGCGGATTACCGGTGGTCGTTTCTCCGGTTGGCATGAATCGTCAAGTATTAGGACTAGGTAAAATCGGGCTTGGCGTTACGCAAAAGGATGATTGGATAGCGGGGCTGGACATGCTGATCACTCAACCTCACACAGCAAAGGCCATGGGCGAGGTCGGCCGGCAAGTAATACTCGATCACTTTGGTGTCAACGTCATTGCCCCGAAATTGGCCTGTCTGCTTCGGTCCGTCGTATGAAAGTTTTGTTTGTAATCACCGGTCTTTCGACCGGAGGCGCCGAAATGATGCTTATTAAAGTTCTGGAGCATTTGGATAGGCGGCGTTTTCAGCCCTATGTCATATCGTTGAGTCCGCTCGGAGAATTGGCTCCGCGAATTTCGGCATTGGGTGTTTCGGTGCGGTCCGTCGATATGAAAGGCGGGCTTTCTGATATGGCGGGATTCGTATCTTTGCTGCGAATGATCAAAACGATTCGACCCGACGTCGTGCACACCTGGATGTATCATGCGGATTTACTGGGCGGATTGGCCGCAAGGTTGGCCGGCGTGAAAGCCATAGGCTGGGGTATACATAATAGTAACCTTGATGCCGATAAAACCAAATTGTCTACGCGCGCGATTGTCAGATTGTGTGCATTTTTCTCCCCATGGCTTCCGAGACTCATTCTATCTTGCTCTGAGCAGGCGCGGCTCATTCATATAGAGAAAGGTTATGCGGCGGAGAAAATGGTCGTTGTCCCCAACGGTTTTGATCTCATGCGTTTTAAGCCAGATAACAACGCAAGGCACAGTGTGCGCAAGGAACTGGGATTGATGCAAGATGTTTTGCTGGTGGGGTTGATCGGTCGTTTCGATCCGCAAAAGAATCATGCCGGTTTTTTTAGGGCGGCTGGCTATTTGCTCGAGAAAATGCCCTCTGTGCGCTTTTTGTTGGCGGGTAAAAACATAGCGTCCGCTAATTCAAATTTGCTGCAAATGGCAAAGGACGCCGGCGTATTGGAAAACTGTCATTTTTTGGGTTTACGAGATGATATTCCGCGCCTGATGGCGGCATTGGATGTTTTGGCTTCCTCTTCGGATGGAGAGGCCTTTCCAAATGTCTTAGGCGAGGCAATGGCCAGTGGTGTGCCGTGTGCAGTGACGGACGCCGGAGATTCGGCAGTTATTGTCGGAGACGTGGGCCGATCGGTGGCGGTTGGCGATATGCGGGGACTCGCAGTGGCAATGCAAGAACTTCTCTGTTTGTCGCCCGAAGAAAAGCAGAGCTTGAGCGAAAAAATAAGACATAGAGTACTCAGTCATTATGAAATCAGTCAGGTCGTTCGCGATTATGAAGATTTTTATATTCATTTAACTCAAGACAATGGCCCAAAATGTTTTTGACCGGGTGGGACTTGCTCTTTAGACAGTTATTAAGGAATACGCATGACCAAGCACACAAGACGTCTAATTTATTTTATGTACATTCCTAAGTGGGTAGCCGTTTTGTCGATAAGTTTGCCAAGTTTGTCAAATTGGATTATTGGGACAACGGGAATATAACGCTTTCTATGTGTGGATTAACAGGTGTTTTTCAAAGTCAAAATTCGGGTTTAGATTCCAGGTCTATCTTGCAAATAATGACCGATGGGTTGAATCATCGCGGCCCGGACGATGCCGGCGTCTGGTGCGATCAGGACGCGGGTATTGCATTGGGCCATCGCAGGTTGTCCATTCTCGATCTATCGCCTGCCGGTCATCAGCCGATGCATTCGGCTTGTGGTCGTTATGTCATTGTTTTCAATGGCGAGATTTATAACCATCTGGAGTTACGCAATCAGTTATCCGGAGCCCATGGCGGTTGGAATGGGCATTCCGATACCGAAACGCTGTTGGCCGCGATTGCGGCTTGGGGTGTAAATGCCGCGCTGAAAGCCTGTGTCGGCATGTTTGCGTTCGCGCTGTGGGACAGGCAGCGGCGCGTGCTGACATTGGCGCGGGATAGATTGGGCGAAAAGCCGCTGTATTACGGTATCCAAAATAATACCTTTTTGTTCGGTTCCGAGCTGAAAGCCTTGCGCGCGCATCCCGCGTTTGTCGGCGAAATCGACCGGGACGCGCTAGCGCTATATTTGCGCCACAATTATATCCCGGCTCCTTATTCCATCTATAAAGGCATACAAAAACTGTTGCCCGGCACCTATCTACAGGTGGATACGGCGCTCAAGATGGACGTCGAAACCTATTGGTCCGTCAATGAGGTTGCCGAATCGGGTAGCGGTGATTTGTTCGTGGGGAGCGAAGCGGAAGCCAAGGCCGAGTTGACGCGTTTGTTGACCCAGGCTATCCGTGGACAGATGATGGCCGACGTGCCGCTTGGGGCTTTTCTGTCCGGCGGGGTCGATTCTTCCGCTATCGTGGCGTTGATGCAGGCGCAGTCGAGCAATCCGGTTAAAACATTTACCATCGGTTTTCGCGAGGAGGGTTATAACGAAGCCGAATACGCTCATGCCGTGGCCAAGCATTTGGGCACGGAACATACCGAGCTCTATGTGTCTCCCGAGCAGGCAATGGCGGTGATTCCGCGGTTGCCTGAAATTTACGATGAGCCCTTTGCCGATTCGTCGCAAATTCCGACCTGGCTGGTTTCTAAACTGGCCCGAGAGCAAGTGACCATCAGCCTTTCGGGCGACGGTGGCGACGAACTGTTTGGTGGTTATAATCGCTATTTCATCGGGCAAGCGCTTTGGCGTAAATTGGAGCGCTTGCCCTTACCCGTTAGAGCGAGGATGGCCGGGCTAATGACTAGCGTGCCGCCGGAGCGCTGGAATGCGATGCTGTCGGCAATGGGTTTCATGCTGCCGGGTAAGTTACGTTTCGGCAACCCCGGCGACAAGCTGCATAAATTGGCTGGCGTACTGCGTTGTCAGGGGCCTGAAAGTCTCTACTTCGGCTTGATATCGCTATGGGATGAACCGAGCAATGTGGTGCTGGGTAGTACCGAACCTACGACGATTCTGACCGACCGGCGGCAGTGGCCGGCTTTGCCAACTACCGTGGACTGGATGATGGCGCTGGATACGCTGACCTATATGCCGGATGATATTTTGGTCAAAGTGGATAGGGCTGCGATGAATTTGAGTCTGGAGACCCGGGTGCCGTTTTTGGATCATAGATTGGTCGAATTTGCCTGGCGGCTACCGTTGTCGATGAAAATTCGCGATGGTCAAGGCAAGCATCTATTGAGGCAGGTGTTATACGATTACGTGCCGAAGTCATTGATCGAAAGGCCTAAAATGGGATTCGGCATTCCGCTCGACAACTGGTTGCGTGGCGCTTTACGGGATTGGGCCGAATCTTTGTTGAATGAATCCCGCTTGAATCAGGACGGTTTTTTTGCACCTGCGGGCATCAGAAAAAAGTGGCAAGAACATCTCTCCGGCCAACGGAATTGGCAGTATCATTTGTGGGGAGTCCTTATGTTTCAAGCTTGGTTGGATGAGCAGAGAGTCTTAAGGAAATAAACCTTGAATTGTTGTCATCGATGACTACCCGCAAAAAAATCTTATATTTCGTCACGGAAGATTGGTATTTCTGTTCACATCGTTTGGTTTTGGCCAAAGCAGCCTTGCGCGAGGGGTTTGAGGTCGGCGTATTAACCCGCGTTGCCCAACATGGCGATGCCATCCGCGATGCCGGGATACTCTTGCTGCCTTTGAACATCAAGCGTGGCGGTGTCAATCCGCTATACGAAATAAACACCCTTTGGCAGGTTTGGAAAGCGTATCGACAATACCGGCCCGACATCGTGCATCATGTTGCGGTCAAGCCCGTTTTATACGGCACCTTGGTGGCCTTGCTGTTTCCTTCTCTGAGGGTAGTGAATTTGATGGCTGGGTTGGGGGCTATTTTTTCGTCCGAGCGTAAAAAAGCCGTCCTTTTGAGGCCTTTGATCAATGGGTTTTTTCATTTTTTATTCCGGCGCAAAAATACCTTGGTTACGGTTCAAAATTACGAAGACTTTGATTTGTTATCCAGGCAGCTCGGAATTCCCACTTCAAAGCTCAAGCTCGTCAAAGGCTCCGGTGTCGATATACGGCGATTTCGGGCGACCGAAGAGCCCGATGGAATCGTCAACATTGCCTTGGTGTCTCGCTTGTTGTGGGACAAGGGGGTGGGCGAGTATGTGGCGGCGGTGAAACATTTAAAACAAAAAGGCTTGCTATTCAATGCTTTTTTGGTCGGTAAGCCAGACCCGGAAAACATGGCTTCGATCGATGCCGGTCAAATACAGCAATGGAACGCCGAAGGCTATGTTCAATGTGTAGGACATATCGATGACATTGCTGAATTTTGGCGCAAAATGCATGTTGCCGTTCTACCGTCCTATCGAGAAGGGTTGCCAAAATCTCTCCTTGAAGCAGCGGCTTGTGGACGAGCGCTCATTACTACTAATACATCGGGTTGCAAGGAAATCGTCGACGATGGTGTCAATGGTATCTTGGTGCCGGTAAAAGAGGTCACTGAATTGGCGGAGGCCATGGAGTTTTTGATATTAAATAAAGCCTTACGCCAAAAAATGGGGGCGGCAGCTCGGCATAAAGTGGAGCAAGCGTTCTCGGACCGGATTATCGTTGCGCAAACGCTTGATATTTACCAGGAAATGCTGTGAGCAAGGTCGTGTTGGTTACCGGAGCTACCGGATTCATCGGGACCCGGCTTTGCCAAGCTTTAAGAGCGCGAGGATTTATCGTCAAGACATTGAGCCGTGTAGCCGTTAACGCTCAAGCCGGGGAGTTTCAAATGGACTTGGCTAACGATGAATGCCCCGTCGGCTTGTTCGATGGTGTGGATACCGTTTTTCATCTCGCCGGCATAGCTCATGCCGTAGCAGAAAAACGAGAAGATGAAATTCTTTATCGGCAGGTCAATGCCGATGGCACCCGTAAATTATTGGAAGCCGCCAAGTTGGCCGGTGTTAAGCGGTTCGTGTTTTTCAGCAGTGTCAAGGCGGTGGGGGAATCGGGTTTACAACCGATGGACGAGTCCGTGGCAGCACCCGCCGATACGGGTTATGGCCAGTCGAAATTCGCCGCGGAACAGCTGGTGCTGCAGGGCGGTTATGTGCCGCAACCGGTGGTGATACGCCCGAGCATGGTTTATGGCAATACCGACAAAGGTAATTTGTCACGTATGATCATGGCTGTCCGGCGAGGTTTGTTTCCGCCGTTACCGGAATTCCATAACCGGCGCTCCATGGTGCATGTCGACGATTTGGTCAGGGCTGCCGTGCTTGCGGCCGAAAACGCCAAAGCTTCCGGACAAATTTATATCGTGACGGACGGACAAGCCTATTCGACCCGGCAAATCCACGACAGCATCAGAAGCGCGTTAGGCAAGCCGCCCATAGGCTGGACGGTGCCTTGTGGCTTGCTGACGGTGCTGGCGAAAACCGGTGATATCATCGGCCGAGTGATTGGGCGGCGATTTTTCTTCGACAGCGCGGCCTTGCGAAAATTGACGGGCTCGGCCTGGTATTCGTCTGCTAAAATCGAGCGCGAACTGGGCTTCAAACCTCAACATACTCTCCCACAAACCTTGCCGGACATTGTCCGCTTTCTGAATTCAAATTAGCGTGTTATTGCTCTTCATCGGTGTTTTGCTCGTTGCTGTCGTGTTGACGGGACTGATTCGGTTTTACGCCCTGTCGAATCAAGTGTTGGATATTCCCAATCAGCGCAGTTCTCATACGGTGCCGACGCCGCGTGGCGGTGGCTTGGCCGTTGTGCTGGCTTTTACCTTTGCCATGCTGATTTTGTTCCTCAAGGGCTTGGCTGACGACGACGTCCTGAGCGCCCTGAGTGGGGCGTTGTTGGTGGCCGGGATTGGGTTCATGGATGATCATGGCCATGTGCCGGCGCGTTGGCGATTTTTGATTCATTTATTAGCCTCGGGCTTGGCAGTAGGGTTTTTGCATGGTTTCCCGCTGCTGCTATTACCGGCACCGGTGGATGTGCTAATGCAGCGAGGGATGATCGATCTGGGCTGGTTTGGCTATACGCTCGGTGTCTTGCTGTTGGTCTGGTTTTTGAATCTGTTCAATTTCATGGACGGTATCGATGGCATTGCCGCGTCGGAGTCCGTATTCGTGTCGGGGGCTTTGGCGGGTTATTTGTATTATCTGGACCGGTTTTCGTTTTTAGTCGCAATCTGCCTGGTCGCGGCTTCGCTGGGTTTTTTGTTGTGGAATTGGCCCAAGGCCAAGATTTTCATGGGCGATGTCGGCAGCGGTTTTTTGGGGCTGATGTTGGGGATTTTAATCCTGATGGCCGCAAAACAGGCGGCGGTATTGTTATATTGCGGCCTGATACTGTTCGGGATTTTTATCGTCGATGCCAGTTATACCCTGGGGTTTCGTTTTTTCAGCGGCCAAAAATGGTATGACGCCCATTGTTCCCATGCTTACCAGCATGCCGCCAAACGATATGGGCATTTGCGCGTACTGCAGGCAAGTTGGGCGCTTAATCTGCTGTGGTTGTTGCCGATTTCATGGCTGATATTTATACAGCCTCGTTTCGCTTTGCTGGGTTTGATAGTGGCCTATTTGCCGTTGCTATATCTGGCCTATCGCTTTGAAGCAGGCCGACAGGATAGGGTGGCTTGATGGCATTCAAGTTTCGTTCCCGCACCTCCATATTCATCCATGATTTGTTGATGGTGCCGTTGGCCTGGTTTGGTGCCTACTGGTTACGCTTTAACCTGGATGTGATCCCCGATGACTATTTTTACTCGGGCTTGCTGTTTTTACCTGTGGTGATCGCGATTCAGGTAACGGCATTTTCGGCGTTTGGCTTGTATCGGGGGGTTTGGCGTTTTTCATCGATGCCTGATTTGGTGCGTATTGCCCAGTCCGTGCTCACCGGCATATTTTTTATCACGGGTTTGCTGTTTCTGTATAACCGCCTGGAAGGTGTGCCGCGCTCGGTGTTGCCATTGTATGTGCTGATTTTGCTGGCGTTTTTGTGTGTGCCGCGGTTTGTCTATCGCTTCTGGAAGGAGCGCGGATTTGTCGAACGGGTAGGACAGCGGGCATTGATAGTAGGCGCGGGTTCCGCGGGCGAGATGCTGGCACGGGATTTATTGTCGAATCCGGACAGCGGCTATATCCCGGTGATTTTTGCGGACGATCAACCAAGCAAATTCCGGCGAGAGATACGCGGCATTCGGGTAGCCGGCCGGGTCGAGCAATTAGCGGATTTGATCGAACAATGGGAAATCGAGGTCGTGCTGATCGCGGTACCGTCGGCAACCGACAGCCAAATGCGCCGTATCGTGGAAATCTGTGAAAGCTGCCACGTGCCGTTTCAGACCCTGCCTTCCGTCAAGGAATTGCTGAGCGGCTCGGTGACCAAGGCCAACCTGAGAAACGTATCCATCATGGATATTCTGGGGCGCGATCCAGTGCGGCTGGATTGGCAGCGGATCAGGTCCAGTTTGAACGACAAAACCATTGTGGTGACGGGCGGCGGCGGTTCGATAGGTTCCGAGCTTTGCAAGCAATTGGCCCGCTTGCAGCCGAGAAAACTGATCATTTTCGATCAATGCGAATTCAATTTGTATAAGATCGACGCCGATCTTACGCGATTGAATAGTCAGTTGCAGCATCTGGCGGTACTGGGCGATGTGGCCGATCCACTGGCGGTCGGACAATTGATCGACCAGCAAAGACCCGATGTCATCTTTCATGCGGCCGCCTATAAACACGTGCCATTGCTGGAGAGCCAGGCGCGCGAAGCGGTGCATAATAATCTGATAGGCACCAAAATTCTGGCGGAAGCAGCCATAGCGGGTGCAGTAGAGCGATTTGTATTGATCTCCACCGATAAGGCAGTCAATCCAACCAATGTGATGGGGGCTACCAAACGGGCCGCCGAAATTCTCTGTCAAAATTTGAATCGCAATGGTGTGACTCGTTTCATGACCGTGCGCTTCGGCAATGTGTTGGATTCGGCCGGTAGCGTCGTGCCCCTGTTTAGAGAGCAAATACAGGCAGGTGGCCCCGTTACCGTTACCCATCCCGATATTACCCGTTATTTCATGACCATCCCGGAAGCTTGCCAACTGATCATGCAAGCAGAAACCGTAGGCGAGGGCGGCGAGATCTTTGTGTTGGATATGGGAGAACCCGTCAAGATCGTTTATTTGGCCGAACAGATGATACGCTTGAGCGGCAAGGTGCCGGGCAAGGATATCAAGATCGAATTTGTCGGCTTGCGTCCCGGGGAAAAACTATACGAAGAGTTGTTTCATGATGAAGAAAAGCTCATCGAAACCGGCTACAGTAAATTACGCCTGGCAAGAGCCAGAATCTACGATAACGACCAATGGTTTGACACCATCAGTCAACTCACTTTGGCCTGTCAAAGCACGGATCAGCAGCATGTTTTGCAACTGCTGAAAAATTTGGTGCCTGAATTTAAATCGGATACGAGCATTTCCTGAGATTGTCGTAAAAGTCAAAACAATTCCTTCTCCCGCCGGGAGAAGGAATTTAATGACATCAACCCTGGAAGCGTTTACGGCGGTTATGTGCCATAGGTCGCGCAAGCAAAAACAAAACCCTTTAGTGTCTGAAGTGACGCATGCCGGTCAACACCATCGCGATGTTGTGCTCGTCGGCGGCGTCGATGACTTCCTGATCGCGCATAGAGCCGCCGGGATGGATCACCGCGGTGATGCCGGCGGCTGCCGCCGCATCGATGCCGTCGCGGAACGGAAAGAAGGCGTCGGACGCCATCACCGAACCGGGCACGACCAAGCCTTCGTCGGCAGCCTTGATGCCAGCTATTTTGGCGGAATAAACCCGGCTCATCTGGCCGGCGCCTATGCCTATGGTCTGGCCGTTCTTGCCGTAGACTATGGCGTTGGATTTGACGAATTTCGCCACTTTCCAGACGAACAACAGATCGGCTAACTCTTGTTCGGTCGGCGAGCGCTTACTGACGACTTTCAGATCATTTGCGCTGATATTGCCGGTATCTTTATCCTGCACTAGCAAACCTCCGCCAACGCGTTTGAAGTCCAGCGCCGCTACGTTGCCGTTCGTCCAGAAACCGGTTTCCAGGATACGGACGTTTTGTTTTTTCGCGAACGCGGCTTTTGCACTTGCGGAGACTTTGGGCGCGATGACGACTTCGACGAATTGGCGGCCGGCGATTTCAGTGGCGGTTTTTTCGTCCAGTTCGCGGTTGAAGGCGATGATGCCGCCGAAGGCAGAGGTTGGATCGGTGGCGTAGGCCAGGTTATAGGCCTCGAAAATTGTCTCGGCGACCGCGACGCCGCAAGGGTTGGCGTGTTTGACGATGACGCAGGCCGGCTGTTCGTCGAAGCTTTTCACGCATTCCAGCGCCGCGTCGGCATCGGCAATGTTGTTGTAGGACAGTTCCTTGCCTTGCAACTGCTTGGCGCTGGCGATGCTGCCCGCCGGCGGATTTTTTTCGCCATAGAAGGCCGCGTTCTGGTGCGGATTTTCGCCGTAACGCATGCTTTGCAGACGGTGAAATTGCAGGTTCAGGGTTTCCGGGAAGTGGCCGGCATCGACGACCTTGCCCAAATACGCGGCGATCATCGTATCGTAACGGGCGGTATGCTCGAAGCTTTTCAGCGCCAGTTTGAAGCGGGTTGCGTGGCTCAAGAAACCGGTGTTGGCTTTCAGTTCTGCCAGGATTTGTTCATAATCGGCAGGATCGACGACGATGGCGACATCGTTGTGATTCTTGGCCGCGCCGCGGATCATGCTGGGGCCGCCGATGTCGATGTTTTCGATCGCGGTTTCCAGGTCGCAATCGGGCTTGGCCACGGTTTGCTCGAAAGGGTAAAGATTCACGACCACCATGTCGATAGGCTTGATGCCGTTTTCCGCCATCACCGCGTCATCGATGCCGCGCCGGCCGAGAATGCCGCCGTGCACCTTGGGATGCAGGGTCTTGACCCGACCGTCCATCATTTCCGGAAAGCCGGTGTAATCCGAGACTTCTGTGACGGGTACATCGTTGTCGGCCAGCAGTTTAGCGGTGCCGCCCGTCGACAGCAGTTCTATGCCCAGGCTGTGCAGCGAGCGGCAAAATTCCAGAACGCCGGTTTTATCGGACACGCTGATCAGCGCGCGGGTGACTTTTGTATTGGTGCCCAAGTGGGTATTCATGCGAACCTCAAGAAGAGAAAAAACGGGAAAATTAACCGATGCCGTACTGTTCTAGCTTTTTGCGCAAGGTGCTACGGCTCATGCCCAGGATTTTGGCGGCTTTGCTTTGATTGAAATCGGAATGTTTTAGCGCGGTTTCCAATAGCGGTTTTTCGACTTCGGTCAAAACCAACTGATACAAGCCTGACGAATCGTGGCCGTTGAGTTGGACGAAATAGTCCTCGACCGATTGGCGCACATGCTCCGATAGCGTGTGATTGTTGTTGTGACTTAGCTTGATTGATTCTGCTTCCATCTAGGCAACTCGTGGCGTGATGAGGTTAAACGAGGCGTTGACCCGCGCAAGTTGTTGCGCGGGTTGCTGTGCCTGATTGATTTGTTGTTTTTGTTCGGCGGACAAAGTGCCGAGTTGGTCGAAATACCAGCCGATGTGCTTGCGAGCAATTCTAACACCACTGGTAGAGCCGTAAAAACTGTATAAATGCTCCAGGTGCCGGTTGATCACGGCTTGCATGTCGGACAACGACATTGAAGATTCCCGGCCCGTCGACAGTTTGCTGTGCAGTTCCTGGAAAATCCAGGGTTTGCCTTGGGCCGCGCGACCTATCATGACCCCATCGGCGCCGGTGTAATTCAGCACATGACGGGCTTTTTCCGCGCTATCGATGTCGCCATTGGCAATCACGGGAATCTTGATGCTATCTTTCACTTGTTTGATGGTGTCGTATTCGGCATGGCCATTGAATTTACAGGCCCGTGTGCGGCCATGGATGGTCAATGCTTGGATGCCGCAATTTTCGGCGATCCGGGCGATTTTGACCGCATTGCGATGAGCCGCGTCCCAGCCGGTGCGGATTTTCAAGGTTACCGGCACTTCGACGGCAGCGACCACGGCGCTCAAAATGCGTGCGGCCAGGTTTTCGTCCTTCATTAAGGCCGAACCGGCTGCCACCGAGCAAACCTTTTTGGCGGGGCAGCCCATGTTGATGTCGATGATCTGCGCGCCGCGATCTTGATTCAAGCGGGCGGCGGTGGCCATTTGTTCTGGGTTGGTGCCTAAAATTTGCACCGCGCGCAAACCGATTTCACCGCTGAAGTCGGATTTTTTCAAGGTGCGCGGATGGTGTTGCAAATGATCATGCGAAATCACCATTTCCGACACGGTCAGTCCGGCTCCGAATTGCGCGCACAGGCGGCGGAACGGATTGTCGGTGACACCGGCCATTGGAGCTAGAATGATGTTGCTGGGGATAAGGTACGGGCCAATTTGCATGTGTCGGCAGGCAGTCAAAAAGGCGGCACATGATACCCGAAAATTGATCGCTGGGGGGCTTAACTTTATTGAACGCTTGAGGCAGGCGCCGTGGGGCTCGGGCGTGGTTGCCAGTCCCGGTTCGGTTTTGGCTTCGACTCGGCCACTGCCCTGGCTTGATGTCGATTGAATACGATCCGCCGGCTTCAAGCGGTTTTTCTAAGCGGCGCGCGACGGTGTTACAATAAAGCTTTCCAGAATAACTATCGAATTGCAATCATGAAGTTATCTTTCCGTTTGACATTCAGTCTTTTGGCTGGATTGTTGCTGCTATTGACCATGCAGACTCTGCAAGCTGCCGGTCCAATTTTTACCCCGGCCGCGCCGAGCATTGCCGGTAATAGTTACTTTCTGATGGATTTTGACAGCGGGCGCGTACTCGCCGAAAAGGAACCCGATAAACGGGTTGCGCCGGCCAGTTTGACCAAGATCATGACGGCTTATGTCGTCTTTCGCGAACTGAAGGCAGGACATCTGGCCTTGGATGAAAAGGTTACGATCAGCCAAAATGCCTGGGAAACCGGCGGTTCCAAGATGTTTGTCGAAGTGAACAAACAGGTGCCCGTCGAGGAATTGCTGCAAGGCATGATCATTCAGTCCGGCAACGATGCCAGCGTGGCTTTGGCCGAGCATGTCGCCGGCAGCGAGCAGACTTTTGCGACGATGATGAATGAGCAAGCCTCGCGCTTGGGCATGGTCAACAGCAATTTCGAGAACGCTACCGGATTGCCGATGCCGAACCACTACAGCAGCGCACGGGATTTGGCGTTATTGGCCCAAGCCTTGATCAGGGAATTTCCGGAATATTACCGCTGGGATTCGCAAAAAGAGTTTACCTATAACAATATCACCCAGAAAAACCGCAACCAGTTATTGTGGCGGGATGCCTCGGTTGACGGCGTTAAAACCGGTTATACCGAAGACGCAGGTTATTGCATGGTGGCGTCGGCCAAGCGCGACGACATGCGCCTGATTTCGGTCGTGATGGGCACGGCAAGCCCGAATGCCCGCGCCAACGAAAGTCAGTCATTGTTGAATTACGGCTTCCGTTTCTTTGAAACCCATAAACTCTACGAAGCCGGCAAGCCGCTGGCCGAAGCCCGGGTTAGAAAGGGCGAAACCTCCAAATTGGCCGTTGGGGTCGCCGAGGATGTGTATGTCACCGCGCCGCGCAAACACTTCAATGAGTTGAAAGCCGAAACTCAAGTTGACAAGGCGGTTCTGGCTCCGATCAACAAAGGCGATACCGTTGGTTCCTTGAATGTCACGCTAGCCGGAGAGAGCATTTTGACCAAACCGCTGGTTGCGATGGATGCGGTGGCCGAAGGTGGTTTTTTTCGGCGCCTGTATGATGCCGTGCTGGTAATGCTGGATCGCTAGTGGCTGATCAGGTTTATTTGAACGGCGAGTACCTGCCGTTGGCCGATGCGAAAGTGTCGGTCCTGGATCGCGGTTTTTTATTCGGTGACGGTGTTTACGAAGTCATCCCGGTTTATCGCGGCCGCTTGTTTCGATTTGATGACCACATCACCCGTCTGAACGCCAGCCTGCGAGCGATTCGGCTGGATGTGAACAAAACGGTTGCCGAGTGGCGGGCGATTTTCTCGCCGATGCTGGATAGCAGCAAGGACCAATACATTTACCTGCAAATTACTCGAGGTTATGCGCCTAAACGCGATCATGGCTTTCCCGAGCAGGTTTTGCCCACGGTGTTTGCAATGTGTTCGGAAATGAAACCGTTTGCAGGGCGAGCTACCGGTGTCAAGGCCCTTACCCTGGAAGACACGCGCTGGCGGATGTGTAACGTCAAGGCCATTACGCTGCTGGCCAATCTGTTGTTGCGGCAGGAAGCTCTGGATCAGGATTGTGCCGAAGCGATTTTGGTCAGAAACGGCTATGTCACGGAAGGGGCCGCCAGTAACCTGTTTGCGGTGATTGATGACGAGTTGATCACGCCGCCAAAAAGCAACGAAATCTTACCGGGCATCACCCGGGATGTAATACTGGAATTGGCCGAGGCCAATCAAATCCGTTGCCGGGAAGAGGTGATTGCCGTAGAGGCCCTGCAAGACGCCAGCGAGATCTGGGTGACGAGTTCCACTCGCGAAATCGTGCCCGTGACCGAATTGGACGGCATGATGGTTGGCAGCGGCAAGCCTGGCCAGGTTTATCGGAAAATGGATCAACTATTTCAAGCTTACAAGCAATCGTCAGCATGAGCGAAACAGAAAGCCTTTTAGAATTTCCCTGTCAATTCGCGATCAAGGCGATGGGGAAGAGTCGGGATGATTTCGACGCGATCGTGGTTGAAATCGTGCGTCGGCATGTCGCCGATATTCGCGAGGGTGCCGTGACCAGTCGGCCGAGCAAGGCGGGCACCTATACCTCGGTTACGGTCATGATAGAAGCCACCAGCCGCGAGCAGCTCGATGCGATCTATCAGGGCCTGACCGATCATCCCGACGTATTGATGGCGTTGTAAGGTTTTGGTGCGCGGGCAAACCGTTATACGGCAACTGGGACTGCGGGACTATCGGACCGTTTGGCAGCAGATGCGGCAATTCAACGCCGAACGTGGCGCGGATAAAGCGGATGAAATCTGGGTTACCGAACATCAGCCCGTCTACACTTTGGGCTTGAACGGCAAGCACGAGCATCTGTTACACGGCGGCGACATTCCCTTGGTGGAAACCGACAGGGGGGGGCAGATAACCTATCATGGCCCCGGGCAATTGGTTGTTTATGCACTGCTGGATTTGCGTCGATTGGCGATGGGGCCCAGGCAAGCGGTGTCGTTGCTGGAAAATGCGATGATAGCGGCGCTGAGCCAATATGGTATCGGGGCCGAAGCCAGGGCCGATGCGCCGGGGGTCTACGTCGATGGCAAAAAGATTGGCGCCCTGGGGCTCAGAATCAAACAGGGCTGCAGTTACCATGGCCTGAGCCTGAACAACGATATGGATTTATCGCCCTTTTACAATATCAATCCCTGCGGTTATGCCGGCTTGCAAGTCACCCAGCTGGCTGACTTCGGAGTGAAAATCAGGCTTCACGAACTGGCAGTGCCGGTTGTTCATCACATTATCAAGGCGATCGAATCATGAAATTGACCGCACCTTCCCGCACCACGCCCGAAACCCACCAGCGCAACGCCGACAAGTTGTCGCGGATTCCAATCAAGGTCGAAAAACCGGAAACGGTGTTGCGTAAACCGGATTGGATCAGAATCAAGTTGCCGAGCGGTGACAAGATCAACCAGATCAAGCAGTCGCTACGGGAAAACCGCTTGCATACCGTCTGTGAAGAAGCCGCTTGCCCCAATCTGGGCGAATGCTTCAGCCATGGTACCGCCACCTTCATGATCATGGGCGATTTATGTACCCGGCGTTGCCCGTTTTGCGATGTGGCCCACGGCAAGCCCAAGCCTTTGGATCAGGAGGAACCGCTAAATTTGGCGCGTACTGTCGCGGCGATGGGTTTGAAATACGTCGTCGTCACGTCGGTCAACCGCGACGATCTGCGCGACGGTGGCTCTGGACATTTTGCCGCCTGTATCGCCGCGATTCGCCGGGCGTCACCCGCAACCACGATCGAAATTCTAACGCCGGACTTTCGTGGGCGTATGGATAATGCGCTGGAAATTTTACGCAAACAGCCATGCGATGTATTCAATCATAATCTGGAAACCGTACCGCGCTTGTATCTGGAAGCGCGGCCGGGTGCTGATTATCAAACCTCGTTGCAATTATTACGGCGGCATAAGCAATTGTTGCCGAATGTGCCGACAAAATCAGGCTTGATGCTGGGAATCGGCGAAACCGAAGCGGAAGTGATAGAGGTGCTGCGGGATTTAATGGCGCATGGTTGCAGCATGTTGACCCTGGGGCAATATTTACAGCCGAGTAAGGATCATCTGGCGGTCAAGGAATATGTTCACCCCGATCAATTCAAGCGTTATGCCGAGATAGCCCGTGAATTGGGCTTTCAACAGGTTGCCAGTGCGCCGTTGGTGCGATCCTCCTATCACGCCGATTTGCAGGCGGCGGGCGTGCGGAAAAATACTGAGGGTTGAGTTGCGGAAGTCGTAGCGGGGGGAATCCATTGCCGGACAGGCTTGCTGGCAAGGTTTCATGCCAGCAAGCCCGCGACTACAAAGACTTGATGAAAGACTGGATAAAGTTTATTTCGAGGTGCTGCGGCGAGAGGGATGAGGCAAATGCCTGTTGATGTCTCAAGTATGAGTCGTAAAGTTGATCAACCTCGTTGGCGCTGATGTAGGCGTAGGTGTTGCGACCTGCAATCATCCACCGCAAACCGGCGTTATTTGCAACTGAAATATGTCACTGTCTATGGGGTGCAGTCGACCATTATGTGAAGTTTCCTTTTATGCATACTGTCTTGGTTTCGAATTGTTGACATCAGGAATCATGCGGATTGAGCAAGGCAGTCAGATAAAAAGCTGGTCATAATTTTTGCAAACTTCAGGAGTCGATTTTCTGTTGTTCAATTCAGAAAACAACCCTCAGCACTACAGATAGCTTTTTCTATTTAAAATAGTTCCCAATAGGGAAACAATCATACGAAATTTATCCATAATGTCGCTAAAAAGTGAGAGTGCGATGCGCCTGGCGACATCGACCGGAATAAACGCTGATATTGCTCCCTTTTGGTGTATTTGAAAGCTTGTTTCAAATCATGGAAATTATGCAAAGATTGCGAGCAAGATAGAGGCTTTCAAGCCAGATCACATCTCGCTCGCGACAACATCGCTATACATAAAAGGAAACTTCACATAATGGCCGTTATGCATAGCTATGCATAGGATATCGCTAAAAACAACTTCCCTGAATTGCTAAGGGCGAATCGACGATAATAAGCGTTTTTCGCAGCGTAAGATAAAAAGCCAGTGATCGGTTCAGGGCAATCGCGCTTTGTAGCACTTGCACGGGCAAGGGGTTTAGTATAGCGATTTTGCCTAATATCCCAGATGCTCCCAGATCCAACCCCCTATTTTGCTGACCTCACAGACCCGCGGCGAGAGGGCAAAAACAAACTCCACAAACTCACGGATATCGTGATGATCGTCTTATGCGCAGTATTGAGCGGCATCGAGGATTGGGTCGGCATGGAAGAGTTTGCCGAAGAAAAAGAAGATTGGCTGCGGACCTTTTTGGAATTACCGAATGGAATTCCCTCGCACGATACCCTGAGTAATGTCTTGGGCCGCCTGAATCCCCAAGCGTTTGCCGAGACCTTTCAACGTTGGGTGCAGGCGGCATTGCCAAGCCTTTCAGGACAGCAAGTCTGTTTGGACGGCAAGACCTTGCGCGGCAGCCGCGAAGGGGATAAGGCCGTGCATTTGATGAGCGCCTTTGCGGCTGAAGCGCGTTGGGTGTTGGCGCAACAGGCGGTGGATGAGAAGACTAACGAAATCAAGGCGATCCCCGATTTATTGTCGATGTTGGACATCAAAGGAGCTCTGATCTCGATCGATGCCATGGGTTGTCAAAAAGCCATTGCGAAAACCATCGTTACGGCGCAAGCGGATTACGTGTTGGCACTGAAGGATAATCATCCGAACCTTTGCGAGGATGTCAGGTTGTGGCTGGATACTGAAAATGCCAACGACCGCTTACCGGTCTACGAAACCATCGACAAAGATCACGGTCGCCTGGAAATACGCCGTTACAGCTTGAGTAGCGAGATTGCTTGGTTGACGCAAAAACCTGACTGGGCCGGGCTACAAGCCATTGGTCGGGTTGAATCGATTCGCACCCTCGGTGACAAGACCTCGGTTGAGTGTCGCTACTATTTGTGTTCGTTTACGGATTTGCAGCGCTTTGCCGAAGGGGTACGGCAGCATTGGGCGATAGAAAATTCCCAGCACTGGGTGCTGGATGTGCAGTTTGGCGAAGATGCGAATCGCGCCAGAACAGATCATTCCGCCGAAAACTTGGCGTTGATGCGACGGATGGCACTCAATTTACTACGAAATAACGGACCTACTAAAGACAGCTTGAAGCGCCGCAAGTTGCGAGCATGTTTGAACGATAACTATCGCTTTAAATTACTCTTCGGAACATCTGCAACATAGCGCGATTGCCCTGGTGATCGGTTACGAGCAAGCCATCGAAATCAAAATGCAGCGACTGTTTAGAACCTTATCCGAAAAGGATAAGCGTCGTTATGCGGGCATAGAAGCGACGAAATTGGGCCATGGCGGTATTGACTATATTTCGAAGCTATTCGATATCGATCCCAAAACCGTCCGCCGTGGACTGCAGGAATTAGACTTTGCCGATGACCCAGCATCGGAGCGGGTCCGAAAAAAAGGTGGGGGCCGGAAACCCGCGATTGAACAGCAACCCCAGCTATTGGTTAACTTTCTGGCACTGCTGGCGGAATTCACCGCCGGTGATCCGATGCGGGAAGGTGTGTTATGGACCAATCTATCCCGTTGCGAAATTAGTCGCCGGTTACGGGAGATGGGAACGCCGGCTAGCCGTCATACAGTGCGCAAGCTGTTGCGAAAACACGGCCTGGGCCAACGCAAGGCGCGCAAGAAAAAATCCATGGGCGCCCATCCCGACCGCAATGCCCAATTCGAAAACATTGCTCGTCTCAAAGCGGAATACTTGGCTGCTGGAGAGCCCGTGATCAGCATCGACACCAAGAAGAAAGAACTCATCGGTGACTTCGCCCGCGAAGGGCATACCCATACACAAGCCCCTGTCGAAACGCTGGATCATGATTTTCCAAGTGCTGGCCAAGGTAAGCTCATTCCGCATGGTATTTATGACGTGGCTCGGAATGAAGGCACGATTCACCTCAATACCAGCCACGATACCAGCGAATTGTGTTGCGATAGCATCGCCCTGTGGTGGCAACGGCAGGGCCGCGAGCACTACCCCCATGCCAAGCGGTTATTAATCCTGTGTGATGGGGGTGGCAGTAATGCCGCTAATCGTCATGTTTTCAAAGAAGCCGTGCAGGCTTTGGCAGAATGTTTGGGCTTGGAAATTCGCATCGCACACTATCCGCCCTATTGCTCAAAGCACAATCCGATTGAGCATCGCTTGTTTCCGCACATCACCCGCGCCTGCCAAGGTGTCGTGTTTCATACGCTCGACATTGCCAGGCAATTTATGGAAAAAGCTAAGACCACAACCGGATTAAAAGTCACGGTCGACATTTTGACCGGTATCTATGAAACCGGAAAGAAATGTGCCGCCGATTTCATCCAAAACATGCGAATCGTATTTGATGATTTTCTACCCCGATGGAATTACCGAGCTCTGCCTCAAAACAGGTAATTTCGGGAAGTTGTTTTTAACGGAATCCATAATAGCCAAAAGCGGTCGCTGGCAATTACCTGAATCCGTGACTTAAAAGGCCATCCACGGCCGCAACGCAATGATTTAAAACGCTTATTCTGGGATAATACCGCTATTCTTCCATTCACCCGGCGAGTGATTCATGAAGCGGTTTATCCTGGAGCAATCTGAAACTGAATTTTATACCAGCCATTCTGGATTAGCCTTGGTCGGTTTATGTTTGAATCAATATGGCCAGCTCAATCAGGCGCTGGAAAAAGGTATTCCGCTACGGCACGGTATTGCTCACGCCGATATTATCAAAAGCTATATAGGCACCCTTAGCCTGGGCAAAAGCGACTTCGAAGCCATCGAAAACCATCGCGACGACGACTATTTCAAAGCCGCGCTCGCCATTCATCAAGTACCCTCCAGCGCCCGCCTCAGACAGCGACTGGATGAACACGCCGACGCCTTATTACCGATCATTTATCAAAGCAACCTCGATTTTCTGGCTCACGCCCAGGTGCCGGTAACGCCGTTAGCCACAGGCCATGTCGCGTTGGATATCGATGTTTACCCCATGAACAACGAAAAAACCTGCAAAGAAGGCGTCTCCCGAACCTACAAAGGTTTTGACGGCTACGCCCCGATTGCCCTCTATCTGGGTAAAGAGGGCTGGTGTATTGGTAATGAACTGCGCGAAGGCAAGCAGCATTGCCAATACGAATTCCGCTATGCGCTGGAGCGCGGACTCGCCGCCGCGAAACGTTTGACGACTTTGCCTTTGTTGGTCCGGCTGGATGGCGGTCACGACGCGCTCGACAATCGCATCGACTTACACGAAGCCGATCAGGTCGATTTCATCATCAAATGGAACCCGCGTAAACAAGATGCCGACGCCTGGCTGGCCTACGCCGAACAACACGGCCAGTGGACCACACCGCGCGAAGGCAAACGCGTGGCCTTGTTCAGTGTCATGGAGCAACACACTCGCAACGGTAAAACCTATACCTGTCGCCGGGTCATGCAAATCACCGAGCGCACCATCACGGCTCAAGGCCAAGCCCTCGTGCTACCGGATATCGAAATCGAAGGCTGGTGGACCAGTCTGCCGGTGGCCGATTACGACGATGCCATGGTTATTGCCCTCTATCGCGACCATGCCACCGCTGAACAATTCCACAGCGAATTCAAGACCGATCTGGATATCGAGCGCCTGCCATCCGGCAAGTTTGCCACCAACGACCTGATCATGAGCCTCAGCGCCTATAGCTACAACATCCTGCGCTGGATAGGCCTGATCGGCTTGCTGGGCGAACAAAGCCCGGTCAGGCATCCTGCCAAGCGGCGGCGTATCAAAACCGTGATCCAGGAACTGATGTATCTGGCCGCGCGACTCATCCGTAGCGGGCACCGGCTGAAGCTGCGCTTTTCACAGAGCTGTCCCGGTTTCATCGCTTTTGAATCCACCTACGCCAAACTCGCCGCCGGCTAGCGACTGATCGCTCTGCCATCGATAGCACAACGCCGCAAATTCACAGTGGCTTGGGAATCCTGCGCCTAAAGTCCATCAAATTGAATCATGCAGGGAAAATATTCCAGATAATACGCTGCATTTCTAGCCGTTAAACTCGATTGCCTGGACCACACTTTTAAATTCAGCGAATTTTGGAAGAGTATGACGAATAAAAGGTCTGGCAATATGTGGAGTCACGGATTCAGGAATTATTCATTTCAAATAGGTTGGCCATCAGGTTACGACCCAAAAGAAACATTCACCTCCTTGTTTTCTGACGCAACCAAAATTGCTTGAAATGAAAAAAGCCGACATTCAGGTTATTCGTTAAGGGCAGAAAAGTCGTATGGTAAGAATGGTCAACATTGAGCAGTAAATGGCAAAACCGAACCAAAAGAAACGGAGGTATATCCCTCGGTTGTTTTTGGATTATTTGGCACCTGAATCCGTGACTCCACATATTGCCAGACCTTTTATTCGTCATACTCTTCCAAAATTCGCTGAATTTAAAAGTGTGGTCCGGGCAATCGAGTTTAACGGCTAGAAATGCAGCGTATTATCTGGAATATTTTCCCTGCATGATTCAATTTGATGGACTTTAGGCGCAGGATTCCCAAGCCACTGTGAATTTGCGGCGTTGTGCTATCGATGGCAGAGCGATCAGTCGCTAGCCGGCGGCGAGTTTGGCGTAGGTGGATTCAAAAGCGATGAAACCGGGACAGCTCTGTGAAAAGCGCAGCTTCAGCCGGTGCCCGCTACGGATGAGTCGCGCGGCCAGATACATCAGTTCCTGGATCACGGTTTTGATACGCCGCCGCTTGGCAGGATGCCTGACCGGGCTTTGTTCGCCCAGCAAGCCGATCAGGCCTATCCAGCGCAGGATGTTGTAGCTATAGGCGCTGAGGCTCATGATCAGGTCGTTGGTGGCAAACTTGCCGGATGGCAGGCGCTCGATATCCAGATCGGTCTTGAATTCGCTGTGGAATTGTTCAGCGGTGGCATGGTCGCGATAGAGGGCAATAACCATGGCATCGTCGTAATCGGCCACCGGCAGACTGGTCCACCAGCCTTCGATTTCGATATCCGGTAGCACGAGGGCTTGGCCTTGAGCCGTGATGGTGCGCTCGGTGATTTGCATGACCCTGCGACAGGTATAGGTTTTACCGTTGCGAGTGTGTTGCTCCATGACACTGAACAAGGCCACGCGTTTGCCTTCGCGCGGTGTGGTCCACTGGCCGTGTTGTTCGGCGTAGGCCAGCCAGGCGTCGGCATCTTGTTTACGCGGGTTCCATTTGATGATGAAATCGACCTGATCGGCTTCGTGTAAGTCGATGCGATTGTCGAGCGCGTCGTGACCGCCATCCAGCCGGACCAACAAAGGCAAAGTCGTCAAACGTTTCGCGGCGGCGAGTCCGCGCTCCAGCGCATAGCGGAATTCGTATTGGCAATGCTGCTTGCCTTCGCGCAGTTCATTACCAATACACCAGCCCTCTTTACCCAGATAGAGGGCAATCGGGGCGTAGCCGTCAAAACCTTTGTAGGTTCGGGAGACGCCTTCTTTGCAGGTTTTTTCGTTGTTCATGGGGTAAACATCGATATCCAACGCGACATGGCCTGTGGCTAACGGCGTTACCGGCACCTGGGCGTGAGCCAGAAAATCGAGGTTGCTTTGATAAATGATCGGTAATAAGGCGTCGGCGTGTTCATCCAGTCGCTGTCTGAGGCGGGCGCTGGAGGGTACTTGATGAATGGCGAGCGCGGCTTTGAAATAGTCGTCGTCGCGATGGTTTTCGATGGCTTCGAAGTCGCTTTTGCCCAGGCTAAGGGTGCCTATATAGCTTTTGATAATATCGGCGTGAGCAATACCGTGCCGTAGCGGAATACCTTTTTCCAGCGCCTGATTGAGCTGGCCATATTGATTCAAACATAAACCGACCAAGGCTAATCCAGAATGGCTGGTATAAAATTCAGTTTCAGATTGCTCCAGGATAAACCGCTTCATGAATCACTCGCCGGGTGAATGGAAGAATAGCGGTATTATCCCAGAATAAGCGTTTTAAATCATTGCGTTGCGGCCGTGGATGGCCTTTTAAGTCACGGATTCAGGTGGCATTTAGCATAGATTTATTTTTTATGTTTCATCGCAACATAGAAAATCACAAGGTTTCAGTGCTGGTACAAATTCTGCTGTACATTTTTACGCATAATTTGTGAATCCACTGTACGAGAATCCAAAAGAAGTGGCATAACGCTATTGTTCTAACGTTCTACGCATAAAATCAGTTCCCGATCACATTTTTGGCAATGTTTCTATTTAAAGTTACCGGAATAAATGACCTTGTGTTAGTTTATCCACTCATTAAGTTAGTTAGTAGTGGTTGCGTTATTTATCGATAACATACCTCGCAAGCCTGTCAATTACGACAAGAATTCTCTAATAATTTAAATTCAATATGTTCAGAGAGAGTATATGAACCTGTTTACGAAATTATGCCTTAATCAACGACTTATCCATAATGTCGCTGTTCGAAAACTGAACATATTGCCCATTGAAGGGCTGCGTTTGTATCCAATCGTCATGATCTTGTTGCTAGGCTTAAGTATGAATCATCGCGTTCAAGCCTGCTCGCTGCAATTCACCTCCCCAGTACGCGGGAGCACAGTCAGCACAGCGCAAGTCGGTGTATCGGGTACCGGTTCCGGTACCGCCAATTCGGGCGACCAAGGCCAAGTGACCGCCTATCTCAACGGGGTGCCGTTTTTCAGTCAGAGCGGTACTTTTACCACATTGATCAATTTTCTAGGTTCAGGTGCTGCTTCAGTCACGTTGCAAAAAGGTGCCAACACCTTATCGGTTTCCGGCAGTGTCAACGGTTGCTCTGCCTCGGACAGCATGGTGGTTTATTACCAGCCGGCGCCGCCGACAGAACAAAAAAATGCTGGAGAGCCGGAGATCTGTAACGGTACCAATCCGGTAAACGATGCAACAGGTAACAAATTTCAGCAAGAACTGGATTATCAAGGCAGCGGCCATTTTCCGCTGCAATTTATCCGTTATTACAACAGTGCGTATAGCGATGTGCGTGCGCTAGGTAAATCGTGGCGTCATAATTATGAACGCGAACTTTATTTCAATAGCGCCAAGACCGCAGCGTATATTATCAGGCCGAGTGGCCAAGCCTACCGATTTAGCAAATCGGGCAGTATTTGGGTGGCGGAAGGCGATATCAACGATCGGTTTACCGCTATCGTCAACGCGGGCGGTAACATTACCGGTTGGAGTCTGTTTAAAAGTGAAGACAACAGTTTTGAATATTACGATACCGATGGCCGCTTGATCACTTTGGTCGATCTGGGCGGAATGAGCCAGGATCTCAGTTACGACGCAGGCGGTAGATTAAGTAGCGTAACCGATCGGACCACGCAAAGGAGTTTGAGTTTTAGTTACGACAGCAAAAACCGATTGACGAGCGTCACCGACCCGAACGGCAACGGGTATACCTACAGTTACGATTCGACTGGGCGACTGGTGCAAGTCACGCCGCCGGATGCAGTACCCGGCAATCCCGGCCGGCAGTACCTCTATAACGAGCAAGTTCATACATCTAATACCAACCTGCCTTATGCATTGACCGGTATATTGGATGAAAACGGTAGCCGATATGCGACCTATCGTTACGATGCACAGGGGCGAGGTATCGCGACTGAACATGCCGGCGGCAGCGATTTGCATCAACTGGCCTATAACGCAGATGGCAGCACGACAATTACCGATGCGTTGGGACAACCGCGCACATTCCTGCATCAGACGATTTTAGGCTTCAAGCATAATGTTGGCCAAAGTCAACCCGCCGGTTCCGGCTGCGCCGCCTCGGCTAGCAGCATCAGCTACGACGCTAATGGCAACGTCGCCAGCCGTACCGACTTCAACGGCAATTTAAGCTGCTATGCTTACGACCTGAACCGCAACCTGGAAACTGTGCGGGTCGAAGGCCTGGCACCCGGTTCAACCTGCCCGTCTGACTTGGCGGCCTATGCCCCTTCTACCGGCGGCAGTGAACGCAAAACCGCCACCCAATGGCATACCGATTACCGGTTACCTACTCAAATCGACGAAACCGGTCGCCGCACGACCTTCGGTTATGATGCGAATGGCAATCTGCTGAATAAAACCATTATCGACACGGCTACTCAGCAAAGCCGCAGCTGGAATTATACTTACAACAGCCTTGGTCAAGTCCTCACCGAAGACGGCCCGCGCACTGATGTCAACGACGTCACCAGCTACACCTATTACGCTGATACGACCGCCGACCATAAGCCAGGCGACTTGCAAACCGTCACCAACGCCCTGGGCCACGTTACCACCTTCACCGCTTACGACGCCAACGGCCGCCTATTGAGGCTGGCCGACCCCAACGGCTTGGTGATCAATTTTACCTACGACGCCCGTAGCCGTTTGACCCACAAAACCGTCGACGGCCACACCACCATATACGACTACGACAATGTCGGTAACCTGATCAAAATTACTCGGCCCAGTGGCGCATTTTACAACTTTACCTATGACGCCGCCCACCGCCTGACCGACATCCAGGACGCCTTAGGCGGTAAAATCCACTACACACTGGATGCCATGGGTAATCGCATTCAAGACGACATCAAAGACGCCCAAGGCCACATCGTCAAAACCCATAGCCGCGCATACGATACCTTAAATCGTCTCTACCAGGACATCGGCGCCTACAATCAAACCATCCAGTACGCCTACGATGCCAACGGTAACCTGACCCAAATCACCGATGCCGAAGGGCATAGCACGCAACGCCAATACGATACATTGGATCGTTTGATTCGCAGCACCGACGCGATCAACGGCCAAACCGACTACGACTACGACACCCTGGACAGGCTGGTACAAGTCACCGACGCCAACAACCACGGCACAATCTACAGCTACAACGGCCTCGGCGACCTCACGCAACTGGACAGCCCCAACACCGGTGTGACTCAATACGCTTATGACAGCGCCGGCAATATGGTGCAGAAGATTGATGCGCGCGGACAACCCGCAGCCTATCAGCATGACGCTCTGAATCGCCTGACTTTACAGGATTACGCCGACAATGCATTGGATACCCTCTATCTCTACGACAGCGCAGTCGCTGCACACAACAGTATCGGACGCCTGTCCTCCATCACCGATGGCAGTAGCGAAACCCAATACGCCTACGATCGTCGCGGCAACCTAAGCAGTCAGCAAATACAACTCGACGGCAGAGCCTATATCACCGCCTACGCCTATAACGCCGACGATGTGCTCGTCCATACCCAATATCCCACGGGCCGGCAACTCGACATCGCCTACGATGCCAATGGCCGTGCTACATCGCTAAGCACAAACGGCGTCAACGGTACGCAAACCCTGGCCGATAACATCCAATACGCACCGTTCGGACAGCAAACCCGACTTAGCTTGAGTAACGGCTTAACGCAAAGCCAACAGATCAACTTGGACTACCTGCCGCTGGAAAGGACGCAAGGGCAAACCCTGGTCCACGGCTATAGTTATGATCTGACCGACAACATCACCGGCATAAGCGACGTCAATAACGCCGCCAACGACAAAACCTACGTCTACGACGCTTTAAGTCGTCTATCGCAGGCGCTTGGCGCAACGCAAACCGACTATACGCTGGACGCTATCGGCAACCGCACGGCTATCACCCGCAACACCCAAACGGACAACTATGTCTATAACCTGGCGAACGGCCAACTACTGTCTACGCCGCAACGCAACTACAGTTACGACGCCAATGGCAACGTTACGACAGACGGTCATTACCAATATCACTACAACGAGCGTAACCGGCTGAGCGCCGTCAGCAACAGCGGCGGCGGCAATGTGGCTGAATACACCTACAACGCCTTCGGTGAACGGGTAAAAAAGATCACGCCAAGCGCGACGACGCACTACCACTACAATCAAGTTGGGCAACTGATAGCCGAAACCGGCGTCAATGGCAGTCCGCAAAAAGAATACCTCTATCTCAACAACCGCCTCATTGCCTTGGCAACACCTGCGCCTGATCAGGACGGCGATGGCGTGATCGACAAGCATGACAACTGCCGGACAATCGCCAACCCCGACCAGCGCGATACCGACGGCGATGGCTTTGGCAATCGATGCGATGCGGACTTTAATAACAACGGCATCGTCGATCCGATTGATATTAATTTGCTTAAATCCCGTTTGGGTACCCAAGATCCTAACCTGGATATTAACGGTAACGGCATTGTTGATCCAAGTGATCTCAGTATCATGAAGAGCCTGTTTGGCCGGCAACCCGGGCCGGGTGCCGACATGAACGCAGCAGCTGATGTATCGATATATTTTGCCCACGCCGACCATCTGGGTACGCCCACAATCCTTACCGACAGCGGGCATAACATCGTCTGGCAAGCCGACTACGACCCCTTCGGCAAAGCCAGCATCACGACGCAATCCGTCACCAACAACATCCGCTTTCCGGGCCAATACTTCGATGCCGAGACCGGCTTGCATTACAATATGCAGCGCTATTACGATCCGGCTATTGGCCGCTATCGGCAGAGTGATCCGATTGGGTTGAGTGGGGGCATTAATACCTACACCTATGTGGGGAATAATCCAGTTAATGCGATTGATCCACTTGGCTTGGATTCCATCTATATCAACTACGATTACTACCCTGTAACTACGCCGATTGGAAAGTTACCTTTGGGCCATGGTGCGGTTGTTTCTGTTGATCCAAATTCCGGTGATACTAAATATTACGAATTTGGCCGTTATGGTGACGACAATGGAATTGTTCGTGGCGGGAAAATCCCGAACATTTCCTTTGGAGCAGACGGTTCACCTACAGAAGATTCACTCAATCATCTTTACGATTTTCTATCTCATAATTTTGGGCATGATGTCCATGTAACCGGAACGTACTACCCAAACTCTGATTACAAAGGCACAATTAATTTTGCTGAGCAGTTTAAACGTCAGCATCCTAAGTACGATTTGTTAAACAACAATTGTAAAACCTTCGGTAAAGCCGCTGCTACAGCCTGCCAGGAGGGCTCATCATGCAAGTAATTACTCGTATTCCTTGGGTTATATGCGTTCTTCTAATTGGGATTATTCTTTGGCTGGCTTTTAAAATCATTGATCAATCTGTGACTCTTGATTACCAAAAGCAGTATGCAAACCAAATCGCTGAGCAACGCAATTTGTTAGCAAAAGTTGTAAATTCAACAAGTATTGGCGCATCAGAAAGTAAAGTGCGAGATTTGATTAACTCGGTAGCAAAGGATTCCAGTTTTGAGAAAGGGAAAGAAGAAATAGTGGCTGCACAAATTTCGTTTTTCTTTAAAGAGGGCAAGCTTACTCACATTGAGGCTGATAGCGATTGAAATAATGGCATAGCTTGGGTTACATGGGGGCGTTAATACTTATACCTACGTTTACAACAACCCAGTCAACCTGATCGATCCTGACGGACGAAGCCCTTTGCTTATTCTGAGAGGATTGAGGTTATTGGGTGCCTTTTTACCAATGATCGATTTATCGATGATGGCGGTCGATGATGTACCGGCTGGTGGCATTGGTAAATCTTGTCCGGTTACAAAGGGGACATCTAAAGAACTAACAACATTCTTTCCACCTAATAACGGCTTCTTAGGTTCTACAACCAAAACGACGTTACAGCCGGGACAAACCATAGACCGATTTGGTGGGAGTGACGTATCTCGTTTCTTCTCTCCTATAGGTACTCCGGCAGCAATGAGGGCCCTTCCTCCTGGTACTGCACAACAGCCGCTAAGAACTTTTGAAGTTTTAAAGCCCATTGGTGTTGAATCTGGTCAAGTAGCACCGGCGTTTAACCAGATAGGTTTGGGAACACAATTCAGAGCCAGCCAACAACTTGGTGAACTCTTAGAGCAAGGTTTCTTGAGGGAGGTCACCAAATGAAAAAGACATATCCTGATTTACCAGAGTGGGAATTTGAACTGGACGAGGTTTCAGCAAATGTCTACGAGGTAGTTGGTACTGATAAATTAGGTCACAAGGTTTCATCTAAAGGGGTAGATTTAGATGAGCTTATTGAGATATGCAGGAAAGACGCTAAAGCTATTGAAGCTGATTCATGTGGAATTGATGATTAGGATCGCAAACCTGATTTCAATATTCTTTATACTGCTGTTCTCCTGCCAGTCCTGGGGCTTGGTTGTTACGCCAAAGGATATCTATCGATATTATGAGAGTCAGGCTGCGATAGATAGGTCTAATTACGACTATGGTGCGGTCGTTAAATTATCGGGTGATGTGGTTCGACAGACGATTGGGGCTTTGGCCGATAAGGCCCAGGAAGGGTCATTTTATGTTATCGGGTCGCTACATCTAACCAGCCTGCGCAAAATAGGGGGTCACAAAATACAAAATAGGGGGTCAGGTCTTGCAATCAAGCAAATATGGTCTGTCCTAAGAGCCATGGCTAGACCACTCAGATTAGAATTAGCGGGCGGGTTATATCATGTGACGTCGCGGAGGAATGCGCGGAACGCGATATACCTTGATGATAAGGACCGATTAAATTGGCTCGAATTGCTCAGCTAGTAGGATGGGTAGTGGCGCTAGCCGAAACCCATCAAAAACACCATAGATTACGCCAAATCCAATTCAGGATATATGCCACTCGCCCAATTTGCCGGGAGAATACCGCGTTTGACGAAATTATGAAATGAAGAATATCGCCCGCGGCCCCATATCAATAGTCGCCAATAGGCGGCGACTCATTGCCAAAGGTTCATTTGCCCTATTCGCTGGTCTTCCTACAACCAGACCACCCAATATCAATACGACTCCAACGGCAACCTGAACCAAATCACCGATGCCTCAGGGCATAGCACGCAAGTCATGCGAGAACCAAAGTTCCGACCCCTTGCTGGGTCGGAACGAGGTGACGCGGACGAATCGGGGCGCCGAAGGCATAAGCGGTCGCGTGATTTTTGCCGATTTTTTCTAGCAGGATGCCCGAAAAAATCTTTCGGCAAAAATAGCGACTCTCCGGTTTGCAGGCGGCGGGCGTGCGGAAAAATACTGAGGGTTGAGTTGCGGAAGTCGAAACGGGGGAATCCATTGCCGGACAGGCTTGCTGGCAAGGTTTCATGCCAGCAAGCCCGCGACTACAAAGACTTGATGAAAGACTGGATAAAGTTTATTTCGAGGTGCTGCGGCGAGAGGGATGAGGCAAATGCCTGTTGATGTCTCAAGTATGAGTCGTAAAGTTGATCAACCTCGTTGGCGCTGATGTAGGCGTAGGTACCATAACCTTTTAGGTACAGAAACTGTTGATGTAATTGTTCGAAAAAACTGATGCGTTGTCTGGTTTGTGAATCTAACATGGCAGGCTCCCGATCGAATTGGACCCTTCGCATTGTCCTTGTTCATAAAAAAATTGTTGTGAATTGACGGGCAGAATTTTCAGGTCCCAAACTCAAAAAAATGATGTTTATCACAATCTTATAGAAAGTCGGCTCATGGCTTGGCCGATAAAACGCGATCGTTTGCCATCCCTTTTTTGCATTTTCTTATAAAAACTTCGTTCTCCAGGCTTGCCTGCAGGAACAAGCGCAGCCGGTTCAACGGGCTTGTCATGCAATCTTAAACATACCTTCACATCATTGTCATAAAGCGCCTGTAAGCTGAAGGCGAAAAAGAGAATGATGAAAAAGCGCCGCAAGGGTGCGGCAAGACGAGGGTAGCGTGATGAGATTAATGTATTCGATCCACCAATTCGATGTCCGTATGTTCATCGGTTTGAACAGCAGTGGCATACATGCCAATTTGATCCGTGTTTGCCGATTGATTTCATGGAGCGCCGACGGCTTTTTATATGTGGCGTTGGCGCTTGGATTGTATTGGCATCAAGGACCGAGCTCGCCATTGCTGCAAAGCCTGTTGCTAGCCTTTGCACTGGAAAGGCCTGTCTATTTCGTGTTGAAAAACGGTTTCAAGCGTAATCGGCCACAACAGGCCATCCAGGATTTTCGCAGCGTCATTACGCCTTCCGATCAATTTAGTTTTCCTTCCGGCCATACCTCGGCCGCCTGCATGATGGCGACACTCGTCAGCTATTTCTTCCCTTCTGTGGCGATAGGCCTCTATTTTTGGGCGGTCTTGGTCGGCTTTTCGCGTGTCGTGTTAGGCGTGCATTTTCCGACCGACACCCTGATAGGCATGGTGTTGGGTGTTGGCATCGCATTCTTCGCTCTCAACTACATTTTATGATGAAAATATTTTACGGCGTACAAGGTACTGGTAACGGTCACATTACCAGGGCACGGGTGATGGCGCGCGAACTCTACGCGGCCGGCTTCGAGGTGGATTTTCAGTTCAGCGGCCGGCCCGCGGATAAATATTTCGACATGGAAGTCTTCAATGGCTACCGCACTAAAGAGGGCCTGACCTTCAATACCCGCAAAGGCCAGGTTTCCTATTTGAAAACGGCGTTACAGGCTAAGCCGATCCAGTTTGTCAAAGACATTGCCTCCTTGGACCTTGGGCCTTATGACTTGGTGATCAGCGATTTTGAACCGGTAACCGCCTGGGCCGGCAAAAGACAGAAAAAAAAGGTGCTCGGCATCGGTCATCAATATGCGTTTAAACATGACATTCCACGTAAAGGCTCGGACCCGTTGGCGGACCAGGTCATGAAACATTTTGCTCCGGCCGATATTGGCGTGGGTTTGCATTGGCATCATTTCGGTCAACCGATCTTGCCGCCGATCATAGAGACGCCAGCCTTTCCAGAGCGGGTACAAGCCGACAAAATCGTGGTCTACCTGCCATTTGAAGATCCTCATGATGTCACGCGATATTTGTGTCCGTTCGAGAATTTTCAGTTCCATGTTTATTCGCCCGAAGTCGTGACTTCGAAATACTCGCATATCGAGTTCAAGCCCTTATCGCGGGAAGGGTTTCAACGCGATTTATACGATTGCAGCGGAATCATCAGCAACGCCGGTTTCGAACTGGCCAGCGAATCCTTGCAGCTTGGCAAAAAAATCCTGGCTAAGCCCCTGCATGCGCAGATGGAACAGATTTCCAATGCCGCCGCCTTGGAGCAATTGGGTTATGGCCACGCGATGTTCGATTTGGATAGCGCGGTCATCGAAGACTGGTTGCATGATCCTCACGCCGTGCGGGTGACTTACCCTAATGTCGCCAAGGTTTTGGTGCAATGGCTGCGCGAGGGTATGCCGGAAATCCAGAAAGATTTCGTCGAAAGTGTCTGGAATGACGTCGAAGTTTTACAAGTTAGACGTTAATGACCTGCCGCAGATCAAGCTCGATGTCTGCGTATGGAGCAGGCGTTCGAACTGGGCGTTAATCCTTGTCTTCGTTGGGAATCAGGTTTTTCAGCTGATCGGATAGCAGGGTTTGCGCGCCGGTTATCACGATTTCTTCGCCTGGCTCGAAACCTGCCGCGGCGAAGTATCCGTTTTTGTCCGGAACCAGTTCCGTCAAGGTGCGGCGGCTAAATTGGCCTTCTGCGGTTTTGATGAAGACATGGGCTTGTCCCAAATGCCAGACTACCGCGCTTTCCGGAATGAGCACGCCGGTTTTGCCTGGGCTGCCGCTGGGAATCCAGGCGTTGAGATGTGTGCCGAAGGGCAAATTATGTCCTTCGTATTCGAAGAAATAGCGTTCGCCTTGGGTGATGGGATCGACTTGGGGCGCCTGGGAAATCAAGGTCGCGCGAATTGCCAGGTCACGGCGGCCCTGCGTGCCTACCGTGAGGCTTTTTAAGCCTGGTGGCAGGGATGTGTTGGCGGGTAACGTGATTTGTAGCAACTGCGCGCGGTGGTTCAAAAACCGTTCCGCCTGTTTGTCGTGATGTTGCGTGAACCATGTCGCCAAGGTATCGCCCCATTGCAGGCGGCCTGCGGCCAAGATGGTTTGTTGTTGATAGCTGCTGGTCGCCAGATTGGCTTTGTCGGTTTGCCATTGTGCTTGTTGTTCTTGCAGGCGGCGAGTCGACACTATGTCACTTTGATGCAAACTGCGCGTGCGACTCAAATTCGCATCGGCTTCCTGGTATTTGGCCGCGGCGCTGTCCTGCAGCGATTGCGCGGCCAAATATTGTTGACGTAATGCCAATAAAGGCTCCAGGCCAAGCACGACGCCGTAGGCGACAAACTCGGGCTGAATCGTGCTGGAAACCAAGGGCTGGGTTTTGATGTCCGCGTATTGTTGCAAGCCGGCATCGTCATCGACTGATGGCGACTGGGGCGTTTGTGCTGCATGATCATGTTTCGGCAAGGCCTGATCGTCGTCATTGGCTAGAGATAAAGGCGCGCTGAGTAAGCAGAAAGTCAGGCAGGCAAAGCGTATCGATAGCGTCATTCTGGCAGGATTTGTAAGCAGTGCAGGCAGGCATTATAGGGTTTGGCTTGCCGGTCGGCGTATTTTTTTGTTGTGTAAAAATAAATGCCGGTTATGCTTTATTGCTTGCTATTCAAGCTTAAAACAGGAAATGGAAATGAAAAACTTACCAGAGAATCTGAAATATGCGGCGACCCACGAATGGGCGGTGCTGGAAGCGGGCGATCTCGTACGAGTCGGCATCACCGACTTTGCGCAATCCGAATTGGGCGACATCGTTTTCATAGGTTTGCCGGACGTCGGCAGATCGGTGTCCGCAAAAGAACAGATCGCCGTGGTTGAATCCGTCAAGACGGCTTCCGATTTATTCAGTCCAGTGACTGGCACGGTGGTTGCCGTCAATGACGCGGTGCAGGACGAGCCGGAAAAAGTCAATGAAGATGCCTATGCGACGTGGCTGTTTCGCATCAAGGTGAACAATCCGGCCGAATTGGATCAATTGATGAGTGCTTCGGCTTACCAGAGCATGATAGAAGAATAGCGAACGAAACGATGGCCAACCAAAACGCGAAGGGTTTTAAACGTCTAATCAACGCCTGCTTTTTCTCGCTGGCCGGCTTCAAGGCGACTTGGCGGCACGAAGAAGCGTTCCGGCAGGAAGTCGCATTATTTATCGTGACCACGCCCATTGCTCTCTGGCTCGGAAGCGATGGCATCGAAAAAGTTTTGTTGATCGGCAGCGTGGTACTGGTTTTGCTGGTGGAGTTGTTGAATTCGGCGGTGGAAGCGGTTGTCGACCGGGTGGGTTTGGAGCATCATGAGTTGTCCGGGCGGGCCAAGGATATTGGCTCAGCGGCGGTCATGCTGTCGCTGGCGTGGGCGGCCGCGACATGGTTTTTGCTATTGGCATAGCGTGGTGAAGCCCAAAAAGGCGTTTTAATATTTTTGCCTTTTATCTTTCATCTTGTGTCTATTTCCAACATCCGGTATTTTAAGCCCCCGAAATAAATCTCGCAAAAAGGAGAATAATGAGCGCATTAATTTGTGGATCAATGGCTTACGACACCATCATGGTGTTTCACGACAAATTCAAGCATCACATCCTGCCGGAAAAGGTACAAATACTGAACGTATCGTTTTTGGTGCCGGCGATCCGGCGCGAGTTTGGTGGTTGCGCGGGCAATATCGCCTATAACTTGCAACTGTTGAAGGAAGAGCCGTTGATCATGGCCACGGTGGGCCATGACTTTGAACCCTATGCGCAATGGCTCAGCCAATGCGGCATCTCGGCGCGTTATATCAAGGTGCTGGATGATCATTACACCGGCCAGGCCTATATCACCACCGATGTGGATGACAATCAGATTACCGCCTTTCATCCGGGAGCGATGAATTTTTCCCATTTGAACGATGTGCCGGCGGCGCCGGATATTTCCATTGGCATCGTTTCGCCGGACGGCAAACAGGGCATGCTGCAGCACGCGGAACAATTCGCCGAGCAAGGCATACCGTTCATATTCGATCCGGGCCAAGGCATGCCTATGTTCAATGGCGAGGAATTGCTGCATTTCCTCGAGCTGGCCAATTACGCAACTTTCAACGACTATGAATCGGAACTGGTGCAGCAACGTACCGGTTTGACGCTGGAGCAAATTGCCGAAAAAGTCGATGCCTTGATCATCACCTTGGGCGGCAAGGGTTCGAAAATCTATACCCAGGGTACCTGTATCGATATTCCAGCCGTGACGCCCAAGCAAGTGCTCGACCCCACCGGTTGCGGCGATGCCTATCGTGCCGGTTTGATGTATGGGCTGATGAACGATTACGATTGGAAGGTCACGGGGCGGATAGCGTCCTTGTTGGGTGCGATCAAAATCGAACATAACGGCACGCAGAATCATGTGTTCACGATGGCCGAATTCAAGGAACGTTATCTGGAAGTGTTTGGATCGTCATTTTGAGTCTGGAAAAAACCCAAGCCTTGTTGAGTCTGATGGCCCGTTTGCGCGATCCGGAAACGGGTTGCGCCTGGGATCGGAAACAGGATTTTAACAGCCTGATTCCCTATACCATCGAAGAAGCCTACGAAGTGGCCGATGCCATAGAGCGCAACGATTTTCAAGATTTGCGTTCCGAGTTGGGCGATTTATTGTTGCAAGTGGTGTTTCACTCCCGCATCGCCGAAGAACGCGGTTTGTTCGATTTCGAGCAAGTGGCCGCCGCGATCGGCGAGAAATTGATCCGTCGTCACCCGCATGTGTTTGCCGGCGTGACTTTCGCATCCGACGAACAGCGGCAACAGGCCTGGGAAGAGGCCAAGTCGCAAGAAAGGCGGCAAAAAGAGGCCGAGCAAAAGACCGAAAGCGTTTTGGCGGGTGTCGCCAAAAGCTTGCCGGCCTTGGTGGAATGCGAAAAAATCCAAAACAGGGCCGCAAGCCACGGCTTCGATTGGCCAGATACCGAGCCGGTGTTCGATAAGGTCAGGGAAGAACTGCATGAGGTCCACGAAGCTTGGCAATCGGGCGATCAAGCCCATATTCAGGAGGAAGTCGGCGATTTATTGCTGGTTGTGGTGAATCTGTCCAGACATCTGAAAGTCAATCCGGAAATCGCCCTGCGCGAAGCGACCAAAAAATTCACGCGTCGTTTCAATTACATCGAGAAACAAGTCGAAGCATCGGGGCGAACCTTGCGGGATTGTGAGCTGGCGGAATTGGATGGCTTGTGGGGCGAAGCCAAACGGGTGCAAAGCAAAGGTCTTAATCGATGACTATGCGCGGTGTATCTAAAATCACCATGCTAGGCGCGCTGCTGCTTTGGCAGGCTCAAACCCGTGCGGTTGAAATTTTGGGTCATATTGCCGAAGATTCGGAAATGGCCGCTGAAAGCCAAGCCCCTGTCGTCAACAATGACAGGCGTATCACCTATCGGGTGATTTGCACGCCCGGTGGCGAAGTGTTGCCGGATTGCGAACAGGCCGTTCATGATGACGAAGCAGCCCCGCCGGCCGCAGCCGTTGCGATGCCCGATATGCCGCCCGATGCGGAAGATCTTGCCGAGGAACGGGAAAATGAGAAACCGACAGTAGAGCCGGCCGCCGTTACGAGCCCACGGGCGAGCACTAAATCAGCCAAGCAGACGAGCGCTAAACCAGTCAAGCAAAAGTCCAATCCCAACAAGAAAACGACAGCCAAAAAAGCGGAAGCCAAGAAAAAGCCGGCAAAAATCACGACCAAGAAACAGGCGGGCAAAAAACAGGTCAGCAGTAAATCGACGCCCCAAAAGACCAAAAAAAAGTAGATGCTGCTTAGTCGTTTTTCTGGGTGCTAACCAGAAATCGGCTCATTACCCATACGGCCATCACCGCGCCGATGCTATCGGCCAGCCAGTCACTGAAACTGGCGTCCCTACCCGGTACGAAACTCTGGTGCCATTCGTCGGACAGGCCGTACAGGCTGCAAAACAAGGCGGCGATCAGCGTGATTCGTTCTCGCGACCGCACGAAATGACGCAAGGCTCTGACGGCCAATACGCCCATCACAAAATAGGCCGCATAGTGCAGAAATTTGTCTTGAAAGTCGAACACCGCCGGCATCGGCAGCCTCTCTTGGGCGGACAGCCAAAAGATCAAGCCGCAATAAGCCAACAGAGCCGAAACGTCGAGCATTTTAGGGTTTGTCATGAGGCGGGGGCGGGAGTTATTCGCGGACCGGACGTTTTTCCAGTTTTCTTTGCAGCGTTCGCCTATGCATGTTAAGCGCCCTTGCCGCGGCGGAAATATTGCCGTCGTGCTGCATCAGCACCTTTTGCAGATGTTCCCATTCCAGCCGTTTCACCGAAAGCGGGTTGTCGCTGATCGCCACTGTGGCATCGCCTTCGTTTTTGTAGAGCGCCCTGACGATTTCATCCGGGCTGGCGGGTTTGGTCAGATAATGAATCGCACCCAGCTTGATCGCTTCGACGGCGGTGGCAATGCTGGCGAAACCGGTCAACATGACGATTTGGGTGTTGCTGTCCAGCGAAATCAGTTTTTTCACCATTTCCAGGCCGGAATCGTAACCGATGCGTAAATCGATGATGGCGTACTCGGGTTCGGTTTGCTCCGCTAACTGCATGGCTGTGTTAACGTCGTTGGCCACCGTTACCTGAAAATTGCGTTTTTCCAGCGCCGGCTTCAGGACCGAGCAGAACGTGACGTCATCGTCGACCAGCAATAGATTGGGTTTATCCGTGGAAGCCGTCATGCTCACTCTCCTTGGTCAATAATGGTAAACTGATTTCGACGCAGGCGCCGCCTGATTCAAGATTGCTGAAGCTTATTGTACCCTTCAAGCGTTTGATGGTGCTATACGTCAAAAACAGACCCACACCCATGCCCTGTTTATTGCTCTTGACCGGTTTCTGACCGGCGAAATCGACCAGTTCCGACGGTAAACCTGGACCGAAGTCCCGGATTTTCAGCGATAGCGAGGCCGAATTCCAATCGACATGGAATTCTATGCCTAAATCGTCTTGAGTGGCTTCGGCCGCGTTATTCAGGATGTTGATCAAGGAATGAGTCAGCGTGCGCTCGGCGATGATTTGCGCCTGCAAGTTCACGTGGGGGGAAATGAACAGATTGAGCTTGGTGGCGGCTTTATGCGTGCGCCATTGATTCAGGACTTCGTCGATATAATCGCTGACCAGCATGACTTTACCGGATTCGGCGCGCATTTCACCGGCCGAGGCAGACATCACGGAGAGAGCTTGCTTGCAGCGGTCTACCTGCTGCTGCAATATCATGAGCTTTTGGTTTAGCTCGGGAAAGCGGTGGTCCGGGAAGTCCTCGGCCAGTTCGTGCGCCAGAATGGCTATGGTACCCAACGGCGTGCCCATGTCGTGAGCCGCGCTTGCCGCTAGCGTGCCCAGCGATACCACGCGCTCGTCGCGCAGGGCGCTTTCGCGGGCTTCCGCCAGGCTGCGCTCGCGGTCTTTCAGGGTCTTTGCCAGCGCCACGACGAAGAATGCCACCAAACCGGAGCTAAACACAAAACCGAACCACATGCCGAAAACATGCAAATTGAAATAGCGTCGGTCTTCCAGCAGTTGCATACGCAGGCTCATTTCCGGCGTCAAGTTTGACATGTTGTGATGTTCGGCATGCGGTGCCAGGGCGGGTAGCGGCACGTTGTAGGCGATCAGAACCGTATAGATGCAAGAAGTGATGATGACCATGTTCCAGGCATAGGACTGCGGCAACATGATCGCGGTGACGATCAGCGGCAATAAAAACACCCAGATGATGGGATTGGAAGCACCGCCGGTCAGATACAGCAAATATGAAAGCGCCAGCACATCCATGCAGATCTGCGAAAAAATCTCGTGTTCGGTGACCGGCTCGGGTGTGCGCAGGCGCAGCCAAGTGTACAGGTTCAATATCGAAATCGCGAAAATCGCCAGCCACAATTGATTCATCGGCAAGTCGATGCCGAGGCCATGTACGGCAAAGAATACCGCCATGACCACCAAAAACAGCATCAAGTTTCTCAGGATATACAGCCAGTTTAAGTTTTCCCGGATCGAAATTTCGGCTTTGGGCAGAATATGTGACAACATGGCGGACAGGCGAAAGAGTAAATTCGATTATGTTACCCCCGTTTGAGTGGGGCGCGGCATAAAATTTCGCTGGATTGAGCTGTTAATGCCGAGGTTTTTGGTTTGGATTCGTTCTGGAGAAATCATGAACACGATTTTTACACCCAACAAGACCAGTGCCCGTTTATTGGTGGATTTTGCAGCGAAGCATTGGGCGCATAGCGACATCGAGGCGCTACGGCTACGTTATCTGATGCTGTACGACTTGTTCATCAAAGCCCGAAGTTACGCGATCTTGAACAAGGTGTTTTTTTGGCTGGCCCTGGTGGCGGGGATTTCGCTACTGATTTGGCCGGCGATTGCCTTCAGGCTGGATAGTCTGGAGGTCGGTTTCAGCGCAATCGTGCAGACATCGGTAACCGGCTGGGCTGCCTTGATGTTTGCCTTGTATGGTCATTACAAGAAACGCCAGGTGCATGCCGAAAATTTGATGCGGCATGTCGTTTTTTCCGCCGAATCCCAGGGCGAGTTGTTTGAAAAAATTCTGCAAGAAATGGCGCGTATCGATCAAGGTTTTGGCTTCTCCGAGTCCGTCAGTAAAAAGAAAGATATGCCGGATGCTGTCGGCCTGGATAAAGCCGGCGTCGACAAGGCGTGAAGGGTTATGAGAGCTTTGCTGTTGGAAGGAGGGTTGACTTATCGGACAGATGTCCCCGAACCGTTATTGGGTGCGGGCGAAGCCTTGATTCGGCTGAATTTGGCCGGAATTTGCGCGACCGATCTGCAGCTGCTTAACGGCTATGTGGGTTTCAGCGGCGTGCCGGGGCATGAGTTTGTCGGCGTGGTTGCGGCGGTAAACGAAGACAAGCATCGGCATTGGCTGGGACGGCGCGTGGTGGGTAGCATCAACATCGGTTGCAATCACTGCGAGACGTGCATGAATCAGGGGCCGGAACATTGCTTGCGACGAACGGTGCTGGGAATTCGGGGTAAAAACGGTGTGTTTGCCGACTATTTTTCCTTGCCGGTCGATAATCTCCATGTCATTCCAGACGATGTCTCGGATCGGGAGGCCGTATTTACCGAGCCCTTGGCCGCCGCGCTGCGAGTGGTCGAACAACTGCGATCCCGGCCGTTCGGGGCCGTGGCGGTGCTGGGCCCCGGACGGCTTGGCTTGTTGATTGCCAAAGTCTTGTCGCTGGCCGGATACCAGGTCACGGTGTTGGGACGCTCCGAGGCTGCTTTGGTTTTACCGCGGCAATGGCAACTCGCCACAGCCTTGGTGGCTGAGGTTCCGGATAACGGGCATGACTGCGTGGTGGATGCGACCGGTACGCCGTCGGGTTTTGCGCAAGCGCTCCGCATTCTGCGGCCGCTGGGAACCTTGATCTTGAAGAGCACATTTTCCGCCCAAGAGACCATCGATTTAAGCAAAATAGTGGTGGCGGAAATCCATGTACTGGGCTCGCGCTGCGGTTCTTTTGCGGATGCCCTGGCCGTTTTGCGGCAAAAAACCGTGGCTGTCGAAGAGCTGATAGATGGATGTCATGCGCTACAGGATGGCTTGTTGGCATTCGAGCAGGCATCGCGTCGTGGCGTCAGAAAAATCCTGTTGCAGCCGGATTGACCGATTGCTTCAATCGCCGGTTTTCGTGACAAAGAATGAATGTATCGTTTTCAGGTTGATGCCCATGGCAACGGTTTCCGCCAGCAGGGCCGGCCAGGCTTGCCAGTAACAATCGTTGATAATCCAGGAGATACTGGATGCCAGCATCGCGATGCGCATGTTACGGTTGTTCAGATAAAACAACGCCAAGGTAGTGTTGATCACCGCAAAGGCGGGCAGCAAAGAAATGTTTCCTTGCCAGGAAACAAGGGTCAAGCCTGCAAACAGCAGTACAAAGCCTGCCGCCGCCAGGTGTTTGGGCAAGCCCGTGGTCAAGCGCCCCGACAGCAAGGTGCGCAAGGCGGTAAAGCCCATGCTCAAGCCTGCCGTCCAGGCATCCAGAAACAGGTATTGCAAGCCCCATAGCACGGCACCGGCCGCCGACCAACGACGGAAAGCCCTTCCTGAGGATAGGTAATAGGCGCGCCATTCCAGTGAAATGCCAATGCTGCCGATTATATAAGCCAGCGTGCGGGAGTCTGACAGATCGATCAGGCTGTAAAGGCCTTCCAAAGTCATGTAATCGAGGGGAAGCTGGCAATGGTTAAGATGCTGGTATAAACCAGGGATTTAATCCCAGGGCGCTTCATTGCCCGTGTAGGCGGTAAAGTTGGCGATACCGGGGTAGGTAAATACGCCACTCCCATTGGTGACTATCGAGTGCCTGGAGGGTGAAGCTTGACCTGGATTTGCGGCGGCGGATATTTCAGCCAAGGCCATAGTGTCCATCTGCCATTGCGCAAAAGGCGCGATGTCCTTGCCGGCCGGCACGTACCATTTTTTGGCGGCGGCATCCCAGCGCGCGCCCAGGGCTTTTGCCGCGTCTTTCTGCGCATAAGGAACGTTGAGATAGGTTTTCGAGTCGGCCATCGGATTGATTAAAGTGATGATTGCAAGGCACCATTCTAATGCATTGCGATGCAAGGGGCTGACCCAATCGAGACTGTATGGAATATACAGTCCCCTGATCCAAATTGGGCGCCGGTATGTCGGTCAGCGGATTCCCTCAATACGGCTGTATGAATTCCGTGACAGCATCCTATGCGGTGAGCCTTCCGCCAAACATACCGGCGCTGTCGAAATTGGCTTTGCGAACGGGGCGGGTAAAGCTAGCGATTCCCAGCCCCATGGTATTCAATGCTGATGTTTTTTTCGGTTGATGTGAATGTTGCTGGTATAGGTCGTGACGGCGAAGAGCGCCGATGAAATGATGAATTCACCGTTGATAAAACCGATTACACCGGCTATAAACGCCAGTCCTGTCACGATGTCTTTGGGTAAGCTTCTCATGATGATGGTCCGGTGGTTAAACGAATTTGGACTATAGGTTGGTTTGCTGCGATAGGCAACACTGCAAATGATGCATAATTTATTGATTTATAAGAAACAAAAGACAATTTTTTGACGCGGGTCATGTTTGGGCGTCAAAGACGAAAGATTCTGGTTTTTGCAACGATGAGGTAAGCATGAGCGATTGGATAGATGTAATGCCTGAATCCGCCTTGGCGGACGGTGAGCATGTGGTGGTTGATGTCGAGGGATATGACGTGGCCATTTTCAAGCTGGAGGGTCAGCTTTATGCCATTGAAGATGTCTGCACGCATGACGGCGCCGAGATTGCCAGCGGCGAGTTGGAGGGTGACGAAATCGTTTGTCCGCGCCATGGCGCTCGATTTTGCGTAAAAACCGGCGAAGTCAAATGCGCCCCGGCCTATGAGGATGTGGCCACGTTTCCGGTGCGGGTGGTGGATGGCAGGATTCAGGTGTCGGAGAAAGCCTGAAAGCGCTGAAAAATCTAAGATAGAAGCTAAAAATCCGGGCGAAGGTTACAATGTCGGGCCTTGGCTTGGCTACTCTCTCAAGTAATCCTGAAAATCATGGAACATTTCATCTGGAATATCGACCCTATCCTGTTCGACTTTGGCTTTGTGAAAATCCGTTGGTACGGCTTGATGTTCGCGTTGGGTTTTGTTGGCAGTTTTTTGACCCTGCAGTGGATGTATCAACGCGAGGGCAAAAATGTCGAGGAACTCGATACCTTGCTCTGGTACATGGTGATTGCCACCATAGTTGGTGCTCGGCTGGGGCATACCTTGCTGTACGATCCGGCTTATTACCTGTCGCATCCGGCTAAAATCCTGGCGATCTGGGAAGGCGGCTTGGCCAGTCACGGCGCCACTTTGGGCATCATACTGGCGCTGTTTTTGTACAGTCGAAAATTTGGCGACGGTTATTTCTGGTTGTTGGATCGCGTGAGCATTCCCACAGCCTTGGCGGGCGCCTTGATACGCATCGGTAATTTTTTCAATTCCGAGATTCTCGGGTTGCCGACCGAAAAGCCTTGGGGCGTCGTTTTTGCCCGCATCGACGCCTTGCCCCGTCATCCGGTACAACTATACGAGGCCTTTTGCTATTTGCTGATTTATGGCATTTCGCTCCTGATCTACAAGAAACACGGCGATAAACCCGGTTTCGCCTTTGGTTGTTTCATCAGCATGTTGTTTAGTGTGCGTTTTTTTCTGGAATATTTCAAAACCGAGCAGGCGATGTACGATACCGGCGTCGCGTTGACTACGGGGCAATTGCTGAGCATTCCGTTTGTATTGGCAGGCATGGGCTGCATCGCTTGGTCTTTGAAAAACCGCTCGAGCAAGTCGGCGGCTTAATCGTTTATAATTGCAAGTTTTTTTCAAGTCGCCGGTGCTAAGGCCGGCGTTTTTGCTTGAGTTTTGAGGGTTCATGCAAGAAATCAATCCGATTAAATACAAAATAGCCGATTTGCGCGAGCGTAGCGCCAGTCTGAAAACCTATCTGGATTTCGCGGCCAAGAGCGAGCGTTTGGTCGAAGTGCTGCGCGAACTGGAAGATCCTGCCATCTGGAACAAGCCGGAACAGGCGCAAGCCATGGGTAAGGAACGGGCGATGCTGGAAGGCATCGTCTTGACGATCAACGAACTCGAACAAGGCCTCAACGACGCCGAGGAATTGTTGCTGATGGCGGTCGAGGAAAACGACGAGGAAACCGTCGATACCGTGGCCGCCGATCTGGAAGGTTACGAAAAACAAGTGGCCACTCTGGAGTTTCAGCGCATGTTTTCCGGCGAAATGGATGCCAACAATGCCTTTTTGGATATTCAGGCCGGTTCCGGTGGCACCGAAGCGCAGGATTGGGCTTCGATGATAGAGCGTATGTATTTGCGCTGGGGCGAGGCCAAAGGCTTCAAGACCGAATTGATCGAGGAATCGCCCGGCGACGTGGCCGGCATCAAGAGCGCGACCATCAAATTCGAAGGGCCATACGCCTTCGGCTGGCTGCGCACCGAAACCGGCGTGCATCGCTTGGTCAGAAAATCGCCGTTCGATTCCGGCAACCGTCGCCACACCTCGTTTGCCTCGGTCTTCGTTTCGCCGGAGATCGACGACGATATCGAAATCGACATCAATCCGGCCGATTTGCGGATCGACGTTTATCGCGCCAGCGGCGCCGGTGGTCAGCACGTCAATAGAACCGAATCGGCGGTGCGCATTACCCATGCTCCCAGCGGCATCGTCACGCAATGCCAAAGCGACCGTTCGCAGCACAAAAATAAAGACACGGCGATGAAGCAGCTCAAGGCCAAGCTTTATGAAATGGAAATGCTGAAACGCAGCGAAACCCAGCAGGCCTTGGAAGACTCCAAATCGGACATCGGCTGGGGCAGCCAGATTCGTTCCTATGTATTGGATCAGTCGCGCATCAAGGATTTGCGTACTAACGTCGAAACCGGCAATACCCAGGCGGTGCTGGACGGGGCGCTGGATCAGTTTATCGAGGCGAGTTTGAAGAGTGGGTTGTAAGCTTTTGCTGATTTAAAATTAAGGAAAATATATGTATCCCTCTGAAACCAAACGTTTTGCCTTGTTAATTGATGCTGATAATGCGCAAGCTAAAGCGATAGATGCAGTTTTAACGGAGGCTGCGCGATACGGGGATACGACGTCAAGACGTTGTTACGGAGATTGGACTAGTCAACAACTTGCGCCATGGAAAACGGTTTTAAACAGGCATGCCATTCAGCCTATCCAGCAATTTAGCTATACCACCGGCAAAAATGCCACAGATTCTGCATTGATAATCGATGCAATGGATTTGCTGTATACGGGCAAGTTTAATGGTTTTTTTCTGGTTTCAAGCGATAGCGATTTTACCAAGTTGGCAACTCGCATTAGAGAAGCTGGACTTGAAGTTATTGGAATAGGGCGAAGAAATACACCCGAAGCTTTTCGTGCGGCCTGTAACAAATTTATTTTTACTGAAACCATTATGGAAGATGAAATTTCTGTAGCGGAAGAGTTGGATTTGGTAAGTAGTGATTCAAAATCATCTTTGGCTGCTAATACCAATATCGTCGAAATAACTAAGGATAGTAAAAAAGAACAAGCAGTTAAAAAGGAAGCTCCAACTAGCGATGAGAGCCTTAAAAAACTAATAAAAGATGCCATTGAATCGGCTTCAGAGGAAGATGGATGGGCAAACCTGGGTGGTGTAGGTTCTTACATTCCTCGGGTAGATAGTTCATTTGATTCGAGAAATTATGGATTTAGTAAACTAGGCAAACTAATTATGTCGCTTGATTATGTAAAGTCCGAATCAAGAATGATGGAAAACGGTCATCAAAACATATACGTTCAATTTCAAGAGCCTCAAGCTAAGCGACGATAGACGTCCAGCATGGGCTTTTTATAGTGGAGGTTTTCGTGACATTATCTGAAATGATTTATGAAAAGTCCCTGCATTTGCCCGACGATAAGGCTAGGGAGGTTATTGATTTCATTGATTTTATAATGAAAAAAACTCAGCGGGCTGAAAGTCCGGTTGATGAGCGCTTGCAGGCGTTAACGCCCGAACAGCGCGAAGCCTATGAATATTTAGACAAGATTCGCATCGACTGGAACGGTAAGCCGATTGCGGATCGCGAGGAAGCGAATGCCCGCCGCTGAACGCGCTTTTATCGATAGTAACATTGTGCTTTATGCTCTGGATGCTGATCAGCAGAAAAGGGATGTTGCCTGGAACTTATTGTTCACAAGGCCGTGTATCTCGTTGCAAGTTCTCAACGAGTGCAGCAATGTCCTAAATCGAAAACGGCAATGGCATGTGCAGGATGTTGCTCAAGCCCTGGATAAAATCTTGCGATTTGTCACCGTGGAATACAGTGATATTGCTACAGTCCGTTTAGCCTGGAAGTTGCTGGAACGCTATCGGTTTTCTTATTACGACAGTTTAATTCTTGCTGCGGCTTTGTCGGCAGGTTGTTCCTTGCTTTATAGTGAAGACATGCAGCACGAACAAGTGATTGAAGGTCGTTTGACTATCGTTAATCCCTTTCTGAAGTAGCTCTTGCGAGTGCTTCAACCTATAGAAATCCTTTAAATTTGCCATAAACATGTCAGAACTCGAACACGACGAACAAGAACAGATCAAACAACGCCGCGAAAAACTCAACGGTTTGCGCGAGGAAGGTATCGCCTTTCCGACCGACTTTCGCCGCAACGTGGTAGCCGGCCAATTGTTGGCCGAGTACGGTGAAAAAACGGAAGAGGAACTGCTGGCCGATCCGATACGGGTCAAGATCGCCGGCCGGATGATGACCCGCCGTATCATGGGCAAGGCCAGTTTTTGCCATTTGCAGGATATGTCCGGGCAAATTCAGGTTTATGTCGCCCGCGACAATTTGCCGGAAGGCGTTTACAACGACCAGTTCAAGAAGTGGGACATCGGCGACATCATCGGCGCGGAAGGCGTGTTGTTCAAAACCAAGGTGGGCGAGCTCAGCGTCAAGGTCGACGACATTCGTTTGCTGACCAAGGCCTTGCGACCATTGCCGGAGAAGTTCCACGGCATCGCCGATCAGGAGATCAAATACCGCCAGCGTTATCTGGATTTGATCATGAGCAGCGACGCGCGCAAAACTTTTGTGATGCGCTCGAAAATCGTCAATTATATTCGCGAGTTTTTGGTGCAACGCGATTTCCTGGAAGTGGAAACGCCGATGATGCAAGTCATCCCCGGTGGCGCCACTGCGCGGCCATTTACGACTTATCACAACGCGCTGGATATGGAGCTGTATCTGCGCATCGCGCCGGAACTGTATTTGAAACGCTTGGTGGTCGGTGGTTTCGAGCGCGTGTTTGAAATCAATCGCAACTTCCGTAACGAAGGTTTGTCGACTCGGCATAACCCTGAATTCACGATGCTGGAGTTCTATCAGGCCTATGCCGAGTATGGCGACTTGATGGATCTGACCGAAGCCATGTTGCGCGGCATCGCCGAGGATATCGTCGGCAACACTACCATCGAATATCAGGGCGAAAGCTACGATTTCGGCAAACCGTTCGCCCGAATGACGGTGCTGGAATCGATTTTGCACTTCAATCCCGATTTGACGGTAGCTGATTTGACTACACGCGAAGCGGCAGTCAAAGTCGCCGAAAATCTGAAAATCCCGGTCAAGGACAGTTACGGCCTGGGTAAGGTGCAGATCGAGATTTTCGAGAAAACCGTCGAGCACCGCTTGATGAATCCGACCTTCATTACCGCTTATCCGGTGGAAGTGTCGCCGCTGGCGCGCCGCAATGATAACGATCCGCACGTCACCGACCGTTTCGAATTCTTCGTCGGCGGCCGCGAAATCGCCAACGGCTTTACCGAGTTGAACGACGCCGAGGACCAGGCGGAACGCTTCAGAAAACAGGTCGAGGAAAAAGAGGCCGGCGACAACGAAGCCATGCATTACGACGCCGATTACATCACCGCGCTGGAGCACGGCATGCCGCCGACAGCGGGCGAAGGTATCGGTATCGATCGCCTGGTGATGTTGTTTACCAACGCGCCGAGCATCCGGGATGTGTTACTGTTCCCGCATATGCGGCCTAAAAACTGATGACCCAGAGCAGTGTTTTCTGGGTGTTGTTGCTGGTGGCTTTTGTGGCCGCCAATTTGCCCTGGCTGAGCGAACGCTTCCTGCTGGTGCTCAAGTTGAACAAGAATGCCTGGTGTCGGTGGCTGGAATGGCTGGTATGCTATGGCTTGACGGGGGGATTATCCCTGGCCCTGGAACACAAAATGACCGGCGAGCTACATGAGCAGCAGTGGGAGTTTTATGTGGCCACCCTGTGTCTATTCGTGGTATTTGCGCTGCCGGGCTTTATTTACCATTATGATTTGAAGAAGCTTTTGAAAGCTTCATCGCGTTTAGGATAATCAAGAGAAATTTATGAGTGTCGATGCAAGTCAGTTTAAAAATGCCCTGAAATTGTGGGCCAGCGGCGTGACCGTGGTTACCACGCAGTCCGAAAAACAAGGCCTCAAGGGTATGACGGCGACTTCATTTGCCAGTGTATCGGTCGATCCGCCCCAAATTCTGGTCTGTCTGAACAAAATTACCGATACGGGCGGCGCCTTGCTGGAGAGCCGGCATTTTGCGGTCAATATACTCACGAGCGATCAGCAGGATGTGTCTAACCAGTTTGCCGGCAACAGTACGCAAGCCGAACGCTTTGCCAGCGTGGACTGGGAAAACGGCGACAATGGCGCGCCGTTGCTGAGCAGGGCTTTGGCCTGCCTGGAATGCAAAGTGGTTCAGCAAATTCAGGCCGGGACCCACTGGATTGTAATCGGCGAAGTGGAAAAGGTGATTTGCCGTAGCGGTGAACCTTTGCTGTATTACAACGGTGCCTATCGGCAATTGTCGCCAGCATAATAGTTTATTAAGAGCGAGTCTACGAGGTCGCAAACCGGTGTTTTAATTTTTTCCCGCGGGGGTAAATGTCATGATAGACAAGCAAAAACTAACCGAAGTTTATAAAACCCTATTCGATTGGTTATGCCTGGCCTGGAATTGGTTGCGATCGTTGTTTAAACCGTCTGCGGATGCGAGCGCCAAGGCTGACGATGCCGAAAATGCCCCCCATAAACCGTCCCGCCTTTGGTTGTATGTGCTGGTCGGCATTTTCGTATTATCGCTGCTCGCAGGCGGCGAAAAACCGCGCGGGCACGAAATTCCTTATAGCCAGTTTTTGACCTTGGTCAACGAGAACAAGGTCGACAAGGCCGTTGTTACGCAACGTTTCATCAACGGTTCGTTGAAAGACGAAGACAAGGAATTCGGCAAGTATTTCGTCACGATTCCGCTGTGGGACGAGGCGCTGACCAAAAATCTGCAGGACCACAAGGTCGAATATGTGGTCAGAAGTGGCGAAAACTGGCTCAGCAATATTTTGTTCAACTGGATCATTCCGATCGCGATTTTTGCCGGTATCTGGATGTGGCTGCTGCCGCGCATGACAGGTGGTGCAGGGCGCGGTTTTTTGAATCTGGGCAATAAGATCAAGATCAAACAAGAAGCGGGCAAGACTACCTTCGATGATGTGGCGGGGGCCGAAAGCGCTAAGCAGGAATTGAAGGAAACCATAGATTTTCTGAAATCCCCCGAAAAGCTGCAAAAGCTCGGTGGCCGCATGCCCAAAGGCGTGTTGCTGGTCGGATCGCCCGGTACCGGTAAAACCTTGCTGGCGCGCGCCGTTTCTGGCGAAGCTGGCGTGCCGTTCTTCAATATCAGCGCCTCGGAATTCATCGAATTGTTCGTCGGTGTGGGCGCGGCGCGAGTGCGGGATTTGTTCGAGCAGGCCCGTCAAAAAGCACCTTGCATCATTTTTATCGACGAACTCGACGCCATCGGCCGTTCTCGAGGCGGCCCGGTGGTGATGGGCGGCAACGACGAGCGCGAACAAACCCTGAATCAATTGTTGACCGAAATGGATGGGTTCGACCCTGCTTCCGGCGTAGTCGTGATGGCGGCGACCAATCGGCCGGAAATTCTGGACAAAGCCTTGTTGCGTGCCGGACGTTTCGATCGCCAAATCGTGGTCGACAAACCAGATTTGCATGACCGTATCGAGATTTTGAAACTGCACAGTAAAGCCATGCAGCTCGATAAAGACATCGACCTGACGACAGTGGCCAAGCGTACGCCTGGTTTCGTCGGCGCCGATTTGTCGAATATCGCCAATGAAGCGGCGATTCTGGCCGCCCGTGGTGGGCGTGATACGGTGACGATGGCTGACTTCGAAGCCGCCATCGATCGAGTGATGGCGGGCCCGGAAAAGAAAAACCGCGTGCTGGGGCCGGAAGAGAAGCGTCGCGTGGCTTACCACGAAGCCGGGCATGCTTTGATCGCGGAAAACGTGCCGACCGGTCAACCGGTGCACAAAATCTCCATCATCCCGCGCGGGGTCTCGGCGCTGGGCTTTACCTTGCAATTGCCGGTCGAGGAAAAATATCTTTCTACAGAAGCCGAGCTGAAAGATCAGCTGGCCATCCTATTGGGAGGCCGCGTCGCCGAACAACTGGCCTTGGACAGCGTATCGACCGGGGCGCAGAACGATCTGGAAAAAGCCAGCGAGATTGCGCGTAACATGGTGTGTTATCTGGGCATGAGCAAAAAACTCGGGCCGCTGATCTACGGCCAACGTCAACAATTGCAATTTTTGAGCGGAGACATTTCCGAACAGCGTAATTACAGCGAGGAAACCGCGCGCATCGTCGACGCCGAAATCAAGGCGCTGGTGGAAGACGCTCAGCAACGGGCGCAAGCCATTTTGACCACCAAGCGGCAACAGCTCGATCAACTGGCCGACTTGCTGCAGGAAAAAGAGGTCATTCAGCGCGAAGAAATGATCGCATTACTTGGGATTAAAGCCTAACCTAGCGGTCTCCCTCTTGCGCGAATACCGGTTATTTCAAATGGATTGGATGGATTGACAGTGGAACGCGCGCCTCTCCATTGGGCTAGTGTTTTCGTCTGCTTGCTCTGTCTATTGCTGCCGATTCCAGTCTTTGCCGGCGAAGCGGCAACCTTGGGCGAGTTGCAGGTTTTCGTGCGCGAGGGTTGCCCGCATTGCGCGGAGGCAAAGCAGTTTCTGCCTAAATTGGCCGCTGAACGGCCGCATCTAAAGATCGTCTATCGCTCGCTCGATAGCGACCCCCATGCCCGCATAGATCTGTTCAATTTGTCCCGGCAAGCGGGAGTCTGGCCGCCGGGAGTGCCGACCTTCGTGATGCACGGCAAAATACTGGTGGGTTTCGCCGATGCCGAGCACAGTGGTCCGCAGCTAAAGGCTTTTATCGACGATGCGATTACCGCCAGCCAGCAAGTCGATGCAGGCTGGTTTGGCACGCTCAGTGTCGAACGCTTGGGGCTTCCTTTATTCACGCTGGCGATGGGATTGCTGGACGGCTTCAACCCTTGTGCGATGTGGGTGTTGCTATTTTTATTGTCCTTGTTGATTCGCTTGCAAGACAGGCAGCGGATGGCCCTGGTGGCAGGCACCTTCGTATTGGTAAGCGGGGCTGTTTATTACGCCTTCATGGCGGCCTGGCTGAACGTGTTCCTGATCATGGGCATGTCCAATCCGGTGCGCTGGACACTGGCAGGCCTGGCGTTACTGATAGGCGCGGTGAACGTCAAGGATTACTTCGCCTTTCAGCAAGGCATTTCCTTGTCGATTCCGGCTGCAGCCAAGCCCGGTTTATATGCGCGCATGCGGGGCTTGCTGCAAACCGAAGCCTTGGCGGCATCGTTGTTGTCGGTAACGATCCTGGCGGTGCTGGTCAATTTTATAGAATTGCTGTGCACCGCCGGCTTGCCGGCGATCTATACCGCCGTGCTCAGTCAGCATCAATTGGGCTTGATGGGTTACTACGGTTATTTGCTGCTGTATATCCTGGCTTATATTGCCGACGATTCCTTGATGGTGACCATCGCCGTTATTACGCTGGGCAGTCATAAACTCACCGAAGAGTCCGGGCGTTGGTTAAAACTCATCAGCGGTATCGTGATGATGGCTTTGGCGCTGGCCATGTTTCTAAGGCCGGATTGGTTGATGTAACGAAACCTCGCGCATGCCGGCGTAACGCAAAGGGTAATAGCATGAATCGTACGCTGGTAAATATCATCATCGATTTGGTTGCGGCGCTGCTGTTTCTAGGCATGATCGCAACGGGCTATTTGCTGCGTTTTCCATTGCCGCCCGGTAGCAACAAAACGCATGTGCTCTGGGGTTTGGGGCGGCATCAGTGGGGCGATGTGCATTTTTGGATCAGTGTCGGCTTGTTGCTGACTTTGCTGGTGCATTTGGCTTTGCATTGGAACTGGATCGTGACGGTGATCGGCAAGCGTTGTGGCGCGGCAAGAGACAAGTCGTTTTCCTTGGTCCGTAGCGCGGCGTGGACAGTGGCCGTTTTGGTCGTTCTTTGCTTCGGTTTCGCTTGGCTGGTCGAGGTGAGCGTCAAGACCTATGATCGTCCCATGCAAAGGCAGCATCGGGGCGGCAGTAGCCTCGATTCGGCGGCACAGACGGGTGCCAGCTTGACGCCGGGGCCGGATTCGGTCGATGTCAAGCTTGTTTGGCAGGATGTTTATCCCATTTTTGTAGAGCATTGCATGGCCTGTCATGGTCCGCGGACGTCGTTGGCAAATTTGCGCGTCGATCGACGACAAGATTTTTTCAAAGCGGATGCGCCGTTGGTGTTGCCGGGGCAGGGGGAACAGAGTCTGCTGATTCAAATCGTATCTGGCCAGCGAAATAATATGCCGATGGCCGAGCGCCACCTTCTGCCGGAATCCGAGGTCTTGCGCATAAAAAACTGGATCGATCAGGGCGCAAACTGACAAGCGCTTGCGCGCATGCCATAGCGGCCAGGAATATTGCAGCAGCACGTCCATGAAAAGCACGAAATAAATCATTGCGATATGAAATTTATCGATTCACCTGTTCGGCGCTGCTCTTTGGGGGTGATAACTGTTTGAAACTTTTTGTGATTTTCCTGTGTTTCGTGGACAAAGAGTTTTTCTAGGATTATGCCCCCGATATGTTCCGGAAAACACTGGGAGAAGCTTTTCTGTTTCAGGCAAATAGCTCGTTTCAAAGAGGGAGGCATGCTGGAAAATAAGCGGTCGCTAAGCAAAACGATTGCATTTCTGGCGTGAAAAAACTGCCGCTTTTCCGCCAAGTTCCCCTCGATCAACCGCCGGCTAAACCCGGATTCATTGTCGATAGCGCAGCCTCCTGATGCCTCAAGCTAATGTGAAGTCTGTGTTTATCATCTATAATCATGTTTTATTACGCTTATTTTGTGAGCATTGAGTTATGGTAGCTGTTGTGGAAGAAAGAACTGCGCGAGGTTTTCGCGAAATTGCTCTATTGGGTTTTTCTTGCATCGGACTGTTTCTTTTAATCGCCTTGTTGACCTTCGACTCCAACGATCCGGGCTGGAGTCACAGTACGTCTTACCAAGCCATCCATAATGCCTGCGGTTTGTTCGGGGCCTGGCTGTCCAATTTCGTGTTGTATTTCTTCGGCTTGATGGCTTATCTGATACCCCTGATGGTATTCGGGCTGGGTTATATGCTGTATACGACCGGTCCAGTCAACAAAGGTCGATGGATGTTGCTGACGCGCACTGGCGGCTTTGTGGCGACGATGATTTCCGGTTCGGCCATTTTTTGCTTGCATTTGCATTTCCTCAGAACCAAAGTCGATCTGCCGGAAAGTCCGGGCGGAATTTTGGGGCGGGAAATCGGCGATGTTCTGGTGCATCTGCTCGGTAATTCCGGATCGACCTTGCTGTTGTTGGCGATTTTCATGACCGGGGTAACGATGTTGACCGGGTTGTCCTGGCTGGGCGCGATGAATTGGGTGGGCAAGTTCGCCTTGGGTGCATTTACTGTGGTTGGGAGAGAGGCCATTGCCGCGCCGACTCGTTATCGCGCCGACAAACCCAAGCAGGAGAAAGTGGCGGTCAGCGGCAAAAAGGCGCGTGCCCCTGAAATTCCCGCAGAAGAAGCGCCGAAGAAACCTGCATTGCAGATCCTGAAATCGGTGCCGACCGAGAAACCAGCAGTAGTCAAGCCACAGCGCAAAAAAGACAATAAGTCTGTCGCCGAGGAGTTTGGCGAGGATGTTTACTTGAATGCGTTGCCGCCTCTGACATTGCTGGATAAACGGGAAATTAAGGTCAAACGCTATTCCAAAACCGAATTGGAAGAGATTTCCAGACAGGTCGAAGACGTATTGCAGGATTATGGGATTTCCGCCGAAGTGGAAGCCGTGTTGCCCGGTCCCGTGATCACGCGTTTCGAATTGCGCTTGGCGGCCGGAGTCAAGGTCAGCCGGATTAGCAGTCTGGCCAAGGATTTGGCTCGGGGCTTGTCGGTGACCAGTGTGCGTATCGTAGAAGTCATCGAGGGCAAGTCGGTAATCGGTCTCGAGATTCCGAATCAAGAGCGCGAGATGGTGTCGCTGCGCGACCTGTTGGTGTCGGACGAGTTTGAACGCGCCAAATCCAAGCTCAGCATTGCGATGGGCAAGGATATTTCCGGCATCCCCGTCGTGGCCGATCTCGGCAAAATGCCGCATGCCTTGGTGGCCGGTACCACGGGCTCCGGTAAGTCGGTGGCGATCAACACGATGATTTTGAGCTTGCTGTACAAATCCAAGCCGGAAGACGTTCGCCTGATCATGATCGACCCGAAAATGCTTGAGTTGTCGGTTTATGAAGGGATTCCGCATTTATTGACGCCAGTCGTGACGGACATGAAAGACGCCCAGAATGCCTTGCGTTGGGCGGTCGCGGAGATGGAGCGCCGCTACAAGCTGATGTCCAAGGTAGGCGTGCGTAATCTGGCCGGCTACAACCACGCGGTCAAGGAAGCCGAAGCCAAGGGTCAGCCGATTCGGGACCCATTGTTCAATCCGCAAACCCCAATCGCCTTGGAAGATTATCCAATGCTGACGACCTTGCCGAGTATCGTCATCGTCATCGACGAGTTGGCCGACATGATGATGGTGGTCGGTAAAAAGGTCGAAGAGTTGATTGCTAGGCTGGCGCAGAAGGCGCGGGCAGCGGGGATACATTTGGTTCTTGCCACACAACGGCCGTCCGTCGATGTATTGACCGGCTTGATCAAGGCCAACGTGCCAACCCGGATTTCGTTTCAGGTTTCGTCGCGGATCGATTCTCGCACCATCATCGATCAAGGTGGCGCCGAGGCTTTGTTGGGTAACGGCGACATGTTGTTCCTGCCGTCCGGTACCAGTATTCCGTTACGCGCTCATGGCGCCTTCGTGGACGATCATGAGGTGCATCGCGTGGTCGAGTTCTTGAAGAAAACCGGGCCCACCAATTATCTGGATGAAATCACGCAAGAGCGAACCGACAGTGGCGAAATTGCGGGTGTCGAAGGGGGCGATAGCGAGAATGATCCCTTGTATGACGAAGCGGTGGCTTTTGTCACCGAATCCAGAAAGGCGTCCATTTCGAGCGTGCAAAGACGCTTCAAAATCGGCTATAACCGCGCGGCTCGCATCATCGAGGACATGGAAAACGCCGGCGTGGTCAGTCCCGCCGAAACCAATGGTTCGCGCGAAGTGCTGGCGCCGCCGCCGCGTTGATCGCCATGAATACGGTAATTTTGGTGCTGCTTTTGGTGTTGCTGGTTTCCGCGCTGGCAGGGTATTGGCTAACCAGCCGCAAAGCCGAAGAAAAACCGGTCAAAATCATGATGTTCATCGGCTATTTCTGGGTGCTGACTTTTCTACAGCTGTTTTTGTTGGCCGCGGCCTATTATTTGGGTCAACGCTATTTTCCTCTTTGATTTCAATAGATCGATGACTCAGGATCTCTTTTTCGCTGCTCCCGAAAGATGTTGCATGAGCGCTCGATAAAGAATCCTTGGCTGAAGTTTCGTTTTTGTCGAACTTATTCATATCTCTGAGCATTGATATTATCAGGAGAAAATTTTGAGGCAGTCTTTTTATGACCTGAATTATTCCGATTTAGAGGAGGTTGTAAAGCAGAATAAATTAAACCCATCGGTAGCGCCGATTCTTTTCAATTGGCATTATAAGAAGAAAGAAACTACTCAATGCCTTAGTAACATCTCGAAATCCGCATTGATCTTTATTGAAAATAATTTCGATTTTTCCCTGCCCGAAATCGATACGGTTTATGAGTCAAAAAAGGATAAAGCAGTAAAATTTCTGTTTAGTCTTGGAGACAATCATAAGGTTGAAACCGTCCTTATCCCGTTTCACAATAAATATTCAATTTGCTTGTCATCGCAGGTTGGATGCGCCATGAATTGTTCGTTTTGTTTTACCGGACAACAAGGGCTGAAAAGAAATTTGACCACCAGTGAAATTGTTGGCCAATTTCTCCAGGCCTGGCGTTGGCTGGCAACAAACAGGCCTGGAGAAGAGCGGATTTTGAATATCGTTTTCATGGGACAAGGCGAGCCTTTGCATAACTTCGATGCCGTCAAAAAAGCCTGTGAAATTTTCTTATCCCAACATGGAACTTCGATCGGCACTCAAAAAATCACGATCTCAACGGCTGGTTATATTCCCGGACTCAAACGGTGGAGTCGGGAAATTCCTGGTGTTAACCTTGCCTTATCGCTTCATTCACCTGTTGAAGAAAAGAGAAATCAGCTTATTCCCATCAATAAAAAATATCCGCTCGATGAGGTGTTGACCTATATTGACGATATACCCTTAAATAAAAAGCAATTCATTACCTATGAATATATTCTGATCAAGGATTTCAACGATTCGACGGATGATGCCGAAAAACTGGGGACAATGCTGGCGGGTAAAAGCGCTTATATCAACTTGATTCCATTTAATTCATACCCAGGATCGCAATACAGGAGTCCAGGATTGGATAAGGTTGAGCAATTCAAAGAAGTTTTAGATGCATTTAAAATTCCGACTTTAATAAGAGGCGCCAAAGGCGATGACGTATTAGCTGCATGTGGGCAGCTCAATTCCAATAAGCAAATGGCGTTTTACGATTCCCAGCCAAAGTGTGATGTTTCGGCAGGGCAACGCCGGCAATGAGGCGTAAAAAATCATGGGTGGCCACTAATTGTTTACGCCGTTTTTACAGCATTACCGATAAAATCATCCAGCATTGCCTTAATTCTGGATTGCGTCAAAACTAACGTCCGCATTTTGCTTCCTTGCCTTTTGAAATGTGTAGGAAAAGCACCCTCGCTGTGAGAGATAAGGGGCACAGTGAAGTTGATTTTGACCATATCCTTACCAACTTAAACCTATCAACAGAATCGCTGAACATGTTCAAAAAACTTTACGATCAGGTCATCCATTGGTCAAAACATCGCCATGCCCTGAAATATCTCGTCGCCATCAGTTTTGCCGAATCCTCGTTTTTTCCGATTCCGCCGGATGTGATGCTGGCCCCCATGGCACTGGCTCAACCGGCTAGAGCATTTCGTTTTGCGTTGTGGACGACGCTGGCGTCGGTGGCGGGTGGCATGTTTGGTTATGGCATAGGTTATTTTTTGTTCGATAGCATCGAGCCCTGGTTGCGAACTTCAAACTATTGGGAAGCCTATCAAACCGCGAATGTCTGGTTTGAACAATGGGGATTCTGGGCGGTTTTCGTCGCCGGCTTCTCGCCCATTCCGTATAAGGTTTTTACGATAGCCGCCGGCACCTTGAACATGGTTTTTGTCCCCTTCGTGTTGGCGTCGGTGATTGGGCGCGGCGGCCGTTTTTTTCTGGTGGCAATGCTGCTGGCCGCGGGGGGTGAAAAACTCGAAGGCAAATTGCGCGACTACATGGACCGTTTGGGGTGGGGCTTGACCGTGCTGGTAGTGGTAGGTGGTTTGATTTATCACTTCGCCCGGTAAACGTTGCGCATTGGCGGGCCGTGGTGTGTTTGGCGGGAGGTTCCGGGCATCTTCTGGCCGACACACCCGTGGCGAATTACGGGCTTTGGAGCGCATCTTTACGCAATCTTTACATCGTCAAATTTAAAATTTCCCACCGTTCGCATCTGTCAACCAGTAGCGTGGTTTAGAGGTCAAAGGACGCACTGCTAGCCAATGAGAGGATTGCGTTATGCGGAGCAGCCGGAAAATGACCGTAGCCGCCAAACGCTCCGAGTCCGGAGGCGATAGCTTATCGATTAATCAACGGTGGTGTTATGCATAGAAGCGCTCTGGTTTCGTGGTCCGGTTATTTTCTGCTTGCCCTGACCTGTGTGGTCCTGGGGCAATCCGTCAGGCCGGCCGCCGTCGCCATCGAGCCTGGAGGCCCGCGGATTGGACAACTCGTTGACAGCGCGCAATTGTCCGCCGGCACCGCGCGGCAACATTCAATATTTGATGATACTTTCGGGCCAAGCCGGCTATTTACTGGCGAATGTTACGGCCATTATGGGCAAACCAGCTGTTTGCATTTTCCGACTCAGCCTCGTCAACCTTGCAAGACCGATTTCGTTTATCATGGTCTCCATGGCGCCATGAAATGTCAGGGACGGTAACGCCGTCATCATAACGAACAGCTTCACCAGCAAGATGGGTCTATTCCTGATTGCACGTCGGTCGCCCCGATTTCCTTTAAAAACCAAAGATTTGTCATGTTAAAAAGTATTTTACTGGCCTTAATGATTACAGGCCTGCCAGGATTGGCACTGGCTGATGCCGAAGCGCCCGTGCAAGCGTTGAATTTGACCCAGAGTTGGGTGGGGTATCTGGCCATCGCTATTTTTGCGCTGGCTTATATGCTGGCTATGGTCGAGGAAGTCACCGAATTGAATAAATCCAAGCCCATGGTTTTGGCTGCCAGTTTGATTTGGATGTTCATCGCATCGGTTTACGTGTCGGGCGGCATGGGGGAGCAAGCCGGTCGCGCTTTCCGCGCCAGTCTGGAAGGCTATGCCGAATTATTCTTGTTCATCATGGTGTCCATGGCTTATCTGAATGCCCTGGAAGAACGTGGCGTATTCGATAATTTGCGGGTTTGGTTGTTGAGCAAGGGCTTCAGTTATCGCAAATTATTTTGGATCACGGGCGGCATGTCGTTTTTCATGTCCGCGGTTTGCAACAACCTGACTACCGCCTTGTTGATGGGGGCGGTGATCATGGCGATGGGCAAAGGCAATCGTCAGTTCGTCACGGTGGCGGCTGTCAATGTCGTGGTTGCCACCAATGCCGGCGGTTCCTTCAGTCCGTTCGGCGACATCACGACATTATTGGTCTGGCAAAGTGGGGTGGTGCCGTTCAAGGATTTCTTCTCGCTATTCCTGCCGGCGGTGGTGAATTTCGCTTTACCAGCCTCCATCATGCATTTCTGGATTCCCAAGGAGCAACCCGCCGCGGTGGGTAAGGCTCCGACCATGAAGCGCGGCGCCTTGGCGATGATGGTGTTGTTTTTGTTGACCATCATTACGGCGGTTTCTTTCGAGAATTTCCTGGAATTGCCACCGGCGGCGGGCATGTTGGCAGGCCTGACCTATCTGAAATTTTTGAGTTTCTACATGCAAAAAACGGAAAAACAGACGGTCAGCGATTTCGCGCATGTTTACCGCTTGTTTCAAGTCGAACAGCCGGCCAACAATAGAAGTCAAAAATTCGATGTATTCAAGCATGTTGCGGACCTGGAGTGGGACACCTTGTTGTTCTTCTATGGCGTCATGGTCAGCGTCGGCGGACTCAGTTTCATCGGCTATCTGACTCTGGCTTCCGATGTGTTGTATGTCGGCATGGACCCGACCATAGCCAATATCGTGGTCGGCATTCTGTCGGCCTTCATCGACAACGGTACCATCATGTTCGCGGTACTCACCATGCATCCCGATATTTCGCAAGGTCAATGGCTGCTGGTGACGTTGACCGCCGGCGTCGGCGGCAGTTTACTGGCGATCGGTTCTGCCGCGGGTGTCGGATTGATGGGACAGATGAAAGGCTATTACACCTTCAGCACGCATCTGAAATGGATGCCGGTGATTCTGCTGGGCTTTTTCGGCAGCATAGGCGTACATTTCTTGATCAACGCGGGTTATTTCTAGTGTGATGTGATGGTGGCGGTTTTGCAAGGATACGGTAGCGCTGCCGTGGCCTCGAGGCCGGCATCGGCAGGTCTGTCCGCTAAGCGAAAAAAGGCCTTGGGCTATGCCTGGGGAATTGCCACCCCTTTTCTTTGTACCTTGATCGATTGGCCGCTCCAGCACTGGTTGGGGCCGGCCAGTATCCTGATGACCTATCTGCTTGGCGTGTTTCTGGTCGCTAGCCGCTTCGGCCGAGGCGCTTCCATCGCCGCCTCGCTGCTTAGCGCGCCGGCCTTCGCCTTCTATTTCGCCAGACCGATATTTTCCTTTGCCATTCATGACTTGGAAAACATTGTCGGTCTGGTGGTGATGATCGTCGTTTCCAACGTCACCGGCAGTTTGCTGGAAAAATTTCAATTGCAAACGGAACTGGCCCGGCAACGCGCTAGCCGCGCCGATGCCCTGTACCGACTGAATCTGGATTTGGCGACCGCGCGGGATCAGTCGGGGGTTGCCGATATTGCCGTAAAGCATGTCCTGGACAATTTCTCGACCTCAGCCGTGTTGTTGCTGGCCGATGCCGAGCAGGGCCTGGCAGTCGACATGGTCGCGACACCGCCAATTTCCTTGCAAGGGTTGGAAATCGCTGGTGCTCGACAGGCGTTCGAACGGGAAGAAATCGTCCCTGTCGGCGACCTGATTTTTCATCCGTTGAAGGGCGCCAAGAGCGGGCAGGGCGTTTTGGCCATCAAGGCTTCGGGCATGCTGGCGGAACGGACGCCGGAACTCAGTACCTTCATCGATACTTTTTGCCACCTGATAGCCCAAACCCTGGAGCGTCTGCGGTTGGCGGCCCAAGCGCGCGAGGCCGCGATACAAGCGGATGCCGAAGCCTTGCGTAACGCCTTGTTGAGTTCCATTTCGCATGATTTGCGCACACCGCTGACGCGCATCATCGGCGCGGCGGCGACCGTGATCGAGCGTCACGGCGAATTGGCAACGAGCGAACGGCAGGATTTGCAAATCGTCCTGGACGAGGCTCAGCGCATGGCCGAGCTGACCGACAAGCTATTGGACATGGCGAGAATGAGCAGCGAACAGATCGTGCTGCACTGCGACTGGAACATGATAGAGGAAATTGTCGGCAGCGCCCTGAATCGGCTGAACAAGAGTCTGCATGACCGGCCGGTACGCACGCGGCTGCCGGACAGTTTGCCGTTGCTTTGGATTGATGCGGTATTGATGGAACAGGTGTTGGTGAACCTGATCGAAAACGCCATCAAATATTCCCCACCAGGCAGTCCCATCGACATAGAGGCTTCTTCGTTGGCGGCGTCTTTTCGTCTGACGATAGTCGATTACGGTGCCGGTATCGCCAAGGATCAGGTGGATAAAGTGTTCCAAAAGTTCTATCGGTGCCACCCGGAATCGGAACAAGGCGGCGTGGGGTTGGGGCTTGCCTTGTGCAAAGTCATCGTCGAGGCGCACGGTGGCTGTATCACGGCAGGCAACCGGCCGGGCAAGGGTGCCGAATTCGTCATCGAATTGCCGTTTCCACATGCGCCTCCGGCGCCCGTCGAAGCCGAAACCGGCGAGGGTTGACATGAGCGATACCGATGCCTTGGTTTTGTTGATCGAAGACGATGTGCATACCCGGCGTTTTTTGAAAGCCAGTCTGGGGCATCGCGGCTGGCGCACGCTGGAGGCCGATTGCGGCAAGACCGGCTTGTCGATGCTGAACAGCGAGCAACCCGACCTGGTCATTCTCGATCTGGGATTGCCGGACATGGATGGCATCACGGTTACCCGCCGCCTGAGGCAGTTGTCCGATCTGCCGATATTGGTGTTGTCGGCGCGCAGCCAGGAGCAAAACAAAATCATGGCGCTGGACGCCGGCGCCGATGATTATCTGACCAAACCGTTCGGCAGCGGCGAATTGCATGCCAGGTTGCAAGCCTTGATGCGCCGGATCGTGCGCAGCCGCAGCCAGCAGGCGTTCTTCGAAACCGGCGAATTGCGCGTCGACCTCACCAGTCGCAAGGTCTATGTCGCCGGCCATGAAGTCCACATCACGCCGATCGAATATCGTTTGTTGAGTATCTTGATTCGCCACGCCGGCGTCGTCGTGACCCATAGACAATTGTTGCAGGAAGTCTGGGGCGCCGAGCATATCCACGACCAGCACTATCTGCGCATCTACATGGGGCAGCTTCGCCACAAGTTGGAGACCAACCCGGCTCGGCCGCGCTATCTGTTGACCGAGGTCGGCGTCGGTTACAGGCTGGCTTGCGAAGATGCTTCCGCCGATGCGCATAAAGAGGGCAGATAAATTTTTGGCGCGCCTGGTCAAGCCGCATAGCTGCAATTAGTTCTGGAATCCGGCATTATTTTTTACCGGATGGTCAAGTCGATACTAGACTACAGACATTGGCTAATACCTCTAGAAAACCCATGTCAAAAATCATAACGTCGATAAGCCAACGCGGTTTGCATTTTTTATTCGTGCTACCGCTGCGTTTTCCGTGGCAGATCCTACTGTTGTTCCTCGTCGTCAGCGGTGTCAGCGTGCAGTATATCAGCCAACATTTGGGCATCAACAACAATACCGCTGAATTGTTATCGCAGGATTTGCCGTTCCAGCAGGTTCGACTGAAACTGGACAAGGAATTTCCGTTCGATGCCGCGGCGATATTGGTGGTGGTCGAGTCGGCTGTGCCGGAGCAAACCGCCAGGGCGGCGGATTACATCAATCAGCGCTTGCAGGCGCAAACCGATTTGTTCGAGTCCAGCTATATGCCGGACGATAATCCGTTTTTCCGCCAGCAGGGTTTTTTGTATCTCAGCCTCGATGATCTGGAGCAACTATCCAATAAACTGATTGATGCGCAACCCTTCATCGGCTATCTGTCCAAACATTACCATTTTGCCGGCCTGATCGAGATCATCACGCTGGCGCTGGAGGGGCAGGAACAGGAATTGACGATGTCTCTCGATCCGTTGCTGAAAGCAATCGATGAAGCGATGGTCGCGGTCAAGGCCGGTCAAACCCATTATGTTTCCTGGCAAAGCTTATTGGCGGAAGCGAATTTCGGCCGCGATCAGACCCGGCGTCTGGTGATTGCCAAGCCGCATCTCAATTTCAATCAACTGATGCCGGCGCAAGCGGCCATGGCCCATCTGCGTGGTTTGAGCGATGAGGTGGCGGCCCGCTATCCCGGCGTCAAGCTGAGTTTTACCGGCGAAGTGCCGCTGGAGCATGAGGAGCTCGAGACCGTCATGCAGGGCATGGTGATCTCCAGCGTGGTGTCGTTGCTGTTGGTGCTGGGCGCCTTGTGGCTGGGTTATCGCTCGTGGCGCTTGTTGAGCGTGACCTTTATCGTGCTGATCATCGGTCTGATCTTGACCACGGCGTTTGCGACCGTCGCGGTCGGCCATTTGAATCTGATTTCGGTGGCGTTCGCGACCCTTTACATCGGGCTGGGGGTGGATTACGCCACGCATTTTTGTTTGCGATACAAGGAATGCCGCCGCCACGATATGCCGGAGGATCAAGCCTTGCTCAGCACCCTTCAAACCATAGGTATGCCGCTGTTCTTGTGTGCCTTCACCACGGCGATCGGCTTTTTCGCCTTTATTCCGACCGATTTCAAAGGGGTTTCGGAATTGGGCTTGATCGGCGGCGTCGGTATCTTCATCGGCTTGATCGTGTCGTTGACGTTGCTGCCGGCCTTACTGAAGTTGTTGCCCTTGCGGCGGTTGCGCAACAACGAGCGCCCGCTGTTTCCGGCCTGGGCTTATGCCTTGCCGTTTCGCTATGCCGGCGCGATTCGTATCGGCGCGGTGTTGCTGGCGATAGGTGCGTGCTTTACGTTGACGCAGCTAACCTTTGATTCCAACCCGATCAATTTGCGCGACCAAAGTACGCAGTCGGTGATTGCGTTCAAGAAATTGTTGCAGAGCAAAATCGATTCGCCTTTTTCGACCTCGGCCTTGACCGATAGCCTGAGCCACGCCGATCAGTTGGCCGCCGAATTCGCCAAATTGCCCAGTGTCCACGAAACCATCACCCTCAGCAGTCTGGTGGCTGAGCAACAAGAGGAAAAACTGGAAATCATCGACAATTTGAACTTGATCATGCCGGCGCAACTGGACCGTTTCGAACAGCTGCTGGAACCCTCCGATGTGCGAGCCGCTTTGCTGAAATTGGCCGACACCTTGCAAACAACGGCCGGCCAGCCGTCGCCGGTCGCGGCCAGCGCGTTGTTGAACCAATTACACAACGATACCCGCGCGTTTATCGAGTATGCCGACCAACAGCCCAATTCGCTTGAAATTTACGCGCGCTTGCAACAAAGCCTGTTTGAGCTGATGCCGCATACCATGCTGCAAATTCGCGATGGCTTGTCCGCGAAGCCTTTCGGCATCGACGATCTGCCGGACTATGTGCGCAAACAGTGGGTGAGCCCACAGGGCGTTTACCGGGTATTGGTAGCCCCGGAACAGGACTTGAACAATCCCGAACATCTCAAGACTTTTGTCAATGACATGCTGAACACCTATCCCGAGGTATTCGGCTTGCCTATCGGCGACGTCAAGTCCGGCGAAGCAGTGGTCGAGGCTTTTATCGAAGCCTTCTCCAGCGCATTGTTGGCGATCATCTTGCTGTTATTGCTGCAAACGCGCAGCCTCAAAACCACGCTGCTGATCATCACCCCATTGCTGTTGGCGGCCTTGCTGACCGCGGCGACCAACGTGCTGCTGAAAAATCCGTTCAATTTCGCAAATATCATCGTACTGCCGTTATTGCTGGGAGTAGGGGTCGATAGCGGGATTCATATCGTGTATCGCTTGCTGCATCTGCACGACGAGGAAGACGCCTTGTTGCAAAGCAGCTCGGCGCGCGGCGTGTTTTATAGCGCCTTGACGACGCTGTGCAGTTTTTCCAGTTTGGCGTTCAATAGTCACGCCGGCACGGCCAGCATGGGGCTACTGCTGTCCATCGGTATTTCGCTGATGCTGATCTGCAGCTTATTGGTATTGCCGGCCATGGTCCATCAAAAAGCCAAGCCGCCGGAAACCGGGGCGTCTTAACGAGCTCGGAACCCATGGAAGGATTCAGCTTGTGTCGCTCTGAAAGTCATGGTGGCAGAAGCACCGAAATGCCTGGAGAAAGCTAAAGCTTTTTCACTCCAAACCACGCTGGAGAGTGCGCTTTAGCTATCGTACTGATCCGGTTCTAGCGCGGTTTTGACCCGATAGAGGTAACTTACATTTGCCGGGGCGATGCCGAGCAGGCGCTCAGCGGCGCTGTGCGTGCCTTTTACGCATGCGCGGTGGCTTATGCCGGAACGGGAACAATTGAAACCGCCGAACCAGCCATTTGCGGATTTCTTCCAACACCAGCATGCCGGCCACGAAAGGCAGAGCGAACAGCCACACTTCTTGATCAATGGGCGCGGTGCCGAAAATGGCGTTGCCCCACGGCGTATAGACAATTGCCAGGATCAGCAAGATTTCCAGCACGATGCCGGACAGGATGAGTTTGTTGTCGAAAATCGGCGTCGCCAGCAGCCCGCGCTGGCGCTGCTTGCAGATGAACACATTGGCGATCTGCATCATGATGATCGCGCTCAGGCAGGCGGTGGTGGCTTGCAGATATAAGGTGTGCTGGCCGTGCAAGCCTTGCCCGTAATGCCAGCCGCCGCGCTCCAGCACGAAGAAAAACGCCGCCATCGCGGCCGCGGCTTCTATCAGTCCCAAGAAACCGTAGGCCCTGGCCAGCAAGCGCCAATCGATCAAGGCTTCCTTCTGGGAGCGCGGCGGTTGCGTCATGGCGGCGGCATCGGGTTTTTCCACGCCTAGCCCCAAGGCCGGCAGCATGTCGGTGCCCAAATCCACCGCCAAAATTTGGATGATGGTCAACGGCAGCGGAATCCTGAACAGCACGAAGGCCAAATAGGGAATCACCTCCGGGATGTTGGAGGTCAGAATGTAGGTCAAGAATTTACGAATGTTGTCGAATACGGCCCGTCCTTCCTCGATGGCGGCTACGATGCTGGCGAAATTGTCGTCCAGCAAAATCATGTCGGCCGCTTCCTTGGCGACGTCGGTGCCGGCTTTGCCCATCGCGATGCCGATGTCGGCTTTTTTCAAGGCTGGCGCGTCGTTGACGCCGTCGCCGGTCACCGCGACGATGTGTTTCTTGCGCTGCAAGGCTTCGACGATGTGCATTTTTTGGTCGGCGCCGATGCGGGCGAAGACGATTTCCGGGGCATTCAGCGCCACTTGCAACTGGCTGCGGGTCATTTTTTTCAAGCGTTCGCCGTTGACGACTCTGGGATTTGCCGAGCGTACCAAGCCGATTTGCCGAGCAATCGCCACGGCGGTGTGCGGATGGTCGCCAGTGATCATGATGACCTTGATGCCGGCGGCATGGCATTGGGCGATGGCGTCGGCGACCTCGGGGCGAGGCGGGTCTTCCAAACCAACCAAACCGGTGAAGATCAGCGCGCGCTCGGCATCGTCTTCCGGCGTGGGCGGCAGCGGGCGGTAGGCAAATGCCAGCACGCGCAAGCCTTGGTCGGCCATGGCCTGTTGCGCGGCCAGTATCGACTGCCGGCCGCTTTCGTCGAGCGGGACCGTTGCGCCATCGCGCACGGTTTGCGTGCAGCGAGGCAATACCGTTTCCAGGGCGCCTTTGCAGTACAAGACCTGGCCCTGCGGCGTGCGGTGCAGCGTGGACATGCGCTTGCGGTCGGTATCGAACGGCACTTCGCCGATTTTCGGATAATCCACCCGCATGCCTTGCCGATGCGCCATCGCCACCAGTGCGACCTCCATCGGATCACCCAGCAGCGCCTCGCCCTCGACGTGTTTCAGGTTATGGCATAGCGCGGCGCCGGCCAGCAAAGCGGCGTGGTGTTCCAGGCTGTCGCCGCCCAATTGTTCCGGCTGTAAAACACGGTTTTCCACAAACAGCTGTTTTACCGCCATGCGGTTTTGCGTTAGCGTGCCGGTCTTGTCGGTACAGATTACCGTGGTCGAACCCAAAGTTTCCACCGACGGCAGATTGCGGATCAGCGCATTGCGTTTGGCCATGCGCTGGGTTGCCATCGCCAGCGACAGCGTCACGGTCGGCAGCAAGCCTTCCGGCACGTTGGCGACGATCAGGCCGATGGCGAAAATGAAGTTTTGCCAAAAATGCAGGCCTATCGCCTGGCCGACGAAAAAAAATACCACGCCCAGTAGCAGCGCCAACGCGGCGACGAAACGGCTCAATCGCCTGATTTGCAATTGCAGCGGCGATTGGTTTTTGACCGTGGTTTTCAGGGTATGGGCGATTTTGCCGAATTCGGTATGCATGCCGGTGGCAAACACCACGGCCTTGCCTTCGCCGGCCACCACCGAAGTGCCGGCCAGCAGGATGTTGCGGCTTTGCGTCATGTCCTCGACCTCGGACGGCGAGGCATCGCGGCCTTTGGGCAAGGATTCGCCGGTAATCGTGGCATTGTTGACCCGTAGCGCGAAAGCTTCGATTAAGCGGCAGTCGGCGGGAATGTTGTCGCCTTCCTGTAACACCAGCAAATCGCCCGGCACCAGTTCGTCGGCAAACACCAAGCTTAGTTCGCCGTCGCGTATGACTTTGACTTGTTGCGGGAGCAATTTTTTCAACGCGGCAATCGCCTGCTCGGCCTGATAACGCTGCCAGAATGAGAAACAACCGTTGATCGCGATGACGCCCAAAATCGCATAACCCAAGGTTTGCATGCCTTCGCCGGGTTGCTGGGTTTCGGCGAAGAAGGCCAGGCCTGCCGCCAGCCATAAGATCAGCGCGAAAAAATGCAGGAATTCCTGGGCGAACGCCAATAAGATCGATTGCTTGCGGGTTTCTTCGATGCGGTTGAAGCCATATTCATGCAGCCGCTCTTCGATGATCGCGTCACTGAGGCCGTCCGGGCCGGAATCCAGACTTTCCAGGGCTTCTGCGGCGGTGAGGTGATGGATTTTCATGGCCGTATCCCCAATGGCGAGTGACTAAAAACGCATGCGGATTGCTTGTTGGAAAATAAATTTTCCCAGAGGATTGCTCAACCCCGCCAGCCAAACAAACGCCGCAGCCAGCGTTTTCGGGACGGCGTCAGCCCTTCTTTCAGGCGCTGGTCGGCGACGCGGCGGTTGATCTGTGCGAGTGTTGGGTAAATATGTATCGTATTACTCAAATCGGCGGCTTGCATGCCTTTCGTGATTGCCAAACCGTATTCGGCGATCAGTTCGCCGGCGCGCGGCCCGACGATGCAGGCGCCCAGCAATTTGCCGCGCGGCGTCGTGATGATTTTGGCGAAACCGTCGGTTTCACCGTCCGTCACCGCCCGGTCGATATCCGCGAACGGGAAGCGGTAGATTCGATGCGCGATGCCTTGCTGCCTGGCTTCGGTTTCGGAAAATCCGACTCTGGCTACTTCCGGGTCGGTGTAGGTACACCAGGGAATATTGTCGGTTTTCACTTTGGCCGGCCAATGAAATAGGGCGTTGCGCAACACCACGCCGGCTTGATGTTCGGCCATGTGCGTGAATAGATAGGGACCGGCGACGTCGCCGCAAGCGTAGATATGTGGGTTGCGAGTGCGAAGCCGGGCGTCCAGGACCAGCCTGCCGTCTTTCACTTCGACACCGGCGTGTTCCAGGCCCAGATTCTCCAGATTGGGTTTGCGGCCGGCGGCGATCAGCAAATGGCTGCCGCTCAATGGGTATTGGCCCCGTTGCGGATGCTCCAGTAGAACCCGGATTTCGCCTTCGAGTCGTTCGATCTTGAGCACCTTTATCCCGAGATGCAGCGCCATGCCTTCCTGCGAGAAGCGCCGGGCCAAGACTTCAGTGACATCCTCGTCTTCGCGCGGTAGCAGACGCGGGGCCAGGTCGAACAAATCCACCCGGCTGCCCAGCCGGTGCAAAGCCTGCGTCATTTCGCAGCCTATCGGTCCAGCGCCCAAGATTAACAAATGCGGGAGTGGTTCTGTTACCGAAAACAAGGTTTCGTTGGTCAGATAGGGCGTGTGCTCCAGGCCCGGTAACGGCGGAATCGCCGGCCGGCTGCCGGTGGCGAGCACGAAACGTTTTGCACTTATCGATCGATCGTCGACCAGAAAACTTTCCGGCGAATCGAAGCGGCCAGCGCCGAAGATCACCTGCACGCCCAGCGATTCGAAGCGTTCCGGGCTGTCGTTGGGTTCGATTTGCCGGATCACTTCTTGCACCCGTCGCATCACATCGGGCAAATGAATGGCCGGCTCCTGCGCTGGGATGCCGAAGCGCTGGGCATCGGCCATGGTGTGGGCGACCTTGGCGCTGTGGATCAAGGTTTTGCTGGGGACGCAACCGTAATGCAGGCAATCGCCGCCAAGTTTGTGTTTTTCGACCAATACGACCTTCGCGCCCAAGGTCGCGGCCCCGGCGGCCACGACCAGGCCGGCCGCGCCGCCGCCGATGACACAAATATCGTATTCCGTATGTTTTGGCATAACTCCCCCTCGCAGTGAGCACCAACAAGCATTTTGCAGTCTATTTTTGCCGTTATCGGAATACGCGGCTATGATGCTAACGATTGTAAATCAAACACGCCTTTTTGCTTTAAGGCACTGACAATTTTTGAGCAGATAAGAATGAGCGCGATGAAAGTAGGTACTCGGTTGGGTTTGGGATTTGCCGGCGTGTTGTTGCTGATGACAATGATTGCGGGGCTAAGTATGTATCGCATGAATGAACTTTTATTCAGCATACAGGACATGGGCAACGATAAGTTTCCCAAAACGGTATGGGCCAATAACGTAATCAACAATATCAATGTGATTGCCCGATCCATGCGCAATACATTGATTATAAAGGATAAGGATATTATCGATAAAGAATTGGCTCGCATCCAGGAAGCCCGGAAAAATATCAAGGAAAATCTCGACAAGCTGGATGAACGTATCAAAACTACGGAAGGCAAGACTTTATTTCAAGCCATATTGGATGCGCGAGGGTCCTATATTGCCGCACAGGATCAATTCATAAAATTGGCTAAAGCAGATAGGCAAGAAGAGGCGGCACAATATCTGTTGACCGATGTCAGAAAATTGCAGACTGCTTACTTCGATGCCGTTACCAGGCTCATCGATTATCAAACCCAACTCATGGAGAAATCGGGACAGCAAGCAGAGGCTATGGTGAACGATAGCCGCAGCATCATCAATGTGCTGGCGTTAGTATCCCTGGTAATCGGCTGCGTGGCGGCCTATCTGATCACTCGAACCTTGATGAAACAACTCGGCGGCGAGCCGGGCTATGCGGCCGAGGTCATGAAAAAGATCGCCGGCGGGGACCTCTCTGTTGACATGGCGCTGAACCAGGGCGACCAATCCAGTTTGTTATATGACCTGAAAATGATGCGCGATCAATTGAGCCAGGTCGTGGAACAGGTAACAAGCAATGCGGAGGCCTTGACCCATGCCTCGAAAGAAGTCAGCGCCACGGCTCAATCCATCAGTCAGGCCACTACCGAACAAGCGGCCAGTGTCGATGAAACCAGTAGCTCCATCGAACAACTCAATGCTTCGGTGCAGCAGAACACCGACAATGCGCGGGTGACCGAACAAATAGCGCGAAAATCGGCCGACGAAGCCAAGCAGGGCGGTGACGCCGTCGTCGAAACGGTTAATGCGATGAAACATATCGCCAAGAAAATCGGCTTGATCGAAGACATAGCCTACAAGACCAATCTGCTGTCGCTGAATGCCGCCATCGAGGCAGCCTCGGCCGGCGAACACGGCAAAGGGTTTGCGGTGGTCGCCGCTGAAGTGCGCAAATTGGCGGAAAGCAGTCGCGTGACGGCGGAGGAAATCAACGAGCTGGCCTCGAACAGCGTCGCCATCGCGGAAAAAGCCGGGACCTTGATTGCCAATGTCGTGCCCAACATCGTCAAAACTTCCGATTTGGTGCAGGAAATCAGCGCGGCATCCACCGAGCAAGCCGGCGGTATCAACCAAATCGGCGAAGCGATGCGCCAGCTGGATAAGGTGACGCAACAAAATGCCGCCGCCTCGGAGGAAATGGCGGCCACCGCGGAAGAGCTGAACGGACAAGCCGAACAATTGCAGCAGGTGGTCGGTTTTTTCAAGCTGGCCAATTGAATGGCTTTGTTACCCTGAAAGTCTGTGGGAGCGCTGCCCATTTATTCGGCCAACAACCGATCCATCATGTTTTCGGCTTGATGCCGATAGCCGCCGCCAAACAAATTCAGATGGTTCAGGATGTGATACAGGTTGTAGAGGGTTTTGCGGGTCTTGTAGCCGGCATCCAGCGCATATTCTGCGTGGTAAGCGGCATAAAAATCCGCGCCGAAGCCGCCGAACAACTCGGTCATCGCGATATCGGCTTCGCGGTCGCCGTAATAGCAGGCCGGGTCGTACATCACCGGGTTGCCTTCGCGGTCGGCCGAGGCGTTGCCGCCCCATAAATCGCCATGCAGCAGCGATGAGTGAGGGCGGTAACCACTGAAAAAGGCCGGGATTTTTTCCATTAACTTTTCGCCTTTGCGCTGCAAATTGCCGCTGTAGCCGTTGTCGGCGGCAAATTCCAGTTGCTTGCCCAAACGCTGTTGTTGCCAAAAACTAACCCAATCGTCGTGGCGCTGGTTGTGTTGCGGGGTGGAGCCTATCGTGTTGTCGATGGGCCAGCCGAAATAAGGCTGCGCCTTGCGATGCAGGCGGGCCAATTGTGCGCCGAACAATCCGGCGCTGTCGCCGCTCAAACCGCTCAAGGCTATGTATTCCAACACCAGATAAGCCTGGCCGCAGCATTGGCCGTGGTAGATGACCTTGGGTACGCGCACTTCGTTTAAAGCCCCTAGTTCCCGCAGGCCGGCGGCTTCGGCGGCGAACATCGCAGCCAGCGAGGCGCGGTTGGTTTTGACGAACCAATCCACATCGTCGCTTTGCACGCGATAGGCCGCGTTGATGTCGCCGCCGCCGACGCTGGAAACGCGCGGGTTACGCAGCCTTTGGCCGGTGGCTTTTTGTACATGTTGCAGCAGGTCGGAACAGAGCGTCATGTGAGGTACCCGAAGTGGCGTAATTTGATAGTTGGATGGCGATTGGTTTAATCCCAAGCCGACTCGTAAATCCGTTCGATGCCTATTTCCAATTCCACCGAGTGCAGGGGAATCACGGCGCCGTCTGTGTAGATCGCCATGTCCCAGCCGTCGGCAGTACGCCGGTACACGCGCACGTCCATGCAGCTTTGCGCGACCAGCACGTATTCCTGCAGGCTTTCCAGCGCTTGGTATATGCGGCGCTTGTCTTCGCGGTCGAATTTGGCGGTGGAATCGGACAACACTTCGACGACTAGCTTAGGCTGTTCCCGGTAATGGCTGTCTGGCGCGGTTTCGCAGGTGACCATCAGATCGGGGTAAAAATAGGCGTCCGCCGCGGCGACCTTCAATTTCAGATCGGACATGAACACCCGGCAAGGCGTGCCGCGCAGATGTTCCCGTAAAATAAAGGCAAGGTTCAAGGAAATGATGTTATGGCTGTCGCTGGTGCCGGTCATCGCGAAAATTTCGCCGGCCATATATTCATGCTTGATAGGGCTGGAAAGCTCCATGTCCAGGTATTCTGCGGGGCTGAGGTGGTTCGATTGGGGAAGGAGGGCAGACATGGAAACTCCTGAAACGATAGTTTCGATGGATTAAATCAAAAAGGTACGCGATGCGTACCCTACCTGGCTTCCGCCTTACGCGGGTTGGTTTTCAAAGCGATGGTGGCATACACGCCGAACGCTTCCCAGCAAGCTCTAGTAGAGTTCGTTGTAGCGGTTGTTGACCTGAACCTGAATCCGTGACTTAAAAGGCCATCCACGGCCGCAACGCAATGATTTAAAACGCTTATTCTGGGATAATACCGCTATTCTTCCATTCACCCGGCGAGTGATTCATGAAGCGGTTTATCCTGGAGCAATCTGAAACTGAATTTTATACCAGCCATTCTGGATTAGCCTTGGTCGGTTTATGTTTGAATCAATATGGCCAGCTCAATCAGGCGCTGGAAAAAGGTATTCCGCTACGGCACGGTATTGCTCACGCCGATATTATCAAAAGCTATATAGGCACCCTTAGCCTGGGCAAAAGCGACTTCGAAGCCATCGAAAACCATCGCGACGACGACTATTTCAAAGCCGCGCTCGCCATTCATCAAGTACCCTCCAGCGCCCGCCTCAGACAGCGACTGGATGAACACGCCGACGCCTTATTACCGATCATTTATCAAAGCAACCTCGATTTTCTGGCTCACGCCCAGGTGCCGGTAACGCCGTTAGCCACAGGCCATGTCGCGTTGGATATCGATGTTTACCCCATGAACAACGAAAAAACCTGCAAAGAAGGCGTCTCCCGAACCTACAAAGGTTTTGACGGCTACGCCCCGATTGCCCTCTATCTGGGTAAAGAGGGCTGGTGTATTGGTAATGAACTGCGCGAAGGCAAGCAGCATTGCCAATACGAATTCCGCTATGCGCTGGAGCGCGGACTCGCCGCCGCGAAACGTTTGACGACTTTGCCTTTGTTGGTCCGGCTGGATGGCGGTCACGACGCGCTCGACAATCGCATCGACTTACACGAAGCCGATCAGGTCGATTTCATCATCAAATGGAACCCGCGTAAACAAGATGCCGACGCCTGGCTGGCCTACGCCGAACAACACGGCCAGTGGACCACACCGCGCGAAGGCAAACGCGTGGCCTTGTTCAGTGTCATGGAGCAACACACTCGCAACGGTAAAACCTATACCTGTCGCAGGGTCATGCAAATCACCGAGCGCACCATCACGGCTCAAGGCCAAGCCCTCGTGCTACCGGATATCGAAATCGAAGGCTGGTGGACCAGTCTGCCGGTGGCCGATTACGACGATGCCATGGTTATTGCCCTCTATCGCGACCATGCCACCGCTGAACAATTCCACAGCGAATTCAAGACCGATCTGGATATCGAGCGCCTGCCATCCGGCAAGTTTGCCACCAACGACCTGATCATGAGCCTCAGCGCCTATAGCTACAACATCCTGCGCTGGATAGGCCTGATCGGCTTGCTGGGCGAACAAAGCCCGGTCAGGCATCCTGCCAAGCGGCGGCGTATCAAAACCGTGATCCAGGAACTGATGTATCTGGCCGCGCGACTCATCCGTAGCGGGCACCGGCTGAAGCTGCGCTTTTCACAGAGCTGTCCCGGTTTCATCGCTTTTGAATCCACCTACGCCAAACTCGCCGCCGGCTAGCGACTGATCGCTCTGCCATCGATAGCACAACGCCGCAAATTCACAGTGGCTTGGGAATCCTGCGCCTAAAGTCCATCAAATTGAATCATGCAGGGAAAATATTCCAGATAATACGCTGCATTTCTAGCCGTTAAACTCGATTGCCCGGACCACACTTTTAAATTCAGCGAATTTTGGAAGAGTATGACGAATAAAAGGTCTGGCAATATGTGGAGTCACGGATTCAGGCTGAAAGTACGACGGCTTGCATGCAGGACATAACCGCTAGCCCATTTGTGTTGCGTAATACATCATGAATCAGCTTGATTGGATACCCATCATGATGCCTTCGGATTGGATGAATACCCGCATGTGCGTATGAATTGAGTGCTTTCCAGTTGTTGTCCTTGAAACGGGTAAGAGCGTCATAGGCTGGTTGCGGTCCACTTCTTTCCAGTGCCTGCATCATCTGGGCAATCTGCGGCATATTCTTTGCTACTTGTTCCGATTCTAATGATAGGTCGGCGGTCAATTTGGAAATTTGCTCATCAGAAGCAGCGTACGTCAGCCAAATGCAGCGGGTTAGCGCTTCAAACTGTGCGCGGTGAACCACTAACGCTGATGGCAAAAGACTTACTCGAAGCAATGCTCTTGCAGAGTGCCAATGTTCCAGTGAAAGGGAGCAGGCAACATCACTTATTCGAATTCTTGATGAATTGTCGAAGAGCGGCAAATCAATTATTTCTTGGAACTCCTCAGCAAGGATATCGGATTCATCAAAAATTTCTAATGGCTTCATTGTCTGCGTAGCACCTAATAAGTAATTAAGTTTCTGCGTATCATCACTGATCACTTCGCCCAACTATCCCGCAATGTCACCGTCCGGTTGAACACTAGTTTCCCTGGTTTACTGTCGACACTATCCGCGCAGAAATAACCCGTCCGCTCGAACTGGTAACGTACATCCGGCGACGCATCGGTCAGGCTGGCTTCGACGCGGGCGGAGGTTACAACTTCCAGTGAGTCGGGGTTGATGCCATCCAGGAAATTATCCAGCGTATCCGGGTTGGGGTGGCTGAACAGGCGGTCGTACAGGCGGATTTCCGCCGGTAGTGCGTGTTGCTCCGATACCCAATGAATCACGCCCTTGACCTTGCGGCCTTCCGGATTCTTGCCCAGCGTGGCGGGATCGTAAGTGCAGCGCAACTCGATGACATTGCCGGCGTCGTCTTTGATGACTTCCTCGCATTTGATCACGTAGGAACCGCGCAAGCGTACCTCGCCGCCAGGCACCAAGCGCTTGAAGTCTTTCGGCGGGTTTTCCATGAAATCGTCCTGCTCGATCAACAGCACTTTGCCGAATGGCACTGCGCGCGTGCCCATCTCCGGTTTTTGCGGATGGTTGGCGATTTGGTAGGTTTCGGTTTTGCCGTCTTCCCAATTGGTTATGATGACGCGCAACGGCCGCAGCACCGCCATCGCCCGCAACGCGCGCTCGTTGAGGTCGTCGCGGATGCAGGTTTCCAGGAAGCTCATTTCGATCCAGGAGTTTTTCTTGGTGACGCCGATGCGCTCGCAAAAATCGCGGATCGCTTCTGGCGTGACCCCGGCGCGGCGCAGGCCGGAGATGGTCGGCATGCGCGGGTCGTCCCAGCCGGACACGTGTTTTTCGGTGACGAGTTGCAATAGCTTGCGTTTGCTGACGATGGTGTATTCCAGCTGTAAACGGGCGAATTCGATTTGCTGCGGATGACAAGGGGTTTTTAGTGTGTCCAGCACCCAGTCGTACAGCGGGCGATGGTCCTCGAATTCCAGCGTGCAAATCGAGTGGGTGATGCCCTCCAGCATGTCAGACAGGCAGTGGGTGTAGTCGTACATCGGATAGATGCACCAGGCGTCGCCGGTACGGTGGTGGTGCGCGCGGCGGATGCGGTAGATCACCGGGTCGCGCATGTTGATGTTGGGCGAGGCCATGTCGATCTTGGCGCGCAATACGTATTGGCCGTCGGCGAACTCGCCGGCGCGCATGCGTTGGAACAGATCCAGGTTTTCTTCGATGCTGCGGCTTCTGTCCGGGCTTTCCTTGCCGGGCTCAGTCAAGGTGCCGCGGTCGAGACGCATTTGTTCGGCGGTGGAACCGTCGACGTAGGCGTCGCCTTGTTTGATCAACTGCACCGCATAGTCATATAAGGTTTCGAAATAATCCGACGCGTGGTATTTGCCGACCCATTTGAAACCCAGCCATGCGACATCGCGCTCTATCGATTCCATGTATTCGACGCTTTCTTTTTCCGGGTTGGTGTCGTCGAAACGCAGATTACAGGTGCCGTTGTTTTCTTCGGCCAGCGTGAAATTCAGGCAGATGGATTTGGCATGGCCAATATGCAGATAACCGTTCGGTTCCGGCGGGAAGCGTGTTGCAACTTTGCCGTCGTTTTTGTTGTTGGCCTTGTCTTCGGCGATGATGTGGCGGATGAAATTGGCTGGAACGAGGCTTTCGCTAGTGGACATGATGGTTAAGTGTTGAATATGGAAAATAGAAGGGTGATGAGTTAGCGCATGCTCCGCATTTTAACGAGTTTGGCTTGTTTTCGAAAGATAGCTGTCGGTTCGATAGGTGTGTCGGCATCCCGATAAATCAGTCTTGACGCGGATCACAAAATTTTTTGTCAAATTATTAGCACTCTTGATTAACGAGTGCTAGAATCCGGTCAACGTAATTGTTACATCGAATATAGAGGTGACTATGAACAACATGTTGGCGTTGCCGGTCAATTTATCGGTTGGGACTTTCGATAATTATTTGAGCGTCGTGTCGCAAATGCCAAAACTGTCCGCCGAGCAGGAATACGATTTGGCCGTGCGTTATCGCGATGAAGGCGATCTTACTGCCGCGCGCGAGCTGGTCATGTCCAATCTTCGTTTCGTGGCGCATATCGCGCGTGGCTATGCTGGTTACGGTCTACCGTTGGCTGATATCGTGCAGGAAGGCAATATCGGGTTGATGAAGGCAGTCAAACGATTCGATCCCGACATGGGCGTGCGTTTGGTGTCTTTCGCTGTGCATTGGATCAAGGCCGAAATCCACGAATACGTCATCAAGAACTGGCGTATCGTCAAGGTGGCTACCACCAAGGCGCAACGCAAACTATTCTTCAATTTGCGTAAGTTAAAAAAAGACCTGAGCTATTTGTCACCCGATGACGCTGAGGTGATCGCGGAAAGTCTGGATGTCGATGTCAAAACCGTCTATGAAATGGAGCGCAGGCTGGACGGCCGCGACATTAGTCTCGAACCGGTCGATGACGACAGCGAAGACGGCAGTGTCGCGCCTATCGCTTATCTGGAGCAGCAAAATGCCGATCCTGCTTTGTTGCTGGAAAACAGCGATTGGCAGGATCGCAAGGAAGACATGCTGATGGATGCTATGGCCGAGCTAGATGACCGTAGCAGGGACATTCTGACCAGTCGCTGGCTGGTGGAAGAAAAAGCCACCTTGCATGAATTGGCGGATCGTTACCAGGTTTCTGCGGAACGTATTCGTCAGCTGGAACAGAATGCGATGAAAAAACTCAAAGCAGCGGTAGTGCTGGCGGCCTAAAATTATTTGAAAAAGTGCTTGCCAAGCATTTGGTAAGTCCCTATAATGCACATATTCTTTGCCGGGGTGGTGAAACTGGTAGACGCGCCGGATTCAAAATCCGGTTCCCGCGAGGGAGTGTCGGTTCGATTCCGACCCTCGGTACCATTTAAGTGTACGGAGACGTGCAAAGAAGTACGAAAACCCGCAAGCTGTAAGGCTTAGCGGGTTTTTTATTGTTCAGCGAAGTTCAACGAAATACAGCGACATTCACAACAAAGTGTGTCCTTCATCGTGTCCTTTCCTATAATTGCCCTCAGAAGACACAACCGAGGACACACTTGAGGACACACTATGGCGCTCCATCTCAATAAAGACACGGTCTACAAGGGGGCAAAGCCTCGAGATAAAGAGTACTTCATCAACGATGGAGGAGGTCTTTATCTAGTTGTCGGCAAAAACGGAACCAAAATTTGGAAGTTCATTTACACCTTCGAAAGAAAGCGTAAAAAGCTATCCTTTGGCGTGTATCCGGATACGACATTGGAGAATGCCAGGCGCAGAGCCGAAGAAGCCAGAAACAACTTGGCGAGCGGTATCGATCCCAGTGACATCAGAAAACAAGCGCAGGCGGAAATAACGCAAGCCGTCGAAAACCAAAACAGGCTTGACGCAGGCCTTCCCATCAGAAACAGCTTCGAAGACATCGCCAGGCAATGGATTGAATCCGAAGCGCATACCGTGCGCGATGTAACAAACCAAAAAAAAATCCGCCGCTTCGAACTCTACGTATTTCCTCAAATCGGTCAAAAATCAATTGATGACGTAAAGTCTCCCGATATTTTTGCGGTCATCAGACCCTTGATCATTCAAAAAAAACTGGAAACAGCTCACAGAGTGCGGTCGGATATAAGCGCCGTCTACGCGTATGCGATTGCCCATGGCTTCACCGATTACGATCCCGCACAAGCGGTAGGCGCCCAAATACCGGCGCAAAAAGTCAAACATAACGCGGCCATAACCGAGCCAAAGGAAGTCGGGCGCCTGCTTAGAGACATCGCCAATTACCAGGGCACATTCATTGTTCAATGCGCATTCAGGTTATCGCCATACCTGTTCCAACGCCCGGGTGAGATACGCCAAATGGAATGGAAAGATGTTGATTTGGTGGCCAAAGAATGGCGTTACCTCGTGACGAAAACCGAAACCAAGCACATCGTCCCGTTATCACGCCAAGCGGTTGAAATTTTGGAATTGATCAAGCCCTTAACAGGCGCCGGCCAGTATGTTTTTCCATCAAGCCGAGGTGACGGCAGGCCCATGTCAGACGGTACGATACGCACCGCATTAAAAACACTGGGTTACCAAAGCGATGAAATGAGCGCTCATGGCTTCAGAACCACCGCATCAACGTTACTCAATGAACAAGGTTGGTCGCCAGATGCTATAGAGCGCCAACTCTGTCACATGCCAAAGGATCAAGTCAGAGCCGCCTACAACCGGGCGCAATATCTAGAGGAGCGCCGGCGAATGATGCAAACTTGGGCCGATTACCTGGACGCCTTGAAAACCGGCGCGCAAGTTATCCAGTTTCCGCGCCAGGCGTAATCAAACAGGGGGTAACCCTTTTTTTCTAAAATTTCTTGGAATAGTGAAATAACCCAGCATACCCAGCACAGTCAGCACTACCAAAGCTTTCAGAGCCTATAACCCAGCACTAACCCAGCACCAAACCCAGCACCAAACCCAGCACAAAAGAAAAAACTACATGAAAAATGAGCAATACCCAGCAGGAAGAAGGCAGCAATCGAAGGGGGTGGGAATTTGCGAGCTTTTATTGATAAGTCACTGTTTGGGAATGTCAGGTATTATGCTATAGAATGAACGTCGTTGAATCTTGTTGTAAGTTACCGGATAAACAGCAAACCATGAATAAACATACTTTTAATGGATTGATTAGCGGACTGAGTGCCACAAGTTTGCTCTACTCAAATTTTAAATATCCTGAGTTCACCCCGGCCAGGTCAGATAAGAACCAGGATCTCGATAATATGCGTGGTGACTGGTTGAAAATCGGTGGCGACTTCAAAACGGCAATTCAACGTGAAAAATCCGCGCAAGAAAAAGCCCGTCACTCATAACACCCGCACTGATACCAAAGTATCAGTAGGTTGGAGTGGACCATTACCACCACCGGCGGCGCTTGAACAATTCGACACCATCATAGAAAACGGGGCTGAGCGTATTTTCAAAATGGCAGAAGCTGAGCAATCCGCTACGAATTCACTAAATTTGAAGCCATACGACAAGACAATCGCCGAGGTCAATGGCTGGGCTTTATCATTGCAATATCAGCTGTGGCCGCAACCTCAGTAACAGCCTATTTTGGCGCACATCCTTCAGTATCCATAGCCTTAGTGGGTGTTCCCATTCTTGGCATCGTCAAAGCCATAATCAACAGTAAAAGCGATAGATAGATCAGATACCTAAACTATCGATCAAACGCCCATTCTGTTACATAAAACAAAAGAATCATGTTAAAAAGTCGTTAAAACATAGACTTAACGATAAAGGACTCAGCATGTCAGACATGAACTTAAAAATACGCATTCAAGGCGAAAGCAAATCGGCAGAAGACAGCGTCAATCGAATCAATTCCGCGCTGCTAGGCCTGGAGTCATCCAGTAACAAATTGAATGGCATGCTGGCCAAGTTAGGCGTTGGATTATCAATTGCTGGCGTTGCTGACGCCGTGTTTGACGCCACGCGAAAGTTTGACGGCATCAACAAAACGCTGGAAGTGACATCGGGCAGCGCCGAAAAAGCGGCGCAAGCGATGGACTTCATTCGCAACACATCCCAACGATTGGGCACTGATATGGCAGTTAGCGCCAAAGCGTTTTCGGATTTGCAGGCGGCCGCCAACGGCACCGCGATGGAAGGCGAAAACACCCGCACAATTTTTGCCGCCGTATCCCAAGCCATGGCGGCATTGGGTAAGTCATCGGCGGAAACCGAAGGCGCGTTGCTGGCTATCGGGCAGATGATGAGCAAAGGCACCGTAAGCGCCGAAGAATTGCGCGGGCAATTAGGCGAACGCTTGCCAGGGGCGTTCAATTTGATGGCGCAAGCGTTGGACGTGTCCACCGCAGAACTGAGTAAACTGCTGGAGCAAGGAAAAGTCGGTATCGACGTGCTACCCAGATTCGCCAAAGAACTGGATAAAGCCTATAGCGGCGCCAAATTTGACGGCATCGAGTCTAGCCTTACCCGCATCGGCAATGCCTGGGATCGGTTATTGTCTGCCAGTGGCCAGGCGATAAAACTGGACGTCGTATTAAAAACCTTTGCGGACATCGTGACGCCGGAAGCCAGCAACCGGTATACGGATTTGGTCGAACGGCGTAACCAGTTGAACAGCATGATCGGTCGACGGGAAAACTTTGGTGTTGAGGCGGCAGACTATAAGCGCGAGCTGGAAGGCATCAACAAGGAACTGGATACCATGGACCGCAAGCTGGCAGCGGCAGACAAATTCAATCCCCGTTTTGGTGCGCCGATGAAAGCCACCTATGACGAATATGATCAAATCATTGCAGAAGGGCAAAAACTAGCCGAATACCAATCACTGATCAATAAAGGCCAAGCCGACGCCCAAGAAAGGCTATGGACGCAGAACCGCAAACGCATCGATGAGCAAGCGGCGGCATCAGATGCACACATAAAGCAGTTAAAGGCCGAAGCCGACGCATTGAACAGCCTCTATGCAAACGCCGAGTTGAATCTTGAAAAACAAATCCAGTTGCATGGCGACAACAGCGCCGCGGCAGAAATGGAATTCGAAGTGCAGTTTGGCGGACTGTCAAAACTCAACGACGCACAAAAAGTGCGCTTGCTGAATCTGGCAGCAGAAAAAGACTTCATCGAACAAAGCGCCGCCCGCCAGTCTGCCATGTGGCAACAACTCATCGATGACGCCAATGAGTTTGTAGATGTCACCAAAGCCATTCAAGATTTTGCCGCCGGCGACGTGTCGCAATCCGGTTTCAATGGCCTGCTTGCGCGCATCAATGACGATCTTAACGCCGACATCATCAGCGCCGAACAAGCCAAGCAGAAGTTTGACGAATTAGGCCAGGCCTTCAATGCCGGGTTTATCGAACCGGCAACAAACAGCACCAACGAACTGAGCGAATACGGCATCCAAGCCGCGCGCAACATGCAAAGCGCGTTCGCGGACTTCCTGTTCGATCCATTCGACGCCGGCATGGACGGCATGCTTGAAGGTTTTGGCAATACGGTAAGACGCATGGCCGCCGAAGCCGCCTCGGCACAACTCATGGATGCGCTGTTCGGAAAAACCACCAAGGACGGCGGCCACGACTGGGCCAGCGGTTTGCTGGGGGCGGCCTTTTCTGGTCTGACCGGCGCGATCGGCGGCGGATTGAATGCCGACATCAACGGCCTGGTTGCCAACTCCAACCTTTTCGCCAATGGCGGCATCATGACCAGCGCAGGGGCATTGCCGCTGAATAAATACGCCAACGGCGGTATTGCCAGCAGCCCGCAACTGGCGCTATTCGGCGAAGGCAGCATGAATGAAGCCTACGTACCGCTGCCAGACGGGCGGTCGATACCCGTCACCATGACGGGCGGCGACAGTGGCGGCGATACTTACAACTATTCTGTATCAATCAATGTTCAGGGCGGGAATAATCCGGAAGAAACCGGGCGCCGGGTTGCCGAAGCATTTATTCGCACCGTTGTCCGCGAAGAAATCACAACGCAGAAAAGGCCGGGCGGCATGCTAAATTCAATAACCAGGTATTAACCCCACTTCAATATCGAACAAGGGCTTTGCCTTAGCTCATGCTGCCAATACCGGAAAGCAAAGCCGCGCGCTCTTCCTTGGTGAGTTTGTTCAACAAATTGGCGGCCAGTTGTGCGGCTGAGGTTGTCGGATGGTTATCGACACCGAGCCGGACAAATTCAAGTCCATCCATGTTTTAGTTTTCGACGATACGAACACTTTTGAAAACCGCCATCATGCGGTTATATTCTTGTTTTGAAATAATTTTTTGCTCAGACTCGCGCATTTTTTTATTAAAGCGCTCGGCATCTTTTCCACGCAATACAGGCGTGTCTTTTACCTTGCTTGCCATGTGTGTGCTCCAGTAGCGGGCGATTGTTATCGCCTCTTATCGTATCTAATTGAACCTTAGCGAACCATAATACACCGCGCTAGCTTAGTAGCATAGCGCCTAATGTATGTTTTTCAGCTTAATCACTAACACCGGAAAGCAAAGCCGCGCGCTCTTCCTTGGTGAGTTTGTTCAGCAAATTGGCCGCCAGTTGCGCGGTTGAGTTTGCCGGCGGGTTGAGGTAGTGCTTAAAACCCAAGGTCGAGACAAAGGTGGCGCCGCAGGCCTTGGTGTTGAGACACTGGCAATATAAATCCGCTACGGTTTTACCTTCGTTCAAATTATTGCGCGAGGTGATACGGGCTTTTTGCTGGCAGTTGGGGCAATAAACGCTCATGGCTTCCTGATCCTGAATCAAAGGCGCATTATGTCATCAGATTGCGCGGTTTATGGATCGGCAGCGGTGGAATGGCTTATCTGTCCCGGCAATGTCTGGCCAGCATGAAATTGCGGTGGGGCCGAATCCATAAACTCGCTATAATTCAATCAACCGGATAGCCCGACGGGGCGATAAGCGGGTTTCGTCAACCTGTTTCCGGTTAACCCTTCTTGACGACCTTCACTTGGACGGAGTGAATATGATTTTGGCCTTTTTTAATGGTTGTGGTGAATGGTTTATAGAAGACAAGGAAGGAAATATTTTCCCACTTACCGATTTAGTAAGTTTTATTTATCCACATCATTATAACGGTGATGGACAATTCGAATACTGGGCTAAAAGTTCAGGCTCTTCCGTATTTCGCGGAGTAGCCCCGACATATAGGGTTATGCATAACCGAACAACCGTCTCCCTTCGATATCAAGCCAGATATGCTGAAACAGGCGGACGGTATTGTAAATGCCAAAGCAGCGTCGTTTGATGCTTTTGATTTTGTTGTTAAGCCCTTCAACAAAGCCACTGGTTTCCCGGCGAATGAAATAGTTGGTGATTTCATTTCGCCAGTTTTGATAGGTTTTGACAAACGCATCAAAGCCCTTCAACTTCAAGACTTTGATATGCTCCATCCAGCGATCCAAGGCTTTTTCGGCCTCAGCCTTATTGAGTCGGCGCTCAAAAATACCCGTCAAAAGCTCCCGTTGGATATAGACTTCTCGCAAAATGGGGGCTTGCTGGAATAGAAAAAGCAAAACGGTTTGCTGATCGGCAGAGAGTTCCATCCAGCGCTTCCGAAAAGCCCACATCGCGCCTTTCAGCTTGGCATAATCCTCGGCAGACAGGGTATTCTTGAGTTTTTTCATTTCCGCCTTGCGGACCTGGTCGGCGCCGTCTCGATAATGCTTGGCGACATGGAAGCGATCAACCACCACCTCGACGCCGGGCAATGTCTCATAGACGGCGTTGCGATACCCTTCATACATGTCCACGCAGACGCGTTGTAACGCGTGTTGCTGTGCCTCGGGAATATTCTGCAAAAAGGCTTTAACCGTTTCTTTTTTGCGGTCGGGCAGCACCGCCAGAATCCGCTTATGGTCCTCGGTATCGATAGCCGACACGATGACCACAAAATCTTGATGCCCTTTTTTCAAAGCGATTTCATCCAGTCCCAGCAAGCGAATGCCTTGGATGGCAGACCAATCAACTTGTTGGGCCACGTGCCGATTGATAATCCCTTCCGCCGCTTCGGCGCTGATGCCGTGCTTCACGTCCATGTCGGTCACGCTGCTGTTGATCAATTCACGCAATATCCACTGCTCATACGCTTTGGTATGGGGGCTTTTCCAGTTATACCAGCCACATTGTTGCGTGGTCGTCGGACCTTTGGGGCAGTCAGGGCATCGATAGCGCTTGGGGGTTAGCTTGATCCAAACCGGCCGATCGAAAATCGACAAATGACGCAAGGTGATTTCTCTGCCATAGCCATAAAACTTATCGATCCTCTGGCCGCATTGATGGCAGGTTGCACTGGTTAACGTACTACTGACCGTGATGATGAACTCGCCTTTGGCGGTGGTTTCAACTTTTTCGATACAAACATCAGGTATATCCAGCGGTATTTGAAGTAGCGACTGTGTCATCACGATACTCCAGCGTTAAATTGTCGACCTTAGCAAAACTCACTGTGGCAGGCAAAGACTATAGCACTACATGTAGTGGTTTCTCCGCAAAATACGGAAGAGCCAAAGTTCACCGATTTTTAATGTAGTTGGCAGCTTTAAAATTAATAAAAGCGATACTGAAAAATATGTAAAAAAGCTAACAGTTTTTGAAGAAAACAAACAATCAGGACCGGTTAATACTGGATTTGTTTCATACCTTTACTTAATACCAGACGATATTCAGGTTATTGATAAAATAAAACCTCCGGATGTGGCGATAGAAGAAGGTTTTCAGTATGTTTTCAAAATCAAGAAATACAAGAATGATGAAGTAAGCTATTTAGATAAAATTCAGTACGACTTAACTATCTCCTGAATCCGTGACTTAAAAGGCCATCCACGGCCGCAACGCAATGATTTAAAACGCTTATTCTGGGATAATACCGCTATTCTTCCATTCACCCGGCGAGTGATTCATGAAGCGGTTTATCCTGGAGCAATCTGAAACTGAATTTTATACCAGCCATTCTGGATTAGCCTTGGTCGGTTTATGTTTGAATCAATATGGCCAGCTCAATCAGGCGCTGGAAAAAGGTATTCCGCTACGGCACGGTATTGCTCACGCCGATATTATCAAAAGCTATATAGGCACCCTTAGCCTGGGCAAAAGCGACTTCGAAGCCATCGAAAACCATCGCGACGACGACTATTTCAAAGCCGCGCTCGCCATTCATCAAGTACCCTCCAGCGCCCGCCTCAGACAGCGACTGGATGAACACGCCGACGCCTTATTACCGATCATTTATCAAAGCAACCTCGATTTTCTGGCTCACGCCCAGGTGCCGGTAACGCCGTTAGCCACAGGCCATGTCGCGTTGGATATCGATGTTTACCCCATGAACAACGAAAAAACCTGCAAAGAAGGCGTCTCCCGAACCTACAAAGGTTTTGACGGCTACGCCCCGATTGCCCTCTATCTGGGTAAAGAGGGCTGGTGTATTGGTAATGAACTGCGCGAAGGCAAGCAGCATTGCCAATACGAATTCCGCTATGCGCTGGAGCGCGGACTCGCCGCCGCGAAACGTTTGACGACTTTGCCTTTGTTGGTCCGGCTGGATGGCGGTCACGACGCGCTCGACAATCGCATCGACTTACACGAAGCCGATCAGGTCGATTTCATCATCAAATGGAACCCGCGTAAACAAGATGCCGACGCCTGGCTGGCCTACGCCGAACAACACGGCCAGTGGACCACACCGCGCGAAGGCAAACGCGTGGCCTTGTTCAGTGTCATGGAGCAACACACTCGCAACGGTAAAACCTATACCTGTCGCAGGGTCATGCAAATCACCGAGCGCACCATCACGGCTCAAGGCCAAGCCCTCGTGCTACCGGATATCGAAATCGAAGGCTGGTGGACCAGTCTGCCGGTGGCCGATTACGACGATGCCATGGTTATTGCCCTCTATCGCGACCATGCCACCGCTGAACAATTCCACAGCGAATTCAAGACCGATCTGGATATCGAGCGCCTGCCATCCGGCAAGTTTGCCACCAACGACCTGATCATGAGCCTCAGCGCCTATAGCTACAACATCCTGCGCTGGATAGGCCTGATCGGCTTGCTGGGCGAACAAAGCCCGGTCAGGCATCCTGCCAAGCGGCGGCGTATCAAAACCGTGATCCAGGAACTGATGTATCTGGCCGCGCGACTCATCCGTAGCGGGCACCGGCTGAAGCTGCGCTTTTCACAGAGCTGTCCCGGTTTCATCGCTTTTGAATCCACCTACGCCAAACTCGCCGCCGGCTAGCGACTGATCGCTCTGCCATCGATAGCACAACGCCGCAAATTCACAGTGGCTTGGGAATCCTGCGCCTAAAGTCCATCAAATTGAATCATGCAGGGAAAATATTCCAGATAATACGCTGCATTTCTAGCCGTTAAACTCGATTGCCCGGACCACACTTTTAAATTCAGCGAATTTTGGAAGAGTATGACGAATAAAAGGTCTGGCAATATGTGGAGTCACGGATTCAGGTATCTATGAACATACAGTTTCGTCTCAAGCCAATAAAGTGGTTCGGGAATCTGCTGCAATGCATTTAAACCGATCAGACGGTTTAAGAAACTTAATCATGGCCAGCGAAAAATTTTGGGCGAACGCAGATCGTGACGACATCACCACTTGTCCGTATAACGATGAAGTTGAGGAATGGCTTAAAAAACAGGGTTTTTCACAACGTCAAGCCAAAGCAGGCGCTACGATTATTCGTCCGGAATGGGCTCCGCCAGGCCGCAGATCAGGAAAATAGCGACACCTATCCAGTCCATACCAGGCGTGGGTTTCAGCAACTACATCGCCATTAATAGCGAAACCCTTTCGCTATTTTTTCCGATTTTTAACAGCCATCATGCAGCCATGTACCACATGCCACAGAGGAGTGCATTTACATGGCGACAGCAAATCACAAACTACCAGAAACCGGATTCCTTCGGATTTGGGACATAGTCGGGGATAAGAAGAAAAAGAAGCCGGCAATAATCCCGATTGGCCGCACAACTTTTTTAAATCGAGTCAGAGAAGGCATTTACCCGCAGCCTATAAAAATCACCGAACGGACGACCGCTTGGCGGGTTGAAGACATTCGGGCTTTGATTGATCAGATTGGCGGGGTGGCATGATGTTGTTGACACGCCGAATCAGCAGCGCTATCCTGAATACGCTTTCGCAAAAAACGAAAGTCGGGGTTAGCAGCCCGAGAAGCAATGGCGTCAAGACGCCGATACAAGGCGTTTTTTATTGCCTCAAGAAAATAGTCACGGTCAAAATCCGTGCTTTTGTCATGGTGGCGCGTAATGGGCAGCCGCAAGGCTGGCCGGTTTCGACAAGTCCCTTTGGGGATCCATTGCCCGGTACTGCTAACCTGTTACGCGTCGCCGCCCAACAATTAGCAGATGTTGGCGGCGGTTCATACATTCAAGCAATGGAGCCGTCGATATGACAACCCCTACCCAAACTGCGGAAAAAATCCGCCCAGAATCCACACAACACGCCACTCGTTTAGTCACCATTCCAGCCTGCACCAATCATTCAGGCCTGTTAACCAAAACTGTCATAATCAGCGACTTTTGTCCGATATGCGGAGGTCCGCGCGGTGAAGTCTATCGAACCAAGAGCTTCGATGGCAGTTTGTCGGTCGAATGCGATGGTTGGATAAACGCTTGTGGCCACGTCGATCTATACGAATCCGTCATACAGGAAGCCGCGAATAATGGGTTAAACGACCCTGAAGCCACAACCACCAAAACTCAAGCAATTGCACGCCGCCAAGCCTTGGCTGAAACCATCAAGCGCAAGCGCATCGATCTCGATATGTCTATCGAAATGGTGCTGTACGAAATCAACATCGATCATCTGCGCGGATCTTCGTTGATTTGTGTGCAATCTATCTGTGAAGAAATTGCCGACGCCTGCCAAACAGCGCGCGATCAAGCCAAGGCCGCCGCCGTCAAACCTGTTCAAGACACACCCACCACGATGCGCCTGATACCCAGCGCCGCCGGCGCTGAATTCCGCCCAAAAACCATGACATTCGGTGGCTTTGTCAAACGCCAGGCCGAAGAATTGGGCTTGCAACCGATACCGCTGGAAGCCGACTTGCTTCTGTCCAGAATCCGCCAAGGCGGTGATTCCGGCCAGTTTTTGGCCGATGCCTTCCTGAGCGCCTACCGCAAAGGCATCAACTTCAAGCATTCGCTGTTCGAACTGATCAACCTCGATGCCGAAGCGTTTCGCCTGTTTCATGAAATCCTGCATATCCGCCACGTTTCCGGCTGGGACGACAACGCACTTTGTGACGTCGAGCAACAAATCAAAGCCATTGTGGAGGGTTGAGCCATGACTGAAAAAACCAAAAATCAAGTGATTGTCAGCCCCGACTCGAACCGAATTATTAGCCATGTTAGGGGCCGCTTGGAGCGCCTTCAAGATGAAATTCAGCGTTTAAAGGCACTGGACTACCTGTTGACCAATAGCACGAACCACGAAGTCAGCGAATTGGCATGGCTAGTCGAGCCAATCGCCGCCAACCTAGCCGCGCTGCAGGAAGAAATTATGGAGTTTTCGAGAACGAAAGGGCTCGCAATTACCACCACAGTCAAACCGGAGGCCGACCATGTGTAATTCAAAAAATCATAACTGTTTTGCCGCTGAAAACATGCCATTCCGCGCCAAAGCTGGCCAGGTTGATTTTAGCCACAGGCTTTCGCCCGTCGGCTTTGAGCATGGCACCTTGGCGTTATTAGACACGGTGAACATGTCGATTAACAAAGCCGTGGCCGTGGTGACGATGCTGTCAAACAGCTTCGCGATCGATGACGACGAAGCCCGGCCAAGTGATGATGCGGTTTTCTACGCGCTGCAAGCGGTCCAGCATGAATTATTGGACGTGGGTGCCGTTGTCGAGGCTTTTCACCGGAACACAGCCAATAGCAGGGACGCATCATGATTACGGTACGTATAGAAGGCGCGGAAGAAGCTTTTGCCAAGCTGGCAAAGATTAAATCAAACAGCACGCGCAAATCGATTCTTCGCAAGGCCGGGCGCCAGGTGGTCAAGTCCGCGAAAGCGCGCATTGTTGCCCAACGTGATTTATCAGGCGCGCCCTTTGCCCCGGCGGCAGATGGCAGTGGCCGTAAGCTGTTGGTGGGTCGTCCTAAAAAGGACGGATTGCGCCGGCTGTTGAAGGTGATTGAGGCCAGCGAGGATTCGGTTACGGTGGGCTGGCAAAACGGTTTGCTGTCCCGCATAGCATATCAGCAGCAATACGGCCATAGCGAGCCGACCAAAAACACGCGGAAGAAGGTCGTGGCATCCAACGCGCCGGCAACACGGAAGCAAGCCAAGTCATTGATAGATGCTGGTTATAAGGTGCGGAAAAATGGCAAAGCGTATAGAACCCCATCGATCAAGTGGATCACGGAAAACATGACAATGGGGCGGGCGGGGCTCATTTTGCGAATCTTGCAGCCGACGCAATCAACCGGAATTACCAAGATACCGCCGCGGAGTTTTCTCGGGATTACTGATGAGGATTTAAATGCGATTGGCGAGATTTTGAACCAAGAAATCGAGGCGGCGCTGAAGGCCTAAAAGTAACGCGCAAAAAAAAGGCCGTCTGAATTGAGGAGCAGACGGCCTTTCAAATCACTGTTATTTAAAAACCGATAACAGTTTACGGCTATCCGATAACATTTTCAAGCCTAAACTTATGAAAAATATCAAAAAATTACCACCTCACGGTTCAGCGCTTGCTGAACGGCAAAAATTTCTTAATCTTCCCTTTCTGGTCGTTGTTTGCGTCGGACAAGATTCATGGAATAGCGCCAAGCGTTGGAATTCTAGGGGCGACAATTGCGGGCTTGTTCTGCCTTCAGGCGAGAATCCGGAGCGATTCACATGGCCGGTTACTCGCTGTACATGCGTGATCGAGTGGAATGCCGGACCGGATTCAGCCCTTATCATCAACCTTGTTCGGTGCCTGTTATTGGCCGGCGCCGATTTAGTAGTGGTTTGGCCTCGATTTGTTGATTATCGGTCACCAATAGTTGCTTACGACGACACTCGACAACCAGGGGACCGCTGGGTTCAATGCCGTGAAACCATTCGCATCTATCGAAATAGCATAGGGGGCAGCCGTGTTTCTGCCTGAGCAAATTCCGTTAGAACGAGATGAGTCAACCGCATTGTTGATAGAAAACGCCAACCAAGACGATGCCGAGCAAGCACTAGCCGACGCCAAAAAGGTTATCGATGACTTTATCCAGTTCGATGCCAACACGGGCAAGGCAACGTCAAACGCGCTTCAGATGAATCAGGCCGCTTGGCATACGCCGGAGATCATCGGCGCGCTGGCCACGATCAAGCGCCACGAAGAGCAAACTTACACACGCATCAAGTTGGCACTCAAGCAGTGGAAAATCGCCACGGATGTCGATAAGGCTGTCGCCGCACAGTTGCGAACCTTGGCACCTGCATTGAATCCTGTGGCGGCGATTCTGGATAGCATTCAAGCATCGAGCGACCGCGAACCCACGCTAGAGAACGGCGCCTTGGTGTTACCCGCTGAAGATGGCCGGGTCAAACGTCGAATCGAGTCCGAAGCGGCCGTGATCATTGCCGTTGCGCTGAAAGGTTTTGCCCGCTTTGATCAAGAGCTTGGGGTCTGGTACGTGTTCAACGGTTTGTACTGGGACGAACAGGACGCCAAGCGGATTATTTCGCGGGTGTTGGTGAAAATGCTCTATATGGGCTGCCATGTAATCGGCTACCGCAACGCTTACCTGAACGGCATTCGCGCCATTCTGGAATCTGGCTATTTACTGGAGGCGCCCCGTGATTCAGTGGGCTATTTGCCGTTTGAAAATGGCTTGCTGAACATCGAAACGCGCGTTTTGTCGCCCATTACCCACGAAACGGCATTGACTTGGTGCTTGCCGTACCCCTACACACCGAAGGCGGATTGCCCGCGGATAAAAGCCTGGTTGAAGTGGGCGGTGGACGATGATATGGAAACCGTGGAGTTATTGCGGGCCTTTATGGCGGCGATTCTGCATCGGCGCTATGACCTGCAAAAGTTTTTGCATCTGCTTGGCCCGGGCGGCACGGGGAAAAGTACTTTCGTTAATTTGGTTATCGCGTTGGTTGGGGCGGTCAATTATGTCGCCACGTCCTTCAATGGTATTGAAACCGATAAGTTTGAGCTGGCCAGGCTTCATCAAAAAATGCTGGCGATTATTGCCGACTCTGAACGTAACGGCGGCTCTTTGCAGAACTTCAAGGCGGCCACTGGGGGCGATCCATTGCGCTATGAAGTTAAACACCAACAATCAACGGGCAGTTTTATATACAAAGGCTTGTTCATAGTAATCAGTAACGAAAACATCCAGAACACTGACAATTCTTCAGGCATTGCGCGCAGGCCGATCACGGTCTATTTCAAGCGGAGGGTATCCGAGGAACAAAAGCTTGACTGGCAAGCGCGCGGCGGCGAAGCGGCTGTTTTGCATAGCGAACTACCCGGCTTGGTCAATTGGTTGCTGGAGTTATCGCAGGACGACATATCACGCATTATTCGAAACCCGCCAGAACGCACCCTTGACGCCAACTTTGAAGCCATGACAGATACCAACTCTGTGGCCGGCTGGCTGGTTGAATGCTGCATGCCGGATAAGGATGCCGAAACCAAAATCGGTAACGGTAAAAAAATCCCAGAACCCGGATCAGAAACCAAGTACAAGGATTTCGAAATCGAACTTTACCCCAGCTATTTGCAGTGGTCTAGCCGCAACGGCAAGAGCGCCGTTTCGTCTACGCGATTCAAGAACCTTGTGATTGATACGGTTCAAACCTTGGGCTTTGAAGCTGCTGAGCGGCGAGTTGCGGCCGGGCGATTTATTCGCGGACTTCGCTTGCGCCAGGATTGGGAAAATCCGGAACCCGTTTGGCGGAAGGGCTGTAGAAAATGATTAATTTATTTTTAGTGCTGGGTTTAGTGCTGGGTTTGGTGCTGGGTTAATGCTGGGTTATAGGTTCTGAAAGCCTTGGTAGTGCTGACTATGCTGGGTTTGACGCCTAATAAATAGTTTTTAGAAAAAAAATAAAAAAAAACGAGGTGAATTCAGAAAAAAAGAAGTTTGCGGGCCGGGCGTTGAGGAGCAGAAGGCCAACTGTAAACGGTCATTTATCAAACTCTATTCAGGAACTTGAAAATGACAAAGAACATTCACCCACTGGCGGAATTGCGCCGCCAAGGCTTTGAAGCCGATCTGTATCAAGCCCGTTTGCGCGTGTATCCGCGCAGCCGGATGAATAAAGCACTATGCCAATACGTAACGGCAAACCTACCCGCGATTGTGGATGGGATAGTGGCCGAACAAAAAGAAAAGGCTAAGGACGATGCCTTTTTATGGGAATTGCCGCCAAAGATCGGCGTGGATCTCTTCGGGTTCGAAGTGGATATGGTCGAGAAAATCCCGTACCACCTCAATGGAGAGTTTTATTGACAGAGCACGTAACCCTTTAGGCAAGGAGAAAAACAAGAATAGATTGCACGCCAGGCGTTGAGGAGCAGTTCCGGCTGTAAACCGGCTTTTACCAACAACATCAACGGAGATTTAAAGATGGCCGAAACACCACCAACACCATTGCAGAACATCAGGGCGCAGGGCTTAACGGCTCGAATGTACAACGCCATGCTGATTGTTTCACCCTGGTCGATGATGACCAAAGAGCAATACGATTATGTTTCGCTGAACGTCGGCGAAATCATTGCCGATCTGAACGCCGAAGCGACAGCGGCGGGTAATACCAATCTGTGCGGCTACGGGGTTTACTATGTTACAGAAGTGGCCGCGAACAATTATGTGAGCTGGTACATTCCAGAAAATATGCGCGAGGCGATGGGTTACCAAGAAGCATCATGGCGGGAGCCTATCAACAAGGCGCATGGCCGGCCATTGGGCGCGTAGCTGATAGCGGTATTTTTTAATCAATAGGAGAAAACATGGACAAGCAAATTTTACAAAACGCCACGGCAAAATTGGGCGCCGCGATGGATAAGCTCGAATTCAGCAGCTTGACGCCTGAGGATGCTGAAAGCATTCGCGACATGGTTGCCGATGCGCGCAATAGCATCGCAATTCTTTCAGACTTCGAGCCAGATACCGGCGAATTTAGCGTATTGCTGAAAACGGCTGATTTAATCGAAAAAGCCGTGAACGCGGCGGACGATTCGACCACTTATCTTTAATGGAATTTGTTGCGCGCTAAATTGGCGCGCAGCCTCCCAAAACCAAAGGATTTTTAATTTATGAATCAAGAAAAAAAAGCCGAGTATTTAAAACTCAAAACCGAAATAAAAGGGTTACTCTCGAATAGACTCGAAATTAATCAGCGCATCGAGAATTACAAAAGCCAGATCACCGAGCGAACGGTACAAATCCAAACCATTGCCGCCACGCTGGAAAAAGAGGACCGGGCGATAGCCAGCGGTTCGCGTCTGCATCAACCGACGTTGACGATTGATCAATACAACGATCAGAAAAATACGCTGGAAGCATTGAAAGCCGAGTTGCCCGCGATCGAACAGAGTATTACAGACACTAATCGAGAGCTAGCAATATTGGATGCTGAGTTGCAGGAAAAGCGCCGCGCCGTGACGGATGCGCGGGATTTGCTGTTGGTTGACTTGGCGGAACAGTCGTTAAGCGAGTTTGCCACCGCCGCGGGCGAATCCTTTAAAAAGCTGGTGATGGCGGTTATCGCGGTCGAGGGCCGAGGCAAAGGCTTTAATCACGGACAAAAGGCCGCCTTCACGTCTGAAACGTATCGGATCATTTGCGAGGAAATCATTCCGGCGGTTTTTGCCGATACCAAGGAGCTTCCAGATTTGCCGGAATGCAATCAGTTTGTAGATGATTTGATCGAAAAAGCAGCGTAACGATCAATGATAGGCAGGCTTGAGAGGGTCTGCCGATTCATTTAACAAGGCGCGGTTATTTTAAGAGCGGGGTTTGAAGTCATGGCGGTGAAACGGGATAAGGACGACACTTGGCGCGTGCAGGTCGATAGAAAGGGCATACCCCGAACCAGGCGCGGCGGGTTTGCCACCAAGGAAGAGGCCGAGCTGTTCGAGCGTGATTACTTGGCCCAGCATCGAACGACCTATGAGCAGGCCATGGATGATCGATCATTGAAAGAGCTGATCGAAAGCTGGTTTATTTATCACGGCATCAACTTGGCGGACGGCGAGCGCCGGCGCCGCGCATTGCTACAAATGGCTACCGATTTGAAAAACCCCGTGGCCAGTCAGTTGACCGCCGAGCAGTTCTTGAAATATCGCTATGTAAAAACCTTTGAAGGCGATGCCGTCTGCTTTAAAACCTTCAACAATCTGCAGGGGTATTTGGTGGCGGTGTTCAACAAGCTGAAGAAGCTTAAGGTCATTACCTACCATTCGCCCATCTGTGATATTGATTTCTTCAAGATTCAGGAACGCCAGCTTAGCTATTTGAGCCGGTCACAGATCGATGAGTTGCTGGATTCGATCAAGATACACTCGCAAAACCTCAGCACGTGGTGGGTGACTCAAATCTGTTTGCGGACCGGCGCCAGGTGGAGCGAGGCCGAGAAGTTGACGCGCAAGCAGTTGCGCGATGGCCGGATTACTTTCGAGTTCACCAAGTCCAAGAAAACCAGAACGGTTCCGCTAGATCCCGCATTCTTCCACGCGCTTGATCAGTTCGCCGGCCATATGAACCCGGACGACCGTCTATTCAAGAATTGCATCGGAGCATTTCGGCGGGCAGCAAAGCACACCGATATAAAATTCCCTCGAGGCCAATCCACGCACATCTTGCGGCATTCGTTCGCCAGTCACTTCGTGATGAACGGCGGCAACATTCTGAGCCTGCAAAAGATTCTTGGCCATGCCGACATCAGCATGACGATGCGCTACGCCCACTTGGCGCCGGATCATTTAAAGGATGCGGTTAAGCTGAACCCCTTGGCGGCGGCAGCATGACCGCTGTTGACCTTTCAGCGCTAGGTCAGCAACCAAGCCCAAAATCACTCCTCCTCGCCCGCGGGGTTTTTGCAAAAATTTTGTGCGTTGTAATAAGACTTCACTCTTGTTGTTAGATGAAAATCGAAGAAAAGCATAGAAAAACACGTTAAAAAACTAAATCTTTTGGGTATTTGTGGATAAATTCTTGATTTTGATTTGAATGGGATTTTTCGTTAATTGAAGCAAAACGGCGGTTTTTGAAGCTGATAAGCAACAAAGAAACCAACAAAAAACCGAGCAAAAAATAAAATCCTTTTAAATCAATTTGTTATATTTGTTTCCAATATTTTTATAAAAAGGCGCGCACTAATACACAACAAAATAACCCAATTAATATCAATATCTTGCGTAATTCATGAGCAAAAAAATGGCGGTTTGTTGCGGTCATATACGCCAATGAGCCGTCAATAGATTTTCGTCTTCAAATGCATGCAAATCTTGGAAAAATCAGCTTACAGATCTTTATGGCGTGTCCTCGAGTGTGTCCTCTTAGAAGAATGTATTTTTAAAATAATAATAAAAACAAAGACATATTAAAAATTTCGATTCCGACCCTCGTACCATTTAAGTGTACGGAGACGTGCAAAGAAGTACGAAAACCCGCTAAGCTGTAAGGCTTAGCGGGTTTTTTATTGCTCAGCGAAATACAGGGGCATTCACAAAATTGTGTCCTTCATCGTATCCTCTCGAGAGTAGTCGCTTTTTACGGCAATCTCCTCAGCGAAGGGGTCCTATCCGACAAAAAGCCCGTTTTTGCTTGATTCACTCAGCATCCTTTCCATTCTGATGATTACGTAATAGGGATCAGTTTCTTAACGGCGTGAATGGAAGCGCTTGCCGCCTTCGGGTATGATCCAAGCCGCGACCGCAAACTCCAACTGATAGGGAGCCATTCAGTGACTCAATCTGCCTACGCCTTCGACAGTGACCATCGTTTCATCATCGATCAGTATAATGAACAAGCGCCATTCGCCAGTTTTTTGCCCGGTATTGCCGGTGTCAGAGGACGACCGGCCTGGGCGTTTTATGTCAATCGCGGTCAGGCCGTGGCCAGTTTTGGCGTGCGTAACAAGGATGGCGCCTTTTTGGAGTTTTTCCCGGCGGACAAGGCTTATCAACTCACAACGTCGCGCGGGTTCCGCACCTTTTTGAAAATCCACGATGGCGACAACGTGTCTACTCATGAACCGTTTCAGCGTGGTGCGGGAGCCGAAACCCAACAGCGCTTGTCTGTGTCGCCGCACGAAGTCGGTGTCGAGGAAGTCAATCCTGATCTGGGGCTAATCCTGCGCGCCGACATGTTCACGTTGCCGGAAGCCTCGGTGGCGGGCTTGGTCAGACGGGTCGAAATCGTCAATAGTTCGGCTAGTTCCAAACGCATCGAAATTGTCGACGGCCTGCCGCTGGTGCTGCCCTTTGCCATGAATCAATGGATACTCAAGTTCATGAGCCGCACTTCGGAGGCGTTCATGCGCGTGGAGGATGTGGAAGACAATCTGCCGTTTTACCGCTTGAAAGTCTGGCCGACCGACACGCCGCAAGTCGAGCCGGTGATTGCCGGCAACTTTTTCGTCGGTTTTTTGCAGGGTGTTCGTAACCCGGTCATCGTCGATCCGGAGCGGGTGTTTGGCTTGGCCGGCGACTTTGCCACAGCGGAACGGTTTTTTGCCGGTCAGGGCCTGGATTTGGCCCGGCAAGTCAGCGCCAATCAGACCCCATCGGCGTTTCAAGTCCTGACCATCGAATTGGCGCCGGGTGAAAGCCAGGTGTTCTACGGTGTTTATGGTCATGCGGCCTCAAAGGAAATCTTTCGGCAATTCGTCGCCGAAGCCGGCAATGCCGATTATTTGGACGCCAAGCGCGAGGCCAATCGTCGCTGGGTGGACGACATCAGTCGGCGGGCCTTTACCGTCACCGCCAAACCTCTTTTCGATGCCCATGCCCGGCAATGTTATCTGGATAATGGTTTGCGCGGCGGCTTTCCGCTGGCGGTGCCGGGCGGCGTGCAGTTGTATTTGTTCGGCCGCAAGCACGGCGATCTGGAGCGCGATTACAACGACTTTCTGCTGCAGGATACGCCTTATTCGGAAGGCAACGGCGATTTTCGCGACGTGCTGCAAAACCGCCGGGTCGATCTTTTTTTCGAACCGGGTTTGGCCGACAAAAACATCCGTTACTTTTTTAATTTGATTCAGCCGGACGGCTATAACCCGTGTTCGCTGCGTAATTCGCGGTTTGTCGTGGCAGCGTCGCAGGACTTGGCGCAGATTTGTGCCAGGATTCCCGGCCTGGAAGCACTGTTGGCACAGGAATTCAAATACGCCGAGCTCTGGCAATTGCTGGAAACGGCCGGCGTCGAGCCGGAAACGGTCATTGGCGAGATTCTGGCTATAGCTCAGGAAGTCGAAGATGCCGAATTCGATCGCGGTTATTGGTCGGATCATTGGACTTATCTGGTCGATTTGCTGATCAATTACGCGGCTATCTTTCCAGACCGCCTGGCCGAGTTGTTTCGGGACAAGACTTATACCTTCTTCGATCCTACCCATTTCGTGGTCCCGCGCGCGCAAAAATACCAGATTACGCCGAACGGGGTGCGCCAATACGGCGCGGTGCAGTTTTGCGCCGATAAAAAAGCCCTGATCGAATCGCGTAGCGGCCGCCGTTATCAGGTGCGTTCCGAGGCTGGCAAGGGTGAGATCGTTTACACCACGCTGCTCGGTAAAATCTTGACCTTGGTCGTGAACAAATTAGCGAGCCTGGACCCGGCCGGTGTGGGCGTTGAAATGGAAGCGGACCGTCCCGGCTGGTGCGACGCCTTGAACGGCTTGCCGGGTATTTTGGGTTCTGCGGTCAATGAAACTATCGAACTGAAACGCTTGGTCGATTTTTCCTTGCAAGCCTTGGAGGGTGTCGAGGGTGCATGCTCGTTGCCGCTTGAATTAGCGGACTTTTTAGCTGGGCTGGACGCGCTGTTGCAAAGTTCGGACTTGTCTGCCGAAGCATTTTGGCGACAAAGCGGCGCCTTGAAAGAAGCTTATCGGCAAAAGGTATTCATGGGCTTTGCCGGCACGGAACGCGCGCTGAGTTTGGCGAAGGTGAAAAGTTTTCTGGTTTCCGTATCCAGGCATCTCGACGCGGCGATCTGCAAAGCCCGCACGCCGCAGGGCATCGTGACTTATTTTGTCTATGAGGCCGAGCAATACACGGACATCGGCGAGGGAAGGGCGGAGGTCATGCGTTTCAAACAAAAACCGCTGCCGCTGTTTCTGGAAGGTTTCGTGCACGCTTTGCGCATTGCCGGCCAGGGCGAGGCGCGTCGGCTTTACGCCGCGGCCCGAAACTCGGAATTGTTCGATGAAAAGCTGGGCATGTACCGCTTGAACGCGCCATTAGGGGATCATGCGTTGGAGCTTGGCCGTATCGGCGTGTTCAATTACGGCTGGCTGGAAAACGGCTCGATTTTCCTGCACATGCACTACAAATTCGTGTTGGAGATGGTACGCGCCGGCTTGGTCGATGAATTTTACGCCGACATGGAAAAATTGCTGGTAGCGTTTCATGAGCCCCAACGATACGGCCGCAGTCCGATAGAAAACTCCAGTTTTCTGGTCAGTAGTGGATTTACGATCGATCCGCGTCAGCACGGCAGAGGTTGCGTCGCTCGTTTATCCGGCTCGACGGTGGAATTTCTTCATCTATGGCTACAGCTTTTCCTCGGCGCCGCGCCGTTTGTCTGCCCGGAGGGCAATTTACGATTTCAGCTCAAGCCGGTGCTGGCGAAGACATTTTTCTCGACACAGCCGCAAACCGTCAAACCCTTTTGCCGGGAAGAAACATTGCCCGCCAACAGTGCGACTTTTACCTTATTCGGTTCGACGTTGTTGGTTTACATCAACCCAGCACGCAAAGATACGTTCGGTGCGGACGCAGTGCAACCAAGGCGTTATCGCTTGTACGCTAGCGACGGCGACTCCCTGAGCGTGGAAGCCGGTTATCTGACGGGACCGGTCGTGGAGGCCTTGCGTCAAGGACAGATCCGGCGCGTGGATGTGGAACTGGAGTAGAACAACGATGCCAGTGTCATCGTCACGATAACCGATCAACCCAAAAACATCGTAGTCCACGAAAAGCACGAAATACACGAAATAAATCATTATGTTATGAACGCTTATCGATTCACCTGCCCGGTGCAGATCTTTAGGATGATAACTGTTTGCAACTTTTCGTGATTTTCGCGTGTTTCGTGGACCCAAGGATTTTTCTAGGATCAAGGCCAGGGCTTCGATCGGCTTGAATATTTAGGCATAGGCAACAGCGTCACGGCGACGGCGTTCAAATGATCCGGGTTCGGGATCAAGTGCGCGGATCAAACGGCTCGCTGAGTCTAGTAGATCAGGTATTTTGCCCGTATTTTTAGAAATTCATCCAAGCGGGATTGCCAGCCGCGCTGGATTTCTTCGGGGGATTTACCCTGTTTGATCGATTCAAGCACGGCACGTGAACCAAACATCGACCGTGTCCGGTCTAGCTCGAAACTATCCGGATATAAATGCTGCAAAGCTATGGTCAATTCAAGGCCTAGACGTGGCGCGTCGAATGTGTCTCTATCTGTCAATTGCAAGCGCACGCCCTCGCAGCGTTGCCTGCGATAGCGATCGGATTGGGGCTGGAATGTCGTCGGAGTGAAGCTGACGCCAGGGATCTGGCGTTGATTCAGATAGTCGGCGAGCCGGTAGCCGGAAATCCAAGGCGCACCCACGATTTCGAACGGCGTGTCGGTGCCGCGTCCAACACTGAGATTGGCGGCTTCGACGAGGGCTACACCTGGATACAGTATCGCTTCAGTCAGGGAGCGAATGTTGGGCGAAGGATCGATCCACGCTAAGCCCGTTTCGTCCAGCCAGCTGTCGCGGCGATAACCTTGCATGGGCATTACCTGCAGTTTGGCGCCAATCCGATATTCATGGTTGAATAACTGAGCCAGTTCTCCAACCGTCATGCCGTAGCGGACGGGTAGTGGAAAGTAGCCGGTGAAGGATTTTAGAGATTCATCCATGACAGGCCCTTGCACGATAGTCGCATTGATCGGGTTTGGTCTGTCCAGCACGTAAAAATCAAGCCCGGCCGCGGCGGCGGCCTCCATCGCATAAGCCATCGTCGTGATGTAGGTATAAAAGCGCGCGCCGATGTCTTGAATATCGTAAACCAGCGCATCCAGGCCTGCCAGCATTGTGGTGGTGGGTTTTTTGTCGTTGCCATACAAACTGTAAATCGGCAAACCGGTAACGGGATCTTGCCCGGAGGCGATTTTTTCATCCAATTTGCCGCCAAGGCCATGCTCGGGGCTGAAAATCGCCCGCAATTTCAGGCCGGGCGCCTGGCGCAATAGGTCGATCGTCGAACGGCCATCCGCGCCGATACCCGTGTGATTGGTGATGACCCCGACATTCTTGCCCTGCAAGGGCGCAAAGCCGGCGGTTTTGAGGGTTTCCATGCCGGTCCGTACCGAATCCACATTATCCGCTTGTCCCGATCCGGGCATGATGGGGGCCGCATCAGCGCCGGTTTGGGTGATGGAATCGGCGGCAGGTCCCATGGGCAGCGCACTGGCGACCATGGCTGCGGCTTTGGCTCGTAATGGCCTCGCATTACCCTTGCCATCCGGATGCAAACGGCTGGTAAGGATGATCAAAAAGGTTTGGGATTTTGGCTCTATCCACAAGGATGTACCGGTGTATCCGGTATGGCCGAACGAGCCCAACGGAAATGAGCTTGTATGGTCTTTGCTGTACGGTGAACGGATGTCCCAGCCCAAGCCGCGTAACGTGGATTGGCCAGAGATGCCGTGCGGGTTGGACAGGGCGGTTACGGAATCGGCGGAGAGAATGCGCCGGCCGTTTTGAAGACCACCGTTAAGCAGCATTTGTGCAAACACAGCCAGATCGTCGGCCGTGGAAAACAAGCCGGCATTACCCGCCACGCCGCCCATGCGGTAAGCGGTCGGGTCCTGCACTTCGCCCCAACGTAGATCGGAAGGGGCTACACGCGGCCGGAGCCGGGGCTCGGGTTTGAAAGTCGTGTCCTTTAGGCCCAGCGGGGTAAAAATGTTTTTGGCGCAATAGTCTTCCAGCGGCAGCCCTGACACGCGCCGCACGATTTCACCCAATACGATGAAGTTGACGTCGCTATAACGAAAAGTCGTGCCTGCCGTGCTTAGGGGCTTGTCGGCCAAGATGGCTTGCATGGCGCCTTGGTAATCGGACCAGCGCCCTTTGCCGTTGACTTCGGCGCGCAAGCCGGAGGTGTGGGTCATCAATTGGCGCAAGGTGATGGCTTCCTTGCCGTTTTGACCAAATGCCGGCCAATACCTGGCGGCGGCATCGTCCAGTTTCAATTGACCGCGCTCGACCAGCTGCATGATGGCCGTGCTGGTGGCGACTACTTTGGTGACCGAGGCCAGGTCGAAAAGCGTGTCCGTCGTCATCGCTTCCGGATGCGGCCGCGTGCTCTTTTGCCCAAAAGCCTCTCGGTAGACGATTTTGCCTTTATGGCCCACTAGAACCACGGCCCCGGCGATATGGCCGGCGGCGATCTCCTGGTTGGCGATCTCGTTTAGTTGAGCAAAGCGCGCGCGCTCAATATCGTGAGAGGCTGTCATTGCCTGGTTTGCGGGTATAGGCGTCATGGTTGCTGCGGTTTTGACGCTATCTGGCCGGGGCGCATGTGATTCACATGCGCTGAGGAGGGCAAATGAAAGGGCTGCGATGGCAGCCATTGCGTAGAATCGATGCCTGGCATGGCGGGGGCGTTTGATCGTTAATAACAAAAATCGATTGGGCATGGATCGTTCCAATATTGCTTGGGCATCGTTTCCCGGATGTCATTCTCCGTTGACTGTATCTGAAAAAATCCCCGTCGGGTAAACATTGCGTGGATTCCAAAACATCCAGCCGCTAGCCCCAAAATCGTCTGCTGCCTTGATTTGCAAGCGCATTCTCTCTTCCTTGAAATCACCGCCGCGGAAAGCGTAGTCGCGAAAGGCTTGCAGCCAGGGGCGGAAACGCAAGGGTGAGGCGCCGGTGCGTTCTTGGGCGCGCTTTAAAGACTGATAAACGATGGGGTAAGTGTTTTTGACCGGATTGCGGTATTTGGGAATGCCCAAATGATAACCCGAAGGGTATAGCATCGGCGAAACGACATCCACCGCGTTGGTGATCGGCCCAATTTTCTGGCCGATGTCGGTATCGTTGGTGTTCCAAACAACATAGCCGAACACATCGGCGGCCACCATCACGTTATAGGGCGAGAGGGCTTGGTAAGCCGTTTCCAAAAAGCCGGTGATCGCTTGGGTGCGGCTATCTTCGGTCGATGGTTCAGAATAGTTGCCGCCTCGGGTATCGGGAAAGCGAACGTAGTCGAACTGGATTTCATCAAAGCCCATTTCGGCCACTTTTTGCGCGATGGCGATATTATAGTCCCAGACTTCTCGCCGGAATGGGTCCACCCAACGCAGTTTTTCCCTATCGGTATAAATGCCGCCGCCCTTTTTTCTAACGGCCAGTTCCGGTTTGGCCTTCGCGAGTAAATCGTCTTTGAAAACCACGATGCGGGCGATCAGATACAGATTTTTTTCTTTAAGACTCGTCAATAGCGCCTGCATGTCTTTGACTAGAATGGTATTTTGCGCACCGATACGATCAGCCAGCGTCAGATCGACCGGGAAGGGAATGAAGCCACGATCACCCTTGACGTCTATGACCAAGGCATTGAGATGGTTTTGTTCGATGGTTTTCAGCGCATCGTTTCTCAGCTTGGCACTCGCCATGCCATAGACGGTCAGATATAAGCCTTTGACTTTGAAAGGCGATAAGGTTATGTCAGCCGTTGAATTGTCTAATTCGGCGCTGGCGATTTCGCGCTTTGCATAACCCGCCGCCCTGAGTTTCAAAACATCCCCGCTGCCTTCCAAATGATACAGGCCGTCTTTGTCGGTGCGTACCCATTGTTCACCCAGCGTGACTACTGCGGCCTCGATCGGTGAGCCAGTGACCGCATCGGTCACCCGTCCTGCATAAGCCAATAGCTGTGCCGAATGGCACAAGATGCCAAGGAACAGCACAAAACCCCATTTGCGAGCATGCATAACGTTTCTCCATGATTTAAGACATTGCCACACCGGACAGGCGGGTCACTGAGTTTTCGCCGTTTTCTTCGCGGTGGCGCGGCCTTCCATAATAGCTGCGAAGCCCGTCGTGCCGTCGCGGTTTAGCATCAGATAACGGGGCTGTGACATGATGTTTTCGCTGATATCGGCGTGACGCCTATCGATGCTGAAGGCGGCAACATAGCCCGCTTCTTTGGCGGCCTGAGCCAGATAATCGTCGTAAATACCGAAAGGCCAGGCCAGAATATCCACGGTTTTTTGCAATTTTTTCTCCAGTATGGCCTTGGATTTTTCCAGCTGATCCTTGACAAATTTCCGATAGGTTTCAGGGGGGAGTTTTTTACGCTCTTTCTTGAAATTCGGACTCCAAAGCGTGTGCGATTGAATGTCGAACAGCCCGGTTTGTTGCAATTCCGCCAGTTGGCTCCAGGTTAAGGCATAGTTGGCATTGGAGATGGCCGAAGGATATATGAACAAGGTAATCGGAATTTGATGGCGGCGGACGATGGGCAGCATTTGGTCGTACACCGAGCGATGCCCGTCATCGACCGTGATGACCACGGATTTCTCAGGGGGTGGCGGACGCTTGCCGAGCAAATAGTCTACCAGCGTCGAGAGCGGTATTACGCTGTAGCCATTGTCCTGCAGCCAGTTCAATTGCATTTCGAAGAGGGTAGTGGTTACGGTCATGCTGACAGCCACCACGGGACCGAACCGATGGTAATTTAACACTGGAATGCCGCCGTGATGGTCCGCAAAGGCGATCTGCGTTTGAAGTGTCAGCAGAAAAACGGCACCAGCGCGTAGGAAGCGGGAAAGGGTAGTCATCATTGCATTAGCGCTTGCCAGCGGTCTTCGCCTACGCGTTGGGTGGCGGGCCAGACATAGGTGGCCACGGTATTCGCGGGCAGCGTCGTAATCGCACTTTGGTCTGCAAAACGGATGTTAAAACTTTGCGCTTCCGCGCCGTCGTTCAGCACGATCAAAACGGCTAAACCCTCCGGGGTCAGAAAAGCCACATTCGGCAATACGGCAGCGTCGGAATGAATGCGTACCGAGCCTGGGCGCACCCATTTCGCGGCGTGGGCGATGATGTAGTAGGCCACGTTGCGGGTGACTTGGTCGCCGTCCAGGGTCAACGCGCCGACGCAACGCGATTCGCCGCCGAGCGTGTGTGGCTGGCAGAAGGGATCGGAGGCCAGGTTCCATTCCAGTACTACCTGGCTCCAGTTGCGCGCTGCGCCGATCAGCACGTTTTTGCTGTGCCAGATCAAATCGCCGCCGAATTGGCCGTCCGAGCCCACCCATTGCTCGGTGAAATACAGCTTGAGGTCCGGATAGGCTTTATGTATTTCGGACAGTACCGAAATGTCGCCGCCGTAAAGATGCCAGGCCGAGCCGCTCAGGTAACGGCGCGCCTCGGCATCGGCGAACACCGCCAGCGGGTATTCCGGTGCATCGCAATTGTGGTCCCAGCAGAACACTTCCACGTCGTTCAAGCCGGCTTCGGTTAGCGCCGGTCCCAGATGGTTTTTGATGAAGTCGGCCTGTTCGAGGGCTTCCATCACCATGCTGGGATCGTTTTTGAAATTTTGTGGTTCGTTTTGCGGCGTGATGGCATGAATCACGATGCCGCGTTCGCGCATCGCCAGCAGGTACTTGACCAGATAGGCCGCATAAACGGGATAGCATTCGGCTTTGAGCCGGCCGCCGACGAAAGCCCGGTTGGTTTTCATCCAGCGCGGCGCCGACCAGGGCGTGGCGATGATCTTGAGGTCGGGGTTGAGTTGCAGAATGTCCTGTAACAACGGAATGATCTCGATATCGCCGGCCTCGATATCAAAATAGGCCAAATCAAAGTCGCTGTCTCCATCGGGCATGTCGTCGTAGGAAAAGCTGCGTTCGCTCAAATCCGACGCGCCTATGCTCAAGCGCAAAAAACTGACGCCGATGCCGTCGCCGTCGGGCAGGAACAATTCCCCTAGCAAGGCTTGCCGGGTGTCGGCAGGCAGGCGGCTGATCAGCATCGCGCTGCCGCCCGTCAACGAAAAACCGAAACCTTCCATGACTTGGTAGCGCCGAGTGGCGTCGACGCTTATCGACGGTAAATCAGGCATGGAGCGGCCAAAACAAGGTGCCGCAGGTTGCCGTTCAAGCAGGAAATTCTGGTCGGCACTGGTCAGCCAGACGGCCAACGGAACGGGGCGGTCCATCTGTATCATTGAATCCTCAAGCGGGATGGCGTGGGTCATTGGAAGTCTCCGGCGGAAACGCGTAAGTTTCATTGTAGGAGCGACGCCTAGTCGCGAATTGAAGGGATTCATCGCGACTATGCATCGCTCCTACGATGGTCATGTATTCATGATCCTTTGCTAACACGTGACCATGATCGCTTGAGCTAGCACCTCGCTACGACTTTCCAGCAAGGTAAAACGCTGTTTGGCGCGCGTGATGCCGGTGTAGATCAATTCTCGCGTGATGACCGGGCTGCGAACCGGCGGCAACATCAGCGCGACATGAGCGAATTCCGAGCCTTGCGATTTATGCACCGTCATCGCAAAGGCGGTTTCCACGTCCGGCAACCGCATCGGCGACAACCAACGCAATTTACCGTGGCCCTGGCTTTCATCGCCCGGAAAAACCACCCGCAATCGGCCACCGGCATCTCTTAGGGCGATGCCGATATCCCCATTCATCAGGCCCAGATTATAGTCGTTGCGCGTGATCATCACGGGTCGGCCTTCGTACCACAGGGCCGCTTTTTGGCCGGTAAACAGCCATTGTTCGATGCGCTGATTGATGCGTTCCACGCCCCAATCGCCACGGCGCAGCGCACACAGGATTTGAAAACGATCGAAAGCCTGCAGCACGGCTAAAGCCCATTGCTCGTAAGCATCGGCGCCGGCTGGGCGCTGGGCGATGATTTTAAGATAATGGCCGTAGCCGAATTTGCCTTGGGCGGCGTCCGCGGCAACGATCAAGCGTCTGAATTTGATGTCATTGGCATCGACCAAGGCCAAACGTTCGAGATCGGGATAAGTCTTGGTATCGGCCAGGATGGCATCCGTCCTTACGGCATCGCCGGCATTGACGGCTCTGGCCAATTGACCAATGCCGCTTTGCGCGCCGAAGCGGTGGCTATGCCGGAGCATGACGGTTTGCTGATTGATTGCCGAACCGGGCCTTATCGAGGCCTCCAAGGTTATATCCGCATAATGCTGGATCCAGTCGCGGGTGGCTTCATCATAAGCCGCTTGGGCGGCGCCGCGACATAAATCCCCCATCACCGAACCGGCCTCGACCGAAGCCAACTGATCCTTGTCGCCGAGTAAGATCAGTTGCGCCGTATCCGGCAAGGCATCGAGTAGCGCAGCCATCATTTCCAGATCGATCATCGAGGCTTCATCGACGATGACGATATCGGCCAGCAAGGGATTATGCCGGTGATGGCGGTAGCGGCGGCTATCGGGACGGCTGCCTAGCAAGCGGTGCAAGGTGCTGGCTTTTTGCGGTATCTGCGCTTTGATCGCATCCGGCAGGGGCAGGTTTGCCAGGGCGTTGGCGATCGATTCGCTGACCCGCGCCGCGGCTTTGCCAGTGGGTGCCGCCAATAGTATCGTCGGTTTGCGTTGACTTTCGGCCTCCGCCAGTTCTATCAACAAGCTCAACAGCTTGGTCAATGTGGTGGTTTTGCCGGTGCCCGGGCCGCCGGTGATGATCGCAAAACGAGCGCGCAAGGCCAGGATGCAGGCGATTTTTTGCCAGTCTGGTTGTGGCTGGTCGCCGGCGAATTGCGCTCGCAGACTGGCCTGTATCGAGGCTGGCAACGCCGTGCGTATGGGCTGCAAGCGGCGGGCGATTTCATTATCGACGATTTGCTGATAGTGCCAGTAGCGGCGCAGATACAGGCGATTGCCTTGCAATACCAGTGGTGTATTGCCGCTGCCGATGGCGACCAGACACGACTGGCCGAGTTTGTCCTGCCAGTCCTGCAAGGTGTAGGCTCGGAAGGTGTTCAATTCCGCCGCGCTATCTTGCTGGCCGCTCTGCCAGGCTTCGTCGTTCGGTAAGGCCAGGGTCAGGCCTGGATCGAGGCAGAGCTTTTCCAGGTCCAGATAGACTTCTCCCCGTTCCAATTGATGGCTGAGCAAAGCGCCGGCCCACAGCACCGCCTCGCTGGCATGGGCGTCCTGGTCCAGTAAAAAGCCGGCAAAGGCCCGGTCGAGCGGGCTGAGCCAGCCATAAGCTATCCATTGATCGATCTGGGGTAAAACCCTTGCCGCGCTCATGCTACCAGCCCCGGCATCGTTTCGCCGCGGAACAGCGCATCGAGGGCTTCGATCAGTGTTTTGTCGGGCTTGTAAAACACCCGGCCGGCACTCGCATTGTCCACGCCGCGTAGAAACAAATAGATACTGCCGCCGATATGGCTATCGTAATCGTAACGTTCGCCCAGCCGGGTTTTCAGTAGCCGATGCAAGGCCAACAAATAAAGCATCGATTGCAGATCGTAGCGTTTGTTCAGCATGGCATTTTGCAATGCGGCGTCGCCATAGGCGTCGCTGTTGGTGCCCAGGGCATTGAATTTGTAATCCAGCACGTAATAGCGATCTTCATGCACGAACACCAAATCGATGAAGCCTTTTAAAAGCCCATGGATTTGGTTGGCTTGTAGGCGCGGTCTGGCAAGGCCGGCAAAGGTGTGCCGCGTGACTAGCGTATCGATGAGCCGAACGTCGGCTGCCTCTGCACCCAACAAAAACTCCATCTCGGCTTGATAGCGGTGGCTTGCCAAATCCGACAGGCTGATGCCGGTGTCGGCCAATAGCGGTAACTTCAGCCATTGTTGCAGAGCCTGCGCCAGGATGTTTTGTTTGTTTTCCCAGTTATGTCCCTTGAATAATTTGTCTATCAATGGCAGCGCTAGTTCTGGCTGAGCCAGCACCGCGCCAAAACCGAGCAGCGCGCATTGTTCCAGCAGTTCGTGTACCAAGACGCCGGGTTCGGCTCCGCGCGGCAGGCCATGCAGGCCTGATGCCGCCTGCATGGGAGGGTTGGGCAAGGGTTCCGCCTCGTCGCCCTGTTTGTCTTCGCGATAATTTTCCGCTTCGCTTGGGGCGCTTGCTGGTTTGCCAGCCGTTATTTGCTCGGTTTGCAGGGCTGTGTAGCTGGCTATCCACCAATTGTCGCCGACCTTGATGGTTGAGTCGCGAGCGGCATCGATTTCGGTTTCCGCGTGCGGCGGCTGGTAGGGCATGGCAGTGGCCGCTGGCGGATTTTCGATGGCGATGGCGGCGCAATCGCCCTTGAGCTCGCTCAAGCGGCTTTGCAGTTCGCTGGCCGCCATGTCGGGCTGCCAGCCTAGCACATAGCCCAGCGCGCTTTTATGCAACAGGCTGTTCTTGCTGTTACCGGACTTGATGGCCGCCACGCCCAGCCAACAGGCGTAACGGGCGCGGGTGACCGCCACATACAACAGGCGCAAATCTTCCTGCAGGCGTTCCTTGTCGCTGATGGCTTTGCACTCATCGCTTTTACTCAAGTCGATACTCAGGTTGAAGTCGGGGTCGTGATAACGGTAATAACGGGTGTTGCGGCCGCCTACTTCCCGGAAACTACAGATGAACGGCAAAAATACCAACGGATATTCCAGGCCCTTGGATTTGTGGATCGTCACGATTTTGATCAGATTGGCGTCGCTTTCCAGCCGGATCACGTTTTCCTCGGCGGCTTGTTCACTGCTGGCTATGGTTTCCGCCAAATGCCGGATCAAGGCTTGCTCGCCGTCCAGATGGCTCCCGGCATGCTGCAACAGTTCGGCCAAATGCAACAGATTGGTCAAGCGGCGTTCGCCGTCGGCGAGAGCGGCAAAACGGGCGGACAGGGCGTAATCGCTCAGTAATTGCCGCAGGGTTGGCAAAATGCCATCCTGTTGCCAGCGTTGTTGATAGCCTATAAAACGTTCCAGTTGCGACTCCCAGAGAGGTTCGTCCAGCGTCAGTCGCCGCAAGGTCTGATAGGGCCAGCCTATGGTCGCGGTGCTCAGGGCCGCGCGAACCTTACGCTCATCGCGCGGCTCCGCCAATGCGCGCAGCCAGATCAATATGTCTTTTGCTTCCGGGCTGGCGTATATCGATTCGCGCTCGGACAGGTAAACGCTACGCAGTCGCCGTTCCGCCAGGGCCTGACGCATGATTCTGGCTTCGCTGCCGCTGCGCACCAGAATCGCAATGTCAGCCGGTTGTAACGGGGCCATCTGGCCCTGCGCGTCGCGAAAGCCGGTGTGTCCTTTTTGGCCGCCGGTCAACAGGCGCACGATTTCGCTGGCCGTCGCGGCTGCCATTTGCACGCGATAGTCCGGCATGCCGATGGCTTGCTCGCCATCCAGCCGCCAAAAGGTTAGCGCGGGGGCGGATTCTTGCTCGATGACGAAAACCTCGTTGCGGCCCTTGGCCGCTACCGGGATGAACGGCAAAGGATCGAACTCATCATGCTTGAAGTAAAAGGCGCCTTCGGCTTGTTGCTGGTCGGCATGGGCAAACATGCGGTTGACGGCGGCTACCAGGCTTTCGGTCGAGCGGTAATTGGTGCCCAGGGTGTAGTGCTTGCCCAATGTGGCTTGATGGGCTTTGAGATAAGTAAAAATATCGCCGCCGCGGAAGGAATAAATCGCCTGTTTCGGGTCGCCTATCATGAAACAACCGAATTCTTCCTCGGCATCGGCCGGGTACAAGCGCGCGAAAATGCGGTATTGCACCGGATCGGTATCTTGAAATTCATCGATCAGTGCAATTGGATATTGTTTGATGATCGTAGCGGCCAGCCGTTCGCCGTTCTGGCTTCGCAAGGCCGAATCCAGCCGATTCAGCATGTCGTCGAAAGTCATGCGGGCGATACGCTGTTTTTCGGCGTCGTAGCGTGCCCGCAGCCATTGAATGGCGTGGCGGGTAATCGAATCGGCGATATCGATTTCCTGTTCGCAATGCGCGATGAAATCGTCGATGGCCTGAAAGGTCGTTTGCTGAAACTGGTCGATTTTGTTTTGATGGGCTTTGGTCAAGCCCGCTTGCAGCTTTTGCCGGCCAAATTTGGCCAAGTCATCCAAGCCTAGCGTGGCGCCCTGCGCCCAGGCGGCCATGTGCTTGAGTTTGTCGGCAAAGGTATTTTTTCGATATTGATTGCCGTTGAGCCAGCCGTCGTTCGAGGCTAGTTGCAAAAGCGCTTCGAGCGCTGTCTGCTGACTCAGCCAATGTTGGCGGGCTTGATTTTCCAGGACGTCGCACTGGCGTTGCCACTGTTCCCACGCTTCGAAAACCGGCCGGATGTCGTCTGTTTCGCAATTCAATCCGGCGGCTTCGGTTTCGAACAGCAGCGGTTTCAAGATGGCGGCCAGTTGCTCGGGTGACGCTGCCAGTTTGTTCACGGCCAGACAGGCGGTGGCGGATAAGGGGTAAAAAAATTGCCGCCAATAGTCCCTGACTACCTGGTGCAATAATTCCTGGTCGTCGCTATCGACTTCTTGCTTGAACAGGCTGCCGCTGTCGAAGGCGTGCTGTTGCAGCATGCGATTGCACCAGCTGTGTATCGTATAAACGGCGGCTTCGTCCATCCAGTTGGCGGCCAGCTCCAAGCGGCGAGCGCAGTTCGGCCATTGTTCTGCGGCATAGTCAGCGCGCAGCCGCTGCAGAAAGTCGTCGCTTTCCATCGAACTGTCGCGGAAATAGCGCGCTGCCTGGGTCAAACGGGCGCGTATGCGTTCGCGCAGTTCCTTGGTGGCCGCGTCGGTGAATGTCACCACCAGGATGTCCGGCGGCAATAGCTCGCTGCCTTGCATGCCGTGGCCGAGGATCAAGCGTACATAGAGCGCGGCGATGGTATAGGTTTTACCGGTGCCGGCGCTTGCTTCGATCAGGCGCGTGCCAGACAGCGGCAATACCAGCGGATCGATGGCGGTGGCGCTGGTCATGCTAGTAAATCCTTTGCTTGCAGATTTAAAGTCATGGGTCGGTAGAGTTTTTCGGCCCAGAACGCGAAGCCGTCTGTTTCACTCTGGCACAGACTGGCGAAAGTCGGGAAAAAACGCGCCAGATAGGCGTCGTAATCAAGCTCGCCGTCGTTCCATTCGTCGCCTTCGTAGCGTGCTTGAGCGTTATCCGGCTCATGCAACCAGACAAAAGCCGTCAGGCAGGCTACCGGCAATGGGGCATGCAAACCGCGATGCCAGCCTTCGAGCAAAATTTGTAAACAGGCCCTGGCGTCGTCGCGCGGCAAAGCGGGCATCTCGATCACGCCGTCGGCGCCCACCACAAGGCTATCGACCGCCGTGCCGTCCGCGCAAGCGGCGAGATGCTGCAGCCAGGGCAGCAGCAGATGCTGATATTGGATGCGCTTGTCTTTGCGCAAAGTCCGCGCGGTCAGCGTGATGAGCGCCATGGCTTGCGTGTCGCCGGCTTGGCGCAGATGGCCGAGTCCGGCCTCCAGTCGAATGTTGACCGTGTCCGAGACCTCGAAGGTCAACTCGATTTGCCGGGCTTTCAACGTATCGGGCCAGGCTTTCAGAACGGTTTGGTAGTGTTGCCAGGCTTGCTGAGCGGGTTGAGCGATACCGGCGAAGGTGGTTTCGGCAAAGCCGCCGAGCGGCAGTTTGCCTTGTCCGCGTAAGGTCGTCATTTGTCCGTGCAGAAATTCGGCCACATCGATGGGTTCCTGCCGCTGTAAACCATCCAGCAGAGATGTGCTGTATGCCTGGGCTTGTAAGCGATCGAAGCCGAAGGGTTCGTTGTCTTCGCTGGTCACATCGTCGCTATCGAAGCTGAACTTCAAGGTTTGTTGACAGTAGCTCTTGACCGGCGCGCGTAAAAATCGCGCCAGCGCTTCCAGCGTTAGGCTGTAAGCGTTTTCTTCGCCGGGGGCAGGGGGGACATCGTCGATGATCGCTTCGGGAACCGTTTGAAACCATTCCTTGGCATAGGTGAACAAACGCGCATTCCGGTTTTTCTTGACGTAATCGGGGCTGAAGGGCTGCAAGGGATGCTCCAGCGTCAAGGCATCGAGCAAGTCTTGCGGTTCCTGCAGGCGCCAGCTTTGGCTGATGAAATCGCGTAATTGCGCGATCAGGACCGACGGCGGCCGTTCGCTGTTGTCGCGAATGCTGCGGCCCACCCAGCTGAGGTAAAGCTGCTCTCTGGCCGAAAGCAGGGCTTCCAGAAACAGAAATTGATCGTCCTGCCGGCGCGAGCGGTCGCCGGGGCGGTACTGTCCGCGCTGATTCATCAAATCGAAACCGTGCGGATAGTGGCTGCGAGGATAATCGCCGTCGTTCATGCCCAGCAGGCATATCAAGCGAAATGGAATCGCCCGCATCGGCATCAAGGTGCAGAAATTGACCCGGCCGCTCAGGAAGCGTTGCTGTAGATTGGGTTCGTCCACCGTGGCCAGCCAGGCTTCGCGCACCACGTTCAAGGGCAGTTTGTCGGCTGCCGTGCAGCCTCCTTGCGTGCAAGCCTGATGCCAGGTGGTCAACGCGCGGTTTAAGCTATCGAGGGTTTTGCGGTCGCGCTCGTTGTCGGCAAGGAAAAACTCTGCTAGCAGCTGGTCGAGGATAAGTAGCCAATCATCCGGATTTCTTTGCGTTCGTAGCGTGTCGGTGTAACGCGCCAATGTGTCCAGCAGATGACATAAATGTCCCAGCCATTGCGCTTCGAGGCCGCCGATTTCTGCGTAAGGTTCTATGCCGTTGAAGGCTTCGCCGTTGCCGACGGCATAACCCAGCAACATGCGGCGCAAGCCAAATTGCCAGGTGTTGGCGACAAAATTGGCTGGCATGTCGGCGCTGCGGGCACGATGGTCGGCATTCAGGCCCCAACGGATGCCGGCTTGTTCCAGCCATTGGTGCAGTTTGGGGATGGCGTTTTCGCCGATGTCGAAACGCAGCCGTAAAGCCGGTACTTCGAGCAAGGCGAGAAATTCACTGACGCTGAAACGAGACTCGGGCAGGTGCAAAAGTGCTTCCACCGCAACCAGCAGAGGATTTTCGCCGCGTTGTTGTTGATCGGCCAGGCTGAACGGGATGTATCTGGGGTCGTCGGCTTGCACCTGGCCGAATACCGCGCGAATGTGCGGCGCGTATTGGTTGATGTCCGGCACCATCACGATGACGTCGCGCGGAGTCAGTGGTTCGCCCGCCTGCGCGGCGGCGTTGAAGCGCGCCAGCAGCTGATCGTGCAGGATTTCCACTTCCCGTTGCGGGCTATGCGCGACATGAAAGGCCAGTGAAGAGTCGGCATGGTCCAGCAATTGCGGTTCTGGCGGGACAGGTTCCAGATCCAGAATCGATTGCTGTAGGCGTTGCAACAAGCAGCGCTGACCGTCCGCACCGTAATCCTTGAACAAATCGATTTTTTGCTCGGGCCAATGCCAGTTGGCGTAGGCCGTGGTTTCGTCAAAATGATCCAGCAATCGGATGTAATCGCGGCCTTGCTTGCCCCAGGCGGCGAGTAGCGGATTGGCATGCAGATGCAGTTCCTCAGCGCTCAGGCTGGAGCTCATGCCGGCCTTGTAGCTTTGCCGGCGGCGCTGGGCCTTGAGCAGTTCCTTGTCTTCGATGATGTCGGCCCAGTAATGCTGACAGGGGTTATGCACGAACAGCACGATCTGACAAAATTTACCCAGCTTGGCCAATACCTCCAGCGATTGTTGCGGCAGGGACGACAGGCCGAACAGCATGATGCGGCGCGGAAGGCCGACTGGACGTTGTTGCAGGGTGTCGATATGCGCCATGAATTGCGCATGGACCGAAGCGCGGCTGGCAAAGGGATTGAAGTTCTCGCCCAGGTCTGCCAGTATCGCGCGCCACAAAATGGCTTGCCAGCGTTGTTGTTCGGGCAAGGGGAAAGTCTCGCCATGCGCATTGCGTAAATGATCGTGACCGGCTGCCCAGTCGCTGATCCAGTCCGAACGATAAACCTGATATTGGTCGAACAAGTCGGCCAATTGTTCGGCCAGTTGGTGACGCTTGCGATCATCAAGGTCCTGTTGCAGGAAATGGGCGAGTGATTCGAAGCCCTTTTCACCGGTCAGTATCGGCAGCAAGCGGTACAGGCGCCAACTGAGCGGGGCTTTGGCCAAAGGCTGTTCTTTCGGGATTTGTTGGCCCAATACCGCCCGATAAACGCTCCAGATGAACAGCGACGGCAACTGGACTTGCATTGCGGCGGCAATGCCGAGCGCGTCGTTTTGCGCCAGACTTTGTTTCAACCATTGGCCCATGCCGTTGCTTTGCACCAGAAACACTTCGTTTTCCAGCGGCGCGAGCGGATGCTGACGTAGCCAGTATTCCACCACGTCCCGCAGTGTTTCCAGATGATTCGAATGGATCACGGCTATGCCGTTATCCAATAGTGTCCGGGCGTTGGTGGACATCAGCGAATTACCGCGCCAGCCATGGTGTGAGAGCCTTCATGTTCCGGGGCGATACCGGCGTTTCATGATCGTTGGGATAACAAATCACAGCGGTTGCTTTTTTACCGAGGCCAACAATGCTTCCAGTTGCTCGATTTTTTGATCGCAGGTTTCTATGCTGGCTTGTACCTCGCGCTTGAAGAACAAGCCTGGCGATTCGCCGGAGTTTTCCATTTCGGCGTATTCGTTCAACAAATGGCAGGCGTCTATCATGGCTTGCTCGGCTTCCTCCACGGCTTCGTCGTCCTCGAGTTGTTCAGAGTCGGACAAGGCCATCAAACGGCTGGTCAAATCGTTTTGATGTCTGAAAACGGCTTCGGCATAGGCGGCAAAGCTGTCATATTCTTTTGAGGCGGAAGGCAAGGTCGTGCAGGCGGTTGTTTTCAGTAGCAGTGCCGTGACGAGCAGAAATGTTCTGTAAGCGGGTAAAACCATTAATAATCTCGTGATTAAAACTTGTAAATTGGTGGTAATTTACCACCCGATGGCAGTTATTTTACCGACTCGTTCGGGATTCGGCATAAAAAACCGGACCGTTCTCGAGCGAATGCCGGTTTGAATCCAGCATTCGGTGAGCAGATTTTTGGCCGGTAAGGATTCCCGCCAAAATAACTTCCCAAAGGTTTACCCCCTAGCCTGGTAGATCACCTTAAAAGTCAAAACAGTTCCTTCGGCTGCCGGAAGAAGGTTAGTATAGGGGCGCTATTCGCAGCCAAATCCTTGGTGATCATAGCCTATGCCCATTCACAATATCGCCAGGGATATCAAGGTTTTCATTAGCTCGGCCTGGCTGTGAACATGCATTTTTCGCATGACATGCTTGAGGTGATTGCGAACGGTTTCTTGCGAGCGATAGGTGCTGGCTGCAATGTCGGCAATCGCTGGCGTCTTCATGAAATGTAGCGCGCAAATCGCCTCGCAGCGGGATAGCCGATAAATATCCATCAATCTAGCCAGCGTGGGGTCTTTTTCGCCGTCGTGGGTAAAGGCAATGATGAAGCCTTCCTGGAAACATTCCCACTGATACAGGTTTTTCAAGCGATTGATCGGAATCAATGCTAGCCGACAAGAATGGCATTGATTATGGATGGATGCCGCTTCTTGTTTGTTTTGCATCAGCGCGCGCAATCGTTGATCCATGATGGGTGAGGTTAAGCCGAACCGGTTTTCCGTGATGTTTACGCAATCGAATTGGCTGATGATCGCGGTATAAACCGGGTCCGAAAACAGTATGTTCAGATTTTTGTCGACAATGACATAGCCGTCGAAAGGTGTTCCCAGGTGATGGCGTAATTGACTGTTGATCTTATGGCGGTGGTCTTTATGTATGGCTTCTTCCAGGGCGGGAAGCGTGTTTTTTAACGTGGCGATGATGCGTTGGCATTGCTGATGACCGGTTATCGACCTGTAATTCAACAGCAGGCTGAGTGCATGGTTTTGGTTGCAAGGAATGGCCACGCCAAAACGGTGGTTTTGGCCGTCGCAACTGAAGGCTGGATCGTTGACGTTTTCCTGATACGTTTCGGCGGGTGTCTGGTTGTAAAAGACCCGCAGAGGGTTACGGCAAATCAGACGATTGAAGTGATCTAATTTATTGAGCTGGTTTTCATACTGTTCCCGATATTTGATCGGAATATTGGCGCAATATAGAAAACGTGATGAGCTGTTGCCAAGCAGATTATTGATCAGTAAGGCGCAGGAATCGCAAGCAAGCTGTTTTATCAGAGCCGCCAGGAATCGATTCCAGAGCTGGGGATGTCCTGGCGCGTTGGCCAGGATGGCGTGCAAATAGGCGCCGTCGGAAATCTGATCCATTGAATGCCACCTTTATTTTTATTATTAATGATTTCATCAACATCAGAGGCTCTCTCACAGAGGGGGCGTCGTAAACTAAAAGCAAAACCGAAGGGTTGGCCTAACCCAACAAAATCAGAGTGCTAAGCTCAATATCCTTGGCGCGCTACATTGCATGCCATAGAGCGGCTATGCTGTCTAAGGTTTCAGCTTGTCAATCTGTGTTTCAAATTCGTTCATGCTCAAGGCTCCGCTTTTGCCAACGCGCGCATGGGACGAGGTAAAAAAATAGGTTCTGGGTAATTCGCCGTACCAGCCAGGATCAATCTCATAGCGTAACTTTTGCGGGTCCTCGTTACCGAACATCCAGTTTTCAAGACCGGCCAATTGGTAGCGCGCCAGAATGGATTTGACTTCCGTAGCGGCTTCGGGCTCGTCGGTGGAAAGCATGACAATCTTCAGGCGAGGATGGTTTTGCTGGACCTGCTTGATGGTTTCCATATCCTTCAAGCATGACGGACAATCAACGGACCAAACTGACAATATGAAAGACTGGCCGGCATTTTCCCGCAGGATTTGTTGGTAACTGCCTGAATTGAAGGTTTGCACGCTTTTTTCTTCGGCGTGAAGATTCATGCCGGCGGCAACCGGGAATAATAAGCCCGCTAGAAGTAGGTTTTTTGTCATCTGGATACATTATCGAAGAGCAGAAACGGAAAAAACATCATAAACGAAGCGGCGCCGCGGGTGAAAATCTTTATTGTAAAAGCGGGTCGGCTTGGGCTATCTTCTATGGGGCAAAGCGGCGCAACGCCGGAATCACATAACAATTTCGAGAATTACATGATGAGAAAAGTTCTACTCTTTGGGCTGATGTCCTTGTTTATCGCTGGGTGCGCGACCGACGCCATGATCGAAAAAGAGAGAGCGCAGGCTAACATTACGGCCTGTCAGGATAAAAGCGGGCTTTCAGTGGCATGCGCAGACACGGTAACTGCCACTTTTGCTCAGGATGGCAAACTTTGGCTGGCCTGGGTTAAGCAAGATCATGTCTACGTGCAGAGCTCGACTGACAAGGGTAAAAGTTTTTCCCAGCCAGTGCAGGTAAACAAAGTTCCCGAGCCGATTATTGCCCATGACGAATATCGCCCCAAAATCCAGCTGGATTCGAACGGTAATATCTATTTGACCTGGACGCGCAGCTTGGAAAAGCGCCACACCGGAAATATTCGCTTTAGCCGTTCCAGTGATGGCGGCAACACGTTTTCCGAACCAGTCACGGTCAACGACAACCTGGACATCATCAGTCATCGTTTCGATGGCTTACTGGTCGGGAAAAACGGTGAAATTTTCATTGCCTGGTTGGACGCTCGCGACAAGGAACAAGCCAAAGCCTCGCGACAGGAGTTTTTAGGCACATCCTTATATTACACATGGTCTAGTGACGGGGGAAAATCGTTTTATCCGAATAAGCAAGCAGCCCCGCATACCTGCGAATGCTGTCGCCTGGCAATCGCGCTCGATGTGGATAATTTGCCGGTGGTGATGTGGCGCCATGTGTTCCCCGGCAACATTCGCGATCATGCGGTACTGAAATTCAGCGACTGGCACACGCCCGGCACGCTCCAGCGGGCTAGTCAAGACAATTGGCAAATCGATGCATGTCCTCATCACGGGCCCAGTCTGGCGATTGCCGAGGACGCAACCTATCATGCCGCTTGGTTCAGTGGAGCGGAATCCCATCAGGGATTGTTTTATGCACGCTCGGAAGATCAAGGCAAAACCTTTGTTGCGCAAAAGCAATTTGGCGGTCTTGGGGCGAAGCATCCACATGTCGCAGCATTGGGCCAGCGGGTCGTGATCGTCTGGATGGAGTTTGATGGTTCCAACACGATAATCAAATCCATGCGCTCATTGGATGGCGGCGAGAACTGGCTAGAACCCGAGCAGTTAGCGCTTGCCTCCGGAACATCGGACTATGCGTTTGTAGTGAGCGATGAGAGCCATCTCTATCTGTCCTGGCAAAGCTCTCAAGGCTCTCATTTTCAAGTCATCAATTAATTTCGACGCCAAATCATCATGTTCTGCAACTCGATAGTGCGTTGCATGTGATTTGGCTGCTTTACGTTTACTCTGAATGCTCTACCGGGGCAAAACCAGCAAGCCGGGAAGAGTTGCACTCAGTGCGATAGCTAAAGCTATCGCACTCCCTCGCGTGATTTTGGAGTGAAAAAGCTTTAGCTTTTTCCAAGTGTTTCGGGGTTTCGTCCACCATGACTTTCAGGGTAACGCTCATGAAGGCTTGGCATCGCCCCGGCAAATGAAAGTCAACTTTGTTATGTCGTTAGTCTGTTTTTGGGGTTGCCGCGTGACTTTCAGAGTAATGGCAGTGCTGATGTATGTGAGTTAAAAGTTGTTTTGCAGGGAATTGCTGGTTTATTCGGCATTTCCCCGGCAGACATGGGTAATACTGCTCCACGCAGGGCAATAAAAATTGGCTCTTCCGTATTTCGCGGAGTAGCCCCGACATATAGGGTTATGCATAACCGAACAACCGTCTCCCTTCGATATCAAGCCAGATATGCTGAAACAGGCGGACGGTATTGTAAATGCCAAAGCAGCGTCGTTTGATGCTTTTGATTTTGTTGTTAAGCCCTTCAACAAAGCCACTGGTTTCCCGGCGAATGAAATAGTTGGTGATTTCATTTCGCCAGTTTTGATAGGTTTTGACAAACGCATCAAAGCCCTTCAACTTCAAGACTTTGATATGCTCCATCCAGCGATCCAAGGCTTTTTCGGCCTCAGCCTTATTGAGTCGGCGCTCAAAAATACCCGTCAAAAGCTCCCGTTGGATATAGACTTCTCGCAAAATGGGGGCTTGCTGGAATAGAAAAAGCAAAACGGTTTGCTGATCGGCAGAGAGTTCCATCCAGCGCTTCCGAAAAGCCCACATCGCGCCTTTCAGCTTGGCATAATCCTCGGCAGACAGGGTATTCTTGAGTTTTTTCATTTCCGCCTTGCGGACCTGGTCGGCGCCGTCTCGATAATGCTTGGCGACATGGAAGCGATCAACCACCACCTCGACGCCGGGCAATGTCTCATAGACGGCGTTGCGATACCCTTCATACATGTCCACGCAGACGCGTTGTAACGCGTGTTGCTGTGCCTCGGGAATATTCTGCAAAAAGGCTTTAACCGTTTCTTTTTTGCGGTCGGGCAGCACCGCCAGAATCCGCTTATGGTCCTCGGTATCGATAGCCGACACGATGACCACAAAATCTTGATGCCCTTTTTTCAAAGCGATTTCATCCAGTCCCAGCAAGCGAATGCCTTGGATGGCAGACCAATCAACTTGTTGGGCCACGTGCCGATTGATAATCCCTTCCGCCGCTTCGGCGCTGATGCCGTGCTTCACGTCCATGTCGGTCACGCTGCTGTTGATCAATTCACGCAATATCCACTGCTCATACGCTTTGGTATGGGGGCTTTTCCAGTTATACCAGCCACATTGTTGCGTGGTCGTCGGACCTTTGGGGCAGTCAGGGCATCGATAGCGCTTGGGGGTTAGCTTGATCCAAACCGGCCGATCGAAAATCGACAAATGACGCAAGGTGATTTCTCTGCCATAGCCATAAAACTTATCGATCCTCTGGCCGCATTGATGGCAGGTTGCACTGGTTAACGTACTACTGACCGTGATGATGAACTCGCCTTTGGCGGTGGTTTCAACTTTTTCGATACAAACATCAGGTATATCCAGCGGTATTTGAAGTAGCGACTGTGTCATCACGATACTCCAGCGTTAAATTGTCGACCTTAGCAAAACTCACTGTGGCAGGCAAAGACTATAGCACTACATGTAGTGGTTTCTCCGCAAAATACGGAAGAGCCAAAATTCTGGTTGCCCGATGCGCTAAAAACAAGCTTGTTACTGCATGCTTGGCCATTATTGCGCAAGCTTGTTTTTGCCGGGTTATTCACGGTTTTATTATTAGAGAACCAAAATATATTAATAAAATATTTTTCTATTATATGTGATATAGCGCAATAATAAAGACATGAATGAGTTATTTAACATAGTTAAGAATGTAAACCTAACAACCATAAAAAGCTGCATCTAATTTCCTGCTTTGAAAGAATGTCTGGGATATGATGGGTCAAACGGTTGTTTTTCAAATAAATTCTCCTCTGCTTAATCTCCCGTTTTTCTAGGGAACTCAATAATTACAACTGATCGAGTCGCGGTTTCAGGCCCGCTTTTAAACGGCAATACCTGCTGCGTATTGTTGGTGACAATCAGCCATAAAACCACAAAAAATGGACGGCGGATGGATATTTGTAGCTGTAATTTAATGAATCGGTTTTTTGGTAAATACTCGAAAAATGTATGAACAAGACGACTAAACCTCGACGTTTGGACTTAATATTGCCTTAATTTCAGACCATAATTTTAGTAGGTCTTGTTGGGGGGGTATTTAACGTATGTATTTCAAAAAAATTTAGGCTCTTCCGTATTTCGCGGAGTAGCCCCGACATATAGGGTTATGCATAACCGAACAACCGTCTCCCTTCGATATCAAGCCAGATATGCTGAAACAGGCGGACGGTATTGTAAATGCCAAAGCAGCGTCGTTTGATGCTTTTGATTTTGTTGTTAAGCCCTTCAACAAAGCCACTGGTTTCCCGGCGAATGAAATAGTTGGTGATTTCATTTCGCCAGTTTTGATAGGTTTTGACAAACGCATCAAAGCCCTTCAACTTCAAGACTTTGATATGCTCCATCCAGCGATCCAAGGCTTTTTCGGCCTCAGCCTTATTGAGTCGGCGCTCAAAAATACCCGTCAAAAGCTCCCGTTGGATATAGACTTCTCGCAAAATGGGGGCTTGCTGGAATAGAAAAAGCAAAACGGTTTGCTGATCGGCAGAGAGTTCCATCCAGCGCTTCCGAAAAGCCCACATCGCGCCTTTCAGCTTGGCATAATCCTCGGCAGACAGGGTATTCTTGAGTTTTTTCATTTCCGCCTTGCGGACCTGGTCGGCGCCGTCTCGATAATGCTTGGCGACATGGAAGCGATCAACCACCACCTCGACGCCGGGCAATGTCTCATAGACGGCGTTGCGATACCCTTCATACATGTCCACGCAGACGCGTTGTAACGCGTGTTGCTGTGCCTCGGGAATATTCTGCAAAAAGGCTTTAACCGTTTCTTTTTTGCGGTCGGGCAGCACCGCCAGAATCCGCTTATGGTCCTCGGTATCGATAGCCGACACGATGACCACAAAATCTTGATGCCCTTTTTTCAAAGCGATTTCATCCAGTCCCAGCAAGCGAATGCCTTGGATGGCAGACCAATCAACTTGTTGGGCCACGTGCCGATTGATAATCCCTTCCGCCGCTTCGGCGCTGATGCCGTGCTTCACGTCCATGTCGGTCACGCTGCTGTTGATCAATTCACGCAATATCCACTGCTCATACGCTTTGGTATGGGGGCTTTTCCAGTTATACCAGCCACATTGTTGCGTGGTCGTCGGACCTTTGGGGCAGTCAGGGCATCGATAGCGCTTGGGGGTTAGCTTGATCCAAACCGGCCGATCGAAAATCGACAAATGACGCAAGGTGATTTCTCTGCCATAGCCATAAAACTTATCGATCCTCTGGCCGCATTGATGGCAGGTTGCACTGGTTAACGTACTACTGACCGTGATGATGAACTCGCCTTTGGCGGTGGTTTCAACTTTTTCGATACAAACATCAGGTATATCCAGCGGTATTTGAAGTAGCGACTGTGTCATCACGATACTCCAGCGTTAAATTGTCGACCTTAGCAAAACTCACTGTGGCAGGCAAAGACTATAGCACTACATGTAGTGGTTTCTCCGCAAAATACGGAAGAGCCAAAATTTATCCGGTCACGGTTGTCTTGCCCGGCATCATGGGGCTATCAATATCGGCGCAGGCGCTTGAGACTAAATCTACGGATAACGCTAGTTTAGAGGCGGTGGAAGTCGTTTCCGAAGAAACGGGATTATTTCCCCAGACCGCGAAAGCAACACCAAGTTACGAAATCGAGACCAAGGAAGTCGAAAAATTCGTTAACGCGACCACGGTTGAGGATTATTTGCGCTACGCGCCGTCCATTAACATCCGCAAGCGTTATATCGGTGACCCCAATGGGTCTCTCGGAATGCGCGGTTCCAATGTCTTCCAAACCGCCCATACCATGGTGTTTGCGGATGGCATGCCGTTGCACAATCCCTTGCGCACCACCTTTAACGGCGCGCCGCGCTGGTCCATGGTTTCGCCGAACGAAGTGGCCACCGCCGATGTGTTATATGGCCCATTTTCCGCCCAATATGACGGGCATTCTTTCGGTGGCGTGGTCAATCTGAATACCAACATGCCGGAAAAATTCGAAGCGCACATGGATGCGATGGGCATGTTCCAGACCATGGATAGAGGGGGACGCAAACAAACCTTGGAAGGTTATAAAACCAATATTTCCGCCGGAGACCGCTTCGACAAATTCAGCATCTTTGGTTCCTATAACCGGCTGGATAATCAAGGCCAACCGATGACCCCAAGAACTACGGCTTCCAGATCATCTCAAAATGCATTAGATACTAGAGACAGTAGGGGCGTTATCACCACTGATGTTAATGCGACGATTCCAGTTCATGATGCTAAATTTGAACCGCAGCCAAACGGAACAAATGGTGTCTATTACGGCGATGATGGCATTGCTCGAACCGTGACCGATTTATACAAGGTCAAAATGGGTTATGACTTTACCCCGGACTTGCAAGGTCGCTTTACCGTGGCTTATGAAGAAAGGACAGGCGAAACCAACGACCCACTGAGTTTGATCAAGGATGCTAACGGCAATACATTATGGGGTGAACCTGTTATTGGTCGTAATCCAAGCACCACAACAGCTTATAATCTTAATGGTAGATACTTTTTGGTACCGACGTCGGCCTTCAGCGTATCAGAGTCCGAGCGTCAAGCCATCAATTTAGGCTTGGGTTTGAAAGGCAAAATTTCCGATGACTGGAGTATCGATACCAATGCCAGTTATTACGATGCCTTCAATGACACCACGGTAACGTCGGAGTTGAATCCCAATCACCCTATGAATCAGAATAGGGGGCAAGTGACCGATCTCGATGCCTGGTGGGCCAATTACGACATTAAATTGGCCACCGACAATTTCCTCGATAATAAAGACTTGTCTTTCATGGGGGGCTATCAGTTCAATCATGCGTCATTGAATAACAAGGTTTACAACAGCAATAACTATTTGGGCGGATCGAAGGATTCATTATCCAGTGATAGCGGTGGGGATACGCAAACCAACAGCGTGTTTTCTCAATTGGAATGGCGCTTCCTGCCGGATTGGGCAATCATGGCCGGCGCCAGGGTGGATAACTGGCAAACGATAAACGGCCATGTTTACAATTACTCACTGGCCCCCGCCTTGCGCGAGCAAGATTACAGCGATCGTGATGCGACCCGTATCTCGCCCAAGGCATCGTTGGAATACTCGCCCGATGTCTGGACTTTTCGGTATTCGTTTTCCAAGGCTTACCGTTTCCCGATTGCCGAGGAAATGTTCTTGAGCAATTCGACATTCAATAGCCGTTCTGTCTCCTATCCAGGTTTGGGGCCCGAAAACGGCTATTTCCATAATTTCATGGTGCAATACGATATTCCGCGCGGCTTCGTGCGGGCCGATTTCTTCTATGATTTGATCAACGACGAAATCGCCAATACAGTCCAAAACTTTGGCAACGTAGCTGTTACGACCTTCCAGCCCATCGAGCAAACCGAGACCATAGGCGTCGATTTAACATTCCAGCAAAATGAGGTATTCGGCTTGCCTGTCGATTTCATGGTCAATGGCACGTTCATGAACAAACAAATCGTGAAAAATAGTCGAAATAGCGATTTGGCCGGAAACGAATGGGATCGCATTCCCAAACTGCAAGTCAACACCTCGGCCACTTATCACATTCTGCCGGTTTGGGATTTCTCGGCGGCCGTGCGTTACCGTAGCGACGTATTTCAGCGTTTGGACAACAGCGATACCGAAGCCAACGTATTTGGTGGCACCGATGAATATACCTTCGTCGATTTGAAAACCAGTTATCAATTACCGGAGTACCACAATCTGAAAAGTACGATTTCCGCCGGTATTGACAATGTGCTGAATGTCGACGTTTACGAGAATCACCCCTTCCCGCAACGCACGTATTTCGTCAAAGCTTCGTTGGATTACTGATAACCCCCGGTTGGGCCCAAGGCGATCATGCACTCGCCTTGGGCGCTAGTGGGATAAGGCGATTCATGAAAATATACCCACCCGTCATGATGTGACGTAAAAGCCAAAACAGTTCCTTCTCCCGCGAGGAGGGGCATAATTCACAACGAATGGATTTGGCAATAAAATGACCCAAATGGGTCATGGCGGCCTGACGACACTTAGACTAATCTGACCATGAGTCTCAATTGCGCTGGCCTCCTCAAGCTGATCCGGAACGAGCGATCTTATGATCGGGTTATCCGGAATGGGCTACACAAGATTAGGGCCCGGTGATAACAAGGCCGTTTTACCGGTTGCACTGATCTTGGGCCCTTTTTTTGGCTGGCCTATCTTATTTCGCATTCGCCTAAAAACATCAGTAGTCCACGAAAATTACGAAATACACGAAAGAAATCATTACGTTATGAATGCTTATCGATTTGCCTGTCCGGTGCAACTCTGAAAGTAGCAAACGTGAGGGTGCGGTTGCTTGTTGGACAGGCGTCGGCGGCAAGGATGCCGCCGTCGAGCCTACATGGATGTATTCACGGCGGCCTGTCCAGCAAGCAACCTTACCCTGAAGACTATTTTCATTTGCCGGGGCGATGTCCATCTTCATGAGCGTTAGGATGATAACTGTTTGCAACTTTTCGTGATTTTCGTGTGTTTCGTGGACCAAATCTTTGTAGGATCAACCGGTGGCGAGGTGCAAACCCGTTGACAGCAAGAAATCAGGATATGACGCGGATTCCCGTCAGGGACTGTAAACCGTCGCAAACAGGCTATCGGTTTCCCTGATTTCACCGTTCCAGCGCTCGATCAGCGGACGAATGGCTTCCGGGTGCTCTTGGCGGATCAGTCTGGCCGCGCCTTGTACGTGATCCAGTAATTCCCGGTCTCGTGCCAGATCGGCGATTTTGAATTGAATCTGCCCGGTTTGGCGGGTGCCGATGATTTCGCCGGGGCCGCGCAGTTGCAAATCCTTTTCGGCGATGACGAAGCCGTCATTGCTTTCCCGCAAAATACCCAGGCGCTCCTTGCCGGCTTGCGACAACGGTGACTGGTACAGCAGCAAACAATAACTGTCGATCTGGCCGCGGCCGACCCGGCCGCGTAATTGATGGAGTTGCGACAGGCCCAGGCGTTCGGGGTTTTCGATGACCATCAAACCGGCATTCGGTACGTCGACGCCGACTTCGATGACCGTGGTGGCCACGAGTAAATCGCAGTCGCCATTTTTGAAGGCTTGCATGACCAGGTCTTTGTCCGCGGCCTTCATCCTGCCATGCACCAACCCTATACGGGCGTCGGGCAGCACGTTTTGTAGGTATTGGGCGGTTTTTTCGGCCGCTTCGCATTGCAATTGTTCCGATTCCTCTATCAGCGTGCAGACCCAATAAGCCTGATGGCCTTGAGCGATCCAATGCCATAAGCGCGCGATGACTTCATCGCGGCGCTCGGATGGAATCACGCTGGTTTTCACGGGTTTGCGCCCCGGTGGCAATTCGTCGATGATGGATATATCCAAATCCGAATATTGCAGCATCGCCAGCGTGCGCGGAATCGGCGTGGCCGTCATGACCAACTGATGCGGTATCCGGCCTTCATCGTGGCCTTTGGCCCGCAAGGCTAGGCGCTGTTGCACGCCGAAGCGATGCTGTTCATCGATGATTACCAGTCCCAGTTTATGGAAACTGACGCTGTCCTGAAACAGGGCATGCGTGCCCACCACCAGGCCTGCGCTACCCTCGGCCAAGGCTTGCAGGGTGTTGGCGCGGGCCTTTCCTTTCAGTTGGCCGCTCAAGTAAAAAACGCCGACGCCGGTGTGGGCGAACCACTGGCTGAAATTACGGAAGTGCTGTTCGGCCAGGAGCTCGGTAGGCGCCATCAAGGCGACTTGAAAGCCCGAGCAGACCGCGGTCAAGGCGGCGAGGGCGGCGACCAGGGTTTTGCCGCAGCCGACATCGCCTTGCACCAGTCTGAGCATCGGATGCGGTTTGCCGAGATCCGCCTCGATTTCGGCAACGACCCGTTGCTGGGCTCCGGTTAGTGTGAATGGCAGCTGGCCGATAAATTCTTGTTTGGCTAGGCTATCAACCCTGAAAACCGGTGCTTGCCAGGTTTTGTATTCCTGCTTGCTCAGCAGCAAGGCCAGATGGTGGGCTAAAAATTCTTCGAACGCCAAACGCTTTAAAGCCGGCAGATTGCCGTTTTCCAACGTGGACGCCGAAAGCGCGGTCGGCGGACTATGCAACGTCAGCAAGGCTTCTGTGAGCGCTGGGAAATGGTATGTCTGACAGATCGAGTGCGGCAGCCAGTCACTGAGCGAGTCGCTCCGCAGGCATGAGGTCAGGGCCTGTTTGATGGCCTTGCGCAATGTGGTTTGCGAGAGGCCTTCGGTCAACGGATAAACCGGTGTCAGCGTGGTTTCGGTAGGGTCTTCGCCTTCGTGGATGACTTTGTATTCCGGATGAATCATCTCCAAGCCGTTGAAACCCTGCCGCACTTCGCCAAAACAGCTCAGGTGCACGCCGGGTTTCAGCTGCTGCAACTGCTGTACGGAGAAATGAAAAAAACGTAACGACAGCAAGCCGCTGGCGTCGCTGATGCGACTAATCACGCTGCTGCGACCGCGTGGCGCGGTGTCGGTGAATTCGACGCAACCGCACACCAGCGCGGTCGTGCCGGGTACCAGGCTGGCGATCGGATGAACACGGGTTCTATCCTGGTAACGCTGCGGCAGATGGAACAGCAGGTCCTGTACGGTTTTGATGCCCAGCTTTTGCAAGCGGACGGCGGATTGGGAACCTATGCCCGTCAATGTGGTGACGGGCAAGCGATGCAGTGGTTCCTGATTTGACATTGAGCGGAAAGGGCGCCGTTACAGGGCGCGGTTCGGTCAGAAATATGCTTGTCGCATCACCATGATGGCGTCCATTTCCACGCCGACCCCTTTCGGCAACGCGGCAACGCCGACCGCCGCGCGGGCGGGGTAGGGCTGGGTGAAGTATTCGGCCATGATTTCGTTGACGATCGGAAAATTGCCAAGATCGGTCAGATAAACGTTCAGCTTGACGATGTCGGCAAAATCGCCGCCGGCTGCTTGCGCAACCGCGCGCAGATTGTCGAATACGCGGCGGATTTGTAGCGCTATGTCGCCATCAACCACTTCCATCGTTTGCGGATCGAGCGGGATTTGACCGGATAGATAGACGGTGTTGTCGACTTTTACGGCTTGCGAGTAGGTGCCGATGGCTTGTGGCGCCGAGGCGGTGGAAATGACGGTTTTTTTGATGCTCATGCTTTGATCCGGGTGATTTTCAGGACAATGGAAAGCTTTTTCAACTTACGGATGATGTTGGCCAGATGCACGCGGTCGCGCACGGCCAGAGTCAACAAGTCGACCGAAACCCGGTCGTCTTGGCTGACGACGGTGATGTTTTCGATGTTGGAGTCCATGAACGAGATCGTCGAGGCGATGGTTGCCAGCGAGCCGCGCTGGTTCAACAACTCGATGCGGATTTCGGCCGGGAATTCACCGTTGGCTTCGGGGCTCCATTCCACGTCGAGCCAGGTGGTTTGTCTTTTTCTGACTTCGTTGCTGTTGCGGCATTCGTGATGATGCACGACGATGCCCTTGCCGGGATTGAAGAAGCCGATGATGGGGTCGCCCGGGATGGGGCGGCAGCATTTGGCCAGACTGACCACCATGCCTTCGGTGCCTTTGATGATCAACGGCGTTTTGTGGCGAGGTTCCTCGGCATCGTCGAGTTTGACCGCCGCATGGAGGTCGGTCTGGCTGATGCGTTTGGCCACCAAAAAAGGCATCAGGTTGCCAAGGCCGATGTCTTCCAGCAAATCGTTCATCGAATGTTTTTTCAAGGCATGCAGTACCTGCACGATGCGGGTATCCTCGACTTGATCCAGTTGTATGTTCAGGCTGAATAATTCCTTTTCCAGTAAACGCCGGCCCAGATTGATGGCTTCTTGCTGGTTGAAGTTTTTCAAATAAGCCCGGATGCAGCTGCGTGCCTTGGCGGTGATCACATAATTCAACCACAGTGGATTGGGTCTTGCCCAACTGGCGGTGATGACTTCCACGGTCATGCCGTTTTCGAGCTTGGATTGCAGCGGCACCAGTTTTTTGTCGATGCGTGCCGAGATGCAGGCATTGCCGACATCGGTATGCACGAGATAAGCAAAATCGACCACGGTGGCGCCGCGCGGCAGTTTGATGATCTTGCCCTTGGGTGTGAATACGAACACTTCTTGCGGGAACAGGTCGACTTTGAGGTTGTCGATGAATTCCAGCGAGTCGCCGGCCGATTTCTGAATTTCCAGCAGATCGCGCAGCCATTCGTTGGCGCGGGCCTGGATGGTTTCGCTTTTTTCGTTGTCGGATTTATACAGCCAGTGCGCCGCGATGCCGGATTCTGATAGGCGATGCATTTCATGGGTGCGGATCTGGATTTCGATCGGCACGCCGTAGGGGCCGATCAAAATCGTATGCAGCGATTGATAGCCGTTGGCCTTGGGCAGGGCGATGTAATCCTTGAAGCGGCCGGGGATGGGTTTGAACAGATTATGCACGCAACCCAAGGCGCGATAGCAGTCGTCCACCTGATGACAATAGATGCGGAAGGCGTAGACGTCGAAGACATCGGAAAAGGAGATTTTTTTTGTCAGCATCTTGTTATAGATGCTGGCGATGTTTTTTTCCCGCCCCGCCACTGCGCAATCCAGGCCGGTTTCCTTCAAGCGGTTTTGGATGGCATTTTGGATGGTGTCGACGATTTCCTTGCGGTTGCCGCGCGATTTTTTCACGGCGTTGGAGATGGCCGTGTAGCGGTTGGGGTAGAGGGCCTTGAATCCCAGCGATTCCAGTTGATGGCGCACATCGTTCATGCCCAGGCGATTGGCGATGGGCGCGTAGATTTCCAGGGTTTCCTTGGCGATGCGACGCTTTTTGTCCAGGGGCATGTTGCCCATGGTTTGCATGTTGTGCAGGCGATCGGCCAGCTTCACCACGATGACGCGCAAGTCCTGCGCCATCGCCAAAAACATTTTTCGGACGTTTTCCGCTTGCGCCTCGGCACGGGAGCGGCTGTCGATTTTGGATAGTTTGGTGACGCCGTCGACCAAGTCTGCCACTTCCTGACCGAATTGCGCGGCGAGCTCTTCTTTCGTGACCGGTGTGTCTTCGATGACGTCATGCAGAATCGCAGCCATGATGCCATGCGCGTCCATGTGCATGCCGGCCAATGTGATGGCGACCGATACCGGATGACAAATGTAGGCTTCGCCGCTTTTGCGGAACTGGCCTGAGTGTGCTGCCGCGCCGAAATGATAGGCGCGGACGATGTTGTTGATGTTTTCCTGGTCGAGATAGCCGCCGAGGATGTCGCAGAGCTGATGCAGGAGTTTTTCCTCCGGATGCTCAACGTCAAAAAAGGAAGGGGAAGCGGCTAGTTCGGCCATCGGCGAGCTTAGATTTCCAATTGTGTATCCGACACATGGCCGCCGCGATGCAGGCGATCGATATTGTCTTCCGAGACGAAGCCTGCGGCGATTTCGCGCAACGCTACCACGGTATCCTTATCCTTACCGCGAGGCACGAATTCATCGGCACCTTTTTCCAGTTGTCTCGCCCGTTTGCTGGCCAGCAACACCAGTTTGAAACGGTTTTCAACATTTTCTAAACAATCTTCGACGGTAACACGTGCCATTTTTTAACCTTCAATAAATAGAATGGATGGGTGAATTGAGCGATGTCGGCTAACAGCCTTGAATGATAAGTGGCTATTATAATTGAAAAATGGCCGGGTTAGCCACTTGCAGGCCAAGCTGGCGGGCTGCTGAGGATGCGGGACAAAATAAAAAGCCCGCATAAAGCGGGCTCGTCCTTATTTATTATTGTTGTAACGGACGTCTGCCGGCAAAGGCAGCTTAGTTAAGCAGTTACTATTATTATTGTTGTTATTGCGCCTTTTTTACAGGCCGCTTCCCTCCCCTCAAAGACATTGGCCCGATTGGGTTCGGACTGTGTGCACTCAATAAGGTCGAAACAGTCTATGTAAAAAAATTTGCGATGTCTATCAAAAAAATCCGATTCTTGGGCGAAATTAGTTTTGGGTCGAAAATAAGTTTTTGAATCATAAGCTTGTGAATATCAAGATGTTCTTATTTTTACTTGTCTTTTTTGCGCTCTTCCTCTTCGCTCAAATAAAAATTCAAGCGTTCATCCAAAATGGCTTGGAGTTGATAGTTGAGATTGGGTTCTTTCTTGGCTAGCCGGATTTGCATGATGGCATCCATGTTCTGCCCGCTTGCATAGTAATGTTCGGCCATATAACGGTGTGATTCGGCGGGTTGTTTCATTTCGGCGTAGATTTGCGCCATCAACTCGAAATAGAAGGGTTCCTGTTTTTGACTGTCCGATAGCGTGAGCAGGACCTGTTTGGCCTGTTCGGGCTGGCCGCTCTTTAGCAGGGAGCGGGTGTATTCGATCTTGATGGCATCGTTGCTGGGAAAACGCTGCATCGCCTTGTCGAACAGCGGGTTGGCCTTGGCATAATCATGGCTTTCAACCGCGGTGCGTGCTAGCGCGCTTATGTAGTGGGGTTGCTCGGGATATTCCTCGGCCAGTGTTGCAAAAATCCGGCTCGCCTCCGGATATTGCAAGTTTTGCAGATGCACCAGGCCCGTGCCGTAACGGGCCACGGCTCGTTGCTCGGCGGTGCCTTGTTGCTCTAGGGTCGAGAAATGTTTCAGGGCCGTGTTCTTGTCCGGCGTGGAGACGACATACAATTTGGCTTTGGTCAGCAGATAGCCCATCGAGTCCGGGTATTGGCGATACGGGTAGGTTTCGGCGCGCCCACGGGTATCGGCAATCCTGTTTTCGGACACGGGGTGGGTGCGCAGAAATTCCGGTACGCCTCTGCCGTAATAGCGCGTCGATTGCTGCAAGCGTTCGAAAAAAGTGGGCATGCTGCGCGGGTCGAAATTGGATTCCGCCAGGGTTTGCATGCCGACGCGGTCGGCTTCTTTTTCGTTATCCCGGGTAAAGTCGATCTGGAACTGTATGCTGCCGGCCTGTATCGCCATCAAGGCAGCTTGCCCCATCCGCGGTGATTGCGTGCCGATCAGGATCGCGGCCAGGGTGGCGGCGACCGTCGGGATGGACATTTTGCTGGCGGCCTCGATTTGCCGATACAAATGCCGTTGCGTGACGTGGCCGATCTCGTGCGCCATGACGGAAGCCAGTTCGCTCTCGGCTTCGGTCAGCAGAATCAACCCCGAATTGACCCCGATATAACCTCCAGGGCCGGCAAAGGCGTTGATATTCGGGTCCATCACGACGAAGAAATGGAAGGGGGTCGACGGCGTGTCACTGCTGGCGGCTAGTTTGCGACCGATGGTCTGGATGTATTCCTGGATTTCCAGGTCCTGGCTGATTTCGGTTTGTGCGTGCAAGTTGCGGAAAAAAGCCGCGCCCAGTTGCTGCTCTTCGATGGGGGATATCAACGCCCCGGCGGAATCGCCCATCTCCGGTAATTGCAGCTTTTCTATTTCGATTGCCCGGGGTGATGTGGACAACAGGCAGAGTGCTATGGCAAGGGATAAGGTTTTTCGTTTCATGCAAAATCCGACAATGGCGCGGGCATTTGGTTTCAGGCTAAGACGGCAGCCGGAAAAAAACCGATACGACGTGATATGCTGATTTAAAATATAAAAATTATAAGTTATTTAGCACTGCTACTTCACGCTCTCATGAAATATGCCATTCAGATCAATACCAGCCCATACGCATCCGATGCCGGTGTGGTTGCCTATCGATTCATTCAGGCGGCATTGCTGGCCCAGCACCAGATAATTCAAGTGTTTTTTTATCAAGAGGGCATTGGCCATGCGTTGCGTCATGCGTCGCCGCCCGATGATGAGTGGCATCTAACGTCTAAATGGTCGGCATTGGCTGGCCAGCACGGCATCGATCTATTGGTATGCATTTCCGCCGCCCAGCGGCGCGGATTGTTGTGCGCCGACGAAGCCCGCCGCCAAGGGGCGAGCGACGACGATTTGGCGGCCGGTTTTCGGATTGGCGGCTTGGGCCAATGGCTGGAAGCGACGTTGCAAGCGGACCGTTGCCTGGTGTTTGGGTAAATGCCATGAAAACTTATTTGTTCGTGATGCGTCGCCTGCCGCATCTGACTAGTCATGTGCAAGAGACGCTTGATCAAATGCTGACGACGGCCGCATTCGATCAAAGCGTTTCGGTCTTGTTTGTTGATGACGGCGTATTTCAGCTGAAACAGGGACAAAAGCCGGCGCAAATGGTGTTGAGAAATACCGCGGCAATGTTCACGGCGCTGGAAATGTATGACATCACCCGCATTTATGCTGAAGCGGAATCCCTGTCCGCGCGCGGTCTGGACGCCGACGATTTGATACTGCCGGTGAAAATCGTATCGCGCGCCGAAGTCAATGATTTATTGAAACAACACCAGGTATTGATTCCAGATTGAACCGCACGCTCAAACGTGCGAATTGTTAACGATGGGCGACCAAGACCCATCCTCCTTGTCGGTAACGAGGGTTATGACGGACGAAATCACAGAGAAACGACGCTATTTCAGGGTAAACGACACCATCAACCTGTTTCATCGTGTCATCGATGAAAGTAAGATCGATGAACGCAGCCATGTTTCGAGCGATGTATTGGCCAGTTGTAGCCTGGCCGCCGCGCTGGACATGCTGAATCAAGAAGCGGCGGCCCTGGTGCCCAGACTGGAGCGGCGCGACCCCGAAATGGTCGAGTATCTAAGAGTGCTGGATGGCAAAATCAATTTGATAGCGCAAGCCCTGCGCTATCAGGATGACGAGTTTTCCGAACACGACAAGCGAGAAGTCAGCTTGAGCGCGGCCGGGGTTGCCTTTACCAACGATTCCGCCATCGAAGTCGGGGCCTTGCTCGAATTGCGAATGTTGCTGAGTTCCTGTTTGGCGGTAATCGTCGCTTATGCCAGGGTCGTGCAATGCAAGGATATTTCCGCGGATAATTCCCGCAACCCGTTCGCGATTTGCGTGGAATACATCAACATGAATGAAGAAGACCGCGAATTACTGATCAAGCACGTCATCAAAAAACAAATGCAGCAGTTGCGGGACAAGCATGCCCATTGATTGTGACTCTTTCCTGGCGACCGCGTCCATTGGACTGGCATGCTGATTTCGGACAATCTCAAACATTTGCTGCAGGTGCTGGCGGATGGGCATTTCCACTCCGGCACGGAATTGGCCCGCGTGCTGGCCGTTAGTCGCACGGCGGTCTGGAAGCATTTGCAGTCCCTGGCCGAACTGGGCATCGATGTGGTTGGCGTTCACGGCAAAGGTTACAGGCTGCAAAAACCGCTGCAATTGCTGGATGCCGGCCAAATCGAGGCGCATCTGGATGCCTGGATCGTGCCTTTGCTCCGGGGAATCGATATTCACGCCGTGATAGCCTCGACCAATGCCTACTTGATGGAGATTGCTAACCGCAGCCAGATTTCGGGCCGGGTCTGTCTGGCCGAATATCAAACCGCCGGCAAAGGGCGGCGCGGACGGGCCTGGGTGTCGCCTTTTGGCCATAATATTTATTTATCCATAGTGTGGCACTATCCGGGCGGTCCTGCGGCGATAGCCGGCTTGAGCTTGGCGGTGGGGATTGCGGTCGTGCGTGCCCTGCGCAAGCTGGGTATCGACGAGGTCAACTTGAAATGGCCGAATGACATCTATTGGCGCGGGCGCAAACTGGCGGGGATACTGATCGAAGTGTCCGGGGAGAGCGGCGGCCCTTGTCATGCCGTGATAGGTTTGGGTTTGAACGTTTACTTGCCAGGGCGGCAAGCGGAGACGATAGAGCAGGCTTGGGTCGATCTGCAACAAATCGCGGGTGACGAGATTATTTTGCAGCGCAATCGCCTGGTCGCGTTGCTGTTGAACGAAATGCTGCCGATCATTGCCGGCTTCGAACCCGCAATGCTTCGAAATCATGTCGAGGAATGGCGCGAGTATGACTGCATGCGGGGCAGGGAAGCGACGCTTTTTATCGGCCAGCAACGCTTCGACGGCGTCGTCAGGGGCATAGACGATCAGGGGCTGCTGTTGATGGAAAGTGGCGAGGGCGAGATCCGCGCTTTCGCGTCCGGCGAGGTCAGTTTCAGGGCGTCATGAATCTGTTACTGGATATGGGAAATTCGCTGTTGAAGTGGGCTGTCGAGCACGATGGCCGCATGGGCGAAATTCAAGCCTTGGACTATGGGCAGGATGATTTTTCAAAGACTTTGCTGGCGCATTGGCAAGCCATGGAGCCGCCCGAAAAACTGGCGATTGCGTCCGTTTCGAAGCCGCAAGTGCTGACCGAGGTCGCCGCTATCGGGCAAAGTCTCTGGCCGGATGTCGAACTGGTGGTGCCGCAGTCGTCAAGGCATGGGTTTGGCCTGACCAACGCCTATGCGCAGCCGGAAAAATTGGGCGTCGATCGCTGGCTGGCCATGATTGCCGCGCATAGTTTTTACGCCGGGCCGATCTGTGTGGTCGATTGCGGCACGGCGATTACCGTCGATGTCGTGCGCGGCGATGGCGAACACGCGGGGGGGCTGATTTGTCCGGGCCTGAGGCTGATGAAAAAAGCCTTGGCAGCCAATACCGCCGCATTGGCGTTTGATAATCAGGTTTCTCGGGCCGATCTGGCGACCGAAACCGGTGCCGCGATTGCCAACGGCGTTTTGCTGGCGGCGGCCGGTATGATACAGCAGGTCATGGCACGGCTTGCACCGGATTGCCGGCTGGTGCTGACCGGCGGCGATGCCCAGGCCGTTGCCGGGGCATTGGCGATGCCGGCCGTTATCGATCATGCGCTGGTGCTGAAAGGCCTGTCGTTATTTTGCACCGGAGAGCAAACCGCATGAAACGACTGTTTTTTCTGCTGTGTTTTCTGAATCTGATTTTTTTGCTTTGGCAATTCCACATTGGCGGGTTAAATCCGGAAACACCGCAACTTCAGCAAGTTTCATCGATACTCTTGCTCGACGAATACCGGCGCGCGCGACAGGGCGCGCAAATTTCCGCCGTTATCGATCATCGAGCCGTTGAATGGCGTCAGATAGAAACCGATCGCATACTGGCCGACCTGCGCAATGAAACCTGGCAAACGAAGGCCGTTGCGCTGAGTGTCGCCAAAAAATCCCGTAAATCCGCCGAGCGGGTGAGAACCGTCGAGGCGGCGAAGCCAGCGGCCAAAATCGGCGAAAGAAAATGTTTCGATGCCGGTCCTTTTGCCGACGAGTCCGGCTTGAAGAAATGGTTGATGGCAAGCACTCTGGATAGCAAGCAAATCACGCAGAAAGACAGCGTCGTTGCCAGTGACTACCAAGTTTATTATCCTGCGGCGAAAAAGCCGGAACAGACACAGGCCAATAAAGCCATGTTGCTGGACAAAGGCTTACAGGATATTTGGATGATTCCCGACGGCGAACTGAAAGGTGGTTATTCGCTGGGCGTGTTCAGGGAAAAGCAACGGGCCGTCAATTTCAAAAACCAATTGAGCGAAAAGGGCATTCAGGCCGAAATCAAACAAAGAGACAAAACCAAGCCGCAATGGTTCGTCAGGGTGATGCTGGATAAGGCCAAGTTGCCGCAATATCAAGCGGCAGGCGTCAAGCTGGCGGCTTGTCCGGCCAACTGATCGCCGCCAGGCCGGCCGCCCGAGTTATAGCGGGTTTTGTTGGGGCAGGGTCTGCCAGATGCTGTTGATGTCGTTGGCCAGCGCCATCGGGTCGAAGGGTTTGGGAATCACGCCCAAGACGCCTTGGCGTTTGTAATCCTGGATTTCGTGGTTTTGAATCTTCGCGGTCATGAAGATGGCCGGCACGTTTTCCAGGCCCGGTTGTTCGCGCAGTTTTTCCAGGGTTTGTATGCCGGTCATGCCCGGTATCATCATGTCCAGCAGAAATAGATCGGGCCGAAAGTGCTGGGCTTTTTCCAGCGCCTGATAACCGTCGTCGCAGACTTCCAGCGTAAAGCCGCCGATCATTTCCATCGCCATTTTGGCGATTGTTTGAATGTCGACGTCGTCCTCGACATACAAAATTTTGCTGAGCTTGCCGGGACGACTGGACGTTTCGGGATGGACCGCATCATCGAAAACCAGTCGATGGCTTTTCAGTTCGTTGAGGTAATACCGGCGATTGAATTCCAGAATATGCGGAATCGTGCGGGTCGTCGCGCATACCGAACAGTTATAAAGCGGCAAGATGCCCTGGGTCCAATGACCATGCTGATTATCCACCAGTTCGAACACCGAGCGCTCCAGACAGGCGGGGCAACGCAATTCCGCGCCGGTCGGCATCGCTAGATGATGGGCCGCGATGTCTTCCAGTTGCTCACGCCGAGTGGCCTGATCGAGGGTTTGCTCGAGCAGGATTTTGACCCCAATCCTGAAAATGTCCTCTCCAATGGCTTTGCACCACCGCACTTCGCCATGCAGGCGCTCGCTGGGCTGGAATTGGTTTTCGACGATGATCAGGATGCGTTCGCCCACCGCCATGGCCTGCACCACGTCGAACGACAAACCGGAGAAACTCATGTCGTGGCAGACGGCTTGATAGATCTTGGCGCCCATGCCTTCGATGTAATCATCCTGCAGCGGCGAAAACATCAGATCTATACCCACGCACGGGTAGCGTGGCTGGCTTCTTTGCGAGGTCATTTGATTGCCGCTTTGATGGTTTGAATCAGCTTGATGTTGCTGGTGGCGGATTTGATCAGCGCGGCGCTGACCTGGCTGGCGATGTCCTGACCTACGTCTTGCGCGGAGAATATCACGACTTCGGTGCTGGGATGGCGATGCTTGATTTCCGGCAACAAGGTCAAGCCGCTGCCGTCGGGTAGGCCGACATCCAGCAGCACCAGATCGAAATGTCGCTGGCTGAGTTGATGGCGAGCCTCTTCCAGCGAATCGGCCGCGATCACGTCGGCGGTATCGGTCAGGATCAGTTCGACGATCTTGCGTACATCGGCTTCGTCCTCTACCTGTAAAATCAAGGGACGCTTGGAGCGGTTCTCCGCCGGAACGATGCCCTGGATGGCGTCTATCAGTTTTTGACTGTCGATCGGTTTTTGCAACCATTCGACGATGCCGCGATTGAGGTTGTCGCTATCCGGATGTTTCTTGTTTTCGGTGACGGAAATGACCACCACCGGCACGTCATCGCCGTTGCTTTGCAGTTCCTGTAAAAAATCCAGCCCCGATTGCCCTGGCAGAATGATGTCCAGGGTAATCGCGTGGTAATGGTTTTTTTGCAGTAATTGCTTGGCTTGCAGCGTATCGTAGGCGACCTCGCTGCTGAAGCCGGCATCCTGCAGGATGCGTTTGATCAAATGGGCGATGTCGGGATCGTCTTCGATGATCAGTACCGTGGCCCCCGCTTCCAGATCGAATTGCAATTGGTTGCCGAGGTCATTGATGGCTTGTAGCGGCAGATCGACGTGAAACGTGCTGCCGGCGTTTTCCGCGGTTTCCACGCTGATCTTGCCATGGTGCTTTTCGACGATGGCCTTGGCGATACTGAGGCCAAGCCCCGTGCCGCCGGTATGGCGCTTGTCGCTGCCATCGACTTGGGAAAATTTTTCGAACAGGCGCGGCAGGAAATGCGCCGGAATGCCGGGGCCATGATCGCGCACGCTGATTCTGGCAAAACCATGATGCTTGGACAAATCGACTTCCACGCTGCCGTTCTTCGGCGAGAATTTGGCGGCGTTGGACAACAAATTGTTGATGACCTGGATCAAGCGTTCGGGATCGGCATTGACCTGCAAGGGTTCGGTCGTGCCGACGAATTTGTACTGTATCTGATGTTCCACCGCGTAACTGCTGCAATCGGTGATGGCTTTTTCGATTACGTTGGCCAGGTCCTGTCGCTTGAAATCGAAGCGCAGATTGCCGGATTCGATTTTTTCGATATCGAGGATGTCGTTGATCAACAGCAACAGGCGCTCGGTATTGTTGGTGGCAATCGTCAACAGGCCGCTCATCTTGTCGGGCAAGGGGCCGCAAATACCGCTGTTGATCAAGCCCAGGGCGCCGCGAATCGAGGTCAACGGCGTGCGCAGTTCGTGGCTGACGGTCGAGATGAATTCGTTTTTCATCCGCTCGATTTTTTTGCGTTCGGTGATGTCCTTGATCAAGCCGGTAAACTGCAGTTCGCCGTCCTGCCACATTTCGCTGACCGCCAATTCGATCGGGAATGTGGTGCCGTCCTTGCGTTGCGCCATCACTTCGCGGTCGGTGCCGATGATATGGCGGCGGCCGGTGTTGATGTAGCGCGTCATGTACTTGTCGTGTTCGACGTTGTGCGGTTCCGGCATCAGGATGTTGATCTTTTGCCCTATCACTTCTTGCGCGCGATAGCCGAACACCGCCTCGGCCGCTTGGTTGAAGGTCTTGACGTAGCCTTGGCGATCGATCGTGATCAAGGCATCGCTCAAGGTATTCAATAAGGTGTGGTGGCGAATCTCCCAATCCTTGATTTGATGCTCGAGTTCTTGGATACGGTCTTCTGTTTTCATGGCTTGGTTTGTTCCGTCGCGGCGATGGGCAATTCTATCCAAAATTGCGAACCGACATTCAGTTCGCTGTACACGCCGATATGCCCAGACATCAAGCCTATCAGTTGGCTGCAAATCGACAGGCCGACTCCGGTTCCCTCGATAGTGCTGTTATGTACGCTAAAACGTTGGAATGCCTCGAAGGCGTAATCCAGGTTTTCAGGCGCAATGCCCATGCCGGTGTCAAAAACATTGATCCGCAACATGTCGTTGCAGCGGTATTGCAGATTGACCCATACCCGGCCATGGGGCTTGTTGTATTTGATCGCATTGGATAACAAGTTATTCAGGATTTGTCCGACGCGGCGGCGGTCGGCCTTGATCATGCGTGCCTCGTCGGTGGCAAAATCCCCCTGGACACGGATGCCGGCTTGCTGGCCGATGATCGCGGCATCGCTTAGGGCTTGCGTCAGCAATGGAATGATATCGAAGGTTTCGATATTGAGAGGGAGTTTCCCGCTGGCGATTTTGACCTGCTCCGATAAATCTTCCACGGTGTTCAGCAAGGTTTGGCCGCCGCGGATGATTTCGTTGACGAGATCCATTTGTTCGGCATTCAGCCGCTCGTCCATTTTCATCAGTTCGCTGAAGCCCAGTATGACGTGCAAGGGCGACTTCAGCTCATGCACCACATAGGTCAGAAAATCGGTTTGCGATTGGCGCAAGCGGTCCGAACGTTGTTTTTCCCGCTGGAGTTGCTCGTTGAGGGAGCGAACTTGATTCAGACGTCGCAACCGGGAGGCAATTTTTTTTAACAGATGTTCATGGGATTCGGTCTTGCGGATCAATTCGTCGCCGCCGCTGCTGAGGGCGAACAGTTCCTGATCGTTATCGGCGCCGGTGGTCAGAAACATGATCGGCATCAAGTTGTAGCAACAGCATTGCCGGATGATTTGCGCCAGTTCGATGCCGTTGCAACCGGGCATGTAAATGTCCAGAATCAAAAGGTCGGGCTTGAAGCTGGATAAGGTTTCGAACACGCGCAAAGGGTCCGTGAGCACCCTGGCCTGCATGCCCGCGCCTTCGATGACCTGGGCGATATAGTCGGCCGAGATGCTGTCGTCATCGACGATCATGATCTTGTGGCTCTTGGCGACTTTTAGATATTTTTCCACCGCGTTGACCAGCTCGTTATTCGCGATGGGCTTGACCAGATATTCGCTGCCGCCGGCGCGCAAGGCCGCGATACGAGAGAGCGTGTCCGACGCGGGGGATGTGAAGATGATGGGCGGAAAGTCAGCAATATGTTGCTTGAGGCGGGAAAACAGCGGCTCATCATTGCAGCCGGCTTCGATGAATTGGCTGTCGACGATGATCAGCGCGGGCAGGATCTGGCTTTTTTCAAGGAAATCGGCATAGGCGGCCAGGGAATGGCGAATATCGACACGATAGCCGTTTTCTTCCAAAACCGTCGCGATTGGGTTGGCTGTGGCGGCGCAGGGTTCGATCAAGCAAATCGTTTTTGCTTCCGTGTTCGGCGGCAGTCTTTTGTTGTCGCTCGCGGTGTCGGGGCTTGGGTAGGCCAAGTGTTCGTGTACGGCTTCTTCCAGTCGATGAAACAGGATGGCGATGATTTTTTGGTTTTCCTGTCTGTTTGGTTGCTGGTTTCGGCTGTATTGTATTTCGATATTACGGGCCAGTTCGCTGATGCGGTGTGCCTTGAAGGTGCCCGCCAAACCCGCTAGGCGATGCAAGGCCTCGCGGAGTGCCTCGCGTTGGCCCTTGCCGTCGAGTTGCTCCCGATACAGCGTTTGTATTTCCTGAAAACGCTCGGGCAAATCGGCGACAAATTTTTCCCGTAACTGTTCGAGTTGGTTATCAAATTGCATTGACTAAAATTTTTAGTGGGTGCCGGCCTGAAGCGAAACAATAAATCCAGTCATAAAGCCCAAGCATGGTTGGTTGTCGAGCTCTTGGGTTGAGTAAACGGCGGGATGGTATTGCAATTCGAAATTCCATACAAATTTTAATGCCTTGTGTCGCGGCCAGTAATTCTCATATTGACATGTTTTGTGTCGTCAAGGATAGGGGCAGCCTGGCGAAGACCGCCGTGAAAGCCTCATCGTCCTTGAGCCAAAAATCAGTCGAGGTGCGTGGGAGCCGCTGATATATGGTTCGACAGACTCTTCACGCATGGTTCCCACACGTCAATCCATTGGGTGAGCCTGTCAAAACCCCGTTCGCCCGGAGCCAGTCTAAGGGGTGGCGGATTTTTTGATAGTCTTGACTGCGTTTTTAGGTTGATGACGGTATCGCTGCCGTCGACATTTTCGAAAAGCCCCAGGCCCTTGTATTTTCTTTAAATTGAGACCGAGGTTCGATAATCAATGACCCAAATGCCTGGCGTTTTAATTTAAGATAACACCATGGTCAAAAATAACTTTCCTGTTTATTCCCGAGCTCCAACCCTCGTCCCGCGGGCGAGGGGGCAAAATGCGGTTGTTGTTTTTGATGAAGTCCTGAGGTCGTTTTTTAACCAAGTATCGTCGGTTCCAGTCTATGCCGCGCCTTTTTGAGAAGACGACATGATTTACAGCGATGAACTCTATGTGTTCAACGCCGAGAGTCTGAAAATTTGCTGGGTTAGTGCTCAAGCGGCTCGTGCCGTTGGGCATACGCGGCATGCCTTGCAAGAGCGCGCCATCTTCGAAGTTTTCCCCACGCTCACCAAGGCCAGGGTGGCGGATTTGCTGGCGGCTCTGCAGAACGATCCGTATTCCGGATTACGCCAGCAGAACTTGCAGCAAGGCAAAAATGGGACGCCTAGCACGGTTTTTCTGCATCTGGAGTCATTTTCCGATCAAGGCCATCGCTATGTGCATGCGCGTGTCGAGCATGTGGTCGCGCCCGATCAGGTGCATGAACATCAATTGCATCTCACGCGCTTCGTGATGGAAAACGTGTCTGTCGAGGTTTATTGGCTGGATCAATATGGCCACATCTATTATGCCAATCGTCAAGCATGCCAGGCGCTCGGTTACAGCCAGGCGGAATTGTTGCGGTTGAAGGTTGACGACATCGATCCGCTTTGCCCGATGTCGCGCTGGCAGCGTTATTGGACATCGCTCAAAAAGGAGGGATCGCTGTTTTTTGAAACATTGCATCGAGCCAAGGACGGTCGCGTTTTTCCGGTTAATGTGCTGGCCAATTTTTTGCGCATTGGCGAGTTTGAATACAGCGTGGCGTTTGCCCGCGATATCAGCAACAGAAAGCAGCTGGAAGCGCGGCTTGGCTCCTTGGTATCGGTGATCAATGTGATCATTTGGTCGACCAATGCCGAGTGGGAAGTTGATTATGTCTCGCCGCAGATCAAGGATTTGCTGGGATTGTCCCCCGAACTCTTCATCGGATACAAACTGCTGGAGATTTTTCGGTCCGAGCGCGTGCATCGGGATGACAGGACAGCCCTGGTCGCCGGTGTTGAACGCTTGCGTCAGGGTGAAGACGCGGTGCGCAATATCGAGCTTAGGCTCGAGAATGCCCAGGGAGCGTGGCAATGGCTGGCGCTGAATATGTCGGTGGTCAGGGATGCGAACGGCCGCGTGCAGCAGGTGGTGGGGTCTTCGCACGACATCAGCCTGCAAAAGCAGGAAGAAGCGCGATTGCTCGATTTGAATGCCGAACTGGATATTCGGGTGCGGCAGGAACTCGCCAAAAATCAGAAAAACGATATGTTGCTACAGCAACAATCGCGTTTGGTGGCAATGGGGGAAATGATAGGCAATATTGCCCATCAATGGCGGCAACCCTTGAATGCCCTGGCGATCATTCTGTTGAACGTGGAAGACGCCTTGGCGCATGGCGAGATCAATACCCGCGACATGCAGCAAGCCTTGCAGCGCTCGCAACAGATTCTGGCGGACATGTCGCGCACGATCGACGACTTTCGCGGTTTTTTCAACAATAACAAACTGCTGATGGATATTGCGCTGGGCGATTTGGTCAAGACCAATTTGCGCTTGCTGGAAGCGAGCATGGTTTACCATCACATTGCTTTGACGCTGCTGAATGGAGATTGTCCGGCGAGGGCGATGGTGCATTCTGGCGAACTGTCGCAAGTCTTGCTGTGCCTGATCAACAACGCCAAGGAGCAAATACTGGCCAACGACGTGCGGGAGGGCGAGATCACGGTGCGGCTCGAGCAGACGGACGACTATGCCGTCATCGACATCTGTGACAATGCCGGCGGCATCGCCGAAGAACACCTGTCCAGGGTATTCGATACTTATTTCACCACCAAACCCGAAGGACTAGGCCTGGGTTTGTACATCAGTAATCTCAGCATTCAACAGACCATGCACGGCCATATCGAAGTCAAGAACTGGCAGAAAGGCGCTAAATTCAGCGTATTTATTCCGAAACTGAGCACAAGCGGGAGCGTTTGCCGATGAATATGCCGCAAATGTCTGTAACGCCGGATTTCTCGGTGGCAGATTTGACCATATTGTGCGCCGAGGACGTCAAGGAAGCCCGTCAGCTATTGGCGATTTATTTACGGAGGCAGGGCGCCAGAGTGCTGGAGGCCGAAAATGGCGAACAAGCCTTGCAGCTTTATCGTCAGCACCACCCCGATATCATTATTTCCGACATACGCATGCCCATCATGGATGGTTTTGGCATGTCCAAGGTCATAAGGATGCAGGATGGCGACACCCCGATCATCTTTCTATCCGCGCACTCGGAAGTCGAATTGTTGCAGGATGCCATCAGTTTGGGGGCGACCCAGTACATCGTCAAACCGATCAGCTTTGACAAACTCAAGCAAGCCCTGGGATTGGCGCTTGAAAAACTCAACGTCAAGCGCTTGCGCGACGGCGCGATGAGTCATCTGCAAGAAGCGGTTTCGGTTTATCAGCATGAGCAGCAGCGCCTGCAGCAATACGTGACCCAGCTGGTTGGGGTGGATCAGAGTAGGCACGCCCATGTATTCAGCAAGTCGAAACAAAATATAAGCGGGGATTTGTATTGCATCGAGGAGACTGAAAACGGTTTGTACGTCATGCTGGCCGATGGCATGGGGCATGGACTGACGGCGATATTGCCGGCGCTGGATTTGCCCAGGCGTTTTCGTGAATTGGCGGCGCGCGAATTCAGCCTGCCCAGGATTGCCGATGAGCTGAACCAAATTCTCTACCACCGTGGCGTGCGCGAGCATTTCGTGGCGATGACGTTGTTATGCATGGATACCAGGCAGCAGCGCATGGAAGTCATCAATTGCGGAAACCCGCCGTTGCTGGTCTATTCGCGCGATGGACGGCGATTGCATGCATTTCCTTCCAATCACTTGTCCATGGGGATAGTCCCCGGCGACGAATTTTGTCCCGAGTTGCAGGTTTATCGCTGCGAGGAAGCTGCCCGTGTGTATCTGTATAGCGATGGCTTGCCGGAAATTCTGGATTGCGGCGCCGCTCCCGTCGGCATGGAGCATTGCCTGCATCTGATGACGCAACTGCAGGGCAATGATTTGCTGGAAGCCGTGGCGGCTCTGCTGGCGCGGGTGCCGAATGAGTGGCACCACGATGATGTCACCTTGCTGGAATTGCTGTTCGAACCCTGCGCGGCGATCGACGATACGCAAGCCGACCGGCAAAAACTTTCCCTGACGGGCGCTCCCTCGCCGCATCAGGAGGATGGCGAATCGCTGAAATGGTTATCGGTGCTTTATGTCGAAGATGATGCCGATGCGTTGGAGCATCTTGCCAAATATTTGCATCGGCGCATCGGCGCCTTGCATACGGCGACCACTGCCGAGCAAGGCGTGCAATTGTTTGAACGCTATCGGCCGCAACTGGTGATTTCCGATATGGTCCTGCCGGGCATCGACGGTTTGCGGATGATAGAAAAAATACGCGCCATCGACCCGCAAGTGCCGGTCATTTTGATTAGCGGTATCAGCAGCTGGCAGACCCAGGTGCCGCGTGTCCAAAGTTTGGTCAACATGCAAATCAATCAATTTTTGACCAAGCCGCTGGATGGCGAGAAGTTGATGAGCGCGATTCGACAGTGCGTCCGGCATAGCGAATATCTGGACAAACTGAAATTGTCGTCGTCAGTATTCATGACGTCGCCGCTGGCGATTACGATCACCGATAAAAATTGCAACTTCGTCAGTGTCAATCCGGCCTTCACGCACATTACCGGCTATACCGCCGCCGAGGTGCTGGGCGCCAATCCGAGAATTTTGAGTTCCGGCAAGCATGATGGCGAGTTCTATCGACAAATGTGGGCCGAACTGAACGAGCGGGGCCGCTGGTCGGGGGAGATTTGGAATCGGCACAAAAACGGCGAGTTGTTCCTGGAATGGATCAACATCAGCGTGATCCGCGATGAAAATGGTGAAATCTGTAACTATGCCTCGGTTTTTGCCGACATCACGCAGCGCATCGTTGCCGAAGAAAGAATGCGCCACTTGGCGCATCACGATTGCCTGACCAATCTGCCGAATCGCTTGCTGTTGAACGACAGGCTGAATCAAGCCATTTTGCAGGCGCAGCGCGATCACACCATGCTGGCGGTGATTTATCTGGATATCGATCATTTCAAGAATATCAACGATACGCTGGGTCATGGCGCGGGCGACGATTTGATCCTCAGTGTCGCGCAATCCCTGCAAGCCGTGGTGCGCGAGGTCGATACGGTCAGTCGTTTGGGCGGCGATGAATTCGCGATTTTGTTGCCCGATGTCGGTTGCCCGCAAATGGCGGCCCGCTTGGTGGCCAAGATTTTTAACGCCGGCAGTAAAACCTATCAGATTGCCGATCGCGAATTACGCATCACGTTGAGCATGGGTGTCAGTCTGTTTCCGCGAGACGGCGAAAATCCCGCCACCTTGTTGAAGCACGCCGATAGCGCCATGTATTTGGCCAAGAAGGAAGGGCGCAACAACTTCCAGTTTTTTGACGAAATGCTGGAAAATCAGACCGAGCGTTATATGCTGATACAGCACGGTTTACATAACGCCTTGAAACGCGGCGAATTGGTCATTCATTACCAGCCCAAGTTCGCGCTCGATGAAAAACGCATCGTCGGCGCGGAAGCCTTGCTGCGCTGGTTTAGCCCGGAACTGGGCTCGGTGTCGCCGGCGGAATTCATTTCGATAGCCGAGGAAACCGGTTTCATCGTGGACATTGGTTGCTGGTTGATCGAGCGGGTTTGCGAGACCCTGGTCAAGTGGCAATCCCAGGGTGCCCCTTTGGCGCCAGTCGCGATCAACGTGTCACCGATTCAATTTCACCGCGGCAATCTGCATGAAACGTTAAAACATGCCATCAAGCGCCATCGCATCGATCCGGGCTTGATTCAAATCGAGTTGACCGAAGGCGTGGTGATGAACAGGGAGCAAAGCACCGTCGAGTTATTACGGTCGATCAAGAAACTGGGGGTGTCGATTTCGATCGACGATTTCGGCACCGGTTATTCCAGCTTGAGCTATCTGCGGCATTTGCCAATCGACGAAATCAAGATCGATCGTTCCTTCATCATGGAAATCACCGACGAAAAAAGCCTGCTGGATACGCGCTTGACCGCCATACCACTGGCCGTTATCGATCTGGCGAAAAACTTGAACATCAAATTGGTCGCCGAGGGTGTTGAAACAGCGGTGCAGGGCAACTTTTTGCTACGCAATGGTTGCAATGTCATTCAAGGTTATTTGTTCAGCAGGCCGGTGGATGAAGAGGCCATGCTGGCGCTATGGCAACAATCACGACATCCTTGAGTCGCGGCTGCAGCGAGTGAATCAGTAACGAAGTTACGCCTATCTGCTCAAAGCGCGCAAGCCGGGAAGATTTGCACCAAAGCAATCGCACTCCCCCGCGTGGTTTGGAGCGAAAAAACTTGAGCTTTTTCCAAGTGTCCCGGTGCTTTGCCAAAAATGGCTTTCAGAGAAAGCGACTGCCCCCCATGCCAATCTCCTCCCGGCGGGAGAAGAAACTGTCTAGCATTACCGATTGACAGGCAACCGCGGTTTGCGAAGTCCGCGGTCATCATTTAAGCAAATGCTGTTGTTGGGCTTTGGCGTGGAATTGGTCGATGTCACTGATCAATTCGCAACAAGTGCCTTTGTTTTTGGGGCTTTGATGCCATTGTTCGGCACCGGCGCCGGCCAGCCAGATTTTGGTTTCGCTGGTTCGGGCAAAATCCAGCAGCCGATCGAGTTCCAGCAGGGTTTGCAACTCTGGCGGATTTTTCACCATGCCAATCACAATGACATCCGGCTTCAAATGCCGGCTGGCATCGATGATGTCCTTGCTCGGTAAGTCGGCGCCGACATAGTAGCAGGTATATTGCTGCGCCGCGGCAACCAGGCAACCCAGCAAAATGCCAAACTCATGCGGCTCGCCACTGGGCGTGGCAAACAACATCGATGGATTGTGTTTGGAGGGTCTATGCAGATTGTTCACCATCGTCAGCACGATGCGTTTCACGCAGCTGGAAAACATGTGCTCCTGCGCGATATTTATTTTCTCCTCATGCCAGAGTTGGCCGACTGAATGCAGGGCCGGCAGCAAAACATCCCTGGCGTAATCCAAGGGCTCGTAAACCAATAAGGCCCGCTTCAACAATTGCTCGCAGCGTTCGATACGGTATTGCCGCAGCGCATCGATGATTTGATTGAACAAATTCGACGGCTGCGTGTCGTTTGTATCTGCCGATTGATTTTGAAATTCCCGTAGCTGCTCGCAAGTCAAATGGGCGATTTTGCTGATGGCGTGACCCTCGCGAGTCAATTTCACCAATAGCTTCAATTTCTCCAGATCGGCTTGTGAATAAGAACGGCGCCCGCTGTCATTGCGCTTGGGGCTGATGCAGTCATAACGCCGCTCCCAAGCTCTCAGGGTTTCCGCGGTCAGGCCGGTTAATGACGTAATGGCTTTGATTGAGTACATGGTTGTTTATGTTTTGTACAAAAAATTATTTGACAAAAATTCTACAGAATTGTATTGTCGCTGCCAACTTAATTAATTCAACCGGGTAAATACTGATGTCAGAACTATGCGAAACAGTGAAACAATCAGCAAGTCTTGCCAGTGAGTCCGAACCCGTGATGCTGGCGTCCCGTATGGAGCAAGCGCGCCGGCAGTTGTCGGAAATACTGTTGCAAAACAATCATGTAGCCAATCATATTGCCAGGCAATTATTGGCGGACCTGCGCAAGGGCGTTGATTATTCCGACATTTTGCTGGTCAAAAATAGCGATGGCTACAAGCAGTCGTTGCATGGCTTTCTGGCGGAATTCGAGCAATGCGAGGAAGTCTTCCAGGATTTGTACGCGGATTATGCAGCGACCGGTAGCGGCAATGTTGTACAACATCGTGATTTTGTACAAGTTGAAAATGCACAAAGCCGAGAAGCCGGCGGGATTTCGGCGCGCGCTCATCAGCTCATGCATGGTCTGCATTTTTTGCCGGTGTATCTGTTGGAGGTCAGCGAACGGATACAGAACAAATTGGGTCAAGCGGGCGCGCTCGATCCCGTCTATAAAACCAAATTGCAATGCGGCCGCTTTGAACTCAAACACTGGCGGCAGGAAATGATCGCCAATAACACGGGTTTGGTGGCCTTTGTGGCGCATAAATACAAGACCACCACCTTGACGTTCGACGATTTGATGCAGGAAGGCATGGTCGGCTTGATCAAGGCGGTGGATCGATTCGATCCGGAACGCGGCAATTGTTTTTCCACCTATGCGATTTTCTGGATCAAGCAAGCGATTTCCAGGCTCATCGTCAAGCAGGACAAGGTCGTGCCTTTGCCGGTGGCGCTGGCGGAAAAGTCGTCCCCGGTGTTTGAAGCGATGCGCCTGAGTTACTTGAAACATGAACGTTGGCCGACCTTGGCGGAATTGAAGGCCTGCTGTGATTTATCGGAACAAGAGATCAAGACCATCAGCAGTTACTATCAAGCGACCTATGTGCAAGATGCCAGTAACGATGAGGAGGACGACGGCATGTCGGTGATGGAAAAAATGCAGCAGCGGCAATTCACGCAACCTTTGGGGGAGTTGATCGAAACGGACCTGGTAAGCTACATGAGCAAAGCCGTGGCCAGCTTGCCGGAAAAGCAGGCCACCATCCTGGCGATGCGGTTTGGTCTCAAAAATCACACAGAAATGACTTTGCAAGCCGTGGCTGATCAGTTACAAGTGACTCGGGAGCGAGTCAGACAAATACAAAATGAGGCTTTACAAAAATTAAGACAACAATTTGGCTTTGATCTGATGCTGTTTTTGGAACCAAACGATACTTGATTGATCTGTATTCTGTTTTTATCAAGCTACTAAATGTCGTTGGCTTTTGACAAAAATAACAAGTAAGGTCCCGATCAGGCCAACTATGAACCAAGAGGAGTGATTATGTCTTCAGAAAACCACAACGCCGATAAACAAACACCGCCGCCGGATTGGAAAATGGAATTCGAGAAACAATGGAAGGATATTTCGCATAAAGCGGTGCATTTTTACCACGAACATGAAAACCTGTTTTCGTTATCCAAAGTGGGCGGTTTTTTTGGAGGCGCGCTGGCATTGGGTTGGCTGATCAGTGGTGTTTACATCATAGACCAGGGCAATAGAGGGGTCGTGACCCGCTTTGGCGCCTATGTCGACACCACGATGCCGGGGCCGCACTGGCATATTCCGCTGCCCGTCGAAGCGGTCAATGTGGTCAATGTCGAGCAACAACGCTTCATCGAAGTCGGCTACGGCGACGGTGGACGCCTGAGTAAATCCACGGCCGCCCCTCAGGAATCCTTGATGCTGACGAAGGATGAAAACATCATCGCCGTGCGACTGGCCGTGCAGTATCAAATCAACAATGCCAGAGACTATTTGTTCAACGTCAAGAACAACGAAAACACCCTGAAACAACTCACAGAAAGCGTGTTGCGCGGCGTGATTGGCCGCAACAACATGGACTTCGTGCTGACCGAAGGCCGCAGCCAGATCGTCGCCGAAATCAAGGAAGAAATTCAGCAAGCCATGGACGATTACCAGGCCGGCATCAGCGTGGCCAGCGTGAATCTGCAGGATGCGCAGCCACCCGAGGAAGTGCAGGGCGCCTTCGAGGACGCCATTCGCGCCCGCGAGGACAAGCAGCGCCTGATCAATGAAGCCGAGGCCTACAGCAACGAAGTCATTCCGAAAGCGCGCGGTGCGGCCTCGCGTATTCTGCAAGAAGCCGAAGCTTATTCGGCCGAAAAAGTCGCCAAAGCCAAGGGTGAAACCGAACGTTTCGATCAGTTGTTGGTGGAATACGAAAAAAATCCCGCGATTACGCGCAAGCGCTTGTATCTGGAAGCCAAGGAAAAACTCTACGCCTCGACCAACAAAGTGATCCTGGATACCGACCAACCGCCGGCGATATACATGCCGTTGCAACAAATGCCGGCTCCACAAGCACAAACAAGCCCGGCAGCCAGCGAGCCGAATGTGAGTGTAGAGCCGCAACAGGTGGAAAAAAACAACGTGCGCAAAATTTCGACCAGCGAATTGCGTCCTAGCAGGAGCAAACAATGAACAACAAATCCATGATTCTATTCCCGGCCGCCGGTTTGACGGCCCTGGTACTGGCTTCGATGTCGGTGTTTCATGTCAACGAGCACGAAAGAGCCATTCTGTTTCGTCTTGGGGAAATCGTCACAACCGATTTGAAACCGGGACTCCATTTTAAGACCCCCATCATCAATAACGTCAGTACGTTTGATGCGCGCGTGCTGACCTTGGACGCCAAGTCCGAGCGTTTTCTTACCTCCGAAAAGAAGAACGTTATTGTTGACTCGTTCGTCAAGTGGCGAATCGGTGATGTGGGTCTTTTTTACACCACGGTCGGTGGCGACGAATTCCAGGCCAATCTGCGCCTCGACCAGATCATGAAGGACGCGATGCGCAGCGAATTTGGCGTCCGCACCATCAAGCAGCTGATTTCGGAAGATCGCAGCGAATTGCGCAACACCTTGCTGGAAAAGTTGGCGCCGGCGGCGGAGAAATTCGGTATCGAATTGGTCGATATCCGCATCAAACGCATAGACCTGCCGCAGGAAGTCAGTAGTTCCGTGTATCAGCGCATGCGCGCCGAACGGGAGCGGGTGGCCAGAGAGTTCCGTTCGCAAGGCGCCGAAAGCGCTGAATTGATCAGCGCGGAAGCCGACAAGCAAAAACAGGTGATCGTGGCCAACGCGCAGCGGGAAGCGGAAAACGTTCGCGGCCGTGGCGATGCGGAATCCGCGGAGATTTACGCCAAGAGCTTCGGCAAAAACCCGGAGTTCTATGCCTTCTACCGCAGCCTGCAGGCCTATCAAGCCTCATTTGAGAAAACCCAGGATACCTTGGTGTTGAAGCCAAATTCCGATTTTTTCAAATATTTCTCCAGCGAAAAGTGAGTTAGGGGAATACAGTCATGAAGAAATTCTTGTTTCTCGCAGTGATATTGGTGGCGGTTGTCATCGCGGTGTCTTCGATATTCAATCGCTCGATGCCGCAATACGATCCGCATTACGAAATCTCTTATTCCGATTTCATCGAAGACGTGCGCAACAGAGTGGTGACCGAAGTCGTGATCGACGGCAATTTTGTCGATGGCAAGCGCAACAACGGTACCCGCTTTTCCACTTACAACCCCAACGACATGCGCATGATCGACGAGTTGCTGGAGTACGACGTCAAGATCAAGGTCGAAAAACCGCAGCCGCCTTCCACCTTGATGAATATCTTCATTTCGTGGGCGCCGACCTTGTTGTTGATCGCCGTGCTGGTCTATTTCATGCGCAAGCAAGCCATGATGGCGGGCGGCCGCGATGGCCAGATGGGCTTTGGTAAAAGCCGCGCCAAACTGATGGAAGAAGATCAGGTCAAAATCCGCTTCAAGGACGTGGCCGGCTGTGAAGAAGCCAAGCAAGACGTGGTCGAAATGGTCGATTTCCTGAAAGACCCCGGCAAATACGAAGCCCTGGGTGGCAAGATTCCGCGCGGCGTATTGATGGTGGGGCCTCCCGGCACAGGAAAGACCCTGCTGGCAAAGGCGATTGCCGGCGAAGCAGGGGTGCCGTTCTTCTCGATTTCCGGTTCCGATTTCGTCGAAATGTTCGTCGGTGTCGGCGCCTCGCGGGTGAGGGACATGTTCGAACAAGCCAAAAAACGCGCGCCCTGCATCATATTCATCGACGAGATCGATGCCGTGGGCAGGCAACGCGGCGGCGCCGGTATGGGCGGCGGTAATGAGGAGCGCGAGCAAACCCTGAACCAGTTGCTGGTCGAAATGGACGGTTTCAGTGGCAGCGAGGGCATCATCGTCATCGCCGCGACCAACCGTGCCGATATTCTGGACAAGGCGCTATTGCGTCCGGGCCGCTTCGATCGCCAGGTTCAAGTAAGTTTGCCGGACATCAAAGGCCGCGAACAGATCCTGAAAGTCCATGGCGACCGGGTGCCCTTGGCGGCCGATGTCAGTTTGACCGATCTGGCGCGCGGTACGCCGGGGTTCTCCGGCGCGGAATTGGCCAATCTGATCAACGAAGGCGCCTTGTTTGCCGCTCGCAACAACAAACGCGAAGTGACGATGAACGACCTGGACAAGGCGCGCGACAAAATGATCATGGGTGCCGAAAAACGCACGATGATCATGAGCAAGGAAGATTTGCTGATGACAGCCTATCACGAAGCCGGTCACGCCATCGTCGGACGCCTGGTACCCGAGCATGATCCCGTTTACAAGGTCAGCATCATGCCGCGCGGCGGCGCGCTGGGCATCACGATGTTCCTGCCTGAACGCGACCAATACAGCGCCAGCAAGGACAAGCTGGAAAGCCAGATCGCCAGCCTGTTCGGTGGCCGGGTCGCCGAGGAGATCATCTATGGCAAGAACAAAGTCACCACGGGAGCCTCGAACGACATCATGCGTGCCACCCAACTGGCGAGAAACATGGTGACCAAATGGGGCCTGTCCGATCGCCTGGGTCCGATGGACTACGGCGATAGCGAAGGCGGTTATATGGGGCCGCAGTCCAAACCGATGTCGGAAAAGATGGCTCAAACCATAGACGAAGAAATACGCGCGGTGATCGATAGCAATTACAAACGTGCGGAAACGATATTGAAAGACCATATCGAGATTCTGCACAACATGGCGGACGCCCTATTGGATTGGGAAACGATCGATAAGTACCAAATCGATGAACTGATGCAAGGACGCATGATCGATCCGCCGCAACCCGAACCTGAGCTTGAAGTTGTTGCAACTGAAATAGAGCTCGATGACGCCGATGGACAAGCCATTTCAACGGACTCTGTCCTGACGTCATAATTGTCCTCCTCTATGTGCCCTCCCAATGCAGTACTTCGGGAGGGTATCTTTTTGAGGCTACTTAATTTTAGGCGTGGCAACCGTTCATTCCGAGCCCTTCGGGTTTGCGCAGGAGAGATTTTTCGACAGCCCTGTGGTTCATGGTTCGACAAGTTCACCACGAATGGCTCCTTGGAATAACTGTTCCTGTTTAAGTTGGAAACCCTTCTTCAATTGAAGTTTCCCAGTTTTTTTGCCAGCGACGTATAAAGGGAAACGAATTAAAGTGGGGTTTGCTATACAAGCGGCAAAACCAGCAATAAATGACTGACCAACACCAACTATGCAAGGTAGGCTGGTCAAGAATTGGGAAACTTCAGCTTTTTCAAAACAAGAGGTATAAACAATGAATACCCGCTCGCTATCCAATTTGTCCCTATATCTGCTGCGCTTGCTATTGCAAGTCAATTTCAATGCATCCGTGTTGTTCGTGTTGATTGTCAGCGTGTTTTCCATGGCGGGTAGTGAATTGTTTTTCGAAAATTCCGAGGATTTATATGGGCCGCTGGCAAATAATCTGCGCTTTGTTTTGCTGTATTTATGCTTGATGCAATTGGCGGTATATGGTTTCTATCAGTTCAAGAACAACTACGCCGGGGTTGTGTGTTTAGGCGCTTTTTTACTACTATTGATTGCGTCCCTGGAGTTTTATGGTTCGGTCAATCAGATAGAAATCGATCCGAATTACCAAGCATTGTTTTTATATGCCGGTTTATCTCATTTGTTGTATGGCGGGTTGTGTATTCTAAGAAAAAGCGACGGCTAGATTTGGCAAGGATTATCAATATCAGATAAAAGCGGTACTCTCAGGTCAACACGTTCATTTGAATCAACTTCGGGGAATTGGCATGCAGATTAAGTTACCTTTTGATACAAACAAGCCCGTCTCGGGCGAGGCCCGTGTAGAAATCGATAAGCCGATAGCAGAAGTCTTTTCATTCGTAGGCGAACACTTCTTTGAAAACTACCCGAAATGGGCGGAAGAAATCGTCGAATTTGAACCGCTGGATGGTGGGGATGTATTCGTCGGCGCGAAGGCAAAACAAGTACGCAAGGACAATAATACCGAAATAGAATCGGTGTTCGAGATTGCCGATTATCAGCCCGAGCAAAAATTGGTTTTGAGGGGAGTTACTCAACCCTACAGACAAAGTTACTTGCTGGAAGCCGCCGAGCATAAAAAACCCACCTCTCTAACGTTCCGTTTTGAATTACTGGAGCTGGAAGTATTCATGCGTCCATTCGAAAAGCTGATTCGCTATGCGATCGAAGATGGCGCGGAAAATACGGTCGAAAATATAAAAAACTTAATTGCCGCAGAATGCAATTAACCATAACAACATCAATACCAGGGCTTGGAGTTTAATCATGGCTTTTATTGTCGAAAAAGATTCTGGAATCATTCCGCAAGTGTTGTCCGCTATCCTGGACGAATGCGTCAACGGCGTAACCTTGGCCGATCCGGATTTGGACGATGCACCGATTATTTATGCCAATAAAGCGTTCGAACGTCTGACAGGCTATTCTCAAGAAGATATCATTGGGCATAATTGCCGCTTTCTGCAAGGTGACGATAGGGATCAGCCCGCCCGCTTTCAAATCGCCGAAGCAATGAAGAATCACGAAGCGGTTGAAGTGACATTAAGAAATTACAAAAAAGACGGTACCTTATTTCATAATCATCTGAAAATCATACCTTTGTTTGATAAAAAACAGCGCGTTATCTATTATTTGGGCGTTCAATACGATATTACCAACCAAGTCAATGCGGATAATGAAATCAAAACGCTGACCGAGCTGCTGAATGCCAGCCCAAAATAATCAATAGCGAATTTCCTGGAGTGGGTTATGGGGACGAACGAAGCGAGTAGTCACAGTGGCATGCTGTTCAACCAGACCTTTTTTGGTCTGGCTATTTTTGCGTTCATTCTGTTGCTGGTCATCGAGAAATACAAACCTTATCGAAATTTCCCTCCAAAAATCTACAAGGAATCCGTCGTTACCAATACAACGGCTTTTCTCATCAACAACATCATTTTGGCGATACTCCGGGCCTCCTCGCTATTTTTGGTCGCGCAGCAGTTTTCTTATCTCGGGCTATTGAGCGGTTTGGAAAATGGCCCGCTGAAATGGATACTGGCTTTCGCGTTTTTTGATTTTGCCATTTATGCCTGGCATGTCGCCGGCCATAAATACGAATGGTTGTGGCGTTTTCACAAGGTTCATCATAGCGATAAAAGCTTCAATGTATCGACGGGTTTCCGCTTTCACGTCTTCGATTTGCTATTGGAAATCGTCTATAAATGTATTTTCGTCGTCGTGATAGGCGTGGATGCTTATCTGGTATTGTCAATCGAAATCATAGAATTATTTTTCATATTCTTTCACCATGCCAATATCCGCGTGCCGCATGAAGAAACGATTTCGAAATATATCATTACACCTTATTTGCACCGCACCCATCATTCAACCCTGAGAATAGAGCACGACAGTAATTATGGGATTGTACTGGCGTTTTGGGATCGTATTTTCGGCACGCGGAAAGAATTGGTTCCGGCAAATATAGGCCTGGATTTGATCGAAGCGGAAAACTTTATTCAGTTATTTTCATTGGCATTCATTACCGAACGCAAGATCAGACAGTTACTGGGTTTGATTCCTAAAGGCAAGAAAAAACCTTGATCTTGTTATTGCGCACGCGATAAACCTGGGTGACACGAAATGATCATAAAAACGCAAAAAACAATTCCGGCTAGTGAAATTACCGACCCATTGGTTTTTCAGCAGCGGCGCAAAATCATCAAGGCCATGGCGGCATCGCTGCTATTGCCTTCGGTGGGTTCAGCGGTTCTAGCGGCAAATGCCCAGCAGCGCTGGCCGTCCTTGAAAAAGAGTGAGCTTAGCGGCGACTTAGGCCCTGTCACGCCGGACAACGTCGTTAAAAATTACACGAATTACTATGAATTTTCCTTTAACAAGGAAGATGCCACCGAATTGGCGCAGCAGCTTAATACGGATAATTGGGACGTCGAAATTTCCGGCGAGGTTGAACAGCCCGGAAAATATCATCTGGAAGACATTCTCAAGCAGCAGACGCTACAAGAATACATTTATCGTTTCCGCTGTGTGGAAGCCTGGTCCATGGTGGTTCCCTGGGTCGGTTTTCCGCTGGCCGACCTGCTCAAATCGGTAAAGCCTCTGTCCAATGCGAAATACGTCAAATTCACCACGTTGTATCAGCCCGAGACCATGCCGAAACAGCGGATCAAGGCGATGCTGGACTGGCCGTATGTCGAGGCCTTGCGCATCGACGAGGCCATGCATCCTCTGACGATATTGGCCGTCGGCATGTACGGCGAAGTTATGCCCAAACAAAATGGCGCGCCATTGCGTTTGGTCGTGCCCTGGAAATATGGTTTTAAAAGTATCAAGGCGATCGTCAAAATCGAATTGTTGAAACGGGCGCCGATGACCAGCTGGAATGCATTTGCGCCCAGTGAATACGGTTTTTATGCCAACGTCAATCCATCGGTGCCGCACCCGCGCTGGAGTCAAGCCAGCGAGCGGCAATTGGGCAGCGGTTTTTTTACGCCGCGCCGGCAGACGGAATTGTTCAACGGTTACGGCGAGCAGGTCGCTTCGTTGTACAGCGACATGGATCTGAGGCATTTTTTCTGATGTTGATTCGAATCGACAATCCCTGGATAGTCGCCTCCATTGCGTGTCTGTTGCCGCTGTTTTGGTTGTTGTTTCAAGTCGTCAACAACCAACTTGGCGCCAATCCCATAGAAGCGATACATATTCGAACCGGCGATTGGGCGCTGCGTTTTTTATGCATCACGCTGGCCATCACGCCGATTCAAACCGTCACCAAATGGCGCGGCATGACAGATTACCGGCAGATGTTCGGGCTGTACGCCTTTTTTTATGCCACTTTGCATGTGCTGGGTTATGTGTTCGTCGATCATGGCGGCGTCTGGGCGGCGATAGTCAATGACATCGTGCAAAGCCCCTATGTCTGGTTCGGGGTGGTGGCTTATATCATCGTGTTGTTGCTGGCCATCACTTCGCCGACTTACGCGAAAAAAAGGCTAGGCAAAAACTGGAAGAAACTGCATCGATTCATCTATTACGCCGCCGCCGCCGCGATCATTCATTATTTTTGGCAACTCAAGGGCAATCTGTTCCAGCCCTTGTTTTACCTCACTATCATCGCTTTTCTACTGGGTTTCCGGGTCGCGGTATGGTTCAAGAATCGGCAGTTGCATAAATTGATGATTCCAAGGGGGCGAAAAAGCGCCGTGAATGATCGTTAAGCTGCGAGCTAAGGAATGAACATGAAATAACCTATGCAAGTATTCGGTGCAGGTGCGGATTTATCCGCACAGGGCGAATGAATTAGCACCTACCAGTGTCGAGCTTATTTCAAAAGGAGACGGTCGTAAAAGGTAAAAGTGCTGGCACCGTGCGGCAACAGTTAAAGCTATTGCGCTCCCGAGTTTCGACGGGAGTGAAAAAGCTTTAGCTTTTTTCAGCAAGGCTTTTTGCTCTGTGAGGGCTTTTCAGTGTATTTCATCGGTAATTCGGAGCGTGTATATGGCAAAGCAATCCATTTTGATTACAGGCGGTACCGGCTTTCTAGGTAGTGCCTTGACGCAGGTTTTATTGCATAAAGGATATGCGGTGACCGTGCTGAGCCGTAGCCGGGAAAAAGTGGCGCGTGTCTTTGGTAGCCAAGTGAGTGCCGTCACCCGTATTGAGGATTTGCCCGACGCCGGTCATTTCAAGGCGTTGATCAATCTGGCTGGCGCCGGCATTTTCGACAGGCGTTGGAGTGAGAGCCGCAAACAGGAATTGCGAGAGAGTCGCATCAAACTCACGACGCAACTCGTGGACTGGATTGGTGCTTCAGCCCAAGCCCCGGATGTGTTCATCAGCGGTTCGGCGATCGGCGTTTACGGCGATCAAGGCGAGCGGATTTTGACCGAGCAAAGTCCGCCCAACGCGGATTTCGCCCAACAGCTATGCGCGGATTGGGAGGCCGCCGCGCTAAAGGCTGAAGTTTTTGGCGCGCGTGTTTGCCTGATACGAACAGGCCTGGTCTTGGGGCAGGGCGGCGGCATATTGCAGCGCATGCTGCTGCCGTTTCGCTTTGGCTTGGGCGGGCGCATGGGCGATGGCCGGCAATGGATGTCCTGGATACATCTAAAAGACTGGCTGGCCATCGTGCAAGCGATGATCGATAACGTAGATATGCGCGGGCCTTACAATGCCACCGCGCCAAATCCCGTGACCAATCGGGATTTCAGTATCAGTTTAGCCTCTGTTCTGCGGCGCCCGATGTTGTTGCCTCTACCGGCGGCAATGCTCAGAGCCTTGTTGGGTGAAATGGCGGCTTTGGTGTTGGGGAGTCAGCGGGTGGTGCCCGAGCGCTTGCAGGCGCGAAACTTTCAATTTCAATTTACCGACCTCGGCGTGGCCTTGAGCGACATTTTGAATCGAAACCGACCCTAATCCATGTTGATCAATACCCTGACTTTGCTCTTTGCCTTTACCTCCTTCATTAGCTGGTATGAAGCGCTTGCCGTCTCGGTAGTGCTTGCCACGCTGATTTATCTGCTTACGCCAGTGCCCTCCTTGGAAAGAGAAGAACGCACGCCGCCGTCGCTCTACCTGTATTTGCAATGGAGCTGGCTGGGTTATCTGAAGTTGAAAGACGCCTTCTGGCCTTTTTTCATCTTGTTCAATGCGGTGTTGCTGTACATCGATTACCGCATCGATGAAGGCACCTTCACCGTGGCCAGTTGGGTCACCATGCATGTCATCGTGGCCATGCCATTGATTTATTGGACCGGCGCCGTTTGGCGTTGTTCTAAAAATTGCTCCAGCAGAATCTGGCAGACGGCGGCCCGCTGGACCACGGTGGCGGCCTATGCCGATTTCGCGTTGCGCTGGGTGATTTACCAGGATTATCCGAACATTCTGTTCAACTGTCAGGAGATGGTCATTCATTGGGGCGACTGTTTCAATCGTATCTGACACCGATGAACAAACCTTATTCGACATCGCTGTTCATTTTTCGGCGCGATTTACGTCTGTTCGACAACACGGCATTGAATGAAGCGTTGCGCCAATCCGAACAGGTGCTGGCGTGCTTTATTTTCGATCCCAGACAAATCGAGCCCCATCCCTATCAAAGCCAACCTGGCCTGCAATTCATGCTGGAAGCCCTGGAAGATTTGCAACGGCAATTCCAGGCCAGCGGCGCGAGGCTGCATTTTTTCCACGACCAGCCCGAAGCGGTGGTGCGTCAATTGCAGCAGCGCCTGTCCATCCAGGCGGTTTATGTCAATCGCGATTACACGCCGTTCAGCCGTCAGCGAGACCATGCACTGCAACAATTGTGCGAACAACTGCAAATGCCGTTTCATGCTTGCGCCGATGCCTTGCTCAACGAACCGGAAGACGTGCTAAAAGCCGATGGTACGGCCTATCAGGTTTTTACCGCCTTCTACAACCGATCCCGGCAAATACCCGTAGCCTTGCCAGAAGCATTGGCCGAAGGGCGTTTTCATAGCGATGGCTCGGATGATTTACCATTTATCGAGCGCTTCAAGAAACCACATACCCATGCTTTGCCCGGAGGTCGGCAGGTTGCTTTAGCCAAATTGGACTCGCTAGGGGCTTGTCAACACTACGGCCAGCAACGCGATTTCCCGGCCATGGCCGCGACCAGCGATTTGTCGGCCTATCTGAAGTTTGGTTGTTGCTCGATACGGGAGGCTTATTATGCGGTGGTGGAAAAACTGGGCGCCGAACACCCCTTGTTGCGCCAGTTTTATTGGCGGGATTTTTTTACCCATATCGGCTTTCATTTTCCGCATGTGTTTGGGCATGCTTTTCACCGCCGTTACGATGCGATCGCCTGGCGTAACGATTCCGATGAATTCAACGCCTGGGCGGAGGGGCGCACCGGCTTTCCGATAGTCGATGCCGGCATGCGGCAATTGAACCAAACCGGCGCTATGCACAACCGCGTCCGCATGATAGCCGCGTCCTTCCTGGTCAAGGATTTACAAATCAGCTGGCGCTGGGGTGAACGTTATTTTGCTCGGCAGCTTCTGGATTACGATCCCAGTGTCAACAACGGCAACTGGCAGTGGGCGGCATCGACGGGTTGCGATGCGCAACCGTATTTCAGGATTTTCAATCCATGGTTGCAGCAAAAAAAATTCGATGCCGATTGTTTCTACATCAAGCAATGGATACCGGAACTAAGGCCTTATTCCGCGGCGGTGATTCATAATTGGCACAAGCAGCCCCTGGCGTGCGATTATCCTGCGCCCATGGTCGAGCATGGTTTGCGTAGCCAGCAAACCAAGGCATTATTTCAGCAGGCAACGGCAACCTAAAGGAGAGATTCATGTGGCGAGTTTTATTGATTTGCATTTGTTCCTGTTTGACGGCATGTACCGGGATACCGGAAGGCGTGCGGCCAATCAGTGGTTTTGAGCTAGATCGATATTTGGGTACCTGGCATGAAATCGCCCGTTTGGATCACAGCTTCGAGCGCGGTTTGAGCGAGGTGACCGCCGAATATAGTCTGCGCGACGATGGCGGCGTCAAGGTGATCAATAGTGGTTACGACAACGAGGAAAAACAGCGCCGATCCGCCGAGGGAAAAGCCTATTTCGTCGAGACACCGGATATAGGCCGCCTGAAGGTATCCTTTTTTGGGCCGTTTTATGGCGCTTACAACATCATAGAATTGGACAAGGAAAACTATCAATACGTGATGATTGCCGGCAACAGCAAGGATTATTTATGGATACTGGCGCGCACGCCGACGTTGCCGCAAAACGTTTTGACCCGGCTGGTCGAACAAGCCAGAGCCTTGGGCTTTCCGACCCAGGATTTGATTTATCTACAACCCGAGCATTGATATGGACAGCATCTTAGTCGGCATCAGCAGTTGTTTGTTGGGGCATCAGGTACGCTACGACGGCGCGCATAAATATCATAGTTATATAGAGCGCACCTTGGGGCAATATTTTCAGTTTCGCGCCTTTTGTCCGGAAGTCGAAGCGGGCTTGGGTGTTCCAAGACCGGCGGTGCAGTTGCGGGATGTGGCCGGCCAAATCCGGGTGGTTGGCGTCAAGGACCACGCTCTGGACGTTACCGAATCCCTGGAACAGGTGGGGGAACGCCAGCACGCGTGGTTGCAGGATTTATGCGGTTATATCCTGAAAAAAGATTCGCCGAGCTGCGGTATGGAACGGGTCAAGATTTATAAAAACGACATCCCGGTCCGCCATGGAGTAGGGGTGTTTGCAGGCTATTTGGCCGAACATTTTCCAACGCTGCCCATCGAGGAAGAGGGCCGTTTGGGCGACCCGGTATTGCGCGAGAATTTCATTCAGCGCGTCTTCATCAGGCATCGCTGGCAACAACTGTGCAAACAGCCACTGACCGCGCATGCCTTGACGCGTTTTCACAGCAGGCACAAGCTGATCGCGATGAGCCATGAGCAAAACAGGGCTCGGGAGCTCGGACGGCTGTTGGCCGAAGCGCGACCCGATAACATCCAGGAAATCGCCGAACGCTATATCATCGAGTTGATGGCCTGCCTTAAAATCCCCGCCACTCGCGGCAATCATGTCAACGTGTTGCAGCACATTCAAGGCTATTTAAAAACTAAGCTGAACAGCGATGACAAACAAGAGCTGGTCGAGACCATCGAAAGCTATCGTCTGGGCCTGGTGCCGTTGATCGTGCCATTGACCTTACTGCGCCATCATTTTAGAAAACAACCCGACGCGTTCATCGCCGAGTCGTTTTATATGACGCCGCATCCGGCCGAATTATCGTTGCTTAACGAAATCTAAAACGGGCGTTATACAATAGCAGCTTGATGTCGGCTGAAGGTTTTCTGATTTGGCCAAACTAAAATAATAATTTGATAAGGAACCCGTTATGGAAACCCTGCAAAAACTCCTGCCTCTACTCCAAGACTTGTGGCCGCGCTGGTATCAGCTTACCTTGGACAATGCCGATTATGCCGCCGTGTTGGTCGTTTCCGCCTGGCTGTTGACCGCCATTTTTTACAGTATTCGCCTCGGCTTTGCCAAAAGACAGATCGCGCGCATCACGGCCGCCGGCAATGCCATTCAGGCCAATCTGAATACCGCGCAAGAACAATTGCAGACTTTGCAGCAACAGCTGAATGAAACCACCGAGCAGATGCAGACCGCCGTGCAAAAGGCCGAGTCGGAATCCGAGCGTGCAAATACCCTGGAGCAGCGCCTGCAAGCGAGCAACCAGAAATTAGCCGATAGCTCGGCCCATCTGGTGGAACGTTTCGAACTCAATTTGCAGACCCTGCCGGCCGCCAACGCCGACAATTTGTTGGCCGAATACGATGCGATCATTGCCCGGATCGGCGAGCGTTTTCAAAACGAGCAACAGGCTAAAACCCAATTGCAACTGACTTTGCACACCGAAGCGGCAAAAGTCGCCGAAAAAGAAATGCTGGTCAGCAGCCTGCAAAATCGGCTGGATACCCAGACCCAACAATTGGCCAAATTGGAGATGGCGGTCGAGCAATACGAAGCGGCTCAACGCCAGCTGGAAGCCGACAAAGAACGGCAACTGGCCGAAGCCATGGCAAGACAGCAAGCCGAAGCTGCGAGATTGGCGGCGCTGGAAACCCAACGCCAAGCCGAAAAACACACACCGCCACCACCTCCTGTCGAAAAGCCGGTGCTAGAGCCGGTAAAACAGCCCGAAATCGTGGAACAAATCGTGCAAGGAGCTCCGCTTATCGTGGAAGCACCCGCCAAGCCCGAGCCTGTGGTCAGCCAAGCGCCCGTCAGTGAAAAACCGGTCGAGAAAGCACCCACGCCACCGGCCGACACCAAAAAGCCAAAAGCGGCCGAGCCAAGTAAGGGTAAGGGCTTTTTCGGCCGCACGATCGAAAAATTTGCCAAGATGGACGAGAAGCTGGGCTTTCAGGCCAAAGCAGAGGCTCAAGCGGAAGAAGTGCCCGTAGTCGAAGCTGCAAAAGAGGTAGAAGCTCCGCAAGTGGAGAGCCCGCAGCCGCAGGCAACAGCACCAAGTCAGGAGCAAAAAGAGTCCGCCGGCATTGGCAAGAAAATGGGCGGATTATTGGGCGGTTTCAAAAAATCGCAGTCCGCGGCGGCCGTCGAAAAACCTCAGGAAACCGTGGCCGCACCTGAGCCTGTGGCAGAATCGAACCCGATCGAAGGCGACAAAAAGCCCGCTAAAAGTACCGGCAAAATAACCGGCTTGTTCGGTAAATTCAAAGCCAAAAAATAACGTAATGGCCCTTTGGTGAGGGGTTCTCCTTCACCAAGGGCTGTCGTAAAAGTCGACATAGTTTCCTTCTCCCGTCGGGATAAGGTCAGGATGAGGGGGGATGAATCAGGTGTTTGCATTGATTTCCCGCACCCCGCCCTTTTCCGCGAGGGGAGGGGAGCAGCCTGAACCTTCTTCACGCCCGCTTGTCTCTCGAATGCATCGCGGCGTAACCAAGCAACAGAACCAGCGCAAGCCATAACAAGCCCGGCATCAGGTCGATATGGCGCTGATAAAAGGTGGCTTGCGGCTGGGTTCTATAGCCAACCCGGTAAGCGCCCGACCAGCTGGTATCCATCGGCGACAAGGCCAGCACCTCGCCATTCGCCAGCGACACGGTGGATATGCCGGTGTTCGTGACTCGCAATACCGGGCGCCGGAATTCAACCCCGCGCGCCAGGGTCATATACAAATGCTGATAAGGTTCCTGCCAGGTGCCGTACCAGGAATCATTGGTCACGTTGACGATGAATTGCGCGCCCAGATCGGCCAGACCCTTGGAAAACGTTGGAAACAGGCTCTCGTAGCAAACTTGCGGCCCCATTGCATAACCGTTGAACCTCAGCAAGACGGTCGGACCAGGACCACGGCCGAAATGACTCACCATCGGCAACAGCTCTCTGAGCCACGGAAAGCTTTCTTCACCGGGAATGTATTCGCCCAAGGCCAGCAGAATGGTCTTGCTGTAATGCGGTTCCGTGATCGTGCCTTGTTGGTCGATGGCAAACAGCGAGTTGGTGATCAGACCGGATTGCGAGTCCTTGCCATAAGCCCCCGTAATCAGGCCAACCTGATGCGAGCGTAAAAAATCCTGCACCGATTGCGCGAAAATAGAATAGTTGTAATCACCGCCCAGCATTGCCGGGAAAGCGGTTTCCGACCACATCACGAAATCAGTCTCCGGATGCTTGGCCAAGCCTTCCGCGCTGATCCGCAGATATTTTTTTAGAATTTCGGCTTGAAAGCCCTTGCCATGCTCCATGGCCTGTTTTTCCATATTGCCGATATTGGCTTGCACCAGCAAGGCATTGACGGAAGCGTCCGGCTCCGGCAAGCGGTTTTTCAGCCAGATGCCGCCTGCATTGAGGCCTAAAAATATCAACACGATGGCGGCGAAGCCGGCTTGACCGGCTCTTGTCGCTCTGGCACGCCAGGCCAACAAAACCAGCAGGTTGGCCAAGATCGACAACATGCTCAGGCCGGTAAAACCGACGATCTCGGCCCATTGGTAAATCGGCAGCCCGGCGCCATACCAGCTATAACCGAAATTCCATTTGAACAGCATGGGCACGTACAGTTCGGCCAGGGCAGTAACGATCGCCATCAACGCAAACGACAACCAAGTCTTGGTCGCGCAGAGTTTGCGTCCCCAGAACCACAGCATCCCGGCCACCGGCACGAACAAATGCCCAAACAAGGCAAACAGCAGCATGCCGATGCCGGCCAGAAACCAATTCACCTTGGCGAATTCATGCAAGGTGTAAGTCACCCAGTTGAAGCCGATCAAGGTATAGATGAAGCTGGTCAGCAGGCCGCCGAGCAAAACGGCTTTCAGCTTTTGCTGTTGTTGCCAAAACAGCCACAATGGCACGAAACAGAACAGCGAGGCCCAGGGCGGAAAAGGGATATAACTGGTGCCGATCAAAATACCGGATAACACCGGCAGCCACCATGCGGAATATTTAGGAATGAACATGAAGTAACCTATGCAAGTATTCGGGGTAGGTGCGGATTTATCCACACAGTGCGAATGAATTCGCACCTACCATTGCCTAGCTTATTGCTCACATATTCCTTAGCCAACCATAGCTCATGCATACTTAGACGCCACGCCCAGGGATTCAAAAGGCGTCATTGTACCTGATGGCGATATTTTAAGACGCATCGGGGGCGAACTCGATGTCGTCCGCTGGGGATGGGGGCCGTCCCGAAGACCGCATCGCACAGACAGCCGTCAAATTGGTGATCGATTCGATCAGCAATGGCCTAGATCGGCTTTGCGGCCTTGAATTCGTTGATGTCCGGATTGTCCACCCGGTCGTAGATGTCTTCGACCGGCAAAGTCAGGCCAATCGACTCAAAGGTAACCTCATCGCCCAAAAAGAAATAGTCGGGCAGCCAGTTTTTGCTGCGGCGCAGCACCTGCACAGACACGATGTCGGGCTCTATCAATACATATTCCTGCAGGGAAGGCAGGTTGATATAGCGAATCAATTTGGTCGTGGTATCGGTTTTACGGGTAGAACGGGACAATACCTCGACGATGATGACCGGCGAGGTCGAAAAAACGTCGCTGCCGCTCATCTTGCTGCAATCGACCAGCACATCCGGGTAAACGTAATCCTTGCCCAGTTTGACCTTGATGTCGGCCATGAAGGTTGCGCAGGGCGTGCCTTTCAGATGATTCCTGAATTCACCCAACATATTGGCGGCGATGCAATTATGGTTGTAGCCGGCCCCGGCCATCGCATAAACCCGTCCGTCGATATATTCGCGTTTCAGATCGGCAGCGGGTTCCGTGGCCAGATACTCTTCTTCGCTCAAATAGTCGTTTTCGTATGGTTTATCCAGTGCCATGGCGAGCTCCATCGGTTTTCTGTGATTGCCGGCTATTGTTGGCCACTTGGCGCGCGAAAACAAGCGCCATGCGCCATGGTAAACCCTCTTGATCATTACATGTTGGCGGCATCTGACATTGTGTGTGGGAGCGACGCTTCGTCGCACTGTAAAGCTTTCAAGTCGCGACGAAGCGTCGCTCCCACAAAATCCGATCTTTGATTTGATTACCATGCTCTGCATGGTATTCCATATTAGGACGACTGGACATCGGGAGGGTTATTTAACCCACACCGAAGAGTCACTATCCAAGTTCTAACCCACATTCAGCCGGCTCAAGCCGTTGCCGATGCGCTTGATTTCGATACGCGTGCCTATGCGCTCGGTCATCTCCTGCACGTGCGAAATCACGCCGACCTTGCGCCCCAAAGCTTGCAGGCTGTCCAAGGCATCCATCGCCACGCGCAGGGTTTCGGCATCCAAGCTGCCAAAGCCTTCGTCGATGAACAACGACTCCACCTTCACCCGGTTGGAAGACAAGGAAGCCAAACCCAACGCCAAAGCCAACGACAGCAAAAACGACTCGCCACCCGACAAGGAGTGCACAGAGCGTATTTCATCGCCCATGTCCTGGTCGACCACTTGCAAGGCCAACGTATCCTTGACGCGCTCCAAACGATAGCGTCGACTCAGATCTTTCAGGTGCTGATTGGCATAGCCGAATAACACATCCAGCGTCAGTTGCTGGGCAATGTTCCGGAATTTCTTGCCGTCGGCCGAGCCGATCAAGGCATTCAATTTGCTCCAAGTATCGTGAACTGCCGCTTGTGCCGCCCGCTTGTCCAGCAGTTCCGCGCTGATCGCCAAACGCTGGTCATCCGCTCTCAATTGCAGCACCAGTTCGGTATGTTGATGTCGTAATCCGGTCAACCGTGTTGTCAATTCACTGTGCGCTGTTTCCAGATCTGCCAAGGATTCCAGAGATGCTCGGCGAGCCCAATGCTGCTCGCATTGCTGGCGCCGCTCATCGAGTACGGCCAAGGCTTGCGCCAGCGCTTTATCGATCGCCTGCAAGGCTTGCCGTTCCTGGCTCAACCAAAGATGGTCGTGCTGCAGCAGGGCGCGCAATTGGGGCTGATCCAGCTCTTCGATCGCCCTATGCCGTTGCCGGAAGGTTGTCAGCCATTTCGCCAGCGCATCTTCCGCAGTCGCCCGGCGCGCCTGGTTTTCGTTCAGCAAGGTTTGCGCTTGCATTTCCGCCTGTCGAGCCGTCGCCAACCCGGTGGCGCCGGCATGGGCAGCAGCAACGGCCTGATCCAGCTCTGCCTTGACCGCGGCCAGGCGTCGTTCCAACTCGGCCTCGGCCTCGGTTACTGAACGGCCTGCCAAAAAACCTTGGCGTTGACGGCCTTTGCCCGCCACTTCGACATCGATCGCGCTAAAATCGGCCAAAGCCGCCGCCGCTTGCCGCTCGGCTTGCAGTCGGCGGCTAACCAAAGCCTCCAACTCGGTATCCAGAATCGCGATTTGCTTGAGCAATTGTTCGCGCAATGTTTGTTGTTCCAAGTAAAACCGCGCTTGCCGGCGGCAACTCTGGAAAAAGCTTTCACCGTCCGCTTGCCAATCCTGCCGCCAGCTTCCGTTTTCGAATGCGCCATCCAATTCGTCGAGCCATTGAGATAATTGGCTCTGCAAAGCCCGCAACTTTTCGGCGGCCTGATCGACTCCCATCTGACTCTCGTTGAGGCCGGCTTGAGCCAACTCGGCTTGCTGCCGAGCCAATTGCCGTTTTTGCTCGATGGCGGCCAACACCTTATGAGTAAGGTCGCGCCGGGCCAGAGCGTCGCTCATTGCATTCAGATCTTGTCCGACCTGGAGCAATGCCGCCTCGGCATCGGCTAGCTGCTGACTCAGCCAGGCTTCGATTTCGGCCGACTCGATGACAGGCAATGCACACGCCTGCGCGTGGGATTGCCAGCGGGTTTGCAGTTCTGTCATCTGCGTTTGCAAGGTTTGCCGCGCCGTTTGCAATTCGCCGATCTGCTTGTCCAGTTGCTCAAGCTCCAGGCTCAAACGCCCATCCAGTTGTTCCGCCTGTTTACATTGCAACAGGCATTCGGCCACTTCCGCTTCCAAGTCATTTAGCTCCGGCAACAATGGTTGCTGGCCGTGGGCAAACGGATGCTGCTTGGAGCCGCAGACCGGGCACTCGCAGCCGTCCTGTAATTGGGCGCGCAGTTTTTCCACGCTCTCGTGGCTGGCTAGCTTGACCAAATCCAGCATTTTAGCGGCTTGGGCGTGCGCGGCCTGCAAGGCTGGCAGCTTTTGCCGAACGGTCGCCAGATTTTCCAGCCGATCTTGCTGCTGTTCAGCCAGCGATTCGAGCTTGCCGGCATGAGCATGATCCGTGGCGCTCAATTGCCCCAGCGCTTCCCAGCTGCCTTTTGCCTGCCGCAGTTGTTCCAACCGAAGTTGATGACGGCCATGGGCAGAGGTCAAGGCGGCGGCATCGAATTGTCCGGCCGCCAGTTCCGCTTGTTTACAAGCCCGTTCGGCGCTCTCGAACTCGCATCGTTGGCTTTCGACCAGCGTTTGCGCCGCCTGCAAATCGGTCTGTGCTTGCAGCACGCGCTTTTCCAAACCCGTCAATTCCAGACTAGCCGTATCGCGTTGACTCGCAGCGGTTTGCGCCTGTTTGAACAACACTTCCCAGCGCGGCCATTGCTGGCTCAGCATTTCCAGCGAAGCATGATTTTGCAACCAGGCTTCGCAGTCGGATAATTCTTGGCTTGCTATATCGCGGCTCTGCCGTTTTTGCGTCAGCTCGTCGTCCAATGCCGCCAGTGCTTGTCTGGCTTGCTCGGCGTTATGTTGCAATTGCCGATGGCGCGGCAACAACAGCGCGATTTCCGCATCCAAGGTTTTGGCCTTGCCGATGTCATCTAAAATTTGCACGCGGTCGCGTTCGGCTTGGTCCCAGCGTTGTTGCGCCGTTTGCTGGGCTTGCTGGGCGGTCTGTTGCCGGCTGATAGCATCGGCCAAGCCAGATTGGGCGGCGTCGAACTGACTCTGTTGCCGCTGGCATTCCGCCTGCAATCGATCGCATTCCGTCAGCAGCGGCCGCGCTTCCTGCAAGGACTCGACCAAGGCAACATGAGCCCGGCGCGGTTCGGCCTGAGCCTGCGCCGCTTGCGCTTGCTCGACCCTATGCTGCGCCTGTTGCTCGGCGGTTTGCAGCACCTGGTATTGCCGATGCCATTGCAAATGTTGCTCGATCTCCGCTTGTCGCTGCTGGTCGCCGGCCAAGGCCCGTTCCACCGTTTGTTTTTGCGCTTCGATTGCCTGGCGTTGCTCCGCCGCCAAAGGCTGTTGCACGGCCAACTGGCTGGACAATGCCTCCAGACGCCCCTTTTCCTGCTTGGCTCGTTCGAAAGCCAACATGGAAATGCGGCTGTATTCGTCGGTGCCGGTCAGGGTTTCCAGCAGACTGGCGCGTTCGTCGTCGCCGGCTTTCAAGAACACGCTGAATTCGTTTTGCGCCAGCAACACCGCGCGAGTAAATTGCTCGAAACTCAAACCCAGCCGTTGGCGTATGTGTTCCAACACCTCGGTTTTCACACCGCCTATTGGCTGCGCTTCCGGCAGACGCAACAAACTCATTTCGGTAGCCTGCAACCGGCCGTCGACCCGGCCATGCGCGCGCCGCACGCTCCAACGGCTGCGATAATGCTGTTTGTCGTTGCCGATGAAATCCACTTCCGCATAACCGTCCGCGCAACCACGGCGCAACACGTTACGCACATCCTGTGGCGGCAGGGTTTCGTCGCCGACATCGCGCAGACGCACCCCCTGGGCGGCGGCATGCTGCAATCGCGGCGTCCGGTCGTACAGCGCCAGACACAAGGCGTCCAACAGCGTACTCTTGCCGGCGCCGGTGGGGCCGCTGATCGCAAACAGCCCGGCCGTAGACAAAGGCGGCTGCAAAAAATCGATCTCGAACTCGCCAGCCAACGACGCCAAATTTTTGCCGCGCACCGCTAAAATCTTCATAGTTCCGCCTCCAGCAACAATTCCTGAAAGGCTTTCATCACATCGTCGGGCACGGGGCCACCATATTGGGTTTGATGATGCTGTCGCAAAATATCCTCCGCTTGCAGTTGGCTCAAGTCATTAAATGTGCTGTCCTCATCAATGTGCATCGAGCCGTCGCCGCGCCGATAATTGGCGTCGATGCCAGCCAGCCGCACCGCCTTGTGTTTGATGGCCTCTTCTATCAAAGCCCGAGCGCCCGGTTCCGGTGTCTCGAAACTCACCCGCACCTCCAGATAAGGCCATTGTCGTTCGGGCAAGCTCAGGTCGTCATACGGCAGGTTCTGTAAAGCCTGCAAAACCTCCGGGAGCGGCGCCGGTTGCGCTGGTATTTTCAGCAGCTCCACGCTGCGCGGCACCCGCAACGGAGTGATGGCCTGGAGCCGTTCCCCATCCAGTTCTATCTTGACGATCTGATGCGGGTACTCGGTTTCAGCAAACGACATCGGTAGCGGGCTACCGCTATAGCGCACCCACTCCCTGCCGCCTACGGCTTGCGGCAGATGCAAATGCCCCAAAGCGGCGTAGGCGATGTGCTTGTCGAAAATGCCAGCCGATAGAGCCTCCAGCCCGCCCACCACGATACGCCGCTCCGAATCTCGCGAGGTCGCCCCACCCTCCAAATGGCAATGCCCCAACGCAACGATGGCCTGGCCAGGGTGTCGCCTCAGCAAAATCTGCTGCAAAGCCTGTTGGTACAAAGCTTCTACGCCAGCCAGATAAGCATCCTGTTCGCTCTCGATGCGCGGCACGTCACCCGGCCGCAAAAACGGCACGGCCAAACACCAGGCTCGCAGCTGATCGTTACGGTCATGCAACGGAATGATGAGTTGCTCGAGATCGATATTACCGTCCGCAATTCTTGCCGTTTGTCCGACGACGCGAGTTTCAAACCTCGCCAATAACGGCGACGGTGCCTCCAGGCGTCCGGGCGAATCGTGGTTGCCGGCGATCAGCACTACGCGCAGATGCGGTGCGGCTTCCCTGGCCGCCTGCAAGAAACGGTACAACTGTTTTTGCGAGGCCGAAGACGGATTGGCGTTATCGAAAATATCGCCCGACACCAACAACACGTCGATGTCTTCCGTGCGGATCTGCGCCAACAACCAATCCAGAAAACATTGATGTTCGTAATAGCGGTCAAATCCGCGCAAGCTCTGGCCCAAATGCCAGTCCGAGGTATGAAAAATCTTCATGCAAAATCCAAATATCAAATTTTATTTAAAGCAAAATGAACTATGCAGAAATTCCTGTAGGAGCGACGCATAGTCGCGAATGAAAGCGCTTGATCGCGACTATGCGTCGCTCCTACGGATTTCGCATACTTTTCCAATGAGTTATCAACAAACCAGGGGTAAGCGCTGAATAGGTACGGCAAAAAATCGCTTTGACGCGGTAGCGACGCCGGCACAAACATCGCACCCACAGCTCCAGCCTCAACCGCTCAATAGCCTATTTACGCCGCCGGTAAACAGCATGACATCGTCCGGGAAATATTGCCGGCCCAGCGTGTTGGCTTCGGAATTTTCCGGTAAACGATAACAACGCACATCGTCCTCCAACTGCAGAATCTGTGCGTCTATGCGCTCTAGCAAACGCAGCATGCGCGGCCGCTTCATGACCACGGTAAACACCGAATACTGCACCGGCAATCCCTCCTTCTTCAAAATACGATGTACCTTCGACAAACGCCGTGGATCGGCGATGTCATAAGCAATCAAATATAAACCTAGCCGGCTGTCGGCCATCAGCTCACCGCCAACAAAAACTGGTGCAACTTATTGATGCTGCTTCTAAACAGCAGATAACAGCGATCGGTGCGTTGCTGAAACAAAGCCGCCATCGACTGCATATCTGCTTGCTGCACGTCCCCATCCCATTCCAACAAGGCTGGATAAAAATCCCAAATCAACAGCTTGCTCATATCGCTGGCCAAATCCAGCTTATCGTCCAGCAAGGCTTCGTCGTCGCTGCCCAAACCGGCATCCGGCAACCAAGCCAGCAGCTCGGCATGCAACAGACTTTGCAGCAGATTGGCTCGCCGCCTGCCCGTTTCCGCTAATGCCAAAGCCAGCTGCTTGCGGAGTTGCACCACCGAAATTTCACGCCAATCGTTCAACGCCATGCGTCGGGCGAAACTGCGGGCCGCCAGTTTCTCCATGGACAAATACCAGTTTTCGTACAAGCCTGGCCCATCCCCGCGCGCCAATAAATCCACCAAGCGTTGAGTCAAGGATTGTCTTTCGCCGCCATGCCCGAGCCAGCGCGCCCGGACCTTACCGTTTCTTTCCAAAAACAACACCGTAATGCCGGCATCGGCGCAGGCCAGCAAGGCCGACATGCTCCATTCCACCACGCCATTGCAGACCACGCGCGACACCCGCGTCAGCGGAAACAATTGATCGGCCTTTTCCGGCAGGCAAACCCGCAAGGCGGGCTCGTCCAGCACCACCCGGCAACCGGGCGAGCCGTCGATATACAAAGGCCGCATCAGCAGTCCTCGTAAACCGATTGGTAACGCTTGGCCAGCGCATGGCCATAACGCCGCAGCAAGCGCCGCGCCGATCCTGCTTGCGATTCGTAAAAGGCATAAAAGCATTGCCTGCCAGCCTTGTTCATCTGGCAGCGGCCGTTGTCATCGCTGAAATGCTCGGCGCGCAGTTGCCGCTCGCGAAACATTTGCCACACCCAGCGATCCATCAACGGCCGCAAGGGTTCCATCAAGTCGCAGGCCAAGGATTCTCGGCCAAAATTGACATCGTGATAAAACCCCAACATGCTGTCCAAACCCACGATATGACAGGCCCGCACCGCATCGTAATGCAATAGCGTATACCCCAGCGACAAACAAGCATTCACCGGGTCCGGCGGCGGGCGCTTGTTTCTGCCGGTAAAATTCAAGGCCGGCGCGAACAAGCGCGTAAAGCCGTTGAAATAGGCGGCTGCGGCTGCGCCTTCGAAACCACGCAAACTCGCCAGCGAAAGTGCAAACTGGTCCTCGCGCAATTGGCCGATGATGCCGTTCAAGGTTTCGCTGGCCGTCGTCAAGGGATGGCGCAAATCCGCGCGGCCGGCCAAGGCGTCTTTCAACAGACGCTGTTGCGCCCTGACTTTGATCAACACCAGCCAGCGCGCCAGCGGCGTGCGCAACCCGTCATCCATGCTGACCCGGTATTGCCCCAAACGCCGGGTACTATCGCTATGCGCACGCCCCGCCAGCATCGCCGTTGCGTCGGTATTGCGGCCAGACAACACCAGCAAGCCGATATTGCGCTCCGACAACGCGCCTAGCACCCGGCTTTCCAATTGCACGTTGCCGCGCAGCACCACCCGGTCCAGCAAATGCAAGGGCACGGAACCCTTGCGCTCGCCGTCCTCGTACATAGCCAGCGCCTGGCCGTCGAGTTTGATGCCGAGATTCTTCCTGTCCAGATACAGACTGCTCATCCGTTACCCCACATAAAAAAACGAACCATCCTGAGGCGGCACCGCCTTGCCGAGTGTGCGCACGTGCTTGGCGCCCGCCAGTCTCAGCAAAATGAAGCGATCCTCCTCGGGGTTTATGACCTGGGCAATATCTTCCAGCAGTAATGATTTTTCCGTCGGGGTTAGAAAACATTCGAACACCGATTTTTGCCCGCCAGAGGCATAGCCGCGCAGCACGTACAGCGCCTTGCGTAGCCGCCGGTTGCAAGAAATGTCGTATGCCGCCAGATAGAGTTGCCGTTGAGTCATGGCAACAAGGTAAGCAAAAAACCGGCGCCGGTTAGCGTTGGCAAGCTTGTGAGGATCTTGGTAGGAGCGACACCTCGTCGCGATTTCAAAACCTTCAACTCGCGACGAGGCGTCGCTCCCACAAAATCCCATCTTTGACCTGATTACCATGCTCTGCGTGGTAATCCATAGTGGGATGACTGGGCGCCGGGAGGGTTATTTAACCCACGCCAGACGTTTCCCTTGCTTTGGGCATGGTCGAACCGTTCAGGAGTTTGGCAGGAGCGATGCAAGTCGCGATCGCAGGCTCACGCATCGCGACTATGCGTCGCTCCTACGCTGTGGCTTATATCTACGTTCTAGCAAGTAACCAATGAGGATTAAAATCATGAGTCTTAATCCCTTCTTTATAAGGTCTGTTATTTAAATAGAACAATACAGCAATCTACGCTTTGCGCGGGCTTGGTCTTAATCCCTTCTTTATAAGGTCTGTTATTTAAATCAAAACCGAGAACAAGAACATGAAAAAAGAAATAATGTCTTAATCCCTTCTTTATAAGGTCTGTTATTTAAATAACCCGTTTAGCTGAAAATCAAGCAAAAACATTAGGTCTTAATCCCTTCTTTATAAGGTCTGTTATTTAAATACCACCACCGTAACCATCGGCAAAATTGTTTTGTCTTAATCCCTTCTTTATAAGGTCTGTTATTTAAATATAAAGCATCAACCCGCTTAAAGCCAAAAAATGGTCTTAATCCCTTCTTTATAAGGTCTGTTATTTAAATTAATGCACGGCACCAAGTGCTACGGTTGCAACGGGTCTTAATCCCTTCTTTATAAGGTCTGTTATTTAAATATAGCTGGCTGGCAGAACAAGACCGGCAAGAGGCGTCTTAATCCCTTCTTTATAAGGTCTGTTATTTAAATATAGCTGGCTGGCAGAACAAGACCGGCAAGAGGCGTCTTAATCCCTTCTTTATAAGGTCTGTTATTTAAATTTTAATTGGAGAAAATATGTATTCAATCATTTGTCTTAATCCCTTCTTTATAAGGTCTGTTATTTAAATGCATGTCATCCCTCGATAGGTCTGGCAGTAGTGGGTCTTAATCCCTTCTTTATAAGGTCTGTTATTTAAACCTGAATCCGTGACTTAAAAGGCCATCCACGGCCGCAACGCAATGATTTAAAACGCTTATTCTGGGATAATACCGCTATTCTTCCATTCACCCGGCGAGTGATTCATGAAGCGGTTTATCCTGGAGCAATCTGAAACTGAATTTTATACCAGCCATTCTGGATTAGCCTTGGTCGGTTTATGTTTGAATCAATATGGCCAGCTCAATCAGGCGCTGGAAAAAGGTATTCCGCTACGGCACGGTATTGCTCACGCCGATATTATCAAAAGCTATATAGGCACCCTTAGCCTGGGCAAAAGCGACTTCGAAGCCATCGAAAACCATCGCGACGACGACTATTTCAAAGCCGCGCTCGCCATTCATCAAGTACCCTCCAGCGCCCGCCTCAGACAGCGACTGGATGAACACGCCGACGCCTTATTACCGATCATTTATCAAAGCAACCTCGATTTTCTGGCTCACGCCCAGGTGCCGGTAACGCCGTTAGCCACAGGCCATGTCGCGTTGGATATCGATGTTTACCCCATGAACAACGAAAAAACCTGCAAAGAAGGCGTCTCCCGAACCTACAAAGGTTTTGACGGCTACGCCCCGATTGCCCTCTATCTGGGTAAAGAGGGCTGGTGTATTGGTAATGAACTGCGCGAAGGCAAGCAGCATTGCCAATACGAATTCCGCTATGCGCTGGAGCGCGGACTCGCCGCCGCGAAACGTTTGACGACTTTGCCTTTGTTGGTCCGGCTGGATGGCGGTCACGACGCGCTCGACAATCGCATCGACTTACACGAAGCCGATCAGGTCGATTTCATCATCAAATGGAACCCGCGTAAACAAGATGCCGACGCCTGGCTGGCCTACGCCGAACAACACGGCCAGTGGACCACACCGCGCGAAGGCAAACGCGTGGCCTTGTTCAGTGTCATGGAGCAACACACTCGCAACGGTAAAACCTATACCTGTCGCAGGGTCATGCAAATCACCGAGCGCACCATCACGGCTCAAGGCCAAGCCCTCGTGCTACCGGATATCGAAATCGAAGGCTGGTGGACCAGTCTGCCGGTGGCCGATTACGACGATGCCATGGTTATTGCCCTCTATCGCGACCATGCCACCGCTGAACAATTCCACAGCGAATTCAAGACCGATCTGGATATCGAGCGCCTGCCATCCGGCAAGTTTGCCACCAACGACCTGATCATGAGCCTCAGCGCCTATAGCTACAACATCCTGCGCTGGATAGGCCTGATCGGCTTGCTGGGCGAACAAAGCCCGGTCAGGCATCCTGCCAAGCGGCGGCGTATCAAAACCGTGATCCAGGAACTGATGTATCTGGCCGCGCGACTCATCCGTAGCGGGCACCGGCTGAAGCTGCGCTTTTCACAGAGCTGTCCCGGTTTCATCGCTTTTGAATCCACCTACGCCAAACTCGCCGCCGGCTAGCGACTGATCGCTCTGCCATCGATAGCACAACGCCGCAAATTCACAGTGGCTTGGGAATCCTGCGCCTAAAGTCCATCAAATTGAATCATGCAGGGAAAATATTCCAGATAATACGCTGCATTTCTAGCCGTTAAACTCGATTGCCCGGACCACACTTTTAAATTCAGCGAATTTTGGAAGAGTATGACGAATAAAAGGTCTGGCAATATGTGGAGTCACGGATTCAGGTTAAATACATTGCTAGGCGAACATGTCGATTACTGCGGTCTTAATCCCTTCTTTATAAGGTCTGTTATTTAAATAGCTCGGCGTTGATCTCCTTTTGTTTTCATGGGGTTACAGATGGGGTTGCCAAAGAAATGGGTTTTCAAAAAGTTATCTCCCGGCGGTCAGCCATGCATGCAGGTGCTGTTGCAAATTTCTCAGGTCGGTTTTGCTGCACAAGGCAATGTTCAATTCCTTGGCGCGGGCCCGGCTGACTTTGTCTAGGCTGTTAAAGCTGACCAGCATGGCTCGGCCTTGCAGGCCGCCTATCAAGTCGCGCAGGCTGTCCAGCTTATACAGCACGTCGGCGTCTTTTTCAAAACGTTTGGTTTTGCATTCGATCAAATGCAAGCGATTGTCCCGAATCAGCCCAACGTCAATTTCGTTTTTGACAGGGGTTTTGCCAGCCGGATGGCGTTGTATCGTGATGTTGCAGGCCACGTCCTGGATGCGGCAGTCTTTTTTCAACTGGGTGCAGATTTTGTAGGTATGCATTTCCAGCCAGCCACCGTTGGCCACGAAGCGGGCTTGTTGGTCGGGAAAACTCAGCCGGCGGCCATCGATGCGGCAAAGGCCGGCCTGTTCAAATAATTCCAGCAGTTCCCACAGCATGGGTTTGGCTTGCGGGCCGTGTTCGATTTGGGTGCTGAGTTGCGGGTTGTCGGCTTGTAAGGCCAAATAATTCAGCGCGCCCAGTTCATCGGCATAGCGGTCGATACCGGCCAGCAGGTTTTGGGTCAATGCCTGGATCGGCGCCGGCACGCTTTGGCCGAGGTCCGGAATGTCTACCTGATCGGCGCCGTAGGCCATCAGGTAATCCTTGAGCTTCAGGCGGTCGGCCAGCTCGTGCGGCGCTCGCTTGGGCGACAGCCACAGCAGGCGGTCATGTTCCGGATGCACATAGTAAATCGGCGCATTTTCGCTGCGAAAGGCTTCGTAGGCGGCGATGCTCATCAGTTTGGTGCCGCCGGTGGCGTTGAGCGCGATGTCCCCGGCGGGATATTGGCTCAGAATATCGAGCGCCGTATCGCTGATGCGCTCTGCATCCCAGGGGTCTTCGATAGCGTATTGCTCGACGCTAATGCCACGCGGCTTGAAGATATTTTCCAAGGCTTTGGCACGTTCGCGCATGTCCGGGCTGACCAGCATGAGCACTTTTTGCGGCTTGATGGCTTCGTCCAGCATGGGGGTGATGTTGGGGATGGGCTGGGCGGAGACCAGGATTAAGTGGGCGGTGAGTTTCATAGTGGCTTTGCTCGGTTGGATAACGGTTACGCTGCATGTTGTTGTAGGAGCGACGCCAGTCGCGATTTTAAAGACGCCAGTCGCGATTTGAGCGGTGATTATCGCGACTGGCGTCGCTCCTACGGCTCATCAGGCGGTTATCAATAGTTCGTATAACTTGGCGTCTATGTCTTTCAATAGTTTTTCCTTTTCCTGGCCGGGAATGAAGGCATGCACGAAGCCTTGCTTGATCATGGCCAAGGCATCCCATTGGCTGAGCCTAAAATCGGTCATGCGCGCCGCCGCCAAATATTCGTCGGCCAAGCTGGTTTGGCTGATGCCGGGGTTGTCGCTGCAAAGTGTCAAAGGTAGGCCTTTTTGCCACAATGCCAACAATGGATAGACCGGCATTTCTTCGGTTTCTGGAAATTTAGCATCGAAAAACCCCACGACTTCGCGGTTGGAGCTGGGGCACAGTTCCAAACAAATGTTGCGGTCACGAAAGCGCTGGGCCAGGTTTTCGTTGTCGTTCAGCGTCAGGCCGTGGCCTATGCGGTCGGCATGCAGATGATAGGCGGCTTGCCAAATGGATTCCGCGGCTTCGCCTTCGCCGGCATGGATGGTGATCGGCAGGCAGGCGGCGAAAGCCGGCGTGAACAGATGCGCGATTTTTTCCGGTTGGGTGCGCGATTCGTCGCCGGCCATGTCCAAGCCGACCACGAAATCGGGCAGTTCCCGTTTGGCCTGCACGGCCATGTCTATGGTTTTTTGCAAGTCGGCTTCCTCGGCGCGGCGGTCGGCGATGACGATAAACCGAAATTGGATGTTGGTCGGGTTTGGCAAGCTTGTCAGGGCTTGATGAAATTGTTTTAAAAAGGCCAAGCCATCGGCCGGGTCATATTTTTGCGGGCTGCCGCGCAATTCGACATAGGCCAAGCCTTCATCGATCGCTTGTTGGGCTATGGCTTGGGCATAGGGCTGAATGGCCGCAGGATGGTAAAGCAAAGCCGAACCGGACAATTCGCCGGGACGCTCGTAGGCGGAAAAGCCGGCCGGGTGTTGGTCTTTCAAGCCCACGCGCGGTTCGGTGACTTGCCACAAATTTTCTTGGAGTTGTTCTTCGCTGGCGTGCAGCAGCAGCGCCGCCGTGTTGTGGCTGCGTTGGCTATTGCATTTAAGAAATTTGGGCCAGTTCCACGGCCAGCGCGGCTGTTGGAGCAGTTTTTGACAATGGGCCAGAGCTTGATCGCGCTCGGCAGCGGTTAGGTTTTGCCAGATGGCTTCGGCCACTCTGCGCTGGTCATCCAAGCTCAAACAACCGCCGAGATGGCGGTGCAAATCGGCTTTGGGTAATTCAAGCAACCATTGGCGATCTTTTTCGCCAAGCATCGTGGTTCTGAGCTGGTCGATACGGCGCGGCGGCAGGCGGTACAGGCTGCGCCAGTTTTCGTGGCTTTCGGTGCGGCTGATGTCCAGAAGGTAATTACCGAACAAGCGGCTGCTGGCTTTTTCGCGTTTGCCAAGTTCTTGGCTGAGACGGTGATCGGTATCTGCGAATAAACCAATTTGGTTTGGCGCAGGCAAATCCAGGGGATAATCCTCGGTTTTTATCGGGCCGACGCCATCGACGCTGATGTCCAGCAAATCGCTGCGGCTGGTTTGGCCGGCGATCAGCGGCATGATCAGTTGGGCCAAATCCGCGCTTAAGGTTCGCGCCAATGTGGCGGGTTGAGCAAAGCGCAATTCGTCGGGCAATTTGTCGGCACTGATCACATGCAATAAGGCCTGGCAACCGAACAGACTGCCGGCCCATTGCATGTCCGCGCTCATGGTCTTGCGCCCACCGGCCAGCGACAACACCACCTGACCGCCTGAGGCATGATCATGCGCTTTGAGGCAGGCGCGCACGATCAACTCGCGAATGGCAGCGCATTCCTGTTGGGTGGCGAGTTGGTCGGTTTGCGCGGCTTGCCAGATGCGTAACTGCGGTGCATTCGGCAAACAATCTATCCAGGCTTTCAGGGTTTGCAAACTTGTTTGGGTTTGCTGGCCTTGGGTGGTACAGACCCAAATCTCATCCGGCGGTTGTAATTGGTATTGGTCTTTCAATGCCAGCAATTGCGTTTGCTCGGGATGGTTGAGGTACAGCGGCAGTTTATCCGGCGCCAGAAAGGCGTAGGCTTCCGGAATGACGGCCCAACTGGCGCCTAGGGTACATAGCAGGATGTTTGGCATAAGTATTTGCTTGTTAAATTTAGGTCGCTCCTACCAATAGGGGATTTAAAACCATATCGCATCCCAATGCGGGTAATCGCCGATGCGTTCCACCAAGCCGGCCCGCAACGGGTTGGCGATGACATAGCGGGCCACGGCTTGCAAATCTTCTTCCTTGCGTAAGGCATGGTCGTGATAGCCCGCTTGCCAAATAGGCTGGCCGATTCGTTTGGCCGACGAGGCTTTTATAGCCTGTACGACTTTTGCCAAGGGCTGGCTGGGACCAAGCGTCATCAGCCAATGCAAGTGATCCGGCATGACTACATAAGCCAAGGTATCGGCGGTATGCCGCTGTTGCTCGAACCGCAAGGTTTGAACCAGCAGCCGAGCGGCGAACAGATCGGCAAAAACCGGTCTACGGTTTTGAGTAACGGTAGTGATCAGGTAAATCTGGCCCGCGATAGAATGTCGGCGTTTGCGTAATTCTTTGCCATGCGGTTTACTGCCCTGGGTTTGTAGGAGCGACGCATAGTCGCGATTTGACTGGTTGAAATCGCGACTGTGCGTCGCTCCTACGGTCGATCCTACCGTTGTGTCCGTCATAGGTGGCGCCGGCAAATTAGCTTTCGTAACCACTCGGCAATTGCGGCGGCATTTGCTTGATGCCGACTTTTGATGATTCCTCCAGCAGCATCGGCATGAAATATTGCTCCAGCCAGCTGTGGATGATCTGCCATTCCGTCAGTTTGATGGGCGTAAAACCATGCGCCAAAATCGAAGCGTTGCGAATCTTGGTGTGATTGAGCAGGGTGTTTTCCTGTTCCGCGATAAAGCGGGCAGCGGCGCCTTGGGTTTTGAGCTTGACCAGTTGCCAGGCCTCGAACAAACCCACTTGAATGATGCCGTTGCGGTTGGCTTTTAAGACCATGGTTTCCGGGACTTGCTCCGGTTTGATGTCGCCGGTTTGGATACCGCATTGGGTTTCCAGCAGCCATTGGGCCGTCCATTCGATCAGCCGGTAAACCCTTGAAACCGCGTCGTCGTAACGGCCTTGGGCGGCGTGGCGTTCGGCGTTGCGGTAAAGATCAAACAGCCGGGCCGCTTCGCGTTTGCCTTGGTTTTGATCGTTGAGGCGCATCGCCATGCCGATGTAGGTTTTCATCGTGTCCGGCAGGCTGGGCGCATAAGGCTGCAAGATGTTCAAGGTCAGGGCATGGTTGAAATTGTCCCATTCTGCAAAGGCGCGGCTCAGTTCCCGAAAGCGGGTGTATTCGTTGCGCAGGCCTTTGGGCGGCCTGAAATCGGCCAGGCCCGCCCACGCTTCACTGTAGGCGTAACGGTGCCAGGCGCGCCGATAGGGCTCGGTCAAACGGCGGTAGCGGATGCGTTCGCAATCGGCCTTGTCGGCAAACTGCGAGCCGTCCTGGACTTTGATCAAATCCGTGCGGCTGCCGGTAACGAGCTGTAGGTCGATGTCCGGCCTTTCGACAGCCGCCATCACCAGCCCGGCGCTCATGGACTTGGTGCCGCCGGTGTAGTCGGCTACGACTCTGGCTGCCGGAAAGCGTTGCATGACTTGGTCTATGGCCAGTGTGCAATCGAGATAAATGCGGTCGAGGTCGTCGGACAGCGTCAGCACGGTTTGATATTGATCGGCGGCCAGCCCGGTTTGGCTGGGAATGTTGGGCAATGACGGCGCGGCATCCTTGGGGCTGGCCTTGATGCAATGGCCCTTGCCGTCGATTTGGGTCCGTGACCCCGGTTGGCCGGTGGCCGGGTCCTTGTCGGTGCAGATGAACACGACATGGTCCGGGCGCATGTCGTTGATGGCGCTGACGATGGGTTGGTGGCTGCCGCCGACGGTGCAGATGAGGATGTTGGTCATGGTTTTAGTGGATTGGTTGTTGTAGGAGCGACGCCAGTCGCGATTTCCCCGGTCGATATCGTGAATTAGTAGTGATAGCGACATTGCACGATGGTAATCGTGGTGGCATCCGCCTTGTAAACCAACCGATGTTCACGGTCGATGCGCCTGGACCAGTATCCGGACCAGTTGTGCTTTAATAGCTCCGGATCGCCAATGCCGGTGAATGGCTGGCGTTTGATGTCTTCGATCAAGGTATTGATACGTTTCAGCACCTTTTTATCGGTGGCCTGCCAGTACAAGTAATCGTCCCAAGCATTTGTCGCCCAAGCCAAAATCATGGTTCTATCAGTTCATGGTTTACGGTATTACCGGCTTCCACTTCCGCAATTGCTTGGTTCAAACGCTGCGCATTGACCGGGCTGGCCATCAAATAAGCGGTTTCCTCGAAGGATTTGTAATCTTCCAGCGACAAGATCACCGCCGGTTTGCCATTTTGCCGTGTCACCAAGACCGGGTTATGGTCGTCGTTGACTTTATCAAGCACGCTGGCGAGGTTGTTGCGCAAGGTTGTGTAATTGATGGTATCCATGGGCGGTTCCGTGGTTAGCATGCATGTGTTGGCATTGTAGAAGTACTTATTTTTTGTACGCAACTAGCGATTTTTCATCGTGCATTCCAATGCTCGATTGCTAGCTGTCGCCAACGGTGCGCGTAGGAGCGACGCCAGTCGCGAATTTTGATTGGAAATCGCGACTGGCGTCGCTCCTACAATCCGTCCTACCAGGCAGGGAAAGCGCTGGTGATAAAGTATGTGGTCATTCAATTAACCTTGCTCATAAATGGCCTTGGCCAGCTTTACGGATTTGCCGTTTGGCTGTTCCCACCAATCTTCCGATTGCCAGCGCCGTTTGATATCTGCTAGCGCCGCTTGCTTTTCTTCGCCATTTGGTAGCGCCTGCCAAGCTTCGGCCAGAGCCTTGCCGCGTAACGCATCTTTTTCTGAGCTGCGATTTTGCTGGGCAATTTGCGCCAGCTTTTGGTTTACCCAAGCCGATTGTGCTGCGGTGGCTTGTTGTTGGGTATGCTGTTTTACCAGCTTTTCGGCTACCATTGCGAATGGCATTAACCGTACCCAACCCATGGGAAGCTTGGGTTCGCCGGAAACTACTAAGCGGCGGGTTTTTGGAAAAATCTTCTCTGGGCGACCAAGATCCCTCGGATAGAGTTGCCTAAATTGTTCGACGAGATTATCTGAAGCCCAATCTCCTGTCATCCCTCGCCAACCGCTACCCCAGGACATTTGCAGGTAGGCGGAATGTTGGTCCTGTTGGATCATGCTTAAAATCCGTTGGCATTCTTGCTCTGGTGCCGCTTTGCCTTGTTTTTTATAAAACTGAATTTCGCGTTCCAAGCGATATTTGGCGTGTTGGTTGAGGCGTTGGCGCAAGTCGTCGTAGCCTTTTGGCGCAATATTGGAAATTGCTGTGGCCTGCTGCCATTTGCTGACGTCACTCAGTAAGAAGCCGTCCCAATTCAAGGTCATCAATCCTAGTGCAGATGGCTGTAATACTTCGGCATAAATGCCATCGCCATCATGCCAATTATCAAAACTTTTCTTTTTGGTCATGCTGCGCCAGCGAGTTTCGTTTAACCAACGTATGTCGGCCAAACGTAAATCTGCATCAACAAATAATGTGTCTTTGACTTTAAATGAGCGGAAGATGTCTTGGTTAGCAGTTTTGCCTGTGATTTCATCCATCAGTTTTTTAGCTGCCCATTGCTTCGAGGGTGCCTTTCCGAACCTGTCTTTTTGGGGAAGTAAGTGATCAAAACTATTCGGTGGCGTACTTCGCAACCACTCCGCAATCAACGCCGTGCGAATCGCGCCCTTGATCGCTGATCCCGGTAAATAAGGCCGGTTCATGGCGTCCTTGAGCTGTTCGCGAAACTTCTCCGGTACTTTTGCCGTGCTGCTCAACCATGGTAATCGGTAGCCAAAATCCTGACCCGCCGCTGTTGCCCAATCGCTTAAACGATTGCCCGATAACAGTTGCGCATTCAATGCCAGGTTACCGGAAGCCACGGCATTGAAGCTGGCTTGTTGATCGACGATAAAGGCCATTTGGTCGCGCTCGATGTAATCCAGCTCTTTGAACAGTTCAGCACCGGAACCGGATTGCGTGGGGGTGATGATTTCCAGACCCAATTTGACTGTTTGATTGATACCTTTCATTCTCATAAACCTATGTTGGTTTTGTAGGAGCGACGTACAGTCGCGATTCTTAAATGTTGATCGCGACTGTGCGTCGCTCCTACAGTTAACTGGCTTTAACGAAAAAGCCGCGCCCGTCCCGATAGACTTTTTGTGGCAGTTGATCAACCGATACATCAACCATTCGCCCTTGTAGGGGCTTGGCAAATACACTGCCCTCGGCAAACATGCGCAAGCGCTGTTTACGCTTGCCGCTGCCGCCTATCCAGCCGCCACGCGACACCAACTTGTAAGCCGCGCCGTCCAGCCAACCGGTTTGGCAATCGCCAGGATCGGGATTGACCAACGATAACGCTACCGCTTGGCCTTGTTCGGCCAGTTGCAATTGCGGCATTTGCCCTTTACTCCAGGTAAAACAACCATTGCCGCTGGTGCGATCCGCGCCGATGCCGCTGTCGCCGAGTACCGAAAGCGCGGTCTCAAATTGTTGCCGACTCGTCTCATCGTCAAATACCGCCAGAAAGTACAAGCCACCGTTTTTATCGAACCAGATGCGGCTGAAATTGAAGATTTGGCGTTCGGCGGCTTGATTGCTGTTGCGGTCTATCGCCAAGCGCGGGCGTTCCTCTTCCAGCCAGAGCTTTTCTGGTAATGTGGTTGACTGGCTGGCTAAAACGCTTTGGCATACGCCTGTTTTCAGATCGATGGCGTCCGCCCATTTGGGATTACTCAAGGACGAATGCCAGAGCTTGCTGTCTAGCCACTGGATTTTTTTCAGCTTTTTGGCTTGCTTTTGTTTATCTGGTGGCAAGCGGATGGCTTGACTGCTGAGCACGCGCGGCAGAAAGTAACAATCCCGGTAAAACGGAAACGCCGAACTGAGGCGAAACGGCGGATTTTGCGCTTGTTGAGCAATTTGCTCCGGCCAAATCAATGCCCAGGTCGCCAAAATCGCCGCGCTCAGGGTATCGGAATGGATGAAGCTGCTGCTTTCCTCGTAAAAGGCATTACCGCGACTATCGACATGGAACGGCGCGGTGAAGGTGAGCCGATAGCACTGCATCTCAGGCTCCGATGGCGACGTTTTGAGTTTGCAAGTCGGCGAACAGCGCCATCAGTTTTTCGTTAACGTCAGCCGCCGATTCGCCTTTTTGATACTGCGGCATGGTGCGCTCTTGCAAGGTTTGCACCGAAAACTCAACCGCTCCATACCCGCGCGAACCGTGTCCTCCCAAGCTGTCGTGTTGCACCAGTTCCAAGCCTTCGCGGATCAGGTTTAAAAATTGGGCTTCGTCATCCCCTTCCAGCAAGGTCAACAACAGTTCAAAGGCAAACTCAGCTCCGGCCGGTACCCGTTCGAATTGGCGCGGATTGGCTGCCGAGGTGATCCGGTCGATATTGACTTCAGTTTTGACCTCGGTCATCGGCATGTCGGTGTTTGGAGCGTTTTCCAGTTGTTGTTTGCTTTCTTTGGTCAAACTAGCGTCACGCACCATCAAGCGGGTAGGCTGACCATTGTTTTTGTCGGCGGAAACACCGAACAGCTTGCCGAGCAGGGTTTCAGGATTGATACCGGCTTGAGCTTCCAGTTTGCCTTCTTTTAAGCTGAATCCCCCTTCACTTGGATTATGTTTTTCATCGCCCCTTGCCCGCTCCAATAATGACCGCATTTTTCCGCGTAATGAAGAGCCTGGAATATACGGCTCATTGGTCAAGGGATTTCTGACCACAACTTTATCCGCGCCGCCAATCGCCATGCCAATGGAGTTGCCGCCAATATGCAGGCCAGTCAGTGCTGTGATTTTGCCTTTGATGAAAATTTTGCTTTTCAGTTTTGGGTTGATTTGATTGCTCATGTTCGTGTCTCGTAGTTATTTAGTGCTATAAACTTTGTGGTAAGCCAAAATGGCTTCAAAAAAATTACAGAACCTTTTGAAGGTCTCTCTATCCTTGACTTCCACAGCATCTATGGCCTGAGATAGCGCATCTTCCAACAACTTGAATGTGTCTCTTTTTTTAAATTCAGTTCGCCCCCTGGCATACGCCAGTTTAGGTTTCAGAAGCAATAATTCACGATAGGATTTTTCCGTAAAGTCCGTTTGCATTTCTAATTTTTTTACCGTTCCATAAGCATTTCTTATTTGGGAAGTACTGACATCTTTGATTGCTAACGCCAATTTGTCGGCAAACTCGATCATCTTCTTCGCTGTATCGTCTCTTTGAATAAAAGAGCTAACTTCGTTAGTCATTTGTTTTACTCCTCAATAAAAATTCTGCCCAACGTACCGGTAATTGCAGCCATTCCATGACCGGCTGCTTGTTTGCCAGCATTAGTTGGGTGATTAGTTGCCTTTGTAAATTTTCAAGTTGTATTGCCACTTCGGGATAACGCTTTTCCATCCGTTTCAAGTTGTAAACCAGTCGCCAGCGCCATTTGTCCCAGTAAATCTGGTCGGTAATATTGCCGGATTTTTCTCTGGCTTTGATTTCATCCACGGCAATAACCACTTGCCGCAAACGGTCGATAATAGCTTGGCTGTTGGTTTTCTCGACAATGTCCAACAAGGTGTCGCGCAATTGAATTGCGTCGGCAAAGCTTTCCCAGCCGATGGCTGTTTCCAGAAAGCTCAAGGCATCCTTTTCCTTCTGGCCGCGTTGCAGGTGTTTGGCTTGTTCTTCGGCTTCGCCCGCCAGTTCCGCCGCGCGAGAAATTGGGTAACGACCGCCTACCAGAGCAATGCCGCCGGACAAAGTAAAGCAGAGATTGTTAGCACAATATTTAATGAATTCGTCGCGGATTTTTTTTGCCACATCCGGCAACTCGTCCCAACTGCCAATAATGAATACATCATCGCCGCCAGCGTAAATGATCTGGCTTCGCGGAAACGCTTCCAAAATGTGGTGCAAATAACCGGCGAAGAACAAATGCAATTGCCTGGAAACGGTGGCGACTCGCGACAGCGAACCCATGCTGGTTTGATTGCCTGTCGCATCTTTTTTGCCAAAGTTCAGGCCGCGAATAAATATCTCGCCGAGGTTGTCCACGTCCATGCGCAATATTCCCATGCGGCTAATGCCCTGAGCGTGTTCGGCAAAATCATCAAATTCATAGTCGCCGGAGGTTTTTGCGTTTTGCCATTGGCCGACATAGCGCACACCTTGTGAATAGCCTTGGGCATTGGCTGTTAAGCCCTTCCAGTCGTTCAGCACTTCCAGATGTGATTCAGTCAAGTCGGTGAGTTCGCTAAATTGCGGTTCCTGCGCTAAAAAGTACACTTCACAATCGGTGCCGACTATCGGCAAACTGAAAAGCGGGTCCTGCATTTTGTGTTTAACGGTTTTACGGTTTTCACCCCAGACCCAAAATAAGTAGCGGGTATCAGCCAAGGCTTGGCCCATGCGTTCCAGACTTTGGCATTGCCGACAATTTTGGTTGGCGTTGATGTCTGCCTGATCATCATCGCGACCGCAAATTTTGCAGGCACCACGTTCATGCTGCATTTGCTGAGCGAAACACTCGATGTCTTGACTGACTTGGGCTTTAAAAGGCTGCAAGCGTTGTTTTTGCAGGTCTTCGTTCACCTGCTGCCAGCGCTGGCCCATGTTGCCTTCTGTAAAATCATCGCCACAAATGTCAGCAAAGCCCAAGCCTAAAAACACTTCACCCTGAAATTCATTGAGCAAGGTTTTGTTGACCGAATCGGCAATACTCTGTGCTTTGGCTTTCAAGTGCGTCGGAATCAACAAGTAGAATTTGCCACCGGAAGAATAAATCCTGGCCGTTGGATACAGGCCTAATGTTCGTATGATTTGTTCGGCAACGGCATCGCATAGCAGCTGGATGAAGAACGAGCGCCCTCGCAAGCCCTTGGCCGCACCTTTGCTGGTGATTTTATAAATGAATTTTTGTATGCCCGAAAAATCACCGCACACCAATTGCCATTTAGGGGTTTGGTGGTCGTCAAAACCGCTGGTTTCATTCTTGGCTTGGTGATGCAAAAAAAGACTTTCCCCAATCGCAGCCGTAACCCTGAGATGATCGAATAAAGAAATATCGGGATGCTGCACATTGGTAGCAGCTGGCACTTGGCTTAAATACTTTTCCAAAAGCGTCAATAGACTTCTGGTAACCGACTTTAGGATTTTGTCTTTGTCGACGTTGGCCTGGAAGCTTTGTAAATGCTCCAGGTCGTTCAATAATCCCTGGGCTATTTTTTGATACTCCGGCAGTAAGCTGGTTTTGCTTAACCAAACCTTGCCTTTATCGTTGGTTTTTTCTTCCATACCAGCGGAAACCGCTGCTTGGGGGTAAATGCTAGCGGAAGAAAGTTGGATTCCCGCAAGCGGCAGAAAATAGTCGTTTTGCCTAGCGGTTTCCCCAATCTGAATCCTGCCCAGCAACGATTCCAAACGGGTCTTTTTATGGATACCTTGTTCATAAAATTCACCTTTCTCGCGTTCGGCGCTGGCAAGATGATCGGCAGACTGAACAAGTTTTTCCAGATACGCTTCAGCTCTACCAGATGGAACATGGTGGTAGGTAGCCAGATTCACCCAGTTTTGATCGGCTGTGGCAATAGTTTGCTGTTCAACGGGTTTCAGTTGCGGAATCTTTTCGGCTAGCAACTCGCAGAAAGCCAAGGTATGTAGAACGTGTAAATGGCTGTAATAGCCTTTTTCACGGTTTTTCGGACAAAAACTCTGGCGTTTTACTATGTCGTTTCTGTAATGCTCCAGCAATTCCGCACGTTCAAAAAACTTGCCGATGTCGTGAAGTAAACAGCCTAAAACGGCGTGGTCGTGTTTTTTCATGCCTTGTTTCCGTTTGATGAAATGATTTGAATCTGTTCTGAGCTTAAAGCAATTAGATAACGCGTCTGTGGCCTTTTACCAACGGGCTGAATCAAGTAAGCCGTTGCCGCATATCCCAACACTTGATGCAAGGCTTTGTTGATCCGCGACTTGCGCTGTTCGAAGAAGGTCTTGCTCATGCCGTGTTGCAAGGCCGCCGCGGTGCGGTCGGCGCCGCCCATCTCGCCGGTGATGTGGCGGTAGTGCAGCAAATATTCAGCGGCATAGTCTTGGTCAGGCGCGCCGTCGCTGGGGCATTGCGGGGCTGGCAATCTTTCGGCTTGGCGTTGCAATAGCCACAGGTAAAACGCCAGGTCTGCGGGTGTCAGTTTGATTGGCTTGCCGTGGGCGATGAGCAGGCGCTTGGATAAATCGATGCTCAATTGGGCAGGCCCCAACGCCAGTTGGGCGTTGGCGACGGACTGGCTGAAGCTGCTTTTGCCTTGCAGCAGGGCTTGGTCCAGGCCGTGGCGTAATCTGACGAAGGCAATATCGGCCAGTATGACTTCGGCGTTTTGCGAGTCCACGGGTTTGCGGCCGGCGTCGGTGGCGTAGATCACGCGCGAATACGGGGTTGGATAATAAGATTGCGGGTGAGATTCGTAGTCGGCCGACACTAGTACATGGCTGAGTCTGTCCTGTTGACGGCCGTAAAGCGACAAGGCGTAGCCGGCGTAAAAGCCCATGGTTTTGCGGCCACCGGCGATGGAGACGTGCAGCGCGGTTTCGGAATTTGTAGTGAAGGTTCTGATCCATTCGGTGATGCCGTCGGCCATGGCCTGGTTGTCGGCTTGGCTGCGGATATCGTGTAGCGGCTGGCCATCGACTTGCTGTAGCACGTGGATATGGCCTTCGTCGAAGGCCGGCATAGTCAGTTGGTAATCGTCGTAAAAACGGGCCAGCCAGCCTTCGTTGATCAAAGTCAGTTTGGCGCGTTGATGGCCTTCGGCGGTGGTCAGTATGTGAATCTCGGCCGGTAGGCGCTCGCCCTGGGCATGCAAGGCATACAGGGTTTCGGTGACGACTTGCGGAGTCAGACCGGTGACGGCGAGCAATCGGGTTTGGTTCATGCTGTTTATTTGTTAGTGTTTCTTTTTGAATCGCGACGGGGAGTGGCTCCCACAAGTCTCGTTCGTTAGTCAAAAGTCCAGGAACCAAGGCAATTCAGCATAGCGGGCCTTAAGCGATATTAGCCATTTGGCAAGCTTGTGGCTTTGATGCTGTAAGCTCCCATGCCCATGCTGGTAGCTTTGCCGACATGCGTCCATTGTCCCAGCCAGAGATATGGCCAGAAATCCTCCAAACCACTGGTATCCAGCGTGATATTACCCACCAGTCCGCCCAGGTTCATTTCGGTTTGTTGGCGGGAGGAATAACGCGTCCAATCGAACCATTTCAGTTGTTGCCCGGCGATGGTAACTTGTTTGGCCTGGGTGGTAAGGCCGGCAAAATCGGTATCCAGCGGTGTGTCGGTATGAAAATAACTGATCATGGAAATGCGCCTGAGCAAAGTGCTAAACAGGGCGCCGAAGGTGAAGTTGTCCGCAGTAACGTTTTTCTGATCGTGCTTGATGCGTAGCGGAGTGTGGAAAGTCAATTCCATGCGCGCGGGCATGTCCGGGATCGGCGGGGAAATGGCAGGGCTTTGTGCTTGCAACGCGCCATCCTTGTAGATGCATCTGCAGCCACCCTGGTCGTCGAGCTCGTCGATTTGCAGCAATTCAAAAATCTGGCGTTTACCGCCTATCCCTTCTTTACCCGCCATTTGCAGCGCATGAATCAAGTATGGGAAAAAGCGCTGACCGTGACCGAATAAAATCAAATCAAGCTGGTAAGGCAAGTTGCTTGCGGTATTTTCCGGAAGGCGCAGCACGAATGGATGTGGCGCCGCGTTGTATTTGCGCATTTTTTCCGCATTACCCGGTGGCGGGGTTTCGAACACATAACTGTAAGCGCAGGCATTTTTCAATAAGCATTGGTTGCAGGGTGTGTTTCTGACGACACAGACCGTGCGTTTCAAGGCGTGGCCTAACGCGCCACGCCAGGCGGAGCCAGGATAATCTGGCAAGCGGATGGGGTGAGGTGCATCGTAATAAAACCGGTATGCCTTGAATGGAATGGCGGGATAAGCGCTCGACATCATGATTCAACCTCCTTGTTTTGATTATAGGAACTTAACAATCTAAATCCTGTTTGACAAGCTTTTCACTTTGCCGCTGCTATCGACGAAGGCTGTTCGATATTGAGCAGAAAAACCAATATAGCCTTAATGATGCAACGAAATCAGTCTATTAGACCTGAATCCGTGACTTAAAAGGCCATCCACGGCCGCAACGCAATGATTTAAAACGCTTATTCTGGGATAATACCGCTATTCTTCCATTCACCCGGCGAGTGATTCATGAAGCGGTTTATCCTGGAGCAATCTGAAACTGAATTTTATACCAGCCATTCTGGATTAGCCTTGGTCGGTTTATGTTTGAATCAATATGGCCAGCTCAATCAGGCGCTGGAAAAAGGTATTCCGCTACGGCACGGTATTGCTCACGCCGATATTATCAAAAGCTATATAGGCACCCTTAGCCTGGGCAAAAGCGACTTCGAAGCCATCGAAAACCATCGCGACGACGACTATTTCAAAGCCGCGCTCGCCATTCATCAAGTACCCTCCAGCGCCCGCCTCAGACAGCGACTGGATGAACACGCCGACGCCTTATTACCGATCATTTATCAAAGCAACCTCGATTTTCTGGCTCACGCCCAGGTGCCGGTAACGCCGTTAGCCACAGGCCATGTCGCGTTGGATATCGATGTTTACCCCATGAACAACGAAAAAACCTGCAAAGAAGGCGTCTCCCGAACCTACAAAGGTTTTGACGGCTACGCCCCGATTGCCCTCTATCTGGGTAAAGAGGGCTGGTGTATTGGTAATGAACTGCGCGAAGGCAAGCAGCATTGCCAATACGAATTCCGCTATGCGCTGGAGCGCGGACTCGCCGCCGCGAAACGTTTGACGACTTTGCCTTTGTTGGTCCGGCTGGATGGCGGTCACGACGCGCTCGACAATCGCATCGACTTACACGAAGCCGATCAGGTCGATTTCATCATCAAATGGAACCCGCGTAAACAAGATGCCGACGCCTGGCTGGCCTACGCCGAACAACACGGCCAGTGGACCACACCGCGCGAAGGCAAACGCGTGGCCTTGTTCAGTGTCATGGAGCAACACACTCGCAACGGTAAAACCTATACCTGTCGCAGGGTCATGCAAATCACCGAGCGCACCATCACGGCTCAAGGCCAAGCCCTCGTGCTACCGGATATCGAAATCGAAGGCTGGTGGACCAGTCTGCCGGTGGCCGATTACGACGATGCCATGGTTATTGCCCTCTATCGCGACCATGCCACCGCTGAACAATTCCACAGCGAATTCAAGACCGATCTGGATATCGAGCGCCTGCCATCCGGCAAGTTTGCCACCAACGACCTGATCATGAGCCTCAGCGCCTATAGCTACAACATCCTGCGCTGGATAGGCCTGATCGGCTTGCTGGGCGAACAAAGCCCGGTCAGGCATCCTGCCAAGCGGCGGCGTATCAAAACCGTGATCCAGGAACTGATGTATCTGGCCGCGCGACTCATCCGTAGCGGGCACCGGCTGAAGCTGCGCTTTTCACAGAGCTGTCCCGGTTTCATCGCTTTTGAATCCACCTACGCCAAACTCGCCGCCGGCTAGCGACTGATCGCTCTGCCATCGATAGCACAACGCCGCAAATTCACAGTGGCTTGGGAATCCTGCGCCTAAAGTCCATCAAATTGAATCATGCAGGGAAAATATTCCAGATAATACGCTGCATTTCTAGCCGTTAAACTCGATTGCCCGGACCACACTTTTAAATTCAGCGAATTTTGGAAGAGTATGACGAATAAAAGGTCTGGCAATATGTGGAGTCACGGATTCAGGTTAGATTTAAGACAACTCATGATTTTTGAGATCAATGACTGAATTGTGCGCTATCGAGAGTTGTTGAGCCTGATGTTGGCTTTTTTGATAGTCAGGGTGTCTGCGGTTTGTGGCGTTTGTCGTTTACGATCCTGCTGGCAAGCAGGCGCCGAACCATAGGTTTGCAGTGGAAGTTACGGGCCTGGTTGAAAAGGCTGGTCCCAAGCCTAGTGTTGCGAGCTTCGGCTCAAATTAGGCGTGGAGTCGACAAATGGCTGATAATGGTTCTGTATCAAATAACCCCGACTGAAATGGAATCAGGGATGGTCATTAGAATCAAAAGCAGGGTAGGGAGTAGGGTGGAAAAAATTAAGGCCTTGATAAAACGTTATTTATCAAGGCCTTAATCAAAAATAATGGCGGAGAGCTAGGCAGCGTATCGCCGAGGGGATTTGATGGAAAAGCGATCGCAGCTTATGGCCGATTGGGCCAGGTATTGCGAGCAGGCTTATTAGAATTTAAGGCAGTGGCTCGGTTAAATTCAAATAGTAGCGCGTATGTTTCCGTTCGCCTGTTCGAATCAATGCTCCATTGGAGACCAGATCCTGCAGATCGCGAGTGGCCGTTGCCGATGGTGCCCCAGTGATGCTTCGATATTTGTCCGCGCTGAGTCCACCAGTAAAGCCATCTGGACCTTCGCGAAACATTCTGGCCAAGGCTTTTTCCTGACGCGGATTCAATTGTCCGCGCACGCGGTCGTAGAGCTTGGTTTTTTGAATTAAAAAATCGATCCATTGGTGGGTGTAATCCTGAGCGGCTATCACCAATTCGGCGAAATAAACCAGCCAGTCAGTTACGTCGATCTGCTTGTTGGCCATTTCCAAAGCGGTGTAATACGCATTGCGGCGGCGTTCGATGGTAAATGCGAGCGCGATTAATGTCGGTTGCCCCAGGCATTGGGCCAACGCCTTTTCGGCAATCGCGCGACCGATGCGACCGTTGCCGTCCTCGAACGGATGAATGCTGACGAAATAAAGATGGGCGATCCCGGCCCGCTGTAAAGCAGGCAAGGGTGTTTTTCCATCAGGCACCGTGCGATTGAACCATTCAATGAACTGATCCATCTCTCGTGCCATCTGACTGGACGGGGGAGCTTCGAAATGCACTTTGGGCGCGTAAATGGGACCGGAGACAATTTGCATCGGATCTTCGTGGCTTCGATAACGTCCGACATCCTGTAGATCGTTGCGACCGGCGGTAATCCAGGAATGCCATTGATATAGTTGCTCGTGAGTCATAGGCGTTGCGAAGTGCTGGTACAGATCGACCATAACCTCTGCGATGCCTTGCTCGGCCGGCGGGACTTTTCGATGATCGGTGATTAAACCGAATTGACGGCAAATGGAAGATTGCAGGCTGTCCCGGTTCAGATATTCACCTTCAATAGCTGACGTTTTTAGGGCTTCATTGCTGATCAGCTCGATAGTCAGCTGCCGTCTGTCGTCTTCGGATAAATGCTTCACCGCGCCGAATGATACGCCGGCGCCAAGCAATAAGCGCTTTTCAAAATCGTCCAGCTGCGGCGCGTTATAGGTGAAGTGCGGCCAATCGGCCAGTTGCCAATTCCAGAGCATGATTAATACAAAATGATTTTATCGATCACAAATATAGCATTTTATGATCTATAAAAGACCTGTTTAATCATCACGACAGACTGTAGTGCCTCTCTGGGCAAACCCGGGCGCAATAACTGTTAAACTTATAGTGAAGTGAGATTACTGGTATTACCAGTGTTACCGCCTTATCTGGCGTGGGCTGCAGAGGATACGGGGTAATGTTGAAATGGGTCTGTCATGGTGTACTCCAAAGACCCCCTCGCGACCGATTCAATCCCAGCGGGATTGAATCATCCCGCAGGGGATCTTGAAAAAACTCGGCTTAACCGAGCGTCAAAAGTGAAAACGACGCGTCAGATCAACGCAAATCGTTTGCCTTCTATGAAGTCCTGATACTGCCGGGCTTCGATTTTCCCCTTGAACCGGGCATGCACGGCTCCGTCGATCCAGATTTCCCAAGGCAAGCGGATAAGCTCACCTCTGACCAGTTCCACCTCTCCAACACGAAATTCATCGTGTTGGTAAAGCACTTGGCGTGGGCTGTCGATACGGACGATGCAATGATCCAGCAATGCCGGACCACCGATGTCACCCGGTTCGATCAAAAGTGGCACTTTAATCGTGCCGGTCGAGCGGCCGATCCAACCGATGACGTCGTGCTCATCATGCCAGGACTGACCGGTTTGGGTGTCGCCGTAATACAACCGGATTTTGCGCCGGCTATGGCGAAGTTGTTCCAACAATTCGACGACCGGTTCCGGTGTGTCGGCGTGATAGCAGGTGCCGGACGGCAAGCGCTGATACAGAACGCAATGACCGTTGACAAACGTGTGTTCAAAAATTTGTTTCATGATGTTGTCCTCAAAAAAACGGAAACATCACGATTCCCCAGCGGGAATAGGACATTCCCGTGTGGGTGGAAAAAATGAGTGCCAAATCAAATGACGTGGCTACCTCGGGCTTTTGCAAATTGCGCGCTTAAAGACCGCGCGAAGTTTTAGGATTGAATTTCCAATGCAGGTTTCCCCAAGGCTTGTAAGGCCAGAGGGATTAATGGATCCAAGTCGTCCCAATCGATACTGCCGCCACTGGCTTCACCTTGTTGATAGGCTTCGACCAAACCCCGGCAACCCCACATGGCGGCGTATTCCTGCTTCAATTGTCGTACCGAATGATCCGGGGCAGGCAATTGTTCAACGGCAACGCATTCCCAGACTAAGCTTTCACCCTCCGCTTCATGATAGTCATCGGACAATAACGGCATGGCGGCGGTGTCATCCCAAATCGTGGCGTCATTGAATGCCTGCTCGGCAATCTGTTGTGCCGTCTCGGGACTATCCGCGGTGATGCCAATCGACACGCGGTGAACATAGTCGATTTCGTAGGAGACAACGAAGAGCCGATTCACACCCTCCACCGTGACATTGGCGGAGGCTGGTTCTTCGACTGGCGATTCGGGGTTTCCGCCGACTCACCCTTGATCAATGCGCTTTCATAAGGTTCGATCTCCTTGTTGCAGTCCGGGCAGCGATCGTTACAGGCGCAATCCCATTCATCCTCCCATTCGGTTTGGCAGTAGGGACAGCGGTACTGATTCAGATACCGAACCGTGCTGTTTTCGGCAGGGGTTGTGCCAACGCTATGTTGGTTAATTGTTTTCATGGTCATCTCCTCCAAAAAATGCAGGAACGACCACCCGACAGGATGAGGTTCCTGCAGGGTTAAAAACGCTGAATTAAGCCTAAATCTGGCTCGCACAGCGGGGTTGAATTCACGAAAAATTCGGTATATGGTGGCTAAAACTCACTAAATAGCAGAGAAGTAGCCATGTTTGACGATATTTTGCGCATTTTTGATTTCCTCAGTCTTAAGCAGACCGAGAGTACGCAACCAGTACGAAAACCGATGGCAATACCACTCGATCCCAGACTGAATGCGTTAAATCTTTGCAAAACAATTTTGACGAAGTTGGATGCCGCGGAAGCCGATGTGTTGCAAAACATCGACGATCCGAAGCGAGCCTGGACGTTGTTGAGCAATGTCCGGCAATTGCGACGGGAAACCTTTGAGGATCTCCAATCGCTGTTGCCGGATGGCTTTCGCTTCGACGAACCCAAGGTTGACTTGGCTAAGCCAGTACGCACCGTAATGACAAAAAACGGCGCGACGCTTGCGGTATTCAATGGCGGACAGACTCACTGACCGGCGTCGATAAACCGTTGCCTTTCAGCGCTGCCCGTAATTGGGATACCTGATGCGGAACTTTCTGGGTCGCTACGTCAGTAACCGCAACCGACTGCTTTTTAGCGCGCCGAGGTTTTTTGACTTCAGGTTCGGGACTGTCGATCACCGGTTTGATTTTCAACAATTCCCGCTCCAGTTTGGCGATTTGAATATCCGCCTCGTAGATCTCGATCGTTTTTAACTTGGCCTGTAATTGTGCTTCCAGTCGGACAGCCTCACGATTGATAGCGTGATTGCGGGTTTGAATTTGCTGATGCACCGAATCCGATATCGCTAACCAATCTATGTCCTCGCGGCTACGTGGCATGATGACCGGTAGCCGGTTTCGCGCCAATCGCTGCGCACGATAGCGGTGAAACAGTTGGTCGGCGTGTTTCAATGCGCTCAGCAGTTGCAACGCCGTTGCCCAAAGGACTCGCAAGGCAAGGATAAACATCGCCAAAAGGATAACGCCGAAAATAAAGTTCATTGAAGTTCTCCTTTGAAAATTTAAGAAAACACTTCGAATGAACAGCGCCCGGCCAGGCGATGGTCGCCCGAAGCGGGTTTTGATTTGCAGTGGGTCATACCACTGCGATTTACATCGGGCTTAACGCACCCGACACGATCACGATTTAACGTGCTCGCCGCCTAAAGACGGAACGCCGACCGAGGTCGGATTCAGCATTCTTTGAAAAGAATGCATGAAGAGCCTGATTTTCCGATGCTGGACTTGAGATGTCGAGCCATTGGAAAAACCGGCCCGCAGTGAGGCCATTGATGTTATATTTTTATATAACAATCAATCCGGAGAAATGCTATGCATACCACCAATCTACGAAAAGTCGGCGGCTCGGTCATGTTGGCGGTGCCTCCGGCATTGTTGGAACAATTACATTTGCAACCTGGCGCTACGGTAGGCTTAGTCATCGATCATGGCCGTTTGATCGTAGAGCCATCTCCGAAGCCGCATTACACCCTGGCCGAATTACTGGCCAATTCAGATTATTCCGCACCACTGTCCGAAGAAGAGCGCGAATGGATCGATACGCCGGCGGTGGGTAACGAACTGCTGTGAAGCGCGGCGACATCTATTTGGTTTGACTCGATCCGACCGCCGGCCATGAACAAAAAGGCAGCCGGCCTGTGGTCATCGTGTCCCCGGATGAATTCAATCAAGTCACCAAACTGCCGGTCGTGTTACCGATTACCACGGGCGGTAATTTCGCCCGCCGCCTGGGATTTGCGGTTCCGTTGACCGGCCTCAAAACCACCGGTGTGATTCGGTGCGATCAACCGCGTGTTCTCGATTTGGCGGCACGCCAAGCCCGATGGGTCGATAGCGTGCCGGATGCCATCATGGATGACGTACTGGCACGACTATCGACCTTGTTCGAGTAAGCAAGATCTCCTTCAGTATTTAAGCCACCAACAACACCGCTTTCGAGAGTTCGAACAATTGCGCTCTCAGCCCTGAAAGATCGTTAATGGTGATGGCAATCGGAAACAGATGACTGACATCCAGTCCCAACCCCACACCGACGGTTTCAATACCGCTATCGCGGCAGCGCTGCAACAGCTCCAGTGTGCTCAGGGTATCGTTGGGTTGACCATCGGTCATTACCATCAATACCTTGCGCGGTTCGCGGCAACGCAGCAGTGACGCCGCACCAAACCAAATCGCTTCGGTCATCGGTGTGCTGCCGGTAGCCGTCAGTGAAAATGCACTGGCTCGGGCATTTACACGTTGACCATGATCTAACAAGCGGAACACCGAGTCATCTTGGCGCCCCGGAAACGCGGTGACACCAGGATTTACCCCAGGAATTCCTTCAAATGCCAACGCCAGTGCCAAGGTGGCTTCCAATGCAATCGGCATTCGCGATCCCATCGGTTGACCCTGACTATCGGTTACCTGATAACCCATGCTTTCGGATTTATCGAGTAAGAGATGAATGGCCGTATTCGGTGCCGCTTTCGCCTGTTGACGCTGAAATACCCTGATTTCACCGAGAGGTAGGCGATGCAAACGCTTGCCATCCATACGACGACCACGACAGGCGTGTTGTGGGCGATTTAAGGTTTGCGATTGCACCAGGCCTTGCAAAGCGGCGCGGATTTTACCCGATTCGCTTTGCACCTTGCGCAGCAAAAACGCACCGGCTTGCTCGTCCATGCGCGGCTCGTGGCCGCTCGGCATGAGCAATTCCGATACGTCTTCGGTCGCCAACGACAACGCCGATTTCAGCGATTCGAACAGGTCTTGCTCAATGTCACCGTCTTCGGCGGACAATAGTGTTTGCAAGACGCCCATCGGGTCGGGAATCTCCGTATTTTCTACATCCTCATCTTGCGGATTGGATGGAGCACTATCGGAAGATGTTGTCGGTTCTTCGTCAGGATTTTCCGGATTCGATGCATCGTTACCACCGGATTCTGAAGACGATACGTCATCAGTGTCGTTGGGTAAGCGTTCATCGGACTCCGTGTCATCCTCGGAATCCTTGCCATTCGAATCGTCCGAATCTTCTGAATCTGCGTCCTGATCGGTTTCATCCGGTTCAGGATGCATGGCTTCATCATCCGCCGATGGTTGTGCCTGATTACGCTGCTGTTGTTGCTCGAACTCCTGCTCAATCATGGTCAGGATGCGATCGGTCAAATGCAAGCAATCGGACTCAGAATACAAACCTTCCGGTACTTCGGACAGCAAGCCTTTCAGTCGTGTCACCGCACCGTTTGGAAACGTTGCCTTCAATGCGATTTCGGTTTCCTCGACCAACGGCCGTAACGCCGACTGACCCAATACACTGGCACGCAAGCTTTTCAAGACATAGCTGTACAGAATATTGGCTGGATGATCGTCGATTTTGCTGGCAACAAAGTCGCCTTTGGCAATCATCTTTTCAATCACCGTGCGGATGGTCAGTCGTGTTCCCGGAAAATCCTTGGCCAGTTCATGCTCGATGCGAACATCTTCAATCGCGTTGCATAACCGCCGGCGTAACACCGAATGCCCAAAGCGCAGCGTAAAATCCGAATACCGAATATGCGCGGCTTCATGTGCCAGTAAGCCCCAGGCAACATCCTGATAATCCGGATCGTCACCTTCATAGGCCGGAAGTTGAATCGATTTTCCATCGGTATAGGCTTGATCACCACCGACGCTGACTTTGACGCCAAAGCGATTGCCGATGGCAGCCGCGACGATCGGAAATGCGTTATGTAAGGTTCTATTTTTCATGGTGTGCTCCAAAAGTTAGGGGCAAACCATGACCCCAGCGGGACATGACTTTGCCCCAGTGGGTGAATAGTTAAATGGCGTCAGATTAGAACCAGTAATCCTGGTCGGAATCGTCCGCCTCCTCATCGCTGCCTGCTGTCACCGTTACCGGTTCTGCAGGAGCTTCAGAGTGATTAGGTTTATCTGCATCATGACCGGCTTCCAGATCAGACTGATGATTAATCAGCAAGACCTTCAAAGCCCAGTCTTCCGTTGCCGATTCCGCTTCCAGATCATCATCAAAGATGCCGTCAAACAGATCGGTAAAATGTTGACGCCGGTTGAAAATTGACCAAGTAAGAGGCCGAATTCCGGCCGAAAATTGACCAGGGTTATTAACCTGTCCTGTCCAAAAATTAGACAGGAGCTTAGAAGGTGATAACCATGATCTTATTTTCAAAAATTCGGCGGATGTATTTCCGTGACAAACTCTCCATCAACGAGATTGCCAAACGGACGAGTCTGTCTCGCAATACCGTTAAAAAGTGGTTGCGTATGCCCAATGGGACCGACCCGAAATATAAACGCCAGCCCGGCTCAACCAAGCTTTCCCCGTTTGAGGATCAACTCAAACAAGCGCTGATCGCTGACAGCTATCGCCCCAAGCGGGAGCGACGAACCGCCTTGAAGTTATTGGAAGAGTTACAGAAAGCCGGCTATGACGGCGGCTACACGCAGCTTACCGATTACATCCGTGCCTGGCGTCAGGGTGCCGGTAGCCAGGCTGGCAAACACGCCTTTGTCCCATTGAAATTCCGTTGGGGCGAAGCCTTTCAATTCGACTGGAGCGAAGAGTCTCTGGTGGTCGGTGGCGTTTATAGGCGTTTGCAGATTGCCCATACCAAGCTGTGTGCCAGCCGTGCCTTTTTGCTTTCCGCTTATCCAAGCCAAAGCCATGAGATGCTGTTCGACGCCCATCGCCGCGCATTTCAGGCTTTTGGCGGCGTGCCGTTGCGGGGGATATACGACAACATGAAGACGGCGGTCGACAAGATACAGAAAGGCAAAGAACGCATCAGTAGGGAGGAGGTGGAAAACGGACAGTTACAACACCCAAATTCGCCCCGAAAACCCCGAAATTCGCGGGATTCAGGCTAAAAGCAAAAAATCTTGAATTCCGGACAAAATTGGCATGAAAACGCGGAAAAACCATGTCCTTTTTTGGAAAAACACTACCGCCGATTACGGATTAATTACCGATTAAAGGCCGTTTATTCGTTCATCGAACGCGCGTTAAAACACGTGTGAGATGATCGACCGTCACATTTTCTACCAAGTTTTTATCGCTATCCGGAAAGCCAACAAGCTCCCTTTTCGGCAGTCCTGGATGATTCACTCGCTTACGAACTATACCCGCAAATGCCAGCGCTTTTTTAGTACGCGGCCGAATAACATACGGATCTGCGCCTGCGTTGTGAATGGCAGCCAGCATTGAATCCCTTTGTCCATCAAATCCTAAAATCAACGTATTAGCTGAAACCTGATAATTCAGACTGGCCAACATCCGACCGGTTTTTTTCAGCGGTCCGCCCTTGCGATTACCCTCAGCCAGCGTCAATGACGATAGCTTTTTCCATGCCTTACCCTCCGGATCGACGCCTTGTTCATGCCGCCGCCTGTTAACCCGCAACAGCGACTCGCCGATGCTGTCCAGCATCTCCTCCGGTGTTGCAATCTCACGTCTTACCGCCTCCAGCACCCGCTCCAGATGCCCCACCTCGAATTCGATCTCAAATTGCATAGCATCACCTTATATATAGAGGCCGGCCGATTCGGCTATCGTCCAACCACGCGTCTGCTTGCGTTTTACTCGCCGTAATCTGGTCGCCAGCCCAGCCAGTACGGCCCCATTCATACGATACAGCGACAAATTGATTGCTATTGTCCACCTCGAACGCCCGCAAATAGCGCCGTTTCAGCCGCCACCGGCCGACATCCGCCTCATCGCGCACCCAATGCCACCAAATCTCATCCGGCTCCAGTAACGTCATCGCCAATAAATTGATATTCGAGACCAAATCAGCAGAAATCGCAACGCCGCCCGCACCATCGGCAAACAACGCCTTTGTAATCGCCAGCGTTGAACCAGCCGCATCGGTAAACGCCGCGCCTTCCTCCATCGTCGCCCCGAAAATCGACAAAAACTCCGCCACCGCCACCTCCGGCGCGATATCGGCCGGCAGCAAAATAGCCGGCGAAACCTTGGTCGGCTTCGGCATTTCCGGCACCTTAAACCCAGTCGGCCAGGGCTTATCGCGCTGTTTCAACACAGCGCCATATCCCGTCAACGGCGGCACCGTCGTCGGTTCCAGATAGGCCTTGCCGGGGTTATACGCAAAGCCGGGATCAATCCCCTTCGGCACCCGCACAGTGCGCGGCGACGCACCTTTGCTGCCGACCGTCTTTTCCTCCCACTCGATCGGCGGCGCGGTGTCCGGGCCGGTCATGCCTTTGGCCTGCCAGGCCTGTTCCGCTTCATAATTGGACAGCGAATTGACCCGGCACCGGCAACCCCAGCCGTTTTGCGGCATGTGCGTATCCCACCAGACGTCATCCGCCGACAAAATCAGCCCGTCCCAGGCCTTATGCTCCAACCGAGGATGCTCGATTGATGTGTGGTCATACTCCCAATACGGTCGCAGATGCTTGACCGCCACCATTTGCTGATAGCGTCCAGCGTTGTACGACTGATTGATATTGGTGTCGTAGATCACCTTGCTCCGCCAGCCGGCGGAACCGTTATAACTCCAGCCGTGCTTGGCCACTATCTCGTCAAACCGCCCGCGAAAATCCTCATAACCGCCGCCGTTCTGCTTGGCATCGAAAATCGCGTTATAGAAGTCTTCGACCAGCGCATCGTGCGCCGCCCCGGCCACGACAAAGGCGTGGCTGTGTTGCTGCTGCCAAATATCGGTCCAACTCGCGGTCGGCAGCTGGATTTTGGCCTTATAAAAATCAATCGCCTCTTTAAACGGCAGTTGGGCCGGCGAATCGGTCACAACGGTATCTCCCACAGTGCCAGTTGGCCCTTGGTGCGGATCACTCTGCCGCCGTAAGGCACTTTGCGGCCGATCTTGCGCCAGCAATGCACCAACTCAAACCCGGCCGCGGCTAATGCGGCTTTCAAATCGGCGATATCGCCACGATTGAGTTTACGTTGCGACAAATCCGCCGACAGCAGCACCGTATCCGGCCCGATTTTGTCCAATTTCACGACGGATACGAACGGCGCCGCATCCTCGAAGCGCATGCCGGGATCGAACGTCCGCGCCACGCCCTGCGTCCATTCGATATGCACACTCATTTTGCACCGCCGATATCGCCGCGCCCCGCTAAATGCGCCGCCGCCATGCCCAGCTGCAACGACCCGGCCCAGGCGTTACTATCCAAATTCAGCGCCTCGATGCCAGCAATCGCCTCATCAAACGAGCCCGCCGCCGCCACCACCGCTGCAATCTGTTGAATCGCCGCCTCTTCGTGTGGCATGCATAGCGCGGCCAATTGTTGGCTGTAATTGCCGACGATATCGCCGTCCTGTTGTTGCTTGGCCAGTGCTGCCAATCGGGTTAATGCCGCCCCGGCTTGGGTCGGCGCGGGCGATTTGCCGGACACCGTTAAAATCTTCGCGTCCTTGCCAGCCTTGGGGATCTGCAACGCCTTATGCGCCCAATCCACATCGATCTCCATGCCCATCGCCGCCGCCAGATCCAGTACCTCAGCCATCGCCTTTTGATCGACTTCATCAGAGGTATCATGCCGCGCTTCCGGCATACGGTCTTCGGCGAACATGCCGTTCAATAACGCAATCGGCCGGACGATATCGCGGTTAATGGTCGGGTCGATCTGCCGCACATCGTGCAGCATGATTTCACGTCGCACCTTGTCGTGAATCGCCCCCAGCGCATTGGTACTGGTCTTGCCGTCCGCCTGGCTGGTCAACGTGCCGCCCAGGATCGCCATCGATTGCTTGCGCTCCCAATATTGGATCGCGTTCAAAAAGTCGGTGACATTGCCGGTCGAGGTTTGGGTGACGAAATCGATGGTCATGGTGCTGGGCACGATGCCGGCACCGTCGTTGCCAATATTGCGCACCGCGCGCAGCAGCTGATCGCGCTCGGCCTTACCGATGCCGGCCGGATACTTACCCAGTCGCAACGGCATGCCGTACACTTCCAGGAAGCGCTGCATATCGCGCACGTTGTAGGCTTTGTAGGCATAGGTCCAGGCCAGCACCCGGAACAACGCGGCTTGTTCGATGTACCCCGACTTCGCCCGGTGCTCGTGGATCACCCAGCCCCACGGCCGCAAGGCTTCCGTCATGCCGTTTTTGCGGTACAGCAGATCGCCGGTTTTGATGTCAATCTCCAACTCGCGCTGCGGCACCCAATGCAATGCCGCCGGCACCCACTCCGCGCCGGTCCGCCATTCGATTTCCAATGCCGCCAGGCCTTTACCGATGGCATCGGTTAAATCGTACTGCGCATCTTCAAAGCGCGGGATCTGACACAGCATGTCTTTCAGCTCTTTAGTCCTGTCGATCTCCGCCTGGGTGGCATCGTCTTTCGGATGCAAGTCCCAATTCAACCCAGTCACCGCGCGGCGGCGCTTGGCCAGCTCCGAAAAAATATGCGCGTCCTGCTCTTCGACCAACTCGAACAGCGTCGCCTGATCGGTGATATAGCCCTGGTCGGCCTGGGCAAACGCATTCGCCAGCCGGGTCGGGTCCAGCGTGTTGACGCTGTTGTAATTCATCGGCGTGCTTTGCGTGGAGCGGGCACCGGCTTGCAACACTTGCAGGCCTTTCTTGCTGACGCCCGCCAGCGCGGCCAAGGCGGCTTTGGCTTGTTTGATCATGTTATGCCGGTCCTATGAGTTTGATGCTATCAATCGTCAAATCCGGCTCTTCATCAGCCATGATTTTACGCACCGCGGCTTCATCCTTTGCATACAACCCTACTGTGTATACCGCACAGGAAATTCGTTCATCTGAACTTTTAGTTTTGCTACAGCTAACCTCAAATTCAAATAATTCTTCATCGTCAATCATCATCCCAATCCTCGTCATAATCGCTATTGCCCCGGCTGGTGGAGCGCCGCTGGCCGCGACTGCTGCCTGCCGGCGTGTAATCCCACTCGCCGCCAAACTGTTTGGCGATTTGCCACAGCATTTCCAGCGCGTCCGGGCCGTCGTCGTGGTCCGCTTCCGGCCAAAACTTCAGCTGCTCTATCAATGTGGACTGGCTGCGGTGTAAGCGAATTAGCCCGTTGTTGATGTGCGGTTGCAAGCTAATGATGCGCAGCGCCTTGTCGGTATCCGGTTCCACTGGAATGCCCGGAAATGCAATGCCTTTCAGCGCCGCACGCTTGAGTATCTCGGTGTGCAAAAAATACTGATACTGAATGGTCTCCACGACCCAGGCCATACAGCTATATTCGGCTTGCAGATCGATGGCGCGGCTGATGATCAAATCGGGCACGCGGCGGGCGATATCGGCTTCAACCACATCCAGTGTCATTGTCCGCCGGTCCAAACCTCCGACCAGAATCGCTGATGGGTCACCCTTCGGCTTGCCTTTTTTGCCCAGCGAGGGATCGATAGAGCCGAAAAATATCCACTCGGCCAAATGATTGACCCAGAAATGAACGCCCTTAAACGGCGCGTTTTCATCGTTGCCGGCTTCGTTTTGCTGCTCTTGGGAAAACGCGTCGTGATTGATCGCCCGCATGCACATCAACCGGTACAGAGGCCGCACCTCCGGCCAACTGACCACGGCTCCGGCATCCATCGCCTTCTTGTGCTTTTGGTAAAACGCCAGCGCCTCGGCCTCGAACTGTTCCTTTTCGTCATCGTCACCGCTACGGGTGTACAACGCTTCCCACTGGTCCCAAAGGTCCATCCGGTCCGGCCATTTCAAAATCGAGCGGAACACCTTGCGCCGCCAGCCCGGCGCGCGGCTGACACGGTTGATAGCTGCGTCGTAATGCAAACTGGTGCCGACCCAAAACACATCCATGCCGCCGCCCGGTCCGGCCAAGCCCAGCACCGCGCTGAGTACATACTTCTGCACCTTGTCGCGCTGGCCCTTGTCCTTGACGTTCTCGTCGTTCTCCAGATCGTCCAGGAAGATCAAATCCGGCCGATGCGGGCCGTGTTTCATACCGCGGATTTTCTTGCCGGTACCGCCGATGCGAATCTTGATGTTGTTGGCGGTGATGGCCGTGGTCGCCTGCCACACCCGGCCCCGGCCGCAGGCGTCCGGAAAGTCCATCATCAACCGTGGATTGGTGTCCAGCTCGGCCTTGATGCTTTCCAGCATCTCCGCCGCCTGTTCCTCGGTGTTCATGATGATGCCGATCATGTGCTTGCGACCGGTGACGATGCACCACAAGCTGCCGAGCTGGGTTTCGTAGGTCGATTTCGCCTCGCCGCGCGGCGCTTGATGCACCTCGCGGCCATCGGCGGCGCCGTCGATCACTTGCGGAAAGCGCAGGAAGATGAACTCGTGAAACTGGCTGAAATGCGGCGTCGGCACATAATGCGGGAAATAGGTTTTGCAGAAATAGCCGTAGTCGTGCCAGGCGCGTTCCCGCCGCTCGCGGCTCGCCGCCGGATCGGTATCGAACGCCTCGCACTCCAGCTCGATCTGCTGACGGATTTGCTCGCCGAGTACCGCAAGCTCTTTCTCGAACTCGCGCCAGTTGCGGACTTCTTGGATGTCGATGGCGTCAGACATGGTCATTCCTACCAGCGAGGCCAAGGGCTATCTGGTTTCTGCCAATGGAACCATCAGTCTCATCGGTTTTATCGGTGAACCTATGAAAGCAACCAAGACAGCGTTTTTTCGAGTCAGATTCTCCGCAACCAGGGCAAGGTTTGCTTAATTCGATCTTGATGTCGATGGATTCAGACATGGTCAATTAGCCTTTGTGCATCAACATTGCGATCATCCTCAGTCGCGATATTCAGCAGCCGCTTTATTTTTTTTAGGTATTCATCGCCATACTGCTGAAAATACTCCGCTACCAACCTGGGATTAAAAGCCGGCCCGTGCGGAACACCCAAATCAAAATTCTCGGATAATGCGATCATTTCAGACCGTCTCAATTTTTTGCCCGTAAAAAAGCTCAGTAGCTCAGTCTCGCATTCAGCGACAGCGCGACAACCGCCCATGTGGTGACGATATCGAAAGGCGATCGCGGCGATTTGTGACTCAGGCGTTTGGCCATCGGATTGCCATGGACGATTACCCATAGCGCTTCCCCAACACCGCCCCAATCTCATCAATATGCGGCTGCAAGGCCCTTAGCGCCTGTGGATCGCGCTTTTGCAGCAAATCCACTACGGTTTTCAGCGTATCCAGCGCCACGCTCAGCCCGCTAAACTGCGGATTGATGCGGCTGAATGCCTTGGCAAACTTGGCATGCGCGTCGGCCAGCTGCGACAGCACGCCGGCTTTTTCGTGGGCGGGAATGGTCGAACTGTCCAGCTCGCGTGTCGTCGTCAACACCAGCCGGGCAAAATCCTCGATCATGTTCTTGTTCAACTCGTCGATGCCTTGCTCGCTGATTCGATACGCCGCCCGTGCGGTGTCCCAATCGTCGCCGCGTTCCTTGCCCAGCCGCTTCCACTCGCGCGCCGTGTCGTAGCTGACATTGCCGCAAGCAGCGGCGGCGGTTAGCGCCATGCCTTCGACGTACATGCGGCGGACGTTGGCCCGTGTTTCAGGAGTGTGCGCCACGTTCAGCTCATCCGTTTCAGCACTTCAACCATGCCGGCCACCAGCGCGCCGCCGGCCCCGCCGCCCAAAGCGCCGATCTTGGCCACCTTCTCGATGATGCGCTTATCCTCGCTTTGCAGCTCGCCGATCTTGGATTCAACCGCATCCAGCCTATCGGCCATCTTGTCTTCCAGCCTATCGATGCGGGCATTGCTGGAGGTCTCGATGCGCCGCATGTCCTCGCGCAAATGCTCGATCGACGCCAGGATAGCCGCATGCATGGCACGGATTTCGCCGGTCAAGTGGCCTATGTTTTGCGCCAGGGCGGCTTCGTTATTGTTTTGTTCGGTCATCGGGTCTTCCTGTCTCGAAATCAATCAATGTGTTTAGCCGGGCTCGGCAGGTGTCGTATTGCCATTGGGCGTTGCCGATCCAGCCGGCGACGTCGGTATCGGTGGCAACGGCGCCACCTTCTGTAACAGATGGGCCGGCGGTTTCGGGCACGGTTGGATCATCACGCGGGGCGCGGTTGAGCAGCCGCACAGCATCATTGCCAAGACAAGCGCGACCAGTAGTAACTTTAGAAAGGGCACGGGATACCTCCAGGGTGCGTTGGGTCAGTTGGGTTTCGGTTTTGGCCAGCTTGTCCGACAGCGCAAAGCCGCGCTCCTGCTCATCGGCCAACCGGCGCCGGTACAATTGCTCGGCATCCGCCAGGGCAGCGGCTTGGCTGGCCTTTAAAATGGCGATGTCGGCCCTGCGTAGCATGTCTACCGCGCCACCGCCCGCCAGCAGGCCACCGACAGAGCACAGCAAGGCCACGATAAACAACGGATTCATACGGCCTCCTGTAATAAATCGTCGACCATACGGGTCGGCATGCCCAGCTGCGTGGCCACCTCATGTTCGATGGCCGCGCCGCGCGAGCCGGACCAACCCGGCAGCAATACCACCATGTCGCAGGTCAGCATTTGCCGAATCGACATGCGCATATACAAATGCCAATCGTTATTGGCTGGCGCCGGATTTTCCGCCGGGTTTTCGACTACAAAACCTTTGGCGCGCAATTTGGCAGCCGTGGTATTAAACAGCGGGTAATTAAAGTCGGCGATACCGGTCATCGGGCCGGCGAGATAGAGTCTGCTCATGCCACCACCCCGCCAGCCTCAACATAAGCCTTCTGCAATGCCGCCAACGTATTTTCATGCTGGCCATAACCGGCGCCCGGAAAGCTGGCCCAGATGTTGGCGCACTTGGCCACCGCCACCTCAAACCGGCCGGCATCCACATCCGCCAGGGCTTTTTGCTCCCTGATCTGCTGAATGGCAACCGCGTCTTGTGAGGCCGGCGAAAAATCCGGAAGCTTTAGCTGTTTTTTGTAAACATCCCAATAGCGCATCAAAAGCTGATAACGCCCGGCAGCGGTGGATTTGAGGCGGGTATTGAGTTGCACCAACTTACGCGGATGGTCGGAAAAATCCGTAAATACCGTACCGCCCACAATCACATCGTAACCATTGTGCCGCGTGGCCTTACAGGTGCTGGTACCCTCGGAATGGGCAATCATGTCCAAAAACGCTTTGCGATTGGCATTCATGGCCTACTCCGCACGATCCGGCAATGCCACACCCAAACCGCCAACTACAAACGTGCCAGCCGCTAACACAGGCTGTACATCTTTACCAAACCACCAAAACACCACCGCCACCAAGCCAGTGACCACGAATACCAAGCCCCGCTTGGTCGATGCCTCGTGCAAATTTATTTTCATATCGTCTCCTGTTGCTGATTACTGCCTTTCGGAGACTGCAGAGTACGCGCGCGCGCGAGGCTTGATGAGGCTGGAAACGTTTCCAGCGCTGCCCGGGTGACACAGCCGGCGTAGAGTGCGCGGCCAGAACAGGAGGACACCATGCGCTATACCAGACCGGCCAAACACATACCGCAACCCGATATTCCAGAAAAACCACCCATTCAAACATGGCGCTACGGCTGGCACATCAGGCCCGGCTCGCTCTGGATTGGCGCCCACTGGTCGGCGGCCAACAAGCGCCTATGTATCAACCTGCTGCCGTGCGTGACGGTGTGGGTGGTGATGCCGGGAGGGTTTGCGCCGTGACCGCTGCCGAACTGAAAAAGATTGCCGACAAAATAGCCAAGTGTCTGGCCTTGGCAGCCAGCGACAACCCGGCGGAAGCCGAAGCCGCCAAGCGCCAGGCCGATGCGTTGATGAAGAAGTACAACCTCACCAGCGGAGATGTGGCGGCGGCTGCGGTGCATGAAGAAACCAGCGACACCAAGTCGGTGCATCGACCGCCGGTTTATCTCAGTCAATTGGCCGGCGTGATTGCCGATGCATTTGGTTGCGCCGCGGTTAATTCGATTGGGATCAATAACGCCTTTTTCAAACGCAATACGGTCATCCGTTTTATGGGCGTCGGCATCAAGCCGGAGCTGGCTGCCTACACCTTCGACGTGCTAAGCCGCACTCTCAAACGCGACCGCACGAAGTACGCGGAATCGTTACGAAAAAACCTGAAACGCGCGACCAAAATCCGCCGTGCCGATTTGTTTTGCCAAGCATGGGTAACGGGCATCGCTCGCCAGGTGGAGGAATTCGCCGGCACCGAGCAAGAGCGCGCTGCCATCGCCGCTTACAAACAGGCTACCTTTGGCGATCGATTGAAATCGGACGACCGATCTGGCGCATCCTCCAAACATGGTCACGACTGGAAAGCCCAAGCGGCCGGTTTGGATGCCGCCAAGGATGTCTCGCTGCATAAGCCCGTGCAAGCCAAGCGCGGGGCATTGTTGGGAGTGGGACATTGAAAAGCCTGTTTTTGCAGTTGATGCTAAAGCATTTACTGATATGGCTGTTCGGATGGTGCATTTGGGGCATGGCCCATCATGAGGTTGCTACAGAGTGCAAACTCCTAGGCAGGTTTTACGTTGGCAGCCAGGTGTTCGAATGCCAACCGAAATAAATATGCGATGTGCAATTTATGATTGAATTTTTCGCCGCCTGGTTAATTTTCGGCGTGCTGGCAGTGGTTACCGGAAGCCCTTTGGCATTTTTTTTCGTTGGCGTAGTGACCGGGGTGTTCTGGGCTGTGTATGCAACGACTGTCAAATGAACTGGCAAGCCCGCGCCGACCGCAAATACCAACGCATCAAACAGTTTTACTTGAGCCGTGGGCGCACGGAAGAACAATGGCAAGCCATAGCCGCCAACCCGCAGAAATTCAACCGCGTGTGGCGGGCCATGTTGCACCTGCCAGCGGATGACAAACCACCACCCAAGGAGTGTCGATGAGAGCTTTTTTAAACAGACCGTTATTTACCGGCAGCGCCCTGATCATAGCCGTGCTGCTGTGTTTAATCCTATATAGCCCGGCCATCATGACCCAACTGACGCGCTGCTTAACCCAACACTGGAGGTCAGCATGCTAAACAAAGCCCAACTCATTGGCCGCCTGGGCGGCGACCCGGATGTGCGCTATCTGCCCGACGGCACACCCACCGCCAGCATTACCTTAGCCACCACTCGCCGCTGGAAAGACCGCAACACCCACGAGCGCAAGGAAGAAACCGAGTGGCACCGCATCGTGTTCTTTGCCGGCCTAGCCAAAGTGGTGATTGAATACGTCAAAAAAGGCCAGCAAATCTATGTGGAAGGCCGTTTAAAGACGCGCAAATGGCAAGACAGAGACGGCGTGGAACGCTACACCACGGAGATTATCGCCAGTGAGATGCACATGCTAACGAGTAAAAGCAACGGAACCGGGCCTGCGGCAACGAATGTCCCGGCGGGTGATGATTATGACGATGATTTGCCGTATTAAAGAAACAATCGCGCGTAGATTCTTTCAGAAAGATTGCCTTTTAGTTAACAATCAAACTAACGGATAGTGTCATGAACAATACAGGTTTTCCGTGCCTTGAAGGCTATGACGCATGGATAGACATGCGTAGAAATAAACGGTCGGCATGCGAACTAATGGTTTCAATAGAAGCAAAGCAAGCCAAAATTCATCATGCTAAAGGCTATTTCTGGCTTGAATTTACGGCACCAGACAAATCATTTATGGGCTGGATGCGTTTTGATTTTCAGCAAGTCATAAAGAACCAAGCAATTTTTGCAGCAGCGGAATGGCGTCCGGCAAATACTCAAGCGCCTGCTTTAAAAGATGTGTTGTTGCCGTCTTCAGTGCCTCAGCAGGCAGGGATCGAATATGCTCGATAAGCTTGCTCTTTTCAGGCTAATGTTCAAAAACAGCTGGTAACGTTTCCAGCACTGGCAGTTCGTTTATGCAGATGTACAGTACCAAAAAACCGAGGGCCAAGAGCTCCAACGCTGAGCGCCGCGAGCGCCCAACCTCAGAGGGCCTTTGAGCCCCATTTTTTGTCGAGGTCTTTATGCAGTTTGAACTTGAATTTGATACCAGTCATTTAACCTATGTGTTACGCGCCGCACGGGGCGAAATTGAGCATCCGGAAGGCATGCTGGATAGCATTGGCTTTACGCTACTCCAGCAGAACAGAAAACGACATGATGCTGGCCTCGATCCAAACGGCCAGCCATGGAAGCCATTGTCTCCGCTGACGTTACAAGCCACTGATCCAAAAACCAAACAGCCCATCAAGCGGAAAAGCCAACAACCCTTGCTGCGGTCTGGTGAAATGCTCAAGGCACTTCATAAAGATGTAAACGGCGACGAACTACGTGTCTTTTTTTGGGGCAATGTCGAAGCAGAACGGGCACGTTACCATCAGTTTGGGACAAAGCCGCGTGTGATTACCCCGCGCAACAGTCCCGTCTTAGCATTTGCCGGTATCGTTACCAAGCGCGTCAATCATCCTGGCTTACCAAAGCGCGAATTAATTGGCTTTCCGGATTCAGACCGAGACTTGGTAGAAAACGTGGCAACCGATCATCTTCAACGCGTATTGCAACAGGCGAGGGCAAAATAATGCAATCGGTAAAAGTACAACTGTTACCGAAAGGCACCATCGGTGTTGCTGAATTTCTAGCAATGTTCGCAACAAATGCCCCTATCGACAACGGAACGAAGGTTGAGCCGCGATATAGTTTTTCGTCCTTAGTTAATGCTGATGCGCCGAATACTCACAACTTCCCGTCCGCACTTCCCGATCAATCCGAGTCATAACGCTTTCCTGATTTCCCAGCAACAAGCCAACCGTTTCCAGTTCCCAGCGGGAACGGAAGGTGAAACCCATGACAGCGACACCAAAATCGGCCTGGTAATCAGGCCGTCTCCCGTCGCCGCCTTTTTGCGCCTCTAAAACCACCGCCTGACTGGCGGCGCTTTTATCCTGCATTACCGTTGCCGTCATTTGCGCGGCGATTTTCAATAATTCGATTTGTTCGTTCATGGGTTATTCCCTATTTCCCATCCGGCTTGGATGCACTGATAAACAATCCCATGCCCTCGATATGTGACGCCGAATAACTGATGCCGTCCATGACAACCGGCTTAACTTTTTTACCGTCAAAGGCATCGCCGATCAATTTCATAACTACTTCAGAGACTTTATCTTTTTGAGTCTTGGGCGATAGGACATTCGCCATGATGAGGGAGCCAAACAAGATGTCTGCACCGGATTTGACTGTGCCGTCACCGCTGGCCAGACTCATCACTTCGTGAATTTTATCGTCGCGGTACGACACCAAATAACTGACAAATTCGCCAGATTCATAGCTGCGCGTACACCACACGTCGCAGGTAGCCGGTTCCGTGCTGGTAGACAACGGTTTCATCTTCATCGACTTGAGCGCGGCGTTCATCTGCTGTACCCATGGATCGAGCGGGATGTTCAGCTTTGGCGGTGGTGGCGTTTCTGCATGCGCTGTTCCAATCGTCAGCATCGCGACGGCTAAAAATTTTTTCATTCCTTGTCTCCTTCGTTGGTGGGTTCAGGCTCTTCGCCGGTTTGCATCGCTTGGTAAACCGCAGGCATATCTGTCCATGGGATACCGTTTGATTCTCTTAAAAATTGCAGGCCTTTAAGGCCTTGCTCATGCAAGTTTCTGGTTGCCAATATCCGGCAATGCCTCAGATAGCCTAATTCCGTTGGCGTGTGCGCGACGTTTTCGGCGCGGATGCCGGTAATCACATAGCCAACGTCAACGCCTAGAGCCGCCACCTTTGCCAGATAGCGGCCTTTAGGTGTCGTTTTGTTCGATTCGTAAGCGTGTTGCGTTTGCTTTGTTGCCCCGCCCGCTTCTGCAAACGGTGTTTGAGAGATTTTTAAGCGCTCTCGTTCTTCTCTTAGTCTTGCGCCAATAGTCATGTAAATATTTCCATTACGTTGTTGACAATGGAAAGAAATCTTTCCATAATTAAGCCGTATTCAGCATTTAACGGCCAACAGGAGGCGAGATTATGACACCGCAAGAAGCTAAACAAAAATTGATTGAATCCGGCGTGACTGCCGCCGAATACGCGCGCAGAAATGGTTTTAAGTACACCCAAGTCATTGCTGTGTTGAATGGCACCAATAAGGGTCGCTATGGAGAGGCACACCGCATTGCGGTTGCGCTGGGTTTGAAACAAGGAGAAGCGACATGAACCTAGGTCAACGCATCACAGAATTGCGCAAATCCATGAGTCTGAGCGAGGCCGGTTTTGCCGAGCTGGCAGGCATCGACGAGAAAACCCAGATCAGGTACGAAAAAAACAAGTCAGAACCGACTGCCGGTTATTTGCGGGAGATGGTCAAGCTGGGCGGCAGTTTGAATTACCTGGTGACTGGCCGCCATCCCGAAGATAACAGGTTTCAGCCCCGCAGCCATGCCGAGCTGATGGTGATTTGCGAAAAGGTTTATCGCGAAAAAGCCATAAACACCCAAGGTCTGTTGGATAGCGATGTGGATGAAATCATAGCCATATTCAGGCGGCGTGGCGGATGGCCGCTGTTGGTGGCAGGCATGTGGGACGGTCTTGTTGTACCCAGTGAGGCGCATGAAGCCATCAAACAATGGCGCAAGGAGAATGGTCATGGCTGAAATAGATTTCGACTTGGATATGGACGAACTGCCGCCAGTACGCACCTTTATTGATGGTGAATTGGTTGATTTGGATGCTGAGCTACAAGCTGTTGCGCCAACAAATCAAATCCCCAAACAACGGGGATTTGCGATTAACGTGTTTGATGACGCAGATGATGCGGCGGCAACCGGGCTGGGAATTTCATTAGTTGGTCCTATAGAGACTTGTTTGCAGCGTGCAGTATTGGCGCAAAACGTAGCAGCGTCGTTAGTGCTGGAGGCTGGTTATTTGCTGCTGAAAGTGAAATCCGATAGCCAGCACGGTGAATTTGAAAAGCGATTGAAAGCACATGGCATATCAAGTCAGCGGGCATCCGAATTGATGGCATGCGCCAAGCTATATAGCCGATTGGAGCCCGAACAGCGCAAACAGGTATTTTCATTGCCGAAAACCAAGGTGATGGCTTTAGCCGCTGCCGACCCAGAAGTAGTACAAGACTTTTTGGATGATCCAGGTGTTGATTTGACGTTGAACGTGCGTGAGCTACGCCAACGCCTGCGCGATGTGGAAAGCATCCATAAGCAAACTATCGGTATTCTGCAATCGGATAACACCGCACTAAAAGAAGAAAACATTCGCTTAAAGCAAGACAGCCTCAGGGCGTACCACTTCGAGCCGCAAACCCACCTGGTTCGAGAAGAATGCCTGGCCCATCAAGCCGAGTGTGAACTGGCTTTAAACAGTCTGCGACAGCTTTTTGATGACTGTATCAACGACGACAACAAAGTCGAGCGCGATCTACGCATTGAACAAGCCTGGGTGACGATTCATGTGGTAGCGGCGCGGGCTATGGATGCCTTGGCTTTCTTGCGCGGTTATGGCCTGGAAGGCATGCCGGAGGCCATCGGTATACAGCATCGGATGCTGGACGATGAGGCGCTGCGCTGGCTGGACGATTACGAACAGCTGGAACGCAAGCACCTCAAAGCTAAAGCCAATCGCCAGGAAAAGCGCGATGCCGAGAAGCCCAAAGGTCCAGGCCGCCCTAAAAAGGGTGGTGATTAGAGGGAATAGGCCATGACTCAGTTGTTAGAGCTGATAGAAACCCCATTTGGTGACTACGAAATTGATCGGTTAGTCGATCCTCCTCGGTATTACAAGCTTGAACCGTCGAGAGCATTAACAGGTCAGGCAGCTCGCGAAAACGCTTTGGTCCGGCACCGTGTGTCAAAACGGATTATCCAAGAGGTATTGGAGAGTGTGCGATGCGCCGCAACAGCAATCAATTAGTACAACGGATGGACAATAACAGCCTTGCCGTTCGCCCCACCGCCCAGGTCATCGCGCTACGCCAGCGCGACCCGTTTTCCGAAGCCAGCGAGCAGCAGCGGGCAGTGGCTATGGCCCGGTTGGATATTGCTTGCAAGGTGATTGACATGACCAAAGAAGGTTTTAGCGAACGCAAGGCCATTGAAACCCTGCTGAATCAGGCGGCTACCGGTCGTTTGCAACCCTATTACCAAGCCGTCATGAAAACCGCCGCCAAAAACGGCCGCCTGGCACCCAGCAAAAGCCCGATTGCCGAGTGGGTTAAAACCGTGCGGGAAGGTGGCGGCAAAGTTGAGTTGTTAGAAGGTCATAAGGGCCGGGTATTGAAAGAGCAACCGGCTTGGTGGGGGCCAGCCTTGGAGTATTACAACCAGCCGGGCAATACCGAAATAGCGGTGGTCTGGCGTTTATTAACCGAAGTGGAGGGATTTGCAGTGACGTATGACCAAGTGCGCAACTACCTAAACGGCGTGCCCGCCATGCTGGGTCGCTACAGCCCAGCGCGGATCGGCAAGCGATTGTATCGCCTGACCGAAAAGCAATACATCCGCCGCTGTACCGACCGCTGCCAAGCTGGTGACGTGTATGTGGCCGATGGTTATATGGCGGATATCTTTTTGTTCAATCCGGTATCCGGCAAGTTGATGTGGAGACCAGAGCTGACCATCTGTATGGACTTGCGCAGTCGCTTTATACCGGGTTGGCGCATGGATGAACACGAGGGCACCACTGCCGTACAGAACCTGTGGGCGGAAACCTTCGCCCGCTGGAACCATGTGCCCTTGATGCTGTATGTGGACAACGGTTCCGGTCATAAAAATAAGTTGATGAGCGATGCCGTCACGGGATTTTACGTGCGACACAACATTGAGGTGATTCACGCCATCCCCGGCAATCCGCACGGCAAGGGCTGGATAGAACGTTTTTTTGTTGAGGTCAAGCGCGACTTTCTGAAAACCTGGAAACCGGCGTTTTACTGCGGCGATGACATGAATGACGAGGCCCGCGCCGAAACCCGCAATCGAGCGGAAAAGGATTTTAAGGAGGGCAAAATCAATCCGCCCACGCCTCAAGAGTTTGCCATTGCCTTTAATGCTTGGCTGGAACGTTATCACCAACGTCAACACCCGGAAGAAAAAACCAAAACCAAGGCGGCTTTGTGGGGTGGTTTATCACCCTTGCCACCGCAAGCGGATTTGCTGGAGATGAAACGCCAAGCGGTCACTTTGACGGTGCGCCGGGCCAGCGTCAAGCATAAACAAGTGGAATACGGCCACCCGGACTTACACGCCTATAACCACAAAGAGGTGGTTTTGGAGTACGACTTGATGGATTACAGCGTGGGCGTGATACGCGACCTGGATGGGCGCTGGATTTGTAACGCCAACCTGATCACCGCCATTGATGCTGTCGCACCTAACCGGTTGGAGAAAAAACGCATGGAGCGCCAGGAACATCAACAACAACGCGCTCAACGCAAGCTGGATGAATTGAAACGGCAGGCCGGAATCACCATCGATGCCCACAGCGTCGCCGATGACGCCTTAACCCTGATCGGCAACAGCAGTACCCCCGTATTACCTACACCCGAGATCGACATCGATTTCGACAACTTTGGATTTGAGTAAGGAGAAGCCCGTGAACGCGGAAAAACAAACACAAGACAACGTCGTGTCTCTGTACCCGGCGCATTACAGCCCGGATGACATCAAGCAGATCGGCGAGATCAAAGCCTGGATGGCGGAAACCAACTACAAGCAGGCGGCGCTAGCGCGCTTGGCTCGCATATCCTCCAGCAGCCTCAGTCAGATTTTAGGCGGCACCTACGCCACCGCGCCAGGCGTGCTGTTGCTGAAGATTAGCAACGCCATGAAACACGCGGAAGACCAAGCCGCCGATAGCGTAGTAGCGGTGGAAACCGGCGTGTACCGGGTGGCGATGTCGGCGTTTCAGATGGCGCGGCGCTACAAGAACTTCTCGGTATTGAGCGCGTATGTCGGCACCGGCAAGACCTTTGCCGCCAAGCATTACCTGCGCAACACCCCGAACACTTATTTGATCGAGGCCACGCCGACCATGACCGTGCAAAGTTTGGTCAAGCTGTTGGCGCGCATGGTGGTGGGTTTTGACAAGGGCAGCATCGATGACAAGTTTCGCGGCATCGTCGATGAACTGAAGGACACCGACAGCCTGTTGATCGTAGACGAAGCGGAAACCTTAACACCGCACGTGCTCAACACCTTGCGCCGTTTGCGCGACATGGCCGGGATTGGCATTTGTTTGGTGGGTACCGAACACCTGAGCGGCATCGTCCGCAGCAAAAATCAGAACTTCGACCAAATCAGGAGCCGTATCGGCTATTGGCGGGAAACTATCGAACGCATCAGCGCCGACGACGCCCGTGCGCTGACCGAATCGGCCTTTGCCGATGACGAGATTGCCGATGATGTCGCTGCACGGCTGTATGCCTACAGCCAGGGCAGCGCCCGCATGTTGATGGAGGCCATCGTACCGGCCATCAAGCAAGCCCGGTCAGGTCGCGAATTGAGCGCGGCGTTGGTGGATGCGGTGGTGCAAAAGGCCTTGTGTTTGAAGCCGTTGGCGCTGGAGAAATAGCGATGAGCACATTTTTAATCAGCATCGAAGACAACGAAAAAGGCGTGGTCATCAAAGCCCACGACATGCGCCACCCATCGGATGACAAAACCGTCGCGCACAGCATGGGCTGTTTTCTGGTGGATACCTTAAACCAATACCTGGCCGCGCATGGCGTGGAGCGCGCCGTCAATGTGCAAAGCGTTGGCCGCCGCGTGCATTAACCCTGCAACTGAATAGGAGTGAGTCATGACAGAACCGAAGCCTCAATACACCGTTACCCACCAGCCGGAAGGCGGTTACGCCGGCTATCTGCTCCGCATCATCGACGCCGAGCGAGCCTACGCCGCCTGGCTGCATGCGCAAATGACCTATGCCAAATCAGACAAATGGTCCGGCTGGATTGCCGCCGTCGGGCTGGGCGTGGTCTGCGCGCTGATGTGGTGGCAGTGGCCGGCCGCCGTCGTGCTGGAGTGTGCACGGTGAGTAATGCCTGCGCCATACCCTGCCCGTATTGCGGCAAGGACGTCGACATCGTCCAGGCCATGGAAATGGTGGCCGGCAACGAGTGGACCGAGTTGCTGGGCGGCTTGCCGATCAGTTTGGTCGGGGCGCTGCTGCGGTATCTGGAGCTGTTCAAGCCCACCAAGCAGGAGCTGCGCTGGAGCCGCCGCTTGGCGCTGACCAAGGAGCTGGTGCCGCAGATCAAGGCCGCGCAAGTCAAGCGCAACGGCATCGTCTACTCGGCGCCGGCGGCGATGTGGGAAGCGGAAATGATGAAACTGGTCGTCAACCGGCCGGAATCGCTGGTGCTGCCGCTGAAGAGCAACGGCTATCTGCTGAGCATGATCGCCGGTCGCGGCGAACGGGCGGCGGCCAAGCTGGAGCAAGACAAGATCGAGCAGCAACGCAACCGCAGCAATGTCGGCGGCGCGCCGGTGTCGGTGGCGGAACTGGCGGCGACCGCGCAGAAGAAGGCCAAGAGCAAGCCGCCTGCCAACTGGAAAGGCGGCATAGCGCCGGATACCTCGTAGGGTGTCGACTCTGGACCGATATGCATTCCCACGGGGGACCGTGGGAACGAGAAAAACCCCAACCATAGGAGCCAACATGGCCAAGAAACACAAAGCCCCGGCAGCCAGTTTTGTCTGTCAAAGCAAAGAACAAACCCAGATCGCTATCAAATTGTTGGGCGACACCCAGCGCGAATTGATCCGCATCGAAACCGAAGTGAACGACGAGATCGCCGCCATCACCGCCAGCCGCAAAGACCAGATCGAGGCCTTGAAAAGCCGTGTCGATAGCCTGGTGACCGGTATTCAGACCTGGTGCGAAGCCAACCGGGCCGAACTGTGCAAAGACGGCGGCAAAACCGCCAATCTGATCACCGGCGAAGTCAGCTGGCGTCAGCGGCCGCCCAGTGTCAGCATCCGTGCGGTGGACAAGGTGCTGGAAACCCTGAAGGCGCTCAAGCTGGAGCGTTTCATCCGCACCAAGGAAGAACCCAACAAGGAAGCCATGCTGGCCGACCCCAAAACCGTGCAAGGCATTGCCGGCATCACCATCAACAGCGGCGTGGAAGATTTTGCCGTTGTGCCGTTCGAGCAGGAGGTGGCGTAATGGACCGCATAGCTACCCAAGAACGCATTCAAGAACTGCGCCTACGCGCCAAACACCTGCGCGACGCCGCGCAGCATGCCGACAGCCGCGCCGCCTACAACGAGGATATGCGGGCAGCCGCCAGGGCGGAGGATGAAGCGGACGAGCTGGTAGCGCAACTGCAGGACGCGCAGTCATGAGCGACCTCATAAAGCACTATCGGCAACTGGTCGGCATCGCCAACAGCTGGGCCGGTAAACACCTGCCGGGCTGGGATGACGACATGCATCGCCAACTGTTGTCCCGCCACGGCGCCACCGGTCAAAACGGCCGCGTCAGCGCCAGTACGCTCAATGTGCCGCAGCTAGCGGCAGTGTTGGACGACTACGCCGCGCGCGGCTGGCCACGGCGTAAAACCTACCAGCCGGCGGCGGCCGCCAAACCCAACAAAGTCACGCCGCAGATCGGCATGATCGTTAAACTATGGGGCAAGCTAGGCCAGGCCGGCAAAGTCAACAACGCCGGCCGCCCGGCGCTGCTGGCCTTTTGCGCCCGCCAAACCGCCCACAATGTCCCCGACCTGGATAGCCTGACGCCCGAAGAGCGCCAGGCCATTATCGAAGCCCTGAAAGCCTGGATGGCACGCTAAAAATGGATTTCCCCGACGTCGCCCCCGAACTGTTAGCCACCCTGCCGCCCGTATTGCGGGCGATTGTGCGCGCGCTCGGGTTTGTTCGCGCCCAGGAATGGCTGCGCGACCATGGCGGCGTCAATGTCCATATTCCTCTGCACAAATCCTCGGCGTTATCGCTGACCGATGACGAGCTGGCGCGGCTGGCCCATACCCTGCAACCGCACCTGGACGCCAACCGGCGTTTTACTTGCCCAAAGGCAAACAAGCTGTTGGCTGTTCACCGTAACCACGCCATCACCGCCAATATGCATAAAGAAAGCATCGCCCAGCAGGCGCGAATGTACAACCTGTGCTCAAGGCAAATCCAAAATATCCGCCGTGAAGCCGACGACTGGAATATGAGCATATTCGATTTATGAACAAGCCTCTCGGAGGCAAAGGCTCCAGCGGGCGGTGAGCCAGCCACCAAAACACCCGCAATCGACCCGGCGCATTTACCTCCCGTCGGCGCATCGATCGGCATGGCCCCACGAGACGGGGCCAAACGAATCTGAGGCGATTTAAGCGCCGCGCGCGACCAGGTCGCCATCCTTGCCTAGCCCAAAATTGTTTAAACGCGTCTGCGGGCTTTTAAACGGGTTTTGAACGCGGTTACAAACGCGTTATCACGCGATACGCAATCGTATACTAGAACGTATCCCCTGGAAACATTTCCAGCCTGATCAAACACCCCTCAAACCCGGACAATCGCCTCAACTGATTTTTTGAGGCCGCTATGTCCAAACCCGCTGTCAAAGTCGCATCCCTTGCGTTTGAAATTGCCGCTGCCGGCACCGTGCCAACCGAAGCGCATTTGCTGCCGGTCGGTCCGTTTCGCGCCGCCGATGGTCGTCCGGAAGACTGCGAGGCCTGGCAGTTGGACGCCGAGATTGCCGCAAATGTGATTCAACGCCTGCGCGACCGCAAAAACGACACTCTGATCGATTACGAACACCAATCCCTGCGTTCCGAGTGGAACGGTCAGCCGGTGATTGCCGCCGGTTGGTTTCACGACATGGCGTGGCGCGATGGCAAAGGCCTGTACGCTGTGGGTGTGGATTGGACCACGACCGCCCAGCAGCGCATCACCGACAAAGAGTATCGCTACATCAGCGCCGTTTTTTACTACTACAGCGCCACAGGTGAAGTGCTCGACGTGATTTCCGTCGCACTCACCAATACCCCCGCCATTGATGGCCTGGACGGCCTGGACGATGACGACGGCATGGCCGCCCTTTCGAAACGCTTTTCCTTACCCAATCTCAACCCGGAGACCTCCGACATGCCAAGACCCGAAGAAGAACTCGCCGCGCTGCGCGTGACGCATGCCCAAACCGAAACCTCGCTGGCGGCGTTGACTGCCGAGCGCGACACATTAAAAACCCAGCTGGCGGCATTGACAACCGAGCGCGACACATTAACCACCGAACTGGCCGCGCTGAACAAGCAAATCAGCGACGCCAATGCAGCGGCCGAAGCGCAGAAAAAAACCGACCTGATTACCGCCGCCTTGACCGATGGCCGCATGGCGCCGGCGCTGAAGCCTTGGGCGGAAAAACAAAGTTTGGCCGCCTTGACCGAGTTTTTGGAGACCAGCGGCCCGCTGCCCATTACCCAGCGCCAGGCCAGCGACGGCCACACCACCGGCACCGCTGCGCTCACCGCCGAGCAAAAGGCCATTGCGGAAAAAATGGGCGTGACGGAAGAAGAGTTCCTGGCCGCGCAGAAAAAACACGCCCGCTAATCGCCGGCACCGATTACCTGACTTTAGGAGCACACGATGCTGACACAAGCGCAAATCGACGCACTCAAAACCACGCTGCAGGCCAATTTCGATAAAGGTCTGGTCAATACCCCGAGCAATTGGAAGATGATTGCCCGGTTGATGAAGTCCACCAGCAAAAGCTCGACCTATGCCTGGTTGACCAAATGGCCGTCTTTCCGCAAATGGGTCGGCGCGCGGTTGCATAAAGCCATTGCAGAAAAAGCCTACACCGTCACCAATGACAAGTACGAGGCCACCATCGATGTGCAGCGTACCGACGTGGAAGACGACGACTTCGGCCATTACGCCACCGTGGCTTATGGTCACGGCGAAGCCGCCGCGCGCTTGATGGATGAGATCATCTTTTCCGCGCTGCTGGCCGGCTGGTCTACCAACTGTTACGACGACCAGTTTTTCTTTGACACGGATCACCCGGTTTATCCCAACACCGACGGTACTGGCACGCCGGTCTCTACGTCCAACATTCAGGCCGGTGCCGGTGCGCCGTGGTACCTGTTTGCGCCCAATGCGCCTGCCTTGATCCTGCAAGAACGCGTGCCGGCCAAGCTGGAATCGCAAACCGATGGCAATAGCTCGACCAACGTGTTCGAAAACGACGTGTTTTCGTTTGGCGGCCGGTGGCGCGGTGCGGCGGCCTATGGCTTTTGGCAATGCTGTTACGGCAGTAAGGCCACCTTGGACGCCACCAACTTTGCCGACCTGTATAACCGCATGCTGAGCCAGGTGGGCGATGGCGGCATCAAGTTGGGCACGGTGCCGACTTTGCTGGTCTGCGGCCCGACTAACCGCGTGGCGGCGGAAAACCTGTTGTTGCGTGATCGTCTGGCGACGGGCGAAACCAACATCAACTACAAAAAGGTTGATTTGCTGGTAACCCCTTGGGTTGCGTAATCATGATCCGACGTAGGCTGGGTAGAGCAAAGCGAAACCCAGCACAAAGCCATCACGCTGGGTTGCACGTTGTTTAACCCAGCCTACATCCAATGGAGAATTGAGATGCCTAAATTATATGCCCGCGTAAACCTACGCACCGATCTGGAAAAACGCGACCGCGCCGGCCTGCGTTTTACCCGCAACTGGCGCGAGCTGGACGGGATTGATGATGCCACCCTGGCGGCGTTGCAAGAAGACCCCTATTTGGAAGTGAGCGACTCGCCGACCGTGTTGGTCGAAGTTGCCGCCGCCACCCAAACCGGCGCGATTGAAACCGCACAAGACCCGAATAACACACCCGAGAGCCTTGCAACTGATGAGGGATCGACTGGGGAGACAGCGGCGGAAGGAACCGATACCGGTACCGCCTCCCCGGAGGCCAATGCGGCCGAAGCTGAAACGGAAAATGATGAAGCCATTGAAACGGGCGAAACCGCCCCGGCGGCAGATGCCGCAGACGCTGTAGCGGATGGCACCGCTGCCACGGAAGGCGAACAACAAGCGAACGTCGAAGAAAAAACCGAAGCCGATCCTCGTATGGATGCCATCAAAGCCGCCATTGCCCAACTGGACGCTAACAATGCCGAGCATTGGTTGAGCGACGGCAAACCCGGGATCGATGCCATTACGGCCTTGACCGGTTTCAAAGTGCTGGCCGCCGAGCGCGACCAAGCCTGGAACCAAATCAAAACCCAAGCGGCGGCTGAGTAATGCCCTTCGCTACCCGCGCCGATCTGTTGGCCCGTACCAACGCCCGCCGCCTCGCGCAACTGGCAGTGCCGGCCGACATGGTGATGCCTCCGGAAGCCGCGCTGCGCGTCGCCATTAACGGCGGCAGTTTGGCCGTCTACAGCGCTGACGAGCAAACCGCACTGGCCGGTGCGCTGGATGCGATCGACAAAGCCTTGGCTGATGCCGACCAGGTATTGATCAGCGCCGGCGTTCCGGACGGTACCCAAACCAGTCTGCTGGCGCGGATGGCGTCGACTATCGCCCTGTTTTATTTGCAAGGCGCGGAGCGGATGACCGCCGAAGTGCAACGGGCTTACGACGGCGTCATGGACATGCTCAAGATGTTCAAGCGCGGCGAGCTGGACTTGGTGCCCGCACCGCCACCCGGCCCGCTGGACCCGGTCGTATCCGATGACCTGGTGCAGTTCGAGAGTTCAACCCGGCGTTATGGCAGCGCGACAACTGTAATCGAGGACTGGTAACGTGATCTCGTTGACACCGGTACTCAATCACCTCAAGCCCAAGCCCGCCCATTTTGACGGCGCCTGGTTTCGCGATTTCGGCCTGGCCGCCGAGTTTGCCCAAATCGAGCCGACCGCCTTACCGCTGCCGGCGATTTGGCTGGTCCGCGCCGCCGACAAATCCGATGCCGCCGATAACGAAGGCCGCGCCGAGGATATGACGCTGGCGTTCGATGCCATCATCGCCATCGAGAACACCCGCACCCAGCGCGCCGGCGAAACCGACGACGTGTTGCTGGCCTATCGACACGCCGTGCGCAAGTTGCTGCAAGGCTGGGAGATAGAGGCCGACATCACGCCGATCCGGTTCGTGGGCGGCAAGGTGCTGGAATACACCCAGCAGGACATTTACTGGGCAGACCGTTACCAATTCGATGCCCTGATTACCAACTATTTACCCGACCCCGGCCCGTATAGCGAGCTGGTTTACACCGGAGCACCCGACCTATGACTATCAGTTACGACTACATTCCGCAGGCGCTGCGCTACCCCGGCGTCTATATCGAAATCGACGGCAGCCAGGCCGGCCTGGGCGACGATATTCCCGCCGTGCTGCTGGTCGGTCAAAAATTGGCCGCCGGAACCGCCGTGGCCGGCGAGATTACCCGGATCAGCTCGGTGTACGACGCGGTGCAAAAAGCCGGCGCCGGCTCGATGCTGGCGCAAATGGCCGCGCGTTACCGGGCCATCGACGAAACCCTGGACTTGTACATGCTGCCGTATGCCGACAACGTGGCTGGCGTGGCCGCGACCGGTACTATCACGGTGACCAACGTCGCCACTGCCGACGGCACCCTATCATTATATATAGGCGGCAAATTGGTCAGCGTCGGCATTGCCAGCACGATGACCACCGCGCAAATCGCCACCGCGATTGCCGCCGCGTTTACCGATGCCGATATTCCGGTCACGGCCGCCGCCGTGGCTAGCGTCGTGACTTTGACCGCCCGCCACAAAGGCACCTGCGGCAACAACATCGATTTGCGCTTGAATCTGTATGGCGAACTCAAGCCGACCGGGCTGGGGCTGACCTTGTCGGCCATGGCCGGCGGATCGGGCGACCCGGCGCCGGGCGATTTGACCACGCTGTTGGGCGCCAACCGCTGGTACCGCTATATCGCACTGGGCATCAACGACGCCGCCACCCTGGCTGCCTGGCACACCGAAAGCCAGCGCCGTTATCAACCGCCGGTGCAGGCCGGCTTTAGAGCGTTTACCGCCCATCGCGGCGATTACGCGGCGGCAGCCGGCTTTGGCGAAACCAAAAACTATGAGCACATTTGCATGCTGTCGTTGGAGATCAACCCAACCCCCACCTGGGAAGCGGCCGCGATCGTCACGGCAGCGGCCGCGCCGAAGTTGTACAACAACCCGGTGGAATCCCTGGAAGGCACTACCTTGACCGGCATGATCGGCACGACCTACCACGACTGGACCAACGCCAACAGCCTGCTGTTTAAGGGTATGAGCGTGATGCAGATCGGCGCGGATGGCAGTTGCACCATCAAGCGCCTGATCACCCTGCACCAGAAACGGCCGGACGGCTCGCCGGACGATGCGTATCTGGACGTCAACACGCCGGAGGTGCTGGAGCGGATTCGCTACGTGCAGCGCATGGGCGCCATCAAGGCCTTTGTCGGCACGGCGGCGGCCAAGACCAACGAGGGCTATAAACCCGGATTGCGCATTACCACCGAGGATTCGGTGCGGGCGTATCTGCTGAGCCTGTACCAGAACACCTTGATGCGCGAATACGGCTGGGTGCAAAACTATGCCTATTACAAAGATACGCTGGTCGTGGAGCAAGACCCGACCAATCCGAGCCGCTTCAACTATTTGGACAAACCGGTACTGCTGTCGCCGTTCTACATCCTGGCCGGCCGGGCACAGTTTGCCAAGCGGGTTTAACCCCGATCCAACAGGGTTCCCACGCTCCGGCGTGGGAACACAGCAGACATTTTTGGAGATTTAAACCATGGCTGAATTAAACAATATCCGCACCGTTTCGGTACCCTCCATCGGCAAACTGCCGCTGGCCAAAGAGCCCGGCACCTTTACCCCGTCCGGCGAAACCCGCGACCATGTCCCCGGCCGGCTGCCGGAAGACGGCGGCTACAAAACCTCCAGCAGCCCCGCCAAGCTGGATCTGAACATCAATCTGCAAGCCGGCGTGGATATGGATGCGATCAACAACATCAAGAACGAAGATGTCGTGGTGCGCCTGACCAGTGGCCAAGTCTATATGATGCCGCAAGCGTTCCGCGCCGGCGAACCGGCCGGGTTTGGCGAGGGTGAAAGCAAGCTTACGCTGATGAGCAATACCTCAGAGAGGATTGCGTAATGGGCAAGCGACGCGCACGGGAGATTTGGGAATATGACTCGATGGCCGAGTTTGAGACTGATGGTGGGGCGGCTGGGTATGAGGATGGTATGGTTAGGATTAAAGGGATACTGTATTTATGCGACGAGTCAAGGTTGCATAGACTGTCAATATCAAACCCTAAAAATAAAGTCGCTATCGTAGGAGATTCATTTGATGAGCGCGCAAAAATCACTGATACAGCTGGCTCGTTGTCGACTGAATCTTATGCGGTCTGGAATTTAACAAACTTACTGATGAGTCAACGGTTGGACTTTATCCACATTGACGGCATAAGCGGAACTGGCGCATTAACTGGAGCCTCTGTTTACAGGAACAGAATCGGAGCTGCCATAGCATCTGGCGCTCATTGGTGTGCTCTGCGAGCAAGCGTCAATGACTTCAATCCAGGCACAAAATCATTTGATGAATTAGTTGCTGAATATAGCTATTTGTTTGCAACGCTCAATGCCGCAGGGATGCGGGTTATCTCAAACACGGTTGGGCCATCTAATCAGCTAGACACCACCGCGAAACGCTCGGTTTGGGCCAAATTCAATCAGTGGATGCTGCATACAGCGCCACGTTTGTTCGATGTTGTCGTGATTCCACAGCATTATCAATGCGCCGATCCGGATGTATTAACGGGTGCGGCTAAGAGCACATTGGCGGTTGATGGGTTGCATCCTGATTTGCCGGGCGCATTTTTAATTGCACAAACAGCCGCTAGCGTGCTTGACCCTTACCTACCCAACAAATCCCCGTTGTTTGGTATTGCCGCGTTGGGAACAGCAGACGAAACGGCTATCGACCCGAATTCTATAAACATTGGTACGTCAGGCGCAAAAGGCGCAAACGTGACAGGTAATGTCGCAAACGGCTTTAGCATCAGAACTACCGCAAACGGTGGCACTGCGGTTGCGTCAAAAGTGGCGCGCACTGATGGTCCGGGCTACTGGCAACAAGTCGTATGGACGCCAGACGGGGCCGGCAAGCTACTGGATTTTTATTCAAACGGTTCCGCCATTGCTTTAAACGCAGGTTTTGCAATTGGTGATGTCGTGCAATATCTCTGCGAGATTGAAGTCGATGCCGGCAGCAACCCGGCGAATGTGCACTATCCATACATTTTGATCACATTTGCAGGCGCAAATAAAACAGCAAAAGGATTTACGACTAACTCAATACACCCGGCGCTCAATAAGGCCGGCTGGCGAGGCGTCATAGCAACTCCTAAAATGGCAATACCAGATGGGACGACAGGTATTTATATTCAAACCTCTTTTTACAGCAAAATAGCCGCCGAGGTAACGGTGCGATTTGGACAGCATGCGATGATCAATCATAGCAAGACACTAGCTTAGACAAACCCGCAACCCGTAAGGCGGAACGCATCGCGGTTCCGCCGAATGGCATCCAACTACACAAGCAAAACACCATGCCAAAACTCATACTATCCACGCCGTTAAATCTCGGCAAAAAACAAATCACAGAACTCAGCTTTCGCGACTACACCACCGCCGAAGATTATCTGTCCTTCGACCAGCGCGGCGGCGTGGCGCAGCGGATTGCGTTGATTGCGTCGTTGACCGGCACCGACGAAGCGTTGATCAAGCAGCTGCGCGGGCCGGATTATGTGCGGGCGGAGCAGATCGCCAGCGACATGCTCGAGGCGGATGCGGCGGTGGCGGCGCAAACAGCCGAAAAAAAGTCATCAGAATCCTCACCGCTGTCGGATTAGTCGCGCGCGGCCTGCATCAGCCGCTGCCGGTCATTAAAGCCCTGCCGTTGGTCGAGTTGTTTATGTGGGCCAAGATGGCGGCGGCTATGGAGGGGCGGAAGTTTGATTAGCCCCTGGTTCCCACGGTCCGCCGTGGGAACCCATACCGGCACTAAAGCACGCTATGCATTCCCACGCGGGAGCGTGGGAACGAGTAAATACACACTCACCCCGGCCCTCTCCCAAGGGGAGACTATATCCCTGGAAACATTTCCAGCCTGATCATATCTGCTTTATCCCCGTAAACTCCGGTTACATCCCGTATCCGGAGTTTTTTTATGTCCAATCAAGTCCCTGTCGAGTTACGCATCAAGGTATCGGACGCCGGGGCATCTTCGGCGATCGACAAGGTTGCCAAACACGTCGAAAAGATCACCCGAGATGCTGAACAGCGGGTCAACCAATCCAACAACAAGCAGCGCCAAAGCTACGAGCGCCTATCCTTGGCTCGCGAGCAGTTGGGCATGCGGTCGGAAAGCAAAATCCGCGAAGAAATGCGGAAAACCGTCAACGCTTACCAAGAACTTAGAAAATCCGGCACCGCAAGCCAAGATGAACTCACCCGCGCCGCCGAAAAGACCCGGCAAAAGATCACCCGACTGACCAATGAAATGGGCAAGCTGACGGCCGAGCAGCAAAAAGCCGCCAAGGCCGCCAAGGATTTTGAAACGGCGCAGGGGCGGATTCGCGGCGTTGTGGCCGGCACCGCAGGTCTCATTGCTGGGACGTACACGCTGAAACAGCCTGTGATGAATGCAATGAGCTTTGATGAGCGATTGGCATTGGAAGCCAACACCGGTTATGCGGAATATAACTATGCCGGCAAAAAAATGGGTGAAGATGCCATGCGCGCGGCGATAGTCGAAGCGGTTAAAAACGGCATGACCAAAGACTCGGCATTGGATGCATTGCATACGTTAATTTCAGGCAATCAGGTAGGTGGCACTCAAGGCGCTATCGATTTATTGCCATTTATTGCCAAGGTTTCAAGCGGACAAGGTGCAGCTGGCGAGGATGTATCAAATCTGTTAACTACGTTGATGGGTAGCGGTTACGCCAAAAATCTGGATCAAGCCAAGCGCATGGTTGAGCAAGGTGTAGGCGCTGGTAAAGCTGGACAGTTTGAAATGGTCGACATGGCGCGTTACCTGCCTGAATTGTTGCCAGATGCCAAGAACGCAGGTTTAACCGGCCAAGCGGGCTATGAAAAGCTGCTGGTTTGGTTGCAACAAGCACGCGGCAAGGCCGGCACATCACAAGAAGCCGCCAATAACGTTAAGAATGCTTTGGCAAAGCTGCAATCAGACGATACCGCGAAAGCATTCGACGATGCTGGACGGGGTGATCTTGGCAAAATGTTGATGATGAAAGCAGCGCAAGGTATCGATCCAGCCACTGCTTGGCAGCAAGTGATTCAAAGTGAGATTGATAAAAATCCGAATCTGAAACCGGCCATGGCAAAACTAAAGTCTGCTAAAAGTGTTGCTGATCAAGATGCAGCGATTGAATCCATCAAAAGTATGGCGGGTGGTCAAGGATTGGCAACGTTCTTTAGAGACATGCAAGCCAAGTCCGGCATGATCAGTTTGCTCGATGTTGATTTTGGAAAACAGGTGGCTGAATCAATAGCGCAAGCCGTAAGAGATGGCGCGGTGAATAGCGATTTTGGTTACATGGAAACCAAAAGCGGCTTTAAGGTGCGCCGCGCTGGGGAATTGAAAGATCTGGGCGAGTATGCCGCCGCCGACCGGTTGACGCCGATCATTGGTGATTTGGCGGATAAGTTTTCCGACCTTTCAGCCAAGTATCCAGAGCTGACAGGAGGCACTACACTCGCTACATCCGGGATTACCGCTGTAGCAAGTGCTGCCGGTTTTACGGCATTAGCGTTGGGCACGTCTGGCGGTGCTGGTGGTTTGGCCGGGGCCGCCACGATGACGGCTTCTAAATTGGTAAGTGCTGCTGGTGTCATTTCAGCGGCTGTGGCGGGTTTCGAATTCGGGTCAACCGTAGTTAAACCGGCAGTAGATAAAGCCGTGCAGTATTTTTCAGATGCCCCGGATGCTACGCTCAGCACATTCGCTTATGACGTCGTCGAATCAGCAAAAAATCTAGTGCATGTCGTGATAGAGCCTAAAGACATGGGTTACTTGGCGCGCGTCGATAAGCAAAAATCGCGCGGTGTAGCAAGCCACGAAGTCAAAAGCAACACCGGCAACATCCGCACCGGCGCACCAGGATCACCCTAATGAGTTACCAAGACCGCTGGCAAACCGCCCAATTCCGCGACCTCGAGTTTTTGACCGACAGCCACGACGCTAAAGGCGGCCGCCGCCTGGCGGTGCATGAGTTTCCCGGCGCGGAGTGGCCGGTGGTGGAGGATTTGGGCGGTCAGGCTAATGGCTGGACGCTGAACGCCTATTTTATCGGCGCGAATTACGACACCGCGTGCGATGCGCTGATTGCCGAATTGATCAAGCCCGGCGCGGAGTGGCTGATTCATCCGTGGCTGGGCCGGTTGTGGGTGCGCGCCCGCAGTTGGAGCCGGCGCGAAACCCATCAGGAGCAAGGCTTTTGTACGCTGGCGATTGAGTTTGTGCCGGGGGGCGAGCCGCCGCCGGTCGCAGAGCCGGATAAGGTGGATGCCGCCGCTGCGGCGATCGAGGGTTTTGCCGACGCGGCCGAGGCGGATTTCGATTTGTTGACCATGAGCGCCGATGGCTTGAATGCGTTTGTCTCGACTGTGCAAGGCGGTCTGGAAATGGTCAGGCAGGCTATTGCGTTTGCCGCACTGCCGTTGAGCTGGGCGCAGCAGGCGTTGAATTTGGTCAGCGGGTTTAAGGGTGATGTCGGCAGTCTGGCGGCGACGCCTGACCGCTATGCCGCCACCTTGCGCAGCCTGACCCATGCCGTCGGCCTGGGTGATGTCCAGGGCAACACCAGCGCCGATGCGGGGGGTATCTCGCTTTCCGCTAGCGACCGGCCGCGCTGGGTGTCTCGCTTGACCGCTTTGTCCAGCCGTCCCGCGTATGTCGTGACCGGCGTGGCGGCCACCGATAGCGCGGTGCGTGGCAATCTGGCCCGTGAACAGGCCTTGCAAAGCCGGCTGTTTTTAACGACCGCCATGCAGGCGACGCTGGTGGACTTTGCCGCCGAGGCCGACCGGGACGCTGCGCTACAGTCTATTGACGCGGCTTACGATGCGTTGCTGCCGGCCTTGCCCGATGCGGTGTTTCAGGCGGCGATTTCGGCGCGAGCCGCGTTGATGGACGCGGTGATGGCGCAAGACCTCAAGCCGCAGCAGATCCGCGACATCGTATCGCCGTTGCCGTCCACGGTTTTGGCGCATCGCATGCAGATCGATGAGGCTGTGTTGATTGCCCGCAATGGCGTGCGGCATCCGCTGTTCGTGCGGGGGCGTGTGTATGGTTGAGATTAAATTCAATGGTCAGCGCTATGCGTACTGGCAGCAGGTGCATATCTCCGCGTCGGTGGATGATCTGGCCGCCTCGGTGACGTTGGCGGTGACCCGGCCCGGTACTGGCCAGCGTTTGGGGGTGGATGCCAATACCGTGATCGAGGTGTTGATTGAAGGCACGGTGGTGACGACGATCCGCCCGGATTCGATTCGCCGGCATGTGGACGCAAACAGCCATAGCATCGACATCGAGGCGCGCTCGTTGGGCCGGGAGCTGATCGATTGCCAGTATTCGCAAACCCTGTCCGGCTTGAGTTTGGATGAGATTGTAAAGCGGCTTTGCAGTACGTTTAACGTGCCTGTGCAAGTGACGGCAAAAGCGGCCGTGGTGCCGGACTTTAGTTTGCAATGCGAATCGCCGGCCAATGCCTTGATCAATGCGGCCCGTGCGGCCAATTTATTGTTGTACGCCACGCCGGACGGCGGTTTGCTGTTGACGGAACCGAGCAGCGCAGCGCCGGTGGCTACGCTGGTGTATGGCGAGCATATCGAGAGTTACACGGTGGTGGATGAATACAAGCTACGCTATTCCGATTATTTGGTGAAGGGGTATGACTACCGGAATGACTTGGCTTTGAAAGGCGCGGTGAAGGATAGCGGTATCACGTTTTTTCGCCCGCTGCATATCATGGCCGACAAAACCGGCCAGGGTGTGGGCGGTTGCGACCGGCGCGCTACCACGGAGCGCAATCGGCGTCAGGCACGGGCCAATCGGATTGATTTGGAGGTGGTCGGCTGGACGCATGCCGGCGGCGTGTGGGATATCAATAGTCAGGTGCGGGTGATCATCCCTGATGAAGACATAGACGGTGTGTATCTGATCGGCGATCGCGCGTTTACCCTGGATGATCAGCGCGGCAGCATGACCCGATTGAGCGTGATGAAGCGTGAGGCATTCCTGGGCGATCCGGCGCCGGGCAAAGCCAAGAGAGGTGCTAAACATAAGGCTAAAAGCCAGGACGAGAGGCTGATTTATGCAACAGATTTGGAATAGGCTGCAGTTGCTGTTTGCGCATGGCGTGGCAACGCTGATTGGCCAGGAAAAACTGCAGGCCAGGATACTGGATGGCGAGGTGCTGAACAATCTGGCCAGGGTGGAACCTTACGGCTTCAGTTACCGGCCCAAACCCGGCGCGCAGGCTTATTTGCTGTTTCCGTCCGGCGACCGCTCTTATGGCGTGGCGATCGTGATTGGCGACAAGCGTTATCAGTTGGAGCTGGTCGAAGGGGAAGTGGCATTGCATGACGATATTGGACATGTGGTGAAGTTAGGCCGCAACGGCATAGCGATCGATGGTGGGGGGCATGACGTGACAATCGCGAATGCACCTAATGTGTTAATACCAGACGGTGACGTCATCGTCGGCAATATCTCCGTCCTGCATCATTTGCATAAAAACGTACAACCCGGTAGTGGCAATTCCGGCGAGCCGGTGTGAGGTATTCATGTTGAAACTGGTCCAAATCGATAACGGCGTGTTCGACCTGGTGTTTGACGACCCGGCGCTGAACGATGCCGAGGCGGCGATTCAAACCCTGGTGTATGCGGTGCTGTTCACCGACCAGGAAGCGCCGGACAGTCGGGTGCCGGATCGTTACGAGCGGCGCGGCTGGTGGGCCGATCCGGCTGCCGGTACCGGCATTTGGCATGTGCGCCGGCAGCCTTTGAGTCAATCGGCCCGGCGCGAGGCTATTTTTAGGGTGGAGCAAGCCTTGATCGATCATGGTCTGTCTGATGTTTCGGTCACGGAGGACCCGGCCGGCGCGGGAAACGTTTCCGGCGTGTTCCTGCGTATCAGTGGTTTGCATAATGGCCGCACCTTTACTCTGAGTGTGCCGTTGTGACCGATTACGTTCGCCCCCGTTATGCCGAGCTGAAAACCCGCATCGAAACCGACTTGGCTGCTGTGCCGGCGGTGTTGCGCGGGCCTTTGTCGGCCGCCTGGGCGCGGGCCTGCCACGGCCAGCATGGTTATCTGGAGTGGATCGATAAGCAATGCTCGCCGTTGACCTGCGAGCTGGAGCGTTTATATGACTGGGCGGCGCTGTATGGCGTGGACCGGTTATCCGCCACCCAAGCCACCGGCAATGTGCTGGCGACCGGCACTATCGGTACCGCGCTATTGGCCGATACCGTGCTGCGCGGTCAAAACGGCCTGGATTACACGGTATTGGCGGCGGTGACGCTGGGCGCGGGTTCCACGCCGGTGGCGGTGCGCTGCAACACGGCCGGCAGCGCCGGCAACCTGATTGCTGGCCAAACCTTGACGCTGGTCGATCCGGTGCCCGGTGTTGCCAGTACCTTGACGGTTGACGGCGCTGGCCTGACTGGCGGCGCGGAAATTGAAACCCTGGAAGCCTGGCGGGCGCGGGTGACCGACGAGTGGCGCACGATGGTGACGCGCGGCGCGCGCTCCGGCAAGCCAGACGACTACCGGTTTTGGGCTAAAACCGCGCATCCCTCCGTGACGACCGCGCTGGTGCAGCCGCAAGTGTTGGGCATGGGCACGGTGATCGTGCGGCCGATCTGTAACACATTGACCGACCGGCAGCCAACGCCTGCGGTATTGGCTGCCGTCATCGCCTTTTTACTGGATATTGCCCCGGCAACGGCCGATTGGAGTGTTGTCGCTCCGATCGTGCATGCCGTAACGGTGTCGATCGATCTATTTCCCGGCTACGACACGGTTGATAACCGCAACGCGATTGCCGCGGCCCTTTCGGCGCTGGTGTTGGCCGAATCCAGCGAGACGTCATTGCTGGCCTTGGCCGAGATCGATGCCGCGATCGCCACGGTGACTACCCAATATACCCGCATCGCGCCGGTGGCCGATATCGCCATTGGTGCTGGCGAAGTGTTCGTACTGCAACCTGTGGTTTGGGTCTGATGAAGATAGTCACGCATTCGGTGGCGGATTTTGCCGACGTACAAAAAGAGCTACTGCCGCCTGGCGCCGCCTGGGATTGGCCGGCTGGCGGTTTGGGCCGTGATCTGTTGTTAGGCATGGCGGCTGAGCTGGCCCGCGTCGAGGCCGCCACTCAAGCGGTGTTGGATAACGCTATCGAAACCCACCGCCCCAAGATCAGCAGCTGGCACATCAGCGAGTATCGCAGGGTGGCGAGTGAGGCGCTGGCCGGCGTAACAGAGGCCATGCCGCGCAAGATGTTCGGCGTCGGCAGTCACGTTGGCGACAGGTTGTGGAGCGCCAATGGTCCGGCTACGACGTTTCCGGTCGATTTGGTGCGGGTCGATCATTTGCTGACTCGGCCGTTGAGAGCCGGCAGCCGGGTTGGGGACCGCTGTTGGAGCCATCGCGGCCGCTACATTCTGCGGGTGCGTTATTACCGGTCGGTGGCCGATCCAAAGGTTTTATGGGATGCGCTGGCCGATTTCAAGCAAGCGCACGTTTATTTATGGTTTGAGGACATCACCGGCAGCGGTGGAGAGGTGAGTTATGCGTAAGATCAGTGGCGCCGGCCACGTGTTGAATCAGTTTGTCACCGAGGATGCCGCCACGAATCGGCCGCCGACCGAAGTGACGGACATTTGGCTTAACGACGTGCAAAACGAGTTGGCGGCGGCGGCTCAGAAAGATGGGGCGGCGCTGGGTGAGTCGGATCATCAGTTGGCGGATGTGCTGGGGGCCAGGATTCGGCATTTTGCTACTGGCGAGGCCTTGCCTAACGCGAATATCGGCCCAATCTGGCATGACGACTATAACTCCATCATGATCTGGCAGGCGTTTACCGCCAATGGGGCGGCTTATACCGGCTATGCCAGTGTGTTGGTGGGTAATCTGTTGCTGGACACCCAGCCGACCCCGCGCGCGGGCTACATCAAGTCTGGTGTCGCTAATTTGAGCCGCACGGCCTATGCCGCCTTGCGCGGTTGGGCGATGCATAACGGCATCATGGTAGCCGAAGGCACCTGGGCAGCCGGCACGATTGCCGTTAAAGACAATGCGGACGGGACGACGTTCACGGCGTTTGATGTAAGAGGCGAGTTTCCGAGGTTTTTGGATGATGGGCGCGGGGTTGATTCAGGTCGGGCTATCGGATCGTGGCAGAGTGGCACCCAGTCAACATTTGATGCGGTTTCGGATAGCACTATGGCGGGTATATCTAGCAATTCAAGTGGTCGTGCAGGTATTGGATTAGATGCGTATCCAGAATATACATCCGGCACATATATACACACAATTGGCGGGGCAACAAACAGTGCTGCTGTGACTGGGTCTCTAGGTACGACTAGGCCGCGAAACATTGCTCTACTCGCCTGCATCAAATATTGAGATTAACCATGCAAATCTATCACTACCATCCTGTAACCCACGAAGTTACAGCAACCGGCGTGGCCGACGCATCGCCACTAGAGCCTGGTGTTTTTTTAGTACCGGCCAATGCCACCACCATTCAACCGCCGTCGGTTTACGCAAATCAAGCCGCAGTTTTTAACGGCTCGGCCTGGGAGGTTGTGCCGGATCATCGCAGCGCGGTTTACTACCTCGCAGACGGGTCCGAGCATCGTATCGAGGAACTGGGTTTGGCGCCGCCCGAGCATGCGTTGTTTACGCAGCCGTTTGCCTTGGATGGTTTGCTGTCCGCAATCGACCGTGAGCGCAATCGCCGCTGGCGTGCGGGCGTGCCGGTCACGATTGGCGGGCAACAAAAATGGTTTCACTCAGACGAGTTCTCTCTGGTGCAGCATTTGGGGCTTAAGGATAAAGCGCGCGATCTGTTGGCGGCGGGCGGTGCTTTGTCCGATAACCTGACCATTGGCGGTCTGCCCGTGGTTTGGTCGACCATGGACGGGACACAAGTAACGATTACGGCTCAAGTCGCGTTCGATTTGGTAGAGGCCGCCGGCTTTCAGCAAGCGGCGATATTCGCGGCGGCTGAAACCCATCGGGCCGGTGCTTTGGCTAGTGCTACACCGGAAACCTACGATTATTTGCAGGATTGGCCGCTTGTCTTCGGCGAAGCGATCAATCCTTAATGTTTAGACGGTGCGACTTGTCCGGGTGTTGTCGCACCCGAACAAGCCACCTTTCGCAGGGTGAGCTGCTTCAGGCCTTGGCACCGTGCTGTGCACACAGCTAGCTAAGCCTAGACCAAAGTGGCTTTTTATGGAAACGATACGTTGCGGTCATTGCGACCGAAAACTAGCCGAGGCGCAATATTTGCGCCTGGCAATCAAATGTTCCCGCTGTGGAACGCTCAACGATTTGAAGGCCGTCGAGCCTCTAACCCGCGCGCCGCGAGCGCCTGATGAGAATTGCGATGGTCAAACCAATTATTCCGTGGATCGGCGGTAAGCGCCGCTTGGCTAAACACATACTGCCGTTGTTTCCGGCTCACGGCTGTTATGTCGAGCCTTTCGCTGGCGGTGCCGCGCTGTTCTTTATGAAGGATCGCGCCGACGTCGAGGTTTTAAATGACATCAATGGTGATTTGGTGAACCTTTACAGGGTCGTCAAACACCATTTGGAGGAGTTTGTCCGGCAATTTAAATGGGCGTTGGTGAGTCGGCAGATTTACGAATGGCTTAAGCAATCGCCGGGTGAACCCTTGACCGATATTCAGCGCGCCGCGCGGTTTTATTATCTGCAGAAAATGGCTTTCGGCGGCAAGGTGGCCAATCAGACCTTTGGCACGGCCACGACCAGTCCGCCCAGGTTGAATCTGCTGCGAATAGAGGAGGAATTGTCGGCGGCGCATTTGCGGTTATCGCGGGTGTTTATAGAGCATGTTGCCTGGGATGATTGTATCCGTCGCTATGATCGACCGCATACCCTGTTTTACATGGACCCACCTTATTGGGGCACGGAGGGTTATGGGGTCGGCTTTGGTCTTGATCAGTACGGCAAGATGGCCGAGCTGGCCGTGTCGATCAAAGGCAAGATGATCGTGTCGGTGAACGATATTCCGGAAATGCGGCAGGCGTTTGATGGGTTGTTTATCGAGTCTGTTGGTATTGATTACACCGTTGGCGGTGGTGAAAAAAGAAAACCGTCGCGCGAGTTGATAATCAGAAATTTTGAGTGAATATTGCGCGTCCTGAATTCAAGCCATTTATGCGTTTATTCCCCGTCCTGAATTCAAACGCATTTTGTCCTGAATTCAAACGCGCTTTACTGCATCGTCAATACGCGTTTTGCGGCAATGACGGCGTATTACTTGTTCGATCCTGACTTCTGCAATGTCGCATCCGGCTGGGAAAAAGGCATCGTTGAGAAGAATGTGCAGGATAGCCGGCGGCGCATTTGGCTGGATGCCAGTCAACAATGTTTTGCCAGCTTTGCCGAGTTGAATGAGTGGCTGGAAGCCCGTTGCCGAGCCTTGTGGACGGAACTATCTTGGCCGGAGCGCCAAGGGTTAACGCTACAAGAGGCGCTGGAACTGGAACAACCGGAGTTGATGCCCATGCCTGGCGTGTTCGATGGTTACATTGAGTTTGTGGCTCGTGTATCCAGCACCTGCTTGGTGACGGTGAAACGAAACCGCTATTCGGTGCCTTGCCGTTTTGCTAATCGACGGATCAGTGTGCGCTTGTATCCGGAACAGCTTGAACTCTATGCCGACGATGCCTGGATTGCCAGCCATGTGCGACTGTTGGATCGCGATCAGGTCAGCTACGATTGGCAACACTATCTGCCGTTATTGGCGCGTAAACCCGGCGCGTTACGCAATGGTGCGCCCTTTGTTGAGATGCCGAAACCGTTGTCTTCTTTGCGGCTCGTGTTAAACAAGCGCCCTGGCGGTGATCGAGCGATGGCTGATCTTTTAGCCTGCGTACCCCGGCAAGGGCTGGATGCGGTGTTGGCGGCGGTTGAGTCTTTGCTGGCCGCCGGGGTGATCAGTATCGAGCAGGTCAAACATCTCGTGTCTACGCTCGCCGGGGACGGTCAACCGCCTGCCGAACCGCAGACGGTAATCACGCCTGACGTCTTACAGATCAAGGATGCGCCCATCGCCGATACCGCGCGATATGAGCAATTGCGCGAAGCGTTCGACTTAGCTCTGGTGGATCAGGAGAACGGCGATGCGTGATCTGGAAGCGGAATTGAAATCTCTTAAACTCTTCGGCATGGCCTCAGCTTACGCCGAAGTCGCCAGCCAAGGCGGTGCCAAATTGCAATCCTCGGAATGGTTGCTGTGGCAACTACTGCACGCGGAAATCGAGGATCAACACATTCGCTCGATTCGGTACCAACTTCAAAGCGCACGATTCCCCGTGCATCGCAACTTGGCCGGTTTTGACTTTGAGCAAGCCAAGGTGGATCGCGTCTTGGTGGAACAACTGGCGAGCGGCGCCTTTATCGACGCCGCCCATAACGTGGTGCTGGTGGGCGGCACCGGTACCGGCAAGACGCATCTGGCCACCGCGTTCGGCGTCAAAGCCGTTACTGACCACAGCAAGCGCGTCCGTTTTTATTCCACCATCGATCTGGTCACACAACTCGAACGGGAAAAGGCCGCTGGCAACCAAGGCAAATTAGCCTATCGCTTGATGCAGGTCGATTTGATCATCTTGGATGAACTGGGCTACTTGCCGTTTTCCAAGGATGGTGGCGCGTTGTTGTTTCACTTGTTATCGAAGCTGTACGAGCGAACCAGCGTGGTCATCACCACCAATTTGACCTTTGCCGAATGGCCCAGCGTGTTCAGTGATGCCAAAATGACCACCGCCTTATTGGATCGACTGACGCACCACTGCTATATCCTTGAAACTGGCAACGAATCCTATCGCTTCCGGCAAAGTTCTGAAGAAGCCAAGGCTCGGATACAAGCGAGAGAGCAAGCTAAACGCAGTGGAAAAACACCGGAAGATATCGCCTACGAGGAAAATCCGTTTTAAAAATCCAGCTTGGAAACGGGTAGCAAGACTACCGATTGTTATCCGTTTCCTTTACACTTATCCACAGCCGGTGACTTCAAAAACCGGCTCCGCCCCCTGGTCAAATTTCAACCGGTACGGTTGGTCAATTTTATACCGGTGTCAACACGGTAAAATCCGGATCGCTCGAAATGGTCTCTGCAATGACAGGGATGACGGGTGTTGGTGATTCTGGCAATTCGGATGACTCGGGTTCCGTTGGATCGACGGTTTCTTCGACATCAACGTCAGTATCGGTCGCTAGCTCCGGTGCAGGCGCTTGCGCCGCCAACAATCCTTCACCATGCCGCCGGGTTTTATCCGGATCGGCCAGCAACATCGCCGTGGCAAGAATTTCCTGCAGCAGACTACCTTCGATCGATCCCCGACTCGGGATCTTGCCGAGCAAATCGTCAATGGTCGCCACCACCGGCGCCACGCGATGGTCCAGAAAACACAAACCATCGAGCTTGTCGCGGATGCGTTTGATCGGCCTGAGAGGGTTGCGGGTGACTTGTTCCTTACCGAGTAACGATTGCTCGACCAGCAGGTTGGCGTCCACCGCAATTTCATGGAACATCTGCTCGCTTAACGAACCGATTTTGCTGTCCAGGCGTTCGGTATCCTTATCCGGTAACTGGTCGGGTAGGGCGACCGACACCACAAGATAATCGAACGCCAAGCGGGTTGCGACCAAAGCCACCGAGTCGATGGCTTTTTCGATGATGCCGGCAAATTCCGGATGTTTGACCATCCAGTCTTGTACCGCAGCATCGTAGCCTGCCAGAAACTCGGCCCGTGCCAGGGCAAAGTCCCCGGCGATACGATCCAGTTCCGCCGTGACCTGTGCCGCTGCCGCGACCGGTACGATGAATCCGCCCAGAAATCGGGTGCCGACGCGTAAACAAATGCGTTCGGCCTCCTTCTTCAGGCGGTTGAACACCGATAGACGATCCGGATCAAGCAAGCGCTTCGAGCCCAAACTGGCCAAATCCTCCGGTGGCAACTTGCTACCGTCGGCCAGTACCAGATCCTCCTTGTTGAGCTTTTTGCGCGCGCCGTAAATCGTGGCGTCGACTTTGACCAAGACCACTTGGTCCAGAATGAGTTGGGTGTGTGTCATGTGTACCTCCTTTGGAAGAAGGCACACCGACCCCACGGGGCGAATGGCCCCTTCCGGGTGAATGTTAAAAAATACCTACATCGAACTCTTCGATACAGGCGTCATCGGCTAAAACCTCGGCGAATCAAAACCAGTGATCGGTTTGATCGGCCATGGCCAATGCCAGATCAAGCCGGGGTTTCAAAAGCCCCAAGCTTTCCGCCAAGGGTCGTATGGCCTCGACGTCGGTATCGAATAACGCCAATACCTCGGTTTCGGCTTTCAGGTCCGCCGACACGTCGCGACCGTTTTCGGTGGCAATGCCGACCAAGACGCCGGGAAATGCTGCATGCTTCAATGCCATCAACCACAGCCAAGGCAGTAACCCGTGTTCAAGGTCGATTTGCCCGCTGAGATCGAAGGTTTCATCGCCCAGGCTGACATCGACAAGCCGTTGCCAACCGGGCCAGTCACTCGCGGCACAACCTTGGGCCTGAGACCAGGCTTCCAGATCGCCCAACCAACGCCGCAGCGCGAAACCCATATCGAGCAGGGTATTGGGCCCGGCGCGACAATCGACATGCCAATACAACTTGTCGACAGTGACCGATGGAGTCTGGGAATGCACGGACGCAGGATCGGCTATCGGCGCGGACTGGGGCAAACTGATATTGCCATCAGTATCGATTTCGACTTCGCCGACAAACACATAGCCCTTGGCCTGTTTTTGCCGTTCGATATCGTGCTGGCGTATCTCCGTTCGCGTGTTAATGCTCGGCAAACGTAAAGCCGTCTTTCCCCAACGGGTCGAAATCGAACCGTCGGCATTCGTGGTGACCGCCCAGTCTTTGGAGCTACCATCGCGGTGACGATAACGAAATAAACTCCACACGGCCATGGCTACACCGCGTCGGGTAGCAAGGCTTGCATTACTGCAACCCCGCCCCCTAAGAACCGTGCATGAAAGTTTCCCTTCACACGGCTCAAGCCTCATCTAAGCCCCCTTACGGAAGCCGGTTTATCAACTTTCAACTTCAGGTTGTGGACTTGCATGTGACAGGTTGGATGCAACAACACCAAGTTTGATGTTACATCTTTGCCGCCTTCAGACTTCGGCAGGATGTGATGAATATGCCATCCCGTTTCTTCCGTAATCTTTTGGCGGCATGCAGGACATACTCCATCTTGATCCAACCAAAGATGTATCAATCTTTTTCGCTCCTTGTGGTTTGCCAGCATTTTCCGACCAAGCCGATCTTCAAAATAGGTTTCCCATTTTGGATCAAATGGATTAGCTTCACCTTTGATTTTATGGTGTCGTCGAATTTTGGTATCGCACGCTTTAATTAGCGTCGCATGTTTCGATTTACCATCTGGGGAGACAACCTTAGTAGAAAATACCCAGTTCCGATTTCCATTGGAGTGAAAGTATCTCCTCTTAATCCAAGTTTTACTTTTCTTGGAGTGTCTGCGTTTTGCCCACTGCCACAATAATTGCCAAATCTCTTTGTCTACCTTGGAAAAGGCTTCCGACGCAACAGAACATTTATGATAGTTTGTCCAACCCCTAATTTTTGGATTGAGCAAACGAATCAAGTTTTCCTGTTTTGCCTGTTTATTCGCCTTTACTGTTTCACGGATGTTATCCAGGAACGTTTGAATGTTCTTTTTGGACGGTTTTATCAAAAATTTTCCGTCATACTTTCGTATGTTCCATCCGAGAAAATCAACACCCTCTGCGATTGAGGTAATCTTGGTTTTTTCCGGCGATAGGGATAATCCCCTTTCCGCTAGAAAATCTTCAACCAGTGGTTTGACTTCGTTCACCAGAATTTCTTTTGATTTTCCAGTAATAATGAAGTCATCCGCATATCGCACAAAATTGACCTGGTTTAAGGCAGCTTTATTTCGATTAAACCGCCCGGATTCAGAACTTGAGAACTTGCGTTGAAGTTCCCGTTCCAAACCATCTAGCACCATATTGGCCAGCGTCGGCGAGATAATACCGCCTTGCGGCGTACCCGCTTCCGTTGGGAAGAGTTGATTTTGGTAGAGATAGCCACTTTTCAGCCATTTCCGAAGAACCATCCTGTCTGTTGGAATATTGTTGAGCATCCATGCATGGCTGATGTTGTCGAAGCACCCTGTGATGTCACCTTCAAGAATCCATGCGGGTGACGCTTTTTTAGCCAACACTATGTAGCATTGGACATGTGCGTCCGCCGTAGATCTTTCCGGTCTGAATCCGTAAGAGTTTCGATCCGCAGTCGTTTCCGCAACGGGTTCCAGGGCCAACAAGTGTAATGCCTGCATAGCCCGGTCTTTCATTGTCGGAATGCCTAGCGGCCGTTTCTTACCGTTACTCTTTGGGATATAAACCCGCTTCAAAGGGAATGGCTGGTAACCATGTCTTTTAAGCGAAAGTATTGCTTCTGATTTGGCCTCCGGCGTTGACCAAGTTTTTCCATCCACGCCGGGAGTATTCTTACCTTGATTTTCTGTCACCCGTCTGACGGCAATTGCTTTGCCGCTGTACGAGTGGGTCAGCAACCATTGCAAGGCTTTCACCTTACCCCAGCGGCCTTCCTGATTTGCCTTCACGATACGCGCTTGTAGCCTCCTGACATTTTGATAAAATTTGCTCCAGTTGATGCTGTGCCAATTTGTCTCCATGCCGGAGGATGCACACATGATTGTGTTATCAATCAAGTTCATTTGCTTTTCCTCCTAATAAAGGTTCTTCATGCTCTCTCGTGACGAGAGACCTAGCGGAAGTCTGCACCGTTGCCAGTTGGGATAATGTCGCCGACATTAGCTCAATCCCTATTCGCTCTATTACCGAGCGACATTCGCTTTTTCCGCTTTCCCATGCCCGCCCTCCATCGGCCTTCCTTACGGTTAGCTTGCCATCGCTGGCGAAGGGTCGGGTTTTCCGTGTTCTATGTAACTAACAAGAGTGGGTTAGGTTCTGTCTCTGCTCCGGTAGCTGTTTGTCCCTGTAATCCAAGACTGGAATGGATTAACCTGCTACGTACCATTTTGGTTTGAGCCTGTCATCGCTTTTGGCTCAGTCGGCGTTACGGAGTTTCCAACAGTTCACTTTCGTTGACCATACCACTCAGCCTAGCCCCCTTCTGCGTAGCGCTCGCAGATACGTTTTCCCCTCGCGGGTTCGACTTACCATCTTTAGAGGATGGGGTACATTGTCTCGCCAGCTTCATACCGTCCCGTTACCGGGGTCGCATGTGGCGATAGGCTACTGCCGAGGGAACGGCAGGTTTATTAATGACAAATATCAATATAAACAATTAGTTACATAACTTCACGTCACACCCAATCGTCACCGAACACATCCTTGGCGATGCGATGAATCGCTTCGCGTTTGGCGGGTTCGGCACGGAAGGTCAAGGCACGATCCAGCGAATAGGCGAGGGCATTCGGGGCACTTTTGAAGGTCGCCACCAAGGTTGCCCAGCGCACTAAACCGCGTGTCGATAAGGTCACCGACAACATGCCGCTGCCATCCGCACCGCCGATAAAGACTTTACGAATCTGGTTGGCCACTTTGATCATGCTTTCCCGTACCGATTCCGGCATGGTCGGCACGACATCGGCCAACAGCTTCATTTCATCCTCGGGTTCCGGGTAGCCGACTTCCATCAATCGAAACCGATCCAGAAACGCCAAGTTTTGCCGCAACACACCTTGATACAAACCCGATTGATCGCCGCTGCCGGCACTATTACCGGTGGCCACTAAACGGAATTTCGGATGGGGTGCAATCACATCGCCAGTCTGCGGAATCGTTAGAGGTTTCCCTTCGACGATTTCATTCAAACCGATCAGTTCAGCGGGGTCGATGGCATCGATTTCGTTGATCAACAACACATGTCCCAGGCGAACCGCCAGGGTCAACGGACCATCGATCCACTTCATCGCGCCGCCGTCGACCAGCATGTACTGACCCAACAGGTCGTTGAGTTCCAATCGACCGTGACCGGTGACCGAATGCACGCCCCAATGCAGACGTGCCGCGACTTGCTCCAATAACGAGGTTTTACCGGAACCGGTCGGACCAGTCAGGTATAAGCCATCGCCATTATGAGCGCCTAAAAACGCCAACACATCCCGCAAGTGATCCTTGCGAAACACATACGGCTTGATAGCCGGCACATAAGGGTTATTGGCCGGGGCAAAGCCTTCCACTTTCATGGACGCCGGGGCCTGAATGCCGAAGGTGTCGGCAATGGAATAGGATTGATACATGGTGAGCTCCTCGAGGACTAGCCTCAAATAACAAGGGGCGCACCGGTCCCGAGGGGTGATGAGCCCCAACGGGTGAATAAAGCCCTGGTCAACCAGGATGGATTAAAAAATCAACGTAGCTGCATGACGCAGTACATCGCCCATTCGGCACGGGCCAATAGCTCCCGATCCATCAAACGCAGAATGCGCTGAATGTCGCTTCTCAAACCGGGGTCCGAGAGTTGACGGTGCATGTCCAGCAACAACCGCTTTTTGACCTGGATGTCATCGTTATGCGCAACGTTCAACCAGCATTGAAAAGTTTTCCAAAAGTCGTGATTCATAATGACCTCCTTCAATCAATAAAAGGGGTCACCAAGTCCCGCAAAGGTGATGAACCCCAACGGGACAAACAAAAACACCAGGCTTGACGCACCTGGCACACGAGGCAAACGCTCATGCCGCTTAACAACGGAACGCCGGTCGAAACCGGATTCGGGATTCCACGAAGGGAATGCCTGAACGATGCGGGTTTTGGGTTGGACTTTTTTTAAAAGCCCAGCCTAAAACCGACATGCCCGAACCGAATCAATCATGACGTCAATGAATGAACATCCCGTAACCACCAGGGTTACAGGATGTCGTTAAACGAACCATCAAGACTCAAAACCAAAAGTCCACGCCCACCAGGTCTTTCAAGGCTTGAGCATCAAACGGCACTTCGGCATGCTTGCCGTCGTCGTCCCGGCAGGTCACGCGGACCCGTGTGGTGGACGGTTTTCGATAGACTTCCAGCGCCTCAGCCTGAACATCCGGTTGCAAGGCTTGCAGTGCCGCCTTGTAATCGATGGCACCCTGGCTTTGAAACCGGCTGATACGCAACCCGGAATGCTCTGCGGCCACGTAATCGCCCATCAATGTCACCAAGGTGTCTTCAATGCGCGACTGCTCGTCCTCCAACTGGTTGAGATGGCTTTTGAGATCTTGGATAGTCAACGCCCGCTGTCGATACGTTGCCGCCAGTTGTTGCCATTGCCGTTCTGCATCGCCTTGCGGCAAATACAAATCGCGTTCGGGATCCTTATGTGGTTCCTTTTTCGATTTCACCGCCGACCAGAAGTCCATCGCGGACTCGACCAGGGCGGTGAGAAAGGTCTCATCGCGCTGAATCTCAAATTCCACATCCTGGCCTTGGTGATAGAAAAACAAAAAACCGCGTTGTGCTTCGGCGACCAAGAGTTGCTGTTGCACTTGGCACCAATACAATTGATAGGCAGCCGAGGCTTCCCGGTTCAACACCACATCCAGAAACGTGGTCTCGTGCGGACATTTGATTTCGACGGGTTCTTGGTGTTCGGACAAGCCGTCGAACGAAGCCCGTATCAAAGGAAACTGCTCCGACTCGCCGCACAGTGGCAATAGCATCAGCTCGTGTTTATCCTCGAAGCGTTGCAGGGCCTCGGGCTCTTGCTGGATGCCGGCGCGGATCAACGGGTTGTTGTCCAAACTGGCTTCCAACACCAGACCAATCTTTTCTGCCCAGAGTCGCCAATAGCTTTTATACGGTGAGCGGTTCATGACGATGGCCGCTTCACTGGCACTGACGCCTTGTGAACGCCATTGCCGCCAGGCATCGGAACGTTGCGATACGTCGACGACCTTCATCGCGAAAATCCGGTCAACTGTACCTGGCAACCGAAGCGCACGGTCTCGATGCCGAGCTTGTGCAACTGGGTCTGGCAGCGCCGGGCCCAATGGCCATCACCGAACAGCAACAGCAGTTCGTCTTGCGCCGGCAGACAGACTCCGCCAAAACTCTCGGCCAGTGTCGTTAGTTCTGGTCGGCTCAAGGGCTGCGGATTGCGCTCGCAGTGCTGGGGTCGCCATAGGCGTTCCAGAAACCCCCGGCCGTGACGGCGTAATACCGTGGGTGAATCGTAACGTTGCCAGTCGGTATGACAGGGCACGCGGTTCAATGATTGATCGATAGCATTCATGATCTCTCCTTATGAAGAAATTCAGAGCATCATGAATCCCCCACGGGCGAGTCATGACGCCCTGAAGGGGTGGTAGTTGAATGTGACGGATGCTGAAAAGCCAGCAGACGCCCGATTGAAAATGGCCTAACCCGTAATCCGATTAAGCAACGGCAAAGCCCTGTCCAGCGATATGACTACCGGTTGGCACCCAAAGCCTGACGCGCCTGAGTCATGGCCATCTCTTTGGGTGACAATGGTGGCATGGCGGTACTGTCGGCTTGGCCCAAGACTTGTGTGGCATTGGGGGCAATTTCCGATACCTTGTCCAACTCGGCCAAGGCAAAGGTCAGGTCGATGCCTTTGAACTTCTGGTTGGCATAGTCGTAGGCGGCTTTCCAGGCGCCGGCCGCTGCTGTACGCCTTACCAGTTCCGCCACGGCTTTTTGCACCTTGGGATGGATTTGCGACAGATCGATGACGCGGTTTGCATCAACGCCTGCATCGCCCGCCCAAACGCGATCTTCATTGTCAGCTTCGGTTGCATTGACAACCGTGGCACTGCCATCGATCACGCTACCGTCGGCAATATCGTCAAGGGTTTTGCCATCCATTTCCTCGGCGGCATAACCGCATTCCTCCGGAAAGGCGGCCCTGAGCGACGCTGCTTTACCGCATTTGGCCAACTGCCCTTTGGGGCGTTTGATCCACATGGCGGTTGGGACTTGCGAGTTTTTACCGCCGGCGGTGCTATAAGCCTCCAGCCAGTAGACTTCCTCGGTAAAGGCGCAACGTTTGCCGCCGACGATCCGGTACACAGTAACCGCCACCCATTCGGGAAAGGTCACGGTGATACTGGATTCCTGCCATTGCTCGTTATCGTCCTTGTAGCGACCGGTAAAGGTTTTGGTGACATCCGGACCCCAGGCGGGCCTATCCATGCCGGCCCAAACACCGGTCCGCGACGCAGTGGTCTGGATTTCCATGATGGACGGCCAGACGGTTTCGATATTGCGGCCCAACCCCGCGCTCCACATCGGCACGATATGTACCGGCTTTTTGAAGATGTCGAGCTTGCGGGCTTTGCAGTAATCCAGCGCCATCAGGATGGCTTCCGGGGTTTTCGCCGTGGGAAAGGTGACTTCGGTCAGCACTTTCCAGGACTGCTCCGACAGTCCATAGCTTTGTTGCGCGGCTACCGGCATCGGCAGGTCGCGGGTTTTGGGTAAGGTATTACGGTTGTTTGGGTTCATGGTGGCTCTCCTTCAATAAAAAAGGGAACGCCATCGCCCGCTAGGGAATGGTGTTCCCCAGGGGGTTGAAATACCGAAACCTGAAACGGGTCGGCGGTGTAACGGTTAAACCAACGAACGCCAATGATCGGCGTGCTGGGGTTTAATGCATGGGCATATCGCTGTAGTCGTCATCCCAGTCGGCGTCCTCGGCGGCCGGGTTCGATGTTGATGAACCATTGGTAGGTGTTGACGGGGCAGGGCGGTCGAGCAGTTGCAAATCATGCACAACCACTTCCGTGCGGTAGCGTTTTTCGCCGTTCTTATCCCATTGCTGGGTGCGAAGAGTGCCTTCCACATAGATCTTGCTGCCTTTCTTCAAAAAATCGCCAGCGGTATCGGCCAGTTTTTTAAAAAACACGACCCGATGCCATTCGGTGCGTTCCTGTTTGGCGTTTTTTGCATCTTTCCAAACTTCACTGGTTGCCAAACGCACCGCCACGACTTTGCCGCCGTTATTCGGTAAATAGCGAATATCCGGATCGGCGCCGAGACGGCCCAGCAAGATGACTTTGTTTACACCACGATTGGCCATGATGATGTCCTCCTATCGGCCGCGCCCGACAATTGAAAATGAAACCCACCTGCGCGGCGATGGGGCACATCCGGCAGGCACATTCCCGGCTAGGAATAAGCGCTCCCAGACAGGATGAAAATCTAAAATACAACCATCACATCAGGCTTGACGCACCTGACACGCCGATGGGAAACCACCGTCGCCGCTTAAAAACGGAACGCCGACCGAAGTCGGATCATGACGTGATCAAACACCTCATGAGCTGTGATGTCATTGGAGCAGATTTTTTGGAAGAGTCGTTCGCGAAAGCTCGACAATTATCGAGCTTTCGCGAACAGGCATTAGAAACAGACACCGTATGATTGGGCTATCGTTAATCTTCCCAAGCAGGTGCTGACATGGCAGAAAGTCCGGTTCAACCCAAAAGCAAACGACACACGATCAGTCGCCCGATATTTGAGCGTACGTTTAGCATCAACAGCGAACAAGCCATTCGGGTCATTCGTGATAGCTATCACCGACTGATGGTGTCCTTGTATGCGATTGACGTGATCCTGCGCATCATCGGCAGGGAGGAAACGGTCGATGAAATAGAAAGCATTGTTAGCCAGATGATTGCCGAATGTGCGGAGCAGCTACAGCAGGAAAAGAGTCGGCTGGAAAAACTCAAGGCTGACAACGGCATCACTGAAACGCCAACCTACACGCACCCCAGGGAATTCGTGGCCAAGATTGCCTCGCCGCAGATTGCCCAATTCGTGGAGTTGATTCGTTTATTGGATCAGTTGATGATTGTCATGGACACCTTGTGGCTGTGCCAGGTTATCTCCAACAAACATTGCATCGAGGCCCGGTATCAGTGGCAGCAGCGGTTACAGCGGCTGGCGAATAAAATTGTGACGATGGAACGGCATGCGCATCAGGCTGCATATGCGCAGGGGCATGGTGAAGAGGTTAGATTGGCTAAGCAGGAATCAGGATTGAATGTGGAGCCGGTATCCACTTTTGATCACGATTCGCCGAGGGATGATAGGCACATTTGACTCAACCACTTGGTGAAAAATAGGCAGTTCGTCACCAAGTCGATCCTGCGTAAACCGTTTAGCTTATTATTGTCATGACAACGTCTGGCGGCTATACTGCTCTTCACTGCCTAAGGGAGGTATTATGGCTACTCAATCGACACGCACCACCAAACTTGACCTGCGCTTATCGCCCGAAGCAAAGCAAACCTTGAGCGCGGCGGCACAAGCAGCCCATTGCTCCGTCAGTCAGTTTGTATTGGCGAGTGCTTTATCACGCGCCGCCGAAACGCTTAGCGAGCGACAACGCTTTGAACTTAATGCAGAGCAATGGGAACATTTCATGGCCGCACTCGATGCACCGCCGCAAGTTGTGCCCCAGATTCAGCGTTTGTTCCGCGAGCCGAGTCCCTTTGAGCTGCCGACGACCGAATGACGGGGTTTCGTATTGAGAAGCTACGGCGCGATCATCCCGTTGATAGCTTTACCTGTGGGCGCGATGAACTTGATCGCTTTCTTATTCGCTATGCGCTAGGCAATCAGCACGCCAACGCTTCGCAAACCTATATAGGTCTGCATGACCAGGAGGTCATCGGCTTCTACAGCCTGGTTGTGGGCGAAGTCGCCTTTGGCGATGCGCCGGAGCGCTTGACCAAAGGCTTGGCCCGTCACCCTGTTCCCGTCATGTTGTTGGCACGGTTGGCTGTAAGTACCCCATGGCAAGGCCGCAAGATGGGTTCCGGCCTATTAAAAGACGCCATGCTACGCACATTGCAGGCTGCCGACATTGGCGGTATTCGTGCTTTTGCTGTTCACGCCAAGGACGAGCCTGCTAAACAGTTCTACGAGCAGTTTGGTTTTGTCCCCTCGCCGACTGACCCCTTGCACCTTTACCGTCTCATCAAGGATTTACGCCGCTCTCTCGAAGCATAACGTCGAAACTATGCGCATTAATCCATCAAGTGGCGATGGCAAGATTTCCGCAAGGATTGAGTGATTGGACGCGCTGACGACATTGCCCTGTTCCAGTTGCAATGCGAGGTTTTAACAACGCTTTCGGTTCCTGCATGGATCAGTGGCCGATGCTAGCAAAAGCTGCATTTAAGGGGCATTTACGCACGAGTTGAGCCTGATCCATCCGGTTCATCGTACCTCATTCACCGATCAATTTTTTGATGCTGTCTTTACTGATCGTTGACAGCGTGAGCTTCTTGACTTCCTTGGCTTTCAAGTCCAAGGGCTGAGTTTTGCCGAGTTCCAGCAGTTTGGCGATGACCAACTTGTCGGATTTCAATAAAAAGTCCTTGAGTGTGATTTTTTTCACCCGCACGGTATCGACGCCGCCTTTAGCCTTTTCGGTATGCACCAGCCCCATGACGATAAAATAGGAAAATGCCTTGTTCACGGTCGTTTTAGTGATGCTCGCATCAACTTTATGGCACTGATCGAATAAGGCCACTCTGAATTGCGCCGCATCAGTACAGATGTCTTTCAAGGCCACGGCATGTTTGTAAATTTTTTTTAGCGTGTCGGCATTGTCCGGCAGCGCATTGTATTTTTTCAACAGGGCTTTGTAGGCATCTGTGGTTGCAATGGGGTTGACTGTTTCGGTTGGTTGGGCAGGCTTCGCCAAACTGGCGAAATTGGCGGTGCCGTTTTTGCTGATTTCAATGGCGTTGTTAGCGGTTAGGAAGTCTGTGAACGTTTTAAATCCGTAATGTTTTTCGTCGAAGTCGGCCGCGGTCCGCTTGAGCAGATTCTTGATTTGCGAGGTATTGACAGGGGATGGCGATGCCTTCAAGTGGCCAATGACCAACTCATTGGCCTGTGCCAGCGTAAGGGTTGGTTGGGAATTCGGTAATGGCTGCGGAGCTAGGGACTCCTGTAGCGAAGCCTCATTGCCGATTAACGTGTTTATGACATCGTCCGTGTAAATGAAACGAGTGCAAGACGTCTTCACGCATTCGCTCAAGGTAGAATGCTGGCCAACGCCGATCACATCCTTGTCCATTTCCCGAAGACGGCGAAAAACGGGTGTAAAATCCGAGTCGCCGGTGACCAGCACAAAACAGGTAATATTCGGTAATTGCCAGGCGCATTCAATGACATCCACCGTCATCTGAATGTCCGCCGTATTCTTGCCGGTCACGGGATGGTAACAATGGATGAGTTCAAACCCGGATTGATTGATAGCGGCTTGGTGCATGGCCAAATTCGGTTTGCTCCAAACACCATAAGCGCGACGGATAATGATCTGGCCATACTGATTCAGTTCTTCCATCAGTAATCTGACGCCGTCGTGCTTGATCCAGTTTGTAACATTTTCGGCGTCTACAAATACCGCAATGCGATTGGCTTTTTGCTGTGTCATGAGGGATGCGGTGTATTCAAATCCGGTTTCACTTTATTCCCAGGCTATATTGCGGCGTTAAGGAATGGAGCAACAAAACGATCCGTTAAGTGGAATGGCCGCATTAAAAATAGTCTTTCGCGGTCAAGGTTTGCTGGCATTATGAATCCGCAACGCTTCCTCATATTCTGCCTTCAGATCAAATCCAATATCCTGCCCTGGGGCGACTTGTTCCAGAGCGACGTACATGAAGCAAACCACCTGCAGGCCGGTGTAGTTGCCGGGTACCGCGCGTAGCTGATAGGTTTTGTTGGGGTTATTCACATCCAAGCCACCTTGGCCTAATGCGGCGGTTTCCATGGCCACACCCGCTACTTCTTGAGGTGACATGCCCTGGAAAGTCCATAGCGCATGCAGGCAGTACTCGATGGCTTGCGGATTGAGTGATCCGGTCTGGCGAAATTTGTCGTAAGCGAGGTTTCGCAAGATTTCTTCCGCGCGCTCTGCCGCTTTCGAGCCCGGCGCGACATCGATGACCTGCGTCAGCAGGGCCGACACACGTTTTTTGATGGCCTCGTCTTTATGGGTAACCATTAGATTTTCCGCCAGCGCTAGTAACGCAATGGGATCATTAGGCGCGGCTCTGACCGCATTTTCCAGTAAGGCGGCCGCTTCCGGTTCATTCAATTTCGAGGCAATATAGCCAGCGGTACGCAGGGCGTATTGATCATTCGGCGCTAACTGCACCGCCTTTTGTGCGGCTTGATCGGCTTCGATAATTTGGTTGTTCCGCATGTAAGCCACAGCCAACGCCACCCAGCCATGGGCGTAATCCGGTTTGAGGCGAATCAACGTCGATAACAACTCAATGGCCTTGCCCAGATTGCCTTCATCGCTGTAGACCATGCCTAAGTTGTACAGCACAATCGCATTATTCGGATGCTCGGATAGCAAGGTTTCGAAAATGGCTTTGCCCTTGGCGTAAACCCCGCGTTGTAAGGCATCCAACCCTTCGTCACACTTGGCTTTGGCTTCCGGATCTTCAGCGATGATCAAGGTATCCTGTTCGATGCTGACGTTGGCAAACATCCCATCGGCGGCATACTCGTCGGCAACATGTCGAATCAACGTATCAGCGAAACCAGGTGCATTCGGGTCACGGCAGGTTTCCGGTAAGGCCGACAAATCGTAATCGGCGATTTTGATAAAAACGGTGCTCGGTGTTTGCATATCAGGGTGTCATCCATTCAAAACGGTCATTCAAATCCAAGCGGTTCAACCAAGCATTGACCAGTTCGGTATCCGAAGCATCCGTCTTACTGCCGGTGACATCGCCCACCAATCCAGTGCAAATCGCTTCAAAACCAGCCTGCTTGAACGGCGCAAAAAAATCGGTACGATCGAACAAATAATCGGCAGCCAAAGCGTTTGCGCCATTGATGGCTTGATGACTGCGTAATATCCATTCCGGAAACTTCGCAGTATCGATGCCTAATGATCGTTCGCCGTCTTCTTTTTCCAACAGAAAATGTGTCAACTGACTGTCGCGTAGCTCCGGATAGTCTCTATAGATCTGCGCCGACAGTTTGATCAACGGTGCCGCACTGCGAATTTGGCTGCCTAATTGCGCCAATAAATTCTCCGCCAGAGACTTTGCCATCTCAGGTGCATAACCCAGTTCGCGAAATTCACTGACCGCTTTGTCGCGGCTAGTTTGCGAAGCGGTTAAATGCCGTTGTTCGCGTTGTGTGTAAAAACGAATCGCCAGCCCACATTGCACGCCAACCAGATAGGGAATGTCCGGTCTGTTGGGTTTGACTGAAATCCGCAATTGTTTGGACCATTGCGCTTCGCTCAAATGCAGAACGGCGCCTACTTGGAGGGTATCGTCCCAAGTCACGCGAACCGGTAGGTTGCTGATCTTTTCGGCTTCACGGATCAATCCCGTCGCATGTTTGTAGGTAGTGTCTGGCATGGATCAAATGTTGAAATCAAATTAGCAGGACAGTTTAACTTTTTTGGAATCGAACAGCCTGGTTTTTAAGTCCTTAGAGACAACTCAATGGCTTGAATTCACGAATCAAAGTTGTAAATCACTGTGTCAGTTATCCGTCTAATTGCAAGGTCAAACATAATGCTGATGGGCTTTTGCCAGCATCGTTTGAATATCCTGTCTCAGTTCTGGAGGGGAAATAACTTCAATCCGATCAGCTTCACCCATAATCCACCAGCGCAACTGCCAAGTATCTAAGACATCAGCGAGCAACAACTTGAATCCCAAGCTGTCGGCTTCGGAAACGATTTGGTTTTCACTGAGTGGCGATTCTTGAAGTATCAATGCCAAATGGTCGCAAACTTTTGCTTCAAGGCGGATGGGCGATGCGGTACCAAAATGTCCCTGGCTCTGGGCAAATTGGTGCAAATCAAAGCCGTTTTTTCCTCGACAATCCTCCGTTAGAACTTCTACCGTCAACATACGATGCAAAGCATAAAGATATACAGCCTCATATTCGTTGGCCATGGCGGCCAAGTAAGTAATTGGGCCGCGTTGAATCAAACCTAAAGGATGCAATCGGTATGCTTTGGGTTGGGCATCAACCTTTTGAGTAGCGCGGTAGTTCACCCGAAGCTGCTTTTCGTTCAGCAACGCATCATGCACCCTCTCAAGAATTTCACCTCTGACATCTGGTGGGATAAGTGGTTGTGCCGGTTGGATCACGCAAATTTTTTCAGGCCAATGGGTGATTTGGCTTTTCTTATGCAGCTCTAGTGTCTGGTGGGCTTTTGTGAAAATATCTTGCAATGGACGAGTCAATAGCACAGGCAATGATTGGCTCAGATAGCGTTCAACCATTACCAGCGATAAGGCTTCCGGCAAGGTAATGCCACCCTGCAATTGTGCATCTTTGCCTACCCAACGATAGCCATGGGCTAAGCCAGCTTTCGCCTCGCCGTTTCCCTGACTGTTGTCGTTACATTCCAACTGCGGATAAGTTTCTAGTAACGATTTCATATCGCGGCGAATGCTGTGCGTTTCTACTGCGTAACCTTGTTGTTGCAAATCATTGACGATTTCTCCAACGGTTACCCATCGCTCTGACCGCCCGCTCAGCCGACGAATGCTTTCCAACACCAATAGCCGTCGCTGCAGAACAGCTTGAGATTTTTGATCAGGCAAATTTCGCTCCTTACAAGCCTAAAATTTCTAATGTCTTACCCTGACACACTTTGTAAGGGTCATCCGTAAGCTATACCCTAGATCAGCACAGCGCGCCTACTCTTCAACCAGCATGAGGGAATTAGCCATGACCAGTTTAGCCTTTGAAATCGGTTTTGATCATTACCGTTTTGGTTTGCCTTTGGAAATTAGTCGTTTCCAAGACTGTCATCGTCCCCAAATTCGCCATGGCTACGAAGCAGCCAAACTTCAGAAGGTGTCTCAGAAAAAGCCTGATCTATTCGATAGAAAATTGCTTGCGATCCGTGACAGAGCAATCATCAAAAGCCTGGAAGTTTCAATCACCAAGAACGACCTGCAAGAAAAATTAGCTGAAGCAGGCGAAAACTGCCCAATTACAGGCCAACCCTTCACGTTTGCTGAAAATCAAACCACCGACTGGTCAGTGGATAGAATCGATAACACGCGCGGTTACTGTCCGGACAATATTGTCATCGTATCGACAATTGCCAATCAAGCGAAAAGGGATTTGGATTTATCCGGTTTGATCAAATGCGCACTTGGCAAAGGCCACGCGGATGAAACGTTGAGCCCCGGCGAATGGATTCGCATGGCTCGCTTTTACTATCACAAAATGGACATGCAAAAACCGCTTTGTTTTTGCCGCTTACTTTCTGAGCAAGCGCCTTTATGCGACCAGATACTGTTGCTGCAACTGTTCAAAAACCGGGAAAAGCGAGCATCCGCCTTCTTGAAATGTTTGGAAAAGCACTCGGGCAAAGACAGTGTCTGCAAGGCAAAGAAGTTGACGCATAAACGTGTCTATCATCGTGCCGACATCGGGTTAGACGTTCTGTACGACAGTCCTAAGCTGTACGGCTGGGTTCAGGATTTCAAGAAAACCATCATTGCTCACAGCAAGGAGTTTGATGCGTTACTAATGGATTGCCTGTTTGCATAAGCAGCGGTGACGCGACTGATTTCGTTGTTGACTAAGGGGTATTAATATTGCGATGCGGAGTGTTTATTGGGATTAAGTACGCAAAAACACGGCAGCCTCGACCTTGGTGGATGTTAGAATTAAGAGAAGACGAGTGCGCGTTGAACGCAGCAATCGCTAAATTTTGGCATTTATACCTCCTAATAATTTTATACATGGACAGTCTGCTCAAGCCGCTTAATCCTAAAAAAGCATCATTCGGTCGACATGAAACATTCGCACTCCGTTATTCATGGTTAACCAAAGGATTTCAGGCTTTCAAAAAAAACCAATCCATATTTTCTTCTGACGAAGCGACGATAGAACTCGGCGTCGGTAAAAACATGGTCAACGCCATCAAATACTGGTTGAGAGCCAGCGCTATGTTGCTGGATACAGACGAAGGCTTAGAATCATCAGCGCTTGGCGAAGCCATTCTTTCTGACAATGGCTGGGATCCTTATCTTGAAGACGAAGCCACGCTTTGGCTTATTCATTGGCAATTGGCCACGAATGCGGAACTGGCTACAGCCTGGTATTGGTTTTTCAATTGTTACCATAAGGCCGAGTTTACGACTGATGATGCCATGGAAACGTTAGCTGAGTTTGTGCGTAACAACCTGAATGGCAAGCACTCGGAAAGAACCGTAAAACAAGAAGTTGCAATGATATTGCGGATGTATTGCCCCTCTAAAGGCAATGCTAAATTGATTGAAGAAAGCTTGGATTCGCCATTAGCCTCTCTAAAACTGGTTACTGCTGTAGAAGACCTACACATTTACCGTTCCTATGGCAATTTGCAATCGAGTTTACCGATAGAACTGGTTGGCTATGCCGCCAACGAAATATTTAATCAACGACAGACCGAATATCTTCCAATTGCCGATCTAATGTACGGCCCAAAAAATGGGATTGCACTGGGAAGCATATTCAGACTGACAGAAAGCGCCTTGTTGGCAAAATTAGAAAATTTAGTGAAAGCATACCCCGACATTTTTCAAATCAATGAAACCGCTGGCGTCAATCAGCTTTACCGGCAAGATAACACGACCGAGTCCCTGACTTTTCTTAGGTCTTATTATCAACCTACCCGGTGATGGCGGCGATATGAAAGATATTGTACAAGTAGACACCCATTACACCCGTTCTATCAACTTAGAACGAGATGCCGAGTCAAGCGATGTTCTTAGGGCTTATATTCCAACATCCCGTGCCGTTCAAACTTTAGACAAAATCGCACAAACATTTAACCAAAAGGCGATGCCTAGAGCATGGTCTTTAGTTGGGCCGTATGGATCGGGCAAGTCGTCGTTTGCTGCGTTTCTGGCGCATCTTTTAGAAAACCAGGAACGCACAAACAGCGTACTTGCCGAAGAAATTTTGCAGCGACACAATCCGGAAGTCGCGGAAAAATTTACCGCCTGCACACACGACTCTAATGCCTATTGCATAGTGCTATTAACCGGTAGCCCCGAGTCATTGAGCAAGCGGTTCGTTCAAGCGCTATACCAAGCTGCGGTCGGCTATTTCGAAGAAATTGAACCAAAAGGCAGGTCTTCAATCGTCCACGACCTAGAGCAAGCAAGACACCAAACACAAACAACCAGTGGAATTATCGAACTGTTAAAAAAACTGCGCGAGGCCGTGAGCCATGTTTCTGGCAAAGGCATTTTGATCGTCATCGATGAGCTGGGAAAATTTCTGGAATACGAGGCCCGCCATCAGGGTAGCAATGACATCTTTTTGCTGCAAGCACTAGGCGAATTATGTGTTGAAGGCGGGGATGCCAACATCCTGCTCGTGGTATTGATGCATCAAGCCTTCGAACAATACTCAAGAGGTCTTGCCGAAGTACAAAAACAGGAATGGTTAAAAGTACAGGGGCGGTTCGAAAATGTGCCGTTTCTGGAGTCAACGGAACAAACATTAAGAGTCATATCGGCGGCTTTTCACAGCCAATTAACACCGGCAGCCCGGCAAGACATTCAGGAACAGGTCACCGAAATCGTAGGCGTATTAGCCGAACAAAACGCCCTCCTGTCAGGATTGTCGGCAGATGCGGCCATAGACGTTCTGACAAAATGTTATCCCCTACATCCGATTGCGACACTGTTATTACCGACGCTGTGTCAAAAAGTCGCTCAAAACGAAAGAACCCTGTTCAGCTATCTCGGCAGTCAGGAATACTTTGGTTTTAAAGACAGCTTAAGTCGAATACAACATGTGGGTGACTGGGTATTGCCCTGGGAAATCTTTGAATATTTCATAGAAAATCAACCTTCGGCTACCACGGATCATGCAACCCACAGACGCTGGGCAGAAGTCATCACTGCTACGGAACGGTTGGGCGATGCCGAAGCTCGGGAAATTCAATTATTAAAAACCATCGGCCTATTTAATATCATTGGCCGTCAAACAGGATTTAAAGCCAGTCAGGAAATATTAACCCTGTGTTTCCCAAAATCGGTCGATGTGGAGCAAATGCTTAGGAATCTGCAGGCTAAATCCATTATCAACTATCGCAAATACAGCTCGGAATATCGGGTATGGGAAGGTAGTGATTTTGACCTTGATGCCGCCATTATCGAAACGACACAAAAGCTTGGTCGCGTCAATTTGGCTGAGGCACTGACACATCGAAACCAGCTGATGCCGGTCGTCGCCCGCAGGTACTCCATAACCAGCAGCGTATTGCGCTATTTTCAGCCCTTTTATGCAGACGTTACAACGCGGAATGATTTTTTCGAAAGTGTCGACCAACCCAGGGTCGTTTTCTTTTTGGCGGAAGGGCAAGACGAACGCGAGATATTCGGTGAAAAAGTCAGGACTTACCCTGACCCACTCACGATCTACGTCTTATGCGATAACGCCGCGCAAATCAAACAAGTGGTTTCCGAAGCGATTGCGTTGGAAAAAATTCAAAGCGAACGGGCGGAATTAAAGTCAGACCCCGTTTCGCAACGAGAACTGAAAGATCGACTCCAAACGGTGAACCGCTTAGAACTCGATCTACTCAATGCCTATTTGGAACAGCCCGAGTCTTTTGACTGGTATTGGAAAGGCGCTCAAACGCTCCTGAACAGCAAAAAGAACCTGCAAACCTTACTCTCAAGGGTTTTGGAGACGGTTTTTAATAAAGCACCGTTGATTAAAAACGAACTGATCAACCGCGACAAAACCTCGGGACAAGCCAATGCCGCAAAAAATAAACTGGTAGCGGCTTTATTGTCTAACCCCCATTTGGAAGACTTGGGATTCGATCCTAAAAAATACCCCCCTGAAAAAACCATTTATCGTGCGGTATTCAAAGAACCGGGTATTCATGAACTACACAATGGTGTGTGGCAATTCATTAATCCAAGTCCGACTAACAAATATCGATTTTATGACCTATGGCAAGCGATCGATGAACAATTAAAAAGCAGTCAGCGTCCGCAGCCGCTTGTCGACATCTATAAGCTGATAGAACAACCGCCTTATGGTGTGCAAAAAGGCGTGTCATCGCTGATTTTTGTCGGGTATTTTCTCGCTAACCAGCGTTCATTGGCACTCTACGAAAGTGGCGTTTTTTGCCCGCATGTAACGCAAGAGCATTTCGAAATCTTATTAAAGCGTCCCGAGTTATTTGCTGTTGAAGCGTTTGACTTTAGTGGAGTTCGTGCCGATTTGTTTAATCAATATCTAGAAAGATTGGTGGGTAAGTCGCCGGAAAATAGCACCCTACTCGACATCGTTAAACCATTGGCAAAATTCATCCATCAATTGCCGGCTTACACCTTAGCCACGCGGGAATTGGACCCAAAAGCGTTGGCGGTGCGCGACGCGTTCCAAAGCACGCAAAGTCCGATGCAATTATTGTTTAAGGAATTACCGGAAGCTTGTGGTTTCCCCCCCTATACCGACGAGCAACACTTTAACGGCAGTAACCCGAACGATTTTCTGAATGTGCTGGTCGAGTGCCTAAATATCCTGAATAAAGCTTATCAGAAGTTATTGTCCCAGTTTAAACGCCAGCTCTGCCAAGCCTTTGAACTGAGCGAACAGGAAGAGATCAGCACACTAAGACATGCGCTTAACCAACGTTATGCGGGTCTGGAAAAATACACCGTTGATGGGCAAGGGCTCAAAGCCTTCATCATAAGGCTGCAAAACGAAAAGGATACCGACCAAGGCTGGTTGGAATCGGTTGCCGCGTTTTTAGGTAGCGCACCGCCGGATAAATGGAAGCCAAACAATATCACGCAAGCCGATTATCGTCTGCGCGAATTCAGCGAGCGTTTAAAAGAATTAGCAGTAGTACACGCCGAACAACAAAAAGCCGATGTTGGCAGAGCTATAACTGAATCTGGTGTTTGGAGTTGAAGAGAAGCGGCGTATCTGGTTGATTATTTGTGACCAAACAAAACAATCAAACCCAAAGGATACGCCACGATGAAGAAGAGTAATGTAATCGACCTGTCGAGTCGAGAAGAGAACGCCGATCCGTTGACCGATCTGATCCGACAAGGGGCTCGCAAGCTGATTGAACAAGCGATCGAAGCCGAATTGGCGGCCTATATGGAAGCCTTCAGCGAAAGGACGCTAAACGATGGCCGAGCAGCCGTCGTCCGCAACGGTTACCAGCCGGAACGCGAGATTCAGACCGGCATCGGCCCGGTGCCTGTGAAGGTGCCGAAGGTCCGGGCGAAAGACGGCCAGGGCGCCACGTTCCGTTCGGCATTAGTGCCGCCGTATGTGCGTAAAACCCGTTCTCTGTCGGCGGCCTTGCCCTGGCTGTACCTGAAAGGCATTTCAACCGGTGAAATGGAAGCGGCGCTGGAAGTGTTGGTTGGCACGGAAGCCAAGGGTTTGTCGGCCAGCACCGTGGCACGCTTAAAACGTGAGTGGGCGTCGGAATATGCCGACTGGCGAACGACCCGCCTGGATCGCGATCAATGGGTCTATATCTGGGCCGACGGCATTTACAGCGGCCTGCGGGCGGAAGACGCCAAGCTGTGTGCCTTGGTCATCATTGGCGTCAATGAGCGCGGCGAAAAGCGCTTTCTGGCCATTGAAGACGGGGTACGCGAATCGACGCAGAGTTGGCGGGAAGTACTGCTGGGTCTGAAGGCGCGCGGCATGAATGCCCCTAAGTTGGCCATCGGCGACGGAGCGATGGGGTTCTGGGCGGCGTTGGACGAAGTGTACAGCGACACCCGACAACAGCGCTGCTGGATTCATAAAATGAACAATGTGCTGAATCGCGCCCCGCAATCGGTGCAACCCAAGATGAAGCAGTCGCTATACGACATTTGGCAAGCCGACACCCAGAAGAATGCCGAACGCGCCTTCGACCAGTTCGCCGCGCTCTATGACGCCAAATATCCCAAAGCGGTTGAGTGCTTGTACAAAGACCGGGGCGAACTGCTGGCGTTCTATGATTTCCCGGCCCAGCACTGGCAAAGTATTCGCACGACCAACCCGATTGAATCGACCTTCGCCACCATCCGCCACCGGACCACGCGAGCCAAGGGCTGCCTGTCGCGGGACGGGATGCTGCACATGCTGTTTAAGCTAGGACAATCAGCCGAAAAAACCTGGCGGCGCCAACGAGGATTCGATTATCGGCTCTTCCGTATTTTGCGGAGAAACCACTACATGTAGTGCTATAGTCTTTGCCTGCCACAGTGAGTTTTGCTAAGGTCGACAATTTAACGCTGGAGTATCGTGATGACACAGTCGCTACTTCAAATACCGCTGGATATACCTGATGTTTGTATCGAAAAAGTTGAAACCACCGCCAAAGGCGAGTTCATCATCACGGTCAGTAGTACGTTAACCAGTGCAACCTGCCATCAATGCGGCCAGAGGATCGATAAGTTTTATGGCTATGGCAGAGAAATCACCTTGCGTCATTTGTCGATTTTCGATCGGCCGGTTTGGATCAAGCTAACCCCCAAGCGCTATCGATGCCCTGACTGCCCCAAAGGTCCGACGACCACGCAACAATGTGGCTGGTATAACTGGAAAAGCCCCCATACCAAAGCGTATGAGCAGTGGATATTGCGTGAATTGATCAACAGCAGCGTGACCGACATGGACGTGAAGCACGGCATCAGCGCCGAAGCGGCGGAAGGGATTATCAATCGGCACGTGGCCCAACAAGTTGATTGGTCTGCCATCCAAGGCATTCGCTTGCTGGGACTGGATGAAATCGCTTTGAAAAAAGGGCATCAAGATTTTGTGGTCATCGTGTCGGCTATCGATACCGAGGACCATAAGCGGATTCTGGCGGTGCTGCCCGACCGCAAAAAAGAAACGGTTAAAGCCTTTTTGCAGAATATTCCCGAGGCACAGCAACACGCGTTACAACGCGTCTGCGTGGACATGTATGAAGGGTATCGCAACGCCGTCTATGAGACATTGCCCGGCGTCGAGGTGGTGGTTGATCGCTTCCATGTCGCCAAGCATTATCGAGACGGCGCCGACCAGGTCCGCAAGGCGGAAATGAAAAAACTCAAGAATACCCTGTCTGCCGAGGATTATGCCAAGCTGAAAGGCGCGATGTGGGCTTTTCGGAAGCGCTGGATGGAACTCTCTGCCGATCAGCAAACCGTTTTGCTTTTTCTATTCCAGCAAGCCCCCATTTTGCGAGAAGTCTATATCCAACGGGAGCTTTTGACGGGTATTTTTGAGCGCCGACTCAATAAGGCTGAGGCCGAAAAAGCCTTGGATCGCTGGATGGAGCATATCAAAGTCTTGAAGTTGAAGGGCTTTGATGCGTTTGTCAAAACCTATCAAAACTGGCGAAATGAAATCACCAACTATTTCATTCGCCGGGAAACCAGTGGCTTTGTTGAAGGGCTTAACAACAAAATCAAAAGCATCAAACGACGCTGCTTTGGCATTTACAATACCGTCCGCCTGTTTCAGCATATCTGGCTTGATATCGAAGGGAGACGGTTGTTCGGTTATGCATAACCCTATATGTCGGGGCTACTCCGCGAAATACGGAAGAGCCCGATTATCTCGCCAAAGTGATTGCCGGTGTCCCATTCAAGGACGGCATTGAAGTCGATACCACTGACCGGATCGCCGCTTGATCAACCACTGAACACCAGATTTGACAATAGCTCATGTTGGCAGCCAAGCGACTTTAATCCGCATCGTTAGCGAACAGGGAGAATATAGTGAAATTGCCTATATTACCGAAAAGCTCAAACAACAAGCCGATGCCAAGATAGCGGAACTGAATTTAGCAAAAGAGGACAAAGCCTTAAGGCAAGACATTTTGGCTAGATTGATGCAGGAATTAGCTAGCGAAGGTTAATATTTAAAAGTGATTCGTAACAGAATAAAGCACAAAAATATTGGAAGTAACTGTTCAGTCCCCCTCTTAGAAAAAGAGGGGATAGGGGAGATTTTTTGAATAAATCCCGCTCAATCCCCCTTTTTCAAAGGGGGAGGTGAATAGTTACTATTGGAATACTCTGGAGCGATGTTTCGTGACGATTACACAGCTTTTGATCGCGAAGCGCTTTTTATTAAAAAAATCAACTTAGATGATGCGCAAATGAACGAAATAATTTTTGTTGTAGAAGAAGCCGCAGAGGGCGGTTTTATTGCAAAAGCGCTTGGTTATTCAATTTACACCGAAGCGGATGATGTTGAACAACTGCATACTTATGTACGAGATGCGGTCGCCTGCCATTTCGAGTCAGACGAAAAGCCAAGCATTATTCGTTTGCATTTTGTCCGTGATGAAGTGATTGCGGCATGAAATTGCCTCGCGATCTAACAGGCATATTGCTTGCTAAAAGATTAGCAGTTTTTAGGCTACCAAATAACGCGGCAAACAGGTAGCCACATGCGGTTAACGACATTAGAAAAAGGTGAGCATCATATAACCATTCCGGCTCATAATCCGTTAAAAACGGGCATGTTATCGGCGATATTGAACGATGTTGCACAGCATTTTAATCTAACGCGAGATGACCTTTTAAGTCTTTTATTTGAATAGGACGATATTATGAATATCCAGCTTCAGCCCGAATTTGATGACATATTACAGCCGCTGGGCAACGCTGCGGCAGAGTTTTTTCTAGCGGCTAGCCTATATCATGCCCGTAAAATTAGCTTTGCCAGTGCCGCACAGTTGGCCGGCTTGGATTTTGAAAGCTTTAAAAGCCGCTTGATGGAGCACTTTAACCAAGGCTACATCTTGACTGAAGAATGCGTGTTAGAAGATATGCAAACTGTCGACAAGCTTTAACACTGTGAAAGTCGTACTTAATACCAGCCCGATTATTTTCCTCGGCAAGATTGACTGCCTAAAGGTTTTGACCGATTACGTTCGAGGCGCGCTAGCAGTAGGGTACGCATCGCGCACATTTAGAAGTTTTAGAAGGTATTGTACCGAAAGAAAGATGGTACGTGATGCGTACCCAACCAAGCTGTAAGCCTACGACACCAAAATGGCGTTCCATTATTGAATGGTTGAAGGTCAAATTTCCTGACTTCGATAAAGTTGATATTTAAGTAGTTTCCATTAGCATAAAGGGAATCATGGCAAGAAGAAAGAAAAGTACTGTAATTGAAGATTTGTACGAAATTACAGCAGTATTACCTTGGTGGGTAGGAGCACTACTTGCCATCATTGCTTACATCATTTTGCATCGTTATGCGATTGCTGAAGTACCGACGACGGCAGTACCCGGGCAAATCGGCCACATGGTTGTTGACCAAGTGACGAAAATGCTGGCGGTATACGGGCAATATATTCTCCCACTGGTGTTTATCGCTGGTGCAATTGCTTCGTTTTTGGGAAGACGTAAGCGGGAAGAATTAGTTTTAGTCACGGGCCGCGATAGTTCTGGCAATACGTTACGGAGTCTGAGCTGGCAAGAGTTTGAGTTGCTGGTTGGTGAAGCGTTCCGAATGAGAGGTTATTCGGTGAGCGAGACAGGCGGCGGCGGTGCAGACGGCGGCATCGACTTGATGTTAAAGAAGGGTGGCGAACTTTTTTTGGTTCAATGCAAGCAATGGCGAGCATTTAAAGTTTCGGTGAACATTGTGCGTGAACTGTATGGTGTGATGGCGGCACAAGGCGCAACGGGAGGATTTGTAGTAACTTCTGGCAGTTTTACAGAAGATGCAAAGTCCTTTGCCAAAGGACGAAATATCGAATTGATTGATGGTTCAGAGCTTAGTCGAATGATTGAAAAAGCGAAAACAGCTCGATCAATTCAGCAACCTCAAGCGGATATATCACCAAAGATTTTTGATGCCGCTAAACCCGAGATTATCCCAGCTACTCCTTCTTGTCCCAAATGCGGTGGCGCCATGGTAAAGCGAATAGCCAAACAAGGCGCCAATACAGGTAACGCTTTCTGGGGGTGTTCGGCATTTCCAAAGTGCCGTGGTGTCAGGGCTATCGATTAACGAAAGGTTTGTATGCACATTGGGCGGTATCTAAAATACTTTTAGTTTTAGCTTGGTGTGTTTCATGATTCTTTTTCCAATTGCGTGGCTTTTGATTGACTAAGAGGTAGGGTACGCAGCGCGTATCTTTAGAATCTACCATACTGAAAATGCCTGGTATTAGAAATATAAATACAGTAAATGTATGCGCATAACCCAAATACAAAAGCATATTATTTGTGAAACCGCTGAAAAATATTTTGGCTCGGATGTGCATATTTGGTTATTTGGGTCACGGGTAAACGACCAAGCCAAAGGTGGTGATATCGATTTATATATAGAGCCCTCAATACAAAATATCGCCGATTTAGTGATGGCCAAGTTACAGTTTCTAAGAGATTTACATAAAAAAATGGGTGAACAAAAAATTGACGTGGTTTTGCGTCGGCTAGATAGTTCGTTGGAATTATCGGTTTATCGAATAGCCAAACAAACCGGGATCATGCTGCGATGAACGAATCATTAGTTGAAATCATCAAGGTTTGTGATCGTCATGCCGATCGCTTACGCTGGGCTATGACAGAGCTTCAAAAACACCGGCCTTTGTCGGAACAAACTCTGGCTCAATTGAGCGATATCGATTTGGCCATTCTCGATCAATTTTCAACCCGCTTTGCCAAGTTACAAGACGCAATGGGGGCAAAATTATTTCCAGCGGTTCTGGAGCTGACTAAAGAGCCCGGCGATTTGAAAGCTTTTATCGACAAGCTTTACCGACTGGAAAAAATCGGTGCCATTCCTTCTGCGGACAATTGGCTGTTGATGCGAGAAATAAGAAACGCTTTTTCACATGATTATCCGGATGACCCGAGTATGCAAGCGGAAGTCTTGAATAAAGCGCTTGAATTGTCGATACAACTTCTGGATGTGCTGAAGACCGTGGTTGATTTTGTTAAGCCATACATCAATAAATCATAGGCTTTTAGGAAAATTGATGATGGACGAAAAATCTAACAGAACTCTGGATTTCTATAATACGCAAGCCCCCCAATATGTTGCGGAAACTGTTGATTTGGATGTTTCAAATATCCGCAATCTTTTCTTGAATCATATTCCTGAAGGCGGCCATATCTTAGATTTAGGCTGCGGTTCTGGTCGTGATAGTCGGTTTTTTCTCGCTCATGGTTGTTCAATCACTGCAGTCGATGCTTCTGATGAGTTAGCAAATCTCGCCAGTGAATTCATTGGTCAACCGGTGGAGAATCTGTCATTCCAAGAGATTGATTATTTAGAAGCATTTGATGGTATTTGGGCTTGTGCCAGCCTACTGCATTGCCCTAAATCGGCAATGGGTGGTGTGATGCAAAGAATGACCAAGGCGTTGAAACCTAATGGCATTATCTATATGTCGTTCAAGTATGGAACGGACGAGCGTATTGATGAACGAGGACGTTTTTTTAACGATTACACGGAAGCTAGTATGTCTAAGCTGCTTGCCGAGTATGCGGAGTTGCAGATTGTAGAAATATTCACTGAAACAAAACCTTTAAGAAGCGGTTTCCAAACATGGTTGAATGTCTTCGCAAGAAAACACGTTAAATGACGGCAAACAACCATCAATATTTGATCACGGGTGGCGAGGACCCCTTTCGGCCAAAGCTGATCAATGACATCAATTCAGCCAAAAGAATCGATATTACGGTTTCTTTTATTCGGCAAAGCGGTTTACGGTTGATACTCGATGCCCTGATCGATGCGCTGGATCGGGGCGTTGAAATGCGTATTTTGACCGGTGATTATCTGAACGTTACCGAACCGATGGCTTTGCGCCATTTGTTGCTGCTGCAAGAATCCGGCGCCGACATTCGAATCTTTGAAACGCGCGGCAAGCAAAGCTTTCACATGAAAGCCTATATCTTTACCTTTTCCGGCGAACACGGAGAAAAAAGCGGCCACGCTTATGTTGGCTCTAGCAACATCTCAAGTTCCGCATTAAATCAAGGCTTGGAATGGAATTTAAAAGTCGAGCTGGAAGAAAATCCGGCGAGATTTGCCGAGATTTGCCGGAAATTCGAAGCTATTTATTTTCACGAAAATACCCAACGGCTTTCGAATGCTTGGATAGCGGTCTATCAAAAGCAGTTTGAACATCAGCCGGTCCTGCTGTTTCCTGAATTAGAGCCAGAAGAACCGTTATTGCCCCCAGAACCCAATGCCATTCAGCGGGCGGCACTGCTTGCACTGAAACAGACGCGAATTGAAGGTTATAAACGCGGACTGGTTGTCATGGCGACAGGGCTTGGAAAAACCTGGTTGGCTGCGTTTGATAGCGTGCAGTTAGCCAGTGAAAAAGTGTTATTCGTCGCCCATCGGGAAGAAATTCTGACGCAGGCTGAATATACCTTTGTTCGCATACGTCCCGAAGATAAGGTGGCCCGTTATAGCGGATTAGAGCATCAACTTGAAGCGGATATGCTGTTTGCTTCGATCCAGACCTTGGGTAAAGCACATCATTTGCATAAATTCGCGGCAGACCATTTCGATTACATCGTCGTCGACGAATTTCACCATGCCGCCGCGCAAACCTACCGCCAATTATTGAACCATTTCCAGCCGCGTTTTTTGTTGGGATTGACTGCCACTCCGGAACGAACCGATCAGGCCGATATTCTGGCGCTTTGTGACGATAACCTGGTCTACCGCCGGGATATGTTCGACGGCATCAATTCCGGTCTGTTGTCACCTTTCAGTTATTACGGAATAGCCGACCAAGAGGTCGATTACCAAAGCATTCCTTGGCGGAATGGCAAGTTCGATCCCGAACAATTGCAGAATAAGTTGGCGACCACGCGGCGCGCCAAACATGCGTTGCAACGCTGGGAAGCGTCGAAACAAACCAGAACATTGGCGTTTTGTATTTCTAAAAAGCACGCGGATTATATGGCCGATTATTTTCGGGATCACGGTTATAAGGCGGTTTCCGTGCATAGCGATTCCAATATCCGCCGCAATGACGCACTATCAAAATTAGAGCAAGCCGAAATCGACATTATTTTTTCCGTCGACTTGTTCAATGAAGGTGTTGATTTGCCCGCCATCGACACGGTGTTAATGTTAAGGCCCACCGATTCTAAAATCATTTTTCTGCAGCAATTGGGGCGAGGCCTCAGGACGCATTCTTTGAAAGAAAAGCTAGTGGTGTTGGACTTTATCGGCAACCACGTTAGCTTCTTTCGCAAGCCCGAAGCCTTGTTCAAAATCGGAGTGTCGAAAAAGGAGCGGGGTGAGTTTATAAGACAAGTTCAAACGGGCACTCTAAAACTTCCACAAGGCTGTTTCGTCAACTACGACCTTGATGCCATCGATTTTTTGGCAAAACTGATCGCCACAAACATCGATACTCAGGAGCAGTTTTATCGTTCGCTGAAAGAAGCAAAGGAACGCCGGCCGACATTAGCGGAATTTTATCAAGCGGATGGCGATGTCCAGGCGATCCGTCAGCATCATGGCCAGTGGTTGGCATTTGTCGATGCCGAGCATGACCTGTCGACTGAACAAAGGCAGTGTTTGCAACGCTTTCAAGCGTTCTTCAAAGAGCTTGAAACCACCACTCTAACCAAGTCTTATAAAATCGTGCTTTTGGAAGCATTAATCGAACTTGACGGCTTCCAACAGGCAGTCGATATTACCGAATTAGCCGTAACCAGTTTTAATGTTATTCAGCGCCGACGAGCATTGCTTTCCGATTTGCCGGATCGTTTCAGGGGGCTCAATCAATTGGATGACAAACACCTAAAGCGTTGGTATCGGTACTGGATGGATAATCCTATCAATGCCTGGACAGGCGGCAATATTAGGAATGCCAGCCGGGCTTTCTTCAAAGTCGAAAATGATCGATTGATTTTCCAAGGCAATATACCGGAAACCGAAATTGACATATTTCTGGAATTTGTCGGTGAATTAATCGATTATCGCTATATGCAGTACGAAGCAAGGCCGGAGAAAAAACAGCCCATTCAATCCGAGCCTAAAGCCAATGTCATTAGCATCGAAAAAGCCAGAAAACAGCGCATTCCCTACTTTCCGGATTTGAAAATCGCCTGCGGCCACTTTAAAGTCAGTGAACACGATGAAGAGACTGTTCGCAAGGTCTCGTTGCCGGAGCAATATGGTCACCTGGATGCGAACAGGCATTTCATTGCGCACGCGACCGGTAATTCGATGGATGGCGGCAAAAATCCAATCAAGGATGGCGACTATCTTTTGCTCGAAGTAATTACCCCCGATAATGCGGGAAGCATTAGCAATCAGATCGTGGCGATTGAACGGCAGGATGTTTCCGGAGACGATCAATATGTATTGCGATATGTACGAAAACGGGGATCGGGCCAATATGAGTTGATCGCAAACAATCCTGACTATCAGACCATGCCTGCAACAGAAGATTTGCGGACATTTGCTCGGCTAAAGGCCGTGATTGATCCGGATGATCTGAACGATGTCTGATTTGAGATGAATAGAATAAAAGAGGGGGACAATCTGTGTTGAAGCCCAAAAATATAAACATAGTTACCGAACAAGACTACTTGCAAGGCGAATTAATCAGCGATGTAAAACACGAGCTGATCGATGGTTGTGTCTATGCAATGGCTGGTGCCAGCGCAAACCATGAGCGAATTGCAGGCAATCTTTACAGAAAGTTTGGAAACCATTTAGAAGGTTCTCCTTGCGAACCCTTCGGATCAGACATGAAGGTCAAAGCAGGCTCAAACTTTTTTTATCCGGATGTCAGTGTCGATTGCCACTTCGATGAATCCCAGCCGTATTATGTGGAGTCACCCATCATTATTGTCGAGGTGTTGTCGAAGGCTACGCGCAAAATGGATGAAACGGTTAAATTGCTTTCCTATATCAATATTGCTAGCTTACAAGAGTATGTATTGATCGAGCAGGATTATATTGATATTCAGGTGATTCGAAGAAATGAATCTTGGTTGCCAAGACACTACTTTCTGGGAGATGAAGTAACTTTTGAATCGATTAACCTGACATTGTCGGTCGAAGAGATTTACGCTCGGGTGCATAACGAAGAGATGCTTGAATTTTTAAGCAATCAAACGTCGCAATGATTGTACGATTTTTAGATAAGTTTCGTTGTCGTTTTCGCGGAACCTGCCGCCCTGAGTCAGTTATGACTAAATCCACATATTCTCTTTTTTGTTCGGGGCCGAAGCTGACATGGATGGGGCGATTCTCGCCATAAAAGTACAGCCGGTCATAAGGCGTATTTTCGCTAATCCAATCGGCGACTTCTCGCATGTTTTCATCGTCGACAATGAAATCAACCGCAGCGCCAAGCCTCGGGCAAATGTGATTTTTTTGGGTGTTCACTTCATGCGCGGCATGTTGATCGAGTTTAGGCGCCACGCGTTTTTTAATGTGCTTACTCAATTCATGCGAACAAAAACCGTAAGTTAGTCTGATCATGCCAAAATAATCGATCACGGGGTCGATTATATTGACCGCCAGATCGTATAGCGCATTATAGCTATGGGCTTGTTTGGGGAGATTGGATATACCCGTTGCTTGTTGAGTTTCTCCGCATTCGATCAGTTGCCGATAAGTCAGATTGCTTCCACACTGCTCATCGAGTTCTGGTATTGAACGACTACGAATCAGGTCAAAACCATCAATTTCCCAGCGAGCGCGGGCTAAAGTTTGCCGAAACTCTTCTGGTTTTGGTCCATAACCGCTCAAGTCAAATAGGTTTAATGCTTGTAATTGCTCATCAAAATTGAGCTGCTCGGCGAAGTGCGGAAATTCCTCGTTGATATAGCGGGATTTTAAATACAGATTAGTGGGTTCAAAAGCGTCGCCGTACTCGTATAGATCGAACGTTTGCTCTCGCAGATTGATTTTGACCTGCTCCAGCAAGCGCGGGATGGCTTGATTCTCAAAGTCGTCATAGCGCATCAGGCTTAATTTGCCGGATTGGATATGAATTTTGATTAAATCCGTTTGTTCGATATCGCCATACAAAAGCGTGGCACAGCCAATGTATATCCGCAGCAAAGCCGGCAATTCCTGAACCATGCGGGTGTGCAGATGGAGAGCCTCGCCTTCATCCAGAAATCCTAGACCTTGTTCTGTCGCGTGTTGGCAGGCTTCGGCAATGAGCTCGGCATGGCTGATTTTGAATAAAATCGATCTGGCTGTCTCGATGGCATTTTGATAATCGCCAAAAAAGGCCTTGATGTCTTTTTGCAGCCCTGCTTCCAACTGTTTGTACGGCTTGCGCTTGGAAAAGGCCTGTAGTGCGAAATAGGTGATTAAGTCTTCGATTTTGCTTTGTCGGGCTTGTTCGAATACCGCTGCTTCGTTGTTGTCCAGCGTAAAGCGTATGGCTTTGCTGATGCTGCCAAAGGCTTCGGTGAGTTCGATCAGCGAATCGATTTCCGATTTGTCGGGTAACCGCCCTAGTTCCAGAATTTTCTGCCAAAGTGGATCGATAAGGTGTTTGTAAGCCAGATATTTCTTCTCGTTTCGAGACAGTTTTGGCTCAGCGGGTGAAATGGGCCGATGCGATAAGCGTAAAACGTTGCGTTGGCTGCGTTGCCTGCCGAGCAGAAAGCGCTGTTCGGCATCTGGATTTTTAAACACAAAAAAGATACCGGGAGCGACAGGAATCGCGTCCGTCTCTAATGTCTCGGTTAAAAATTCCTTGAGCTCGCTTTGGGTATAGTATTTTTGGAAGGTATTGCGTTGAGTCACGACGCCATCGTTAAACGCTTGGCCTTTTAGTGCGTTTTGATTGAATAACATGGCGGAAACCACTAGCACTTGGTTAGCCAGGTTATAAGCGCCAAGCAATGCTTCCAGTCTCTCATGATAGTTTTCGATGACATTGATCACAAAGCCCAAATTAACAATGTCGGCGGCTTGCTTTGGTTGATCCGGCGCGTAATGCGGGTCCCAGCCGGACACGGTAAGATCGTTTGCCGAAAGATTGCGAATGTCGTCGCCTTTGCCGCAACCGTAATCGAATACAGTTAACGAGCCATCTAAAAAACCGTGACGCGCCAGGCATTGCATCGGCGCGGATAAATTACTGCGGGAAAGCGCCGTGAGATGCCGGGAAATGCTTGTGCTTTCTAGAAATTCAAAGGTTAGGCTATCGCTGGATTCATCGTTGCCAATCGGCACAAATTGGTAATCGATGATTTGAAAGCCCTTGTCGCGGATTAACGCGTTCCAGGCTTGTTTGAAGCCAATCCTGATGGTATCGTCGAATAAACCCAGTTGTTCGGCAGTCTCGGTTAATTGAGTAAATTGCTGATAGTTCGGCGCATCGCCGCTGAGTAATAACTCCTTGCGATGCAAGATAGGCGGATTTAACGAGGTTTGATAACTGCGTTTTTCGACTCTTTGCGTTGTCAGATCAATCCGAAAACTCGTCTCTAGGGCAGGGAATGGCTCTTCGAAGAAATTCGGATACCATAGCAACGACAGCATTTCGGATTTGCCGTCATACTTGATGACGTTGTAATCAAGGCTTGGTTTTAAATGGGCTAAAACCTCGGCGGCTTTGACTGTCTGTTGTACTTCGGAATCTTGACAGACCGTCAGGCTGTAATGCCAATAAACATTATTGAGAACTTTTTTGCCGAGCATGAGGTTAAGCCATAGTGCCATTTATTCTAATGCCAATTCCCTTAAACGCGTGACTTCCTCACCAATGCGTTGTCCGGCCCAGGTAATTTCATCGACGGTGGTGTAGCGACCAAAACTGATGCGCACCGCTCCATAAAGTCTATCCCCTTCAATGCCCATGGATCGTAAAACGTGCGATGCTTCGACGGCGCCGCTGTTGCAAGCCGACCCGGACGCGATAGCCACTTCGTCTCTCAGTGCAATAATTAAAGATTCAGAGCTGACCTGTTCAAAACTGACATTGATGATATTAGGCAACTTTTGTTCTTGGTCACCGTTGAAATAGACATCGCCTAGCTTGCTTAGTTGTTCGGTCAATGCCCGTGCTAAGGCAGTTGCGTGCTTATAATCCGCATCCCGAGTGTTGTTGATCAGTTCAAATGCTGTTGCCATGCCGGCAATTTGGTGGGTCGGCAAGGTACCTGGCCTTAAGCCGTGTTCTTGGCCACCGCCATGGAACAAGGGGATGAGATTAAGCTTTTTTCGATTTCGGACATACAGGCCGCCAATACCTTTAGGGCCGTAAAATTTATGCCCAGAAAGCGAAAGTAAATCGATCGGCGATTCGGATAAATCGATGGACAGTTTGCCGGCGCTTTGAGCCGCGTCGACATGAAAAAAAACATCTTTTTGTTCAAGGGCTTTTGCAAGCTGATGAATGTCGTTAATGACTCCTGTTTCATTATTGACATGCATGAGCGAAACCAGAATGGTCTTGCTGGTGATGGCTGACAAAACTTGGTCAACGCTGATTTTGCCTTTCATATCGGGTCGCAGATAAGTGACACCAAAACCTATCGATTCAAGATACTTGCAGGTATCTAATACGGCCTTGTGTTCGCTTGCCGAAGTAATGATATGTTGACCTTTATTTCGATAACCGAGCGCGATACCTTTGATGGCTAGGTTGTTGGATTCTGTTGCACCGGATGTGAATATCAAATCGCTGGGCTTACCCTTTAGACAAGTCGCTATTTTTGTTCTGGCGTTTTCTACCCGCTCATGGGCGCGTTCACCAAAATTATGTTGCAAAGATGCGGGATTTGCGAAGTTGTCGCCTAAGGTAAGGCTGCCGCAGAGCGCTTTAACCGCCTCTGGCGCCATTGGGGTGGTCGCTGCGTAGTCTAGATAAATTCGGTTCGCCAAAATGATTGATGGGTTGTTGTTAGGAATAAGCCAATCATATATCCCTTCGCTTGGAATATGAAGTGATGCATACTTCATATTGGTAGCTTGCTTCTTAAAGAGCATGTACTCAGTTGTTACAAAAATGAACTAACTTTACACGAGTTTTTTTCTAGCTTAAATCAACACTAATATGAACAAATCCGACCTCATCGACGCCATCGCCAGCCACGCCAACCTGACCAAAGCCGACGCCGGCCGGGCCCTGGATGCCATCACACAATCAGTCCAATCCGCACTGAAAGCAGGCGATTCCGTGGCTTTGGTGGGCTTCGGTACCTTCGAAGTGAAAGAGCGCGCCGAACGCTCTGGCCGCAATCCTCAAACCGGCGAAACCATCACCATTGCCGCCGCCAAATTGCCATCCTTCAAAGCCGGCAAAGCCCTGAAAGACGCAGTTCAGTAAAGGGTTAGCCGCAAGTCTATTGCGGCCCCATGCCCCAGCCTTCCAATTCCGACTGCCGTTTGACCGTAGGCACGTCCAGATCGGTCATCCGGCCTTGAGTGCGGGTTAAGGTGTCTTGCCGGCTGCTGGAGGTGGCGCCGTATTTTTGCGGATTGAGTCGGCTACCTGTGCCGGTGAGTTGATCTAGATTGAGCATGGATGCTGCATTGGCAGCGGTCGGCAAATGCCCGGTCTGCGCCAGAATTGCCAACCATTCGTCGAGATTCACTTGTGTCCAGTCCACACGGTCCAGATCCGCGACTTTTATGCCGGTACAGCTTGGACTTTCCGGTGTACCGAAATCCATGCCCAACTGCGGTTTGATTTGTTCATTGAGGATGCGCGCTAGCGGCGAATTGTAGCAACAGTAACTTTCCTTGCGCACCCAACACACCCCTGCCACCTTGCTCTCGCAATAGGTGCCGAGGTCCGTGCAGACTTTGATCTGTTTCTTGGCGGCGAGTTCGTATTCCGGTTCCTCGCAGGAATAGACGATCTGGATAATCATGATGATGATCATCACCACGGTATACGCCGTCATCAAGGTGCTGAGCAGTTCGCCCGCGACCGCGGCACCACCACCCAGCTCAACGCCGCCCGATTGTGCAGCTGGGGTCAAGTTGCCCGCCGAGTCGAAGGCCGCCTGGCCGCCGGCACTGAACAAGGCATTGCCGGCGGCTTCGCCAAAGGTCTGGCCGATCCATTCCGCTACCGACTTCATTAATTCGCCTTTCAGCGAATCCAGTAAACCTTGTGAAGCAATATCGCTGGTACTGAGCATGTCGGTACCGACCAAGTCGTTCACCGTCGAGGCAAAATCCACCTGAAAACTGTTCCAGGCATCGCCGGCCAGCGTGAACGGGGTACGCATGGTTTCCCAGGCGCCACGGACGATGGAGGTGCTGTCCATGGTCATGACGGCGCTATCCATCTGACTGGTCGCCAACAGTAAATCGATATAGCGTCCCAGTCCCATCGCCCCAGCCGGCGTTTCACAGCAATCCACCAAGCTGAGCGCGCCGCCGACCATCTTGCAACTGGCGGGTTTTCCTTGGAACACCTGGCAAGTTGTCGGATCCTTTTGCTGAAGATCGGCGTTGGCGTAGTCGCAATGCAGATCCATGGCCATTTGCTGGGCGCTGTTGAGTAAGGCTACCGCCTTGCTGAAATCCTGGCTCTGCGTCCGATTCACGCTGATACAGTCTTCGCCCATGCAGCGAATCGGCCCGGCACACTGCTGTTGGGTATGGCTTTGAATCTCGGGAATGCCCACCGTTTGCCCGCAGTCGTAGGTATCGACACTGTCCCAACAGGTGCCTGAGGCGAGTACACTGGTACATTGGCTTTTGATAAACGAGCAGCCTTGGGTTTCCAACGACGCACAACTCTTGTTGGGTATCCCGTTCGCCGGCGGTTCTAAACAGTGGGTGCCGGCGGTATCGGTCCAACATTGACCGTACTGATTCAGGTCGCAGTTTCCAGCCGCCTGGATACTCATACAGGTATTGCTTATTCCACTTGAGCTGGCCACCGGCGCTTGGGCCAAATCGGAACCGCAGACCATCACTTGCGACGTGGGATCGACGTAACAGTCCGAGGCATTGGCGGGATCGTTCGAGCAACTCAATTGGCTGCCGGCCTGGCAAATGCCATCGGTAATTGCGTTGGCCAAGTTTTGGCAATTCGGCCCGCTCCAGCTCCATTCGTCCTGGGTGATCAGTTTCGACAGGTCATAGCGCAGCCGAATCCGCGAATAGCCTTCGCCGCGTCCGGAAACGCGGGTTTCTTCCTTGAACACCTTGATGCCGCTACTGTTGAAGGCATACAGCACATTAGTGTTGGGATATTCGTTCCAACTGGTGTAAAGCTCGCAATCCCCAAACCAACCGCTGGATCCTGTATAGATCAATTGATTATCGTAATAAACCCGAGTGTGGTCATCGTATTTGACGTACTCCAGGGTGGCGCTAGTGATGGCTTCCGGATGCAAGACTTCGTATTTGACCTGCCAGGTAAACAAGCCGCAATCCGATTCCCAGTAATCATCACCGACCCGGCCGACATACAAATCCATGCAGCCCGGACCGCAACTGGAAAACCCACCGTCGCCACTGACGAAGCGGATCAAGGGCTGTACATCGACTTGGTGAGTGGCGGTGCAGCTTTGTGGTACCGTCGGTTGCCGTAAGCAGAGTTGATAATCCGGCACGCGCAATGACTGCTGAGTTTCGGTTTGGGTCGTCGTGGTCGTGCAGTCCGCGAAAGACTGTGCCCACGGGGTGAAATTGCTGAACACTTGATCGCCGGCTTGCCAGAGTGGGTCAGCCTGTAAGTCCGGGTGTGACTGGTGAGCGTTGTCCATCAGGGTACGATAGGCTTCGCCGGTGAAGCTGGTTTCACCGTTCAAGGCTGTCTGTGCGTTCAACCCAGCAGCAATGGTGCCTGGGTTATTGCCGTAGAGATTGGCAAAGTCTTGGAGTGTGGTCGTGGCGCTATCGGTGTCCGGAAACAGGGTGCCGATCGAAATGGTACTTTCTTGAGCCGTTTCTGGATTCAAGGTCAGCGTGCCGTTGCCGGTATCCAGTGGAAACGCAAAACCGTCTAGGACTTGCTGACCCAGTTGTTGGCCATCACGCCCGGCCGCCTGAATCGCATCCGCCCAGGAGACGCCAAACGGGGTCCAGGCCAGCGTAACGCAGAGTACCGCTGAAAGGCTTTGTGTGATCAGTGCTTGGAGTTCAAATATCTGACGCATCGCTATAGGCCAACACAACAGTCTTGCCAACGCCACAGCAGGTAGAGATGATCTTCACCCGGCCCCGGATAAGTGCGGCCGGCACCCCAATTGAAGGTCGTTTCGCCAATGGCGTGATTGGACTGGGTTTCAGCGACCGGATAAAACATCGATAGCCGGTATTGCGATTTCGGGATAAACGGATAGATAGTGCCGCCGCATAAAGCATCGTTGCCTGAGGTTTTCCAAGCCAACCCGCGCCGATGCAAGGAGGCCGTCGCCCGTGTCGCTAACAAGCTGGTAATACGCGGATCGGTACCGTAACTGGTCGGCGATATGCCGGACAACGGATACATGTGCCCCCAAGCGCCAGCACACCAGAACAAGGCGTCCAGCGGATTACCGGTGGCCGCCGCTGCGGCATCGGCGACGCACGCTGAAATGGCCACGGGATTGGCAAACAGGGCCGTCTCCGGACTGGTAAAAAACGCCAATAAGTCGCTATTCCAGGTCGGATCCAATTCCGAGACATACAGCAAGTCAAAATCCCGGTAGCCATCGCTGTTACAGCGGCCATCCCAAAACAGATCCAGCAGAATGGTCAGCGGAAAGGCGAAATAGTGGTAATTGAAAAATGACATCTCGCTGGCATCAAAGTCGGCTTTGCCGGTAGTGGCGATCAGACGCACATTCGAAGCACTGAACTTATGCCCGCCCAATGCCGGCGAGCACCAGGGATTGCGGACGATCTCGACCAGTCGAGCCGGATTCCATAGGCCCATGGTCATGCCCAGTTGCGGAATACCCATCGGATCGGTGCAGAAGCAAAACTTCTCATCGGTGGCGATGCTTGGTACGTTGCCACCGCCCAGCGACGCCCCGGCTGCATGAATCGGAAACAGACAGCTCCAGCAAATATCGGTAATCAGTTTGCCGGACCACAGTTCGGCGTCCGAGCACAACGGGTCGATGCTATTCGTCGTGGTTTCGGCAACAAGCGGCGTTGCCAGCGTTATCAAGCTTCCCAACACCCAAGGCAACAGCCATTGCTTCATGACCGCTCTCCTGTTGAGGCCGGCAGTTTTCGCTCACGAACCAGTAGACAGTTACCGGCTTGTTCGACAATCGCCGGTACCTGCTGTAATTGAAAACGCCTGCGCACATCCGGCGTCAGCAGATACACAGGCGATTTCAACAGCGTTTCCAAGTTTTTAAGATCCTCCCACCCAGCTTCACGCGACAATTGCGTGGCCAGATACATCACACGGGCCTGTTTGTCCTGACAGGACTGATGCCGAATCAGCTCGACTTGAGCCGGCACCGTGGCATCGAACACCATCAGGCATAAGCCAAACGGCATCTTGGCCAACGGATTGACGGTTTGTCCGGCTCGGACGATCATCTGACCGTTTGGCGCTGTCAGATCGCGCGGGGCGGTGATGGTCAGATCGACGGTCCGATCACGATCGGCCTGAGCCGTGGGTAAGTCTTCAAATTTTTGTTGTGCCCAGAATCGAGCGATGGCTTGTTGTTGCTTGTGTTTCCAGTCGATGGCCGCCATCCGGTGTTTGATCTCTTCGAGCAAGTCGATTTCGGTAATTTCGCCAACATCGCCCAAGGCGCCCAAATCACCCTGCTTGCCGGCTTTGATCTGCTCGTCCAGCCAGGGCAAACTACTGACACCGCGAGCGTGTAAACGGGCTTTCCCGTCCTGCTCGACGACGATATCCGGCACCGATGACACCGACCAACGTTGAAAACGGGTGGGATCGATAATGATGTTGGGCAACGGCTCGATGCCTTTCAACAAGCGTTTGAGGTCGGCCATCAACGCCGGTAGTTTTTGACCAGGTTTGGGGCCGCGAAACACCAGCAACACATCGTCTCGGCCTGAGGCCTCTTCGAAGATGCTTTTCAGCGCGGACTCACTCAGCGAGAAGGAGACAAACAACAACGTGAGTGGTTTGCTCGAAGGATTTATCGGCAGGTGACTTTTCGAACCCGTCGATAGAACATTCGTTCGAATCGCCTGCGAGGCGTCCAAGACTTGCTGCGCCTGGCGTTTCACGTCCAACTGTTCAGATTGACCGGTCAACCAGTCGGGTCGAGGCTGTCCTTCCAAGGCCTGCAAAATGGCTTGAGAACGTTGCAGCCAAGCTTCTTCTGCTTGAACCGCTTGCACAACGAACCAGCAAAGCAAACAGAGCGCCGAATGCCGCCAAGGAAATTGAGGTGGCTCAAAACAACGCATAGGCCCGTCCAATCACTTGATGATCGTAGACATAGCCCCAGTAACGCGAATCGAAGCTTTTGTCGGTTTGCCCGGTCACCCAATAGGCGGCCGGTGGAATGGTTTCATGGCGTTTGAAAGCGGAGGGGGCTTTGTTCAGTTTCTCCGTGAGTGGCAATCCATCGATAACCCGTTCGCCGTTAATCGTGGTGTGCTGCGAGTCGACGTGTATAGTGTCGCCCGTGACGCCGGCGGCGATTTTGACGATGATCTGCCCATCCTTAAAAAAGGGTGCCATGCGCTCGGCGCGGAACGCGATCAAATCGCCGCGCCAGATGTCTTTGTTGTGGGTATCGATCAGATACACCCATTTATCCGGTAGACAGCGATCGACCTGGTCATCGCCGCCGATTAGAAAGCGTTGACCGATATAGCGCTCCACCGCTAATACCAGCAATAATATCGGCAAGGCTTTCCCGATGAACCGCAGCAATGCGGCACGGGTTTGATAGGGTCTCTGCTTGGCAGTGGAGGTCCGTGCAAGTGTGTATTTCGAATGATTGGTTTGCATAACCTTACCGGGTTTGATGTTGAACATAAACATCCTCCGGTGCAGCCACCACCGCCGTCGAATCGATCACCAGATAGCCCGCATCACTGAGTTTCTTGGCCTGGCTCTGCCAGTCGTCGACGATCTTGGCCATTTGTTCCTGGTTGGCGTTGGGCGGTATCGATTGAATCAATTTGGCGCGATCGAGCACGAACACCGGCGTGACCAGATTCAGGCGCACCAAGGGTTCCTGCAGTTGCTGTTGTGCTGTCAGCCAACCGCCGATGCCGCCCAGACAGGCTGCGATGAAAATGGTGCTGAGCCATTGCGATTTAGGATCCATAAGTGCTCTCCCTGGGTTTGCTGCAGCGACTGTCGATGAGTTTTTGAATGGCATCACCCAGACTCAAGCCTTGCCGGCGCAACTGCTTCAAGGCGTTGACGTCTTCGGGTTTGGTGGAGAACAGAATGCGTTTGTAAGGATCGACGATCAGGCGGCCAATCCCTGAGCCCATTTCGGTGATGAAGAAAATCTCGGAATAGGCGCCGGGCAAGGTATGCACGGTTTTCAGGAGTTCGTAGCCGCCGTCCGACAACGGCAAGCGCCGATCCTGCTTCATGCCTTCGATGACTTCGGCTTTCTGGCCAAGCAAATACATATTCGCCGAGTTCTCGACGATGGCCCGGCCTGCAGCATTGCGGTACAAGTCGTTCACCGACTGGGTAATCGTCACCGCTGCACCGCCGTATTTCCGGAAGCGCCGGTAGCCATGTTCCATGAACTTGGCGACATCGCCTTCGGTGAGCAAATCCCAGGCTTCGTCGATGATGACGATCTTCGGGCGGTTGCGTTCGCCCAGATACATTTCCTGCTGGATCTGGTAGATCAATTGCAAAAGTACGACTTGTTGCAGATGCTTACGTCCTTTTAGCTCCTCCAATTCCAATACGGTAAAGTCGCGAGCGAACTTGGCGTTGTTTTTACCGTTGAAGTAGCGACCGTATTCGCCTCGGGTGGTGAATGGAAACAACTGCTCGCCGACATCCTTCAAACGCTGATCGGCTTCGGTACACAGGCATTTTGCAATGTCGTCCACCGACATGGATTGGGCTTTTTCAGTCCACAGTTGCTTCAATATCCGCTTGAGACCGGCGGTTTGAAAGTCGGTGAGTTTCTCGGTCGGCGCCGCCATCTGGCTGACTAAGCCGGCCAGCATGTCGGCTTCCTCCTCGAAGTTCTGCACGATCTCGAACGGGTTCATGCAAATCCCCGAACCGTGAGTGAACTTGACGAAATCGCCTTCCAGAACTTCGCAAAGGTTTTCATAGGAGCGGCCAACATCGATCGCCCAGATTTGCGCGCCTTCGGTCAGGTAACTGACGATGATCTCGTTGGTCAGAAAGGATTTGCCTTTGCCGGATTCGGCGGCAATGCAGAGGTTGTAGTTACCGGTGGTATCGAACAGCGATACGGCCATGTGTTCGCCGTTACGGGAAACGAAATTCAAGGTCGGCGTACCGGTGCCCGCCCAATCACCAAATAGCGGCAATAACGGAATCGCATGCCGGGTAGCCAGGGTGCGGTAGCGTTTCAGGTCGGCAATCGCCGAACGCTCCGGCCCGAACGGCAAACAGTTCAGGAAAAACGGCAGGCAGAAATACTTGTCTTCCAACAGCTGAAAACCCAGCTCCCGAAAATACACTCGGGCATTGGACACCGCCGCCGCTTCTTCTTGTTCGTCGCAAAACAGCAACACACCGAAATAGGCCCTGATTGGCCGGTCGCCGTCACGGTAGGCATCGAACAACACGTCGAAATGGTGTTTACGCTGCACCAACACCGGCAAAAACCGGGCGATTGGTGTATTGACCTGGTTGGTAATGAATTGCCGCACACCTTCCTGCCGGGTACGGGTTGATTCGGCATCGGGATAATGCAGGGTCAGACTGAGCAAAGCATTCTGGCGAATGCCACGCGTGCCTGAGAGAATGTCGCCCAAGTAACTTTTGGCGCTGCCAAAGTAAAAATGATCGGGTGTGCGTTTTGCGGACAGCGTCTTGACGCGTTTTGAGCCAAGCCAAATCCCTTTTTCGTCGGTCTGTAAGGCGTTGTCGTAATCCAGCAATTGGTCGCGGATGAGTTGGGTGGGATCGCACTCGGGGACCACACGGTCTTTCCAGCCGGCATCGGGCTGCCAGTTGAGAATCGTGTTCAGGATACGGACATACTGATCGGCACCCAAAACCTCCGGATATAAGCCGATGGTCGACAGTGATTGTTGGGTGGCCATTTGTAATTCGCTGGCACGGCGGATGTCGGTTTCGCTCGGTCGGGGGGATGCCATGGGGAGTTTGACGCTCACCAGAATGTGACTGCGCCGGAGGCGTGCCCCTGAAATCGCTTCCGGGGCTTTGGTCGTACCCCGCCGCAGGAATTCCACGCTGGCCTGGGTCATGGTTTTATAGGTCGACTTTTGCTGCTTGAGGCGCCGCGTTTGCATGATAGCCAGCGACTCTTCGATGTCCGGCGAGGTCCAAAGGCTCACCTGCAACAGCGTGTCCGTCGGCCAGTCCTGGTTCAGCAACACGTTGACCCGCGCGGACACGCTGGCATCCGCGCCGGTCAGCGGTCGGCACAGAAAGCCAAAACCAATGCTGCTATCGGCCATCAAGAACAGATGATGGTCAACTTCGTAAGCCAGTACCGTGAATAACTGATCGGCACGGGGGCGTTGCACGGTGGTCATAGTGCTTTATCCTCTTCATAAAGTTGCTGCAAGGCTTCGGCTGGACATTCCGGATGTAAACGAATCGTGAAAGGATGCCGGCAAACCCGAACCGCACGCTTTTTGCGTTTCAACTGCCGGGCTCTAGCCGGATGACAGGGGTTGATCGGCTGGCCATTGGCGGCTTGGACCTTGACGCTGCGCGTGGCCTTCGCTGATGGACAAGGGCGGCGGTTGCCCGCCGCGTTCTCGGTATCAATACTTGAACCGGTCATCGTTGTTCCAGGCCTAAATCGTGGCGGTCACGATGTTGGTGATAATGGTCGGCGCCGCAAACAGGCCGACACCACTGGCAATGCCCAGCACAAAACCCATGATGCTGCCGCGCACGACACCGGCGACCAGGCCGACGATGACGAACACGATAGCGATGATGCGGCCGAGCAAGCCTTCCACCCAGCCGGTCAGCAAGGTCCAGACGGTGTTGAACTCGGTACCGCCGGTACCGGCCATGGCGTCATTGGCCATTAGCATAAAAAATAACGATGCCAGGGCCAGCAAGACCCCGCTTCGATAGGATGTTTTCATCAAAAATATCCTCATTCAGGTTAAAAGACGGTTGCCCGTCGAATCTCGGACGTTCAGTCCGGCAGGTATAAGCGGTTGCCCGCTCACTCTCGCAGGGGGCGTGGGACCTGCGGTGAAAATGGTTACGGTTCAGGGCAATTGTTTGCCCAATCGATTGACTGGACTCTCGTCTTCAGGGGTATCGACGCTGGACCATTTCTCCGGCGGACGTTGCTCGACTTGCAGCGGGATCAATGAGGTACTCGAAGTGGGCACCGCCTTGCCGATCATCCAACGCCGGGGTTCGAGTTCGGTGTAGACGTAGTTGGACACCATCAAATCGCCGTCGGCATCTTCCCAAGGCGCGATCCAGATGCGCATGACTTGCGATGGCGTGCGAATCGGCGTGGGATCTTCGATCTTGGGTACGGGTTGTTGTAACGGCGGTACGATTGCCGGTGATGAGGTTGACTCCGAATTCTGGCTATTTTCCGGAGGCGCTTCCGCAATCGCCGTATTGGTGACTTGGTAAGCCTGCGTGGTCGACAGACAGCTGGGTTCGTCCGGCATGCCTTGACAGCCGTACTGTGTTGCGCAGCCGGTGACAAACATCCATGTCAAGCTGGAAAGGACTAATGGGAACGGGCAATAACGGTTCATGGCTTTTTCTCCACTTTCGTTGGTTCGGGTGTGGTGGTGCTGGATACGGCCTTTGTTTTGTCGGCCAACCAATCGGCTAACACCTCGGGTGCGCCACTGTGGGTACGGCCGTCCGGGGCGATCAGAAACGGCACACCTTTCAAATCGAATAACTTGGCGGTGACCACGGCTTTCTGCAGCGGCTCTTTGTTGCACTGAGTGGGTGGTTCGGTTGGCAATCCGGCGTAATCCTGTTTCAACAAGCGGTCGCGCACGGCGACTTTGGCTTTGGTATCGCTTGCGGCCAACTGACAGGCCAGTTGCACGACAATGTTTTGCGATTCGGGGCCGAGGATGGGGACCATTACCAGCTTGAAGGTGTACTGGTCTTGCAAGGCTTGCAGCTCTTGCATGACCTTGCCGCAGTAGGGGCACCGGGGATCGATGAATATCAATACCTGGGCTTTGCCGTGGCCGACCGTCACCGCGCCCAGCTCATCGGGCTTGAGTTTCATCCGCGACAGGTCGATACGGTTGGCGACTTTTTCAATATCGGCCAGTTCCTTGATTTCCTGTTGAGTCCAGATGTCCATCAATTTGCCGCCATAAAAGGCAAAGCGGCCGTTACTGGAAATAAACACCGTTTGTTCACCGGACTTGACCATCTTCAGGCCCGAGATCGGTAAGTCCTGCATGCCGTCGATCTTGATCGACAAAAGGCCTGCAGCAATGTCCGACACCGGCGGTTTTGGCGGGTTGGCAGCGAAGGCCGTTGAAGTGACTAACAGCGATGCCAGCAGTAAACGGGTTTGGCGAAGAGGCATAAATCGTTTCCGTGTTTTAGTGAAAATCAGCTTGGGGTTTTCAGCTTCAGCGCCGTGCCTTTTTGCACGATGAAGTTGACTTGGCGGGTGGCATCGACTTCGATGACTGGGTAAATCTCCTCGGCCATGTCCATGTAAAAATGCGACAGTCGTTCCATCGCGTAGCCCGCGCCTTTTAGCGCGCCGCCTTCCATCGACTGCGAGGAAAAAGCGCTTTGGAAAGGGGTGGTTCCGGATAGGGCACCGATGCCGCCGGTCATCAGCACCGGGATCTGATTACGACCGAAGGCATCGGAAAAGCCGCGCAGAAAACCCGCCATCATCGATTGGGCGAGTAACGCGCCTTGTTTGGAAACGACGCGACCGCGCACCCCGTTTTTGCCGTCTTCGCCGGTGGCATAGGCATTCATCGGCACTTCGATGACGCCACCGTCCTGGCGTACACAGGAAAAGGTCTCGCCGCGAAAGTAGGCGCGCTCGGCACTCAAGTCACCGAAGCCTGCGGCCAGCAGGAAGCACTCACGCACATCGGCGTGAAAACGGTTGGGCAGAATGGCTTCCTTCTTGATCCGGAACAGTACCGGCATCGGTTCTTTCTTGGCTTTGCGTCCGGTCGGGGCATCGAGACCGTTCAACAATACGCCGGTCAAAATACTGCCGGCCGGGATGAAGACGTCGCTTTTGGCATGATCGCGGTTCGAGCGGCCTCGGTCAGAGCTTGGGGCAGCGTCTTTGTCTTTACCATTGGCTTGGTCAGCGCCTTCCTGGATGACACGAATCTGCATCGCCGCCGGTGCTTGGCTATTGGTTCGTCCTCCCGAGACACCGGTATTGCCAGGTGTCGGCGCGGGAATGGCGGCTTGCTCGAACACGCGGTTGAGATCGTCTTGCCCGTTGTCGAATGGCGAGTTGTTTGGGCGGCGGTTGTAGGGTCTTCCCTGTGTTGTTGGTTCTATGGAAGGCTGACTGGAATCACCTGGGCTTCCGGCTACCGCCGGTGTAGAGGCTTTGTTCTTCAACGACTCGACTTCACCGGTCACGGCTTGCAGTTTGGCTTCATAGGCTTCCCGCTCCGCGGTGGTCCATTGTTTGAAGCGGATTTCGTCGGATTGCTGCTCGCGCCGCTGTTGTTCTTCGATCGCGGCCAGCCGGCGGGCTTGTTCGTCGTTCTTCTGCAGCAGATCGCGTAATTGCGCGGAAATGCCGTCGATGCCCAGCGAGCGCGGATCGCTATCGGTCAGGATGTGTTGGATGGTGGCCTGTTTGCTGAGCGGCTTGCTGACTTCCGGGGTGACAGTGGCTAACGCGATGATCACGGCTAACAGCACGGTACCAATGCCGCCGACGGCCAGATTGCGTTTTGCGGTCGGGGTCAAGCGTGCCCACCAGGTATCGACGCTGGCCATTAGGGTTGGTCTCCGCTCAGTAACGAAGGCCGCAAACTGACTGACGCCTCAGGCGCTTGTCGGACCACGACATACAACTCGGTGGCTTCCTGCGGTTTCAATACCACGTTGGGCCAGACCGAAACGGCAAGTACGTCCTGTTGCGTCGTCGCACAACTGCGTTCGTCGAACTCGAGCAGGTCGCTGCCGGTATTCTTGGCAAGACCCACCAATATCAGCCGATCCTGGCCCTCTAGGACTTGGCCGGTTTTGATCTGCACGCGGTCTTGCAGGCAGCGAATCTGTTCTTGTGGCTTGGGTTCGCGGAGTGAATAACCGGCTGGGGTCTTTTGCAAACCCAAATCCCGAAACAAGGTTTTCAGTTGGCTGATGTAAGCTTGTTCCTGTTGGCTCGAAGATCGACTCGCGGTGTCGGCGCGCTGCCATTGATTCAGCAGTTGGTAGCTGTCCTTATCCAGATCGAGATGGATTTCCCGGGCCGGAATCCGTTTGGGGATCAGGGTTAGCGACAGCGCAATGTCCTGGTTGTCGCCGGGGGTGATGTATAACGTCACCGGCGTTTCGTCGGCGGTGGCGACATAGACGATTTTGCCTTTGGTACTGGTGGTGGCCTGGCTGGTGGTCGTGACCACCGGATGCTCGAACGGCGTCACCAGACGATTCAAATGGCCGACGGCAATCGGCATCAGTTCGTTGATACCGGGTTTGACGGCGATGTGCTGCGGTCCGATGGAAGTGGCTGACGCTGAGTTTGAGGCTGCCGCTTGCTGTTTGGCGGCTTTCAAGACGCTGGCATCAACCGGCGGTAACTCGATGCCAAAATCGGGCTGCGGCGGGACAACGGGTTGTGAAGGCGCAGAGGATGACTCTTCGGCCACGGTGGTGACCGGGGGTAACACCGTCACGGGTAAGTCATCGGTGGCCCACGCCGGACCGGCAAGGGTGAGTAACAACCAGGGGTGCGACACAAGTTTCATGATTTAGCCTCTTGAGGTTGCCCCTGGGTGGATTTCAATCGCTCCAGGGTTCTGGGAGAATCCGGATACACGTCGATGTATTCCAGCCGGGGCCGATAGTTTTTGATGGCGATGATGAATTCATAGGTACGGAGTTTGACGTCCGGTTTGGAACTGGGACCCTGGCTTTTGAGTTCGCCGCTGACAAAGACCTTGTTAGTTTCGGCTTCGTAATCGACGTGACGCGGCGTAAAACTGATTGCGACCCGGTCCATCTTGATGGCCTTGATTTGATCGCTCATGGCGTCCAGGACACTGCGGTAAATATCGGGCGCCAATAACGGCTCGACCGCGGTTTTCAGAAAATCGGCATTGGCCGGCGTGGTGTTGCCGAGGAGTTCCGCCAGGAACAACCCCCAGGATTCCTTGAACTCGCTGGAAGCGCTACTGCGCGTCACTTCGACTTCCTGGGTGAGGGTAGGGGGCACCAGGATGATGCTGCGCTCGGTACGCCAGGCGGCCAGCGAAGTAATCACGCAAATCACCAGCAAGCCAATGATAATGACGCGGCTAAAGCGGTTCTCGGTCTCGTGCCCATCCCAGGTTTGCAGAAACTCCGACCATCTCATGGCAGGAACCGACGGATGTAGGGATTGGGGATGGTCTGCGCGCGGCTCGGCAATAAACCCAGCCAATACAGCGCGTGCAAGGTGTAGCCGTCAGGCCGGTTATCGCGGAAACGCCGGTAAAACTTGACCGCGATGAGGCCGAGCGCCAAGCCGGGTATGAACTGATCGATCAACATGCCGGTAAGCATGCTCACGATGAATGGCACGATCTCGTCCGCGCTCCACAGCAAAATGTGAATCGGATCGTCTATCGAATGGGGAATGGCAACGGGTTCCATAATGACCTCCGGTTGGGATGGTCATTATTGTGAAGAGGATTTTCGGCAGGTCGTTTGCGAAAACTCGCTATTTATCGCGCTTTCGCGAGTTGGGCTGTAAAAGATTGAAAGGAATCTTGGCTTTGGGCTACCCAAAGCATCCCTTAGATACTCTCTGCCAATGCGACGCTGAAATCATTGGATAACGGGATGGCTAGTCCTTAATCAAGGGGAATCGGTCTCTGGAAAGGGACACGCGTTCACGTAAGTCCAGCCCAGGTTTGAAGTGAATGGCGTGCCGTATGGGCAAACTCACGGGTTCGCCTGTCTTGGGATTGCGCCCCATCCGGGCGGCTCGTTGAATCATCGAGAAGCCACCGAAACCACGAATTTCAATACGCTCGCCTTGTGCCAGATGGTGGCTCATCACATCGATAGTGATGTTGATCGCCATTTCGACGTCGCGTTGCTGTAAATGGGGCAATTTAAGGCTGATGCGTTCGATGAGCTGGGATTTAGTCATTATCGGGTATGCATGAAAGGAATCATTTGTGGCAGTGGGGCGGGTAGGCGCTAGCCATCACAGCGTCGGTAGTGTCTTTCCGCCTTGTTCGATGATCATGGCTTGTTTGAGTAAGTCGCTTGCGGTGGGATATTTATCATAAAGGCTGCCAATGCCACGATAGTAAGCCATCGTATCAAACGGCTCTGAGGCTTGTTTGCGGATCAACTCAGCCAATCTTGACCTGAAATCCGGTGAGACGGTCACCATGCGCAAACCTTTGACAATTTTGGTATTCGGATCCACCAAGACCAGATTAAAGAGCAAGTAAGCATCACCCTCATCGATGGTCTCATCGCCGGCAAGATGAATGGTAAACGCCAAGTCCGACCAATCCAGAAAGCCCTCGATTTTAAACAAAAAGAACAGATGGTTTTGTTCGGCAAATAACGCGAACGAGGCGGCGCCATTGAGAAAGGCTTGGATTTCGCCCGGCGAAACTGAAAAATTAAAAGTCAATAATGGCGCGCCATTAGCCAGAATGATGCTCATGCCTTCTTCCGGCATGTCATGATCGAAGCGCTCGCCCACGCATAATTTTATAAAGTCCATAGATGCTGTTTGGATTAATCGTCCTGGTAGATGTTCTGTCCGCCAACCCAGTATAACGGACTGGATACCGTTCGAACTCGTCTTCTATCCTGGGTGCCACCGTGAAGCGAAAAAACGAGGCGGCTTTGTATGTTACCCGATGCATGGCACTATTTTGGCGACATAAAAGCCGGTAATATCGCGGTAAAACCGTTAACGGGGACGTCGGCAATGGACTACACAGCAATTCTTGAAGCGCTCAATAAAGCATCACTGTTTGATTTACATCGATTACAGTCTGCCATTTATCAGGAACTCATCAATCCGGTTCGGGTAGAGCAGATAAAAGCCCAATTGAAAGTCGGCCAATCGATTAGCTATTTCGACCCGCAAGCCAACGGCTTGATCGATGCGGTGATCTTGAAGATTCAAAAGACCCGTTGCTTGGTGAGAAACGTCAAAGACCAGAAAAACTGGAATATCCCATTTTATTACCTCAATCTGGATGACGTTGATACGGCGATTCAACCCAAACCGCATACCACCGGGATTCCCAAAAGTGCATTGCAAGTCGGTACGCAGGTGGGATTCAAGGGCCGGGACAACCATGAATTGTTCGGCGAAGTCATTAGGCTGAACCCCAAAACGGCCACTGTCAAGATCAGTGAGCAGCATACTTGGCTGGTGCCTTATTCACGTTTGTTTCCTGTCATCGATGGCACGTCCTATGACGCGAACCCCACGCAAGCGTCGCTGTTTATCGAACATGACGAGAGTTAGTAACCCATGACGTCACAGGCTGCGCCAGCGCATGCGGACAATCCGGTTGAAAAACTGCACGGCTCCATCGAGCGCGTGACGTTTCATAGCGAGGCCTCGGGATTTTGCGTGTTGCGGGTCAAAGTCAAAGGCTATCGGGAACTGATTACCGTGATCGGTTCGGCTGCTAGTGTCACAGCGGGTGAATACATCGAATGCCTGGGTTGTTGGGTGAACGATCGCCAACATGGCCAGCAATTCAAGACCATTTCCTTGAAAATCGTGCCGCCGACCACGTTGGACGGTATCGAAAAATACCTGGGTTCCGGCATGGTCAAAGGTATCGGTCCCCATTTCGCCAAAAAACTGGTCAAAGCCTTCGGTGAGCAGGTGTTCGATGTGATCGAGCAGACACCAGAACGCCTGCTGGAATTGCCGGGTATCGGCAAGAAACGCCAGGAGCGGGTGACCAGCGCCTGGGCGGAACAGAAAGTGATTCGGGAAATCATGGTCTTTCTGCAATCGCATGGTGTCGGCACCTCGCGTTCGGTGCGCATTTACAAAACCTACGGCGACCAATCCATCGAGAAAGTGCGCGAAAATCCCTATCGTCTGGCACTGGATATCCACGGTGTCGGTTTTAAAACCGCCGATACTTTGGCACAGAAGCTGGGTATCGGCCCGCAATCCCTGCTGCGCGCCCAAGCGGGTGTCCGACATGTATTGCAAGAATGGTCCGGCGAAGGCCACTGTGCCGCGATTCGCAGCAAGCTGTGCGAAATGGCGGCGAAATTATTGGAAATTCCATTATCGATTATCGACCAAGCCATCGCCGCTGAATTGACCGAAGGCAATTTGATTGCCGAAATCGACGGTAGTGACGAATTCATTTTTCTGACGCCCTTGCACCGCGCTGAAATCGGTTGTGCCGCCCACCTGAATCGATTGAATCAAGGCGATGCACCGTGGGGTGTGATTGATGCGGATAAAGCCATACCCTGGGTGGAAGAGCAAACCGGCATGACCTTATCGCAGTCGCAAGCGGCTGCCGTACGATTGGTACTCCAGCATAAAGTCTCGGTGATCACTGGCGGCCCCGGTGTCGGTAAAACCACCCTGGTCAACAGTCTGCTCAAGATTCTCAAAGCCAAACGAGTTCGAATCGGTTTGTGCGCGCCGACGGGGCGAGCGGCAAAACGCTTAGCGGAATCGACCGGCATGGAAGCGAAAACGGTGCATCGCTTACTGGAGTTCGATCCAACGCAGTTCGCGTTCAAGCATAACGACGAAAACCCGCTAGACCTCGATTGCCTGGTGATCGATGAGTCGTCGATGATGGACGTGGTGTTGATGAATCAGCTGTTAAAAGCCATACCGACGGAGGCTGCGGTCTTGATCGTCGGAGATGTCGATCAATTACCCTCGGTCGGTCCAGGATCGGTGTTGGCCGACATTATCGATTCCGGTCAAATTGCCACCGTGCGTCTGACCGAAATTTTCCGTCAGGCCAGTACCTCCAAAATCATTACCAATGCGCACCGGATTAACCAAGGGCAAATGCCTTTGGTGGATAAGACTGAAGGCATCAGCGATTTTTATTGCCTCTACGCCGAAACACCTGAGGAGATTTTCGCTAAATTGATGCAAGTCGTCCTCGAACGGATTCCGCAGCGTTTCCAGTTTCATCCGGTCAACGACGTGCAAATTTTGACGCCCATGAATCGTGGTGGTCTGGGAGCGCGGTCGTTGAACATCGAATTGCAAGCACGGCTAAATGGACACAGCGAACCGAAGATTACCCGTTTCGGCAACACCTATGCGCCCGGTGACAAGGTCATTCAGCGAATCAACAACTACGACAAGGAAGTGTTCAACGGCGACATTGGCGTGATCAAATCCATCGATCTTGAGGAAAGCCAGGTCAAGATCGTATTCGATGATCGGGAAGTAGACTACGAATTCAGTGATCTGGACGAAATTACGCTGGCTTACGCCACCAGTGTGCACAAGTCGCAAGGCTCCGAATATCCCGTGGTAGTGATTCCGATGGCCATGCAGCACTTTATGCTGCTGGAACGCAATCTGCTGTATACCGGCGTCACGCGTGGTAAAAAACTGGTCGTTGTGATTGCCCAGCCCAAGGCATTGGCTATGGCAGTGAAAAACCAACAATCACAGCGAAGGATCACTCATCTGGCTGCGAGGCTGGTTAAAAATTCGTGACTATCGTTACGCTGAGATCGTGTCGGTTTCACTAAGTGACGGCTGGCCTCTTTCAGGAATCGGAATTTTAACGACAGCTTTCGGCCGATGAATTCGAAGATATGACGGTCGCGTCACGACCGATTCTGTTGAAAAAGTCCCCTGATATAAGGTTCCTAGAGTAGTAAAATACAGCCAACAGCCACTCAATCATGAGGTGACGCCATGATGGGACAACAATCGGGGATTCAGGAGCAGTTGTTTTTCTGTTTCAGTCTCGAAAAGCACATTCCCAAAGATCATCTGCTGCGCGGTATCAACCGCTTCCTCGATCTGGGTGATTTTCGTCAGCAATTAGCAGAGTATTACAGCCCCATTGGCCGGCCGTCGATTGCTCCCGAACTGATGATTCGCATGTTAATCCTTGGCTATTGTTTCGGGATTCGTTCCGAACGCCGTCTCTGTGAAGAAGTGCATGTCAACTTGGCTTACCGTTGGTTTTGCAAACTGGATTTAGACGATCCCGTGCCGGATCATTCCACCTTTTCTAAGAACCGTCTGGGTCGCTTTCGGGACAGCCAGGCTTTTCGGATAGTGTTTGAGACTGTCCTGAAACGGTGTATGGCAGAAGGCCTGGTGCGTGGCGAAGGTTTTGCCACCGACGCCAGCATCATCAAAGCCGATGCACAACGGCAACGCCGAGTTGAAAATGGTGATGACATAGATTGGGGCGATCCCGCTCAAGCAGAACGCCCGGTCCGTGAATATCTCGCGGCACTAGAAGAAACGAATGATCCTAAAGAGTCCACCCGGACGCTTTCACTGACCGACCCAGCTGCTACCTGGACAGCTGCGCCTGGTGGGCCCGCATTTTTCGCGTATTCAACCAATTACTTGATCGATCTGGAAGCGGGCATCATCCTTGACGTGGAAGCCTCAGCGGTCAATAAAGCCGCCGAAGTGGAGGCGACTCGGACCATGATTGATCGGGTAGAAGAGACATTTGGTCTGAAGCCCGAACGTTTGGTGGGCGATACCAATTATGGGGCAGCCGCCATGCTCGGATGGTTAGTCGATGAAAAAGACATAGAACCGCATGTACCCGTATTTGATAAGTCGGAACGCACCGATGGCACCTTTGGCCGCTCTGACTTTACCTATGATGCGGACAATAATCGGTATATCTGTCCTGCGGGTAAGTTTCTGAAAACCGCTTGGCGCAGCAAACAGAAAAACCCTTATCGCTATCGCGCCAGCCAATTGGATTGCCAAGCCTGTCCGCTCAAAGAGCAGTGCTGTCCTAACATGGCTAATCGTCAAATAGATCGAAGCCCCCACGAATCGGCCCGTGATGTCGCGCGCGCCATTACCAAAACCGATGCTTATAAGCAGTCACGTAAGGAACGTAAGAAGGTGGAAATGCTGTTTGCCCATCTCAAGCGCATTTTGAAAATGGATAAGCTGCGTTTACGAGGCTTCAGTAATGCCAAGGATGAGTTCCTACTGGCGGCGACTGCTCAAAATCTAAGGCGAATGGCCAAGATGTTAGCGGTAACAACACCAGCCCCCCCCAATACCCGCATAACTGCCGAAAAGGCGGTTTTACCTCAAAAAAACGGCTCTTCCGTATTTCGCGGAGTAGCCCCGACATATAGGGTTATGCATAACCGAACAACCGTCTCCCTTCGATATCAAGCCAGATATGCTGAAACAGGCGGACGGTATTGTAAATGCCAAAGCAGCGTCGTTTGATGCTTTTGATTTTGTTGTTAAGCCCTTCAACAAAGCCACTGGTTTCCCGGCGAATGAAATAGTTGGTGATTTCATTTCGCCAGTTTTGATAGGTTTTGACAAACGCATCAAAGCCCTTCAACTTCAAGACTTTGATATGCTCCATCCAGCGATCCAAGGCTTTTTCGGCCTCAGCCTTATTGAGTCGGCGCTCAAAAATACCCGTCAAAAGCTCCCGTTGGATATAGACTTCTCGCAAAATGGGGGCTTGCTGGAATAGAAAAAGCAAAACGGTTTGCTGATCGGCAGAGAGTTCCATCCAGCGCTTCCGAAAAGCCCACATCGCGCCTTTCAGCTTGGCATAATCCTCGGCAGACAGGGTATTCTTGAGTTTTTTCATTTCCGCCTTGCGGACCTGGTCGGCGCCGTCTCGATAATGCTTGGCGACATGGAAGCGATCAACCACCACCTCGACGCCGGGCAATGTCTCATAGACGGCGTTGCGATACCCTTCATACATGTCCACGCAGACGCGTTGTAACGCGTGTTGCTGTGCCTCGGGAATATTCTGCAAAAAGGCTTTAACCGTTTCTTTTTTGCGGTCGGGCAGCACCGCCAGAATCCGCTTATGGTCCTCGGTATCGATAGCCGACACGATGACCACAAAATCTTGATGCCCTTTTTTCAAAGCGATTTCATCCAGTCCCAGCAAGCGAATGCCTTGGATGGCAGACCAATCAACTTGTTGGGCCACGTGCCGATTGATAATCCCTTCCGCCGCTTCGGCGCTGATGCCGTGCTTCACGTCCATGTCGGTCACGCTGCTGTTGATCAATTCACGCAATATCCACTGCTCATACGCTTTGGTATGGGGGCTTTTCCAGTTATACCAGCCACATTGTTGCGTGGTCGTCGGACCTTTGGGGCAGTCAGGGCATCGATAGCGCTTGGGGGTTAGCTTGATCCAAACCGGCCGATCGAAAATCGACAAATGACGCAAGGTGATTTCTCTGCCATAGCCATAAAACTTATCGATCCTCTGGCCGCATTGATGGCAGGTTGCACTGGTTAACGTACTACTGACCGTGATGATGAACTCGCCTTTGGCGGTGGTTTCAACTTTTTCGATACAAACATCAGGTATATCCAGCGGTATTTGAAGTAGCGACTGTGTCATCACGATACTCCAGCGTTAAATTGTCGACCTTAGCAAAACTCACTGTGGCAGGCAAAGACTATAGCACTACATGTAGTGGTTTCTCCGCAAAATACGGAAGAGCCAAAAAAACTCGAGACATCCTCGAAAATTCATTTGCCAGACCCCCAAAATCTAATCACTCGCCTAATGCGCCACTACATAGCTCATTCAAAATGCCGACTTTTTCAACAGAATCGACCCCTAGCGGTCGGTCGCGTTTCTCCAAAGCGGCCATTGAGCTAAATCCAGATTTTGCGAACGATAAGGCTACAAAGCTGTCATTCGAGAGGCTGACTGATTCAGTCAGCAATACGTTGGCAAGCTTTCCTTTGACGACCAATAATGTTGAACAGCAGTATTTTTACTTCGCAAAGCCAGATTCTATACCCAATGCGGTTGCTAATCGTTTCGAATGAGGGCCTTCAGGTACCTGATGCAAATTTCTTGGGAAGTGGCGACTTCTCAGGCGTTGCATAGTGGAGACGGGCTTGTGCATCAACACATATTCTGACCTCCGATCGCCACCTTCCACACTAATGGACTTTCCATTTGCATACGGAGCGAGATAGAATGAAATTTATGTAATCACATAATTTCTTATGCCAAATGCCCACACTTTTTGCATGGCTTGGTAACTCCGACCTCCGCGCATCAGCGGATGAGTCCAGCGCAGACTCCGGCCCTATCTTGATGGCGCTGGATACAGGTGCGTACGATTGTCTAATGCTCTTGTCAGATCACGGGCAGGACAGAACGCAGAGATTTTTGACATGGCTGAGAAGCAAATTTTCGGGCGCTATTGATGTGTGTTATACGAAACTGCGCAACCCCACCGATTTCGAAGATATTTATGTTGCGGCTAACGAAGCGGTGTCTGCAGCGCTCTCTTCATCACCTGGGCTGAACATCACTTTTCATGTGAGCCCTGGTACGCCCGCTATGGCTGCAGTGTGGGTGTTATTAGCAAAGGCCAAGTACGCGTGTAACCTCATCGAGACCTCTCGTGAGCATGGCGTGCGTCCAGTCGTGGTTCCTTTTGACCTAGCCGCAGAGTTTCTTCCCATTGCCAGTAAGCGGGCCGATGAAACCCTGTCGCAGCTAGTCCAAGGACTGCCACCGGCTTCGCCAGAGTTTTCCAATATCATTCATCGCTGCGGTCCGATGAAGCGTGTGGTCGCGATGGCGCAGCGACTCGCTCAGCGGGATCTGCCGGTGTTGATTCAAGGTGAATCTGGAACTGGAAAAGAGCTGTTTGCTCGCGCAATTCACGCCTCAAGCAAACGAAGCGCTGCGCCATTCGTGGCGGTCAATTGCGGAGCCATACCTCTCGAACTCATTGATTCGGAGCTGTTTGGGCACGAAAAGGGCGCCTTCACCGGTGCCCACACTGCTCGCGTTGGTCACTTTGAGTCGGCGGATGGCGGCACGCTTTTTCTGGACGAGCTCGGTGAGCTTCCTTTGTCGTCACAAGTGCGATTGCTTCGCGTGCTTCAGGAGCGCGAGATTACGCGTCTAGGTGCCAGCAAGACCAGAAAAGTCGATGTGCGTATCATTGCCGCTACCAATCGAATCCTCCCGGATGAGGTCCGGGCGGGTCGATTCAGGGAGGATGTGTTTCACCGAATCGCTGTTGGCATCTTGGTCTTACCTCCGCTGCGGAAGCGAGAGGGAGACATCAATCTACTGATTGATGCCTTGCTTGCTCAGATCAACCGCGAAGCAATATCACAACCGGGCTTTGAGCATAAAAGATTATCTGTTGGTGCAAGAAATCTTCTTCTTCGGCACCCGTGGCCAGGTAACGTAAGAGAGTTGCACAACGCTCTTTTGCGCGCCTCCATCTGGGTGCCCGGTGAGGAGATGACGGCTGAGGATGTGGCTGAAGTTCTCGCGTTGACATCTAGTCCCGCAGATGACGCCATTCTTGGAGCGCCGCTTGGTGAAGCGTTCTCTCTTCCTGACTTGATGGGAGATGTAGCACGTCACTACCTTGAGCGGGCTATGGCACAGAGCCTCGGAAACAAGACCGAGGCAGCGAAGCTTTTAGGCCTAGGGAGCTACCAGACTTTGACAAACTGGCTGGTCAAATACCAGTTGAAGATAGATGGCACGAATGGTGCGTAAAGATAGGAACTTTTATGAATTGGAGGCTAGATCATGGGGTTTGCAAAATACCAAGAAGACATCGTGAGTCGGTACATCAGCGATTACGCGATGCGGACCACCCACTCGCCAGCCGCTCCACCCAATCCAGCAACCCCAAATATGAAAAATCAACTTGATCAAAGGATAAAGAAAATGAGCAGTCTCAAGAAATTCGCTGTCGCCACGCCCCGGCCTCTACCCGTGATCGTCTTGGCTGACGCGAGTGGCAGCATGGGGGAGAACGGCAAGATCGAGGCGCTCAACGCGGCGATGAAGGACATGGTCTCGACTTTCTCCAAAGAAAGTCGTCTGCGCGCTGAAATTCAAGTTGGATTGATCACCTTTGGTGGTAAGGCACAGATGCACCTGCCATTAGTTGCAGCGCATAGTGTTTCTGGATTTGCTGAGCTAAAGGCTGAAGGTGTGACGCCTATGGGCGCAGCATTTGACCTTGTCCGGCAGTTGCTCGAAGATAAAGACCGCATTCCCTCCAGGGCATACCGGCCTGTTTTGATTCTCATATCTGATGGGCTGCCGACCGATGATTGGGAAGCACCTTTCAAGGCTCTCTGTGATTCCGAGCGGGCGCAGAAAGCAGCCCGACTTGCAATGGCAATTGGTCCAGATGCCGATGAAGCAATGCTGAGGGATTTTGCAAACGATGCAGAAGCTCCCATTTTCAAGGCGCACAACGCTCGGGATATACATCGGTTCTTCCGTGCCGTGACTATGAGCGTGACCACTCGCACTACAAGTCAAAATCCAGATCTCTCAGCCGCCTTTGTCGTCCCGCCACCGGATGACGATGCACTGGACCTCGACTTCCAATGAGGTTTATTGCCTGCGGTGCGAGCGTTATCGGCCCCCGACACCTAGATCTTGGCGAGCCTAATCAGGACGCTATGGCTTTGACGGGCTGCCGGGACGGCTGGATTGCGGCTGTGGCTGACGGATTGGGCTCTCGAGCCCGCAGTGATCTGGGCGCGCGTCGTGCTTGCCAGGTTGCCAGACGGATCTTGCGCGCGGCACCGATGGGCCTCGATCTGCCGGCAACTCTGCCATTGTTCCATCAGCTGTGGATCGAAGCGATTGGGCTAGCAAGGCCAAGAGATGCTGCGACGACGCTGTTGTTCGCACGCGTGACGGCTGAAGGCGATCTCCAGGCTGCTCAATTGGGTGATGGTCTGCTTCTGGTGAGATGCGATGGCGAGTTCCGTCGCGTTACGCCAGAACGCACTGCCTATGGCAATCAGACGTGGGCACTTGAGTCCACACACTTGCAGGACAAATGGAGTACCACACAGGACAAACTTGCCGAGCCTGGCGATGGTGTGGTGCTGATGACAGATGGCGTTGCCGATGATCTAGAACCAGCTCAACTTGCCGAGTTTTTTGACGCACTTTATCAAGACCTGAGCACTCGGAATCGCCGCAGAGGTAGGCGGTGGCTACAGTCTGAATTGAATGACTGGGCAACCCCTCTGCATAGCGACGACAAAACACTGGTGGCCATATTTAGGATATCCAAATGAGCATAACAACAGCAGAAGCGCCAAAGAAGAACCGGACGGTGATAGACCAGCACGGTCAGTCCTACGAGCTAACGGGTCGTATCGGTGAAGGTGGACAAGGGATCGTCTGCACGACCAACCACCCTAACGTTCTCATCAAAGTTGCGCGCGCAACCACAGAAGAAATGAGAGCCAGTTGGGCGATCAAGATCCGCGCACTGATGCGCCACCCCCTCGAAGGCCTTCCAATCGCCCATCCCCTGGCTTTGATCACACAGCCGCAACCTGGCTACGTCATGGAACTAATGGACGGTCTCACACCAATGACTGAACTGATGCAGGTGTCGACGGATGCATTGATGTCTGAGGACGGCCTCTCCGGCTATGTAAAAACAGGCGGCCTGTCGCGTCGGTTAAAGATGCTTGCGCGACTGGCGCGAATATTGGCTGAGTTGCATGGTCGTGGACTGGCCTACGGCGATCTCTCCCCTGCGAATGTCTTCGTATCTCAGTCACTTGAGTATGCCGAAGTCTGGTTAATCGATGCCGACAACGTTGCGAGTCAGTCGCGTGATGGCCGGCAAGGTGTGTTTACTCCAGATTACGGTGCCCCAGAAATTCTCCGGGCTGAGTCTGGCATTAACACGCTGACAGACAGTTGGAGTTTTGCTGTAATCGCTTATCGCGTCCTCACCCTGGCCCACCCTCTCAAAGGGGATGTCGTTCTTGAGGGCGGAAAATTTCAAGCTAGTTGTCGCCTCAATGTAAAAACTTATGCGGTTATTTTGTTTTGGTTAGAGGGCTCCTGGTTCGAGTTGTTTTGGGCTTCGGCATGATCGGGATTGAGATGAACGGTATGGATTCTGTTCCAGTTACGAGTATTTTTACTCCAGCGCTGCGGATTTTGGCGGCGGGCGTTTTCATAGAGCGCGGTGCGTTTCGCCAATAGGGCTAAGTCCAAGCCGGCATGGCGTTGCGCCGGGGTCACAAATCCAATGGCGCTATGGCGGTGTTCGTGGTTGTACCACTGCACCAGATCGGCCACCCATTGCCGGGCAACCGTCAGGTCGGCAAACGGTTTCAACGGGTATTGCGGGCGATATTTCAAGGTTTTGAACAGCGATTCCGAATAAGGGTTGTCGTTGCTCACGGCCGGGCGGCTAAACGAAGGGACGACGCCGAGCCGCTGCAAGGTCGCGAGCATGGTAGCCCCCTTCATAGGACTGCCGTTGTCGGAATGCAGGATGACCTGCCCAGGCCGCAGGAAATATTTAACACGTTCAGCGTTCGCGCCAGACGGATGAGGCAAACCATCCAAAATTTGGTCGCCTCTAAGTATACCTTTCTCTTTTAGCGCCCATAGTGATTCGCTTACTTTCGGACCAAGCGGTACAAAAAGCGCATCCGGCAACATTTGACACTCCTTGGCAAACCAAGATTCTAATTGATGCTTCAGAAACGGAGTTTTTGTGATCGCTGGCGTGCCTCCATAATTTTCTCCATTCATCATGACTGGATACCTAAGTGCCGAAGTAAAATGCACTAAATGCGTTTGATCTTCAAACAAGGTTTTTGTCGATGAAATATCCAGCAACTGAGGTATGCCAATGAAATCAAGCATATCAGTTAAATTAGTACGCATGGGGCCGCTAAAACTGGCAAATTTTTTCGCTTCAGCTTTGGCGTGATCATTAGAACCGCCTGCCATTAAGACTTCATGCGCTTTCCTTAAAGCATTTGAGGCTTGTTGATAACCTGGTGTGATGCCTACGAGTACAATCTTGGCTACCGGATTAACGTAATCGAACGGTGCGTACCAGACCGAAAATGAGTTTTCTTTTTGAATCAACAAGTTTTCTGGAAAATGTCCATTTTCTAGGCTATTTGGGTCGAGGTTAGTAATGGTTTTTTGATACTGATTAAACAAGCATGTATTGGTTGGCATATCAATTCCTGATTAAAAATTGGGGCGTTGGCTTAGTCTCGAATTTGATCAATTTTCCAGGGCTTCCCGAATTTTATTTCGATAATGATTGGTGTTATTGACTAACTGCCCTGCCGGGATGACCTGTCTCAAAAGCTTGATAATTGCTCTTTCTGCATCGGATATCGGCTCCCCGAAAATTTCGACAATGACCTCATATTCTTTCGGCCTGTAGTTTTTCATCACCAACTCAAAAAACTCGACGCGATCAATATCCAGCGCCTTAGCCAATGCCGGAATTTTTTCGACAGGGACTTTCGTGGACCCTTGTTTAAGCATAGTGATGATATTAGGCGTGTTAAAACCACACATCTCGGCAATTTCTTTCTGCGAATACGTACTCCGATTGATGATCCTTTCTAAAAAACCGGCTACTTCTAATTTGGCTTCCAAACTGTCGCGCATATTTTTTACCTTGGTCGAAAGTGTTAAATGACGATTTACAGATTCGTTTTGGTTCTCGGACTACCTTTCAAATAACCTGCGGTAATGATTAGACTTTCCGCTTCTTGGTTACTTTTGATCAAATAGGCTTCCCGCAATTTGTCGAACTCCTTCAATGTTCGTTCCAGTTGCTTTCTCGCTCTCTCGAAATTCTTCGACTTGAAATATACCAACTCCGTGCCGCCGTGCTGGTGTTCGATCGCGCCATGCTCAAGTAATAAATCCAATACCAGCTTAGGGATACAACGTTGTTGAATTCTGGTCTCAGCATGTTTGGTTAAAATCATGGCAATCACCCTTATCTTTAGTTGAACAACTGTTTCGCCCGATACTCGGCGGCGACCGCAGCCAAAATCCGGCTACCCTCGACGACAAATGTATGAAGGTTTTTCGATTGGTAAAATTTGCCGATTTGCATCAGCGTTTCAGGTGTTAAAAGTTCTAACCTCTCGGAGGCGTCCAATTTTTCCAAATCGGTATATGCCTGAATAAGCGATTCGTTCCAGTCAAGTTTTTTGGTCAACTCGGCAATTTCCAGCTTCGCCAAAGTTCTCATGACATAGCAATGATGTCGAAATTGACCTAATGTCTCGTAGCTGTCGAAAGGCGGTTCTTCGTGATAAAGAAACGGTCCTGTGAACCCTTTTTTTGTTAACAGCCAGCGGTACGCTTCTTCGGCTTCGATCACGGTTTTATCTTCGATGCGACCAGAGACAATCAAGCGGTCATGTCCTTTCGAACTAACGGCATTTCTCACGGTTTTTATCCCAACCCCGGCCAGTAACGCGATTTCATCCAATGTCAGTGCTAACCCTTCCAACAGTTTCCATCTGGCGTAGGCCGCATCGGTTATTGTCAATAAAGTGTTTAAAATTGGGTCATCGTCGCCTCCTAGCATCACAATCCCAGCCTCCTTAAATGACAAAATTGGTCGTTTACCAAACATTTGTCTGAATGAGCCTAATTCTGTGATCGCCTCTAATAACCACGCGTCAAAATGCTTTGTGCCATGAATGGTATCTATGCCATTCCAAGCGCCTGTTTGCGCAAAATCCAAAATTTCTTCAATCCGTTTTACAAACGTATTGTTCTCTAAGTTGCTTTGTGAAATATTTTTTTTCAGTACCGCTGTAGGTAGATGGTCGTAGTGAATATCGCCACCTTCGTAGTTTTCTTCATTGATTCCCAACAATCTAGCCCCTGCTTTAGGGTCGAAGAAGCAATCGGCCCACATGGACCAAATACTCAGAAACATCATGGCGGTTTCTTTGGCTTCTTCTCTCGTGATTTTTGACAGTGTTATCATAGTGGCTCCGCGGTGACATAAGGACTCATTTGTTCCCGTTGAAAATAGAATACCATCTTTCAGGCCGAATGCAAGGTATTCAGGACTCCTTTTTTCATTTTTTTAACTTGCTGGATGTTTTATGACTGATACTCTATTTAGCAATCTGTTTTATTTAGTTCACAAGAATGGCGACAAGCTCTATCCGGTTAAGATGAAAAACAGAGAGACCGGTAAAATTTGTTTCCGCATTTCGCCCGGCGGTACCGGTGGTAACAAAAAGGAAATGGGACTAGAGATAGAATGCGAACACGAGATGAAAAAATACGTGTTACAGAAAGGATATGCGGTTAGAGCGTCCACATTGAACGGTAGCCGAAAGGGACTCTATAAAATTGGCCAGCGATGTATCGTATCAGTGGTAAATAACAGCATGTAACTGTGTTGGCCTGTTCTATTGGAGTCCACTGAAAAGATCTGACTGCTGCCATTCGATAGAAATGAGTGAAAGCAGTTAAGGGTAAGAACCGGCAATAACGGCTGGGTTTAGCCGTCGTGCCGGCGGCAATGATTACGCAGGGGGCTGGATCCGACGTACATCCTGCCGAAAATTGAGGAATGTCGTCCGCCGATTTGGCCGAGATCCAGAAAGCGCGTCAGGCAACCGGTGCTGCCAAATTTGATGTGGATATAGCATCGTCATTCTCCGACGTCGACAGTCGCCCCTGTTACCGCGTGTATGAACACACCTGCGGTCCAGATCATGACACACCTCCAGATAACTTTTCTGTTGAGTGTACGCTTGTTTGCCAAGCTTTTTTGGGATGAGCGGAAAATGATTGCTAATCAAGATTTCATTTATCAAACCTGATGATCCCCATTCACATGAAAATTAGGCTCTCACCAAGCCACTGGTGGACCGGAGCTATTTTCTAAGCGGGGCCAGCCAAATCCAGGGTTTACCAAGAGCGAACTGACAATACGGTATAAGAATCAGATTGGTTTGCCGATCAAGTCATCTATTTGCAACACTGGCTTATGGCCGACATTCGCAAGCATGTACCAAGATTTTTAAGGTCCAAACGTCCATCTTTGCAATATTGGTTTCTGTCACCAACCTTAGTCTGTAAATTCCTGATGGCAGCAGCTTTGCTGGGGTTGACGCGTCCATATTTCCAATTCGATTAATCTTGGCTTTGGTGTTGCGAGTGCGTTGTAATGTACGATTACGATCAGCATACTTTGGATGAGATTCACGGTATTGACGCCAATAATCGGGATTGCGCTCTATCCAGGATTGTTGAGCCCGTTGTTGGACTCAAATCATGCGTGGAGTCGACAAATGGCTGATAATGATCCTGTATAAAATAACGCCGGCTGAAATGGAATCAGTGATGGTTATTAGAATCAAAAGTAGGGTAGGGAGTAGGGTAGAAAAAATTAAGGCCTTGATAAAACGTTATTTATCAAGGCCTTAATCATAAATAATGGCGGAGAGCTAGGGATTCGAACCCCAGGACGGGTATAAGCCGTCAACGGTTTTCAAGACCGCCGCTTTCGACCGCTCAGCCAGCTCTCCATGAGCCGCGCATTATGCCAGATAATTTTTTAAAATCCAGAGTTTTTTTTGCTAATCTGAAATTTTTTTAGGTTGCGTGGCATGGCTGAACAAGATATTCCATTGACTTTGTTGGTGATCGCGCAATCCGCGCGCATGCTGGTGCAGATGGCTGTCGGTGCGGGTTTTTCTGCGGTGGCAATCGATTGTTATGCCGATTCCGATACCCTGCAATTGGCCTTGGAGGCGATTAAAGTCGAGTCGTTGAGATTGAATGAGGTGCGGCCGGCGCTCGATGCGGTGCAAGTGAAGCATGGCTTGACGCATGTCGTCTATGGCAGTGGGTTTGAAGATCACCTCGAAACCCTGGGCTTTCTGCAACAAAACTGGGTCGTATTGGGGAATTCGGTCGAGGTTTTTCGACAGATTCAGGATAAGCCCGCCTTTTTTGCCCGGCTTGCCGCATTGTCAATTCTGTATCCTCAAACGATTTTTACTCCGCCGAGTGGCGAGAGAAGGCAATGGTTGCTCAAGCCTGTTAGCGGCGCGGGAGGGGCTCATATCAGGTGGCATGATCCAAATGATTCGGTTTGTGCGGATAAGTTCTACTGGCAGCGTTTCGTCAGAGGTGAGGCTTTGTCCATGCTGTTCTTGGCTGCGGAAGGTCGGATCGGGATAGTGGGATTCAATCGGCAGTGGATCTGTTCCGTCGGCCATGAAAAGCAGCCCTTTTTGTTTGCGGGTATCGCCAGTCATGCCAATGTGTCGGACGATCATCGGCGCCTGTTATATGAATGGTTGACGAAGCTGGCGCGGGTGTATCCGTTGCGGGGCTTGGGAAGCCTGGATTTCATGCTGGCCGATGGCTATTGCTATGTGCTCGAAATCAATGCCAGGATTCCGGCCAGCGCACAGTTGTATGGCAAACGGGTGTTCAGCCTCCACCTGCAAGCCTGTTTGGGCGTGATGACGGATGACTCTATCGAGTCCGAGCCTGCTGCCTATCAAGTCGTGTATGCCAAGCAGGCGGTCAAGATTCCAGTGTCTGTGGATTGGCCTGACTGGGCGCTGGACAGGCCGAGCGGCGGCGCAATTGTTGGCATGGGGCAGCCCATATGCAGTATCATTGCCGCCGGAAAAAGTCCGGGCCAGGCAGAGGAGTGCCTGTGTCATAGGCAGCAAGTCATTGAAAATATTTTGAATATAGGTTTCTAAAATCATGCAATATCAGGCAAGCGTCAATAAACTCACTCAGCCCTTGGTTAAACATCTGCTGGATAACGCGGATAAATTGAGATTGGGTATCGAAAAGCAGGAAAACGGTTGCACGATTATCGATGCCGGCATCAAGGTGCCGGGCGGCCTGGAAGCGGGACGCATCATCACCGAGATTTGCATGGGTGGTATGGGGACTGCGACGATTTCGCAAAGCAGTTATACCAACAACTGGCCGCTGACGATTAACGTGCATGCCACCAATCCGGTGCTGTCTTGCCTGGGTAGCCAGTATGCTGGTTGGAGTTTGTCGCACGGCAAATATTACGCCTTGGGTTCCGGTCCTGCGCGGGCAATGGCTACTAAAGTCAAAGACGGTGCGGTCGAGCCGGTCGAAGAGTTGTACAAAGAATTGGAGTACCGCGACAGCTGCGATAACACAGTGCTGGTGATCGAAAACGATGCGGTGCCGCCGCTGGAAATCGTCGAAAAAGTCGCGGCAGCCTGCGGCGTGTCTCCGGCCAATCTGACCATCATCGTTACCCCCACCAGCAGTCTGGCGGGTGGTGTGCAAGTGGTGGGTCGGGTGCTGGAAGTGGCGATGCATAAGGCGCATGCGCTGCATTTCCCCTTGGAGAATATCGTCGACGGTTCGGGTTCCGCACCAATTTGCCCGCCGCACCCCAATTTCGTCAAGGCGATGGGGCGTACCAATGATGCGATTCTGTTCGCAGGGCAGGTGCATTTGTTCGTCAAGGGCAGCGACGAGGCTGCTGAAAAACTGGCGAAAGAATTGCCGAGCTCCACGTCCAAGGATTATGGCAAGCCGTTTGCCGACATTTTCAAGGCCTATGAATACGATTTTTTCAAAATCGATGCGATGCTGTTCAGTCCGGCCAGCGTGATCGTCACGGCGGTGGAATCCGGCAAAAGCTTTCGTGCCGGCAAATTGGACAATGCCCTGCTGGATCAATCCTTCGGCCTCTAATTCCTTTCTCTGTTTATCAAAGCCGGGCTTTATCGAGACCGGCTTTTTTATTATCTAGCGTCAACCTGACATGACTTCTGTGCGCCGTATTGCGATTTTTACCGACGACCCCGGCTGGCACGGCAAGCAATTATGCCGGGCTTTTGCCGAGCGTGATTGTGTTGCCGAATACGTTTCCCTGACGGCTTGCCGGATACAGACCGCCGGCATTCCTCTGCTGCATATCCCGGGCTTTGAGCAAAAATTGCCGGACGCTGTTTTCGTGCGCGGCGTGCCGGGCGGCTCGCTGGAAGAAGTGGTGTTTTATCTCGATGTGCTGCATGCGCTGAAACTATTGGGCGTGCCCGTCTATAACGATGGGCATGCGATAGAGCGCAGCGTCGACAAGGCCATGACCAGTTTTCTATTGCAAAACGCTGGCTTGCCGACCCCTATGACCTGGGTGTTGCGTGACCGGGACGAAGCGCTGACGGTCGCCGAACAAGAATTGGCGGCGGGACATTATTTGATCAGCAAGCCTTTGTTCGGCTCGCAGGGTGAGGGCATACGCCGCATCGAAAAATCGACCGATTTGTTCTGGTTGACCAGCAGTCACGGTATTTATTATTTGCAGCGCTTTGTCGAGTGCGATGGCGAAGGTTATTACGATAAGCGTGTATTCGTCATCAATGGCAAGGCGGTGGCCGCGATGCGTCGGCGCGGGATTTCCTGGTTGAATAATGTCGCGCGCGGGGCGACTTGCGAAGCGATAGCGCTCAGTGACGAGGTAGCCGAACTGGCGGTGCGCGCCGTGGCGGTATTAAAAATGGATTATGCCGGCGTGGATATCATCCGGCAGCGCGATGGCTCCCTGAGTGTGATCGAGGTCAACAGCGTGCCGGCCTGGAAAGGCTTGCAAAGCGTTTGCGGCGTCGATATAGCGGCTTGTCTGGTTCAGGACTTGCTTGAGCGCCATGTGGGGCAATCAGCATGATAGAGCGACAAGCGTTGATGGATGTCTATCTACAGGCCTGCGAAACCGAGTTGCAGGCTTTCAAGCCGGGCAATGTCAGTATATACAGTGCGGCTGATGATATGACGGTGGAAGATTTCAGGCTCAGTGCCAAGGTCAGTGCGGCGGCCATTACAAATCCTGATTATTCGTTGGGCGAGAAAATCTATTACGCGATCGAGGCGACGCGTGAAGCGGTGGCGTGCAATACCAATCTGGGGATAGTCTTGCTATGCGCGCCGTTGATGCAGGCCGTGCAAACGGCCGCGAGGGGGCAAAACTTGCGCCAGGCCTTGTCCAATGTATTGGACAATACCACCGTGCGGGACGCGGAATGGGTGTTCAAGGCCATCGTGTTGGCGGCGCCGGCCGGGCTGGGTGAGTCCGGTCGGCAAGACGTGAATCAGGATGCCACTGTCACCTTGACGCAAGCCATGGCCATCGCGGCCGAACGCGATCGAATTGCGTTGCAATACACAAATTGTTTCAAAGATATTTTTGAATTCACGATTTCAGAGTATAATCGTGCTTTCGTTTTGTCTGGCGAAAGCGGATGGGCGGCACTGACGGTTTTTGCCGAAATGTTGGCGCGTTTTCCGGATAGCCATATTGAGCGAAAGTATGGAAAGCAGTATTCAGAGTGGATCGCGGAACAGATGGCCGAGCTTTGCAAGGCTATCAAAGCTGCGGACAAGCCGGACGATGTCTTGCCGTTGCTTTATCGCATCGATGAGGCGTTCAAGGCGAAAAAAGTCAACCCGGGTACTACCGCTGACATCACTGTCGCAACGGTACTAGTGGTGCTTCTGGAACAACTTTTTAGTCATGAGATTTGACTAAAAAGTTTTGGATGGAATCTCCCGGAGGCTTTAATAAGGACATGCTATGTCTTTCAATTGGTTAAATCTTATCTTTAGGGGATAAATTAAAAATGGCAAAAATTACAAACATGCGCGTTGGCGAATCTTTGGTTGGTGACGGCAACGAAGTCGCGCACATCGACTTGATCATCGGACCACGTGGTTCAGCTGCTGAAACTGCATTCGCAAATGCGCTGACAAACAACAAAGACGGTTTCTCAACCCTGTTGGCTGTTGTTGCTCCTAACCTGATGGTTAAACCAGCTACCATTCTGTTCAACAAAGTAACCATCAAAGGTTCTAAACAAGCTGTTCAAATGTTTGGACCTGCTCAACGTGGCGTTGCTATGGCTGTTGCTGATTCTGTCGAAGACGGCACCATCCCAGCAGACGAAGCGGATGACTTGTTCGTTTCTGTAGGTGTTTTCATCCACTGGTTGGCTGAAGACGATGCAAAAATCGAAGAGTACAACTACAAAGCAACCAAAGAAGCGATCGCTCGCGCTGTTGCTGGCACTCCGACTGCTAAAGAAGTCGTTGCTGGTAAAAAAGAAGCTAAACACCCATTTGCAACTAACAAAGTTTAATCTTTTAGTTACAATTGGTTGGACAAAATACCCCGGCTTGCCGGGGTATTTTTTTGCCTAAAGGTTTTCTAGCTCCGGTGTGCCAATGGCACCGGCATGCAAGGCTGTTGCCAGCAAGGCGGTGTGTACGCCCATGGCTTTAAGTTGAACAAGGTCGGCGTAATTGCGTATGCCGCCAGCCGCAACGAGGCGTTTATCCGGGTGGCTTTGCCGTAACTGAACAAGTTTGTCGAAGTCCGGGCCATTATTGCTGCCCACGCGATGCAGGGTCATCGCGATCACGGTGCTGGGCCAATACCGGCTCTCGCTAAACCAGGAAGCGGGCCCGCTTGCGCGTTCGTTTTTAAAATCCAGCGACAGAATATAATCGTGTTGCGTGAGGCCAGGTGGTTCTTGCTGGGATTCCGTGCCGATCACCTGTTTCAAATTCGGCACAGGGCTTTGCAGTCTCGATAAGGGGCTACCATCGTCGAGCCAGAATTCGATCTCGGGATGCGCTGCTAACACTGCGGCGATCAGTGCTTGGTGGTCGTCCGTGCCGGTAATGGCATTCAAATCGGCGATATAGAAGCGCTTGAACGGGAAAATTTCTAAAAAGCCCGCCAAAACGGCGTCGATATGGCTGCTGGCGCTGAGTACCGAATGATGGTGTATGGGTTGATAGTTTGCACGATCACCGCGGACGGCATGTACGACTTGGCCGTCTTTCAAGTCTATCACTGGAATAATCTGCATAAGGTTTGAATCGGTTGAAAATTCTTGTTTTTGAATACATTACGGGCGGTGGTTTGGCCGGGCAGGACTTGCCGGCTACGTTGGCTGCCGAAGGCGGCATGATGTTACAGGCTTTGCTGGATGATCTAAAGTCCGTGCTTGATCTGCAGCTGTTGTTACCGCTGGATAGCCGGTGCATGCATGTTTCATTGCCCCCCGATACGCATGTGACGCCAGTTGACGCAAAAACCGACCTCAACCAAGTCTTGGCGACATTGATTGCCGAAGCCGATGCGGTTTGGCTGATTGCCCCGGAGACGGGGGGCTTGCTCGCCGAGCTGGCGCGGCGTGTCATCGTGGCGGGCAAGATCTTTTTATTGTCAGATCCTGATACGGTCGCGTTATGTGGCGACAAATTGGCAACCTATCACTGTTTGCTGTCGCATGCATTGCCAGTTGTGCCAAGCGTGTCGGTTGCGGAGTGGGCGCGATTGCCTTTTTCGGCTTGCGTCATAAAGCCCATCGATGGCGTTGGTTGCGAAGGGAGTCGTATCCTGCAGAATGCAAGCGAATTTCAGGCTACGGTGGCCGGTCTGGACGATCCATCCCGTTATCTGGCTCAGCCCTTGTTGGCAGGGCGGGCCGTCAGCCTGTCCTGTTTATGCAAACGAGGTCGGGGCTGGCTGCTATGTTGCAACGAACAACAGGTCGATAAAACCGGTCATTCTTTTAATTTGCACGGTTGTTTGGTCAACGCGCCGAACCCGCGCCAGGCTTTTTACCAAACCCTGGTTCGGCAAATTGCCGCTGCGATGCCGGGGCTTTGGGGATATATCGGTATCGATTTGATCGAAACGACCGACCAAGGACCCTTGATATTGGAGATCAATCCTCGCCTGACCACGTCTTATGTCGGCATCCAGCGCGCTACCGGCATCAATGTCGCCGAGCAAGTCTTGCGCCTGCTGGAAGGCGAGCCCGATCTGACATTTTCTGGCGTTGGCCCCATTCAGGTAACCATTCATTAAATCATGCAAAGATTCATCATAGGTTGGGACATTGGCGGAGCCCATGTAAAAGCCGCCATGCTCGATGATTCGGGCGTCGTACTGCAAGTGATACAACGACCGTGTCCGTTGTGGAAAGGGTTGTCCTATCTGGAGGCGGCTATCGATGCCGTGCTCATGCAATTACCCAGAGAGGTCGAACGGCATGCGGTGACGATGACCGGAGAATTGGTCGATTGCTTCAGCAGCCGAGAGCAAGGGGTGGAAGCCATCCTGCACACCTTGCAAGGCAGATTGCCTAAATCGGATATACGTGTTTTTGCCGGTAACGCCGGTTTCATTTCGCTTGATGACGTGCGCAGCGATGATTACATGGTCATCGCCTCGGCTAATTGGCTGGCGAGCGCGCAATTGGCGGCCAGGTGCCGGAAAAACGCGCTATTTGTCGATATTGGTAGTACCACCAGCGATATCTTGCGGATAGAAAGCCATGCTGTGCAAGCTGTGGGCCATACCGACTATGAGCGCCTGGTTTCCGGCGAATTGGTTTACACCGGCATCGTGCGTACGGCCGTAATGGCCGTGGCGCAGCGGGCTGTGTTCAATGGGCGCGACATGGGACTCATGGCGGAATACTTTGCCACCATGGCGGATGTGTATCGCTTGACGGGAGATTTGAATGAAGCCCATGATCAAAGCGAAACCGCCGATGGCGCGGATAAGTCTCCGGTAGCCAGCGCACGGCGTTTGTCCCGGATGACGGGGTTCGAGTTTGTGGAAAGCGACTGGCCGCTTTGGTTGGCGTTCGCGCAGGAACTGAAGCGCCAACAGCGAGCGCTCATACACGAAGCCTGTCTGCAGCAGCTGGGAAGCGGCTGCGATCAGGCAAAGGATTTGTGCCTGATTGGCGCCGGAGTGGGGCGCTTTTTAGCCAAGGAGATAGCCGCCGATCTCGGACTCGGTTATGTCGATTTCACCGCGCTGTTGCGGCAAGGGGCTTCGGTGGGCGATGTCGATGCCGCCGACTGTGCGCCGGCGGTTGCGGTGGCTTATCTGGCCGCTGGGTTTGGTTAATGCCGGTGGCTGGTATAAAATCAGTCCATGATCACGCATTTCTTCGGCAAGACCGAATCGCTTAATCACTCCCGCTGATGCCTTTTAAGCTTACAAAACAATCATTGCCTTATTTCGAGGATAGCGCCTTATTGTTTGCGGTATGCGCCGATCAGCCCTGGGCGATTTTTCTGGATAGTGCCTTTCCTGGTAGCCAGCAGGGCCGTTTCGACATCATGGCCTATGATCCGGTTTGTACTCTGGAGACGCGCGGGGCTATCACGTTCATCCGCGATCGGGAGGGTGAAACAGCGAGCAGCGAGGATCCCTTCGAGTTGCTCAAGCAGCGCTTGGGCCAGGCATTGCCCAGCGTGGATGATTTGCCTTTCAATGGCGGCGCGATGGGCTACTTTGCCTATGATCTGGCGAGACGCATCGAAAAGTTGCCGGCCCTTGCCAAGGATGCCGAACAATTGCCGGAGATGGCGGTTGGCATTTATCGCTGGGCGGTGGTGGTCGATCATCAAAAACGCCAAACTTGGTTGCTGGGTTATGACTTGAGCGAAAGGCAAGTCGCTCGGTTAACTGAACAATTTCGGCGTTTACCGCTGTTGCGCGTGGTCGACGATTTCCGGGTTTTGGCCACGCCGCAATCCAATATGGACAGAAGTGCTTATGGTCGGGCTTTCGCCAGAATCAAGCATTATCTGAAAGAAGGCGATTGTTATCAGGTCAATCTGACGCAACGCTTCGTTAGCGCATGCCAGGGTAATCCGTGGTTTGCTTATCAAGTGCTGCGCAAGATCAATGCCGCGCCGTTCAGTGCCTATTTGAACCTGCCGGCTGGGCAGGTGCTGAGTTCTTCTCCTGAGCGTTTCTTGAAAGTAAGCTACGGCCAAGTGGAAACCAAACCGATCAAAGGCACGCGTCCGCGTAAGGCCTTGGCCAGTGAGGACCAGCGCCAAGCCGCCGAGCTGGCCGCCAGTACCAAGGATAGAGCGGAAAACGTGATGATCGTGGATTTATTGCGCAATGACCTCGGCAAAACCTGCAAGGATGGCTCTGTGCGGGTGCCGAAATTATTTGCGATCGAAAGTTATGCCACCGTGCATCATTTGGTCAGTACCGTAACCGGCGAGCTGGCCGAGGGGCGGCATGCGCTGGATTTATTGCGCAGCTGTTTTCCCGGTGGCTCGATTACCGGCGCTCCCAAGATACGCGCAATGGAAATCATCGAGGAATTGGAACCGCATCGGCGCGGTGTTTATTGCGGCGCGATCGGTTATATCGGTTTTGACGGCAATATGGACACCAACATCGCGATACGCACGTTGGTGCATAACCAGGGCAGCATTCGCTTTTGGGTAGGTGGCGGCATCGTCAACGACTCGGATGAAGCCGCCGAATATCAGGAATGCTTCGATAAAGCCGCCGCGCTGTTGCAATTATTGGAGCAGTTGCGGCGGTGATCACGGTGATCAAGCTGGGCGGCAGTTTGCTGAGCGCTTCGGCGTTGCCGGCCTGTCTGGATACGGTTGAGCGTTATCCCGGCAACATTCTGCTGGTTCCTGGTGGTGGCGTGTTTGCCGATCAAGTTCGCTTGGCCCAACGCCAATGGGGTTTCGATGATGTCGCGGCGCATCGCATGGCGATCCTGGCGATGGGGCAAATGGCCTTGTTGTTCAATAGCCTGAAACCGGATTTTGCCTTGTTCGATAGCGTTCTGAAGATAATCTCGCTGCCGAAGGTGGCGGTGTGGTCGCCGGATATCGATGAACTGGATGAAGCCGGGATCGTCCCCAGTTGGGACATTACCTCAGACAGTCTGGCGGCTTGGCTGGCCGGTCGGGTCCAGGCGGACGCCTTGCTGCTGGTTAAGTCTTGCTCAGTCGATGAGGGGGCCGCTCTGACGGATTTACAGCAAGGTGGCGTTATCGACGTTGGTTTTGTAAGTTTTGTCGCAGGGGCTGGTTACAAAACCAGAGTTATCAATAAGGATCGTTTTTTGTCCATATCATGATCAAGTTCGTCAAATCTCTGCTGAATAAACCTTTGCGTAATGCCTATTATCAGAGTCGAGAATCGCTGCTGGGGCATCACAAACGCGACATTGTCGTGCTTCAGGTCGATCAGGCGTGCGAAAGTCTGAAAGAAAGTCGCGATCAGTTTGTCGATGCGCTGGAAAAATTCAAGAGTATCGCTCGCTACGACGACAGTTCACTGGAGCAGCGTTACCAGCAATTGAAAAAACGCTACGACATTTGCCGGAACAAGGCCGACCAAGTGGCGCAGCGCATCAGGGCCATCGAGGAAGTCAGCGAAGCCTTGTTCGCGGAATGGGAAGCGGAATTGGCGTTGTACAGCAGCCGCTCTTTGCGCGCGCGCAGTCAGCAACAATTGAAAAAATCCCGGCAGCAATATGGGCGTTTGTTGAAAACCCTGCAAGTCGCCGAGTCACGCATGCATCCCGTGCTGGCGGCCTTTCAGGATCAGGTTTTGTTTTTAAAGCACAATCTCAATGCGCATGCGATTGCCGCGCTGCGGCATGAGTTTGTAGAAATGGGGGTGGATATTTCGCGTTTGATCGAGGTCATGGAAAAGACCATCAGCGAGGCCAGCCAGTTTGTTTCCGTATTGGTGGAACAGAAGCAATTGCCGGCCCCGGTGCTGCGCCGCTAGCTTACATGGGGTGCATTTTATAGTCGATCTTGTTGCCTTGATTTTTGTCGCGAGGGTCTATGGTTTTTTTCCGGTTTTGATCGATCCGCTCTTGCGTGTATTGAGCGATCATTTGATCCCAGTTGTCATATTTCTCGTAATCCTTGTTGCCGCTCGCTTTGCGTTTCGCGAACAATTCCTTGCCTTTTTCGATCAATCTTTCCGGGGTCAAGCCGTCGATCTCGTTCAAAAAGTCCTTGTTGTTTCTGATTTCGTCGCGCAACGTCCAGAAGGAGACTTCAAATTCGATGCGCTGATCCAGCGGTAGTTTTTCCTTGATGACATTGACCGACCTGTTGACGGTTTTTAGACTGCTGCCATTGATCTGGTGGCTTTTATTGCAAGCCACCAGCGTCAATGAACAGATTAGAAACATTAAAACAGTTGTCGCTTTTCTCATATATAAAAGCCCCCCAGTGGCGAAATAAACAAACCCGGATTTTTCTATTTATAATGCGTGGCCCGGGCCATTAAACGAAGCAATTCACTCGGTAATTATAAACCCAAGCCCATTTAACATGCTGGAATTTATCCAACTCCTCGAACAGCGATACCAATCCGTGCTTGCACGGTTGGATAAAAAAACGCCGCAGTATTTTGAATATCTCCAGCATAATGAGCAATTACTTTATGCGGAAGCTTTTATCCGCAAGGGTCAATTGCTTGCCGATAGACCGGATTTCCCCGTACAGATCGCCGTAATCGGCCCGACGCAGGTCGGCAAGAGCTCGGTCGTCAATCTGCTGCTGAATAGCGATGTGGCCGGGGTCAGTCCGTTGGCCGGTTATACCGTGCATCCGCAAGGATTTTGCCATCGATTGGACAGTGATGATTGCGATGGCCTGCAGCATTATTTCGGTCGATTTCAGGCCCTGGAGCAGACCGCGCTCAACCGGCATCGGTTTGATTGTTACGCGATTTCGACCAGTCCGACCGATTCGGCCTTATTACCCCGTTGCCTGTTGTGGGATACGCCGGATTTCGACTCCATCGATGCCGACGATTACCGTGAAGGCGTGATTCGGACCATCGCTCTGGCCGATGTCGTGGTGCTGGTCGTCAGCAAGGAAAAATACGCCGATCAATCGGTTTGGGAGGTCATGAAAATCATTGAGCCGTTCGGACAACCGACCTTGATTTGCCTGAATAAGTTGGCCGAAGGCAGTGAAAAACTGGTGCTGGATTCGCTCGCGCAAAAATGGCAACAAACCCGGCATGATGCGATGCCTCCAGTCGTATCGATGTGGTTTCAGAAACAGCCGCTATTGCCAAGTTGGCCGGAGGCCGCAAAGTTGGCGCTGATCGAGTTGGTCAAACGGATCGAGCACAACAAGCACGCGCTCAAGCAACAGCAATTTTTAACCCGGCATTGGCCACGATGGCTGGCGCCGTTGCATGCGGAACATCAAGCCCAACGCCATTGGCAGACTTTGGTGGACCAATGCCTTGGTGAAGCGCAGAAGGCCTATCGCCGCGACTATCTGGATCACCCTCACCATTACCATACCTTTCAGGCGGCTTTGCTGAATCTGCTGAGGCTGTTGGAGATCCCGGGGATAGCCAAGATCCTGAGTAAAACCCGCCGTGTGATGACCTGGCCGGCGCGCAAGCTGATGGCCTTGGGGCAGGGCGGTTCGGCGACCAATCCGACGCAGGAAATTGCCGTGCTCGATCAGATCGGTGAGCATGTGATGATACAACTGGCTGACAAGCTGCTGGAAAAAACCGAAACGGAGGCCGCGAACGGCGGTTGGTGGCGTGATACGGCGGTCGTGCTGCGGCAGCATCGCGCTGAGGTGTTGCAAACCTATCGGCAAGTAGTGATGGATTATCACAATGGCTTCAAACAAGACGTCGACGCGGCTGCGCATCGCCTGTACTACAAACTTCAGGAGCAGCCCTTGGTTTTGAACAGCTTGCGCGCCACCCGTATTTCCACCGATGCCGGCGCGATGTTGTTGGCGATACAGGCCGGCGGCATCGGCGTGCATGATCTGGTGATCACGCCGATGATGCTGAGCATAACCTCGTTGCTGACCGAAAGCGCGATCGGCGGTTATATGCACCGGGTCGAGGCCGAATTGAAACAACATCAGCTGCATACGGTAAAAACCGTGTTATTTGAAAGCTGCTTGCGCGAACGCCTGTATTCACTGCCTGAAAAAAGCAACTCGCCGTTAAGATTCAATATCTCAGAAGCACAATGCCAGCAAGCTGAACGGACACTGAAAGAGAAGAAGCATGGATTACGCATACTATGAACTATTGGCGCGCGCGCAGGCCTGGACTCAATCGGCTCTGGCCGAAGGCCGCATAAGCGCGGAGCAAGCGCGCGCCCTATTGACGCTCGATCAACGTTCGCCGGAGCAATTGTTCGGCACTGAAAACGCGAATGCCGCCTCCCGGCCTTTGATCGTGGCCTTCATGGGCGGTACCGGTGTCGGCAAAAGCTCGTTGTTGAACCGCTTGGCGGGTCAGGCGATTGCCAAGGCCGGCGTCGAGCGGCCAACGTCGCGGGAAGTGACGCTTTATCATCACCAATCGCTAGCCATCAACAAATTGCCTACCGGTTTGCCGCTGGAGAGTGTCAAGATCAGTCCGCATGATGACGGTGACAATGCTCATGTGGTCTGGATAGACATGCCGGATTTCGATAGCGTGGAGCTCTCCAATAAGCGCTTGGTATTGGAATGGCTACCGCATATCGATGTGCTGCTTTATGTGGTCAGCCCGGAACGTTACCGGGACAACAAGGCCTGGCAATTGCTGCTGGCAGAGGGCGCCAAGCATGCCTGGCTGTTCGTGATGAACCAGTGGGACAGGGGGCAGCGGGAGCAATTCGATGACTTCAAGCAGCAATTGGCCAAGGCCGGCTTCGACGATCCGCTGATCGTCAGAACCAGTTGCACGGAGCCGGATGGCGATGAATTCAGCGAATTACTCAAGCAGTTACGAGTCTTGGCGGGGCGGCAGAACCTTGTCGAATTGGAAAAACGCCATGAGCAATTGCGCCGTCAGCAGTTGCGGCAATGCCTGGAGCAATTGGCGGAAAACTTTTCCCGGCAAGCTCATGGTCGGCTGTTGCAGCAACTGGAACTGCATTGGCAGCAGGCACGGAGCAACCTGGAACAAGGTTTGGTTTGGCCCATCCAGCAATTATCGCAACATTGGGCCAGGAATTTGGGGCAAAAGCACGACATCAAAATCTGGGATGATTGGGCGCAAAACCGTTTGCAAGACCTGTTGGACGAATTGGTGCTGGAAGCGGCGCAACACCACATTCCCAGCAGGCCGCTGAAAACGGCTTTGCAAGCCGTGCGGGATAATGCCGAAAAAACCGTGATTACCCAAAGCGAGCTGATGGGGCGGCAGGCGATGTTGAAGCCGGGTAACGGCATGCAGCGGTTTCTGATCAAGTTCACGGGCATGTGTGAAACCGTGTTGCCGCTGGCGGCGATGGCCGTGGTCGGTTATCAGGTGTATTCCGGCTACTATCACAGCGCGGCCGATGCCTGGGCCTACCTGGGCGCCAATTTTGCGATTCATAGCGTGTTATTGATAGGCTTGAGCTGGCTGATTCCATTCTTTTTGCATAAAAAGCTCCAGCCATCCCTGGAAACGGCCGCAGCCAGGGGGCTGCAGAAGGGTTTGCAACTGGCCTTGGCCAGCATTTTGGCCGAAATCAAACACATTGTGCAGACCGAACAGCAGCGTAACGAGGTGTTGTCGCAGCAATTGGCGAATATGATGGAACAATGCGCCGGCGAAGCGATGAAGCCGATAGACAAGCAAAGCCTGCTAGGCAGGGTATTGGTGGAAAGTCGGTGACGTGCATGAAAAATCTGTTTGAATTCGCCGAAGCCTGTCTGTTCGAAGCCGATATCGAGCATAAACTGCGCTTGACGCATCAAGCCTGGCAATGCGCGGAAAATGGCAGCCTGTCTTTCGAGGATAAGGGAGCGCCGCGCCCAATCGCCGATACGGTGTTTCCCGAAAAGCCGAAATTGTTGATGCCGCGCGATATGCCGCGCCGGCGCCTGGACACCAAAGAGGGCAAGGCGGCATTTTTTCATGCGCTGGCCCATATCGAATTCATGGCGATTTATCTGGCCTGGGACATCGTCTACCGGTTTCGCGGCTTGCCGCAGGCTTTTTACCGTGATTGGCTCAGGATAGCCGACGAAGAAGCGCAACATTTCGAAATGTTAAGGTCGCATCTTTTGACGTTGCATACGGATTACGGTGATCTGCCGGCCCACAAGGGTTTATGGACTCACGCCGAGGATACCGCCGACGACATTCTGGCCCGCCTGGCGGTGGTGCCGCGCTGCATGGAGGCGCGCGGTCTGGATGTGACGCCGGCGATGATAGACAAGCTCAAGGCGATGAATGATCAGGTTGGCGTGTCGATTTTGACGCGCATCTATCAAGACGAAATCGGCCATGTCGAGCGCGGTTCCTATTGGTTCAACCTGTTTGCCGGCCAGCGCGGCCTGGATGCTGAGCAGGTTTATAAGGAAAAGATCATCGCCTGTTACCAAGGCAAACCCAAAGGGCCGTTTAACCGCGAAGTGCGTATAATCGCGGGATTCACGCATAACGAAATCGATTGGCTGGAGGAGAGGTCGCATGAATGACAAACCGGTTTTTGATTACCCGCTGTTCGCCATGGGCTTTAGGGCGTTTTTCGCGCTGGCCGGCTTGTCGGCGCTGGCGTTGATTGCGCTGTGGAACGCCATGTCCAAGGGGGCGCTGCACATCGACAATTATTATCCCGCTACGGTCTGGCATGGTCATGAAATGTTGTTGGGCTATTCGACGGCGGTGATTGCCGGTTTCTTGCTGACTGCGGTCAGAAATTGGACTGGCGTACAAACCGTGACGCCGGATCAATTGGCTTCCTTGAGCTTTTTGTGGATATATGGCCGGGTGACGCCGTTTTATTCCGAGTTGTTGCCGGATGTGCTGATTGCCATGATCGATGTGGCGTTTTTGCCGGCCTTGGCTTATTTCGTCAGCAAGCCGATGCTGAAAACCGGGCAACTCAAAAATCAGATTTTCACCTTGTTGTTGCTGGCGATGGCGCTGGCCAATGCCTTGCTGCACGCCGAAATTCTCGGTGTTTCGGAGTCCGGCGCCATGGCGGGTTTGAATCTGGTGTTGGCGATCATCGTCATGATGATCTTGGTGATTGCGGGCCGGGTGTTTCCGTTTTTTACCGAGCGCGGCTTATCCGGCGTGATCTGTATCCGGAATCCGGGCTTGGATGTCGCCGCTATCGTCGTCAGTTTGGCGGTTTTTTTGGGACTGGCGTTCGATATTTCCGCCACATTGTTGACGACGGTAGCGGTGGCGGCCGTCGTACTGAACGTGATGCGGGTGTCCGGCTGGTACAATCCGCGTATTTGGTACGTGCCGTTGCTGTGGGTGCTGTATGTCGGTTATGGCTGGTTGATTTTGGGCTTTGTGTTGGTGGCTTTGGCCGCTTATGCCTTGATTCCATTGGCTCTCGCGTTACATGCCTTTACCGTCGGTGGCATCGGGATTTTGACTTTGGGCATGATGGCCAGGGTTGCGTTGGGCCATACCGGCCGGGCCTTGAAGGCTTCCAATATGATGGCGCTGGCGTTTGTCTTGATCAATCTGGCGGCCTTGTTTCGCGTGTTGTTTCCCGCGTTACTGCCGGCGTGGTATAGCGGCTTCGTGATGGTTTCCACCTACAGCTGGCTGGCGGCTTTTTCGCTGTTCGCGCTGTCTTATGCGTCGATTTTGACCCAGCCTCGCATCGATGGCGAGGCGGGTTAGTGTGTCATTGCGGGAGCGGTGGTCTCAATGCTCCCGTGGCAAACTTGCTGGCGTTTTCGTCAGAAACGGGCGGGAAAAAGAGCCGAGGCGCCATCCATGTCGCCCGTATCCCTGTAGCTCAGAGGGATGGCGTCAGGCTGAAGCAGGGTGCCGCCAACGACTCGGCCTATTATCAATACATGGTCACCGGCGGGGTGTTCGGCCGTCATTTCACATTCAAAATGGGCCATGGCGTCATTCAATAATGGAGCGCCGGTTTTTCCGGGGCGCCAGTCGATGGCTGAGAGCTTGTCGTTTTTATTGGGCCCCCCGAAATGTTCGGCCAATGCCATTTGATCGCGGCGCAGCACGTTGAGCGAAAAAACGCCGCCGGATTTCAATAGTTGATATGACGAGTGTCTGGGATTGATGCTCAATGTGATCAACAAGGGCTGAAAAGAAACCAGCGAGACCCACGCGGCGGTAAATGCGTTATGGCGCTCAGCCGAGGCAACACCAACAACATAGACGCCCGATGTGACACATCGAAATAATTCCGCCATCGATTCGCTCATGGGGTTTCTCCAGTAGTCAGGTTCGTTTGTTGATGGATGTCCGGCGTAGGATGAATTGTCGCCGCCTGTTGCGCGTGATTGGTTTTTCCACGGCTCATCGTAAACATCATCACGTCGTAATGCCATCCGCCGCTTTGCGTGTTTTCGTTCCAGAAATGGGTTTTGACGTAATCGACAAAGGTTTCCTCCAATAACGGCCGGCAGAACGCGTCGGCGTCCCTGTCGCAAAGCATCAGTCGAGCTATGTCGAGGGTATCTTGCAGGTTGCTGGTGGAAAACGAGCCCGGCAGCCTTTCTAGCCGATAATTATATTCGGTATGTCTTTGCATGATGGGGAGAAGCGTCGCGACCAGGTCAAAACGTGTCGCGCCAAAATGTTCCAGCATGCGATTGCAAGCAGAATTCGCATCCTTGAGCATGACCACCAGCGTGCCGTGTTCCGAAAGACAGCGGGCGGCCCTGAGTACGTAAGCGCTCCATTTATGGTCCGGAATGTGGTAGAAGACGTGGCTGATGATGCCGACATCCACGTTGCCTGGTGGCATGGCGGTACTCAATGTTCCGTCCAGTATGACGGCTTTGGGACATGCTGCGATCAAGCCTGCACGCAAAGATGAATTGGGTTCGATCGCTAAAATATTGTCGAAATGGCTGGCAAGCAGTTGCGTCAAATCCCCATCTCCGGCGCCCCAGTCTAAAGCGAGGCCGGTCGTGGGATATTGGTCAATAAGCTTCCTTAAAAATGCGTGGACATGAGGACGCTCTCCCGACGCGCGAAGTAGGGTATTGAAGGCTGTTGCATAGTCTGCGTCTTGCCAATGAAAACGGCGAAAGGGTTGTTGGTTTTCCATCATGGGTCAATTATCCTGAAAACATCGGTAATCCACGAAAAGCACGCAAGCAATCGATGGATTATTACTTTATGCATTCAACTATTGGTATCGCTGTTTATGGTGATAACTGGCGGAAATTTTTCGTGATCCCTTCGACTGCGCTCAGGACTGGTTTTGTGTCTTTCGCGGGCCGGCATCTTTTTCTGGGATTATTGGCGCATCACTCCAAAAAAATTAGGTTCGGAAAATAAACAAAAATCGTCAAAAATTCAAAAGGATGTAGGAAGTATAAACAAAAAAGGCGGCTTGAAGCCGCCTTTTGCACGCTCAGCGAGCTTAATGGGCGCCGTAATGCGATTCGATGTATTTTTCTACTAAAGTCTGGAACTCGGCTGCAATGTTGTCGCCTTTCAAGGTGACGGTTTTGACGCCGTCTTCATAAACCGGCGCAACTGGGGATTCGCCGCTGCCGGGCAGGCTGATGCCGATGTTGGCATTCTTGCTTTCGCCGGGGCCATTCACGACGCACCCCATGACTGCGACTTCCATGTTTTCCACGCCTTTGTATTTGGTTTTCCAGACCGGCATTTGTTCGCGTAAAAATGCTTGGATGTCTTGTGCCAGGCGTTGGAAGTAATCGCTGGTGGTGCGGCCGCAGCCGGGGCAGGCGATAACCATCGGCGTGAACGAGCGGAAGCCCATGGTTTGCAGAATTTCTTGCGCCACGATGACTTCCTTGGTGCGTGCGGCGCCGGGTTCGGGGGTCAATGAGATGCGGATGGTGTCGCCTATGCCTTGTTGCATCAATACGCCCAAGGCGGCGGCGGAAGCTACGATGCCTTTGGAGCCCATGCCGGCTTCGGTCAGGCCCAGGTGCAAGGCATAGTCGCAGCGGTTGGAAAGGTCTTCGTAGATGCTGATCAATTCCTGTACGTTGCTGATTTTGCAGGACAGAATGATTTTGTCTTTACCCAGGCCGATTTCCTGAGCTTTGGCGGCGCTTTCCAGGGCAGACAGCACGATGGCTTCGCGGGTAATGGCGGGCAATTCCTTGGGTTCGGCCAATTGACGGTTTTCATCCAGCAAGCGTGTCAGCACCGCCTGATCCAAGCTGCCCCCGTTGACACCGATGCGCACGGGTTTGTTGTATTGGATCGCGAATTCGATCATTTGCTGGAATTGCGGATCGCGGGCCTTGCCTTTGCCGACGTTGCCGGGATTGATGCGGTATTTGGCCAGGGCTTGCGCGCAGTCGGGGTATTTTTCCAGTAACTTGTGGCCGTTGAAATGGAAGTCGCCGATAATGGGCGTGTCGAAGCCTTTTTGCGCCAGCTGGTTGACGATTTCGGGCACGGCTTTGGCTGCTTCCTCGGTGTTGACGGTTACTCTGACTACTTCAGAGCCGGCCGTAGCTAATTCCATGATCTGTTGAACGCTTCCTGCAACATCGGCGGTATCGGTATTGGTCATCGATTGCACGACAATCGGGGCGCCGCCACCGACTTTAATGTTACCAACCAAAACCTGTTGTGTGTGTTTTCTGGGGCTAATCGACATAGAATTGTTTGCAAAAAATCAAAGTTATCTGAAAATTACCAAGTAATTCACTTGGGTTTCCAAATTATACCCCCTTACTAGTAAGACGAAAGAGCAAATTGTGCGGATCAATTATTTTTCTGATGTACACCTTGAGTTTGGCGAGCAAAGTCTGCCGGAGACCAATGCAGATGTCGTAATCGCCGCGGGCGACATCGGCGTTTTCAGGCAAGGGGTGGATTGGCTGAAAGCTATCAAAAAACCGGTGGTCTACGTCGCGGGGAATCACGAGTTTTACAACGCAGAATACAATCAGGTATTGGCAATGTTGCGTCAGGAATGTGCCGGCAGCAACATTCAGTTTCTAGAGCAAGATCTGTGGTTTTTCCAGGGCGTAAGGTTCCTGGGTTGTACGTTGTGGACCGATTTATTCGTAGATGGCGCAGACAAGGCTCGGGCCATTGGCAAGACGCTGAACGATTTTCGCAAAATTCGGTTTCATGACGACGAATTCAACCAAAATCATTTTTCCGAATTGCACCAAGAGTCCAGGCGTTGGCTGGAAAAACAATTGGCTCAACCTTATGCGGGGCGTACGGTGGTTGTGACGCACCATGCGCCGACCGAATGGAGCTGGATAGAAACACCCAATGCGTTGAAGAAAATGGCTTATTGCAATGATCTGAAATGGTTGTTTCATGAATACGAAATCGCGGCCTGGTTTCATGGGCATGTGCATAATTTGGGAGATTATCGTATTGCCGATGCGCGGATTTTGAGCAACACGCGCGGCTATCTTGGTCGGCGCGAAGTAAATGGTTTTGACATCAACAAGGTAATTGATATTTAATCGACACTATGTGGTCCGTGGGCGTGGTTTGCTGGCTTTCGTAGGGGAGGACGGGCATGGATTTGTCGTTGAGAAAGCCGGTTAGTTGTGATGTAATGTGAGGGTTTTATGTCTTGAACTGCCCCCTAAATTTTAGCGGTAACTTAGGGGGGCTTTTGGCTGCAATTTGTCTGGAGAGCAGGCGTATCAATTATGCAATTTACTATTAAAAAAGGTTTGGATTTGCCCATTACGGGTGGACCCGAACAAAAGATAACCGATGGCAACAGCGTCAAGTCGGTAGCCCTGTTGGGCGGCGATTACGTGGGTCTGAAGCCGAAGATGATGGTGGCGGAGGGGGATAAGGTCAAACTGGGCCAAGTCCTGTTTTCCGACAAACAAAATCCTGGTGTCAACTTTACCGCGCCCGGTGCCGGTATCGTCAAGGCGATTCATCGCGGCGACAGACGTGCTTTGCTGTCCGTGGTGATCGAGCTGAAGGGTAACGACCAGGAAAAGTTTGCCAGCTATGGTGAAGCCGAATTGGCCAGCTTGTCAGTGGAGCAGGTAAAAGAGAATCTGGCGGCATCCGGGCTTTGGACATCCTTTGTCACGCGCCCTTACGGCAAAGTCCCCGCGATCGATGGCACGCCGAGTTCGATTTTTGTCACGGCTATCGATACCCGTCCTTTGGCGGCCGATCCGTCAGTCATCATCAAAGAACGTGCCAACGACTTTGCTAATGGCTTGACTGTGATTTCCAAGCTGACCAATGGCAAAACCTATTTGTGCAAGGCAACCGGCGTGGACATCGTCAGCAATGCGGCTGTTCAAGTGGCCGAATTTGCGGGACCACATCCAGCGGGTCTGCCCAGTACCCACATCCACTTCATCGACCCCGTCAGCATCAACAAATTCGTCTGGCATATCGATTACCAAGCCGTCATTGCGATTGGCACGCTGTTTACCACCGGTAAACTGAATGTCGAGAGAGTGGTTGCATTGGCCGGGCCTACGGTCAAAAACCCACGCTTGGTGCGCACGCGTGCCGGTGCGAACCTGCAAGACTTGGTGGCGGGTGAATTGCAGGACGACGTGGAAAGCCGGGTGATTTCCGGTTCCGTGTTGTACGGCCACGAAGCCACCGGCCCTGTTGCCTATCTGGGCGCTAATACTTTGCAAGTTTCCGCGTTGAAAGAAGGCCGTGATCGCGAATTCTTCGGCTGGATCGTGCCTGGAAAAGACAAGTATTCGGCGATGAATGTTTATGTGTCGAGCAAGGATAGGCAAAGTGGTCGTCAATTTCCATTGACTACCGATAAAAACGGCAGTAACCGCGCCATTGTACCGGTGGGTGTCTATGAATCCGTGATGCCCATGGACATTTTGGCGACGCCGTTGTTGAAAGCCATCGTGGTCGGCGATACCGATTCCGCGCAAGCCTTGGGTTGCTTGGAGTTGAACGAAGAAGACGTTTCCTTGTTCACCTTCGTCGATCCGGGCAAGCACGATTTCGCGCCTGTGCTCAGAGCTAATTTAACTAAAATCGAGAAGGAAGGATAAATGTCGGCTAGAGACTTATTAGATAGCATAGAGCCGCATTTTACAAAAGGCGGCAAGTTCGAAAAGTACTACGGTCTCTATGAGATGGTGGATACTTTCATGTATACGCCGTCCGATGTAACACGCGGTAAAACCCACGTTCGCGACGGCAACGACCTGAAACGAACCATGACCTTCGTAGTGATCGCTACGGCATTCTGTATCCTGATGGCCTGGTACAACACCGGCTATCAAGCCAACATGGCGATGAAGGGCATGGGTCTGGAAGAAACCAACGGCTGGCGCAGCCTGATCATGGCGTTGTTCGGTTACAACCCGTACAACCCGTTGTCGTGCCTGGTCCACGGCATGCTGTATTTCTTCCCGATCTACATCACGACCTTGGCGGTAGGCGGTATCTGGGAAGTGTTGTTCGCGACCGTGCGCAAGCACGAAGTCAACGAAGGCTTCCTGGTCTCCTCGATGTTGTATACCCTGATCCTGCCGCCCGACATGCCTTTGTGGCAAGTGGCGCTGGGTATCTCGTTCGGCATCGTGTTGGGCAAAGAGGTTTTCGGTGGTACCGGTAAAAACTTCCTGAATCCAGCCTTGACCGGTCGTGCCTTCCTGTTTTTCGCGTATCCTGCTTCGATTTCCGGTGATGCGGTCTGGGTTGCGGTCGACGGTTACAGCGGCGCGACAGCCTTGTCGCTGGCTTCTGCCGGTGGCTTGGAAGCGATCAAGGGCAGCTTCAGCTGGTTGCAAGCCTTCTTCGGCTTCATTCCGGGTTCCATGGGTGAAACATCCACGCTGGCCTGTTTGCTAGGCGCCGCGTTCTTGTTGTACACCCGTGTCGCCTCCTACCGCATCATGGGCGGTGTCATGATCGGCATGATCGCGATGTCCACCTTGTTGAACGTGATCGGCAGCACGACCAATCCAATGTTCGCGATTCCCTGGTACTGGCACATGGTATTGGGTGGTTTTGCCTTTGGTACCGTCTATATGGCCACCGATCCCGTTTCCGCAGCCAACACCGATACCGGCCGCTGGGTCTACGGCATCCTGATCGGCGTCATGATCGTTATCATCCGAGTCATCAACCCTGCTTTCCCCGAGGGAGTCATGCTTGCGATTCTGTTCTCCAACATGTTCGCACCATTGATCGATTACTTTGTGGTTCAAGCGAATATTAGAAGAAGGATCAAACGCCATGCTTAATGCCGAGAAAAAAACCTGTAAGTATAACGAGCAGCTCTGCAAATATTACGAACAGTTCAGAGCTTATGCCGATCGTATTCTGGCGCTGAGCAACGACAGTCTGGAAAAAACCATCAACGTCGCGCTGGCGCTGTGTCTGGTCTGCGCGGTACTGGTTTCGATTGCGACCGTTGCGTTGCGGCCTTTGCAGTCGCACAACAAAGCCCTGGACATGAAGAAAAACATTCTCGATGTCGCGGGCTTGTTGCAAGACGGCACCAACATCGATCAGGCCTTCAAGGAGCGTATCGAAGCCAAATTGGTGGATCTGGCGACCGGCGAGTATGTCGATGGTAACGTCGACGAATACGACCAACGCAAAGCCGCCAAGGATCCCGCGCAAAACGAGGTGATTCCGACTGACAAGGATATCGCCAGCATTCGCACCAAAGCCAAGGTCGCGAAAGTGTTTTTAGTGAAAAATGGCGATCAGTTGCAATCCATCATTCTGCCGATCAACGGTTACGGCCTGTGGTCAACCATGTACGGCTTCCTGGCTCTGGAAGCGGATGGTCAGACCGTGCAAAGCATCAACTTGTACGACCAGGGTGAAACCCCGGGCCTGGGTGGCGAAGTCGTCAACCCCAACTGGCGCGCGCTTTGGAAAGGTAAAAAAGTTTACGGTGACAATGGCGACGTCGCTCTGACCCTGGTCAAAGGCACTGTCGACACCGGCCGTCCCGATGCAGCGTACAAAGTTGACGGTCTGGCCGGTGCGACCTTGACCAGCCGCGGTGTCAGCAACCTGATTCTGTATTGGATGGGGCCGGAAGGTTTCGCGCCTTACCTGAATAAAATCAAATCAAACGGTTAGGAATCGTCATGGATAAAGAAACTAAAAAAGTGTTATTCGAACCGTTGGTCGATAACAACCCGATCACCCTGCAGGTGCTCGGGGTTTGTTCGGCGCTGGCGGTGACTTCGCAAATGTCGACCTCGTTGATCATGGCTTTGGCCTTGACTTCGGTTACCGCGTGTTCCAGCGCGGCGATCAGCGCGGTGCGTCAACACACGCCCAGCAGCATCCGGATCATCGTGCAGATGATCATCATTGCGTCGCTGGTTATCGTGGTCGATCAATTGTTGAAAGCGTTTGCCTTCGACGTCAGTAAAAAACTGTCGGTATTCGTCGGTTTGATCATCACCAACTGTATCGTGATGGGGCGCGCCGAAGCCTATGCTATGAAGAATCCGCCATTGCAAAGCTTCATCGACGGTATCGGCAACGGCGCGGGTTACAGCTTGATCCTGATCCTGGTGGCCTTGGTGCGCGAAACCTTGGGTTCCGGCAAATTGTTGGGTTTCGAAGTATTGCCATTGGTCAAAGATGGTGGCTGGTACGTGCCGAACGGTTTGATGCTGTTGCCGCCTAGCGCGTTCTTCGTGATCGGTTTGATCATTTGGGCCTTCCGTACCTGGAAGCCGAAACAAGTAGAACACAACGAGTTCAAAATCATGGCTATTGCTCACGGTGAAGGAGGGCACCACTAATGGAAGCCTATATCAGCTTATTTGTTAAAGCGGTTTTCATTGAAAACTTGGCCCTGTCCTTCTTCCTGGGCATGTGTACCTTCTTGGCCGTGTCCAAGAAGATTTCCACAGCGATGGGATTGGGGGTTGCGGTGATGGTGGTACAAACCTTGACCGTGCCGGCCAACAACTTCATCTACCAAACTTTGTTGAAGGAAGATGCCTTGTCGTGGCTGGGTATCACCGGCGTCGATTTGAGCTTTTTGAGCCTTCTGAGCTGTATCGGCATGATCGCGGCGATCGTACAGATTCTGGAAATGTTCCTGGATAAGTTCGTGCCTGCGCTGTATAACGCGCTGGGTATTTTCCTGCCGTTGATCACCGTGAACTGCGCGATTCTGGCGGGTAGTTTGTTCATGATCGAACGCGACTACAACTTCGGCGAGAGCGTTGTTTACGGTATCGGTTCCGGTTTTGGCTGGGCACTGGCGATCACCTTGATGGCTGGTGTGCGTGAAAAACTGAAATACAGCGACGTGCCTGCCGCACTGCAAGGTCTGGGCATCACATTTATTACCGCCGGCTTGATGTCTCTGGGCTTCATGGCGTTCTCTGGAATTCAATTGTAAGGGTATCGTAATGCTAGAAATTGCATTAGGTGTTATTTTCTTCACGGCTATCGTGATTGCGCTGGTGTTTATGATCATCGGCGCGAAGAAGAAGCTGGTGGCCGCCGGAGACGTGGAAATTCTGATCAATAGCGAGAAGAAGATCCATGTGCCAGCGGGCTCCAAATTGTTAAACGCGTTGTCCGACAACCAGTTGTTCGTGTCTTCTGCCTGTGGTGGTGGCGGTTCCTGTGGTCAATGTAAAGTCAAGGTCCATAAAGGCGGCGGCGACATTTTGCCGACCGAACTGTCGCACATTACCAAACGTGAAGCGGCTCACGGCGAACGTCTGGCGTGCCAGGTGTCCGTCAAAACCGATATGGAAGTCGAGGTGGAAGACAGCGTATTCGGCGTCAAAAAATGGGAATGCACGGTCAAGTCCAACGACAACGTCGCGACCTTCATCAAGGAATTGGTATTGCAATTGCCGGAAGGCGAAGCGATCAACTACCGTGCCGGTGGTTATATCCAGATCGAATGTCCGCCGCACGTTTCAAAATACGCGGATATGAACGTCGCCGAGGAATACCGTCCGGATTGGGATAAATTCAATCTGTGGCGCTATGTCTCCGAGGTTAAGGAACCTACCTTGCGTGCATACTCGATGGCTTCCTATCCCGAAGAGAAGGAAATCATGCTGAACGTCCGTATTGCCACGCCGCCGCCGAATGCGCCGGAAGGCACACCGCCGGGCATCATGTCGTCGTTCATCTTCAACCTGAAACCGGGCGACAAGGTTTGGGTATCCGGTCCTTACGGTGAATTCTTCGCCAAGGACACCGACGCCGAAATGGTCTTCATCGGTGGTGGCGCGGGTATGGCCCCCATGCGTTCGCACATCTTCGACCAGTTGCGCAGGCTGAAATCCAAGCGCAAGATCACCTTCTGGTACGGTGCCCGCAGCAAGCGCGAAATGTTCTATGTGGAAGATTTCGACATGCTGCAACGCGAAAACGAAAACTTCAAATGGCACGTGGCATTGTCCGATCCGCTACCGGAGGACAACTGGACCGGTTACACCGGCTTCATCCACAACGTGTTGTTCGAAGAGTTCATCAAGAACCATCCGGCACCCGAAGACTGTGAGTTCTACATGTGCGGACCTCCGATCATGAACTCATCGGTGATCAATATGCTGCTGGCCAACGGCGTTGACAGGGAAAACATCTTCCTGGACGACTTCGGCGGTTAAGCACGCATAGCGCTGACAAGGAACGAGGAGCGATCATAAGGATTTCTCCTCGTTTTTTGTTTTACAGGTTTTGAAAATTTAGGAGAAAGGCGATGGGCTATTTTTTAGCGACATTTATTTTCATGCTGATCGTGATTGCGATCATGGCGGTGGGGGTAATCTTTGGCCGCAATGCCATCAAAGGTTCCTGTGGCGGTACCGGCAACTGCATTTGTACCGAAAAATGCGACAAGCGTAAAAAATTCGAGGCGCAACAAGCCGCGGCGGCCGCAAAAGGCGATCTGAGCGCCTGATTAGCTGGGCTTGACCGCGTTTTCCTCCCTCGTCCTCTGGCGCATATATTAAGGTAGGCTAATTCCTTCTCCCGGCGGGAGAAGGTTGGGATGAGAGGATATAATTCTATTGATTTCCCCCGTCCACGAGGCGAGGGACTTTTACGACACTCCGCTGATAGTTTGCCTGGACATGTTCGATAAATGGCTGCTGTCGGCGGTTTTGCTGTCATAACCAGCAGGCAAGATCTTGCCGGTTTTTTGTCTTTGTGAGGGGGAATCCATGCTTACCGAAACCAAAACAAGCGCTTTTTTGCTCGGTGTTTTCATTTTTCTCGGCTTGCTGTCGTTAGGGTATTTATTGGCTGATGCGGCGATCGAGGTGAAAAAATGTGAGCGTAGCGTCACCGTCAAAGGCTTGTCGGAACGGGAGTTTGACGCGGACATCGTGATCTGGCCCATTCAATTTACCCAGGCAAACAATAGCCTGGTTGACCTCTATAATGCCGTTGACGACAGCACTGGACAAATCAAAGATTTTCTGGTCAAAAACGCTATCAGCCCGGACGAAATCACCGTGTCCAGCCCCGCCATAACGGACAAATCCGCGCGCGAATTTGGCCAAACCGAAAAGGCGGAATTTCGCTACACCGCCACGCAGACCGTGACGGTCTACTCAAAAAACATCAAAAAGGTACAGCCGCTGATGAATTCGTTGTCCGAACTGGGCAAAAGCGGAATCGCATTTTCCGGCGAAGACTACCAAGTCAAGACCGAGTATCTATTTACTCGGTTAAATGAGGTCAAGCCGGAAATGATAGAAGAGGCCACGCGCAATGCCAGGGAAGTGGCCGGAAAATTCGCGGCGGATTCAAACAGCAAGCTGGGAAAAATCAAGCAAGCATCCCAAGGCCAGTTTTCCATAGAAGACAGAGACAAAAACAATCCGCATATCAAAAAGGTCAGGGTAGTCTCGACAGTGGAATATTATTTGTCCGACTGATGACGCCGTGCAAAATAGCTTCCACGTTTTGTTCCCTCGCCTGACTGGGGGGGGCGTAAAAGCCAAAAACACCGGTGCTATCCGGCAATAACTAAAGCCATTGCGCTCCCGAGTTGTGACTGGAGTAAAAAGGCTTAGGAATGAACATAAAATAATCTATGCCAGTATTCGCCCTGTGCGGATTTATCCGCACAGGGCGAATGAATTCGCACCTACCATTGTCGAGCATATTTCTCACATATTCCTTAGGCTTATCCGCTGATAATTTTCGTGTATTTCGTACTTTTCGTGGACGAATGATTTTTTGGGATAAACGAACCGGGTCTTCATGCAACAGCCACACAAGCAACGATTGAGGATTAAGCGCGTATACGATCCGCCGGATGAGTATGATGGTCGGCGCATCCTCGTGGACAGGATGTGGCCGCGCGGCTTGACCAAAGAACAAGCACGCATCGATCTATGGCTCAAGGACATTGCGCCCAGCGCTGAGCTACGAAATTGGTTCGACCACGATCCCGACAAGTGGCATGAATTCAAGCGGCGCTATCTTGACGAACTGAAGCATAATCCTGAGCCAATCCGGGCCCTCAGGCAGGCAATGGACAAGGGTACCGTTACGCTTGTCTATGCGGCAAAGGACATGGCGCATAATCAGGCGGTCGTGATCCAGGAAAACGCTTGCTTATTCGATGATTAAACATGCTGAGCATGCCCTATGCAGGAGGAAGAAACCGGTCATGTATTTGCGTTTTGATTGGGGACCAAGTGCGATTGGTGGCGCCATGGATACGCGCGACACGCTTTGCATGCCGGCAGCGAATAAGCTGGCTGATTTTCGCAACGCCGCAGTGATCGTTGCATGAATCAACTTGCTTCGTTGTTGGCTGAACTGAGCGATTGCTCGATTTGTGCGGCAAATTTGCCGCATCCCGCGCGGCCAATTCTGCAATTAGGCTCTGAGGCCAGAGTGTTGATTGCAGCCCAGGCTCCCGGCAGGAAGGCGCATGAATCGGGGCTACCTTTTGATGATGCCAGCGGAGATCGCCTGCGCGAGTGGATGGGGGTGACGCGTGAAGTTTTCTATGACTCGCAACGAATAGCGATACTACCGATGGGTCTTTGTTTTCCCGGTACCGGTAAATCCGGTGACCTTCCGCCACGGTCCGAATGCGCGGCGGCTTGGCGAGAGCGGCTGCTTGAGCAATTGCGTCAACTGGAAGTGACCTTGCTCGTCGGACAGTATGCGCAGGCATATCACATGATTGCAGATGGCTTGTCACTAACCGATAGGGTCCGGAGCTGGCGTTCCTATTGGCCTCACAGAATCCCGCTTCCACATCCCAGTCCGCGAAACAATATCTGGCTGAGTCGGAATCCATGGTTTGCGAGCGAATTGCTTCCCATGCTCAAGCGGCGAGTGTCAGAAGCGCTGGAACGATGAGGCGCTGGCCGACGCGATCTTCAAACATCCAGAAGTTTTCCTTCATAAATTACCTTTCAGGAGAAGCATGATGTCCGACTTCAAAAAATATCAATGCAGGGAATGCGAGCATATCTACGATGAAGCAAAGGGAGATCCCGATAGCGGCATTGCGCCGGGAACCCGTTGGGCCGACATCCCGGATGACTGGTCCTGTCCGATCTGCGGCGCGCCTAAGGATTTTTTTCAATTGCTGGAATAAGGCGTTATTCCAGGCAGGGCAATGAATGTCCGAGTTGGCTTGATATGGCGAAATCCAACGCAAGCAAAATGTTGGGTTTCATTGCCTTGTTTGCGTGCGCCAGTTGTTGACGATGCCATCCACGTCCAGATCGTCCGGGCCTTCGCGCCAGCCAGTGAAGTAATCGACGTCGTTACTCTTGGGTTCCGGGTTGGGTCGATAGATTTGCACCCGGGTTGGCAGCGGGGCGGCTTCACCCAAGACCAAAGCCTCGCCGCGGCCCAATGATGTCAATATGTCGGTCAAATCGCCTTCCGCTTCCGGTACCAGTCCGCGAATATAAGCCTGGTCGTCCGGGTTGGTGGTGCGCAGACAAATGAAAGAGCTGCATTGCGCCAGCATGGTCTCCGATAATTCGGTCGGCCGTTGGCTGACGACGCCTATGGATACCCCGTATTTCCTGCCTTCCTTGGCGATCCTTTCCATCATCTTCTTGGTGCCGTCGAATTGGCCGCCTTTTTCCCGCGGAATATAGGCGTGGGCTTCCTCGCAGATCAGGGTGATCGGAAATTCGCGCCGTTTCGGATTCCAGTAGTTGAATTCATAAGCCAGGCGGCCGACTTGCGCCGAAACCGCCGGCCGGATGTCGGTTGGCACCGAGCTCAAATCGACCACGGTGATATTGGCTTTTTTCTGGCCCAGGCCGATGAACTGCCGCAGCAAGTCCGCCATGCTGGCCGAGGTATTGCGTTTTTTCGGTTTCAACAAGAAATCGTAGCGCACGTCGTTGAAACGGCTTTGCATGCGCACTAAAAATTCATCGAACTGACCGAACAATGCGCCTTGCGTCTTGCCGAAATCCTTGCGCTCTTCGTTGGCGGCCTTGAACTGCATGTACATTTCCGCCAATGGGAAAAAAATCGGCGTGTCGATGGTGACACCGGGCAGGCCTATCGCCTTGGCTTCCTTGCGTTTCAAGGTTTGCAGCACCTCGCGCATGAAGGCCATTTGCATCGAGGCGCCCTTGTCATCCTTGTCGATGAACAAATCCACCAACTCGGCATAGCTCATCATCCAATACGGCATTTCCAGATCCAGCGCGTCGACGTAATTGACGACTTCGTTGGGAAACGCCGATTGGATGCGGCCGTCGTCGTCCTTCCAGCAATATTCGCCGTGCAAATCCAGCAGAATCAGATGGGTTTTGGGCATGGCCTTGATGGTATGCTGGATCAAGCTGGTGACGGTCCAGGATTTGCCGGAACCGGACTGGCCCAAAATCGCGAAATGGCGGCCGAACAAGGCGCGCGGGTCCAGGCTCAGGTGGTAGTCTTTCTGCGAGGCCAGTTGGCCGATGAAAAACTCGTATTGGCGGAATTTGACGAAAATCGCGTTGATTTCGCTCAGGCCGACCGCATAGACGCTGGCGCCGGGGGTCGGGTAATGCCGCACGCCACGGATGAACACGTTGTCCGTCGTCAATTCGCCGACCGGAATCAAGGAAATGAAGCGGTCGCTGGCGCGGTTGCCGAGGCTATCGAAACGATCGCGCTCCCACATCTTGAACACCAGCGCCAACACACTGATAGTCGATTGCCGTATCACCACGTAAGAACCGATATTGCCGGCCAGGATTTCTTCGTTGCCGACCTTGATGATGGGCGCCGCGGTCGAGTGTTCCTCGGTGAGGCGGGCGTCCATGCCGTCGCCGCGCACTTCCACCAGTTGCCCAATGAGAATCTGTTCGTTTTCTGCCATCGTCGTTCCGCCTACGGTAAAGTTGATCGCGTTAGCTTAGCCGATTTTGCCGCGGCCGCGCCAAGCGTTTTGCGGAAAATATGACTTGAGCCCTGCTAACAAGGGATGATTCGTTTTGGAAAACACCTTTTTCAGCGAGATTGAAAGCTCCCCTCTTGATGGAGAGTGTCGTAACAGTCAAAACAGTTCCTTCTCCCCCGAGGCGATGAGGACTTTTACGACGGCCTCTGCTGAAAGGGGAGAGTCACAATCTGGGATTCGGCGCAATCCTGATTCAAGGAGGCTACGGTTTATAAAACCCCTTGCGCGATCATGGCGTCAGCCACTTTCACGAAGCCCGCCACGTTGGCGCCGTCGACATAGCTGAAGCTGCCGTCTTCGCGGTCACCGTACTGCACGCAAGCTTGATGAATGCCGCGCATGATTTCCTGCAGCCGCATGTCGACTTCTTCGCGGGTCCACGACAGCCGCATGGCGTTCTGGCTCATTTCCAGGCCGGAAGTAGCCACGCCGCCGGCGTTGCTGGCTTTGCCCGGTGCATAGAGCACCTTGTTGGCTTCGAACAGCTTGACCGCTTCGATGGTGGTCGGCATGTTGGCGCCCTCGGCCACGCATTTGACGCCGTTTCTGACCAGCGTGGCCGCGTCGACGGCATCCAGTTCGTTTTGCGTCGCGCAAGGCAAGGCCACGTCGACAGGGACATCCCAGGGCTTGGCGCCAGCGCGGAATTCGCTGCCGGTTCGTGCCGCGTAATCGCTGACCCGGCCGTAGAGGTGGTTTTTCACTTCCATCAATTCCGCCAGTTTTTCCGGCGTGAAGCCCTCGTTATCGACGATGGTGCCGCTGGAGTCGGAGACGGTGACGACCTTGGCGCCCAGCTCCATGGCCTTTTCCACCGCGTATTGCGCCACGTTGCCGGAACCCGATATGCTGACCCTCAGACCATCGAACGACAGGCCGTGGCGTTTCAGCATTTCTTCGGCAAAGTAGACCGTGCCGTAGCCGGTGGCTTCCGGACGAATCAGTGAGCCCCCGAAGCTCAGGCCCTTGCCGGTGAACACGCAGTCCGCTCGGTTGGTGAGTTTTTTCATCATGCCGGCCATATAACCGACTTCGCGGCCGCCCACACCGATGTCGCCCGCGGGTACGTCGGTATCTGCGCCGACATGGCGGAACAGTTCGGATACGAAGGCCTGGCAGAAGCGCATGACCTCTCCCGGGCTTTTGCCTTTGGGATCGAAATCGGAGCCGCCTTTGCCGCCGCCCATGGGCAAGGTGGTCAGCGCATTCTTGAAGGTTTGTTCGAAAGCCAGGAATTTCAGGATAGACAGATTGACCGAAGGGTGGAAACGCAAACCACCTTTGTAGGGGCCGATAGCCATGTTGTGCTGAATGCGATAGCCGCGGTTGACTTGCACTTTACCTTGATCGTCGACCCAGGATACACGGAACATGACGACGCGCTCGGGTTCGACCAGACGATCCAGCAAGCCATTCTCGGCGTATTTGGGAAAGCGGGAAATAAAGGGCCACAAACTCTCCATCACTTCCGTCACGGCTTGGAGGAATTCTGGCTGACCGGGGTTTAGTTGAGCGACGTGGTTCAGAAATTCGTCACAGCTTTGGTATTTCATGAAGGTATTGCCTCTTACTGGGCTTGTTAATAATCTTTGGTTGGGTTTATAGCTTGTTAGGTGGACAATTCTAACCCACGGGCCCGCGAAACTTCCAATAATATAGCGATTCGAAATTAATGGTTGGTCGAATGCTCGTTCTTGGCAAAGTCTGGAAAGCACTGGACGATACCGGCTGGCGTCATTGAACGACCTAGATTAGAGCTTGCTTGGAGCGCTGGGGCATATGACTGGAAATGATGGGTTATCCGGTCGGCGCGGGTTATAAGCAGGGGCAATATTATGCTCACCAAAACTTCCACCAAGGGCGTTTATCTCTTGGACTTGGTGTTTTTGTTTGGCTTGACTGAATCGCTGAAGGTAAATTTTTCAGAGCAGTAACCTTTTGGCTCACTGCTTCCCATCTTGCAAAATCCTGACTGATTTGTGCGTAAGATTTACCGATTATTGGACATCGATTTGTCGCTTGATCCAGCTTTAAAATCATCAAGGCCTTTTTTTGTTTTGGCTCAAGATTTCGGTCGCCGTGTCCCAAAAACTGTTCCACTGTGCCCAATAGATTTTCGGGGAATCGCTCCAGTAATTCGCTTGCCGCGCCGTATTCGTTTTCCTGTATTTCGCTGTTTGACAGCAAATACCACAACGCGTCGAAGCCCAGTTCGGGTTGCCTGACAAAGCCATTCTCGTTGCCCCAGCCGAAATCATAGAGCTCCTTTTTCTTCCAACGGGAATTGTCGTGTGTGCTGATGAAGAGATCATCCTGTTCCGGCACCGATACGAGGCCGAAGTCTGCTGGAGTCTTTTTATCGAATCTGAAACTCATTAAAAAATATTGCTGATCCGGGTTGATGGTCATTTTGTGGGCGGTATTGGCGATGATGGGGCCGCGGAAATCGGTGGAGAAAACAATGGCCGTGGCATGACGGGAATCAGTCCGGTTGCAAGTGTTTGGACAGCACCGGCATCAACGACAACAGTCCGAGCAAGCTCAGCGCCGCCATGGTTTCAACCGACAGCAATTGATCCAGACGATCGATGCGGCCCAACGACTGACCCAGATTGGCGAAGATGAAACTGCCCGGCATGATGCCGATAAAGGTCGTGACCAGGTAAGTGCGCATCGATACCGAGGTAAAGGCGGGCGCGAGATTGACCAGCCAGAACGGGAACAGCGGCACCAGGCGCAGGAACAACAGGTAATTGAAGGCGTCGGCATCAAAACCGTCCAGCAGTTTTTGCGACAAGGCGCTGGCTTTCAGCTTCTCCCGTGCCCAGTCGGCGAACAAATAACGCGCCAGCCAGAACACGGCGCCCGCGCCTAGCGTAGCCGAAATCACGATCAGCACGGTACCTGCCCAGCGCCCGAACAAAAATCCCAGCAGCAGAGATAACACCGTGCCGCCGGGTAAACTAAGCGCGGTCGAAAGGCTGTAACCCAGGCCGCACAACAGCAACATCGCCAGATAATGCCGCTCGGTAAATGCCAGCAAGGCTTCCCTGTGAGCGCGGATATTGTCCAGGCTAAGTACGTTAGGCAGGTCGAGCCAAACCAGCAGGATCGCCACTACCGGCACTAGCCAAATCAAATGTTGTTTTTGCATGTCGTCTCCCCGTAAATTCCGGATAAGCTTTGGCGGAAATAGTTTTTGCCGTGAAGATCAGGCCAAATTTGGTCCAGTGGTCAGTTTTGGATCGCGCCGGTGATGATTCACCCGGCAACCTTGTAACCTCCAGTCATTTGACTAAAGTCCACCTTAATTGTTACCCGATACTCAATCCGATACTAGACCAAATGTGCCGATGTACAAATCCTTGATGATCTCGCCATAATAATCAGGCAAGCCATCCAATTCTTGGTATTTTGTTCCTTTTAAATCAGTCAAGGAAATAGGGTTAATGAAAAGCAGAGAAAGACGGCAAGGCGTGGTGCTGGTGCATAGCGGAGAAGGCAAGGGGAAATCCTCCAGTGCGTTTGGCATGGTGTTCAGGGCCGCCGGCTGGGGCATGAACGTGTGCGTGATTCAGTTCATCAAGGGGCAATGGCAAACCGGCGAGCAAAAAGCCGCGGAACGCTTTGATAATATCGAATGGCACGCGTTGGGTGACGGTTTTACCTGGAATACCAAGAATCCGGAGCAAGACATCAAGACCAGTCGCGATATATGGGAATTTGCCAAACAAAAAATAGTGTCCGGGGCGTTTGATCTGGTCATATTGGATGAAATCAACTATTGCTGCGGCTACGGCTGGATCAGTGGCCAGGAAGTCGCGGATTTCATCAGGCAGGACAAACCCGATTGGCTGCATCTCGTATTGACCGGACGGAATGCGGCGCCGGAGGTGATTGCGGCCGCGCATACCGTCACCGAGATGAAACCCATCAAACATGCCTTTCAAGCGGGTATCAAAGCCGAGCAAGGCGTCGAATTTTAAGCTGAAATAATCCGCCGTTTCTGGCAGAATTGCCGCCTTTTTAATCCGTCAAACGAGTGCAATCATGCAACAAGCCAAACAATTGATCGAAAAATACTATCAAGCCTTCAACAATGGCGATATGGATACCTTTCTGAGCTTGCTGACCGACGACGTGGTGCATGACATCAACCAGGGCGATCGCGAGCAAGGCAAGGAAGCATTTGCCAGATTCATGGATAAAATGAATCATCATTATCGCGAACAACTGGTGGACATGGTTGTCATGGCCAACGAAGATGGCACTCGCGCTGCCGCGGAATTTGTGGTGTTGGGCGAATATTTGAATACCGACGAAGGCCTGCCGGAAGCCAACGGCCAAACGTACCGTCTGCCGGCCGGCGCCTTTTTCGATATTCGCGACGGCAAAGTGGCTCGAGTCACCAACTATTACAATCTGGGAGACTGGATTGCGCAGGTCGATCCGCAACAATAAGGATTGCTGTTCATCCAGGGGTGATTCCGCGTGATTTCGGAATCACCAATTGCCGATAGTGCCGGCATCGCATAGAATCCGAAGTGCAATATTTCCGATTTGCCGAAATAACTATAAACAGAGGAGAGCAAGCATGGGTGAAACACAGAAATTGATGATAGCCGTCGTCGGCGTATTCGTGGTGGGGTTTTTGGTGGTGGGTGCCAGTAAGGACCAAACCAATGAAGAAAAGGAAGCCGCCTCGCAGATTCGCTCGTTAGTAGCGATGCAGGAAATGGCCAATCAAAAATGTCCGAAATTGATACAAAGCAAAACCGGCTCGCAGGTTTATTTTCCGTCCAAGACCGATACCGATAAAGAGACCTATGTCACGATGGAATGGGTTGGCGAAGCGGGCGATAATTTCAAAACCGCATCCTGCACCTTGCATCAGCAATTGGGCGGCGTTTCCAAGCTCGTGATCGACGGTCAGGTCCTGATCGATAAAAAATTCTAGTCAAAAAGGTGTTCCTGTGTTTATCGGGAGCGCCGTGTTTTCCCCCAGTCCAGAGGTCGTAAGGATTTCGTCAGAAATAACTTCCGCTTTTGGTTCCCATGCTCCGCGTGGAAGCCTGCTCAGGGACACTCTAGCATCCCGAACCGCAGGGCGCTTCAGGCTGCATTCCCACGCGGAGCATGGGGACGATGAGCCCCGAGTGCGGGAAATTATTTTCAACCAAATCCTATAAAGGTAAGGAATGTGTGAGAAATAAGCTCGACAAAGGTAGGTGCGAATTCATTCGCACTGTGCGGATAAATCCACACCTGCACCGAATATTGGCATAGATTATTTCATGTTCATTCCCAAGCCAATGCCTTCACCCGCCGGGAGCAGCTTAGAAGAGGGGATAAATTCGTTGTTTATTCCCTCACCCGCGCGCGCGAGGAGAGGGGCTTTTACGACAACCTCGGTCGGCATTGACTTTTTTGAGGGCAGATTGTCCCGGGATTTTTATGCTCAGATTGTTGTCTCGACATGCGCGCTGTCGGAGAAAGCAAGCCCTCCACCTTTACAATAGCCCCGATTTTCGAACAAGCCATGTCAGACTCCCTAAAACCCAGCATGCCGGCCTACGATCGATACGTATTGGTTTGCACCGGGAAGAACTGTACCCGACATGGGGAAGGCCTGGCTTTATACGAAGCCTTGAAAACCAAATTGAAACAGCGGGGCTTGGTCGATGGGAACATCAAAATCAAGCGCAGCCAAGTGCATTGCTTTGGGGTATGTACTGGCGGGCCTTTACTGTGCGTGCAGCCAGATGGGGTCTGGTATTATGCGGTTGATGATGAAAAGCTCGATACCATCATCGAGCAGCATTTGGTTGGCGGCAAGCCTGTCGCGGAATGGGTTTTTCATGAATGACCTGCTTTCCGTTCCGAACGGGTGCCTCTGCGCATGGACGCATTACGAAACGAGAGGAACAGGTAAAAGTAATTTTCCAAAAAGAAGGGCGTACCACAGCAGGTTTATTGAATCGGGATGTCATTTATGACCGCATCCTAAGTCAGACAGAGGTAAAGACGATGGCAGAATTTCATAGAGGGGTTTTAAAAACCTGGAAAGACGACAGAGGGTTTGGTTTTATTCAACCCGATCATGGCGATAAGGATATTTTTATCCACATTTCCGCCTTGCAGGGCGTGGCCCGACGTCCGGTTCGCGGCGACGTGTTGTTTTATCAAGTAGGGCAGGATGCGGGCGGCAAGTTCAAGGCCATCAATGCGCGCATTGATGGCGCGGAGCTGGTAAAACCTCAGGGCAAGGTCGGCAAGAAATGGCTATGGCTCACGGCCGCGGCTTTGGGTCTGGTTAGCGCCGCGGTCGCCGCTTATGCCTATCTGTATTGATTGAGTGTTGAAAACTGGCATGGCGGCGCAATGGAAAGTCCTATGAGCGATTCACAAAAATGGCTGATTCTGGCTTTTGTCGTTGGTGTGGGCTGGTTGCTTTATCGGCTTGCCCCCATTCTGATGCCTTTCGCAGTGGCGGCTATTTTGGCGTATTTGGGCGATCCCCTGGTCGATAGGCTGGAGTTGTTCCGCTACCGAAACTTTCGCCTGAACCGGACGCTGGCGGTCGTCGTCGTGTTTCTCGGTATCATCGTGATCGCGACCGGTGTTTTACTGTTCATCATTCCAACGATTGAATATCAGATCAGCGAGTTCATCGATAAATTACCGTCCTACTTGCATTGGTTGAACAAGTCGGTCATTCCGAGCTTGCAGAAATATTTTGGCAAGGGTATCAGACCGTTGAAAACCGATCAGTTAATCGTCTACATACGAGGTTATTGGCAAGAAGGCGAATCGGGAACGGAAAACCTGTTGCAGTCCGTCTCGCATTCAGGCGCGCTGATTATCGGCTGGCTGATGAATTTGGTGCTGATTCCGGTGATTACGTTTTATTTATTGCGGGACTGGGACCTCCTCATGGCCAAGATCCATGATTTGTTCCCGCGACGGGCCGCGACAACGGTTGGTAAATTGGCCGGCGAGGCGGATGATGTGCTGGGTGCGTTTTTCCGGGGCCAGTTCTACGTGATGTTGGCGCTGGGTGTCATCTATAGTCTTGGATTGTTGCTGATTGGGCTGGATCTGGCGCTATTGATCGGGATGATTGCGGGCATGATCAGTTTCGTACCCTATATGGGTGTTTTGGTCGGAATCGGCCTGGCTTGTCTGGCGGCGTTGTTGCAGTTTCAGGATGCGGTGCATCTGGTTTCTGTCTTGATCGTGTTTGGCGTTGGGCATAGTCTGGAAAGCATGTGGCTGACGCCGTGGCTGGTCGGCAACAAGATTGGCTTGCATCCGGTTGCCGTCATCTTTGCCGTTTTGGCCGGCGGGCAGCTCTTTGGTTTCTTGGGCATTTTGCTGGCGTTGCCGGTGGCTTCGGTGATCATGGTGTTATTGCGCCATGTTCATGGCCGATATACCGTCAGCGGTTTTTATAGTGGCGGTTCCTATCTGTGAACCACCGTCTGCTGGCTTTAGTCGTATTGGCAGTCCTGATAGGTGATGCAAGGGCCAGCGACCAGCGGCGGGAATTGGAGTTCGCCGAACAGCTCCAGGCCGGCACTTCCGCCGGCAACGTGGTTTGGTTGAACTCGGCCGGGCAGCGTTTTTTGGGGATTTGGACCGAAGCCGAGAAAGCCGACAATACCAATGCGGTGATTTTGCTTCACGACATGGGCAATCATCCGGATCATCAGCCGTTGATTCGCGGCCTGCGAACCTCCTTGCCGGAATATAATTGGGCAACCTTGGCTATCCAGTTGCCACTGCGCGAGATCGGCGCGGAAGCGCGGGATTATTACGGTCTATTCGACGAGGCCAGAGGCCGCATTCAGGCCGCGGTTGCGTTCTTGCGCGGCAACGGTGCGAGAAACATAGCCCTGGTCGGCCATGGCATCGGCGCGGCGATGGCGGCTTATACCATCAGTCTTGAACCCGATGCCTTGCTTGCGTTGGCGGCCATCAGTCTACCGTTACCGGACAGTACGTTGCCGCAAGCCCGGATCGGCGATTTTCTCAAACAAATTGCGTTGCCGTTTCTGGATATCTATGCCGAGTTTGATTTGCCCGAAGTCGCCGATACCGCGCGTCAGCGGCGCATGCTGGCCAAGGACAATCCGGTCTATAGACAAGTCGTAATCAATGGAGAAGATCACGACTATTCGCACGATCCGGCCATGGTAGTCAAGCGCGTCCATGGCTGGCTGACCTTGAATTTGAACCCAAATTAATTTTTAATCCTAGAATCAGGAGCATGTAAATGCGCATAACCGACGAAATAGCCGCAGAAATCCATTTGTTGTCATTGTTCAATCTGGCCTCTCACCAGGAAGGGGTCAAAGTGCATCATGATGCCGAGCCGCAAGTCATAGCAGCCGCCAAACGACTATTCGAAAAAGGGTTGACTACCCAGGTCGATGGAGGTTATCTGACCGATTTAGGTGTCGAGGCAGCTGAACACACGCAGCGCATGCTGACGATCTTGAATGCGAAACCACAAGGCTAAAAGCCCAGTTCCAGTACCCATTTGACGGAAAGGTAAATGACCAGGCCGATGACGCTACAGTAGGCGATGAAGCGAAGCGGGTTGTTCAGATTGTGTAACCAGAAACCCGGCTGCAGTCCCTGTTGTTTGCGTTGTTGATAAAGCGCGCGCTGTGTGATGGCTCGCTGCTGTTGATATTCATCGAACAGGCGCAGGGCAGTGGGTAAGTCATCAGGGTGATGCAGCCAGATGGCCGGTAGAGATATACCCCAGAAACCGGCGGAGGTTTCGTAAAACGTAATGTCGTTTGCCAGAAGCAGTTCGCGAACGTCTTCGGCTTCATCCGCCGGCACGCCGCGTAAATTAAAGAATAGAATGGACATGAGCCTTAAAAAAGGTGGCAACTTGAATTGCCAAATTATAAAGCGAATATTGGCGATGCAGGCCATTATTGAAAAAGTGCGATGAATTCTGACAGCTTATTAACAATCGACTCAATGGCGACAGTTTTGCTGATTGAGGATGAAAGTTGTAAACAAGATGGCCTGGCGGAATTTCTGGCAAGGGTCGGTTATCAATGCCATTCTGTTGTTTCCATACAGCAGGCGGCCGATTTTATTCGGACCGGTGGCTGCCTGGATCTTTTGATGGTGTCGACGCCTGTCAACGTGTCCGAGCAGTTGGCTTCGATCCTGACTGAGGTGGCGGGCTATCTTCCGCTTGTCGTGGTCGGGGAGCGAGGCCAGGATGATTTTATCGACGACTATCTGAAAATTGGCGTGGATGGATTCGTCTTTCGGCCGCTGGATCAAAGATTGCTGCGAATGAGTGTCGAGTCGGCACTGCGGATGGGGCGGCTTGATCGGCGCGTGAGACAGCAACGCCGGCAATTGGCGGATTTTTCGCAGCAAATGGATTTGGAACAGGAGGTTGCGTTCAAGATCTACCAGAACGTGTTGCAGAGCAATTATCTGCATACCGGGGTGATCAAGTCCTTCATGTCGCCGATGGCCTTGTTCAATGGTGATTTGCTATTGGCGGAGAGAACGCCCGACAATAATTTGTACGTCTTGCTCGGCGACTTTACCGGTCATGGCTTATCGGCCTCGGTTGCCGCGATGCCAGTGGCTGATATTTTTTATGGCATGGCCCGCAAAGGCTTTGCGCTGGCCGATCTTGTGCAGGAGATCAATGCCAGGCTTTACAGGGTCTTGCCGACCAATCGATTTCTGGCTGCCACGGCAGTCGCGCTTTATCCCGATTCCAAGAGTTTGAGCCTGATCACCTGCGGCCTGCCGGAACACTTCCTGGTCAATGATCTTGACGGCAGTCACAAGGTCATTCCTTCCAAAAACATCCCGTTGGGTATTCAAAGAACGCTCGAGTTAGAAGAGCAAAGTTTCAGCGTGGCCAGGCATCATCATCTGTATCTGATGACCGATGGAGTGTTCGACGCGCCCAATAGTCAGGGCGAGGCGTTTGGAACCGAACGCATCACGGCGGCGCTCTGCCGGCGGGCGGCATCCGGTTTCGATTCCTTGCGCGCGATGCTGGACGAGCATACGGCTGACTTGAAACAGCAAGACGACATTTCCTTTGTCAAATTGATATGCGATGTCGACGATGTGCCGTGGCAGTGCGCCATCGCCGAGCGATTGGACCGTCCTACTCAGGCCTTGAACTGGAAAACCAGCATGGAGCTCGAGATCGATGCGCTACGACTATTGAATCCCGTGCCTGTGCTGGTCGATGCGTTAATGGAAATACAGGGTTTGCAACAATACCGGCAATCGATATTCCTGATTATCAGCGAATTGTTTGCCAATGCGCTGGATCATGGCTTATTGAAACTGGATTCGGCAATCAAGACCTCGCCCGAAGGTTTCATGCGTTTTTATCAAATGAAGGAAGAGCGCTTGCAGGGCTTGCAGGTCGGCAAGATTTGCTTGCTGTTCTCCCATAAACCGACTGACAAGGGAGGGCAGTTGACGATAGAAGTCAGCGATAGCGGCGATGGCTTCAATTGGCAAGGATTTCAGCACGACTTGCGCGACAATCTCGGTTTCTGCGGCCGCGGGTTGAAGTTGCTGGAAACCTTGTGTAGCCGGGTGACCTTTCACGGCAAGGGCAATCGCGTCACGGCCGTGTTTGACTGGCTGCGCTAAACCGGTCAGCGCTGGCAGCCGCCACAAAAATAACTGGCACGCTGGCCAATTTTGAGTTGCTGAATGGGCTCCGCGCAACATAGGCAGGCCTGGCCCTCGCGGCCATAAACCGATAAGGATTGTTGAAAATAGCCGGGCTTGCCTTGCGCATTGAGAAAATCTCGCAATGTGGTGCCGCCTTGGTCTATGGAACGCTGCAGGACAGTTTTAATGGCCGCGCTCAGGTCTTGATAGCTGGCTAAGCCGATGTCGCCAGCGGCGCGGTTGGGATGCAGGCGGGCCAGAAAGAGCGATTCACTGGCGTAAATGTTGCCGACGCCCACCACGATATGGCTGTCCATGATCAGGCTTTTGACGGCTGTCTTGCGGTTTCGGCTGCAAGCGTACAGGTAATCGCCGCCAAAGGCAGCGGATAAAGGCTCTGGCCCCAGTGATGCCAGCAAAGGATGCGTTTCGACGGCTTGATCTGTCCATAAAACCGCGCCGAATCTGCGTTGGTCATTAAAACGCAACACGGTGCCATCATCAAAGACGAAATCGACGTGGTCATGTTTGAGCATGGGTTGGTCGGGCGTCGTGATGCGCAAGTTCCCCGACATGCCCAAATGCAGCAACAGGGTGCCGGCCTCGGTGGTCAACAACAAATATTTGCCACGGCGCTCGACTGCGCCCAGCCTCAATCCAGCCAGCGTGCTCGGCAGATCGCTTGGGACCGGCCAACGTAGCCGGGGCTGGCGGACGATGACGCTGCTGAAGCATTTGCCCAAAATATGCGGCGCAATGCCGCGGCGACTGGTCTCGACCTCGGGTAATTCCGGCATGGGTTTAGAGCTGGGATAATAAATGCCGGGCTTCGGCTTGCAGTTTCTTGCGGGACAGTAGCAGGTGCCAACGGCTGCCTCCACATTGACGCCACAACAGACTGGCGCGTATGCCCGCCAGCAATAGCGCGCGGATTTTGTTGACCGTGGCTTGGTTGCCCAGATACTGCGGGTCGCCGTTGATCATGATGCGCGGTTGCAGTGTGCTGATGGTGCCATGGTAAATGTCGGCTAGATTGGCCAACACATTTTCATGCAACGCGCCAAAATGTTCGGCCTGCGCTTGAGCCCGGGTGATGCCGACGCGAATCTTGTTCAGCATGTCCTGATTTTGGCTGAGCTGCTTTTGCAGATGCACCAATTGCGCGGCGTAGCGTGCTTGCTCGGGGTTGGCCACCACGCGGCTGGTCAATTGCTTGTCGAGTTGTTCCAGGCCGTGGCGTATGCCTGCCAGCCCGCCATAAACGTCGGCGACGCTATCGGAATCGATTTTCAACAGACTGCCTATGCTGGCGGCCATGGCGTCTTGGTCGGCGTTGCCAGTAGTCGCCAGTTGCCGAACCAAGGAGACGGATTGAGCTATGCCGGCGAGGGCGATGGTTTGGTTGCTAATGGAGATCAAAGACATGGTCGTTAAGCTGTTTTTGAGAAAAACCCGGCCAGTTGCATGGCCGCCTGAATTCGCTGAGCAGAGACGAAGCCCATGATGGGCTTCGGCTTTGCCAGGTCAACGAAACGGAAACATTGTTCATGGCGGGTGGATTTATTGTCATGAATCACCTTATTTACAGGCGACTTGCAGGCAGTTGGGCGATACCGGGCCGCCCGATTCGAGCCATGATTGCAGGCCATTTTGTAAATGATGGACATTTTTCATGCCCAGTTGACGAGTCAAGAAATCGCCCACTCTGGCGCTGCGGTTGCCGGAACGGCAGATTAAAATCACCGGTTGGTCGGGCGAAGATTTTAATTGTTCCAGTGCGGCGACCCATTTGGCTTGGTCGAAGCGGCCTTGAGGGTCGAAGGATTGCAGTTTTAGGCTGTTCGATAGGATGCCGGAGGCTTGCCACTCGGCTTCTGTGCGAATATCCACGACCAGCGCGTTTTGATTTTGCTGCATATCCAGTAACTGCTCGGGACTTACGGTTTTCAATTCCGTAGCCATCAGCGCGCTACTAATAAACAACAAGCCAGGGAATAACGATAACCGTGTTTTTTTCATGTTTCATCTGATAAAGGGATACACGTCAGCACCCCACCACTGGAGGCATTCCAGGTAGATTGCGGCAATGCGTTGCGGTGCAATGTTGCGAAAAGTATCGCCCTCAATTTCCCAGCGCTCATAATTGATCACATATTGTAACGCTTCTCCGGCCCTGCCGGCGTTAAACAAAATGGCATTTTTGATGGGGGCGGACAAGGGCAAGGGTTGCAGAGCGGTTTCCAGGGGTTGGTCGATGATGCTGTCCAGACCGGATAAAAGTCCAACCAGGAAATAGGTTTCTTGGTCTTCGCCGATTTCGTTCGCCAGCAATTCGCACATCTTGGCCCTTACCAATATCGTCTGCAACAGGGAAGATGGCTTGGTTGACATCGACGACAAGGTCAGAATATTGACCCAGCGTTTGATTTCCCGTAGTCCCAAAAAGGTAAGCGCGTGCTGAATCGATTCTATCTTGTTGGGTAGCGCGAAAGAAGCAGAGTTGAGGTAATGCAGCAGTTTATAGGTCAGACCCACATCCTGGGCGACGGTTTGACTGAGTTTCTGGAAGCTGACATCGTCATTGTTGATGATGGCCAATAATTGGATGGCGGCGGTTTGGCTGACGCTAAGGCGCTTGCCTTTGACGAGGTTGGGTTTGCTGAAGAAAAACCCCTGGAATAATTCACAGCCCCAATCACGCAGGCATTCAAAGTCCTCATGGGTTTCGACTTTTTCCGCGAGAAGTCTGACGTTGTAAGGCTTTAACTTTTCGATCAATTGCCTGGTATCTTCCCGTTTGTTTGCCATGATGTCCAATTTGACGATATCGGCAAACTCCAGCAAGGGCAGCCATTGTGGCGCCAGGACGAAGTCATCCAGCGCGATGATGTAGCCCTGCGCGGATAACTCTCGCAGGTTGTTGATGATGCGCAAATCGACCGCGACGTCTTCCAATACCTCGATGACAATGCGTTCCTTGGGTAAATGTAGCGGGGTTTTTTCCAGAATGTTTTGCGCGGTGAAATTGATAAACGCAAAATGTGGCCCGACCAGCTCATTCAAGCCGATTTCCAGTATCGTGTCGGTGATGACCTGATTGGTTGCTGATGCGGCGCCTTCTTTTTTCGACAAGTCGAAATGATCGCCGCGGAAGAGGATTTCATACGCAAAAGTGTTAAGTTTGCAGTCCAGGATTTGCTGGCGACCAATCAGTATGTCTTTCATGTAGTTTACGAAGCAACAGAGGTTGAACTATGATGAAATTATGAGGCCTCAATATGATGACCGATAAAATTTAGTTGAGCTAGCCTCTGTCTTCAGAGTTGATGAAAAGGTAGCCATTCTTGCCGCTTTGGCGGATTACGGGTGTAGGCTTGACCGTCGGACAGGGTTTTGCAAGATATTGGATGAAGCCTCCGCGGCAAACCACCCAGGGGACGAATAGTTACTAATAACGCAGTATTCATGCAGTATTCATAAGGAGAATCAAGATGTCAGAATCAGTATCAATCAATGTCAGCGGAATGAAATGTGGCGGTTGTGAAAACACCATCAATACTGCCGTGGCCGCTATCGAAGGCGTTGTGTCAGTCAAAGCCTCGCATAAGGAAAAAAAGGTCGATGTTGAATTCGATCCAGGCAAAACCGATATGGAAGCGATAGAAGACGCCATTATCGATGCCGGTTTCAATGTCGAATAAATAGGCGCGGTTTTATTTTTTATCCAAACCCACCTGAGCAGGTTGTCATGAGCACAGATCAAACGATGAGTCAGGACCAGGAAATTCGCTTATCCATCTTAGGGATGCGGTGCGCTGGTTGTATTGCCGCCGTGGAAACGGCCTTGCAAGGGGTGGCGGGTGTCGAGACCGTCAATGTCAATTTTGCCGACCATTCGGCGGTCGTTACCGGTTCCGCCGATCCGGCCCTGCTCAAATCCGCGCTGAAGGAGGCGGGTTACGATGGAGCCGTCATGGAAGGATTGGAAGATCCCAGTGATGAAGAAAGGCAGGAAGAAGAGCGATATCGGGATCTGATGCGCAAGGCAGCCGTTGCCGGCGCCTTGGGCTTGCCTCTGATGCTGGGGGCTCACCTGGACTGGTTTCCTATGATGGGAACCCGGGAGGGTACGGGATTTTGGACTACCGTAGCGCTGTTGACCTTGGTCGTGATGTTTTATTCCGGCGGCCATTTCTTCACCAGTGCGATCAAATTGCTGCGGGTCAAACAGGCCAACATGGATACCCTGATTGCATTGGGTACCGGTTCGGCCTGGCTATATTCTTCCATCGTGATCGATTACTCCGACAACTTGCCGAGTCTGTCCAACCATGCGTATTTCGAAGCATCGGCGGTGATTCTGGCGTTCATCAATCTGGGCAGTGCATTGGAAACGCGCGCGCGCGGCAAAACCTCTGCGGCGATACGCGCCTTGATTGGTTTGCAGCCGCGAACCGCGCGCGTGGTGCGAGAAGGCCAGGACGTCGATATCCCTATCGAACAAGTGGGCTTGGGGGAAACCCTTAGGGTTCGGCCCGGCGAAAAGATTGCCGTGGATGGCGAGTTGATAGAAGGGCATTCCACGGTCGACGAATCCATGTTGACGGGCGAATCGATGCCGGTGGAAAAACTGGTCGGTTCTACCGTGGCGGCCGGTACCATCAATCAACATGGCAGCTTTCTATTTACCGCGACGCGTATCGGCCGCGATACCGCGCTGGCGCAAATCATTCACAGCGTAAGGCAGGCGCAAAGCAGCAAGCCGGCCTTGGCCAGGCTGGCCGATAAAATTTCGGCTGTCTTCGTGCCGACGGTGGTGGCAATCTCGATTTTCAGCTTTTTCGTCTGGCTGATTTTCGGTCCCGATCCGGCGGTAGGCTACGCTTTCGTCACCTCGATGACGGTGCTGGTGATCGCTTGTCCATGCGCGCTGGGTCTGGCAACCCCCATTTCGGTGATGGTGTCGGTCGGGCGTGCCGCCCAAATGGGGGTGTTGATTCGTAAAGGCGAAGCCTTGCAAACGGCCGGCAAATTGACCTGTTTGATTTTGGACAAAACCGGCACCGTAACCGTGGGCAAGCCGACCCTGTCGCATATCGTGGCTTTTGAGGGATATGGCGAAGAGCAGGTTTTACAGCGAGCAGCAAGTCTGGAATCGGGCTCGGAACATCCCTTGGCGGCGGCGATATTGGCGGCCGCCGAAGAAAAACAGCTCAAACTGGATCGAGTCAGAAAATTTCACGCCGTCGCAGGACACGGCATCACTGGGCGCATTGCCGATCAGCAATGGTTGTTCGGTAATGCCGCGTTGATGGCCGAACACCAAATAGATGTGGATGCGCATGGTGATGTCATGGCCGAGTTGGCCGCGCAAGGGCAAACCCCCATGTTGCTCGCCGTCGATAAGGTGGTGGTGGGTATCCTCAGCGTGGCCGACCCGATCAAAGCCGACTCGGCGCGCGCCGTTCAGCAACTGCAACGTCGCGGTGTGCGGGTGTTGATGGTCACTGGCGATAACCCGATCACCGCGCAGGCGATCGCCGCACAGGCCGGCATCAGCGAAGTTCGCGCGCAAGTTTTACCGCAAGACAAGGCGGCCGTTGTCAAGGAATTGCAGGCCCAAGGCGAGATAGTCGGCATGGTGGGCGATGGCATCAACGATGCGCCCGCATTGGCGCAAGCCGATGTCGGCTTTGCGATAGGTACGGGCACCGACGTGGCCATTGAAAGCGCCGATGTAGTATTGCTGCAAGGCTCGTTGCTGAAAGTGCCGGCAGCCATGGCGCTGTCCAGATTGACCGTTGCCAACATCAAGCAAAATTTATTCGGTGCGTTTTTTTACAACACCGTCGGGATTCCGGTAGCGGCCGGCCTGTTGTATCCCTTGTTCGGCGTGTTACTGAACCCCATGATCGCGGGCGCGGCCATGGCCATGTCTTCGGTGACGGTGGTCAGCAATGCCAATCGCTTGCGCTGGATCAAGCTCGATGAGGAAGACGCTCCATGAGTGTTGTAGCGGCGGTTCGGCTACGAGTGTCGTTGGCCGTTATTCATTAGTCGCCGGTTTCGAAAAGATTCACCAAGAGCGGCAGCCGTATCAAGGCTGCCGTCAAACATTCAAACACCATTCAGAAAAGTCTAAGGCGATAGCTCTTCTGAGCTGAGGGTATGGGACAAAAAAGCTTTAACTTTTTCAAATGAATAGGCTTTTTCGGTATTCTCGCTGGAGACTGGAAGTTCGACGGTTTACTCATCATCAGTGTCACCGACAGGGCAATCGCGCTATGTTGCAGATGTTCCGAAGAGTAATTTAAAGCGATAGTTATCGTTCAAACATGCTCGCAACTTGCGGCGCTTCAAGCTGTCTTTAGTAGGTCCGTTATTTCGTAGTAAATTGAGTGCCATCCGTCGCATCAACGCCAAGTTTTCGGCGGAATGATCTGTTCTGGCGCGATTCGCATCTTCGCCAAACTGCACATCCAGCACCCAGTGCTGGGAATTTTCTATCGCCCAATGCTGCCGTACCCCTTCGGCAAAGCGCTGCAAATCCGTAAACGAACACAAATAGTAGCGACACTCAACCGAGGTCTTGTCACCGAGGGTGCGAATCGATTCAACCCGACCAATGGCTTGTAGCCCGGCCCAGTCAGGTTTTTGCGTCAACCAAGCAATCTCGCTACTCAAGCTGTAACGGCGTATTTCCAGGCGACCGTGATCTTTGTCGATGGTTTCGTAGACCGGTAAGCGGTCGTTGGCATTTTCAGTATCCAGCCACAACCTGACATCCTCGCAAAGGTTCGGATGATTATCCTTCAGTGCCAACACGTAATCCGCTTGCGCCGTAACGATGGTTTTCGCAATGGCTTTTTGACAACCCATGGCATCGATCGAGATCAGAGCTCCTTTGATGTCCAACATCGACAATAAATCGGGGATCGCCTTGATTTCGTTAGTCTTCTCATCCACCGCCTGTTGCGCCAACACCCAACGCGCTTCAGCCGCAAAGGCGCTCATCAAATGCACGGCCTTATCCCCTTCGCGGCTGCCGCGCAAGGTCTTGCCGTCCAAACAGACTTGCTGTCCTGAAAGGCTTGGCAATGCCGCCTGCACCCAACGTTGAAAGGTCTCGGCAAACGCTTGGGGATTCAGGCGGCCCAAGACATTACTCAGGGTATCGTGCGAGGGAATTCCATTCGGTAATTCCAAAAAGGTCCGCAGCCAATCTTCTTTTTCTTCGGCAAACTCTTCCATGCCGACCCAATCCTCGATGCCGCTCAATACTGCGCATAAGACGATCATCACGATATCCGTGAGTTTGTGGAGTTTGTTTTTGCCCTCTCGCCGCGGGTCTGTGAGGTCAGCAAAATAGGGGGTTGGATCTGGGAGCATCTGGGATATTAGGCAAAATCGCTATACTAAACCCCTTGCCCGTGCAAGTGCTACAAAGCGCGATTGCCCTGGTGTCACCGATACTGCAGCTTATTCGACTATAAAACTAATGTTACAATGCGCCGTTTTATGCCCCGGTCTTGACTGTGTCGGGGGAACTGCGAATCAACGTGTGGTCGTTTATGAGTAAACTGAAATGTGCCGTTATCGGTGCAGGCTATTTGGGGAAATTTCATGCGGAGAAATATGCGTCGTTAAAAGAATGTGAGTTGGTGGCCGTGGTCGATGTCAATCCTGAGGCTGCTGAACAGGTCGCAAAAAAGCATGGCGCGCAGGCCATGACCGATTATCAGTCTTTATTGGGACAGATCGATGCCGTCAGCATCGTGGTGCCCACCAGTCTGCATCACACGGTATCGCGAGACTTCCTGAGCGCCGGGACTCACGTTCTGGTCGAAAAGCCCATTACCGTTACCGTCGAAGAAGCCGACGATCTGATAGCGATTGCCAGGGAAAAGAACGTCATTTTGCAAGTAGGGCATCTGGAGCGCTTCAATCCAGCGGTACGTGGTCTGGACAATATGGCCGAAAAGCCGCTGTTCATCGAGTCTCACCGTTTGTCGCCATTCAATCCGCGGGCCAACGATGTCAGCGTGGTATTGGATTTGATGATACACGACATCGACATCATTCTGGCTCTGGTCGATTCGGAAGTGGAAAAGATCGACGCCAGCGGCACGGCGGTACTGACGCAAGGTACGGACATCGCCAATGCCCGGATCACCTTCAAGAACGGTTGCGTCGCCAACGTCACGGCCAGTCGCATCAGCATGAAAATGGAACGCAAGATGCGCATGTTCCGGCCGTGTTCTTACATTTCGGTCGATTTTCAAAACCGTGTGCTGATCAAGCACAAGACCGGCGAGAAGGAGATGTTCCCCGGCATACCCGAAATCGTCACCGAGGAATCCGTTTTCGAAAGCGGCGATGCCTTGCTGGAAGAAATCAAACATTTTGTCAATTGCATCAGAACCGGCGAGAATCCGCTGGTGCCGGGCGAAGCAGGGCGCAAGGCATTGGCCACCGCCATCGAAATTACCCGATTTTTAAAACACGGATAAAAGGCAGCACATTATGATCCCCATGGTCAATCTGAAGGCGCAATACGCTGAAATTCAAGACGAAATCATTAGCGGCTTTGCCGAAACCTTAGACAATTGCGCCTTCATCCTGGGGCCGAATGTACAGGCGTTCGAAAAGGAAGCGGCAGAGTATTTGGGCGTCAAACATGCGATTGGCTGCGCCTCTGGTACCGACGCCTTGCATCTGGCCTTGTTGGCGGCAGGCATAGGACAAGGCGATGAAGTCATCACGACGGCATTCACCTTCATCGCCACCGCGGAAGCCATCAAATATGTCGGGGCGACGCCGGTTTTTGTCGACATTGATCCTGGTACGTTCAATATCACGCCGGCAAACATCCTGAAAGCCATCACACCGAAAACCAAGGCGGTGATGCCGGTACATTTGTTTGGCCAACCCGTCGATTTGCCGGCCATCAAGGCGATCTGTGAAAAGCATGATTTGAAACTGATCGAAGATTGCGCGCAATCGTTTGGCGCGACTGTAGACAATCAGCAAACGGGCAGTTTCGGTGACGCGGCCGGCTTTAGCTTTTTCCCCAGTAAAAATTTGGGTTGTTTTGGCGATGGCGGTCTGGTGACCACCAACAGCGATGAAATCGCGGCCAAGATCAAGCAATTTCGCAATCATGGCTCCGATGTGCGTTATTACCATGACGTCATCGGCTACAACAGCCGGCTGGATGAATTGCAAGCCGTGGTGCTACGCGCGAAATTGAAGCGCATCGATCAATACAACGCGGCCCGGCGCCATGCCGCGCGTCTTTATTCGAAATTGCTGGAGGATTTGCCGTTGACGACGCCTTATGAAGACCGTGTCGGTGTGCATGTCTATCACCAGTACACCTTGTTGTGTGACCGCCGCGACGAGGTCATGAAAGCCTTGCAAGATCAGCAAATCGCTTCCGCAGTTTATTATCCGGTGCCGCTGCATCGGCAAAATGTGTTCAAAGACGAATGTGCGGAGTTATCCTTGCCCATCACCGAATCGGTCGCGGCGCGTTGTTTCTCCTTGCCCATTTGTGCGAACTTGAGCGATGAGACCGTGCAGCACATAGCCGGTGTGATTCGCAAGGCTTTGACGGCTTAATAGCCATTGAATTGCGGCTGGAGTGAAAAAGCTTCAGCTTTTTCCAAAGGACACGTCATGCGTAGCCAAATCCTGGGGCTATAACCTAACCCGTCAATTTATCATCGGCTTCATGGTGGGTTGGGCTGCGTAAAACCACCTACATTTTTCATTTTCAATGTCCATTCCTCAATACACCGTATTGTTCAGCGCCGGCGAATCCTCCGGCGATCAACATGCCGCCCACATGTTTCAGGACATGCAAAAACTGTGCCCGGAAATCCGGGGCATGGGCATGGGCGGGGCCAAGATGCGGCAGGCCGGTATCGATATCCGCTTCGATTCGTCCGGCATCGGCGTGATCGGGTTGGTCGAAGTCTTGAAGCATTACGCTGAAATCCGCCAAGCCCTGCAGCTGATGAAGGCCATCCTCGCCAACGAAAAGCCCGATCTGCTGGTTTGCGTCGATTACAAGGAATTCAATCTCAAGCTGGCCCAGTTCGCCAAGAAACAAGGTGTCAAGGTGTTGTTTTACGTCAGCCCGCAAGTCTGGGCTTGGCGGCCGGGCAGGGTGAAAACCTATGGCAAGGCCATCGACATGATGGCGGTGATATTCCCGTTTGAGACGGCTTATTACGAAGCCGAGAACGTGCCGGTACGCTATGTCGGCCATCCATCCGTCGATAAGGTACATCCCTTGCGCGGCAAGCAGGAAGATTTTGCCTTGTTCGGTCTGGAACCGGGGCGACCTGTGGTCGGTTTGTTGCCGGGTAGCCGGGCCAATGAAATCAAGCGCATGCTGCCGGCGATGCTTGAGGCGGCGGGAGAACTGGCCCGCAGCCATCCTGACGTGCAATTCGTGCTGCCGCAAGCCGATTCCGTCAGCGACGAGATATTGCAGAGCCACCTGCAAGGTTTTGACGTTGCGATCAACGTGGTCAAGCATCAGGCCTATGACGTCATTCAATGTTGTGATGCGATCATGACGACCTCCGGCACGGCGTCGCTGGAAATCGCGCTGTTGCAAGTGCCTATGGTGATCGCCTATCGTTTGTCGCCATTGACCTATTGGCTGGGCAAGCAGTTGGTCAAAATCCCCTTCATCGGGCTGCCCAACATCATTGCCGGCAAAGCCATCGTCAAGGAATTGATACAAGACGCGGTGACTGCCGAGAATTTGGCGGCCGAAATCGAGCGCCTGCTTTATGCGGCAAGCTATCGGGAAACCGTGATCAATGAATTGCGACGTGTGAAGCGTTTGCTGGGGGAGGGTGGCGGCTCGAAAAATATGGCCGATTTGGCCTTGGAGATGCTGCGGCAAGGCTAGATGGTCGTCGGTACGGCAGGCCTCAGGTATGTTTCTCCAATTGGCTTTGGCAGGGTAAACAATATTTACAGGCGATGGCTTTCCTGCGGGCTTCGGGAATCGGTTCGCCGCATTCCTCGCAATGCGTGGCGGATTCGCCGTGATAGATGGCTTTGCGGGTTTCCGCGACGAACAATTCGGTCATTTTTTCCATGCGTTCCGCAATCGCATCGGCACCGCCGGCCCAGGCTGTCGACATATCGTGTTTCCTCTCGAAAGATTTCAGCGGTGGCTTAAACCACCATTTCCGCCTGCAATAATTTTATCTGATCCCTGACACGCGCCGCTTCTTCGAATTCGAGATTTTTCGCGTGCTGGTACATTTTTTCTTCCAGTTGTTTTAGGGTTTTGGCAGCCTGCTTCGGTGTCATGGCCTTGTATTCGACCGCGGCTTCGGCGACCTTGGCCTTGGCGCTGGCAATCGAGCCGCCGGCGCCGGGGATGGATAGTTCCAGGATGTCCGTGACCGATTTGAACACGGTTTTGGGCGTGATATTGTTTTTCAGGTTGAACGCGATCTGTTTCGCCCGGCGGCGCTCGGTTTCGTCGATGGCTTGCTGCATCGAGCGGGTGATCCTGTCGCCGTATAAAATCACCTTGCCGTTGGCGTTGCGGGCGGCGCGGCCTATGGTCTGGATCAATGAGGTGATCGAACGCAAAAAGCCTTCCTTGTCGGCATCCAGTATGCCCACCAGCGATACTTCCGGGATGTCCAGACCTTCACGCAGCAGGTTGATGCCGACCAGTACGTCGAACACGCCGAGGCGCAGGTCGCGGATGATCTCGACCCGCTCGACGGTTTCGATGTCCGAATGCAGGTAGCGCACCTTGACGTTATGCTCCAGCAGATAGTCGGTCAAATCCTCGGACATGCGCTTGGTCAAGGTCGTAACCAGCACCCTTTCCTTGGCCGCGACGCGTTTATTGATTTCGGACAGCAGGTCATCGACCTGTGTCGTTGCCGGCCGTACTTCGACCACTGGATCGACCAGACCGGTCGGGCGTACCACTTGCTCGACCACCGCGCCGGAATGTTCTTTTTCGTACGGGCCGGGCGTCGCCGACACGTAAATGCGCTGGCCGCAGATTTGCTCGAATTCCTCGAAACGCAAGGGCCGGTTGTCCAATGCCGACGGCAAACGGAAGCCGTACTCCACCAGGGTTTCCTTGCGCGAGCGGTCGCCCTTGTACATCGCGCCGATCTGCGGCACCGTGACGTGACTTTCGTCGATGATGACCAAGGCGTCCTTGGGCAAATAATCGAACATGGTCGGCGGCGATTCACCTGGGCCGCGGTTGGACAGATGCCGCGAATAGTTTTCGATGCCGGAGCAATAACCCACTTCCAGTATCATCTCGATGTCGAACAGGGTGCGCTGCTCCAGGCGCTGGGCTTCGACCAATTTGTGGTTGTCGCGTAAATGCTCCAGGCGTTCAGCCAGTTCGAGCTTGATTTTCTCGACGGCGATCAATAGCTGTTCGCGCGGCGTCACGTAATGGCTTTTCGGATAAATCGTGAAACGGGCTAGGCGCTGGGTGACTTCGCCGGTCAACGGGTCGAACATCGACAGCCGCTCGATTTCGTCGTCGAACAACTCGATGCGCAGGGCCTGTTCTTCCGATTCGGCCGGAAACACGTCGATGACTTCGCCGCGCACCCGGTAAGTGGCGCGGCGCAGTTCCGTGTCGTTGCGGGTGTATTGCATCTCGGCCAGTCGGCGCAGAATATCGCGCTGCTTGATCATGTCGCCGCGCACCAAATGCAGCACCATCTGGAAATAGGATTCCGGCTCGCCCAGGCCATAAATCGCCGATACGGTGGCGACCACCACGGTATCGCGCCGCTCCAGCAGGGCCTTGGTCGCGGACAGGCGCATTTGCTCGATGTGTTGGTTCAACGAGGCGTCCTTGTCGATGAAGGTGTCAGAGGCCGGAATATAGGCTTCCGGTTGGTAATAATCGTAGTAGGACACGAAATACTCGACGCTGTTATCCGGAAAAAACTCCTTCATCTCGCCGTACAGCTGGGCGGCCAGCGTCTTGTTGGGCGCCAGGATCATGGCGGGGCGCTGGGTTTGCTGAATCACATTGGCGACGGTAAAGGTCTTTCCGGACCCCGTGACGCCGAGCAGGGTCTGGTGCACTTCGCCGTCATTGATGCCCTCCACCAATTGTTTGATGGCTGCGGGCTGATCGCCGGCCGGTTGATAGCGACTCTGGATTTTGAAAGGTTTATGCATGGCGTGCGGCGAGGTCGGGATAGCGCGTGGATCGCTTATTATGCCAGTAATCGCCGATTGACTCAGTTCCATGCGCCGTTTGGCCGTCATCGATTTCCCCCTTGCAAACACTCAAAAGGATTTTTACAAATTACTGATTCAGCGTTATATTCGCTATCAGATGTTGGCGCAAGCCATTGAGGTAAGTCATGCGGATATCCGGCTCTTCGCCTGTCAATCTGAATCCCACCAACCGCTATCCGGCTCAAAATATGCCTGGGCAGGCCGATCGGCGCGAGAACGATACGGCCGTCCAAAAACCAACCGAAATCGCCGACGCGGAAGTGTTGCGCCAGATTCAATGGTTAAAAAACCGTGATCGTGAAGTCAGGACTCACGAACAGGCACATTTGAGCGCGGCGGGCGGCATCGCCGTCAGTGGCGCCAGCTTCAGCTATACCGTCGGCCCGGATGGGCAGCGTTACGCCGTGGGCGGTGAGGTTAGCATCGATACCTCGGCCGTTGCCGGCGATCCGGCGGCGACGTTGCGCAAAGCCGAAACCATACGCCGCGCCGCGCTAGCCCCGGCGCAACCGTCCGCCCAAGATTACAGTGTAGCCAGCCGGGCCACCGCGATGGCCAGCAAAGCGACTATCGAATTAATGCGAGCGCAACAAAACGCCCCGCGCAGTGGTTCGCTATTGGATGTCAGCGCGTAAGTCCATCAAACAAATTCAACCGCAATGCCAATTCCCGGCTCGATGCGAACCACTTTACAGCTTTGTATCGGCGCGTCTTCAAATTCCAGCGTTTGCACTTCCACAATCGCCCCCTTTTCCAGACCGAGATCTTTGGGATAAAGCAGAAACAGACCGCTTTCGGAAAAATCCCGCATGTCAGTCTCAAACTGTTTGGACAGGCTCGGTATCGTTACCTTGATTCTTGCGCGATGAAGAAGTCGCTGATGTCGTCTATGGTCGGTCACATCATTCACTTTGAACTAATTAAAATCAGATTAAAACGGTAGCCGGTTTCCCGGCTTGCCTTGTATTTATGTTCGCCAGACGCCATTCTTGAACCTGGATTTGATTACGTGGCATAAAGCCTGCTTTATAGTATGAAAAAAAAGTCCCTGTCAAACCGACTAGAAATTTTTATTTGATGGATAATGTCGGCTTAAGGGAGCATTCGTTTAATTGAGCCCGTATGCGTTCCCAACTGAATTTAAATCTTTGTTTTGCATATCCGCAATCCATCCGCTTGATACAGCATCAGACTTCTTTTTTGAATGGCAAGACGACCCAGACCGCGAACTCGCACCAGTTCTACCTCTAATCGACGCAAAAAAAAACAAGCCGGCTCGTCATGGCTGTGGAAGGCTTTGCTGCCGCTGTTGATCGGTGGCGGTTTCTTATTGTCGTCATATATCGGCTATCTCGATTACACGGTGCGCGAACAATTCGAAGGCAAACGCTGGTCCATCCCCGCGCGCGTCTATGCCAGTCCGGTAGAGCTTTATGCCGGCTTGCCCTACAGCTTGAAAAATCTGGAAGACTTGTTGCTGCAATTGCATTACCGCCAAGACAATCAGTTGGCTGGCGAGGGGGCTTATTTCATTCGCGGTGGCCAGATCAATCTCAAGACACGGGCTTTCAACTTTGGCGACACCTTGCAGGAAAGCCGAAAGATCAAGATCAATATCGTCGGCAGTGCCATTGCAAGCATCGTCGATGCCGCGACCGGTAGCGACTTAGCCATTCTGCGCATGGAGCCGATTCAGATCGGCAGCTTTTACCCGACGCGCAAGGAAGATCGCATATTGATCAAGCTGGAAGAAGCACCGCAAACGTTGTTGCAGGGCTTGTTTTCCACCGAGGACAGGGATTTTTATAGTCATTTTGGCTTGTCGCCGAAAGGCATAGCGCGAGCGATGTGGTCAAATATCAAGGCCGGCGGCATGGTGCAGGGCGGGAGCACCATCACGCAACAATTGGTGAAGAATTTTTTCCTGACTTCCGAGCGCAGCCTGAAGCGTAAGGTCAACGAAGCCTTGATGTCACTGATTCTGGAATATCATTACAGCAAGGACGAAATTCTGGAAGCCTACCTGAACGAAATCTTTTTAGGCCAGGACGGCTCCAGCGCGGTGCACGGCTTTGGCTTGGCCAGCGAATTTTATTTTGGCCAGTCCTTGAAGACCTTGAATTTGCCGCAAGTAGCGACTTTGGTGGCTCTGGTGCGCGGCCCGTCTTATTACGACCCGCGCCGCAATCAGGAAAGGGCGCTGGAGCGCCGTAACCTGGTGCTGGATTCAATGGTGGCCGAAGGCTATATCACCGAGCAACAAGCCGGCGACGCCAAAAAGCAGCCGCTGGCCGTGGCCGCGATGACGCACCGCTCCGCGAATCGCTATCCGGGTTTCATCGATTTAGTCAAACGGCAATTGAAACAGGAATATAAAGAAGAGGATTTGACCTCGGAAGGCTTGCGCATCGTCACCACGCTGGATACCCGCGTGCAGGATGCGCTTGAGCAGGCGATAGCAAGCAAGCTGAACAAACTGGAAAAAAGCCCTAAAAGTAATGATTTGGAAAGCGCCGCCGTCGTGACTCGGCGGGATAGCGGCGAAATCGTCGCGCTGGCGGGAGGCCGTAATGCCGATGAAACCGGATTCAATCGGGCTCTGGATGCCGTCAGGCCGATCGGTTCGCTGATCAAGCCGGTGGTTTACCTGACCGCGCTGGAGTACCCCGATCGTTACACCATCGTTACGCCCATCAGCGATACTCGCCTGGAAATTCCGGCGGAAAAGGGCAAGACCTGGTCGCCGGACAATTATGATCATCGCGAGCACGGTGTCGTCCCGCTGCATACCGCATTGACGAACTCCTATAACATGGCGACGGTCAGGGTCGGGATGGACATAGGCCTGGCCAGAATTGCCAATAACCTGAAAAATATGGGGGTCAGCCGGCCAGTTGAGCTGTATCCTTCCATGCTGTTGGGCGCTGCGCCCTTGTCGCCGCTGGAGGTGACGCAGATTTATCAAACCCTGGCGGGCGATGGCTTTGCCACGCCGCTCCGATCGATTCGTGCGGTCAATGCCGCCGACGGCAAGGCCTTGCAGAGTTATCCGTTTACCGTGCGCCAGGCCGTCGACCCCGCCGCGACTTATATTACCAACACCATCATGCAAGATGTCATGCGTTACGGTACCGGGCGTTCCGCCTATAACTACATGCCGGCGGAGATGAATCTGGTCGGCAAGACCGGTACGACCAACGAAATGCGGGACAGCTGGTTCGCCGGCTTCAGTGGTGATTATTTGTCCGTTGTTTGGGTTGGCCGGGATGACAATAAAACCACCGGTTTGACGGGCGGAAGCGGAGCGTTGCAAATCTGGGCGGAGTTGATGCGGCAGGTTAGCAAACAACCGGTACAGCTAGTGCCGCCGGATAATGTCGGCATGAAATGGATAGATTCCGCCACGGGTTGGTTGACGGGCGAAGGCTGTGCCGGTGCACGTTTGTTGCCATTCGTCGAAGGCTCCGAACCCACGGAATACTCGAATTGTGGTCCGGCAGAGCCGGGCGCGGTTGAAACTTGGCTTAACCACTTGAATCCTTTTTGAATATGATTAAAAAATTTTTAACGACCTGTGTTTTACTGGCTGGCATCAACGGCGGCGCTTGGGCCGACGAGGCGCCGATAGAGCAACTCAAGACCTTTTTGAAAACCAACGCCGCCTTGTCGGCGGACTTCAAGCAGGTTAGCTTCAACAAGGCCGGACAAGCCGGTCAGACCAGTGTCGGACAGTTTTACCTGCGCAGGCCAGGTAAATTTCGCTGGAATTATCAAAAACCCTTCAATCAGGAAATCGTGTCCAATGCCGGTAAGGTCTGGTTTTACGATGCGGATTTGGAACAGGTCACCGTCAAGCAGCTGGACGATTCCCTGGGGTCCACGCCGGCATTATTGTTGACGGGGCAGGTGGACATAAACGAAAAATTCATCTTGGAAGAGCAGGGCAGCGACGAAGAAATGAACTGGATACGCTTGTCGCCGAAAAACGAAGAAAGCGGTTTCAAATATATCCTGATTGGCCTGAGCCACGGCCAGCTGGGCGGCATGGAGCTCAGCGACAATTTTGGTCAGTTGACCCGTATCTATTTTTCCAATATCAAACTCAATCCCGTCTTGAGCGACGATTTATTCAATTTCAACCCGCCCAAGGGTGTGGATGTGTTCGAAAATTGATCCAGATCGAACGTTGTCATCCTAACGTTCATGAAGGCTCGGCATCGCCCCGGCCAATGAAAGTTCTAGCTGTAGGAGCGACGCATAGTCGCGAATTGAAGCCATTTGTCGCGACTGTGCGTCGCTCCCACCATGACTTTCAGAGTAACGCTCATGAAGGCTGTGCATCGCCCCGGCAAATGAAAGTCAACTTTGTTATGTCGTTAGTCTTTTTTTGGGGTTGCCGCGTGACTTTCAGAGTAAAACATCAGTCATCCACGAAAATCACGAAATACACGAAAGAAAGCATTGCGTTATGAAGCTTGTCGATTCACCTGTTCGGTGCTGCTCTTAGATATGATAACGGTTTGAAACTTTTCGTGATTTTCGTGTGTTTCGTGGACCCAATGATTTTTCTAGGTTTAACGTTCGGGTGCTTTTGCGTCGTATCCCGCGTCGAGCCTGCCGGCCAATAAATCGCGAAGCGCCTCGTTCGGAAAACGCCGGCTCGGGGTGATGGCGTAGAAACGTTCGCGAATCTTGGCGATTTGGTAATGTTCCACCAATAAACCCTGGCGTAATTCGTCCATTACGACCACCGGCGGAACCAGGGCCAGATGGCCGGATTCGCGCGCCAATAATCTCAGCATTGCCATGTCGTCGACCTCGGCAATCACCAGCGGGCGGACACCGGCCTGTTCCAGTAAGAAATCGAACGCGGCGCGAATTTCGCTCTCGATGCTTGGCAGCAATAGCGGGGTGGTTTCCAGGTCTCGAGGAAAGCAAAACGCTTGCTCGACCAAAGCCGGTTTGCCGACCAGACTGACCGCCTGTTCGTCTAGCAGATGGCAATGCCAGTTGGCTTGCGCATCGCGCGGAACCGGGCGATTGGACAGAATCAAGTCTATGGTATGAGTGTGCATTTGAGCCAGTAATTCGCGCAGACTGCCGGAGCGCAACACCAGTTCTATATCGGTGCGCTGCAACAGGGGGCGCACCAATTCCAATTGAAAGTTTCGTGACAACGTCGAAACCGCTCCGACCCGCAATAGTTGCCGAGTGCCGGCCGGTCTGCCATGCATCAGGCTAACGAGTTCATCTCCCGTGCGGAAAATCGCATCGGCATAATCCAGAGTTATGCGTCCTGCCTCGGTCAAGGACAGGCGTCTGCCTTCTCGGTCGAATAGTTTTTGTCCCAGGGATTCTTCGAGTTGCCGCAGCTGAATACTCAGCGCCGACTGTGAAACATGCAGTTTCTCGGCGGCGCGTGTCAGATTGTTTTCATTGGCGATGACCCAGAAATAACGCAAGTGATGATAATTCAGTGCAGCCATTGGTATATAAAAAAAAGAATGTTTGTATTGAATACATATATTGGATGAAATAAGCGGCGATTGCTAGCATGAGCTCAACTGATTTTTTGGGAGATCATCATGAGCCTGCTAGCCTGCCGGTCAGTCCAGTCGCCTGCCGTGTCTGTTTTCAGCGTCGCTGCGCCATTGGCGGAAGACGCGCCGTCTTGCTTATGGCTCATCCAATTTCCCAAATCCAGTGCCCAGGGGGCAGTATGCAAACAATGACTGCCGCGCTGGTTATGTTCGGACCCGGTTTGCTGCTGGCTATCGGTTTGATCCCGCAGCGCCTGGCAGAGCGCCAGCCGAAGCGCATGCTCCAATTGGCGAGGTTCGGGACATCGGCCTCATTAACCGCTGTCATGAGCATCGGCTTGATTTTTCTGTTCGAAGGTAGCCTCCGTTTCACGATGGCCCGGTTTGATGTCTATCTGGATGCATTGGCGCTGACGATGCTGCTATTAGTGGCTTATGCCGGCTGCTTGTCGGTGAGCTATGTTCGTCATCGGTCAGCATCAGCGCAAGGACGCTTACTAAAATGGCTGGCGCTCGCTGTCGGCTCGGCAATGATGCTGGTCGTTTCAGGTAACTTGATTCAATTCGCGATGGCCTGGTTGGGACTCAATTTGGCGGGGCAGCGCTTGCTGCGATGCACGGCGGCAGCGCAAGCAATCGGAATAGAGGCACGCAAGCTATTATTTTTCAGCCGCCTAGGTGATCTATGCCTGATATTGGCAGTGTCGGTGTTATATCACGACTTGGGCCCTATCACGTTCGCCGAGATTTTTACCGCCGCGCAGGCAGCGCTCGTTGATTCCTTGTCCAGCAATGTCTGGGGATTGAGTGGGGCCGCATTCTTGCTGGCCTTGAGCCTGATTCTGCGGCTGCTGCCATTGGCGTATTTTGTGTTGCTTGCGGACGCGACGAGAATATCCTCCCCGGTTTTGGGCTTGCTGTTTGCTTGCATCATCAACGCCTGTGGATTTGTGATGGCCAGGATGAGCCATGTCCTGGCAATAAACCCCGCCGCGATGAATTTGCTGGCGATCAGCGGGGCCGCAGTATTCTTGTCTGGAGTCTCCGCGATATTGCTCTCGAACAAGCCGGATAAGTTATTGAACGCGTGCATGCTTGCCCAAGGCGGATTCCTGGCATTGCAATGCGGTGTAGGGGCGTTTTCATCGGCTGTACTATCCATCTTTGTCTGCGTTGTATATCTGGTTCACGCGCTCTGTGGTTACGGCGGTATGGGCGATATGACCGAGCGAACTCAGTCAGCGTTGGCAACTAGCCAACACAGGACAAATGAATTGTTGTTGCCGCTGTTCCTGGCATTGACCACGACCTTCCTCGCCGCTCTGGCCGTCGGTCTGAATCCAGTGGCACAGCCAGAGACCGTGATGCCCGGCATGATGCTGCAATGCCTATTTGCCTATTTTCTGTGGGGCTCCCTGGATTCTTCTACGGTGCAAAAACCAATTTCGCGCGTCATCGAATTGATGGCATTGGTCGGCATGTCTTATTTTGCAATGCAACGTTGTTTCTTGATCGGATTACAAGAAGTCGTGCCGGTTGCCTCGATGGAACTGGCTTTGTTCAATGAACGGTTGCTGGGGCTGGTTTTGGGCGGCATCCTCGTCTTATTGATAGGACACAATCACGCCTGGGCAAGCGCGCGCTTACATTTTTACGCGCATCCCAGGCTCGGAATCTTGCTGCACCGGATCGCGCGCTGGAAATGGCTGGCTGCCGTGCGCCAAACGCGTGGCGAATTTTAAGGAGCAAACAATGTATCCCTCATTGGAACTTTCCCCAAACCTGTATGTTGACCGTCGCGTTGCATTACTGACCCAACATGGCAAGGAAGCCGTGCTCGGAGAAGTGCTGGGTGAGGCGCTGGCTTGTAAGGTGGAGCGTATCGAAGGTTTCGATACCGATACCTTAGGCACGTTTACGCGCGATATTGCCAGGGTCGGCAATCAATTGGAGGCCGCGAGACGTAAGGCTCGGATCGGTATGCAATTGTCCGGTTTGCCTATTGGCCTGGCCAGCGAAGGCAGTTTTGGTCCGGATCCAGTGACCTACATGATGTCGTATAACCGTGAGTTGCTGGTTTGGATAGATGACGATTTGGGTATCGAAGTCATCGCCACCGTATCCGGCCGAACCAATTTTGCCAGTGCTCTGGTTGCTAGCTGGGCAGAGGCGAAACATTTTGCCGAACGGGTCGGTTTTCCCCAGCACTATTTGGTCGTGCGCCCGCAGCATCAGGATTATCCTGTATTTAGAAAAGGCTTGTCCGATTGGCTGGCGTTCGAGCATGCGGTCGCCTGGGCCATGGCCGTTGCAGAAAACGCTCAGGTCTTCATTGAAACCGACATGCGCGCGTTTGCCAACCCGTCAAGGATGGAAACGATACGGTTGGCGGCGCAAGAACTGGCCATTCGCTTGACGTCCTATTGTCCAGTTTGCCGGGCGCCCGGCTTTGCCAGGGCCGAAGTTGTAAAAGGTTTGCCTTGCGAAAATTGCGGCATGCCCACCGCGGAGATCAAAGCCGACTTGCTGCGTTGTGTTCGCTGTGGTCACCAACAACAAATCGAGCGAGCGAGGCAATATGCCAACGCCGGACAATGCCACCTTTGCAATCCATAATGAAAATAGAATGGTTTGTTTAAATTCTTATATTGGATTTATATGAGTTGCAATTGATAGCATGATCCCGGCTTTGAAAGCGATTTTTCAATGCAATGACTTTTTGACCAGTAACCGGGAGACATACCGAGATGTCAACTTTAGCCGCCACGCGAGACATTATTTTGCCACTAGAACCCCTGGGTCTGAACATGTCCTCCCGGCTTCCCATGCATGCCGCGCATCTGGATTTGCTCGAAGCCGAGGCACTGTTCATCCTGCGCGAAGTGGCGGCCGAATGCCGACATCCGGTGCTGCTGTTTTCTGGCGGCAAGGATTCGGCGGTGTTGCTACATCTGGCTTACAAGGCGTTTCACCCCGAGCGGATCGGTTTTGCGTTGCTGCATATCGATACCGGTCATAACTATGAAGAGGTGATTGCCTATCGTGATCGCATGGCGGAGCGTTATGGCTGCCGCCTGTATGTGCGCCATGTCGAGGACTCGATTCGCAATGGTTCGGTACGCTTGCGTGATCCACTGGAATCGCGCAACCCGCATCAATCGGTGACCTTGATGGAATCCATCGCCGAATTCGGTTTCGATGCATGCCTGGGCGGCGCCCGGCGCGACGAGGAAAAGTCGCGCGCCAAAGAGCGGGTGTTTAGCGTGCGCGACGAGTTTGGCCAATGGGAACCAAAAAATCAGCGGCCGGAGCTATGGTCGTTGTATAACACCCGTGTGGAACCAGGCGGTCATTTGCGAGTGTTTCCGATTTCCAACTGGACCGAACTCGACGTTTGGCAATACATCCAGCGCGAGGATATCGAACTGCCCGAACTGTATTTTGCCCATCCGCGCCAAGTGGTGCGCCGGGGGGAGGTATTGGTGCCAGTTACCCGGCTGACGCCCGCCAAGGCCGGTGATGTCGTGGAAACCATCAGTTGCCGTTTTCGTACTGTCGGCGATATTTCCTGCACCGCGCCGGTACCGTCGATGGCCGGGACGCTGTCCGAGATCATCGAAGAAACCGCGCAATGCCTGTTGAGCGAACGCGGCGCTACGCGATTGGACGACCGTGCTGCGGAAGCGGCGATGGAACAACGCAAAAAAGAGGGGTATTTCTGATGAACGCGATTGCAACGCCAGCTAAATCTACGAAAGCCGGCGGCCTAAAGCATGATGAAAGCCTGTCGGGCCTGCTGCGTTTCATAACCGCCGGCAGCGTCGACGACGGTAAAAGCACGCTGATCGGACGTTTGCTATACGACACGGGGAATGTGGCCAGCGATCAATTGGCCTCGATACTCGCTACCTCGCAGAAACGCGGCCTGGCCGAAATCGATTGGTCGTTGTTGACCGACGGCTTGCTGGCCGAACGCGAGCAAGGCATCACGATTGACGTGGCTTATCGTTATTTTTCCACGGCGCGGCGTAAATTCATCATCGGCGATGCGCCCGGTCATGAACAGTACACCCGCAACATGGTTACCGCGGCATCGAACGCCGATTTAGCGATCTTATTGGTGGACGCTCGCAAGGGTGTAGTCACCCAGACCCGCCGCCATGCTTATCTGGCGCATTTGTTGGGTATTCGCGAGCTGATGCTGGCGGTCAACAAAATGGACCTCGTGGATTGGCAGCCGGCGGTTTACCAAGCGATAGTCGACGAGTTTGTTTCCTTCGTCACCCGCTTGGGCCGTCACCACGTCCAGGCGATTCCCTTATCGGCATTGAGCGGGAGCAATGTCGTGGCTAGGGACCAGTCCGTGTCGTGGTACCGCGGCCCAACTTTATTGGAGTATCTGGAAAGTATTCCGGCAAGACGCGATGCCGGACTGGCATCCTTGCGCCTGCCTGTACAGCGCGTGGCGCGCGTGATGCTGGGCAATGGCGCGGATGGTTCGACCCATGGCGAATTTCGCGGTTATCAGGGAACGCTAGCCTCGGGAACCTTGCGGCCAGGTGATGAAGTGATGGTCATGCCTTCGGCTCAACGTGCTCGTGTTGCTGGCATAAAGATCGGCGAGCAGTCGCTGGCCCAGGCCGCCATGGATCGTTCGGTGGTGGTCTCGCTGGATCGGGAATTGGATGTTTCGCGCGGCGATATGCTGGTCGACCCGCGCGAACCGCCGCGCGTCAGTAAGGAATTGGTCGCCGATTTATGCTGGCTGTCGGAGCAACCGCTGCAACCGCGCGGCAAGTACCTGATCAAGCATACCACGCGTACGGTTCAGGCACTGTTCGCCGAATTGGATTACCTGATCGATGTCAACACGTTGGCACGACATAAGGGACCCGAGACAGCGCATATGAACGACATCGTGCGGGTCAGGTTGAAACTGCAGCAGCCTTTGCTGACCGATGCTTACGCGGATAACCGCGTCACGGGCAGTTTTATCGTCATCGAGCCCGTGTCACTGAATACCGTGGCGGCCGGCGTGATTGTCTGACAAGAAGTCAGGAACATGCCAAGCCAATCTGTGTTGTTGTCAAGCCAACCGGCAGCTCGGGGCAACGGTCCGTCGATTTCATCCGTGGCATGAGTCATCGAGTTAGAGCATCGCTAAGGCGCCAATTTCCTTCACAAAAGACGCTATATCTGCATTTTGCAACGCCGATAGAATTGTCGTGTCGGATTGCCTGTAATGGTTTACACGGAAGAGGCGCTACCGGCGGAGCGGACGTTCTATGAGTTGCTGAATCGACAAGGCTATCGTCGACGGACGGTTGCCAAGAGCAAAGTTCAAAAAAAACCGAAATGACCGATCCGATATTCGCGAATGTGCGCCAGATCAATAGTGAGGCCGACGCCGACGACGTTACGAATTAGCATGGATACCAAAGCGACCGTGAACCTTGGCGAGTATTCCCGAGGCGTCAAATCACGAGTTCTTAATGCGGTTAAGGCCCTCGATCACGACATGGCGAGTAAAGCGAAATTGATTCCAGGCGGCCTATTGGAGCCTGTCAGCGGACGGTCTTTCCTGTTTTTTGGGGAAAGTTACAAAACCAGCGATTTCATGATCGATGGCCTGGAAGCTTGGTGGGAACAGCGAAAGCCGGGTTATCCGGTATTCGTACCTTGGTGATCAATTCGGACAACGGCCCGGAGTGTAGTGGTCACCGAACCCGGTATTTACAACGGCTGGTTGAGTTTGCAGACAAAACCGGGTTGACCATCCGTCTGGTGTATTACCCGCCTTATCACAGCAAATATTTCGATGCCCTTTAGGGTACAACGCGATCGAGCGTTTTTGGGCGGGGCTGGAGAAAGCCTGGAATGGCTATTTGTTGGATTCTCAAGAGACGGTTTTGAAGCGCGCGGGGATTTTTATCTGAAAAGGACAGCGGGCCGTGGTCTCGATGATGGCCGGTGTCTATGAAAAAGGCGTTAAATTAGCCGCCGATCAGGTGCGCGAACTTGAGGCGAGACTGCAACGCTCAACGGCCTTGAAATGGTGGGATATCACCATCGCACCGGAAACGGTATTTTGAAAACGGCATCATCCCTTACACAATAGCAGGGCTAGCTATGCCCTGAATTTTTAGAAACCATGACATAGCGAGATAAAAATTTAAAACGAACCCCGGTGGCTCAAAAAATCGGCCAATCAAGCCGTCGATAATGGTTGTCTTGGGCGTAGTTTGATAATTTTGCAAGAGGCTCAGTGCTTTTATTATTTTGGTATGGTGAGGCGCCATGATTTTGTTATAGTTGTCAGCCTTTTCCTACCTTATTCAGTGGAACTGTCATCCCTCACGCATGAATAAAACGACCAAGCAATCGTTGTTCGCTTGGCTCCTACTAGGGCTGGGACTGCTTGTCACCGGTTTTACCAGTCTGCAGATCAAACAAGGTATCGACGCGGAAGGCGTGAGGCAGTTTTCCTTTAGCTGCGATCAGATCGCGTTGAAAATTCGCGAACGCCTTAATGCTTATGCCTTGACGTTGCGCGGTGGCGCTGCGCTGTTTGATGCATCCGAGCATGTCAGTCGGCAGGCGTGGCGGGCTTACAGCGAAACTTTACGCGCCCAAGACGCGATACCCGGCGTGCAAGGCATCGGCTTTACCGAGCTCATTAGACCGGATCAACTGGTCAGTCATGTCGCTCGCATCCAGGCGGAAGGCTTTTCCGATTACAGCGTAAAACCGGCAGGCGCGCGCGATCTCTATACCGCGATTATCTATCTCGAACCCTTCAACGAGCGTAATTTGCGCGCATTCGGCTATGACATGTTTTCAGAGCCGGTTAGGCGGCTGGCGATGGAGCAGGCCAGAGACACCGGCACTGTGGCTTTGTCGGGCAAGGTTGAATTGGTGCAGGAAACGGGAGCCGATGTGCAGGCGGGGGCTTTGATGTATGTGCCGGTTTTTCGCCGGGATAAGCCCCATGAAACCCTCGAGCAGCGCCGCGCTGAATTGATAGGCTGGGTTTATAGCCCTTACCGGATGAACGACTTGATGACCGGGATTCTAGGAGATTGGGAACATCGAGAAGGTCAGAACATTGGTTTGCAAATTTACGATGGGCCGCAGGTGGACCCTGCCAGTTTATTGTTCGTCAGTCAGTCTGTCCGGCCGCCAGATCATCATGTCTTGCTGCAAAATCAACGCGTTATTGATTTCAATGGTCACCAGTGGCTGCTGAATTTCGAGCGTATCGGTTTTCCGTTCGCTATCAGTTACCTGTCGGTATGGGTTTCGTTGGGTGGCGGAGCCATACTCAGCCTCTTGTTGTTTGGCTTGATGTTGTCGTTGATCAACACCCAAAAAAACGCAGAGCGTATCGCTAATCGTCTGACCGAAGAAATCAAGCGCCGCGAGCAACAGCTTGCGGAAAGCGAATGCCGTTGGCGTTTCGCGTTGGAAGGCGCGGGGGATGGGGTCTGGGACTGGAACTTGGAAAACAATAAGGTCTTTTTTAGTCGGCGTTGGAAAGAAATGCTGGGCTATCAGGAAGACGAGATCGACAGCAGCCCAGACGATTGGGCGCAGCTGATCCATCCAGACGATAAAACCCAAACTTTGGCGACGGTGGATGCTTATCTGAGCGGTAATATCGACGTTTACATTTGCGAACACCGGCTGCGCTGCAAGGGCGGGGATTGGAAATGGATACTGGCCCGAGGTATCGCGGTGCGTAATGCGGATAACGGCAAGCCACTGCGTATCATAGGCACGCATACCGATATTCATCAACGCCGGATGTTGGATCAAGCGCTAAGACAAAGCCGCGCCGAATTGCAAGAAGCGCAACGCATCGCGCAAGCCGGTAGTTGGCAACTCGACCTCGCTACCGAACAGGTGCGATGGTCGGATGAGTTGTATCGGATTATGGGGTTAGATCCGAAGCGGCCGGTGCCCGATTATCCTGAGCAAAGCGGTTTTTTCACGCCACAAAGCTGGAGCGCTTTGAATGCCGCCGTTTCACGCGCGCGGCAAGACGGCACACCCTACGAGCTCGAATTGGAAACCATCCGTTCTGATGGGACGATGGGATGGTTGTTGGCCAGAGGCGAGGCAGTCCGCGATGAAAATGGCGCGATTGCGAAGCTGAACGGGGTGGCGATGGATATAACCCAGCGCAAGCAAGCCGAATTGCAGCTTAGGGCGGCGCATACCGAAACCGAACGTTTCCGAAAGGCGCTGGATTATGTCTCGGCTTGCATCTATATGAAAGACACGCAGTCGTGTTATGTCTATGCCAATCGCGCGGCCTTGGGCTTGTTCGGCGTGTCGGCGGAACAGCTGGTGGGCTGCGACGATTATCGGTTTTTCCCCCCGGAGACAGCCAAGCGGCTCAGAGAAATCGATGCGCGGGTATTTCAAGGTGAACAAACCGACGAGGAAATCGAGGTGGCATATGCAGAAGGCGGGCGGCAAGTTTATCTGGAGTCCAAGACGCCGATTTATCAGGACGAGGCGGGTAAGTCGGTTTGGGGTTTGCTGGGGATTTCCACCAACATCACTATGTTGAAGGAGCACGAGCGTTATCTGGAACGTATCGCTCATTACGACGCGCTGACGGGCTTACCGAATCGAGTATTGTTTGCGGACCGCTTGCAAAAAGCCATGGCTCAGGCGTTGCGTCGGGGTCAGCGTCTGGCCGTGGCTTATATCGATCTGGATGGCTTCAAGACCATCAACGACAGCTATGGGCATGATGCCGGCGATCATTTGTTGATGCTGGTCGCCAATAACATGAAACATACGTTACGCGATGGCGATAGTCTCGCCCGCTTGGGCGGTGACGAATTCGTCGCGGTATTGATCGATTTAAACGATATCGAAGCCAGTACGCCCATGTTTTTGCGCTTGTTGGGGGCGGCACAGGAACCGGTAAAACATGACGAAAGTGTTTTGCAAGTGTCTGCCAGTATCGGCGTGTCCTTTTATCCTCAACTGGAGGAAGTGGATGCCGATCAGTTGCTGCGTCAGGCGGATCAGGCCATGTATCAGGCCAAATTGGCCGGCAAAAATAAATTTCATGTGTTTGATGTCGAACAAGATCGTCTGGCGCGTGGCCTGCATGAGAGTGTGGAACGCATCCGCCGCGCGTTGGTGGATGGCGAATTCGTGTTGTATTACCAACCCAAGGTCAATATGCGCGACGGGGTCATGGTGGGGGTGGAGGCCTTGATTCGCTGGCGGCATCCCGAGCGCGGGCTGTTACTACCCGGCGTATTCTTGTCGGTGATCGAAGAAAATCCACTGTCCATCGAATTGGGTGAATGGGTCATCGATACGGCGTTGAGCCAAATCGAGGCATGGCAAGCAACGGGTTTCGATATTCCGATTAGCGTCAATATCGGTGCGCAACAATTGCAACAGGCCAATTTCGTCGAGCGATTGCAATCGTTACTAGCGTCCCATCCTCGAATTCAACCTGCTTTGTTGGAGCTGGAAGTGCTGGAAACGAGCGCGCTGGCGGATTTGGTGCAAGTTTGCCAAGTGATAAAAGAATGCCGGGAGATTGGCGTCAAGTTCGCGCTAGATGATTTCGGTACCGGGTATTCTTCTTTGACTTACCTGAAACGGTTGTCGGCGAACGTGCTGAAGATCGATCAAAGTTTTGTGCGCGATATGTTGGACGACCCGGACGATTTGGCTATTTTGGACGGTGTGCTGGGGCTAGCGATGGCTTTTCGGCGGCAAGTCATCGCCGAGGGCGTGGAGACCGTCGAGCATGGTGAAATGCTGTTGCAATTGGGCTGCGAGCTTGCCCAAGGTTACGGTATCGGTCACTCGATGACGGCGGCGCAGTTATTAAATTGGTGGGCTGAATGGCGGCCGAATCCGAGTTGGGTTGGTTTGCGGACCGTCAACCGCGCCGACTTGCCATTGCTTTACGCTAGAGTCGAACTCAAGGGCTGGGTTTCAGCGTTCGAGAAGGCCCTGGTCGATGATTGCAGTAACCCGCCGGCGCTGAATCATCATTTGTGCCGCCTGGGTATCTGGTTGGATGCCGGCGGTTTAAACGGTAGATGCGAGCCATCGGTCTTCGAGGAAATTCATGCATTGCATCATCGGCTGCACGAACTGGCCAAGGAGTTGGTTGATTTGACCGCGCAGGGGCATCAGCAAACCAGGCAGGCAACGCTGGATGAGTTTCGCGTTTTGAGGGACAAATTGTTTGCCTCGCTAAAAAGCTTGTCACATAACCTCTAGCTTTTTGCAGTGAATCTGGGCATTACGGCTTCCCGCTTAAAGCTTTAAGCGGGACAGTTATTCCAGGGAACCTAAAAAAATCAGTTGAGCATTTTAAATCCCGTTCGCCCTGAGCCTAGTCGAAAGGGAGGCGGGCTTTAGAATGCTCACCAAATGGGTGGTGCGTGGAATCCTTTCGTGCTGAGCTTGTCAAAATATGGATTACAAGCCCTTAGACAAGGCTCGCCTGAGCGTGGCCGAAGGGCTTAGAGCGAACGGTTGCCCCGCCAATGGGTAGCCGAAATTACGCAATACGTTAAGCCACGCAAACACGGTTGCGACCCGTTTGTTTGGCCTTATACATGGCTGTGTCGGCGCGTTTGATGAAGCTTTCCATGTTTTCGTTGCCGCGTAACGAACTGACGCCGAGGCTGGCGGTGATATTCAAGACTTCCATGCCGTAGGCCAGCGTCTGCGATTCGATGCAGGTGCGCACGCGTTCAGCGATGACGGCGGCGGCGTCCAGATTGGTATCGATCAGCATGATCACGAATTCTTCCCCCCCATAACGAAACACGACATCACTGCCGCGCACGCTGTCTTTGACCTTGCTGGCCACCGCCGCCAGCGCCATGTCGCCGCAATCGTGGCCATATTCGTCGTTGAGAGCTTTAAAGTGATCGATGTCTACGAAAATCAACGATAAATGCTGCTCGCAGCGATTGGCCCGCTTGATCTCCCGCGCCAACATATCGTTGAAACCGGCACGGTTGTGCGTTTGGGTCAACGGATCGGTGTAAGCCATTTGCAAGGCTTGATGGAACAAGGTGGCGTTTCGTAGCGGGTAGATCAGGCAGCACAGCAGGCTTTCCAGCATTGCCAGTTCATCCTTACCGAAGCGATGAGTGCGGGTCAGTTTCAGTTCGCCAAGTTGCTGGTCTTCGACTTTCAGCGCATAGCTGCAGGAATGACGGCCGACGATGCCGCGCTTGAATGAAAGGCCGAATTCGTCGTTGGTGTATTCCACGCTGTTATGCGGGACGGTGGCTTGGATTTTGTTGCAAAAGATCGCAATCAGCTCGTTGAATTCCAGCGTGGTTTGCAGTGCGCTGCTGATGTCGTAATGATGAAGATTGACCGCTGTCGAGGCTTGAAAACTTTTATTGCTGACAACGGCTAGTTCGGCGGTTCTTTCTTTCATGACACTTCCTCGGGCCTGGAAACGATGGTTTTTCGTTTTCAAGCCATAGTTGTGCCAAATTTATTTTATTTAATTAAATCAATTATTTATTTATTTTTTTGTTGGGCTGCGGCAAATTTTTGCCGCTGATAAAGCACCGCTAAAACAAGCCCAATTGGACTTGCGCCACTTCAGACATCATCTCGCGAGACCAGGGCGGATCAAGTACCACTTCCACGTTGACCGAACTGACACCGGGTAGCGCGCGGATGCATTTTTCCACGTCGCTCTGAATCACGGGCCCCATGCCGCAGCCCGGCGCGGTCAGCGTCATCCTGACATGCACGTCGTTGCCGCCCTTGCCGTCGCTGGTGACATCGCAGCCATAAACCAGTCCCAGGTCGACGATATTGACCGGAATTTCCGGGTCGTAAACGGTTTTCATGACTTCCCAGCAATTTTTTTCCACCGCCTTGGTGTCGGTTTCCGAAACCAGGGTATGCAGCTCATGCGCTTCCTTGCCTAGCGCATCGGCATCGGTGCCGGCGATGCGGACCATGTGGCCGTAATCGGTGATCACGGTGTAATTGCTGCCGAGCGATTGATGAATCGTCACGCTCTGGCCTTTGTTCAAGGTGCCGTGGTGGCCATCGGGTATCGTAACGATATTGACGTCGCGGGTTAAGGTAACAACTTCTCTTTCTGCCATAACGGTATTTAGATTTTAAAAGTCTGAGCGTCAAAAACTTGACCGGTAATGCCTATACTGGCGCTGTCGAATAAATAGCAATAGATCGAGGCCAGGCTTTGCAATCCCGGTAATTTGGCTTTGTCTTCGGCTGGATAGGCTTTTTTGCGCAGCGGCGAATCCACGGGACCGGGCACCAATGTATTGACCCTGATTTTTTCGCCGCCTTCCAGTTCCTCGGCCAAAATTTTGGCAAAACCTTCCAAGGCGATTTTCGAAACGCCGTAAGCGCCGCTGTAAGCTCGGGCCTGCCGTGCACCGGAATCGGAGGTAAACACAATCGACGCATGCTGGCTTTTTTGCAGCAGCGGCAGCAATACACGCGTCAGTAAAAATGCGGCGTTTAAGTTGACGTTTAGGGTATGACCCCAGTCTTGCGTTTTATGGATAGCGATCGGAGTAAAAGCGCTGAATTCCGCGGCCGAATGCAATAACCCCTGCAACGCGCCATAACGCTGTTCGATCACGTCGGCCATTTCCTGGTATTGGGCTTCGCTGGCACCCGCCAGGTCAAAAGGGTACATGACGGGTTCCTGACCACCGCTTTCGACGATGGCATCGTAGACCTTTTCCAGCTTCGGAATGCTTTTATCCAGCAAAATGAGTTCCGCGCCTTGTTTGGCCAGGGCCAAGGCCGCCGCGCCGCCCAGTCCGCCGCCGGCGCCCGTGATCAATATGACTTGCTTGTTCAATGACATAGCGAGGCCTGTATCCATTGCTGTAATTGTTGTGGATGTTCTATCAAGGCATCCGCGCCCCAGTTTTCGGGCCGGTCGCCGTCTTTCAGATAGCCGTAGACGGCGGCCAGGGTTTTCATGTGGGCATTCTTGCCGGCGGCAATGTCATGTGCGGCATCACCGATATAAACGCAATTTTCCGGCTTGACGCCGGCTTGTCTGCATGCGGCCAGCATGGGTTCCGGATGGGGCTTGCTATTGGCGGTGGTATCGCCGCTGATCACGCAGGCGGCGCGTTGGCGCAGATTGAGCGCGTCCATCAGTGGCAGCGTGAAACGTTCGCGTTTGTTGGTGACCACGCCCCATTTCAGGCCCAGATTTTCAATGGTTGCCAGGGTTTCGGTGATGCCGTGGAAAAACTGACTGTACCTGGCGATGTTGTTTTGATAGCAATCCAGCATGAATTCCAGCAGTTGGGTTTGTTCGGTTTCGCTGGCATGGGCCGCGGCATGTTTGATCATCGCCAGCGCGCCCAGTGAAATCAAGGGTTTCAACTCGGCTTCGTCGGCAGTGGGGTAAGCGTGCGTTGCCAGGGTCTCATGCAGACAGGCCAGCAAATCCGGGGCCGTATCCACCAGCGTGCCATCCAGGTCGAACAAAACGCAATCTAGTCGAAAGTCGTTCATGATTATTCTGTGCGTTGGAAAGCCGCGATGTAGTTGACATCGATGTCCTTGCCCAGGCTGAATTGCTTGTTGAACGGGTTGTATTGAATGCCGACCATGCCTTGCAGTTCCAGGCCGGCGTTGCGCGCGCTCTGGCATAACTCGGAAGGCTTGATGAAGGTTTTATAGTCGTGCGTGCCCTTGGGAACTATTTTCATCAGGTGTTCGGCCGCCAAAATGGCCAGCAAGTAAGCCTTTGGCACCCGGTTCAAGGTGGAAAAAAACACCATGCCGGCAGGCTTGACCAGCGTCGCGCAGGCGCGAATGATCGAAGCCGGATCGGGAACATGTTCCAGCATTTCCATGCAGGTCACATGGTCGAATGCTTCAGGTTGTTGTTCGGCCAGGGTTTCGGCGCTGATTCTTTGGTAATTCGCTTTGACGCCGGTTTCCAGGCCATGCAAATCGGCGATGTCGATCAGTTCTTCGCTGAGATCGATACCCAGCGCGTCGGCACCGGCCTTGGCCAAGCCTTCGGTCAGAATGCCGCCGCCACAGCCTACGTCCACGACGCGCTTGCCCGACAAGCCGGCATATTGCTGAATGAATCGCAACCTCAGCGGATTGACGTCGTGCAGGGTTTTGAACTCGCCGTTGGGGTCCCACCAGCGCTCGGCTTGTGAACCAAATTTGTGGATTTCGTGCGGATGTACGTTCTCTGTCATGGCTAGGGTTGGCAAGCGTTTAGTCGGACATATCATACTATATTAGTAGGTTATACGTCATTAACCGCCTGCGTCCCGCCCAGGCCGTGCAGGATGGGGTAAGCCGTCAATCCAGGGGCTGCAGCAGATTTTTCAATGAGTTCAGGTTTTTGATGTGAATGAAACGGTTTTGCACCGCGATCAAACCCTCATCCTGAAACTTCTTCAGCAGACGGCTGACCGTTTCCAAGGCCAGGCCCAAATGGTTGCCGATTTCCTGCCGAGTCAGCGAAAGTTTGAATTCCGACGAGGAAAATCCTCGTCGTCTCAGGCGTTCCGACAGGCTGATCAAAAAATAGGCCAGGCGCTCCTCGGCCGGGCGCTTGCTCAACACCAGCTGGTTTTTGTCCTCCAGCATTTTTTCGCCGGAATGGCGAAAGAGCTCGCGGGTTAAACCCGGCAGTTTTTGAAACAACTGTTCCATGCTGTCGGCCGGCAGCATGCAAAAGGTCATGGTTTCCAGCGCAATCGCGGCGCAACCGTGTTTTTCGGTGGACAAACCATCGAAACCCAGTAATTCACCGGGCAACAGGATATTCAGAATATGTTCGTTGCCGTGGCTGTCGTTGGCGACCAGTTTGGCGCTGCCGGACTTGATGGCCAGTATGCCCTTGAAATGATCGCCTTCGCGGTAGATGAAATCGCCGCGCTGCAAGGTTTTGCGGGCTTTGACCACCTTGCTGATGTTTTCGATTTCGGCTTGAGACAGGCCGCGCGGCAGGCAAATGTTGTCCAGGCTGCAATTGCTGCAAATGACTTGCTTATAGGGCACTTTCGGATTCTAGTCGTTGGATGATTGTTGATAATAGCCGACGATGCGTTCGACTTCTTTTTTAGAGCCGAAAATCAACGGTATGCGCTGGTGAATGTCTTGCGGTTTGATGTCCAGCATGCGTTCCGTGCCGGTGCTGCAAGCGCCGCCGGCCTGCTCGATGATGAAGGCCATGGGATTGGCTTCGTACAATAGTCGCAAGCGGCCCGCGCGATTGGGATCGCGTAAATCGTAGGGATACAAATAAACCCCACCCCGTGTCAGGATGCGGTAGACATCCGCCACCAGCGAGGCGATCCAGCGCATGTTGAAATTCTTGCCGCGCGGACCGTCTTCCCCGGCCAGGCATTCCTCGACATAGCGTTTGACCGGCGGCTCCCAAAAGCGCTGGTTGGACATGTTGATCGCGAACTCGGACGTTTCTTCCGGAATGCGCATATTGTGATGGGTCAGGATGAATTCGCCGATGTCCGGGTCCAGCGTAAAACCATTGACGCCGTTGCCAGTCGTCAGCACCAACATCGTCGAGGGGCCGTACAACACGAAGCCGGCGCAGACTTGCTCGCTGCCGCGGCGTAAAAAGTCTTCGGTTTCGGGCTCCACGCCTTCGCGGCAACGCAATACCGAAAAGATCGTACCCACGGTCAGGTTGATGTCAATGTTGGACGAGCCGTCCAGGGGGTCGAACAACACCAGATATTTGCCTTTCGGGTATTGTTTGGGGATTTTGATTGGCGCATCGATTTCTTCCGACGCCATGCCGCCCAAATGGCCGCTCCAGTCCAAGGCCTTGACCATGATCTCGTGGGTGATGATGTCCAGTTTTTTTTGCACTTCGCCTTGCACGTTTTCCGTGCCCGCGCTGCCCAAAACGCCGATCAGCGCGCCCCGGTTCACCCGGTGGGAAATTTGCTTGCATGCCGTGGCGATGTTGTTCAGCAATAACGTAAACGTACCCGATGCTCCGGGCAGGCCACGTTGTTGCTCGATGATGAATTGGGTCAGCGTGATTTGATCGTCGATGTCTTTGGGCGCTTGAGTCATGATAGGTGAATAGGTGTCTGAATTAGGCGAAACGGTCGTTGATGACGACCTCATGCAGGGCAAGCTGGCCGCCGCGAGGCAGCGCGGGTTGCAAAGCCTTGCCGATGGCGACGAACATGCTGATGACATGGTCTTCGGGTAAGTTGATCAATTGGCCGGCCGCGTCGAAGTCGAAGCCGTCCATCGGGCAGGAGTCGTAACCCATGGCCTTGGCGCTCAACATCAAGGTTTGCGCGGCCATGCCGCAGGAACGCATGGCTTCATCGCGTTGTACTTGCGGTTTGCCGGCGTAATAGGCCTGAATCGCCGGCAGCAAAAAATCTCGCGCCGCTTGCGAGGCGTTACGCCAGTAACGCTCGGGTTGTTTTTGCCAGGCGTTCAGATCGGCGCATAACACGATCAGCAGGGAAGCATCGGTGACTTGCGCTTGGTCCCAGGCGACTTGGCGAATTTGCCGACGCAGCGCCGGATCGCGCACCAACACAAAGCGCCAGTGCTGAATATTGAAGGCCGTTGGCGACAGCATGGCTAGTGATAATAGCGATTCGATTTCTTGTTCGCTGATGCGGTGGTTGGGGTCGAATTGTTTGACCGAACGGCGCGATTCAATGGCGAGTTGCGTGTCCATAACATCTCCTAATGGGCTGGGTTGTGCGGGTCAGGCTTTTTCTCTCAACAGATGGGGCATCGAAGAAACGATGCTATCCGGGGTGGGCGGTTGACCTTGGTGGGCTTCCATAAATCCAGTAACGATTCCTTTTTGTTCGAGCTGTTGTTTCAGATAATCGAGGTGAGCGTTGATTCTGTCCACGGTATCAATGGCCTCGCTCCAAAAGCGGGTATTGACGGTGCCGTCGTAACAGGAGATCCTGCAATGTATTGTAGCAAGATTGGGTGGGCTGATGGTAATGCTGACGGCCCAGTTGTTTTCCGGCTTGTCATCGGCTTTGCGTCGGTCCCGTTCGATCTGGATTTTCATGCTTTCGGGGTTGCCGTCATGAAAAAACGGCAGCTCCAATATCCAGCTTTGTTTAGGTGAATCGTCCTTGGGCAGGGAATTGAGCTGATCGACCGTCAATTTGGCCAAGGCGCCATGGGCTTTTTGCAGACTTTCCTTGAGCAGTGCTTCGGTGGCTGACGTTTTTCCCTCCGTTCGCGTGGCGAGCTCATGGTTGAGCAGTTGGATCAATTTGCTCAGTTTGGCTTTGAAGTCATCATTTAACAAAAGGTCGGGTTTGCCTAATAGCGATTGGAGCAATTTGTGCTCCAAAAACAACCCCGATTCATCGATGGCCTGTTTTAGCTGGCTTGCTTCGGTCAATTGCGGCTTGATCGGCAAACTGCTCAAAATTTTTTGCGCCAGGTTCTTCAAGGCTTCGGCCAGCGTGGCGTCCGTGATCAGCTGCGGCAGAGCCTGTTGCAACTGGTTCAATAAAGCGGTTGGCGGGGCTTGTATCGGTAACCATTGCTTCAAGGCGTTGACGATCATTTGACTATCATCGACTGGAATGGCTGAAACCGCGAAAGTCGGCGAATCCCCGGCTTTTATCACCTGCAGGGTCAACTGCGCGCCAACGCTTAGCGTATTTTGTGGCGAGGCGCTTGTCTGGGCGCGGGGGCTGGTATCGACGCTGCCGCCGATGGGTATCAGTTGTTTGGCATCTAGCGTCAGCAGGGTGTTGGCGGGCGCGTTAGCCGCGCGGGTCGTTGCCGGCAGTAATTGCAAGGTGATTTTGTTATTTGAGACATCGACGATGCTGGCCTGCAATTGTTGGCCCAGGCTAAACGAGGCCGGTTGAACCATTTGCGCGCTTGCGTTGCCAGAGGAAAGAACCCATTTCAAGGTCGGTGTGTCTTGTGACGGATTCGCCGTGATATTGGGGGAGGGCGTCAGAGAGGTAGGCACGATTTTAAATTCGGGCTGCGGCAATAACTTGACGACCTGTAATTGTATCGCTTGGCCGCCTTGTAAATTCAACGGGCGGTCTGTTTGCAGGCTTAGCGTCTTGTCGGCGACCTTGACCGTCAGTTTGTCCAAGGCAATTTGGTTTTCGATGACTTTGGCTTCCAGCAGTTGGTGCATTTTCAGGTCGAGGCCGGCGCTGCTCGGCTTAGGGCCCGTCGACGGCAGGCCGGCGGTTAAAGACGGTTTTATGTCCATACGGGGCTCGCTCAAATGCTGGGTTGTGGGTTATGTAGATCAGGAATGCTCTGATAGGTCGTGGCGTCTGCTCGATGACAGTTTATGGCTTTGGTCGTTATTTTTGAAAGAAAATCCGTCTGGCATACGAAACATTACGTTTGCAATACGAACGGAGGTAGTAAGCGGACGTGGCCAACCTTTACCATAATCGCCGTTGAATTTTGCCAAATTCAGCGAAAAACGGATTTGATTAGGGAGCGAGCCCAGTTGTTGCGAACTCTAGGAAGTCCACTACAAACCACGGAATGAAAGGATAACGAAATGAATAAAATTACCCAGATTTTTGCAACCCTGGCGTTGCTGTCTGCTCAAGCATATGCCGATGACAGGCAAGGGCATCAGCAGAAAAAACACCCCTGTCGCGGCCAGGACTTGGATGGGGATTATGTGATGTATCAGGCGGCGGTGAATAAGCCCGAGCTGAACCATACAGGCCGTTGCGAAGTGAACGTCACCAATGGCGTTTTGGCCGGTGTCTGCGCATTCGATCCCAATGTCAGCGGCAATCCGAATTTCCAAGGCGAGGTCTACGGAACGGCGAGCATCAACAGCAATTGCTCGGTGGACATGGAGATTCGTTTCCATCCGAACCCTAATGCGCCTGACTTTGCCGTGATCTCAAGCTTCGATCTGCAGTTAACCCCGGATAAACAGGGCTTCGTCGGTAAATTCAGCAATCAATTTGGCGTGTATGGCTTGAGCAACGGAGCCCGTTACTCGGTGAATTTACCCCATACTCCGGCAGATTGATTTTTGGTAAAGCGCCTTGCAAAAAAACGCCCTGCAGGAGGATAACAATTCCTTCTCCCTCAGGGAGAAGGTCGGGGGATAAGTCAGTGTGTACATTATTTATCCCCTCACTCCTGCTCTCCCGCAAGGAGAGAGGGGGCTTTTATGGCAACCTCTGCAGGGCGGATTTTTTTGTCTGTAACGTGGTTTCTTAATACGAAATGACTTCCGAGCCTTTGCCTACCAACACCACGTCGGCATCGCGCATCGCAAACAAGCCGTTGGTGATGACACCAGGGATGTTGTTGATGGCTTGTTCCATTTCGACCGGGTTCAGGATGGTCATATTGTGAACGTCCAGAATCTCGCAGCCGTTGTCGGTGATGTAAGGTTGTCCGGTTTCCTTGTTGATGCGCAGTTCCGGCTGGCCGCCCAATTTGACCAGCTGTCTGGCGACGAAGCTGCGCGACAACGGCAGCACTTCCACCGGTAGCGGGAATTTGCCCAGCACGTCCACGCATTTGGTTTCGTCGACGATGCAGACGAATTTTTTGCTGGCGCCGGCGATGATTTTTTCCCGGGTCAGCGCGCCGCCGCCGCCTTTCAGCATTTTTTTGTGCGGAGTCACTTCATCGGCGCCGTCGATATACACTTCCAGGTCGCCGGTTTGATTCAGTTCCAATACTTTGATGCCAATCGATTGCAGATGTTCGGTGGTTTTGATCGAACTGGACACGGCCGCTTCGATGTCGTGTTTGAAATCGCAGTCGGCCAGCTGGTTGATCAGATGAGTGACGGTGGAGCCTGTGCCCATGCCGATGATGGGTACGTCTTTCAAGTATTTCAGAGCGGCGGCGGCGACTTGTTTTTTTAATTCATCTTGAGTCATTGTGCTTCTTCCTGATGAGGGGTTGTTATAAATTCGGTGCGGCTAAAGGCCCGTCAATGTGTGGGATAATAACCGATTAAAGTCAATCTCTCAGCTGTTTTTGCGGCGAAATCGGCAGACATTGAAGTCTACCCAGCATAAGGGCAACGTCTGGACTCGTTGCCGAGGACAAGCATGCATCATTACATCGAAAAAATTCTGCGCGCCAAAGTTTATGACGTGGCCGAGGAAACGCCATTGGATTACGCGCCCATGTTGTCGGATAAGTTGGAAAACCGGATCTATCTAAAGCGCGAGGACCTGCAGCCAGTGTTTTCCTTCAAATTGCGCGGCGCTTACAACAAAATCGCATCGCTGACCCCGGCGCAAACCGTTCATGGCGTGATCGCAGCGTCGGCCGGCAACCATGCTCAAGGCGTGGCGCTGGCCGCCAAAAAGCTGGGCATCAAGGCCCTGATCGTGATGCCGAAAACCACGCCCGAGATCAAGGTCAAATCGGTCAAAGCCCGAGGCGCCAAAATCGTGCTGCACGGCGATTCTTACGACGAGGCCTATGCGCATGCGCAGGAACTGGTCGCGGACAAGGGCATGACGTTCATTCATCCCTACGATGATCCGGAAGTCATCGCCGGCCAAGGCACGATTGCGATGGAAATATTGCGTCAACACAATGCCGACATTCACGCGATTTTCGTGCCGGTGGGCGGTGGCGGATTGCTGGCGGGTATTGTTGCCTATGTCAAGTTCGTGCGCCCGGAAATCAAGGTCATCGCGGTCGAACCCGACGATGCCGATTGTTTGAATCAGGCGCTCAAAGCGGGCCAGCGGGTCATTTTGGAGCAGGTCGGCTTGTTCACCGATGGCGTGGCCGTCAAGCAGGTTGGTGCGGAGCCTTTCCGGTTGGCGCAACAATTCGTCGATCAAGTGATCACCGTCAGCACCGATGAAATCTGCGCGGCGATCAAGGATATTTTCGACGACACCCGTTCGGTGGCGGAACCGGCCGGCGCGCTGGCAGTGGCCGGCATGAAGAAATACATCGAGCAGCAAGGGGTCAGGCAGCAAACATTGGTTGCGATCGACAGCGGCGCCAACATCAATTTCGATCGATTGCGTTATGTGGCCGAGCGCACCCAGGTTGGCGAACATCGGGAAATCCTGCTGGCCGTGGCGATTCCGGAAACGCCGGGCAGTTTCTTGAAGTTTTGCAAAACGCTGGGTAAACGCAGCATCACCGAATTCAATTACCGCTATTTCGACCAACAAATGGCGCAAGTATTCGTTGGTATCACCAGCAGCGGTGTCGAGTCGGACAGGCGGCAATTGATCGAGCAATTGGTGGGGGATGGTTTTAAGGTTACCGACATGACCGGCAACGAACTGGCCAAGGATCATATTCGCTACATGGTCGGCGGCCATGCGCCTTGCGAGCTGAACGAAAAAATCTATAGCCTGCAATTTCCGGAGCGGCCGGGCGCATTATTGAAATTTTTGCTAGCGCTGGGCAGCCAATGGAACATCAGCTTGTTTCACTACCGCAATCATGCCGCAGCCTTCGGCAAGGTTTTGATAGGCTTGCAAATTTCCGCATCCCAGTGCGTAGCCTTCGAAAAATGCATCAGTAACTTGGGCTTGATGTATCAGCACGAAACCGACAATCCGGCTTATCGGCTATTTGCCGGACGTTCGGTAGGCCCGGTTGCCGAGTGAGAATCAGCGTGGCTCTATGGCGCATGGTATAGGTTTTTTCGACTAGACAAAGTCCATTTCCAGGGTAATCTCCCCGTATGGGGCAGCGCATTTGAGTAGGTTCGCCGGCTGCCCGTTATCCATTTTGATTAGGGGGAGATATTATGGGGCCTTACTATCGAGCGACTTCTCAAGGCACGGGTGCTTTTTTTGATGCTTTTTATCAGTATCCCGTTTTGATGCTACTCCTCATAGCGGGAGTGATGGGTGTGGGATATTGGCTTTGGCGCCGAAAAGGTTCCAGCGAGCATTCCGACTGATTGCTTGCTATCCCTCGATAACCCTCAATCATCGGTGCAAGGCATGCGTTGATGGGTAATGGCTGAAGCGATTACACTCACTGGATGGCGATACTGGAGTGAAAAAGCTTCAGCTTTTTTCTGACGGTCGTTAGGTTTGAGGATGGAAGCGAACCAGTTTGACGGTGTTTTCGTCGCGCTGGATGATCTCCAGGACATGTCCGTGGAATTTGATGCTGGTGCCGGGTTCCGGAATCATTTCCATGTATTCGATAATCAAGCCGTTCAGCGTCTTGGGGCCTTCCGTCGGCAGATCCCAGTCAGTAACCCGGTTCAGATCTCTGACAGTGACGCTGGCGTCGACTAGATAGCTGCCGTCCTTTTGCTTTTTGATGTCGGCTTCTTCCTCGGCAATCAATTCACCCACGATTTCCTGCAACAAGTCGTCCAAGGTCACCAAACCCTGCACATCACCGTATTCATCGACCACCAGGCCTATGCGCTGCCGTTCGGTCTTGAATATTTGCATCTGCTTGTGGATCGAGGTACTGGCCGGAATGAAAAAGGGTTTGCTCAGGCTGTCGGTAATGACCTGCTTGTCGAAATCGGTATGCGTGATTCTGGCTAACACGGTGCGTATATGCAAAAAACCGATCACGCGATCGATGTTTTTCTTGTAAACCGGCAGTCGTGTATGGGGGCTGTTGCGCAGTTGTTCGATGATTTCTTCGATGGAGTCTTCCAAATCGATACCGACGATTTCCTTGCGTTGGGTCATGATGTCTTCGACACGGGCCGATTCCAGGTCGAGAATGCGGAGCAGCATGTTTTGATAACGCGATGGCAACAGATGGTCGGTATCGGACACTATGCTCCTCAATTCATCTTTGTCCAGCGTGTCTTTTTTGGCCTTCTTCGGGTTGATGCCAACGATGCGCAGTAATACGTTGGATATGACGTTGACTATCCAGACGATGGGATAAAAGATTTTCAGTAGAGGTACGTAAATCCAGGCCGAAATGAATGCCAGCAGCTCGGGCCTCAACGCGGCCAAGGTTTTTGGCGTGACCTCCGAGAAAATCAACACCACGATGGTCAACAAGGCCGTGGCGGCCGGGATGATTTCGTCGCCACCAATCCGAATCGCGATCACCGTGGCGATGGAAGAGGCCATGATGTTGACGAAGTTGTTGCCGAGCAGGATCAAGCCGATCAAACGGTCCGGTCGCTTGAGCAATTCATGGGCTTTTATCGCGCCGCGATGTTTTTGTTTGACCAAGTGCTGCAGCCGATAACGGTTCAGGGTCATCAGCGCGGTTTCAGAGCCGGAAAAGAAAGCGGATAGAAGTAATAACACGGCCAAAAGGCCAAGCAATATACTTAAGGGAATGTCGTTCAACGAAGGGGCTCAAGGTTACAAAACATGCTGCTAGTTTCTATGCTGGCGCGGTTTTGTCAAGTCGTTAAGGCTTGATTAAGTTTGTCAAGCCCTCTGTTTTTTCTGAAATCAACTTGAGGTTTGCCGCACAACAAATTGAATCGAGAGGTGTTTTGACAATGGCTTGATTCAATGCTTAACTTGAAAAGTTTATGACCCTCCATCGACCTTATCCGTATAACTTAGAGACGCCCGCATGGTTTCGCCCGGTATTTTGTTAATTGATGACAATGTAATCAGAGCCCAACAAGTAGAGACGATACTCAAGTTTTTAGAGTATGGGGTCACTGCGGTCGGTAGCGGCGAATGTCAGGGCGTTTTGCAGGAGATCGATGACTACGCTGCGGTATTCGTTGGCGCTGCCAGTGAAAAGCAGGCCTCGTTATTGAGAATCGTCAGCGATAAAGCCGCCGAGTTGCCGATCTTTTTGCTAGTAGAAAAGGACTCTCAACCGGTTTCCAGCGCGATACAACAAATGGTGACGCAGATATTGGAGTGGCCGACCGTCTATTCCGTGTTGGCTGGTTTGCTGAGTGATCTGCCGCAACTTCGGGCGCTGCCCAGGAAAGGCTCTCAACACAAAGGCTTGGCCGGGCGGAGCAAAGCCATCCAGAAGACCCGCGAACTGATCGATCAAGTGGCCAAATCCGATGCCACCGTCTTGATTCTGGGCGAGTCAGGCACCGGCAAGGAAGTGATCGCTCAGGCCCTGCATCGCGCTTCGTTACGCAAGGACAAGCCGTTTGTGCCGGTCAATTGCGGCGCGATTCCCGGCGAACTGCTGGAAAGTGAATTGTTCGGTCATGAAAAAGGTGCGTTTACCGGCGCCCTGACCACGCGGCAGGGGCGTTTCGAGCTGGCCGAAGGTGGAACCTTGTTCCTGGATGAAATCGGCGACATGCCGATGCCGATGCAGGTCAAGCTGTTAAGGGTGTTGCAGGAACGCACGTTCGAACGCGTAGGCAGCAATAAAACCATACAATGCGATGTGCGCATCATCGCGGCGACGCATCGCCAGCTGGAACAGGAAATCCAGGAAAAGCGGTTTCGGGAAGATTTGTTCTATCGCCTGAACGTGTTTCCGATCGAGGTGCCGCCACTACGGGAACGGGCCGAAGACATTCCTTATCTAGTTCATGACTTGGTCAAGCGCATGGAGGCATCCAATCGCGGCTCGGTCAGGCTGACGCGCAATGCCATCGCATTGTTGATGCAGCATCGCTGGCCCGGTAACGTGCGCGAGCTGTCCAATTTGATCGAGCGCCTGGCGATTATTTATCCTGATGCCGTGGTGGACGCGTCGGATTTGCCGGAAAAATTTCAAGGTTACCCAATCCCCGAGGACACGAGTCTGGATTGGACCGAGGCTGAACCGACGTCCGACAATGAGGGGGCGGTGGATGAAGAGGCGCCCGCGCGAAGCGTGGCGCCGATTGCGGTTGGTAAATCCATTCAACTGCCCGAACAGGGCATCGATTTGAAAGAATATTTGACCGATCTGGAAAACGAGCTGATACGTCAGGCTCTGGAAGAATGCAATGGCGTGGTTGCGCATGCCGCCAAATTGCTGAATATGCGCCGCACCACCCTGGTGGAAAAATTGCGCAAGGTGGATGCGGCCTGACCGACGCGTCAATAAAATGTCATAGCCTGTCCAAGGCACTGTAAATCAATATAAAAAAACATGGCTTGAATTTTGCTTTTTGCTGGATACAGTAAAAATATTGCCAAGCCATGACATGAGTAACGCCAATCTTCAATATCAACAAAAATCCGAACGCTTGGCGGACGCCTTTCGGGTTTTCAACGAGCTTTCGGAAAATCTGGCCCTGTCCTATCAAGGGCTGCAGGAACAAGTTGCCCATCTGAATCGTCAATTGGCTGCCGCGCATAGTGAACGCTTGAACACGCTGATCGAAAAAGAGCGGCTGGCCAATCGCTTGCAACAGATTCTGGCGGCATTGCCGGCTGCCGTTGTGGTGCTCGATGAGCGGGGGCGCGTCGTCGACTGCAATAATCACGCGATCGATTTTTTGGGCGAGCCGCTATTGGGCTTGCCATGGCACGAGATCATGGCGCGCAGCCTGTTCTTGATTGCCGATTCCCCTCATGAGCGTCGACTCAAGGACGGCCGTGTCGTCAGTCTTACCCTGAATCACCTGAGTAACGACGCCGAGCAAATCATCCTGCTGTCGGATATCAGTGAATTGCGCGATTTACAGGACAGTTTGGCGCAGCAAAAGCATTTGTCGGCGATGGGGGAAATGGTCGCCAGCCTGGCGCACCAAATCAGAACGCCGTTGGCGACGGCGATTCTCTATGCCTCGCAATGGGGGCAACCCAATGTGCCTGAGTTCAAGCGGCGGCAATTTTCGGCAAAGATATTGGAACGCTTGCACTATCTGGAACGGCAAGTGAATGACATGCTGATTTTTGCCAAGCAAGGACGTCTGGCGATGCAGGGCTTTTCCTGGCATGGCATGTTGCAACCCGTGGCCGAGAGCATGGAATCTTTCGATGGCGCATTCATGCTGGATAATCGGGTCGAAGAACAGACTGTGCTCGGAAATGAGGACGCCTTGCGCGGCGCGTTGTTGAATCTGTTGAACAACGCGATCGAATCCGGTGCCGATGTCATTAGTCTGCAGGCAATACAACTGGGGCAAGACATCGAAATCACGATACAAGATAACGGTCCCGGCATCGACGCAGCCGCAGTGGCCAAACTGTTCGAGCCGTTTTACACCACCAAAGTCCATGGTACAGGCTTGGGTCTGGCGGTCGTGGACAGCGTGGTCAAAGCCCATGGCGGCCGGGTGGAATGTCGGTCCGAAACCGGGCGGGGCTGTTGCTTTACCCTGACGTTGCCGATTGCGCAAGGTCAATTGAGCTTGTCTTTGAGCGGAATCAACCGGGCGCTGCGGGAGGAAGATCATGAAACAGTATGATGTGTTGATCGTCGAGGACGACATCGCTTTATGCGAAGCACTGTGCGATACCCTGGAACTCGAGGGTTATCGGGTGCTGTCGGCAAAAAACGGCATCGAGGCCCTCAGCCAGTTGCAAAAACACGCGTTCGGGCTGGTGGTCAGCGACGTGCAAATGCCGGTGATGGATGGCTTGCAATTGTTGCAAAATATTCGGCAAAAATTCGAGCAGCTCCCGGTACTATTGATGACGGCCTACGGCACCATTCCGCGGGCCGTGGAAGCGATGCAGGCAGGGGCTGCGGATTATTTGATCAAGCCCTTCGAAGCCAGGACGTTGATCGCCAAGGTTGCCAATCGAGTGGTTGCCGCACCGCTACCCGAGCAAGAACGGGTGGTCGTCGATGATCAGATGAAAAAACTCTACGCTCTGGTCAACAAGGTCGCCAAGACCAATGTCACGATGCTGTTGCAGGGTGAGAGCGGCACCGGCAAGGAAGTATTGGCGCGCTATATCCATCGTAATTCGCATTTTCATAATGGTCCTTTCGAAGCCATCAACTGTGCGGCGATTCCGGAAAACATGCTGGAAGCCATGCTGTTTGGCTATGAAAAAGGCGCGTTTACCGGCGCCGTTCAATCGATGCCGGGTAAGTTCGAGCAGGCGCAAGGCGGCACGCTGTTATTGGATGAAATCTCTGAAATGGATTTGGGGCTGCAGGCCAAGTTGCTGCGGGTATTGCAGGAAAAAGAAGTCGAGCGCCTGGGCAGTCAACGCAAAATAGCCCTCAACGTCAGAATTCTGGCGACCACCAATCGAAAACTTAAAGAATACGTGCAGCAAGGGCGATTTCGGGAAGATTTATATTTCAGGCTCAACGTATTTCCCATTCGAATTCCGCCACTGCGCGAGCGGGTCGGCGATATTTTGCCGCTGGCCAATGAATTGCTGGATAGACACAGCCCGTCCGGCAAAGCCAAGTGCCGTTTCGATGCGGCGGCGGCCGATAAATTGCGGGCCTATCATTGGCCGGGTAATGTCAGGGAGCTGGAAAATGTCGTGCAGCGGGCCTTGATCTTGCAAGGCGGTAACTTGATCGGCGCGGACGATTTGTTTTTTGAAGAAGACGAGATGGCCTCGTTATCGCACGATTCAGGCGTCGAGCAGTTAAGCCTTGTGTCGTTCGAAGCCGATACCGCGGCGGATGTCGATATGGACGGCGTGGAATTGCAAAGCTTGGGGGAGGGCGTGCGCTCGGCCGAAGAAAAAATCATTTTGCAATTTCTCAGTGAGGCGAGCGGCAATCGGAAAGCGACCGCGGAAAAACTGGGCATCAGTCCACGCACGCTGCGTTACAAACTCGCCCGCATGAAAGAGGCGGGCGTCGCCGTACCTTGTTAAATTTGGCTCGAAAAATGCTTAATGATGTTAAACATTAGCCAAGAGTCACGAATATGTCAGATATCAATGTCAATCAAGTATTGGCCCAGATGCGGACCCTGTCGATCGAAGCCGGCGGCGGCAAACCAGCGGTCGGCAATGATTCCAGCGATTTCGCCGCGCTGTTGAAGCAATCGATAGATTCCGTCAACCAGGTTCAGAAACAATCCACTGAGATGGCGAGGGCTTTCGAAACCGGTCAGCCCGATGTGAGTCTGGCCGAGGTCATGATCGCTTCGCAAAAAGCCAGTGTCTCCTTCCAAGCCATGTTACAGGTGCGCAACAAATTGGTCGATGCTTATAAGGATGTTATGAGTATGCCCATGTAGAGCGCTATACTTTTAAGCCATGAGCGAAGCAAACAATAACTTTCCCGTCGAGGCCCAGCCGCAAAAGTCCGCGCAAGAAGCCAATTTGCCTCCGGTTTTCAAGAACCTGATGAAATTATCCGCGGCCCGGCAAATCGGCCTGATGCTGGCCCTGGCCGCCAGCGTCGCGATCGGCATGGCGGTGGTGTTGTGGGCGCAGGCGCCAAGCTACGATTTATTGTTTTCCGGTGTGGCTGAAAAAGATGCGGCGGAAATCATCGAAGCCCTGGACAAACTCGGCGCCAAATACAAAGTTGAGCCCGGTTCCGGGGCGGTGATGGTGCCGGCCGGCAGCGCCAGGGAATTGAAACTGAAGCTTGCCGCGCAGGGCTTGCCGCGCAGCGCCAGCCTGGGTTATGAGCTGCTGGACAAGGAAAACGGCTTCGGCACCAGTAAAAGCGTGGAAGCCATGCGCTTTCAAAGGGCGCTGGAAGGCGAAATCGCGCTGACCATACAAACCATTCAAAACGTCAAATCCGCCAAAGTCCTGCTGGCATTGCCGGTGCAATCGGTGTTCGTGCGCGAGCGCAAAAAGCCCAGCGCCTCGGTGGTGGTCGAGCTATATCAAGGCCGCACGCTGGAAAAGGAGCAAATCGAGTCCATCGTGCATTTGGTCGCCTCCAGCGTGCCGTTGATGGAAGCCAGTCAGGTCACCGTAGTCGATCACAAAGGTCGCTTGCTGAGCAGCAAGGATACGCCGGAAGACATTTCGCTGACAGCCAAGCAATTCGAATACAAAAAAAATATCGAGGAACATCTGCGCCAACGCATCGAAAACATCCTGGCACCCTTGGTCGGGATGGAGGGCATGCGGGCGCAAATTTCCGCCGACGTCGACTTTACCGTCACCGAAAAGACGCAGGAAATGTTCAACCCGGACCTGCCGGCCTTGCGTAGCGAACAAACCCAGGAAGACACCAGTAGCCTGTCCAAAGTGCAGGGAGTGCCGGGGGCATTGTCCAACCAGCCGCCACCGACCGGCGTGGCGCCGGAAGTGGTCAGCGGCCAAGAGAAGGAAGCCAGCGCACAGTCGGGCTCGGGCTCCAGCAGTAGAAGCGCCACCCGCAATTATGAACTGGACAAGACCATCACCCATACCCGGCAGGCCACCGGGGCTTTGCGGCGGCTGTCGGTGGCCGTGGTGGTCGACGACAAACGCGTCAGTCTCGACGGAAATTTGACGCAACAACCCTATTCGCAAGAAGATCTCAATCAACTGCGGGATCTGGTCAAGCAAGCCGTCGGCTATGATATGAGCCGGGGCGATCAGGTCACTGTTACCAATGTGGCCTTTAAGGCGCCAGAAGTCATGGAAGCGGTTTCCGAACCGGTCTGGGAACGAGCTTGGTTCATCGATGTGATGAAATTGTTGGTGGCTGCCGCGGTGCTATTGTTCCTGATTATGAAAGTATTGCGACCGGTTTTTGCCACCTTGATCGGTAAGGACGAAAAAGAAGACCAGCTGAAAGCACTGGAAGAAGCCCGAAAAGCCGCCGAGGAGATGGGCGGCGTGGTGCGTTTCGATGAAAGCGGCAAACCGGTGGCGGTCAAAATCGATGAAGAAACCGGCGAGATGGTCGGCATTTCCGCCGGGGCCGAGGATTTGTTACTGCTCGAAGCACCGCAAAGTTATGAAAAACGGTTGGAATACATCCAAAAACTGATAGACGAAGATCCCAAGCTGGTGGCGCAAGTCGTTAAAACCTGGTTGAAAGAAGATGTCTGAAGACAGTAGAGATTTATCGCACGCGCAGCGTGCATCCTTGCTGCTGCTGGCGGTCGGGCAAGATCGCGCGGCGGCCGTGCTGAAACACATGGGACCGAAAGAGGTGCAACTGGTTGGTTCGACCATGGCGCAGCTCGGGCCGATTTCGTCGAACATGGTCGACGATGTATTGGAAGAATTCATCATCGAAATCAAAAACGAAACCGGTCTGGGTTTGGATTCCGACGAATATATCCGCAACATGCTGACTAAGGCCTTGGGCGCCGAGAAGGCCGGCAGCATCATCGATAGAATCCTGCTGGGCGGCAATAGCAAGGGTATCGAGCAGTTGAAGTGGATGGACACGCGTTCCATCGCCGATTTGATCCGCCTGGAACATCCGCAGATCATTTCGATCATTTTATCCTTGCTTGATGCGGATCAGGCTGCCGAAGTCCTGACGCTGTTGCCGCAGAACATGCGCTCAGACATCTTGATGCGCATCGCCACGTTGGAAGGCGTGCAGCCTGCCGCCTTGCGCGAGCTGGACGACATCATGGAAAAACAACTCTCCGGCAGCGAAGGCGCCAAGTCGTCGCAGATCGGCGGGATCGATGCCGCCGCCAATATCTTGAATTTCATAGAGAGCTCGATCGGCGAGCCCATGATGCAGGACATCAGCGAAAACAACGCCGATCTGGCGCAACGTATTCAAGACAAGATGTTCGTCTTCAGTGATTTGATCAACGTCGACGATCGCGGCATACAAACCCTGTTGCGGGAGGTTTCAACCGACCAGTTGTTGCTGGCCTTGCGCAGCGTCGACCCCGCCTTGAAGGACAAGATTTTTGCCAATATGTCCAGGCGTGCCGCGGAAATGCTGCGCGACGATTTGGAAGCGGCGCCACCCGTGCGGCTCAGCGAGGTTGAAGCGGCGCAAAAAGATATTTTGTCGATTGCCAAACGTTTGGCGGATTCCGGCGAGATAGCGCTGGGCGGTGGCGGTGGCGATGAGTTCGTCTAAATCGCCCAAGTTCACGCCAGACGAACTGGAGGCCTTGGATACCTGGCGGGATCTGGAAGATTTCGCCGCGCCTCGTTCCGAAGTCGTCGAGGTGACCGAAGCCACGCAGGTATTGACGGTCGAACAAATCGAAGCCATGCAGAAGCAGGCGTATGACGAAGCTTTCGAGCAAGGCCGGCAACAGGGCTTCGAACAGGGCTTGAAACAAGGTTATGAACAAGGGCATCAGCAAGGCCTCGAAACCGGCCATAAACAAGGTTACGAAGAAAGCCAGCATTTGTTGCAAAAACAGGTGTCTGAATTGGACAGTCTGCTGCAGGCTTTGGCCGAACCTTTCAAAAAGCTCGACGATGAAGTCGAACACGAATTGGTCAAGCTCGTCATTGCCATTGCGCGGCAAATCATACGGCGGGAAATCAGGATGGACCCCGGTCAGATCGTCGGCGTGATCCGGGAGGCCGTCAACGTCTTGCCCCTGGCTTCGCAAAAAATTACCCTGAACCTGCATCCCGATGACGCCGAGCTGGTGCGTTCGATCTTGAAGTTGGATGAAAATCCGCCGTTGTGGCGCTTGCAGGAAAATCCCTTGATCACGCGTGGCGGTTGTACCGTGGAAACCGAGGTGTCCGCGGTTGATGCTACGTTGGAAAAACGTTTATCCACCGTGATTGCGACCATGCTAGGCGACGAGCGGCAACAGGACAGAGGCAATGATACCTAACTTAAATCGCAGCTCGGAGTGGCTGGCCCGCTTGAAACCCTACCGGGATAGACTGCAAGAACCGCCCGAATTGGTGGTGGAGGGCAAGTTGTCGCGCATGGTCGGTTTGACGCTGGAGGCGGAAGGCTGCCGGGCAGCCATTGGTTCGTTGTGTCAGGTGCTGACCACGAGCGGCAAAAGCATAGGCGCCGAAGTGGTCGGTTTTTCCAGCGGACGCCTGTTTTTGATGCCGACCGGCGATACGCATGGCTTGGACCCCGGTTGCCGCGTGATTCCGATGGGCAAAAACAGTCTGGCCAATGTCGGTTTTGGTTTGCTGGGACGCGTGCTGGACGGGGCGGGCAATCCCTTGGATAACAAAGGGCCTTTGGCGACCGATGCCAAAGTCTCGCTGGCGGGGGCGACCATCAACCCGCTGTCGCGCAAACCGATTCGGCAAATACTCGATGTCGGAGTCAGGGCGATCAATTCGATACTCAGCGTCGGTCGCGGCCAACGCATGGGTTTGTTTGCCGGAACCGGTGTCGGCAAGAGCGTATTGCTCGGGATGATGACCAAGTTTACCAATGCCGATATCGTCGTGGTCGGCCTGATAGGCGAGCGGGGCAGGGAGGTCAACGAGTTCGTTTTGAAAATTCTGGGCGAGGAAGGCCTGAAGAGAGCGGTGGTGGTGGCTTCGCCGGCAGACGATTCGCCGTTGATGCGGGTGCATGGCGCTTTGCGCGCGACCAGCATTGCGGAATATTTTCGCGATCAAGGTTTGGACGTTTTGTTACTGATGGATTCTCTGACTCGTTATGCTCAAGCCTATCGGGAAATCGCGCTGGCAATCGACGAACCGCCGGCGACCAAGGGTTACCCTCCGTCGGTATTCGCCAAGCTGCCGCAATTGGTCGAACGGGCCGGCAATGGCGACGTTGACGGAGGCTCCATCACGGCGTTTTACACCGTCCTGGCGGAAGGCGACGATACCAACGACCCGATCGCCGATGCCGCGCGCGGCGTGTTGGACGGCCATGTGGTATTGTCCAGGAGTCTGGCCGAATCCGGCCATTATCCGGCGATAGACATCGAGGCCTCGATCAGCCGGGTGATGCCGGATATCGTCGATAGCGAGCATTTGCAGGCGGCGCGAGAATTACGCCGCTTGTATTCCACGTATCAGCAGAACAAGGATTTGATCAGTGTCGGCGCCTACCGCAGCGGGTCCGATCCCCGTATCGACAAAGCCATCGCCAAACAACCAGCGATCATGGAATTTCTGCAGCAGGACATGGACGAGGCGGTCGACATCGAACGCAGTCTGAACGAATTGACCCAATTGCTGGCTAGCTGATGAAAAGATCTCAACGTTTACAAACCATCATCGATCTACACGCGCGTCAGGAAAACGACGCTCTGCAGTTGATGGGGCATTGCCAGCAGCAGCTCGAGATACAGCAGACCCAACTGGAACACCTGCAAAACTATAAACTGGAATATCTGAACAAACTGGTCGATAGGCAACGGGCCGGCATGAACGTCAACCAATTGCTGGAATTTCGCGCGTTTGCGGATAAATTGGACAAGGCCATAGAAGGCCAGAGGCAGACGGTGATCATGCATGAGCGGGAGCTGCAACGGGCGAGGGCCAAATGGGAAGAATGCCACCAGCGCACCAAGAGCCTGCAAAAGCTGGGCGAATTGGCCGTGGCGGAAGAGAACAAAATCGAGAACAAACGGGAACAGAGCGAACAGGACGCCAGGGCGGCCAGAACAGCTCGAAAGGATGGCATGGGAAGTGCTTGAATGAAAAAAAGCGTGGGAGAAATGTCATGAATATCCAAGGCGTGAATTTATTATCTTTGCTGTCTGGTTCCGAGAATCTGGGTAATCTCCAGCAAGGTCTGCTGGGCTCGGCAGACGGCGAGGCCGGGTTTGCATCGGCATTAATGGAGCAATTGGGTCTGTTACAGGGCAAGGGCGCCAGCCCGGACTTGGCGGCTATTCAGGACTGGATGGATTCGGCAAAAAATGGCAATGCCGAGCCGGGGTTGCAAGGTTTTGCCGCTTGGTTCGGAAAGGATTTGCCGCCGACGGCCAACAAAACCGGCGCGGACATCGATCTGGAGGATACCTTGCAAACCTTGGCGGGTGTTTTGCAAGAATTGCAGCAACTCGATGCCGACGCGCCGATAGACGTACCTGCGCTCGATACCCTGAAGGTTGACGGCGATTCGGCGCCTGTAGCCGATGACGGCGATGCAGCCGCCAACGTCGCGGCCTTCGTGCCGATATTCGTGCCTGCACCGGAGCTGCAGGATAATGCCGAGCCATTGACGGAGCTTTCCGAGCCTTCGGTGTCGTTTGCTAACAAATCGGCCGTGGCCAATCCGCAGGCCGGCAATCCAGATGAGCGGCTAGAGAGCGCAAGCACTGAGGCGGACATGCTTGGACCTGATTTCGACCGCAGTATCAGTGCGATGCTGGCGGAGCAGGGCGCCGATGGCAAATCCCAGCAAGACAAGAATAACTTGGGGTTCAAAGCCGAAAACCTATTGAATCAAATGGAGCAGCAGACGGATGGTGGCGAAGCCGGCAAAACCCTGCCGGGCGTAGCCGCGGATATCGCCCGGCTGAATCAAGCGGTTCGCGGTGAGGCCTCCCCTGTTCCCGCGCAGCCGGCCATGAGCAAACATTTTGCCGACCCGGCCTGGAATAAGGAACTGGGCGAAAAATTGATCTGGATGCACAAGCAATCGATTCCGTCGGTCGAATTGCGATTGAATCCAGAACATCTGGGGCCTGTGCTGGTCAGAATCGACGTGAACCAGGATCAAGCCCACATCGCCTTTACCGCGCAGCATTTGGCGGTCAAGGATGCGATAGAGGCCGCGATCCCCAAATTGCGGGAAATGTTCAGTGGGCAACAGTTAAACCTGGCCGATGTCAACGTTTCGCAGCAGCAATCCGATCAACGCCAGCAAGCGCGTGATTTTTTTCAAATGGCCAGTGAGCAACATCGTAGAGATCATGCCGAACTCGACACAGATGGCAACGGAACAGGCAATGCCGCGCAAAATTTGGTCGATGAAATCGAAGCCGGCAGGGCGGTGGCCAGCAATGGCTTGTTGAGCTTGTTTGCTTGATTTGGTACCGAGCCCGATTGCGTTTCGGTTCGTGATTGCCGGCCAACATTGACCTTCACCCTCAAGCCACATACTATGCGACCTCAGGGTCGGATAGTGAGTGGTGAGCGATATGGGGCAAGAAATTCATCCCGCGGCGGCGTATCAAGCAGCCGACTACCGTCGCTTTCAACAGCGTTTGCAAGCCGAAACCGAACTGCTTGGCAGTTTCATCAAAGACCGCGCTTGCTCGGAAAAGTCGCCGGTCGCCGGTTTTGAGATCGAAGCCTGGCTGTTATACGGCGACATGCGTCCCGCGCCATTGAATGAGGTTTTCCTGCAGTCGTTCAACAATCCGATGGCGGGGCCCGAATTGGCCAAGTTCAATGTCGAACTGAATACGCAGCCAGTGCCCTTGACTGGCGATGCATTCAGCAGGCTGCATCAGCATCTGGGCAATACCTGGAAACAAGCGGAACTGCTTGCCCGGCAAATGGATTTGAATCTGTTGATGATAGGCATTTTGCCGACGCTGGAGCAGCGACACTTGAATCTGCACAACATGTCGAACATGAATCGTTATCGGGAATTGAATCGGCAAGTGCTGCAAAGGCGGAGCAAACCGATTGTGCTGGATATTTGCGGACACGAACATCTGAGAGTGGAGCATCACGACGTGATGCTGGAAGCGGCGACGACGTCGTTTCAGTTGCATATACAATGCCCTTTGAGTACAGCGCACCGTTTTTATAATGCCTCTATCGTGGCCTCCGCGCCGATGGTGGCGCTATGCGCGAATGCGCCTTATCTGTTTGGCAAGGATTTGTGGCACGAAACCCGTATCCCGATGTTCGAGCAAGCCGTTGCGTTGGGAGGCTTTGACGGCGCGGCCGAAGGCCCATTGCATCGTGTCAGTTTTGGTTCCGGTTTCGCCCGGCATTCGATTCTGGAATGCTTCCAGGAAAACCTGCTGCACTTTCCGATTTTATTGCCGGAATCGTTTGACGACGACCCTGCAATGTTCTCGCATCTTAGATTGCATAACGGGACGATCTGGCGCTGGAATCGGCCCTTGGTAGGTTTCGACGACGATGGTACGCCACACATCCGTATCGAACATCGCACCCCGGCTGCGGGGCCGACGGTATTGGATTCTATCGCCAACGCCGCGTTCTTTTATGGCTTGGTAAAAAATCTTTCTGATGAATGCACCGCAGGCCATGCCGATTTGAGCTTTGCTCAAGCCAAGGATAATTTTTATCAGGCTGCCCGGTATGGTCTGGACAGTCATGTCACTTGGCTGGGAGAGCGTAAATCCCGCTTGCTGCCGTTGATAGAACACGAGCTGTTGCCGCGCGCCAAAGGAGGTTTGCTCGCGCTTGGCATCGATGCAGGCGATAGTCATGTTTATTTGGACATCATACGCCAGCGCGTTGCCAGACAGCAGGCCGGCAGCGATTGGCAACGGGGGTTCATCAAGGATAACCCGGGCGATTTCGTCGCTTTGACCCAGCTTTATCTGCAGTGGCAACGCCGCGGCGAGGCGGTTGCGGACTGGAATTTCTGTTGAGCTTTTGTAGGTTGATTCGTCGCGAGGTGTACTACAGGCGATTTGCCCGAAACCGCTTGAGGTCTGTCAGACCATATTTTTAGGGGGTGCGCGCTGAAGTGAACAAACCTTGTTATTTGCGCAAACCGCCCCGACGGCTGCGGTTTTAGAGGTGCGGATAGAAGGCTAATTCAGCGTGATGATCGGTTATTGAGTGACTTGATTTTCGGCGACGGAGAAAAAATAGCAGCGGTTTTTGCCTGACCGTTTGGCGGCGTACATGGCCTGATCGGCGTGACGTATCAGTTGATCGGCATCGGCATTGTCCTCGGGATAAAGTGTAACGCCGATGCTGGCCGATACCTGCAAAGGCAGGGTACGGACAATCACCGTCTCGGCCGTTGCTTTTAACAGGCGTTGCAGGATGGGGTTGCAGTCTTGGGGATGCTCCAGGCCTGCCAGTACGCCGATGAATTCATCCCCACCGATGCGCGCCAGGGTATCGCCTTCGCGCAGGCTCGATTTCATCAGTTTCGCCAGATTGATCAACAGTTCGTCACCTACGTCATGTCCGTGGGAGTCGTTGATGGCTTTGAAGCCATCCAGATCGATATACAACACGGCGATGGCCAGCCGGTTGCGCTGGCTGTGAATGATGGCTTGCCGCAGACGATCGGACAATAACACGCGGTTTGGTAGCCCCGTTAGGGCGTCGTAGTGGGCGAGGTGTTCGAGCCGTTGCTGGTAGTTTTTGATGGGCGTGATGTCGGTGAAAAGGGCGACAAAATTTTGGATGCTGCCTCTGACATCGCGCACGGCGCTGATGGTCAACATTTCCGCATAAATGATGCCGTCCTTGTGGCGGTTCCAGATTTCACCACTCCAATAGCCTTTTTCCAGCAAATCCGTCCATAGCGTTTGATAGAACCCGTGATCATGGCGGCCTGATTTCAATAGCCTCGGATTCTGCCCGATAACTTCGTCACGGGCATAGCCGGAAATGTCGGAGAATGTTTGATTGACATCCAGGATTAGGCCATCGACATCGGAAATCAAGATGCCTTCACGGGCATGGGTGAAAACGTTCGCCGCCAGCTGCAAGCGATTTTCGGCCTCCGCTGTTTCGATAGCCAACGCCACCAGACGGGCCTCGTCTTCCATCAGGCGTTGATCTGCCGCCGCTGGACGTCTGACATGGCGGTGGTAGAGGGCAAACGTGCCCAACACCTGGCCTTGCATCGATAAAATGGGCTGTGACCAGCAGGACCGCAGCTTGGCTTTACGGATCAAATCCCGGTAAGGCAGCCACCAGGGATGTCTGGCGATATCTTCGACTATCACCGGTTGGCCGCTATGAGCCGCCGTGCCGCAACAACCGATGCCCGGTCCAATAATCAGACCATTGAGTGCTTCCTTATAAAAGTCAGGTAGACTGGGCGCTGCGCCATGGAGTAATCGACCTCTGTCTTTGTCCAGCAACAAAATGCTGCATAACATGCTGCGATTGATGGCTTCGATATCTCGCGCAATGGTATCCAGCACGAGCGGCAGCGGCAGTTTTTCGGTGAGCATTCGCAATACTCGATTGCGGTGTTGTTCGCGTAATTCAGCCAGCTTGCGTTCGTTGATTTCCCATTTCAATCGGATCAACCAATAGGCGAATATCAGAAAAAAAACCAGGGCGGCCAGTGCGTATTTCACCGCGGTTTCGACTTTGATGCCCTGTTCTATCCTCAGCCCCAGCCAGCGATTAAAAATTTCATCGGCCTGTTCGGCCGGAATGCTGTCCATCGCCTTGATGATGATGGTTGCCAGTTCCGGATGCCGTTTATGGATCGCCACGCTATGGCGGCTGCGATATTCGGTCAAACCAGAAAAACGCAAGGTCAGCAAGCCTTCCTTCTTGATTACGTAGTTGGCGGATGCCGCATCACCGACATAAGCATCGGCCTGGCCATCGACTACTTTTTGCAGGGCAGCCTTCATGTCCTGTGCAGGCACCAGATCAATCCGGGGATGATTTTTTTCCAGCAATTCCTGCATGAAATAGCCTTTTTCCACCGAGACGCGTTTTTCGTACAAGTTTTCCAGGCTACCGATAAAGCCGCCTTGGCCGTTGTCGATGATGACGGCTGGCCCTGATTTAAACGGCTCGGTAAATATCAAGTATTCCGAATGCTCGGGCGTTTCGACCGCCGCCGACAGCATGTCCAGTTCGCCCTTTTTGGCCAGGTCGAGAACCTCGGCCCAAGAACGATCGCCAATGATTTCGAAATGCACACCCAGTTTTTGCTCGAGCAACTTTATGTAATCGGCGGCCATGCCGACGTAGCGGCCTTTATTGTCTATCCATTCGTAAGGCGCGAAATCCCGGTCGATGCCGACTCGAATGACTGGATGAGCCGCAAGCCAGCTTTTTTCCGCATCTGTCAGGTTCAGTTCGCCAGAAAGTTGCTTGTTTACGAAAGCCATGAGTTCAGCCTCGGAAAGTGCTTTGTTGAAGCCGGCGCGGGCATAGGTATCGGCAACGAATTTCAGGCGCCTGAGGTCGATTTGTCCTAATGGGATCGTATCGGGCAAAATCAATTTACGGGTTTCGGCGGCCTCGAAATGCAGACGATCGGGCGCGAGTTTGCTGTGATATTTGTTGACAAGGATTGCAATCAATTCTTCGGGATGATCCAGCGCGTAGCGCCATCCCTTCAATGCGGCACGGGTGAAGCGATCGGCGCGCCCTGGGTGGCGTATCAGTTCCTGGCGGCAGGTGAACAGGATGTCGCCATAGAAGTCGATGCCATAGTTTTGCGGATTGATGATGTTGATCTTGACGTCATTTTGCTTGAAATAATAGGGTTGATCCGTCAAATAGCCTGAGATGACATCCACCTTGCCCTGCGTCAGCAAGCTGTAATCATTACTTTGCTGGAGTGGGGTATAGTCATTATCCCTGAGGTTGGCGTCCACCAGCATGGCCCGGAGCGGAGCTTCATTGGCGCTCAGGGTGTCGGACATGATGGTTTTTCCTGCCATCTCATAGGGGCTGATGATGCCGGAATCCTGTCTGGCCATGAATACCATTGGGTTGTGCTGAAAGATAGCGGCTAACGCAACCACAGGCTCGCCCTTGGCGTATTCCGACAACAGACCTGCATCGCCTATGCCGTAGTCAGCTTCGCCCGATACAACTTGTCTGACCACGCTTTTGTCCAGATCGCGTTCAATGATTTCGACGTCCAGGCCCGCCTCGGCGAAGAAACCTTTTTCGAGGGCCGCATAGTAGCCGGCGAACTGGAATTGATGAAACCATTTCAGTTGCAGCCTGACCTTTTCCAGCCCGGTGCCTTTCCCGTTCCCGTTCTGCGAGGCATAGCCCATGCCCGGCATAAGGATTTGCGCGAGTAAAACCAGATAAAAGCCAAGGAAGAAATGTTTCGACATCGTCAACAATGGATAAAATTGTCAGTCAATGATGACATGCTAATGATATTAAATGAATAGGGCATGAGGCTTTGGCAAGCAACATGATAACGAGCCCGTTGGCATGATGTTTTTTGCTCGGCCGCCCCTTCTTGGTTTTATCGTCTTGGCCCGGCGAAACCGTGCATAATCCGCGTTATCCACTAGATTTATCTCGGCCCGTCATTACCGTTGGCTTGCAAAGCCGATCTATCCCGCGGGCTTTGCCAGGCTACTACTTAGCGACAACTAAAAGGAATCCGCCATGACGTCCCTATCAAGACTCGTATTTTTATTGTTGATGACCATATTGACTGCTTGTTCCTCGATCTATTACAGCGGTTTGGAGAAAATAGGCATCCCCAAGCGCGATGTGATGGTGCATCGCGTGGAAAAAGCACGTGATACGCAGGAAGAAACCAAGCAGCAATTCAAATCGGCTTTGGAGCAATTCACCGCGGTCACTCATTTTCAGGGTGGCGATCTGGAAGCGACCTATCAAAAATTGAATGGCGAATATGAAGCTAGCGTGCAAAAGGCTGAAGAAGTGAAAAAGCGCATCGCCGACATCGAAGATGTTTCCAACGCCTTGTTCTCTGAATGGGAAACGGAATTGACGCAATACGGCAATGCGGCGTTGAGGCAGAATAGCCAGCAGAAATTGACCGCCACCCGTGCGCAATATGAGCAATTGATCGCGGCGATGCGCCGGGCCGAAGCCAGGATAGAGCCGGTATTGAGCGTATTTCGGGATCAGGTGTTGTATTTAAAACACAACCTGAACGCGCAGGCGATCGTGTCGTTGAAAGGACAGTTGAGTACTGTTCAATCCGATGTGTCCGCTTTGGTCTCGGCCATGGAAAAGTCCATCAACGAAGCCGATGCTTTCATCAACACCATGGAAAAACCCTAGTCCAGGATCAAGATAATCGAGCCATGGTCTCCAGGCTAATTGGGGGGTAACAGGGTTTTACGGGAGACAAACCAGTGTGGGGGCGAATTCATTTGCAGGTAACCCTTGGTGGTGCGAATACGAACATGGCCCGATTGCCCTGAGCAGCGTTCCGGCAAAGCTCTGCCGGAACGCTGTAGGTATCGCTAATCAACCGGCTTGATAGCTTTAAAGCCGATGTCAGTGCGATAGTACATATCTTGCCAACCGATTTGCTTGCAAAGTTCATAAGCTTTGCTCTGTGCTTCGGCGATACTGTCGCCGAGCGCGCAAGCACACAACACGCGGCCACCCGCGGTGACGATATCGCCGTCTTGGCGTTGGGTGCCGGCGTGAAACACCTTGCGATCTTCCACACTCTCCGTTGGCAAGCCGCTGATGACCTGGCCTTTGGCGTAGTCGTCGGGATAGCCGCCCGCCGCCAATACCACGCCCAGCGCCGCACGCGGGTCCCACTCGGTTTCAATTTTGTCCAGGGACTGATTCAATGCCGCCTGGCATAACGCCACCAGGTCGCTTTGCAAGCGCATCATGATCGGTTGGGTTTCCGGGTCACCGAAGCGGCAGTTGTATTCCAGGACTTTGGCGTTGCCGCGTTTGTCTATCATCAGGCCAGCATACAAAAAGCCGGTATAGGGCATGCCATCTGCCTTCATGCCGCGCAGGGTCGGGTAGATGATCTCGTCCATCACGCGTTGATGAATTTCCGCCGTGACGACGGGGGCTGGCGAGTAAGCGCCCATGCCGCCGGTGTTGGGGCCCCGGTCGCCGTTGTCGCGGGCTTTGTGGTCCTGCGAGGTGGCCATCGGTAGCGCGTGCTCGCCGTCGGCGATGACGATGAAACTGGCTTCTTCGCCCACCAGGAATTCTTCTATCACGACGCGGTTACCGGCTTCGCCGAAACTGTTGCCGGCCAGCATGTCGTTGACGGCATCTATGGCTTCCTGTTCGGTTTGCGCGACGATCACCCCCTTGCCGGCGGCCAGGCCGTCGGCCTTGACCACGATGGGCGCGCCCATGCGCTCGATGTAGGCGACGGCGGGTTCGATTTCGGTGAATACTTGGTATTCGGCGGTAGGAATGTCATGGCGGGCCAGAAAGTCCTTGCAAAACGATTTGGAGCCTTCCAGTTGCGCGGCTTGCGCGGTCGGGCCGAAGCAGGCGCGGCCGGCGGCGCTGAACGCATCTATGATGCCCTTGACCAGTGGCACTTCCGGGCCGACGATGGTCAGCGCGATGTCGCGGGCTTCGGCGAAACTCAGCAAGCCGGCGATGTCGTCCACTTGAATCGCGACGTTTTCGATGCCGGGTTCCAGGGAGGTGCCGGCATTGCCGGGTGCGACGAATACTTGGCTGACTTTTGGAGATTGTTTGGCTTTCCAGGCCAGGGCGTGCTCACGGCCACCGCTGCCGACGATCATAATTCTCATGATGGGACTTAACCTTGGGTTGATGATTGGACTGAAATATCGGGCAAATTTTACCGGCATTTGCCGGCCGGGGTTGGATTTTGTGCGGGGCTCGTGATAGCGTGTGACCTGGAAGGTGGTGTCGGTATCCGCCATCCTTTTTTGAACTTTCCGATCAACTTAAAGACAAGGAGCGGCAATGACAGATTGTCTGTTTTGTAAGATGGTAAGCGGTGAAATCAAGCCGGATGTGGTTTTTGAAGATGATAAGGTGTTGGCGTTTAGGGATTTGCACCCGCAAGCGCCCATGCATGTTTTGGTGATTCCAAAACGGCATGTCACCAATTTGAACGATCTCGATGATGCGGCGCTAGGCGGCCATATCTTGCAAACGGCGGCCAAAATCGCCGAGCAACAAGGCTATGCCGAGAGCGGTTATCGCAGTTTGTTCAATTGCAACGCCGACGGCGGGCAGACCGTGCATCATTTGCATTTGCATGTGCTGGGCGGTCGGCGCATGCATTGGCCGCCGGGTTGAGCTGCCTGTCTACCCAACTGGTTTAAGCGCGATTGGCGAGCGGCATTTTTTCTCGGAGTTTCAAGAAGCGCCGATAACGGCTGATAGGGATGGCGCCGTTTTCAGCGGCCTCGCGCACCGCGCAATCCTTGTCGTTGACATGCCGGCAATCGTTGAAGCGGCATTGGCCGATGTAGGGATGAAATTCGCGATAACCCCAAGCCAGTTGAGCCTCTGATAGACCGGCCAGGCCAAAAATCGCCACGCCGGGACTGTCGATCAAATCGCCGCCGCCGGGTAAGTGATACAGCGTGGCCGCGGTCGTGGTATGGCGGCCATGGCGGGTGGTTTCGGACACGCTGTTGATTTTGAGGGTTTTGTCCGGCAGCAGGGCATTGGTCAACGAGGATTTGCCGACGCCGGATTGGCCGGCAAACAGGCTGGTTTGCGTGGATAACACGTTCTGCAGCTCTGGCATGCCTATGCCTAGATTGGCGCTGACCCGATGCAGGCTATAGCCCAAGGCCAGATAATTTTGTAGTTCCCGTTCAACCGATTCGGCGTGAGGCAGGTCGATTTTGTTGAATACCAGTGCAGCATCGATATTGCAGTTTTCACAAATTGCCAGATATTGATCGAGTAGCAAAAAATCGCATTCCGGTTCGGCGGCGAATACCACGAAAATGGTATCGATGTTCGCCGCAACCGGACGAATCTGTTCGCCGCGGCTGGGGCGCTGCAAAACCGAGCGGCGGGGTAATAATTGTTCGATGCGACCTTGTTCCGGCGAAGACAACGAAATCAAAACCCTGTCACCCACCACCACGGTATCCAGTTTGCGCAAGGTTTGACACAGGATGATGCTGCCAGGCGTTGCCTTTGCTTCCGTGTCTAGGTTTTCACCCACCTCGACGGCAATGCCTTTGCCAAGATGGGCGACGACCAGGCCTTCTATCAGCGCCGACATCACGCGGACTGCATTTTTTCTTCGATATGGGCGATGCGAATCGCTGCGGGCGGATGGCTGTAATGAAATGCCGAATACAAGGGGTCCGGCGTCAAGGTGCTGGCGTTTTCTTCGTACAGCTTGACCAAACCGCTGATCATTTTGCTGCCTTGGGCATGGCGGGTGGCGAACTCGTCGGCTTCGAATTCGAATTTACGCTGAAAATATGCGCTAACCGGATGCAGGAAGGTGGTGAACACCGGTGAAACCAGCATGAACAGCAGCAAGGCTGCCGCATTGGAATGCGTGCTGACGCCCAGGCCGTCGAAAAACCAGTCTTGTGTGATCAGCCAGCCCAAGATCGCGAAACTGATTAAAGTCATCACGGACGAGGCCGCCAGCATTTTGATGACATGTTTGCATTTGAAATGCCCCAGCTCATGCGCCAATACCGCCTCCAACTCTTCTTCATCCAGCGAATTGACCAGCGTGTCGAAAAATACGATGCGTTTGTTGTTGCCAAGGCCCGTGAAATAAGCGTTGCCATGGCCGGAACGACGGGAGCCGTCCATGATGAAAATGCCTTGACTGTTGAAACCGCAGCGTTCCAACAATTTTTGGATACGGTTTTTCAGGCTGCCTTCTTCCATCGGCGTGAATTTGTTGAACAGTGGTGCAATCAAGGTAGGGAACAGCCAGCTCATCAACAACGAAAAGCTCATGATGATGGCCCAGGCATATAGCCACCACAGGCTGCCGATGCTATCCATGACCCACAAGATCAAGGCCAAAATTGGCATGCCTATCCCCAGCGTCAGTGCCACGGATAGCAATTGATCCTTGGCGAATTGGGGCAGGGTGTTCTTGTTGAAGCCGTATTTATCCTCGATGACAAAGGTTTGATACAGGCTGAACGGAATTTCGATCAACGTCATCAACAGAAACACGCTAGCCACCGAAAAAAGGTCGGCCATCAGTGGCGATAGATCAAACGTCGTCCAGAACTCAAATACCAAACTAATGCCGCCTCCCAAGGTGATCAGCAATAAAAACAGCATGCCGAAACCACTGTCGATGTCGCCGAGTTTGCTTTTTTCTATCGTGTAATCGGCGGCTTTTTGGTGCGCGGCGAGGGGCACTCTATCCCTGAAAGCCTGTGGGACTTGATCGCGATGCGCCGCGACATAGGATTTTTGTCTGGCGGATAACCAAAATTGGATGCCGTAGGAAAGGATTAAGGCGAATAAAAAAAGGACTGTAAAGGTGTTCATTGTTCCAGGAAGGTGGACGGGTTATCGATTAGCGGTACAGAGTAGCTAATGCTACAATTTGCCGCAACATTAATCATCATGGAATCCATAATGGCTCAGGATGCTGACAATCTGATTTGGATCGATCTGGAAATGACGGGTCTTGATCCTGATCGCGATTTGATTATCGAAATCGCCACGGTAGTCACTGATAAGAATCTCAACCTATTGGCCGAAGGGCCAGTTTTGGCGATAAAGCAATCCGATGCGATGTTGGCGGCTATGGATGACTGGAACCGGCAGCATCATGGCGCATCCGGCTTGATTCAGCGAGTCAAGGCATCGACCATCACCGACGCCGACGCTGAAGAGCAAACGCTGGCATTTTTGAGTCAGTGGGCGCCTGTGAGATCGTCACCGATGTGCGGTAACAGTATTTGTCAGGATAGGCGCTTTCTATATCGCTACATGCCCAAGCTGGAAGCTTTTTTCCATTATCGTAATTTGGACGTGTCGACAGTCAAGGAACTGGCGGGCCGCTGGGCGCCGCAAATCAAGGACGGTTTTACCAAGCAGGCATCACATAAGGCGCTGGATGATATTCTCGAGTCCATTGGCGAGTTGAAATATTACCGCGAGCATTTTTTCAAATTTTAAAACGATTTCGGCGTTGCGTTTAGTCAAAAAAGCTTTGGCTGACTGCTTGTCTTTGGCGACGCAAATTCTATTCGATCCATTATTTATTACATTCAGGTAACAGATTCACATGTTAGACCCTCGTTTATTCAGAAGCGAACTGGAACAGGTTCAACAACAACTCAAAAGACGTGGTTTTGACTTCGACGTCGACACCTATTCGGCGTTGGAAGCCCGTCGCAAGGATATTCAAGTAAAAACGCAGGATTTGCAGAATGAACGCAATACGCGTTCCAAGGCGATTGGTCAGGCCAAAGCCAAAGGCGAGGATATTCAGCCCTTATTGGATCAAGTGCAGAACTTGGGCGATCAATTGAAGGCGGCGGAAACCGAGTTGGACGAGGTGCAGGCACAGCTGAATGCGATCATGGAAGGCGTACCCAATATTCTGGATGAGTCGGTGCCAGAGGGTAAAAGTGATGCCGATAACGTCGAAATCAGTCGCTGGGGCGAGCCGCCGCAATTTGACTTTACGCCTAAGGATCATGTGGATCTGGGCGAGCCATTGGGCATGAATTTCGAGCTGGGCGCGAAAATCGCTAGCGCCCGTTTCGTGGTTTTGGCGGGCAAGTTGGCTACCTTGCAACGCGCCATCATTCAATTGATGCTGGATACGCATATCAACGAACACGGTTATCAGGAAACCTATGTGCCGTTCATGGCCAACGCTGACAGTTTGCGGGGCACAGGACAATTGCCGAAATTTGAAGCGGATTTGTTCACGGTCAAAAACGAGCCAACCTTTTATTTGATTCCGACCGCGGAAGTACCGGTCACCAACATCGTCCGGGATGTGATTGTCGATGCCAAACACATGCCACTGAAATACGTCTGCCATTCGCCGTGTTTTCGCAGTGAGGCCGGTGCTTACGGTAGTGATGTGCGTGGCATGATCCGACAACACCAATTTGAAAAGGTCGAACTGGTGCAAATAGTGCCGCCCGAGCAATCGGCGCAGGCGCATGAGGAACTGACCGCGCATGCCGAAAATATTCTCAAAATCCTGAAACTGCCTTATCGGAAAGTCCTATTGTGTGCAGGCGATACCGGCTTCTCGTCAGCCAAAACCTATGATTTGGAAGTCTGGTTGCCGGGACAGCAGAAATATCGAGAAATTTCGTCTTGCAGTAATTTCAAGGATTTTCAGGCGCGGCGTCTGCAGGCGCGCTGGCGTAATCCCGAGACAGGCAAGCCCGAGTTGGTGCATACCTTGAATGGTTCTGGTTTGGCCGCCGGCAGAACGTTGATTGCGATCCTGGAAAATTACCAAAATGCAGATGGTTCAATTACCGTACCGGAAGCCTTGCGCAAATACATGGGAGGGATGGAAGTCATCGGCTAAACAATGAATCCTGCGTATTCAAGCTTGTTGTTTTGATCCGAAACCATTTGCGGTATCATCCTTGGTTGATTGCATAGGGATTGGAGGTTGTATTATTTCCAGTGTCTGTTTGCAGTCAATTAACAACTAAAACTATGAGGATGCTATGAGCGAAGAACAAAAAGTCTCTCTGTATGAGCGAATCGGCGGTGAAGCAGCCGTCAATGCGGCGGTCGATCTTTTTTACGACAAAGTACTCAATGACTTTCGGATCAATCGTTTCTTCGATAAGACCGATATGGAGAAGCAGCTCGAACACTTGAAAACATTCATGACCGTCGCGTTTGGCGGGCCCAATAATTACACTGGGCGTTCGTTACGGGATGGTCATGCGCGCTTGGTCAAGATGGGGTTGAACGACTCTCACTTTGATGCGGTTATGGGTCATTTGGGAGCGACGATGCAGGAATTGAATGTACCTGCGGAATTGATTGCCGAAGCGGCGGCGATTGTGGAGTCGGTGCGCGGCGAGGTCTTAGGAAAGTAGCTCCTTGGCGTTGCGCTTTTCAATCGCGCTACAACGCTAGTAAATCGTTAAGATGTAGCGCGATTGAAATAATTTCTTGACATTCATGCTGAGGGCTGTAGAATCGTCTGCTCTTCGGGGTTGTTTGAAAGCAAATGCTTCGAGAGGGCAAGGTTTTGGTTGCCCTGGTTTATGGTTTTGAGGTGTTGTTTTTTGAAGGCCTCGAAAAAATAAATTTGACAATGAGTTGAGATGCTGTAGAATGCATCGGCTCAACAGGGCGGAATGAATGCCCTTAGCTCTTTAACAAGAAGAATCGAAATAATTTGTGTGGGCATGTATCGGAGAAGTTTCTGTTGGAAATTATCGGTACAGACCACGTCAATTTAAAGCTTAAATGACGTTCTGTAATCGAGTCAAGATTGGTGGCTAATCATATAGTCACAAAGCAAAATTAAACTGAAGAGTTTGATCATGGCTCAGATTGAACGCTGGCGGTATGCTTAACACATGCAAGTCGAACGCTGAAGGGTGCTTGCACCTGGATGAGTGGCGGACGGGTGAGTAATGCATAGGAATCTGCCTATTAGTGGGGGATAACGTGGGGAAACTCACGCTAATACCGCATACGCTCTACGGAGGAAAGCCGGGGACCTTCGGGCCTGGCGCTAATAGATGAGCCTATGTCGGATTAGCTAGTTGGTGGGGTAAAGGCCTACCAAGGCGACGATCCGTAGCTGGTCTGAGAGGATGATCAGCCACACTGGGACTGAGACACGGCCCAGACTCCTACGGGAGGCAGCAGTGGGGAATATTGGACAATGGGCGCAAGCCTGATCCAGCAATACCGCGTGTGTGAAGAAGGCCTGAGGGTTGTAAAGCACTTTCAATGGGAAGGAACACCTATCGGTTAATACCCGGTAGACTGACATTACCCATACAAGAAGCACCGGCTAACTCCGTGCCAGCAGCCGCGGTAATACGGAGGGTGCAAGCGTTAATCGGAATTACTGGGCGTAAAGCGTGCGTAGGCGGTTTTTTAAGTCAGATGTGAAAGCCCTGGGCTTAACCTGGGAACTGCATTTGATACTGGGGAACTAGAGTTGAGTAGAGGAGAGTGGAATTTCAGGTGTAGCGGTGAAATGCGTAGAGATCTGAAGGAACACCAGTGGCGAAGGCGGCTCTCTGGACTCAAACTGACGCTGAGGTACGAAAGCGTGGGTAGCAAACAGGATTAGATACCCTGGTAGTCCACGCCGTAAACGATGTCAACTAACCGTTGGGTTCTTAAAGAACTTAGTGGTGGAGCTAACGTATTAAGTTGACCGCCTGGGGAGTACGGCCGCAAGGCTAAAACTCAAATGAATTGACGGGGGCCCGCACAAGCGGTGGAGCATGTGGTTTAATTCGATGCAACGCGAAGAACCTTACCTACCCTTGACATCCTCGGAACTTGTCAGAGATGACTTGGTGCCTTCGGGAACCGAGAGACAGGTGCTGCATGGCTGTCGTCAGCTCGTGTCGTGAGATGTTGGGTTAAGTCCCGTAACGAGCGCAACCCTTATCCTTAGTTGCCAGCGGTTCGGCCGGGAACTCTAGGGAGACTGCCGGTGATAAACCGGAGGAAGGTGGGGACGACGTCAAGTCATCATGGCCCTTATGGGTAGGGCTACACACGTGCTACAATGGTCGGTACAGAGGGTTGCGAACTCGCGAGAGCCAGCCAATCCCAAAAAGCCGATCCTAGTCCGGATTGCAGTCTGCAACTCGACTGCATGAAGTCGGAATCGCTAGTAATCGCGGATCAGAATGCCGCGGTGAATACGTTCCCGGGCCTTGTACACACCGCCCGTCACACCATGGGAGTGGGTTGCAAAAGAAGTAGGTAGTTTAACCTTCGGGAGGGCGCTTACCACTTTGTGATTCATGACTGGGGTGAAGTCGTAACAAGGTAGCCCTAGGGGAACCTGGGGCTGGATCACCTCCTTACAAAGACAGAACACCTGATACGTGCTCACAACAAATTATTTCGATTGAAAGACGCACCTGGGTCTGTAGCTCAGTTGGTTAGAGCGCACCCCTGATAAGGGTGAGGTCGGAGGTTCAAATCCTCCCAGACCCACCAACTAACGAAAAAGGCGAAAGTCTTAATCACATCGGGGCCATAGCTCAGCTGGGAGAGCGCCTGCCTTGCACGCAGGAGGTCGGGAGTTCGATCCTCCCTGGCTCCACCATAGCCACATGAGTGGATAAACGTCGCGTCGAACCTGCCAAGATACCGATAGCAACGCTATAAGACTTGATGATCAATGCCGGAAGGCCGTGATCGAAACTCAGGGTTTATAGCATTGATATTCGTATCAATAGCTCTTTAACAATATGGAAATCTGTAAAGTCTTGATCGGAAACGATCAAAACTGAAGCGTAATGCGAATTGAAACGCGCGTCAGCCGCAAGGCCAAGACGAACGTCAAAAACGCAAAGCGTTCTCAAGCAATACATCAGCGAACATGTCAGCGACTGATAACCAAAATACAGACGTATTCGGGTTATATGGTCAAGTGAATAAGCGCATACGGTGGATGCCTAGGCAGTAAGAGGCGATGAAAGACGTGGTAGCCTGCGAAAAGCGTCGGGGAGGTGGCAAACAACCTTTGATCCGGCGATCTCTGAATGGGGCAACCCGGCCAGCATAAGCTGGTCATCTTTGAGTGAATACATAGCTCACTGAAGCGAACCCGGAGAACTGAAACATCTAAGTACCCGGAGGAAAAGAAATCAACCGAGATTCCCTAAGTAGTGGCGAGCGAACGGGGACTAGCCCTTAAGCTAGATTTAGGTTAGTGGAACGGTCTGGAAAGTCCGGCGATACAGGGTGATAGCCCCGTACACGAAAACCTGTTTTTAGTGAAATCGAGTAGGTCGGCGCACGTGAAACGTTGACTGAATATGGGGGGACCATCCTCCAAGGCTAAATACTCCTTACTGACCGATAGTGAACCAGTACCGTGAGGGAAAGGCGAAAAGAACCGCGGAGAGCGGAGTGAAATAGAACCTGAAACCGTATGCGTACAAGCAGTGGGAGCCCCTTCGTGGGGTGACTGCGTACCTTTTGTATAATGGGTCAGCGACTTACATTTTGTGGCAAGCTTAACCGAATAGGGGAGGCGTAGGGAAACCGAGTCTTAATAGGGCGTTTAGTCGCAAGGTGTAGACCCGAAACCGGGCGATCTATCCATGACCAGGTTGAAGGTGTGGTAACACACACTGGAGGACCGAACCCACTCCCGTTGAAAAGGTAGGGGATGAGTTGTGGATCGGAGTGAAAGGCTAATCAAGCTCGGAGATAGCTGGTTCTCCTCGAAAGCTATTTAGGTAGCGCCTCGTGTATCGCTTCTGGGGGTAGAGCACTGTTTCGGCTAGGGGGTCATCCCGACTTACCAACCCGATGCAAACTCCGAATACCAGAAAGTGCAAGCACGGGAGACACACGGCGGGTGATAAGGTCCGTCGTGAAAAGGGAAACAGCCCAGACCGTCAGCTAAGGTCCCCAAATCTATGCTCAGTGGGAAACGATGTGGAAAGGCCCAGACAGCCAGGAGGTTGGCTTAGAAGCAGCCACCCTTTAAAGAAAGCGTAATAGCTCACTGGTCGAGTCGGTCTGCGCGGAAGATTTACCGGGGCTAAGCATAGTACCGAAGCTACGGATTTACGCGTAAGCGTGAGTGGTAGAGGAGCGTTCTGTACGCCTGCGAAGGTCGATTGAGAAGTCGGCTGGAGGTATCAGAAGTGCGAATGCTGACATAAGTAACGATAAAGGGAGTGAAAAACTCCCTCGCCGAAAACCCAAGGTTTCCTGCGCAACGTTAATCGACGCAGGGTTAGTCGGCACCTAAGGCGAGGCCGAAAGGCGTAGTCGATGGAAAACAGGTTAATATTCCTGTACCGGATGTAACTGCGATGGGGTGACGGAGAAGGCTATATCAGCTGACGGTTGGAAGTGTCAGTTTAAGCAGGTAGGCAGGACTCTTAGGCAAATCCGGGAGTCTATATGCTGAGAAGTGATGACGACTCTGCTTGCAGAGGAAGTGATAGATGCCCAGCTTCCAAGAAAAACCTCTAAGCTTCAGGTTACATGCGGCCGTACCCTAAACCGACACAGGTGGGTGGGATGAAAATTCTAAGGCGCTTGAGAGAACCCAGGTGAAGGAACTAGGCAAAATGATACCGTAACTTCGGGAGAAGGTATGCCGTTGATAAGTGAAGTCCCTCGCGGATGGAGCGTAAGGCGGTTGCAAAAAATCGGTGGCTGCGACTGTTTAGCAAAAACATAGCACTCTGCAAACACGAAAGTGGACGTATAGGGTGTGACGCCTGCCCGGTGCTGGAAGGTTAATTGATGGGGTTATCTTCGGAGAAGCTCTTGATCGAAGCCCCAGTAAACGGCGGCCGTAACTATAACGGTCCTAAGGTAGCGAAATTCCTTGTCGGGTAAGTTCCGACCTGCACGAATGGCGTAACGATGGCCACACTGTCTCCACCTGGGACTCAGTGAAATTGAAATCGCTGTGAAGATGCAGTGTACCCGCGGCTAGACGGAAAGACCCCGTGCACCTTTACTATAGCTTGACACTGGACTTTGAACCTACTTGTGTAGGATAGGTGGGAGGCTGTGAAGCCCCGGCGCCAGCCGGGGTGGAGCCAACCTTGAAATACCACCCTGGTATGTTTGGAGTTCTAACCTCGACCCGTGATCCGGGTTAGGGACAGTGTCTGGTGGGTAGTTTGACTGGGGCGGTCTCCTCCCAAAGAGTAACGGAGGAGCACGAAGGTACCCTCAGCCTGGTCGGAAATCAGGCAATGAGTGCAAAGGCATAAGGGTGCTTGACTGCGAGACGGACAAGTCGAGCAGGTACGAAAGTAGGTCTTAGTGATCCGGTGGTTCTGTATGGAAGGGCCATCGCTCAACGGATAAAAGGTACGCCGGGGATAACAGGCTGATACCGCCCAAGAGTTCATATCGACGGCGGTGTTTGGCACCTCGATGTCGGCTCATCACATCCTGGGGCTGAAGCAGGTCCCAAGGGTATGGCTGTTCGCCATTTAAAGTGGTACGCGAGCTGGGTTCAGAACGTCGTGAGACAGTTCGGTCCCTATCTGCCGTGGGCGTTTGAGATTTGAGGGAAGCTGCTTCTAGTACGAGAGGACCGAAGTGGACGAACCTCTGGTGTTCCAGTTGTCCTGCCAAGGGCATTGCTGGGTAGCCACGTTCGGACAGGATAACCGCTGAAAGCATCTAAGCGGGAAGCCCCTCCCAAGATGAGATCTCACTGGGACTATAAGTCCCCTGAAGGGCCGTTGGAGACGACGACGTTGATAGGCACGGTGTGGAAGTCCAGTAATGGGCGTAGCTAACGTGTACTAATTGCCCGTGAGGCTTGACCATATAACACCCAATGCGTTTGGGTCAGTTGACAAAAAGCTGAAGGCTAAGAGAACCATCGCATACAGATTTCCATGAAGACAGGTTAAGGCCAAAGTCCCACCCTGTGCATGACGGTTGAGTCCAAAGGACGTCAACCAACACCCTTTGCTTGGTGACCATAGCGAGCGTGAACCACCCGATCCCATCCCGAACTCGGAAGTGAAACCGCTTTGCGCCGATGATAGTGTGGCAGTTTGCCATGTGAAAGTAGGTCATCGCCAAGCTCCAAAACCAAAAGCCCATTCAGCTTTGAATGGGCTTTTTTTTTGGCCAGTGCTTTGGTAAATCTCCAGATGGAGCCTTGTTCGCTTTACATGTTACAAGTCATCGTAAGTCATAATTCTGTAAACCGAATATGCAGGCTGCTCATAAGGGTGTGCTTCCAGCAAGGCGGCAACTGCTTGTTTAACCCGGTTTTCAACGCAGACCATCTCGACTTTATATTCAAAGGTCCTTTCCAATTTATCTATCTCGCCGACATGTGGTCGGCTCTTTTCAAGAGGCCTGAACTGTCCTTGTCCTAATGTCTGCCATGCACAGCAATCGTAACCTGCATATTCCCCGGCGCCAGCGGCGAATAATGCATTTTTGACTGTTTCCAGATGGCTGGCGGGAACATAAAAACAGAGTTGATACATAGACTATTGGTGATGATAGGGTTGTATATCGAAGTTTTGTACTTGAATGTTTCTTAGTGCGCCGGATTTATCCAGATAAACATAGGCGGCGGCTATCATTAGCAACGTTGCCAGAACCGCGAAGCTTATTTTCCAGAAGCTGTAGGGGCGCTCACCCTGCACTTTGCCGGTCCTGCCGTTGATGACGAAGCGGTAGGATTTGTCCCGGTAACGAAAGCCCGCGGACCATACCGGTAACAGGCAATGCTTGAAAGTCGAGCCACTGTGGTGTGTGTTGACCTGATGTATGCGCTGATGATCGCCGCCGATGTCGTTGCAAATGTCTCGGTAAATCTGGTTGTCCATGATTTGTCTCGCCAAATCGAAGCCTTCCGCTAGCTCCACCTGATAATACTCGCTACGAAAGCCGCTCAAATAATTTTCATCATATGGAAGCAACGCCTCCAAGTCCCACGGTTGCAGGGCATCCAGAATCGTGCGTGGTAACGAGCGGCTGGCTCCCACCAACACATCGTCAAAAAAGCGGCTGACCTGGCCGTTGACCGGCGTCCAGCGTATCTTGGGCACTTGCCGTGTTTCAGTGACTAACCGGTTATTGCGCATGACCTGTACTTCTTGTTGTACATAATAGACATCGCCACGTTCGCCACTGTAACGGCTCAATGTTTGGCTGTCGAAGGTCCAGAAGGGCAGATACACGCCGGTCAATTTACTGTCGCTACGCGCATATTTCTTGATCGCATTCGGCGCAAACCACAGGCCGTTAATCCATCGCTGAAAGCGTTGGCGTGCGGTGGCTTCGTCAATCTGGAAAGGCAACAGCGATTTGGGTTGTATCGGTTTGATGTCGTCCGTGCCGGTGACAATGGGCGTACCGCAGAATGGGCATTCGCCGGCGTGGTTTTTGGCTTCGAACTGAAAACCGGCTCCGCAGCCGTTGCAATGAATGCTTGGCGTGCTGGCTTTGGTGCGTCTTTCCACCACCTGACTGAGGGCTTGTTTCAGGTCGTATTCTTCAATGAGGCCGGAGCGCAGTTCGATGCGGTTTTCGGTCCCGCAATGTTCGCAGACCAAAAGCTCGGTGCCTGGCGCGTATTTCAATACCGAACCACATTGCCGGCAGGGAAATTGTAATGTGCCGGCCACTCTGCGGACGAGTGCTTTGGCGAGAGTGGGCATTTATTGGTTTGGGGTTGGTGGAATGGGTGGTGGAGTTTGCGCAAAAGCCGAAGCCAAGGCCGCCACTTTGTCGGCCGGTGTCCACTCTATCAATTCCTGGCTCCAGATCAGGGTTTGCCGCGTGACTTCGCCGGTTTTGATCTTCTGCGTCAGGGTAAGCAGATCGAAAGGGCCCTGTTGCTGGCCGTTGATGGCCGCGAAATATACTAGAGCGCTGGGTAGCGGCGGCGGGGTGGTCGTTTGCGTGGCGTCATGACTCATACTTTGGCCGAGATTTTTTGCCATCGCAAATCCCATTCCCAAGCCAATGCCTTCGCCGGCTGCACCGGAAGGATTTTGCGCAGCCGCGGCCAGGGCTTCCGCGGTCTGGAATTGGGTGTAACGGCCCAAGTCGCCGATGATACCCATGCTGGTCCTTTTGTCCAATGCGGCCTCGACTTCCGGCGGTAGCGAAATGTTTTCCACCAGCATTTGCATCACATCCAGGCCATAACTAACAAACTCGGGCCGGATTTTTTCGGTGACGAAAGCGCCAAGTTCGTTGTAATTGCCGGATAAATCCAGTATCGGTATGCCGGATTCACCCAGAATGTCGGCGAAGCGCGACACGATCAAATTACGCAATTGGTCGGCGATATCCCCGGTCTGGAAATGGCCGCCGGTGCCGACGATTTCCTTGATAAAGACCTTGGGGTCGGCGATGCGTATCGTATAAGTGCCGAAGGCTCGCAGACGCACAGGACCGAATTCCTTGTCGCGCAGCATGACGGGATTCTTGGTGCCCCATTTCAAGTCGGTGAAACGGCGCATATTGAAAAAGTACACTTCCGCCTTGAACGGACTGGAAAAACCATGCGGCCAGCTTTCCAGCGTGGTCAGAATCGGCATGTTGCGGGTATCCAGCTGGTACAAGCCGGGCTCGAAAACGTCCGCAATTCGGCCTTCGCTGACCAGTATCGCGGTTTGCGCTTCACGCACCGTCAGCATCGCGCCGTATTTGATTTCATTGCCATAGCGCTCGAAACGGTAAACCATGGTGTTTTGGCTGTCATCGGTCCATTCGATCACATCGATGAACTCGCCGAATAGTTTGTCTAGGATGCCCACGCTGTTTACTCTCAATTCATCTTTGTTTGCAAAAACCTAATTTTTACGCAGTGCGTACCTACATTTCTTTTTTGGCCTGAGCCGAAATCAAGGTCTTTCTCAACTCATCCTCGCACTGCTGGAGTTGCAATACCGCTTCGCTGCGCATTTTTTTGCCTTGATCGGCGATTTGCAGGCTTTCTTCTATTGTTGCGATCAAGGCCTGATTGGCTTGTTTCACCACTTCGATGTCGAATACGCCACGCTCCAATTGCTTGCGGGTTTCGGCATTCGCCAGTTTGAGGTTTTCCGCGTTGGCGGCCAATAGTTCATTGGTCAGATCGGTGGCGGCCTTGACAGTTTGCGCAGCTTCGGAACTCCGGAAAATCGTGACGGCGGTAGCGAGTTGTTGTCGCCACAGTGGAATCGTGTTGACGATGGTCGAATTGATCTTGTTGATCAGGCCTTTATCGTTTTCTTGCACCAAACGGATGCTGGGCAGGCTTTGCATGGCGACTTGCCGAGTCAGGCGCAAGTCATGAATGCGCCGTTCCAGGTCGTCGCGGGCGCTACGCAAATCGCGCAGGTTTTGCGCAGCCAGCATATCCTGGCCGGCTTCGGCAGTGGCAGCTTGCTGCGGGATGATCACCTGATCCAATTCGCGCAGTTTTTCGTCGCCGGCGGCGATGTAGTCTTCCAGGGTGTGAAAATAGTCCAAGTTGGCCTGATACAGCCGGTCCAGCGCAGCGACATCGGTCAGCAGCTTGGTCTTGTGTTTTTCCAGCTTGTCGGTGATGGCGTCGATTTGTTTGCGCACTTCTTCGTATTGCTGGACGAATTTGATCACCGGCTTGGTCTTGCCCAGCAATTTGTCGAAAAAGCCTTGTTTCTTGTTCGGATCGAGCTCATCGACATCAAAACCGCGGATCGTGGCGACCATTTCGTTCAAATCGTCGCCAGCCGGTCCTATTTCCTTGTTCTTCACGCCTTCCAGCATTCTGTCGGACACGGTGGTCAATTGCTCCTGGGCCTTGCTGCCGAAGAACAGGATAGACTGGCTGTCCCGTAAATCGATTTGCTGCAATAACTCGCGAATCTTCAGTTGTTTTTCCGCTGGAGCTTCGGCCAACGGTGTGATGTCGGTTGTTATGCCTGGCACGATTTCCTGTCCTGTCGTTTGCGCCGCGACATCGGCTGCTATCGCTGTGTTCAATGGCTGTATTTGTTCACTCATAACGGATTGTCCTCTTGAAGCAAATGATGGGGTCACATGATGCCTTCGCGTTTGAGCTGCGCGGTCAACACTTCGATTTTAACGTCTAAATCAAACACATCCTCTTCCAGCAGCTTTTGTTGCTGTTCCAGAAAAGCGGATTCTATCGCCTCCAAAGCCTGGCGAAAATTCTGTTCCAGCGCTTGCGAGGTGGTTTGTTGATGGGTTTTGGCATAGCCTTGAATGACTTGTTGCACGTTTTCCAGATACACATTCAAGAATTTTCGGGCACGCCGAATCCCGCGCGGGTCGGCTTCCAGATCGGCGATCACGCCCTCCGCGATCTGGCAAATAGTGGCTATGCGCTGATTCAGTTCGTCGTGGCGAATGGCTCGATTGGCCTGATCGATGCTGCTGATAATGGCATAGGCGTCGGCGAGGGTTTTACGGATTTCGTCCGCGGAATAACCATCCGCGGCCAGTACGGGCGAGATTTGCCGGCTATCGAAGCCATAGCTCAAGTACATACCCAAAAATGCACCGCCGGCATACAGCAAGGCAATGGTCCAGGATTGACCCGCGCCAAGCGTTGCCAACAAACCCGTTGTCAATGCCACCAAAATCGCCGACAGCAATTTCAATGGCCATCGGGATGGGTTTTTCAGTTTGCTACGTGAGTCGGTGCGCTCGGCCTTCAGTCCCTTGCGCAAGCAAATCGCCGCCAGGCTATACAAGCTAAAGGCTCCTGCGTTGATCAGTACTGTCATGACATGGCCCTTGAGCAAGCCGATCACGGTTGCGGGAATCAGTGCCAGCGGCAGAAAATAAAGTAACAACCCGCGCGGCGAATATTGGCTTAAACTGTTGCCAGTGAAACGTTTGGCTGATTTCAGCGGTGCAAATCCGTTCATGATGCGATACCAAGCCGGATTGGTTGCAGAGCATTTGATGAAGCCTGCATGGGGTCCGCCTTGACCAGAGACTGACAAGTTGCCAAACCCATCGTCGACAGCAACAAAATAAAACCCAGCAACCTTAAAAAGAATCGGGACATCCTATATACCTTTTTTGATGACGAGATCTGGCTTTGTAGCCTAAACATGTAGTTCAGTCCATGACAATCTGCTTAATTTGAGCTTATACGAGCTAATTATTTCCGTGGGATTTGAAAAGCGCTCAATGATTACTCAGCCCACTTTTAGCAGTCCGCGCTTTTTTAGGCAAACGCGCATGGCGAATGGTGTTTCCATTACGGGCAAGGCGCAACGGCGAATCGAATAATAAAGACGAAAATTGATGAAAGGAAAAGTTTTTATTTACATGGCTGCGATCATGCTCCTGGCGGGTATGGTATTCGCTGCCTGGCGGTTTTTTTACTCGGATACGTCCAAATCGCAGGAGCAGACGCAAACATCGGTGCCCGAGCCTCATTACAACCTGCGCTTGGGGCTCAATCTCAGTGCGGATAGTGCGTTACATGCCGCCGCGCAAAGGTTTGCACAGCAGGTTTCCGCGCGTAGCGGCGGTAGGATCGAGGTAACGTTGTACCCCGACCAGTTGCTGGGTACCGATGAGCAAATGATTGAGATGGCCAGGGAAGGCAAGCTCGATTTGCTGCTGACGCCGACCGCCAAGCTCAGTGTCGACGTGCCGGCCATGCAATACGCTGATTTACCGTTCTATTTTGCCGATCGGTCCGAACTGTACACGATGCTCGATGGCGAGCCGGGTAAGTTACTGTTGAGCAAACTTTATGATATCGGTTTGGTTGGTATCGCCTTTTGGGAAAACGGTTTTAAGCAATTCACCGCCAATCGTCCGATACGGCGTCCGGAAGATTTTACCGGCTTACGCATTCGCACGATGAAAAGTCGCTTATTGATGGATCAGTTTAGCGCCATGCATGCCGAACCGGTCGTAATCGATTTTGCCACGCTTTATCAAGCCTTGGCCGACGGCGCCGTCGATGGGCAAGAAAATCCGCTGGTCGCGATCGCCGGTAAACGGCTGTATGAGGTGCAAAAACATTTGACGCTCAGTAATCATGCCTGGCTGGGCTACGTTTTTTCAGCCAGCCGCAAGGTGCTCGAGAGTTTGCCGCAAGACCTGCGGAATCTGATCATCGATACGGCCCGCGAACTGACAACCTGGGAACGCGAAGAAACCGCCCGGCGAGAAATTGCATTTTTGGACACCATACGTGCGGCAGGTGTCGAAATTCATGAGTTGAGTGACGAAGAACGCCAGCGATTTGTCGAGGCGCTAACACCGATTGCACGCCGCTATGGTTTTGACGTGGGTTACGATTTGCTGGCCAAGACCGACGAATTGCGAACTTTGGCATTACTGGCGCAGGCCGAAAAGAACAATCTGCCCGCTATCTCATTACCTTGGTTGATTGGCCTTGATGCGGATTTGTCCGGTACCGGTTTGGTGGCGGGGGGATCGATCTTGCGCGGCATGGAAATGGCCGTCGCTGACATCAATGCCAAGGGCGGTATCCTGGGACGGCCACTGCGTATAGTTGCCCGCGATCACCGGCAAAATCCACAGCGCGGCATCCAGAATATGGAGGCTTTCGATGGCATGCCGGGTATGTTGGCGATCATGGGGGGCATGCAGGCCAGCATTGTGCAGGACGAATTGGAAGCCATTCATCGCCTGCAAATACCGGTGTTGATTCCCTGGGCGGCCGGCAGCGGGGTTATTCATCATGATTACCGGCCCAGTTATACGTTTCGGGTTTCCATCGATGATGGTTGGGCCGCTCCGTTTTTGCTCGAACACGCCCAGCGTCGAGGCCGACACGTTGCCGTCCTATTGGAACAATCAGCCTGGGGGCGCAGCAATGAAGAAGCCCTGAAACCCGTGATCGCCAAATTTCCACCCGACACGATCGAGTTGGAATGGTTGAATCGGGGGGAAACCGATTTTTCGGCGCGACTGGCCGAATTGCAGAGCCGTGGTGTCGACGTCCTGTTGTTGGTGGCAACGGCGCCGGAAAGCAAAGCCTTGGTCGAAGCCATGGCGCAAATGGAAAAGCCCATGCCGATCTATGCCCACTGGGGATTTACAGGTGGCAAATTTTGGCAGCAAAGCCATAATGCACTGAACAAAGTCGATTTACGTTTCGTTCAGACCATCCTAATCGAAAATAACAAAAGAAATACCCGTGTGACTGTATTTACCGAACAGTATCGCGCTCACTATGGCCTGGCGGAAATCGACCCCATTCCGGCGCCGATTGGCGCCGTGCATGCTTACGATCTGGTTCAAATCCTGGCTCTTGCGGTACGACAAGCGGGTAATGGCGATCATGCCGCAATTCAAGCCGCCCTGGAAACATTGAAAAAACCTTATGCCGGCATCGTTCGCGATTATCATCCGCCCTTTACCTCGGATCGCCATGATGCGTTGGGACCGGAGGTGCTGCGTTTAGCCCGCTACGATAGATGGGGGCGCGTCGTCGAGGCCGAATGATGAAGCCAAAGTCGTTGTTCGCTTTGAATCATAGTCTGCGCGGACGGATTATCTGGATGTTTGGCAGCTTCGTCGTGATGGCGATGCTGAGCGTCTCGGCAGTGGTGGGGTATCGCTTGATCGGCTTGCTGACGGAATCCTTGGAAAACGATCTGGACAAGCGTTTCGAAGTTGATGCCGGCCAACTTGAGCAACGGTTTGATTACTTGCTGGAAAGTGTTCAAGTCTTGGCGAAGAATCCCTTGGTCATTAACGGTATTAGCGATACCCAAGGGCGTAAAACGTATTTACCCAAATTGGTGGCGAATTTTGAGGAGGGGCGCGATGTCAAGATCGTGGCCTTATTGGATTTTGATGGGCGCCCCATTTATTCGAGTCAGCCGGATTTGCCGACCTATCAAGACTCGCCGGAACTACGCACGGCCTTGAATTTCGGTGTGGTCGGCCAGGCCATCGATGTCGAACACAAGCTTTGGCACGTATTCGTGCCGGTCGTGTACTACGGTACCACCCAGGCGGCGCTGCTGGTCGCTTTCGATCTGCCGGCCATCGCCAGACGTGCGTTGCCGGCGGAATCCGACTCGCGTCTTGGTCTGTTCAGCGGCAATCAGACGCTATGCATCCTGGGGGATATACCGGCGGCGGATGCGATGGTTAAGCGGGGAAGGCTGTCGGATAGTCCGGGGTCCACCAATCTGGCCGGCTTGGATCTGGAGGTAGAGGTTGCGATGTCGCGGCAAAAAGTGTTGGCGCCCGCCAAGACGGCGATTCGCGATGTTGCGATGCTGGGCTTGCTGCTGACGATAATCGGCATTGGCCTGGCGTCCTGGTTTGGCTATCGTCTGGCCCGGCCGATTCTGATTTTGTGTCAACGCGCGGCGTTAGCCGATGGCAGTCCGGAGCGTCGTTGTGCCCCACTCGGCACCGGAGACGAACTGGAGGAGCTGGCGGCGATTTTCGACCAGCGAACCGAGGCGTTGCGATCGGTACAGGCCGGCTTGGAAAACGAGGTCAAGGCGCGAACCCATGAACTGGAAGAGGCCAAAGAAAAAGCCGAGGCCGCCAATCGTGCCAAAAGCCTGTTTTTGGCCAATATGAGTCACGAACTGCGCACGCCGATGAATGCCATCCTGGGATTTTCCGGCCTGATGCAGCGCGATCCGACGATTTCCGACAGCCAGCGGGAAAGCTTGGACATCATCAACCGCAGCGGAGATCATTTGTTGCGTTTGATCAACGATGTACTGGATATGGCCAAGATCGAATCCGGCCGGATCGAACTGGACATTGCCGCATTTGATTTGGGGGCGTTGGTGCGCGATATTACTGATATGATGCACCAGCGTGCCGAGGAAAAAGGCTTACGGCTGTTGATAGACCAGTCGTCCCATTTTCCGCGCTTCATCCGGAGCGACGAGGCGAAATTACGCCAAATCATCACCAATTTGATCGGCAATGCCGTCAAGTTTACCGAGCGAGGTTGCATAACCTTGCGCTTGAACGCGAAGAATAGGGATGAAACTTCATGGTTGACCATCGAAGTGGAAGATACCGGCATTGGCGTCGCACCGGAAGATCAACCGCGCATTTTCGATGCCTTCATCCAGGCTGGTAAAACCAGCAACCACAAAGGTACAGGCTTGGGCCTGGCGATCTCACGTCAATTTATTCAATTATTGGGTGGAAGCCTGACCTTGGTCAGTACACTGGGTAAAGGCTCTCTGTTCAAGGCTGAATTGCCGGTGGAATTGGCCCATGAGCATGAATTGGTAGCACCGGAGCCGCAACGCGGCATGGTCATAGGGATAGAAGCGGGTCAAATCGATTATCGAATCTTGATCGTCGAAGATCAGTTGGAAAATACGCTGTTACTGAAAAAGTTGCTGGAAAACGTCGGTTTCCAGGTAAAAACCGCGGAAAACGGTCAACAAGGCGTGGAAGTCTTCAAAAGCTGGTTGCCGCATTTCATTTGGATGGATAGACGCATGCCGGTCATGGATGGCATGGAGGCTACTCAGCACATTCGCGAGCTGGAAGGTGGCCAAACCGTCAAGATCGTTGCACTGACAGCGTCGGTGTTCAAGGAACAGCAACAGGAAATGCTGGATGCAGGCATGGACGATCTGATACGCAAACCTTATCGAGCGGACGAGATTTTCGCCTGCATGAGCAAGCACCTGGGCGTGCGCTTCGTTTATCAAGGTGCCGAACGCGAGGATGAAAGAACTCATGCCGAGTTGTCTTCGGGTGAATTGGCTGGGCTACCGGCGGCATTACGTGACGAACTGAAGGAAGCCCTGATTTCCTTATACGAAGAGCCGATAGCCGAAGCCATCGCCAAAGTCAGCGCGTTTAATGCCGATCTCGGCAAAAAACTGCGCCGGCATGCCGATAACCTGGAATACGCCAAGATTTTCCAGGTCTTGCAAAACGATGCGCCTCAATGAATGCGGCACAACCAGTCAAAACGATTAGACAGCCCTGATAAACGTTCGGCCCCGATGTAGGATGGGTTGAACGGCATGTAAAATCAACGGGTCGAGCTTTATAATGACGGGTTTTTCTCGACTAAACGTCATTATGTCCGTCAACGATACTCTAAAACGACTTGGCAAAAGCCTTGGTAATTGCATGAGCGCCGACCGCCACGGCTTCAAACGCCAACTGGATAGGCTGCGCGGCGAGGCAGGAAAGGGCAAAGAAGTAAGCGGGCAATTGCAGCAGTTGGCTGACAAGATCGAGCGCTCCATCAGTCGCTGTAACCAGCGCAAGGCGTCCGTGCCGGTGATCAATTACCCGGATTTGCCGGTCAGCGGCAAGAAGGACGAGATCGCGGAACTGATCAAGAACCACCAAGTCACCATCGTCTGCGGCGAGACCGGCTCCGGCAAGACCACGCAGTTGCCGAAGATTTGCCTGGAAATCGGCCGCGGCGTCAGCGGCATGATAGGACACACCCAGCCCAGAAGAATAGCGGCCCGCACCGTGGCCGATCGCATCGCCGAGGAATTAGGCCAGGCCATTGGCAACACGGTCGGTTACAAGGTGCGCTTTCACGACCAGACCGCGCCGAATTCGCTGGTCAAATTGATGACAGACGGTATCCTGCTGGCCGAGACCCAGAACGACCGTTATCTGAATCAATACGACACGCTGATCATAGACGAGGCTCACGAGCGCAGCCTGAACATCGACTTTTTGCTGGGCTATCTGCGCTGGTTGTTACCGAAACGGCCTGATTTGAAAGTCATCATTACCTCGGCGACCATTGATCCCGAGCGTTTTGCCCAGCATTTCGGCGGCGCGCCGATCGTCAATGTGTCCGGCCGTACCTATCCGGTGGACATTCGCTACCGGCCCATTGAACAAATCGAAGAAGACGACGAAACGTCGGCCGATTTGCAGCAGGCCATTCTGGATGCGGTCGACGAGCTGTATCGGGATTTGCGCGGCGATATCTTGATCTTCCTGAGCGGCGAGCACGAGATCCGCGAAACGACCGAATCCTTGCGCAAGTCGCACCACAACAGCCGCTATGAAGTATTGCCGCTGTATTCCAAACTCAGCGTGGCCGAGCAGGAGCGGGTCTTCAAGCCGGCGGGTAACAAGCCGCGCATTGTGCTGGCGACCAACGTCGCCGAAACGTCCTTGACCGTGCCCGGTATCCGTTGCGTGATCGACAGCGGTCACGCCCGTATCAGTCGCTATAGCGCACGCAGCAAGATTCAGCGCCTGCCGATAGAACGCATCTCGCAAGCCAGTGCCAACCAACGGGCAGGGCGCTGCGGCCGGGTCGCCGAAGGTATCTGCATCCGTTTGTATTCCAAGGAAGATTATCTGGCCCGGCCGGAATTCACCGATCCGGAGATTTTGCGTACCAATCTGTCGTCGGTGATCTTGCAGATGGCGGCCTTGAAATTGGGCGACATCGAGGAATTTCCTTTCGTCGAACCGCCGGAAGAGAAAATGGTCCGCGATGGCAAGAATGCCTTGTTCGAGGTCGATGCGTTGGACAAGCAGGGCAACCTGACCGAAACCGGCAAGCAGTTGGCCAAGATTCCGACCGACCCGAAACTGGCGCGCATGCTGTTAGCCGCAGCCGAACTGGGTTCCTTGCATGAGGTGTCTATCATTGTGTCGGCCTTGAGCATCCAGGACCCTCGCGACAAACCGGCCGACAAATTGCCGCAGGCCGAAGCCAAACACGCGCAGTTCAAGGCCGAGGATTCGGACTTCTTGACCTTGCTGAATCTGTGGAATGCCTTCGAGGAGCAGAAAAAACATTTAACCAACAGCAAGCTGCGCAAATATTGCCAGGACAATTTTCTGTCATACATACGCATGCGCGAGTGGCATGACATCCATGCTCAGATCATGCAGGTGGCGCGCGGCGATTTGGGGCTAAAGACCAGCGGCAATCCGGCCAATTACGAGCAGATTCACATGGCGCTGCTGCCGGGCCTGCTGTCCAACATCGGCTTCAGACACGAACAATACGAATATCTGGGCGCCCGCGGCCTGAAGTTCTTCATTTTTCCAGGCTCCGGCCAGCACAAGGCCCGGCCTAAATGGATCATGGCCGCCGAGCAAGTCGAGACCAGCAAGGTCTACGCCCGCACCGTCGCCAAGATCGAGCCGGAATGGATAGAGGCTTGCGCGCAGCACTTGGTCAAGCGCAATTACTACGACCCGCATTGGGAGAAAAACGCCGGCCGCTGCGGCGTCTACGAACGCACGCTGTTGTACGGCTTGACCCTGCAGGCCAAGCGCAAGGTGCCGTACGAAAGCGTCGAGCCCAAGGCGGCGCGCGAGCTGTTCATCCGTCATGCCCTGGTCAATCAGGATTACCATTCCAACGCGCCGTTTTTCAAGGCCAACGAAAAACTGCTGGAGGAGGTGGGTTACATCCAGCATAAGGGTCGCCGCGTCGATCTGGTCGAGGACGAGGAATGGTTGTACCAGTTTTACGACAAGAAACTGCCGGCCGAAGTGGTCAACGGCATCACATTGGACCAATGGCGCAAGAAGATCGAGCGCGACAATCCGAAGATATTGTTTTTGACCAAGGAGGATTTGACCCGTAATGAGGACAATCAAATCAACGACTGGGATTTTCCCGATAGCAAAAAGATCGGCGATTTGACCATAGAACTGCATTACCGCTTCGAACCCGGCCACGACGAGGACGGGGTCACGGCGATCATTCCGGTGCATCAACTGAATCAAATTCGGCAAATGTCGTTCGACTGGCTGGTGCCCGGCATGCTGGAAGAAAAAGTCACGGCGCTGATCAAGGCCTTGCCCAAGCATCTACGCAAGCATTTCGTGCCGGTGCCGAATACCGCCAAGGCTTGTCTGGAAATCGAGCCGGATTTCAAAGGCTCGCTGTACGAATGGCTTTCTAACCGTCTGCGCAAGCTGACCGGCGAGGCAATTCCGTTGAACGAATGGCAGCCGGATGCCTTACCGGAGCATTTGAAAATGAACTTTCGGGTGGTGGATGACAGTGGCAAGGCGTTGGGTTACGGTCGCAACCTAGCCAAATTGCAGGCCCAATTCGCGAGCAAGGCCGGCGACAGTTTCGACAAACTGGCGCAGGAGGAGATGAATTACACCGGCTGCATCGCTTGGGCCTTTGACGATTTGCCCGAAACTTGGCAATTCATGCAAAAAGGCCAGAGCTTTATCGGCTATCCGGCCATCGTCGACGAGGGCGAGACGGTCGGTGTCAGGATTCTGGAAACCCAGCGTAAGGCGGAGTTGGCGCATTTCGATGGTCTGACCAAGCTGTATCAGTTGGTGTGTAAAAGAGAGGCTCAGTACATTCTGAAAAATCACGGCGTATCGCCGGCCTTGCAATTGGCCTACAACCAGTTGCCCAAGCATCCGATTTTGACTGAGCGCGCCGGCGATTTCAAAGCCGATATGTTGCATCTGGTTTTCAGCAGCGTGTTCGTCGAAGGCGCCGAGATTCGCACGCAAGCGGCCTTCGAGCAGCAGTTGACCGAGAAAAAGTCGGCATTGATGATGGTGTGCAACCAGGCCGGCAAGCAAATCAACGAAATCATGGCAAACTACCATTCGATTAGACAGCGGTTGCAACAACCCGGCATTGCACCGGCTACCCAGCTGGATGTGGGAAATCAGCTAGGCTTATTGCTTTATTGCGGCTTCATCCGGCAGACCCCGCTGGCGCAGTTGCAGGCAATTCCGCGTTATTTGAAAGCGATTGAATTCAGGCTGGACAAACAAAAGCCCGATTCGCCCGATGTGCAAGGCCTGCAGCGTTTATGGCAACGGTATTGGCAGCATGTCGAAAAACAGCTGAAAAACGTACAACCGCTTCCGGAAAGGGAGTTGTTTCGTTGGCAGTTGGAGGAATTGCGAGTGTCTTTGTTTGCTCAACAACTCAAGACGGCGTACCCTGTTTCAGTGCAGCGTCTTGAAAAGGCCTGGAACGAAAAAAATTGAAAGGACTCTTAACTGTGATTTAACCAAATCGGGGCAAGCGACATGATTCCCATCAGAGATTCGATACCATGCAATATCAAGCCTTATGTGACGTGGTCCATCATGGCGATTTGCATTGCGGTTTTTCTGTTGATGTTGCTGATGCCCGATCACATGCTGCAGCATTTCCTGTATTTGTATGGCATGGTACCCATCCGCTACACCAATCCGGTATGGGCGCAACATTTCGGTTTGCCGCCCGATCACTATCTGTCGTTTCTGACCAATCTGTTTTTGCACGGTAACTGGGCGCATATTGCCGTCAATATGATGTTCATGTGGATTTTTGCCGACAATATCGAAGACTTGATGGGGCATGGTCGTTTTCTGGTCTTTTATCTGTTGTGTGGCGTGTTGGCGACTTATGCGCAATGGTATTTTTCCCAAAATCTGGTGGTGCCGGTCGTAGGTGCATCGGGAGCCATTGCCGGTGTACTGGGCACCTACTTTTTTCGCTTTCCTTATGCGCGTGTCGCCATCGTGGTGCCGATATTCTTTTTTCCGTTGTTTTTCGAGATTCCGGCCATTGCTTTTTTAGGGCTGTGGGTGATCTGGCAATTGCGGGATATAACCACGGCGGCGATATTTCCAGGGATGGCGATGGATTCTGCTTGGTGGGCGCATTTGGGCGGTTTCGTGGCCGGCGCCGTATTGCACCCATTTTTCATCGATAAATCCAGGGTGCAGGAAGTGGCTGTCGATGATGGCGACGAAGAGGGAACCAAGGTTGATTAAGCGAGTTGCGGCCGAGTGCATAAACCTTCGCGGCCTAGTATAATCCGAGCCTTTTATTTCCGACATCGAGCGGAATCAATTTCATCGGATAAACAAAAACACTATGGCACTACACTGCGGCATCGTTGGTTTACCCAACGTCGGCAAATCTACTTTGTTCAATGCATTAACCAAGGCCACAATTGCGGCTGAAAACTATCCTTTTTGCACCATCGATCCCAATGTCGGCGTAGTGCCGGTTCCCGATCCCAGAATGGATAATTTGGCTGAAATCGTCAAGCCAGAGCGAGTATTGCCGACCACGATAGAATTTGTCGATATTGCTGGTTTGGTGGCGGGAGCCTCGAAAGGCGAGGGCCTGGGAAACCAGTTTTTAGGCAATATTCGCGAAACCGATGCGATAGTGCACGTAGTGCGTTGCTTCGAAGACGATAACGTCATACATGTGGCTGGTAAAGTCGACCCGCTAGGTGACATCGAGGTCATCAATACCGAGTTGGCCCTGGCTGACATGGCTTCCGTGGAAAAAGCCCTACAAAAGACGGCCAAGGCTTCCAAATCCGGAAACAAGGACGAATTGGCGCGGAAACAAGTCCTGGAGCGTGTGTTGGCCCATTTGAATGCCGGCGAGCCGGTGAGAACCCTGGGGTTATCGGACGACGAGGTCAAGTTGATCAAGGAATTGTGTCTGTTGACCATCAAGCCGACTTTGTATGTGGCCAACGTGCAAGACGACGGTTTTACAGATAATCCAATGCTGGATAAAGTCATTGCCTTCGCGGAAAATGAAGGCTCCAGGGTAGTGCCGGTTTGCGCGGCCATAGAAGCGGAAATCGTGCAACTGGACGATACTGAAAAGCAGGAATTCCTAAACGACTTGGGATTGGATGAACCCGGCTTGAATCGGGTTATCCGCGCCGCTTATCAGTTGTTGAATCTGTCAACTTACTTCACCGCCGGCGTCAAGGAAGTCAGAGCTTGGACCATTCCTGTCAACGCCACGGCGCCGCAAGCGGCGGGCGTGATTCATTCGGACTTTGAAAAAGGATTCATTCGCGCCGAAGTCATTTCTTACGAAGATTTTGTAACCTACAAAGGTGAGCAGGGCGCGAAAGATGCCGGCAAATGGCGTCTGGAAGGCAAGGATTACAAAGTACAGGACGGTGATGTCATGCATTTTAGGTTTAATGTTTGACAACCGGTTTTTTGCCTTCTATAATAGCAGCTCTTTAACAGTTTCGTGGCGACATAGCTCAACCGGTTAGAGCGCGGGATTCATAACCCCGAGGTTCCAGGTTCAATTCCCGGTGTCGCCACCATATAAAACAAGCACTTAGGCCAAAAACCAAGTGCTTTTTTTATGTCTTGTCCCATTTTTGTCCCATTCAAAAATAAATCCCCCCAAAAACAGGCAATAAAAAAGCCGGTGTTACCCGGCCTTGTTGCTGTGATTTTCTAAACGGCTTACCGGTCGTAAGCGTGCCAGCCTTCACATTCAGGACTAACAGCGCCTAAGTTTTTCAGGGCATTGCACAGTAGCATCGAAGCCTCGGCCAGCAACTCAAGCGCCTTTTGCCGCCGTCTATCTCCGGGCGATTCAACCGCCAGCCACGACATTAACGCATAGTCGGACAACTCAAAAAGGCTTTTCAACTCAGTTTCAGGATTAAAGTCTGTCATGGCTCAGTATTGTTTACAGGGTAGGATTTCAAATCCAAACCTTCAAAAGGGTCACATTCCAAATGCAGCCCTTTAAAGGGTTGCGTTTAAAACGCCAACCTTGGAGGGTATAACGATTCGTTAGCCCCTTGGCTTCTTTTCGATTTGAAATCTGGAAGCATACGGATTTATGCGGCTTGCAGGGTTTTAAGCTCTAACAATAATTTGCGCTGCTCGGCTGGTAGGTCGCCATCAATTACAAGCTGCTCTTCCAGCATTGCCAAGGTTTCGTCACGCTCTTTTGCCACCCTGGTTATCTCATCGATTCGACTGCGGTATTCGTCCTGCTCTTTGCGAATCTCTGCCGGTATGCCTTGCATGGCGTCGATAAAGCGTTTCAGCATCTCGTTACGCTGCATCATCGGCAACACAGCGCCTTGATAACGGCTAAACGGGTTCGGCTCTCGGCCAATGGCCAGCTCAATCAGGCGCTGGAAAAAGGTATTCCGCTACGGCACGGTATTGCTCACGCCGATATTATCAAAAGCTATATAGGCACCCTTAGCCTGGGCAAAAGCGACTTCGAAGCCATCGAAAACCATCGCGACGACGACTATTTCAAAGCCGCGCTCGCCATTCATCAAGTACCCTCCAGCGCCCGCCTCAGACAGCGGCTGGATGAACACGCCGCCGCCTTATTACCGATCATTTATCAAAGCAACCTCGATTTTCTGGCTCACGCCCAGGTGCCGGTAACGCCGTTAGCCACAGGCCATGTCGCGTTGGATATCGATGTTTACCCCATGAACAACGAAAAAACCTGCAAAGAAGGCGTCTCCCGAACCTACAAAGGTTTTGACGGCTACGCCCCGATTGCCCTCTATCTGGGTAAAGAGGGCTGGTGTATTGGTAATGAACTGCGCGAAGGCAAGCAGCATTGCCAATACGAATTCCGCTATGCGCTGGAGCGCGGACTCGCCGCCGCGAAACGTTTGACGACTTTGCCTTTGTTGGTCCGGCTGGATGGCGGTCACGACGCGCTCGACAATCGCATCGACTTACACGAAGCCGATCAGGTCGATTTCATCATCAGATGGAACCCGCGTAAACAAGATGCCGACGCCTGGCTGGCCTACGCCGAACAACACGGCCAGTGGACCACACCGCGCGAAGGCAAACGCGTGGCCTTGTTCAGTGTCATGGAGCAACACACTCGCAACGGTAAAACCTATACCTGTCGCCGGGTCATGCAAATCACCGAGCGCACCATCACGGCTCAAGGCCAAGCCCTCGTGCTACCGGATATCGAAATCGAAGGCTGGTGGACCAGTCTGCCGGTGGCCGATTACGACGATGCCATGGTTATTGCCCTCTATCGCGACCACGCCACCGCCGAACAATTCCACAGCGAATTCAAGACCGATCTGGATATCGAGCGCCTGCCATCCGGCAAGTTTGCCACCAACGACCTGATCATGAGCCTCAGCGCCTATAGCTACAACATCCTGCGCTGGATAGGCCTGATCGGCTTGTTGGGCGAACAAAGCCCTGTCAGGCATCCTGCCAAGCGGCGGCGTATCAAAACCGTGATCCAGGAACTGATGTATCTGGCCGCGCGACTCATCCGTAGCGGGCACCGGCTGAAGCTGCGCTTTTCACAGAGCTGTCCCGGTTTCATCGCTTTTGAATCCACCTACGCCAAACTCGCCGCCGGCTAGCGACTGATCGCTCTGCCATCGATAGCACAACGCCGCAAATTCACAGTGGCTTGGGAATCCTGCGCCTAAAGTCCATCAAATTGAATCATGCAGGGAAAATATTCCAGATAATACGCTGCATTTCTAGCCGTTAAACTCGATTGCCCGGGCCACACTTTTAAATTCAGCGAATTTTGGAAGAGTATGACGAATAAAAGGTCTGGCAATATGTGGAGTCACGGATTCAGGATTTATATTTCATATTCTATCGTTCAATCAAAAATCTTAACTCGTAAAGCGGAAGTCATCAGGCGCTTCGCCGAATGACGGTCTCCAAAATTGGCAGATCACCTACCAATCAACCACACTTCGACTCGCCACAGTTGAGGCATGTCATACACCCATCCATCAACACCATGGCTTTGGTGCTGCATTTGGTGCAGAGCACGGCTTTTTCCGGAAAAGCCGAACCATTGGATTCACCATGCTGGGCTTCGAATTCGCGGCGTTTTTCGGCCAAAAATTCTTTCTGGTGATCGGTCATTTTTTCCGGCTTGATCATGCCGATGTGTTTCATGTGGGTTTCGATAGCCGAGCCAATTTCCGCTACCAGCGACGGCATGAATACGCCGCCCTTTTTAAAGTAGCCGCCGCGCGGGTCAAACACCGCTTTCATTTCTTCCACCAGAAAGGTAGCGTCGCCGCCTTTACGAAATACCGCCGAAATAACCCGGGTCAAGGCCAAAACCCACTGGAAATGCTCCATGTTTTTGGAGTTGATGAATATCTCGTAAGGCCGACGCTCTTCGTGCGCAGTGCCCATGTTCAGCACCATGTCGTTGATGGTGATGTACAAGGCATGCTCGGACTGCGGTGTCTTGATTTTATAGGTGGAGCCGAGCAGCACTTCAGGGCGCTCGACGTTTTCGTGCATTTCTTCCAGAGAGGGCTTTTCCGCTTCGGTTTGGACGGCTTCCGTGGTTTCTTTGGTCAGCACTTTGTAGCCGACGATTTTTTTGCTGATTTTGTGTAGGGTCATGGTCTTACGCCTAAAAATATTGGGTATCAGGCAAGTCAATAAAACTTGCCGCTCATGTTCTGAATAAGGAGTTACGATGCTATTTCGACTTTAACGGCTTCCAGATACAGCGTATCCGGGCAAATATCTTGCTCATTTGGCCAGGCAACCGTGCCATTATCGACCGTTACGCGTTTGAAATACTGTTTATTGCGCAGTTCTTTGAAGACACCAAAATCCAATAATGGCGTACAGTCGTAAATACCTTGTTTGCCATCGGTAAATAGTAAAATCAATTGATAATCATCCGTGGCTTCGACTGTTTTGACGCGTGGATTCATGGTATTACCTCAACGGCTCGATTTTATAGGGCTGCTCGCCTGATACGGCAAGTTGCCAATCCGCTAATAATTCGTCTTTGTGCAATTCTATCCAAGCTTGCAGCAGTTTCATTTGTGCTTTCGGAATATTACCGTCTAGTATCTCGCCGTCTGTAATAGCGACAATGACCTCGTCATTTTGATATTTGACGTGTATATGTGGCAATTTGTGTTGTTTATTGTCCATGAAATACATGTAAACAATAATTCCATAAAACATTGAAATAGCAGGCATAGACACACCTTAATCAGCAGGATTGTGTTGGACGATCTTAAAACTTCCCGTAATACCCTTCCTTCAACGCGTCGAACAAGTTGGCGGCGGTATGGATTTCGCCGTCGTATTCCACTTCTTCGTTGCCCTTGAATTCGACGACGTGGCCGTCTTCCAATGTGAACTGGTAGGTGGTGTTTTCCAGATCGGATTCTTTCACCAGCACGCCCTGGAACACTTCCGGATTGAAGCGGAAGGTGGTGCAGCCTTTCAGGCCTTTGTCGTAGGCGTATTCGTAGATGGACTTGAAGTCTTCGTAGGGATAATCGGTCGGCACGTTGGCGGTTTTGGAAATCGACGAATCGATCCATTTTTGCGCGGCGGCCTGGATGTCCACGTGTTGTTTCGGTGTGATGTCGTCGGCGGCGATGAAATAATCCGGCAATTTTTGCGCGGGATCGTCGCTGTACGGCATCGCTTCCGTATTGACCAATTGCCGGTAAGCCAACAGTTCGAATGAAAATACGTCGATCTTTTCCTTGGACTTTTTGCCTTCGCGGATCACGTTGCGCGAATAATGGTGGGCAAAGCTCGGCTCGATGCCGTTGCTGGCGTTATTGGCCAACGACAAGGAGATGGTGCCGGTCGGCGCGATCGAGCTGTGGTGGGTGAATCGGCAGCCGGTTTCGGCCAGATCGGCGACCAGTTGCGGTTCTTCCTGGGCCAGTTGTTGCATGTAACGGCTGTATTTGGCGTGGAGCACGCGACCCGGCACTTCATCGCCCAGTTTGTAGCCGTCTTGTTTCATTTCCGGGCGTTTGTGCAGCATCTCGCCGGTCACGGTGAAGACTTGTTCCATGATAGGCGCAGGTCCTTTTTCCTTGGCCAGTTCCAAGCCGGTTTTCCAGCCTTCCAACGCCAGTTCCTTGGTGACTTGCTCGGTAAACGCCAGCGAAGCTTCATCGCCGTATTTCATGCCCAGCATCGTGATGGTCGAACCCAAGCCGAGATAGCCCATGCCGTGGCGGCGTTTGCCGAGGATCTCCTCGCGTTGTTTTTCCAGAGGCAGACCGTTGATCTCGACCACGTTGTCCAGCATGCGGGTGAAGATGCGGATGGTCTTGCGGTAGCTTTCCCAATCGAAGGACGCTTCCTGGCCAAAGGGGTTTTCGACGAAGCGGGTCAGGTTGATCGAGCCGAGCAAGCAACTGCCGTAGGGCGGCAACGGTTGTTCGCCGCAGGGGTTGGTGGCGCGGATGTGTTCGCAGAACCAGTTGTTGTTCATCTCGTTGACCTTGTCGATCAGAATGAAACCGGGTTCGGCGTAGTCATAGGTAGAGGACATGATGATGTCCCACAAGCGGCGGGCCGGCATGATCTTGCTGATGCGACAGGCCACCAGACCGTCTTCGTTGACCACGTAACCCTTTTTGTTGGGCAGGTCGCGCCAGATGATTTTGCTGGTGTCATTCAAATCCAGTTGATCAGCCTTGGCTTCACGCTCGGTGACAGGGAAGGATAATGGCCACTGACCGTTGTTTTTCACGGCTTCGACGAATTCGCTGGTGATGAGTAAGGACAGATTGAACTGGCGCAGACGGCCATCCTCACGTTTGGCGCGGATGAAATCCACCACGTCCGGATGCGCGACATCAAAGGTCGCCATTTGCGCGCCACGACGGCCACCGGCGGACGACACGGTGAAACACATCTTGTCGTAGATATCCATGAACGACAGCGGGCCGGAGGTATAGGCGCCGGCGCCTGACACATAAGCGTCGCGAGGCCGCAATGTGGAAAATTCGTAACCGATGCCGCAACCGGCTTTCAGAGTCAAGCCGGCTTCGTGGACTTTGGCCAGAATATCGTCCATCGAATCTTCAATGATGCCGGACACGGTGCAGTTGATGGTCGATGTGGCCGGTTTGTGTTCCAGCGCGCCGGCGTTGGAGACGATGCGGCCGGCAGGAATCACGCCCTTGCGCAAGGCCCACAAAAACTCCTTGTAATGCTTCTCCTGCAAAGCCTTGGTTTTTTCGACTTCGGACAGGGCTTTGGCAACCCGCTTGTAGGTATCATCGATGGTGGCGTCGATGGCCTTGCCGTCCTTGGTTTTTAACCGGTATTTGCTGTCCCAGATGTCGAGCGAGGCACTTTGTAGCGGAATGTCGGTAGTGTGGGTCGTCACAACGTGGAGTTTTGCGGTCATGCTTGGGGGTTCCTGGTCTGGTATAGAGTACGGGTCAATTGCCATTTCATGCCTGAAAATAGCCTAAGGCTTTGATGTGCAATTGGTTTGAAGCGGAGACACGATATTGCGGTCATGCACCGTATATAGTGCCTATGTGAAAATATTAACACAATATGTTGTGTTTTGAGTTGGCGCGGCCAGAGATTTTTTTACTTGAAAAACGTTAGTTCCGTAAGTTCAATGGCTTATCAACTATTTGAAACACGAAAGTCAGCAGTCGATGTCGATCAACAGCATAGCCCGAGCAAATTTGGAATTGAGAGTACCGTTAGCCACGGTAACAGCACTAGCGCGGCTCCAGCTAGCCAAATCTTGGGCGATGCCGCTGGTGGCGAAGGCATCAGTGTGTCGACATCCGGATTGCTGGGGATGAAACTCAACACCAAGCCCACCAGCAGCATGAAGGGTGGCGCAAATAAAAATCCCAACAAAATTCCCCAGGCCGACGAGCCGATGTCGCGAGCACGTTTGATCATCGCCGTAGCACCAAACAAAGCCAGTCCGCCGGCCAGTAGCCAGTACAAGCGTTTGGCATAATCCTCTGGCCAGCTGTCGGTAGGAAGTTCCAGCAGGTAGATCAGCAGTGCGGCGTTCAACAGACTGGACAAGCCCAAGGCGATATAGCGAGTTCGGTCGTAGCGCAACATGAGTGATGAGTCCTGCGATTGAAATTGCAAAAATCGGAATTTTACCCTAACTCGCCCGTTGTAGATGGCTTTTCAGGGCAAGGCATGCGGTTTTGAGTCGGGGTTGATGTGGGGGGTATTTAAAAATACTTTTTGCAAAACTGGGCGTACAATGCCAAGTCTCTTTATCATTAAAAGCGGGGCAGTTATGAAAAAATTAAATTTGGCGATGGTTTTACTGGCGTTGGCCAGCCCATGTTTTGCCGATGTTCCGCTGCAATCCATTCAGGACGTGCAAGGTAGTTGGAAGCTTGAATACACCAAAAAATCGGCAAATTCCCAGGAAACCATCAAACGGGAAGATACCTGGACGTTTAACGCTGGCAAAGTCTCCATCACCCATATTCCACGGGAAGGAACGTATTACGATCAATCGCCGGTCAATTACGAAGTGGAAGACGGCAAATTGAAAGTTTCCATTTTAGGCAGGTCCGACAAGTTCGATGTTTTCTCGTTGGTGGAAAAAGACGATAAAACGATGACCTTGAAAGGCAAGTTTGGCGATATTTACCACTTTAACAAGAAATAGTTTCACGGGACCGCTTGGCGGCGCCGTACCTGCAAAGCCGCCAAACCTATACAGGCATGGCGGATTGTCGCGATAGTTCGAATCCGCCTTACGGTCTTACTTTTTAGGCTCCAACCTCTCCAGCAGCTTCTGCAAAAACGCCACCTTGTCTTCCATGTCCTTGAAGGTGTAGCTAAAGCGCAATTTGTCCGCGCCGTCCAATTTATACGCTTGCGACTGGCTTTGTATCATCATGATCAATTCGCCGGTATCGATATTGGGAGTGGCGGCAAAGACGATACGGCCTCCCGTATTGGTGGCCTCGATTTTCTTGATGCCCAGATGCACGGCCTGTTGCTTGAGTTCGGTGATCGCGAACAGGGCTTTGACCTGATCCGGCAGCAAGCCAAAACGGTCTATCATCTCGATTTTCAGCTTACGCAAGTCTTCTTCGGTTTCGGCGCTGGCGATGCGCTTGTATAGCACCAGTCGGGCGTGGATGTCGGGTAGGTAATCTTCAGGGATTAGCGCGGCGACCTGCAAATCTACCTCCGGCCCGGTTTCCAAAGGTGCGTCCAGTTCTGGTTGTTTGCCGGATTTCAAAGCTTTGACCGCGCGTTCCAAAAGTTCGGTGTACAAGGTAAAACCGATTTCCTGAATCTGGCCACTTTGTTCATCGCCCAACAGTTCACCAGCCCCGCGAATTTCCATGTCATGGGAGGACAGCATGAAGCCGGCACCCAGTTCGCCGGAGGTTTCGAAGGCTTCCAGGCGCTTGATGGCGTCCTTGGTCATCAGCGACTTGGGCGGCACGATGCAATAGGCATAAGCCCGGTGGTGGGAACGGCCGACCCGGCCACGCAGCTGATGCAACTGGGCCAGGCCCAGTTTGTCGGCGCGGTTGATGACGATGGTGTTGGCGCTGGGGATGTCGATGCCGCTCTCGATGATGGTGGTGGCGATCAGCAAATTGAAACGCTGGTGATAAAAATCCAGCATGATCTGCTCCAGTTCACGCTCGGCCATCTGGCCGTGGGCGACCTGGATGCGCGCCTCAGGCACCAACTCGCCGAGTTCGCGTGCCATCTTGTCCATAGTCTTGACGTCGTTGTGCAGGAAAAACACCTGACCGCCGCGTTTGATCTCGCGCTGGCAGGCCTCTTGAACCTGCGAGTCTATCCATTCGGTGACGAAGGTCTTGATCGCGTGGCGGTTCGGCGGCGGCGTGGCGATGATCGAAATGTCGCGCAGACCCGACATCGCCATGTTCAGCGTGCGCGGAATCGGCGTCGCGGTCAGTGTCAAGAGGTCCAGTTCGTAGCGCAGCTTCTTGAAATGCTCTTTTTGGGTGACGCCGAAACGGTGTTCCTCGTCGATGATCACCAGGCCCAAAGCCTGATATTGCATGTCCTTGGACAGCAGTTTGTGAGTGCCGATGATGATATCGACCTTGCCTTCGGCCAGTTCGTCGGCAATGGTTTTTTGCTGCTTGGTCGTGACGAAACGCGACATCACCTCGACCCGGACTGGCCAGTCGGCGAAACGGTCGCGGAAATTTTGGTAATGCTGTTGGGCCAGCAAGGTAGTCGGCACCAGTACCGCGACCTGTTTGCCGCTTTGCACTGCAACAAATGCAGCGCGCATCGCCACTTCGGTCTTGCCGAAGCCGACGTCGCCGCATACCACGCGATCCATGGGTTGCGGCGCGGCCATGTCCTGCAGGATGGCTTCGATAGCGCTGAGTTGGTCTGGGGTTTCTTCGAACGGGAAGGCGGCGGCGAAGGCTTCGTAATCGCTGTTGTCGACATTGAAGGCAAAACCTTGACGGGCGGCCCGTTTGGCGTGGATGTCCAGCAATTCGGCGGCCACGTCGCGCGCTCGTTCCATGGCCTTTTGTTTGGCCTTGCTCCATTGTTCGCTGCCGAGTTTGTGCAGCGGCGCGTTTTCGGCGCTGACGCCGCTGTAGCGGCCGATCAGATGTAATGATGAAACCGGCACGTAAATCTTGTCACCGCCAGCGTATTCCAGCATCAAGAACTCGGCTTCGATGCCGCCGACCGTCAAGGTCTGTAGGCCCAGATAGCGACCAACGCCGTGTTCCTGATGCACCACCGGCGAACCGATGGTCAGTTCGTCGAGGTTATTGAAGATGTTTTCCAGTGCGCGGGCGGCGGACTTGGCCCGGCGTCGGCGCTGTTGGACTTTCTCACCGCTGAGCTGGCTTTCGGTGATGATGGCCAGCTTTGCCTCTTCGAGCCATAAGCCGTGATCCATCGGCGCGACGACGATGCACGGCGAATGTTCGGATTTTAAAAATTCAGGCCAGTTCTGGACTTGCTTGGCGGTCAGCTTGACGCTTTTCAGTTTGTCGATCAGACCTTCACGATGGCCTGCGGTTTCGGCGACGAACAGGATTTTGCCGTCAAAGCCTTCTATGAACTGGCGCAGGCGCTGGGCCGGTTCTTTCAAACGGTTGTCGATGGCGAGATCGGGCAGGGCTTTGCAGTGGAATAACTCACCTTGTTCAGCCTGATTGTCCAGCACGATGCGGCAAAAGCTTTCCGCATGCCCAACCAGTTCCGCGGCCGACAAAAACAAGCGTTCCGGCGGTAGCAACGGTCTGTCGACATCGTATTTGCGCTGTTGATAACGCTCGTCGGCCTCGTTATAAAAACGGCTGGCGCTATCTGCAAATCGGGCTGGCAGCACGAACAGCGCGGTTTTGGGTAGGTAGGCAAATAGCGATTCGGTGCGCTCGACGAATAGCGGCAGATAATACTCGATGCCGGCGGGAGCGATTTGTTTGGAAACGTCCAGGTATAGATTGTTCTTGGGCGAGGCGTCCGGAAATTGTTCGCGGAAAGCTTGACGGAAGCGTTTGATGGCGTCGTCGGTAAACGGAAATTCGCGGGCCGGAAACAGCTCGACTTTTTGCATCTTGTCCTGTGACATCTGCGTGTCGGGGTCGAAGCTTCTGATCGATTCCACGTCGTCATCGAACAATTCGATCCGGTAAGGTTGTTTGGAGCCCATCGGGAACAGGTCCAGGATCGATCCGCGCACCGCAAATTCGCCATGTTGATAGACCTGGGACACGCATTGGTAGCCGACCGCTTCCAGCTTGATCCGGGTTAATTCCAGGTTCAGCGTGCCACCCACTTCGATCGCAAAACTGTGGGCCAGAACATGTTCGCGCGGCGCTAGCCGATGCATCAGCGTCGAGACCGGTACGATCAGCGCGCCGCGTTGGGTTTCCGGCAACAAAGCCAGCGTGCGCAAGCGCTCGGAGATGATTTCCGGCAGCGGCGAGAATACGTCGTAGGGCAGGGTTTCCCAGTCCGGAAATTGCAGTATGGGGTAGGCATTATCCAGAAAGAAGGCTAATTCATGTTCCAGACGCAGCGCGGTTTGGGTGTCGGGCGTGACAATGACGACCAGCCGTTTTTCTTGGGTAATTGCCGTGGCCAGTAGCAAGGAATCGCCGCAACCTGAAAAGCCGGTCCAATAAATAGGGGCGTCGGCCGTTTGAGGAATGGTGGGGGTAGTGAGCGATGGTGGTTGCATTGCGTTATCGATGAACTGGGGATGATTCAATTATAAAGGCGGTGACACCGGATTGCGGTAAGAACATCTAGGGTTGGAGCTTGATAAAACAGCAAAAGTATCCAGGACTAGTCTGTTTGGCCAATATTTTTTTGTTGCAGTTCGATGTCTTGCATATAGCGCTGAATACTGGATTCAAATATGGGACTCACCGAATGAATTGAGCAGCCTATTCTATCCTGCTCGCCATGTGCACTGTTTTGGACCTTGATTTGATTCTTAACCGTGAAGTTAATGGCGGCATGGCTACCTGTATGCAAGTGCAATGTGCTGTCGACAAATTCGGATTCTGGCTTTAAATATTGGCTCCACCTGGATTCCGGATTAAAAAATGAGAAACCATTGATGCTGAGATCGTTCAGCTGAAAAGTTGCGATTTCCAGTTTGTCATCAATGTGAAGGGTCAACCGGCAATAGCTACCGGTATGGGATAACGGGATTTTGACCCGATAATACTTGCGGCGTTGCATCCAAAAAATGGTGTTGGGTATGGGCATCGACAAGACGGACTCGTTATCCAGTTTGGTTTTTTTTATACCCTTGCCGCCGAATGAGACTTTGATGCCACCCAATTCCGTTCGAAATAGAATTTTCGCGGAGTTCAAAAGCTGTTTGTCCAATGCTTCGGTAGGCCCGCAATCCAGGCTGATGATCTGGTTTTCCTTGTCCAAAGCGACGATCGTCGTTATAAACGACGCATTCATCTCGCCGAAATAGGCCGTGATCAAACATTTTTTGTCGATCAGTTCCTTAAAGTGCTCGAGTACGATTTTCGGGTTTCTGACGAGGTAATCGGAATCTGATGACATTAGAAAATGCTAAATATTGCTGTGAGACTGACTGGCTATTGTAAAATAGGCGCTGTTGCAATGTATATACAAGGGTGTCTTGATGGGGTGGCTGTTGTTGTTTTGTGCGGGTATGTCTGAAATCATCTTCGCGTTGAGCCTGAAATATAACGAAGGTTTCAGTAAGTTATGGCCCAGCGTGGTGACTTGCATATCCGGTGCAGGCAGCTTCGGTTTATTGATGTGGTCATTGAAGACGCTGCCATTGGGTACTGCTTACGCCGTATGGACCGGCATGGGGGCGGTCGGTGTCGCCATTATTGGCATCTTTCTGTTCAAAGAATCGGCAGACTGGATTCGTCTAGCCTCGATCATGATGATCGTCATCGGCATTGCCGGTCTTAAACTGACGCATGTCGACTAATGCTGCATATCGTTAGCGAATCTTCGTTGTCGCAAGCGGTGGTTGATCGCATCGACGCCGGCGATGATGTTATTTTATTGGCTGGTACGGTCTGGGCCGCGTTCATCGGGCATCAGGACAATCCCAAATTACTTGATTTGCTGTCCCGTGCTTGCCGGATCCATGTGTTACAGGATTCATTGGCGATGAATGGCATCGAAAATCAGCAGTTGTTGTCGAATATAGAAACGATTGACTACGCTGGATTCGTCGAGTTGACTGTCAAAAATCCGGTAAGTCATACGTGGTGTTGATCGTCGGTGACTTGAGTCTGGAAACCAGCGACGATGGTTTTTTGCGTGACGCCACGCTTTGGAATCAACAGGTCGCTGAGGCGTTGGCTAGCCGCGAGGGCATTGATATCAGCCCGGCGCACTGGGAAATTCTGTTGTTTATTCGGGACTATTATTTTCAGTTCCAGCATTTACCGAATGCGCGCATGTTTGCCGCCGCCATCCGTAAAAAATTGGGCGAGGAAAAAGCCAATAGCCGTTATCTGCAAAAGCTGTTCCCGGCCGGCCCGTTGAAATATGCCTGTAAGCTAGCCGGTCTACCCAAGCCACCTACCTGCTTGTAATTTACCTATTTTTGTTTTGAGAGAGTTGAATGTCTAATCCCCGCGTTGGTTTTATCAGTTTGGGCTGCCCTAAGGCGCTGGTCGATAGCGAGCAGATTTTGACGCGCTTACGCAGTGAAGGCTATCACGTGTCGCCGAATTACAAGGATTCGGATTTGGTCATCGTCAACACGTGCGGTTTCATCGATGCGGCGGTGGAAGAGTCTTTGGATAGCATAGGCGAGGCGTTGACGGAAAACGGCAAGGTGATCGTCACTGGATGTTTGGGCGCGCGGCAGGATGAAATTCTGGCGCGGCATCCGCAGGTCCTGAAAATTACCGGCGCGCACGCCACCGACGAAGTCGTCGAGGCAGTGCATGAATATTTGCCGCCGGTACACAATCCTTTTCTGGATCTAGTGCCGCCACAGGGCATCAAACTGACGCCCAAGCATTACGCTTATTTGAAAATTTCCGAAGGTTGCAATCATCGTTGTACCTTTTGCATCATCCCGTCGATGCGCGGCGATCTCGTCAGTCGGCCGATAGACGATGTGATGCTGGAAGCCGAGAGGCTGGCCGATGCCGGCGTAAAAGAACTGCTGATCGTGTCGCAGGATACCTCGGCCTATGGCCTGGACTTGAAATATGAAAGTCGGCATTGGCGTGGTCAGGCGTATCAAACCCGCTTCAAGGATTTGGCCGTGGCGCTGGGGGAGCTGGGTATCTGGGTACGCATGCATTACGTCTATCCCTATCCGCATGTCGATGACGTAGTGCCGCTGATGGCGGAAGGCAAAATCCTGCCATATCTGGATATTCCGTTCCAGCATGCTAATGCTCGCATCCTGAAACTGATGAAGCGTCCGGCCGCGGCCGAGAACAATCTGGAACGCATTCGCGCTTGGCGCAACATATGCCCGGACTTGACGATACGCAGTACCTTCATCGTCGGTTTTCCCGGCGAAACCGACCAAGAGTTCGAGGAGTTGCTGCAGTTTTTGACCGAAGCGCAAATGGATAGAGTGGGCTGTTTTGCTTATTCGCCTGTCAAGGGTGCGGCCGCCAACGACTTGCCGGATGCGGTGCCTGAAGAAGTCAAACAGGAGCGATTAGCGCGCTTTATGGAGCATCAGGCCGGTATTAGTGCCGAACGTTTGCAGCGTAGGGTAGGGCGTATCGAAACCGTACTGATCGACGAAGTGGTCGAAGAAGGCGCGGTGGCGCGCAGCAAAAGCGATGCACCGGAAATCGACGGTCAGGTGTTCATCGACGGCGCGACCCATTTGCAGGTAGGCGATTTCGTCCGGGTCGAGATCGAAGAGGCCGATGAATACGATTTGTGGGGACGCTTGGTATAGGGCTGCTGGCCTGCTTCGGTGAGGTCGGAGAATTGCAAGCTCGCAGCATGTTGCAAAGCCTGGTGACAGGCCGGTAGAAAATGCTCGGTCGGTCGAAGAAAGCGATAGGCACAAAAAAGCCGCCCCGGAAAAATCCGAGGGCGGCTTTTGTTTTTTATAGGCGTAAGCTTATAAAGGGTTCACGTTTTCAGCTTGTGGACCTTTTTGGCCGTTGGTCACTTCCATAGTGACTTTTTGGCCTTCTTTCAAGGTTTTACGGCCGCTGCCGTTGATTGCGCTGAAATGTACGAATACATCCTTGCCGCCTTCTTGCTCGATGAAGCCGAAGCCTTTTTCATCGTTGAACCATTTTACTTTGCCTTCTACTTGTGCTGACATAAATCTCTCTTGCTATTTAGTGCCGTTGCCGGCGTTTTTGTTACGGGTGGTGAATAAAGCGGGTAGTAGTAGACGTGTAAAGCGACAACGATTACCGAGCTAAATCGGTGCCATTATACATAGCTATTGGCATTGTCAAAGCAAAAAAGATGGATTCTGCCTGTTAAGGTTTAGTGACGATGCAAAACCGGCCGCTTCAATCAGACAGGCTGTTTGGTGATGATAAATAAGCTTCTGATTGATATGGTTTTTTTGGGGTTCATGGTTGGCGTGCGCGCCAGAAAGGGGCCGTTAAACCATTTTGCGAAAGCGATGCGCTGAGATCGAAAATTCAAGACGGGCCATACCCATGGGGTCATGAGTACGGCAGTCCTGTTCAATCTCAACGCTTGTTCTGCTCCAGTTCATGGCGCAGCATGATGTAAAGCTTGCTGGTGATGATTTCATTTTTATGCAGTTTATCCAGCGTATCCATCTGCACCGCATTCAGCGATTGATTGGCCGTCGACTGATTCAGCCGGCTCAACGACTCGCTGTTTTGGCTGAGTATCGCTTGCATTTTCTTCCAGGTATTGGCCTGAAAGGCGCGATACAGGGTCAGGATTCTATCCAGCACGACTTGGTCGTCAAAGACCTGGCTGAGGCCGGAACCTTCGAGCGTGCCAAGCTCTCCCACGACTCTGCCGGCGATTTTGTGCAGGGCGCGGTAGTAGCAATACAACTCTTCCGGCTTGAAGCTGTGATCGCGCCAAAATGCCAGGCGGGAAACCATTAACACCAGCTTTTCCAAGCTATCGATCGGAAAATGCTCGTCCACCGATTTGACTTGTTCCTGGCCGCGTTTGATGCGTTCCGTCTGGATGCTCAGCATGTTGGTGATCTTTTTATAGGTTTTTTCCTCGATTTCCTCTTTCAGCAACAGCTCTTTCAATTCCTCTTTTTCGATACCCAGCGCATAGGTTCTCAGCATGTTCTCGATCATGATGCTGGAGTCGCCAATGGCGGTTTTATAGTCCAGGCAGGCCAATTGATACAGGCTCTGGTAGCGCTGGCGCAAATCGGCATGCTGGTTCTGGTCGATGTGCTGGTTTTGCAATAACTCATCGAGCTTCATCAGGGATTTATCGTAAATTTGCGCCTTGCTCTTGTGGTAGCCGACCTGTTCCATCGCGGTCAGGGCGTCGATGCCCAGCACATGCATGACCTTGCCTATAGTCGTCGCTTTGACCAGCAGGGTAAAGTAAATGCAGCCTATCGTGACGGCGGCGATGAACTGTTTGACAGTGAAATCCAGATTCCAGCCTTCTATGGACAGGTCGTTCGGAATCAGCAACACCATCACGATAGCCAGTGATCCGCGCAAGCTGCCCCAGGCCAGAAGATGCATCCAGTTGCGCGGTATCGGACGTTCCTTGCCCAGCAGGTTCAACAGCCACAACAAGGGATATACCGCCAGGCCACGGCTGATGACCACGGTAGCGATGGCCAGCAGGATCAGCCAGATCGCCACATTCAGGTCGATGGCCAGGCTGGCGAACAACAATCCCATCAATATGAAGACCAAGGAGTTGGTGACAAAGGCGAAATAGCCCCAGAATTGCTCCATGTATTCTTCGACGTGGGGCGACATTTTGTAACGACCGAAATTGCCGATCACCATGGAGGCGATCAAGGTGGCGATGATGGAGGACAGGCGGATTTGTTGGCCGGCGATGTATAAATGCTCGGAAATGACTTCGGTCAGAATGAAGGTGAAGTGGGCGACCAGCAGTGTTAGCGTGATTTCCAGATGTTCGTTGCCGTGCACCTTTTCGATCAGTTTGGCGAACAAAAAGCCCATGAACAAACCAAACACCAAACCGCCGCCGAGCATGGTCAGGAACGAAATCAAGCCGCTCACCGCCGAATCTGGGCCTTGATAGCCATGGGTCATCAGGTCCAGGGCGATCAGGAAGGCGGCGAACGAGGTGGCGTCGTTGAACAAGCTTTCGCCTTCAAAAATCAAGGTCAGGCGCTGCGGAGCGCCGTATTCCTTGAACAGCGCCAGAACCGCGACCGGGTCGGTCGAAGAGATGATGGCGCCGAACAACAGCAGCGCCAAAATCGGGATGTGATAACCGGCAAACTCGAAAATGTATTGGCCGCCAAAACCGATGAACAATACCGAAACCAATAATCCGGCCACGGCCAGCAAGCCTATCGAATAGATGTTCTCCAGCAGATGCCGGATGTTCATGTTATAGGCCGATTCAAAAATCAGAATGGGCAAAAACACGAAGAACAGCAGCTCCGGCGTCAATTCGAAGCTGGTGATGAACGAGAAAAAATCGATATGCGAAATCGGGACCAGTAAGGAGCCGGCGATTACCAGGAGTACGGTATAGGGTAGTTTGAGCTTTTTTGACAGGATAAACACTGCCAGAGAGATCAGCATCAAGCTGAACAGGGATAAAAACACGTCGAGATTCATGGGCGATTCTTCAAAATCTGTGTTGCGGCATCAAAGCACTAAGGCAGTTGCAAGCGGTTTACTCGCAACTGCCTTAGGCAACCATTAAACCCGGATTGGTCAGGTTTGCTTCGTTTTTTAAAAGCGAGCCGTCCGTGGCTTCCATCGAATCATGTTTGACTCAGACTTTTTCCAGTAGATAGGTCAACCACAGCGAAGACAATTTTTCCTGCACGGTGTTTTGCCGCAAACGGGCGTTCAGGTTGGGGAAGTCCACGTAATCCAGGGCCTGGTCCTGGTTGTAGCAGGAGTACATGAAGCTTTCCTCGCCGGATTCGGGGTCGACATGCTTGCACATGCATTGCGCGCAGACACCCTTCATCATGCACTGCATCGGTGAGTTGATCGAGCCGATGGCTTCGTGGCCTTCCTTCAGGTAAGGCTTCAACACGCCGAAACGCGCAGACTTGACCGCCGCCATCATGCGGTCGGAACCGATCACGATCAGATGGTCGACGTCCTGCAGCTTCAACTCGGTGTCGCCCAACTGACCTTCCGCGTAAGCGATCATCGCCTCGACGATGTTGCCGACGAAGGTCTTGTCCTGCGGGCGGGTAACTGGGATTGCTTCGTTGCCCGGCAGTTTGTCCACCGCCCAGACGATCACGTCGGAGGCTTCCTCGATTTCGGGGACTTTGAACAAGTCGGCGCGGTTGCGGTAGCCGGCGAAATACAACACCTTGTTGCCGGCGGCACGCATGGCCTTGCCGATCGAGAACAGCACCGCGTTACCCAAGCCGCCGCCCAGCAGCAACACGGTTTTGCCGGTTGGAATCTCGGTCGGCGCGCCGGTGACGCCCATCAGGACCAGCGGATCGCCAGCCTTCCAGGTCGCGCACAAGCGGCTGGAGCTGCCCATTTCCAGTGCAATCAAGGATACCAGGCCTTTTTCCTTGTCAACCCAGGCACCGGTCAAGGCCAGTCCTTCGGCTGCCAGTGCGGTGCCTTCGACGACGGGGGCCAGGGATTCGTAGTTTTGCACGCGGTAGAACTGGCCGGGTTCGAAATTTTTTGCCGCGGCAGGCGCCTTGATCACCACCTCGATGATGGTCGGCGTCAGGCGGTTGACTTCGACCACATGAGCCAGGAACAATTCGTCCAGTTTGTCCTGCATTGCGCGCAGTTGCGCGTCGCGCTCGGCTTGTTTGGCGGCATCCAGCTGGGCGATGTGGTTCTCGAATAGTTTGACGATGTAAGGATAACCGTCCTTCGCGCTGGCCATCGCTTTGACCACGTTGCCGGCATAAACCGGGTGGTTGTCGCCGTAGAAGCTGATATGGCGGCCGTTGCTGCTGTAGGACGTGAACGGCGCCGGTTTACCGACCTTGACTTGGGCTTCGTCAGTGGCAGGTACCAGCGTCGCCTGGCCTTGCAGCCATTCAGGTTCGTGACGTTTGTAAAACTTGCCATCCATCGCGAAAGTCATCGGATGTTCGTTTTGGTAGATCGTGTTCGGTGCGGTGCCAGCGGCGATGAACAGGCCGCGCAAGGCGACTTCCTGCTCGCCGACCTTACGCCAACGGCTTTCCTGCAATTCCAGTTTTTCGAAGCGCACGGCTTTCAGATGCCCGTATTCGTCGTCGATCGCTTCCAGCGGGCTCATGCCTTCGGCCAGATAAATGCCTTCCGACAGCGCTTCGTGGATCTCTTCGTGGTTCTGGCGGTAGGCCGGCGAATCCTTGATGCCTTTACGGTAGAACATGGTCACGCCGCCCCATTGTTTCAGGAAGGGCAGGAAGTTCGGGGATTCGCCGGCCGTCGCGGCGCGTTCGCGCTCGGCTTCGATCACTCGGCCGTGGGACAGGAATTCCTCCAGGATTTCCAGTTCTTCCTTGTCGTAACGGCCGCGTACTTCGGCTTCACCGTATTTGGCCACCAATTTGTCGTAACGTTTGACGATTTTGCTGACTTGCACCGGATAGTAAGCCAACAATTCGGTGGCGGTATCGATCGCGGTCAAGCCGCCGCCGATCACGCCAGCCGGCAGTCTGACTTGCAGGTTGGCCAGGGACGAATCTTTCGCCGCGCCGGTCAATTGCAGGCCCATCAAAAAGTCGGACGCCTTGCGGATGCCGCGGGTCATGTTGTTCTTCAGGTCGATCACGGTCGGCTTGCCGGCACCGCTGGCGATGGCGATGTGATCGAAGCCCAGATTCCAGGCTTCCTCTATCGTCACGGTGCCGCCGAAGCGGATGCCGCCGTAGCATTTGAAGGCACTCCGGCGCAGCAGGGTCAGGTAAATCACTTTCAGGAAGTTTTTGTCCCACCGCACCGTGATGCCGTACTCGGCCACGCCGCCAAAGCCCAGCATGACGCGTTTGTCCAGGTCTTCGTACAAATCCTTGAAGTCCATGATGGGCATGGGTGGATTGTTGCGGTCGCCGGTCAGATGCAAGGGCAGCGGCTCGATTTTCAGCGCGTCGATGCCGACCACGCCAAAACCTTCGTTCAGCAGATAATGCGCCAGTGTGTAACCGGCGGGGCCCATGCCGGCGACCAACACGTTCTTGCCGTTATAGGGCAGGGCGGTTGGGCGCTTGACGTTCAGCGGATTCCAGCGGGTCAACAGGCTGTAAATCTCAAAGCCCCACGGCATGAACAGCACGTCGGTCAAGACGTTGGTTTCGATCTGCGGAATGTTGACCGATTCGGTCTTTTGGTAAATACAGCCGCGCATGCAGTCGTTGCAGATACGGTGGCCGGTGCCGGGGCACATCGGGTTGTCGATGATGATCATCGCCAGCGCGCCGATGTTATCGCCTTGGCGTTTGACCACGTGCATCTCGGAGATTTTTTCCTCCAGTGGGCAGCCGGTCATCAAGGCGCCGAGATGATTGGTCTTGAAAGTACCGTCTTTTTTGTTCTTGATGCCTTTCGAGCAGGAGTCGTTGTCGCGGTCGTGGCAGTAAATGCAGTGATCGACTTCATACAAGGCTTGCCGTTGTTTGAAGCGTTTGTCGGTCAAGGCGAAACCGTCGCGGCGGCGATGATGGTGCTCGTCGCAGGCCCAGACGTCGTAACCGTCCTGGCTCGCCGTTGCGTGATCGACCAGGTTTTCCAGATCGGTTTTTTCCGGCACCTTGTAGCTCAACCATTTTGCGACGAGGGCTTGTAGTTGTGGGTCGTGCTTGGCGGCGAAACTCCAGCGGCAGACGATGTCCAAAAGGCCCGCCACCAATGCAGAGGGGCTGTCATAACTAGCATTCAGCACTGGCGCGTCGCTGATTTGGCTTTTCAAGACCGCTACGTCGGCGTCGCTGAGTGCTTCGTTTTTGGACATGCGCCATAAGTCGGCGCCGAGTTGGGCGACGGCCAGCTCGGGGTCGGCGGCATAAAGCTCGGTCTTGCCGGTCGCGGCCAACAAGGCATCCAGTTGCAAGCGCAAGGCGGCGATGTCCCAACCTTCGATGGTCTGGCCCTTGAACAGCTTGGCCAGGTTGCCGATGATTTCACTGCGATAGGTGAAAACGCTGTCGAATTCGCCGCGGATATGTTCAATTTGCTTGTCGCGTACGTCGACGACATTGAACAGCCTGGCGACGAAGGTGCCGACCAGCGGCGCCATTTTGACCAACAACTCGGAGATTTCCTCCGGCTTCATGCCTTCGCCGGCACACGCCCGATAAGCGACGATTTCATTGAATAATTCAGGATCGTGCTGCTCGACCGACTGGTCGAATACGGTCATCAAATCGTTCAGGCGTTTGGCGTCGTAGAGGTCTTTGTATTCGAAGCCGGGAATGCCCAGAGTCAGTTGCGTGAGTTGGCGGGTATTGATCTGCTGTGTCATCAAGTTGTTCCGTTTCTGTTCGCTTGAAGGTATGAATTAAAAATGTGAATCAGGGCAGTTCGTCGACTACCGCTTCTTTTTCGGCCGGCATCAAGTCTTCTCGGGTCAATCCCAGCGTCAAGGCTAAGGAACTGGCGATATAAATAGACGAGTAAGTGCCTTTGATGACGCCGATCAGCATCGCGATCGCGAAGCCGTGTATGGTTTTACCGCCCAGGAATACCAGGGCCAGCAGGGTCAGCATTACCGTCAACGAGGTCAGGATGGTCCGGCTCAGGGTGTCGTTCAGGGCATTGTTGACGATTTCATGGATGGACTCCTTGACCCGGCTGGTGCGAACGGTTTCGCGGATGCGGTCGTAGACCACGATGGTATCGTTGATCGAATAGCCGACCAGCGCCAGGATGGCCGACAACACCGTCATGTCGAATTCCCAGCCGAAGACCGAGAAAAAACCCATCGTGATGACGGTGTCGTGGAACAAGGCCGCAATCGCGCCGATCGACAGTTTCCATTCGAAACGCATGCCGACATAGGTCATTACGCCTGCAAAGGCAAAAAACAAGGCCAAACCGCCGTCATTGACCAAATCTTCACCCACTTGCGGGCCGACGAATTCGACGCGGCGCATTTCACCGGGCGCCGGTTGGCTGCTGTCGCTGACGCTGAGGATTTTTTCGGTCAATTCCTTCTGGCTAATGTTTTCGACGGGTTTCAGACGAATCAGTACGTCTTGCGAGCTGCCGAAATGCTGTATGTTGGCATCGGCAAAGCCTTGTTGTTCCAGGGTGCCGCGCATTTTGTCGAGATCGACGGACTGGCTGTAGTGCAGTTCATAGACGCTGCCGCCGGTGAAATCGATGCCCAGATTCATGCCTTTGACCATGAATGACACGATCGAAATCAAGAACAAGGTGCCGGAAAAGAGGTAGGCGAGTTTGCGTTTGCCGAGAAAATCGAGATGTCGCGATGGATGCATGCGGATTCCTGAGTTAAAAAATTATCGGTTATTTAAGGGATTGCACTCATAAAAAGTACAGGAATTATAAGGTTTGCGCCGAGGCCAACTGCGTCAATTGTACTATTTTCTCCAGAAAGTAGGCGTAAAAAGCACGACCAAAGTGAATACTTCCAGGCGTCCCAGTAGCATCGCGAGCGCGCAAATCCAGGTTTGGAAATCACTAAGACTTTCGTAATTGGTCGCGGGTCCGACTTGATCGAGACCGGGGCCTGCGTTATTGATACAGGCCAGTATCGCGCTGAGCGCGGAAATCGGCTCCATGCCGGCGAAGATCAGCGAAAACGTCAGGACCACGACGGAGATGAAGTACAAAAATATGAAGGCCAGCACCGCGAAAATGATTTTGTTCGGAATCGGTGTGTTGCCGATATAGATCGGATTGATGGCGCGTGGGTGCAGGATGCTGAATAATTCCCGGCCGGCTTGTTTCCACAGCAACAGGGTACGGAACATCTTGATGCCGCCGCCGGTCGAGCCGGTGCAGCAAGTGATGCAGCTGAGATACAGCATCCACCAGGGCACGAAAGGCGGCCAGAGATTGTAATCGGCACTGGAATAACCGCAGCCGGTCGCGATCGAAATCAGGTTGAAGGTGACCTGTCGTAGCGCGGTGTGAAAATCGGCATACACATCCACATCCCATAGGTAAGTGGCGCACAGCAGAATGCTGGCGGACAGCAATCCCAACATGGGCATGGCTTCCGCGTCATGCAGATAGGCCTTGAAATTATGGTTGTGCAGGGCGGTGTAATGGGTGGCGAAATTGATCGCGCCTATCAGCATGAAGAAGGTCAGGATCAGTTCTATCGCGGTGGAATCGTAGTAGCCGATACTGGCGTCGTGAGTGGAAAAACCCCCCAAGGCCAGCGTGGAAAAACCGTGACAGATCGCATCGAACCAGCTCATGCCGGCCAGCTTCAAGCAGGTGATGCACAGCAGGGTGTAGGCGGTGTACACCAGCCAGAGCAGGCGCGCGGTTTCGGTGATGCGCGGGGCCAGCTTGTTGTCCTTGACCGGGCCGGCGATTTCGGCTTTGTAGAGCTGCATGCCGCCGACGCCGAGCAAGGGCAGAATCGCCACGGCCAGCACGATGATTCCCAGGCCGCCGATCCAGACCATTTCATGCCGCCACAGATTCAAGGATGGGGCCAGGTCGTCGAGCCCGGTCAGTACGGTGGCGCAGGTGGTGGTAAAGCCGGACATGGCCTCGAAAAAAGCGTCGGTAAACGACAAGCCAGGAATGCCCCATAGCAACGGCAATGTGGCGGCGGCCGCCATCAGAATCCAGAAAAAAGCCACCAGAAGATAACCGTCCCGGGTTTTGACTTCGCCGCGAAAACGCATCGTGGAGCCCGCCAGCATGCCGCCGATGCCGATATTCAAACTCATGCCGTGCACGAAATGATCGACCATGCCATCCTCGAAATAAAGCGAAGCGGCGATCGGCAACAAATACGTCAGCCCGAAAATCATTAAAATCAGGCCGAGTACGAAGGAGAGCGTGCAAAAGCGTTGCATAATTTTCCTGGTTGAGCGGAAAAAATCGGCGGGCGAATCAAGGCTCAATGAAGCGGTAACCGGAAATTGTAGCAAACAATCGCACGGATCATGTCGCCGCGATGGTGCTTCCGGAGGCTAGGCATTCGCGAAACTCGCTTAGGAATGAACATGAAATACTTTATTCAAGTATTCGGTGTGGGTGCGGATTTATCCGCACCGGGCGAATGAATTCGCACCTCCCATTGTCGAGCTTATTTCTCACACATTCCTTAACGCAATAACGCGTCTACGATGGCCAGCAACTTCACCAGATCGACGGGTTTGGTCAAATAATGGCTAAAACCGGCCCGCTTGCCGCGTTCGATATCTTCCTTCATCGCGTTGGCCGACAGCGCAATGATGGGAATGGCTGTGGTTTTCGGATCGGCTTTGAGTCTTTCCATAGCCTCATAACCGTTCATGCCGGGTAAATTGATGTCCATCAGGATCAATGCGGGTAACGCGCGGTGTATCGAGGCCAGGCCGAGTTCCGCCGAGGGTGCCGTGTGAAAGTCGATGTGTTTGCGTTTGGCAAACAGTTGTTCCATCAGGCGCACATTGACCGGGTTGTCTTCGATATACAGCAGTTTGTGACGTTCGACCGAGATGGATAATCTTTGCCTGTCGCTGTCCGCCGCGGCCGGCGATAAGGCTGGCCCCGTATTGTCACCTTCCGGCAAGCGGACCCAAAAGGTGCTGCCGGTGCCTTCCAGGCTTTCGAAGCCGATGCGTCCCCCCATCGCTTCGACGATTTGGCGGGTAATGACCAAGCCTATGCCGGTACCCACTGTCGTGCCGGTTTCGCGTCCCAGTCGATCGAAGGCGGTGAAGACGCGATTTTGCATTTCGACCGGAATGCCGGAGCCGGTATCGGTGACGGTGATGTCGACCCAGGCTTGATGGCGTCGGCAGCCCAGCATCACGCGACCGCCTGGATAGTTGTATTTGATGGCGTTGGAAAGCAGGTTGATGATGACTTGACGCAGCCTGACCGCATCGGCCTTTACCGTCCAGTTTTCGCTAGTCGGGGTGGTGTTGACCAGCGAGATGTCTTGTTCGTTCGCCAATGGGGTGACCAGCTGTATGCTGGTATGAATGACGTCCAGCACTTTTACCGACTGCGTCGTCATCTCGAGTTTCCCGCTTTCGATGCGCGACAAGTCGATCAAATCATTGATCAAGGCCAGCAGGTGTTTGCCCGCCCGCGTGATTTCGCCGGCATAATCCCGATACTCGGCCGGCAAATCGGCTTCCAGCTCGAATAATTGTGAAAATCCCAGGATCGCGTTCAGCGGTGTGCGCAGTTCATGGCTCATGCTGGCCAGAAATTCGGTTTTGGCCTGATTGGCTTTGACGGCCATTTCCGACGCCCTATTCAGCGCGGTTTCAATTTCCTTGCGTTGCGTGATGTCGCGCACGATGCCGGTGAACATGCGTTCGTTGCCGACTTTCATTTCACTGACCGCCAGATCGATCGGAAAGGTCGTGCCGTCCTTGCGTTTGCCGAGAACCTCGCGACCGATACCGATCACCTTTTCGATGCCGGTGGTCAGATAATTATGCAGGTAACCATCGTGCTCGCTGGCATAGGGTTCCGGCATCAAGATCTTGACGTTTTGACCTTGGGCTTCATGCGGACTGTAACCGAACAGGTCGACCGCGGCCGGGTTCAAAGCCTGAATATGGCCGCGGGCGTCGATGACGATGATGCCGTCGACGATGGTGTCGAACAGTGCGCGAAAGCGATTTTCGTTGACTTGAATTTCCGCTTCGGCCTGTTTGCGTTGCGTGATGTCGCGCACGATGCCGGTGAACATGCGTTCGCCGTCCACCTCCATTTCACTGACGGCCAGTTCCATCGGGAAAGTCGAGCCGTCCTTGCGCCGGCCGGTCACTTCGCGGCCAATGCCGATCACTTTCTTGATGCCTGTCGTGAGGTAATTGCGTAGATAGCCATCGTGCTCGCTGGCGTAAGGCTCGGGCATCAACAACTTGATGTTTTGCCCCTGCACCTCGACGGGCTGGTAACCAAACAATCGCACGGCTGCGGGATTCAGCGCTTGAATGTGGGCCTTATCGTCAATGACGAGTATGCCGTCGACGATGGTATCGAACAGTGTGCGGAAGCGGTGTTCTCGGCCCTCGATCTCGGCGCGCCGGCGCGCGGTAATGTCTCGAACGATTTTCGACACGCCGATGATGTCGCCCTGGTCGTTCCTGATCGGGGAAATCGTCACGGATACCGGAAAAGTCTCGCCATTTTTTCGACGGCGGTTGGTCTCGAAATGTTCGATACGCTCGCCTTTCTGCATCCGGGCAATGATGGCCTGCTCCTCGCCGGCGTGATTCGGAGGAATCAGGATTTCAATCGATTCGCCGAGCATTTCCTGTTCGGAATAGCCGAACATCCGGCTCGCGGCCGGATTCCAGCTGGTAATCTTGCCGTCTAGGGTTTTGCCGATGATGGCGTCTGCGGAGGACGCGACGATGGCGGCATAATGCGCTTGTATGGTTTCAGTGGGTTTTTGCGGCGTCAGATCGCGAACGATGCCCAGCCATCCCGTTTCGCCGGCGATCTGGATTTTATCCAGGGTCAACGTCATCGGGAAGATAGAGCCATCCTTGCGTTTACCAATCGTTTGCCGAGCCACGTCAGCCTGGCCATCGATGGCATCGATAAGTTGGGATTGACATGCGCTGGCATGGGGTTCCGCCAGTAAATTTGCCAGTTGTTGCCCCTGCGCCTCTGCGTTTTCATAGCCGAACACGTGAGAGGCCGTTGCGTTCAGGCTCAGTATTTCCCCTGTCGACGTGATTGTGACAATGCCTTCGCCTAGCGTATCAAAAAGTCGGCTGGATAGAGTGATGTTGGTCATGTCGCGCCTGGGTCATGTCGTCGCAAGCTGTTAGCCGATTCTGCTCGATAGGCAAATCACAAACCGTGCGTTCGGCGCCAAATCAGGGATGGACCTGCCACCGGCTGGAATGGCTTCAAGCATAACTGACGCCTAATCCACCCAGGCCGCAGTAACCCAGCGGATTTTTCGCCAGATATTGCTGATGTTCGTCTTCGGCATAATAAAAAACCGCCGCCTGGCGAATCTCGGTAGTGATTTTACCTAGTCCAGCGGCCGCCAGTTTGCTTTGATAGTGTTGCAGGCTTTGCTGCGCGGCGGCGTTTTGCTCTGCATTGAACACGTCGATACTGGAACGATATTGCGTACCGACGTCGTTGCCCTGACGCATGCCCTGCGTGGGGTCGTGCGATTCCCAAAATACCCGTAACAACGCCTGATAGCTGATCTGGTTGGCGTCGAAAATGACCAGGACCACTTCATTATGGCCGGTCATGCCGGTACATAGCTCTTGATACGTGGGATTGGGCGTGTAACCGCCGGCATAACCGACGGCCGTGCTGAACACGCCGGGTTGCTGCCAAAACTTGCGTTCGGCGCCCCAAAAACAGCCCAGGCCGAATTGGGCACGTTGCAGATGCGCTGGAAAAGGCGGCACTATAGGGTTGCCGCTGACGACATGCTGAGTAGCCGTGATCATGGCTTGCTGACGGCCCGGCAAGGCCTGTTCGGCGCTGGGTAGAGCGGTTTTTTTGCTAAAAAGGCTCATAAAGTCATTTCTAAAGTCGAATGAAGGGGGGAGGACGATTATAATCGCCAGCTTATTCTGATTTTGCCACAAACCTATGAAACAACAAGATTGTCTGAGACGCTTTTTATTCGAAGAACACGGGGTGCGCGGGGAATGGGTCCGTCTGGAACGCAGCTGGCAAGAGGCCAAACAACATCAGGTGCTGGTGAATGAGGTGGTCGAGTCGCAGCTCGGGCAAGTGTTGGCGGCGACGGTGTTGCTATCGGCGACCATCAAGTTCAAGGGCGCGATGATCATGCAGATTCAGGGCAATGGGCAAGTAACGGCGCTGGTGGCGCAAGTGACCAACGAGCGTAAAGTGCGTTGTCTGGCGCGCAGCGAAAACAGCGTAACGGACACTTCATTGCAGAAGATGATGGGGGAGGGTAGTCGTTTGGTGCTGACGGTGGAATCCGATAAAGCCGAGCCTTACCAAGGCATCGTCGGCGTGGCGGAAGACGATTTGGCGGGCGTGTTGAAAACCTATTTCGCGCAGTCGGAGCAACTCGATACCCGTTTATGGCTGGTTGCCAACGGGACTCAGGCGGCCGGCTTGTTCATTCAAGAACTGCCGAGTGAGAAACATGAGAGAGAGGATTGGCGGCGCATAGAAATGCTGGCGGATACCGTGACGGCGGAAGAAATGCTGACCCTGGATTGCGAAGAATTATTGCATCGCTTGTTCCATGAGGAAAAAGTCAGATTGTATGAGCCCGAACCGGTTGAATTTCAATGTAACTGTTCCCGGCAGAAAATCGGCGGCACTTTATTGGCATTGGGCCAGTCTGAGCTAAACGCAATATTGAAAGAACGCGATCGAATCGAAGTGGATTGTCAGTTCTGCGGTGCGCAATACCATTTCGATAGAATCGATGTACAAAATCTGTTGGTCAATGCCGTGGCCAATGATAACGACTCGCCCACGCGGCACTGAGGCTGTCATGAAAACAATCCAACGCGTTACCCGTTTTATTCTGCTTGCGCTGCTGCTGGGAACGCAGACCGGCTGTTTGGAATGGCTGCATGCCTACCAGACCTATTTGCAAATGGAAGAATTCGACCGCTACTTTGCGGTGACGGCCAACGAAAATTTTACCGTGCATTTCAAGCAGCCGCGTTTGTTTAGCGAGGACTTCGTGGCCTTGGCCAAATTGCATGCCAGTAGCGAAGAAACAATCACGGACGGCAAGCGTTGGCGCTACTGGTTCCGTAAGGTCGGCAAGGATAACCAGCTAGCGCATCCGGAGATTAGTTTTTATTGTGATTTGGTGTTCGACAAAGAGGACAAGGTGACCGAGTGGTCGTTTTCCAAGTTGTTTCTGCAAATCGCGCCACCCGAGTTTTTGGAAGCCTCGTTTCGTTCGCTGGGCGGCGCCGAAATCAATGAAGACAAAAAACAATTGCGGGCAAAAGCGGAATTCATCAACAAAGTATCGGCCGAGTTACCGAAAAAATCCGCGGTGCTGAGCCATTTGGGCGAGCCTTTGGAAGTCGAAGATCAAGACAAGGAAGAAATTTATAAATATCAATTCCGCCTTGATGCGCGCGACATTGAAGAAGGTTACGAAGACCGGGCCTTGAGCGAGGTCAAGTTGACATTCGACAAGGCCAGCAACGAGTTGGTCAAAATGGCCGGCCGCTTCGCCGGTTTGAAAATCTCGATCAATTACCGCAATTTTCAAGAAGAGGAAGGCAGCAAGGTGGCAGGTTTATAGCTACGCGTTCGAGTCTCTGGGCGAGCGATTTTATTGTTCGCTCCATACCCCGAAATAAAAGCATTCGCTCAGAGGTTTGCGGGCGCGCTCGCTCAACTCTGTTTGCCTTGATTCTTCATTCAATAATTCCGCTGGCGCCTGGTAGCCGATTGCCATGACCGACATGGGGGTACAGGTTTCCGGAAGCCGGAAATGCTCGCGGCAGCGTTCGGCGTCGAATCCACCCATTTGGTGGGTCGCCAGGCCCATGGCCGTTGCTTGCAAGCACAGGCTGACGCAAGCTGCGCCGGTATCGAAGGCGGCCCAGCGATTGGGCTTGTCATTGTGGCCAAAATTCTGCATCGCAACACTGAGTATCAAAACCGGCGCGTTTTGCGCCCACAGCTGGTTCTTTTCCGCGAGGCAGCTCAGCAATGTTTGCCATGCCGTTCCATCCTGGTTTTTATTGCAGACGACGAATCGCCAAGGTTGGTCGTTGAAACAAGAAGGCGCCCAGCGCGCGGCTTCCAGCAAGGTTGTCAAGGTGTCGTCGTCTATTGCTTTGTTTCTATCGAAGGAACGAGGGCTCCAGCGATTTTTGATGATGTCGTGTAGCGGAAAGCTGCTGATGGCGGGTTTGCTGTGCATGGTCATGTCCGGAAGTCAGTTGATGATGATTTAAGCTTAACGCAACCAAAACGCCACCGCCACCATTGCCGCGGCGATGGCGGCAATCAAAACGGCGCCGGCGGCAATGTCTTTCGCCGCGCCTATTTCCGGATGCTGTTCTGGATGCAGATGATCGGCCAATGTTTCCAGGGCCGCGTTCAATAGTTCGGCCATCAGGACCACGCCTACCGTCAAAATGGCAATGGCCCACCATATCGCGGGGGGGCGAGTCATGAGCAGAACCAGGATTACCCCGCTCCCGGCCAGCAAATGGGCGCGCACGCTGTGCTCACGGCAAAAGGCGACATATAGGCCTTGCAAGGCGAATCTTAGTCTTTTGTTGAACGCTTGCCCCTTCATGGTGTTTCTCCCGTGCCGAGATGAATGATTCGGGCAATCGCACCGCATGCCAGTGCCCACGCGGCACCGGCGGCCCAGCCGGCCAGTACGTCAGTCGGCCAGTGTACGCCCAGATAAATCCGGCTGATGCCGACCAATGTGGAAAACGCCAGCGCTACCACCATGATATAGAGTTTTAATACCGGCGAGGGCGCCAGGCGCGCAATCAGTGTGGCCAAGGTTAGATAAACCAGGGTGGATAGCATGGCGTGTCCGCTCGGAAAGCTGGATGCATACACCGGCATGCCGTGCAAGGACAGGCCGGGGCGGTCGCGTCCAAACAGTGCCTTCAGTCCGAGTGAGGCCAGCGCGCCGCTGCCCGTCGCTAGTAGCATGAAAAGCCACAGAAGGCGTTGTCCGGCCAAAACCAGGTAAATGATGCTGGTCAATACCAATAATCCCAATACGATGGGGCTACCCAAGGCCGTGATGTCGCGGACAAAATCCTCAAGCCACAAGGGCCCCAGCGGATCGCTTGGATCGGTCGGCGAACGCAGCCACATTAGGATCGCCAGGTCGAGTACTTCCGTTTCGCCCTCGCTGACTTCGGCGGCAATCTTGATGAAAACCAACAGCGCTGCGTTCGCCGCGGCCACCATGGCCAATACGCCGAGTTCCGTGTAATTTTTCAGGTTGATCATCAGCCGATGTCCTGTGATGTCGATTACAGTGCGATGTCTATCCCTACTGGACAGTGATCGGAACCCATGATGCCGGGCAGGATGAAGGCATCGCCGATGGGGTCGAGCAGCGACTGACTGGTCAGGACGTAATCTATCCGCCAGCCGATGTTTTTGGCGCGGGCGTTGGCGCGGTAGCTCCACCAGCTGTAGGCTACGGTATCGGGATGGAAATGCCTGTAGCTGTCGACCAGGCCGGCTTCAACGAAGCGGGAGAAGCCGTCGATTTCGACTTGGGTGTAGCCGGCAGACTTGTTGTAATTGGCCTTGGGGCGGGCGATGTCGATGGCTTGATGGGCCACGTTGAAGTCACCGCAGGCGATCAGCGGCTTTTGGCTTTGCAAGGACTGCATGTACGCCAAAAAGGCTTGGTCCCAGTCTTTCCGATAATCCAGGCGCGCCAGTTGGTCGCCGGAGTTCGGCACATAGACGTTCAGCAGAAAAAATTGCTCGAATTCCAGGACGATGACGCGACCTTCCAAATCGTGTTCGGGGATGCCGATGCCGTGAAATACTCGCAAGGGTTCCCTGCGGGTCAAAATGGCCACGCCGGAATAGCCTTTACGTTCGGCCGAGTTACAGTAAATCTGGTAGTGGTCGATGTTTTCCAGGGCTTTTTTGACTTGATCATCCTGAGCCTTGGTTTCTTGCAGCAGCAGACAGTCGGCGTCGAGACCATGCAAGGTTTCGGCAAAACCTTTTTCTTGTACGGCGCGGATGCCGTTGACATTCCAGGAGACGATTTTCATCTGAACGATACCGGTTGTGGAGAACGGGCTTTGCACCACGCAAGGCCTTATGCCGGGCTATTTTAGCCTGAGCGATTGTCGCTAACCAGTCGAAAGCGTTTTCCAGCGTCATGACTAACCGGTAAAATTTGCGGTTTTTTCTTTGTCAACGGAGCAACCACCCCATGGGAAGAGCCTATCAAAACCGTAAAGTATCCATGGCCAAAACGGCCGACGCCAAGACCAAGGTCTACAGCAAATATGGCCGGGAAATCTATGTTTGCGCCAAGTCCGGCGGCGGCGACCCGGCCGGCAACCTGGCCTTGCGCGGCCTGATCGAGCGCGCCAAGAAGGATCAGGTGCCCAACCACGTGATCGAAAAGGCCCTCGATAAGGCCAAGGGCGGCGGCGGTGAGGATTTTGCGCCGGCGCGCTACGAAGGCTTTGGCCCCGGCGGTTGCATGGTGATCGTCGATTGCTTGACCGACAACCCTAACCGTACATTCGGTGATGTGCGGCTGTGTTTCACCAAGACCAAAGCCAAGATTGGCACACCGGGCACGGTCAGTCATATGTTCGACCATTCGGCGATTCTGGCCTTCAAGCACGACGATGAGGATGCCGTGCTGGAGGCCTTGCTGGGCGAGGATGTCGATGTCAGCGACGTGGAAAACGAGGATGGCAGGATTACGGTGTTCACGCCGCATACCGATTATGCCAAAGCCAAGCAGGTGTTGACGGATTTGTTGGGCGAGATCGATTTCGAAGTCGATGAAATTCAGTTTTTACCCAAGGGTTCGACGCCGATCAGCGGCGATGATGTCATCATGTTCGAGAAGTTTCTGGATATGTTGAACGATCTGGACGATGTGCAAAACGTTTACCACGACGCGCAGTATTAGGCATCGGTCCAACCCCGTCTGAGGGTGGTCGTAAAAGCCAAAATCTAGTTTGGGTTTTCGTAGTGCAACCCAACGAAATCAGAAACTTTGGATTGATTGCCTTCAATCTGATCCGGCTTTTGCGACAGCCTCTGCTGGAGAGGTATTTGTAGCGAGATACTTAAACTGGCCTATGTTTGGGCTGGTACAGGGTCGGATTGTTCAATGGATGATGGACTGACATAATTTCGGCTCACCGGCACGATTCTAAGCCGAGCGACAGGGGGTTACATGATTCAAGAATTTCCACGCCTACGCATCACCCGGCATCTGAAGCAGTTTCTGGCGTTCGGCCTGGTGTTATTGCTCGCCCTGATCCTGTATCGCGTGATGGCGCTCAGTTATCGGAATATCGAAATGTATCTGTCCTGGCCGCGGCAGACCGCCTATATCAGTAGCCTGGCGCACGAGGAGACCATCGAGCTGGAAGTGGCTCAGTCATTTTTTGAGTCCTTGCCGCCTCGGGCCGTGCCGGAATCCTGTTATCCGCACGAGAATGACAGAACCTGCATACTGTTGCCGCGTAGCCCTTATCTCTGGGATGATCTGATGGATGAGATCGAAATCGTGCAAAACCCGCAAAAGCCGGATGAGTTGGCGTTTTTGAGTTTTCCGGTGCTGTGGTTGCCGGTGTTTGGTTATGCCGGCGTGGCGTTGATTTGCCTGGGATTTTGGCGCTGGCTCAGGCAAGCGACATGGGGCGAGGATGTCACCTGGATGAACGGCGCTTGGGTGCCTACGCCCGCCGCGCCGCAACGGGTAGGGTTTGACGAATTTGAGCCGGTGGTGATACGGGAGACTGGGGAAAACCGGAAAAGCGTTATTTTTTGGGCTTTGTTATTGCTGTTGCTGACTGGCGTATTGCTGCCGCTGGCGCTACAAAGCCTTTACGATGATCCACTGCAGGCTTTTTTGCTGATCGCCGCCGTGGTGGTCGTTGCGGTTTTACTGTTTTATCAGGCCGGGGAAACCTTCAGCCGGGCCGTTTACCAAAGTCGGAGCGGCTTGATCGATAGTAGTTTGTTCTGCGTGAAACGGGTACCGTGGTCTGCCGTAGCCGCCCTCGAACTGGAAAATGTCAATGCCATGGAGCAAACAACTGGCAGGCGCGTTTCCACGCAGTCATCCGCGCTGGATAGGTATGTCGTCCGTGATGCGCAGGGTCGAACGATTTTGTGTTTCAGCGAAAACATGCAGCCGGGCAATGGCTTTCGTGCCTTGCTGAAAAAGCTGGAAAATCAAACTGATAAGAATTCGCAAGCAAATGACGGTTTGCATGCCAGCCCCGAGCGTTTTCAGGCAGAATGGCGGGGCGATTCGGCGGACTTGCAACGCTTGAGGCGCCTCCATCGGCAAGGCATGCGGTGGGGTTATATGATCGTGGTTTTACCGTTTCTGCTGCTGACGGCTGTGCTGTGTTTCAAAGCGTTATGGTTTACCTATGCCGCCGAACGCGCGCAAGGCCGTGTCGTCGAAATCAAAAACGATAGATTGCCTTCGCTGGTGGTGGAATATCGCGTCGGTCAAGGACGGATCTTGCGTCTTGAGAGTGACGGCGCCGAGCCTTACGGCGCGTTCAAAGTCGGAGATAGCTTGACGGTATTTTATGATGCAACGAATCCGGAAAATGCCCGTCCCGATTTGTTTTTAGAGCTGTGGCTATTACCTATGTTGATGGGTGGGTTGACATTGATTGTGCTGATCCCGGCCTGGTTAATGGGTCGGGATTGATGGCGATACCTTGCCAGACATGGAGATTGCCGGTGACAGAAAATCTGTGAAGTCTCGGGTAGGAGCCGACGGCATTGCCTATCTCCGTGGCCAACAGAGTATTCGTAAATGGCCGAAGGGCCCACCGTGGCCTAAGCGTTGACGACATATAAAGTCGCCAATATCAAATACACGATGAAACTTACACCCAGCAGCCAGGGTTTGTGTTTGGGGCGGGCCCAGCCGGGCAAATGCGGCGGCAGCACTTTATGATTGAGTAGATAAAGCGCCACGGGGAAAATGATCGTGCCGATGAAGCCAATCAATGCGCTGGTCAAGATGAGCGGGCCAGGGGCGTCCAGTTGCATCGTGAACGACGTGATCAGGGTCAATAGCCCGAGGAAAATGTAATACCACTTGCGTGCCGGTAGGCGACGAGCTTTGGGGAATAGCGTCAATACGATGTCGGCTTGTATCCGGCTGACTGCATCGGCGGTGGCCAGCCAGGTGTCGGTCAAAAACGCCGCCGCGACTACTAGAAACAACAGTCTGCCGATTTCTCCCCAGCTGACAGCGAAAAACTGGCTTTGTACCACCGCCAGTTCATATTCCTGCGGCAGCAAGCCTTTAGGGAACAACAAGGCGAAGGCTAGCAGGCAGGTCATCAAGGTGGTGAGCAGGTTGCCGATAATGCCGACCAGGATGTCCGCGCTCAAGAAGCGGCGCCAGATGGCCCAGTTTTGTGCGCTTTCGCTATCGTCGTTGGGCAGAAAGCCGTCGCTGAGCACCGCTTCCTCGGCGCCGCCAAGACCCGTGATGCGACCGACCAGGCCAGCCATCGCCGCGCCCTTGTCGCGCAGCCAGTAGGAATAAAACAGAATCCAGAAGCCGCCGAGGCCGGCAAAGGTGATCGCGGTCAGCAATTTACTGGAATCCGCCGCATCCCACGGTCTTGGCATGTCGCCGACCGGGCCGAGCAAGCCCTGGGCAAAGGTCGGCAATGTGGCCAGCACATCCTTCTGCATGCAGGCCGACAGCAAGCCGACCACGGTGACGATGGCAACCAGCTTCATGAAGCGTTCGATCAGTGTGTAGACCACGCCGCTGGCCAGAATAGCGAGCAAAAATATTGCAATCGAGGCATAGCCCCAAAACAGGCTTTGTCCTCGCTGGCTCCAGTCTTCCGGCCAGTGCGTCAATTCCGCCATCGCCGTGCCGCCAGCCGAAGCAAAGGCACCAAACCACAGAAAAGACACGCTCATCAACAGCCATAGGAAAATGCCGAAATAGCGATTCAGACGAATGAAACCATGGAATATGCTCTCGCCAGTCAGCATCGTGTAACGGCCGATTTCCAGGTTCAAAGGATATTGCAGCAAGCAGGCCGGTGCCAGTAGCCATAAGAAAGTCAGACCGTATTTGGCCACCATATACGGCCACCAGATCAATTCGCCGCTACCTTGCGCCAAAGCCATCCAGACCACGCCAGGGCCGAGTGCGGCCCACCAGCCGGGAAACGCGGGCACGCGGCGGCGGGAAAGTTGATTCAAATCCGCGATGTTCATGTCGAGTTCAAGCAAAAAATCGTGCATTATCCGGGCTATTGCGATTCCATGCCAGCGAAACGGTGTATCTGGCGCGAGGATGATTCGGTTCGCCAGCGCTCGTAAACAGGGTTATTGGCGTCGCTGTGTTACAATCCAATTTTTCCACACCATCAACAAGGTCTTTCTCATGCAAATCAACAAACTATCCATTGTGGGCCTGATGTTTTTATCTTTTTCCGCGACCGCGGAAGTCAAGCTGACTCAAGCCGAATTGATTGGAACCTGGCAAATCGACAAGGAATCCGCAAACAGTGACGGCAGCAATGCGAGAAGCTCAAATTCAACCTGGACCATCAAACAAGATGGAACCATAGAGGGCTTCACTCAGGAATCGGACTCCCACGCGCGGCTCGATAGTCTCAAAGCGGTGCTGAATTATTCCATTCAAGACGGCAAGCTGGTCAAGCAGGCGGCACCCGGTCGCTCCAAAATGGAAACCTGCGAAGCCATCGAAAAAACCGGCAACCAAATGGTTCTGAAGTGTCAGACCGTTTACTATTTCATGACCAAAAAATAACGCACTTCCGCAGTGCGCAACTGGGTTTGCGCACTGCATGGATCAAGATCCCAGGGCTGTCGTGGCGGGCGGATTGTCCTGAATGCGATGAAGCTCAGCCTTTTGCTTGATTGGGGGTGTCCTGTGCAAATCTTTTATACTTGGCGGCATGGCTTTCAAATTAAACGACTATTTGGACCGTATTGGTCTGGCTAAACCCGAACCGAGCGCTGAGGGCTTGGCGCTATTGCAGCAGGCTCAACTCAACGCTGTTGCCTTCGAAAACATCAATCCCTTGCTGGGCGTCTTGCCGGATCTGGAGCCACCGGCCTTGACGGAAAAAATCATCGACAAGGGGCGTGGCGGCTATTGTTTCGAATTGAACGGCTTGTTGGGATTGGCGCTCGATGAATTAGGCTTTGAGTACCAGCCCATTCTGGCCCGGGTGAGGATGGGGCGCGGCGAGGGCGGCCCACGACACCATCTGGCTTATATCGTCGAGGCAGAAGGAGAACACTGGCTAGTGGATGCCGGTTTCGGCGGGCCGAGCCACTACCATCCGCTACGAATGGATACGGAACAAGAACAATCTCAGGAGGACGATGTGTTTCGCATCCGCTACGAAGCAGACAGTGGTGAAAGCGTGCTCGAGCGACGGCAAGACGGTGACTGGTTTTCGCTGTACAGCTTTGACCGGGCTGCGGTGAGGCGCTGCGATCTGGATGCCGCCAACGTTTTGTGCTCCACCTGGGAGCAATCGCCATTGTCACAGAACCTGCTATTGTGCCGTAATACCGATTTTGGCCGCATTCACCTCTACAACACCACCTTTACCGAGTTTCGCGCCGGCGAGCGGATCAGTACGATCGTCGAAACCGCCGAACACTTGAACGCACTGGTCCGCGACGATTTTCGCATTGCCGCCAGCGATGCCGAATTAAGCGGTATCGCCAGTTATTTGGGACTGGCTTAGCCATTCTGGCGTCGATTTCCACGCTGGCGCGTGGGAGTGGATGAGGGTCAATCCGTTTTTTGCAGTTTCTTCAAAATGCTTTTGCTGATCGCGGCGACGAACTCCTCGGGGTTGTCGTATTGTTGTTCGCGGATGAAGGCCACGGCGGACTGCACGATTTGCTTGGTGCCGGCGATTTCTTCATGGGAACGGCCGCAGCCTTGGCAATGCGTGCCGTCTTTGGTGCATTGGTCGATACAGGGGCTGAATTTCATGATGTTTGCTCTGTGTTTGCGTTGGATTCAGAAAGTTGATGAACATACAGGGTCGCGCCGATCACGGCTGCCTGGCCAATCAGCAAATTAACCAGGGGAAGCGTCAAGGCCATACCGATTACGCCACCGAAACAAAGCGAACCCAAACGGGTTTGCTGTAAAAAACGTTTTTGTTCAGGAAACGGCAGGCCGCGGCATTCTAGCGGATAGGCCATGAATTCCATCGCAACGCCCCAGGCGGCGAACAATGCCCACACCACCGGGGCAATCAGATTGACTACCGGAATCACGAACAACAGCAGCAACGGCAGGATACGAGCCAGCAAGTAGCCGATACGGCGCAATTCGCCGAGAAATATCTTGTCCCATGGCGCTTCCGTTACAGCTTGATCTGGCTGCCCGGTGACGATTTGCAGAGCCTTGGCCGACAACTGGCTGTAATAGGGCGCAGCGATCAGGTTGGCGAGCAGCGTGAAGGTGAAAAAGCCTACCACCAGAAAGCTGACGAAAAACAATGGCCACAATATCCAGCTCAACCACGACAACCAGTCTGGAATGAACTGGTGGATCAGTGCCGATACCGAGTGATAGCCCAGCACGAAAGCGCCGGTATACAGCACGATATTGATGAAAAACGGTATCAACAGATATTTGCGCAAGGACGGATGCGGCAGCAATTTGATGCCTTGCACCAGGCAGTTCAGTGCGAACAACGGATTGTTGCCCTTATTGAGATTTAACATGTCTGTAAGCTCCTTACGCCGTGTTTGCCGGGATCGATCACGGCGCCGCGTTCAGTAACGATGGCGCTGATCAATGCGGCCGGTGTGACGTCGAATACGGGATTCCAGGCGTTGACCAGCGAACCATCGTGCAAATAGCACTCAGCCAACAGTTCCTTGGGGTTGCGTTCTTCGATCTCGATGCTATCGCCGTTCTCCAGGCTGAAATCGAAGGTGGAGGAGGGCGCCGCGACCATGACTTTGACGCCATGCTGTTTGGCTAACACCGCCAGCGAATACGTGCCGATCTTGTTGGCGACGTCGCCGTTGGCGGTGATGCGGTCGGCGCCGACGATGATCCAGTCGATTTTGCCGGATTTCATCAGCCAGGCGGCGGCCGAATCGGCAATCAGCGTGGCCGGGATGCCGTCCTGCGCCAGTTCCCATACCGTCAGGCGCGCGCCTTGCAGCCAGGGGCGGGTTTCATCGGCGTAAACGTTTTGCAGGCGGCCGCGTTTGTGCAGGCTGCGAATCACGCCCAGGGCCGTGCCATAGCCACCGGTTGCTAAGGCGCCGGCGTTGCAGTGCGTCAGCACGGCCTTGGCCTCGCCGATGATGTCGGCGCCGCGCTCGCCCATCGCCAGATTGGCAGCCAAGTCGTCGGCATGGATTTGTTTGGCCAGTTGAGTCAAGGCGGCAATCGGATCGGCCGGTTGCGCCGCCAGCAGCGCGCGCATTTTGTCCAGTGCCCAGAACAGATTCACGGCGGTCGGCCGGGAAGCGGCCAATTGCTCGATGTCTTGCGCGACTCTGGTTTGCCAGTCGCCGCCGGGATAATGGCGCATCGCGGACAGCACCACGCCGTAAGCGGCGGCAATGCCGATGGCGGGCGCACCGCGTACCTGCATCGAGGCGATGGCCTCGGTAACGCCGGCGGCGTCTTGATAGTCATCGTAAGCGATGGTTTCCGGTAGCTGGCGCTGGTCCAGCACTTTTAAGCTATGGCCCGTCCATTGCAGGGCTTGTACGGAAAAATTCGAGGCTGCGGTCATGCGTGATTCCAAGGGCGAGTTGCAAAGGTTGATGGCGAAACAGGCACGGATTAAGGCCGGTATTCATGATGAGTATTATACGTGCCTTTCCGCTTGTTCTTGGCTTCCTTGCTAGGATCGCTTCAGCCAGTTTATTTAAAGCATTGCAGTGATGGAGTGCAATAGCTTCAGCTATTGCGTCAGTCTGAGTTAGGGCCGAAGGCTCTGGTCTTGGAAAGGCTAAAGCTTTCCCACTCCAGTATCGAAAGTTTCTGCGATATCCAAAACGCAATCTGGTCGAAAGCATTTACTGCAAATTTGCCAGCGTTCGCGCCATGCTCTGTCTTTGCAGAGGGGTATTATCGATGCTCTCCTGCATGCTACGAGCATAGGTTTGAGTTTCGACGTTGGGTCACGGTACCGGATTGCAGGCCGGCGTTTCGCGGCCTGCTGGCGAAATCTACCCGGCAGTTTGAGGTATTTTCGCCGGTTTGCCGATGATACAATGCCTGTATCATCAACCACATCATGAACCCGGATGTCTGTGGATTTAGCAAAGCCCGTCCTTTTTTCCGACGCGGAGCCGGTTCGGTTGCGCGAAATTCCTTATAACTATACGTCGTTTTCCGACCGCGAAATCGTCATTCGCCTGCTGGGCGAAGAAAACTGGCATATCTTGAATTCGTTGCGCGATGAACGCATCACGGGACGCTCGGCCCGGATGTTGTTCGAAGTGTTGGGCGATATTTGGGCGGTTCAGCGCAACCCGTATCTGGAAGACGATTTACTCGATAATCGCAAGCGCCGCAAAGCGCTGCTGGAGGCTTTGCGCCACCGCTTGCGGCAGATGGAAAAGCGGCATCACGAGCATGAAGTCGAATATCCCGAACGCGCCAAGCGTGTGGCGTTGCTAATCGAGGCGGCGCGACAAGCGGTCGATGCGTTTGCAGCGCATTTCGATCGTACCCGTGACATGCGCCGCAAAGCGTTGGCTTTGTTGTCCAAGCATACTCGCAAAGACAATATCTGCTTCGATGGCTTTGCCCGCGTGTCTCATGTCACCGATGCCACCGACTGGCGCGTCGAGTATCCCTTCGTGGTGCTTTATCCTTGCAATGAAGAGGAGGTCGGACACTTGGTGCGCGACTGCATCAAGCTGGGCTTGACCATCATTCCGCGCGGCGGCGGCACCGGTTACACCGGTGGTGCGGTGCCTTTGACGCCATTTTCCGCGGTGATCAATACCGAAAAACTGATTCAGATTGGCCAGGTCGAACCCGATAGTCAATTACCCGGCGTCGATCAGTCTTACGCAACGATTCATACCGGGGCTGGCGTCGTGACGCGGCGGGTGATGGACGTGGCAGAAAATGCCGGGCTGGTGTTTGCCTGCGATCCAACGTCGGCCGATGCATCTTGCGTCGGCGGCAATATCGCGATGAATGCCGGTGGCAAAAAAGCGGTGTTGTGGGGGACCGCGCTGGATAATTTGTTGTCGTGGCGCATGGTGACGCCGGACGGCAATTGGCTGGAAGTCGAACGTATCCATCACAACCTGGGCAAGATACACGATCAGGAACAAGTGACGTTTGCGTTGAAACGTTTCGACGCCAAAGGCAAAAAACTGTTGTCCGAAGAGCAATTAATCATGCCGGGCGCATTATTTCGCAAAGGGGAGCTGGGCAAGGATGTGACCGACAAATTCCTTGGCGGTTTGCCGGGTATTCAAAAGGAAGGTTGTGACGGCATCATCACGTCGGCGCGCTGGATTTTGCACAAGATGCCGCCGCATACCCGTACCTTCTGTCTGGAGTTTTACGGACAAGTGCGCGAAGCGGTGCCGGCTATCGTCGAAATACGCGATTATCTGGCGTCGTTGGCCAAAAACGGACCGGAGCGGGTCATGTTGGCGGGCTTGGAGCATCTCGACGAACGTTATGTGAAAGCCGTCGGCTATGCCAGCAAGGCCAAACAGCACGGTAGGCCCAAAATGGTCTTGATCGGCGACATCGTCGGCGATGACGACAATCAAGTGGCCTGGGCCGCGTCGGAAGTAGTGCGGCTGTGCAACGCGCGCGGCGCGGAGGGATTCATTGCCGTCAGCGCGGAAACGCGCAAGCGCTTCTGGGCAGATCGGGCGCGGACCGCCGCGATCGCCAAGCATACCAACGCCTTCAAGATCAACGAAGACGTGGTGATTCCGTTGCCGCGCATGGGCGATTACTGCGACGGTATCGAGCGTATCAATATTGAGCTGTCGCTGCGCAACAAATTACGCCTTTGCTATGCACTCAGCGAATTTTTGCAAGGCGATTTGCCACTGCGCTTTTTCGAGGGCGACGATAACAAAAACGCCATCATTTGGGACAGGCGAAACCTGGCGCAGGAGGCCGTCGACAAGGTCCGGCAGCGCTGGCAGTGGTTGTATGACAACCTGGATATGCCGTTGCTGCAGGCCGAAACCCTGTTTGGCGACTATGGCATTCAAGTCGGCGAGTTAACCAACAAGGCCGAGCAACCCAGCGTATTCCATCGTCTACAAGATCATTCCGTGCGCGTTTCCTGGAAGCAGGAATTGCTGCCGCGCTTAAAGGAAATTTTCGTCGGCGACAATTTTCGCCCGGTCGTCGAACGCATCGAAGCCATTCATAAAGAAGTATTGCGCAGCCGGGTCTTCGTGGCGCTGCACATGCATGCCGGCGACGGTAATGTGCATACCAATTTGCCGGTCAACTCCGATCATTACGAGATGCTGCAGGAAGCCAATCAGGCCGTGGCGCGCATCATGGCGCTGGCGCGCTCCCTGGGCGGAGTCATCTCCGGCGAGCATGGCATCGGCATCACCAAATACGAGTTTTTAAGTCGCGAAGAGCTGGCGAGTTTTCACGCCTATAAAGAACAAATCGATCCGGAAGGCAGATTCAATCGCGGCAAGCTGATGCCGGGCGCCGACCTCCGCAAGGCATACACGACGTCGTTCAGTTTGATGGGTTTCGAGTCGCTGATCATGCAGCAAAGCGACATCGGCGCGATTTCGGATTCGGTGAAGGATTGCCTGCGCTGCGGTAAGTGCAAGCCCGTGTGTTCGACGCATGTGCCGCGCGCGAATCTGCTGTATTCGCCGCGTAACAAAATCTTGGCTACCTCGTTGTTGATCGAGGCCTTTTTGTACGAGGAACAAACCCGCCGCGGTGTATCGATTACGCATTGGAAGGAATTCGAGGATGTGGCCGATCATTGCACGGTCTGTCATAAATGCTATAGCCCGTGCCCGGTCGACATCGACTTTGGCAATGTATCGATGAACATGCGCAATTTGCTGCGCAAGATGGGTAAGCAAAGCTTTAACCCGGTCAAAGCCGCGGCGATTGCGTTCTTGTCAACCGGACGCCCCAGCAGTGTCAAGCTGATGCGTAAGCTATTGATCGAATGGTCATATAAGGCGCAGCGACTGGGCAGTTTTTTCCTGCGGCCATGGGGTAGGGCGCAACTGGCTCATCCGCCGTCCTCGACCGGTCGTCCGGAGTTGCGCGAGTACGTGATTCATTTCACCAATCGAAAAATGCCAGGTAAACTGCCGAACAAGACCGCGCGGGCCTTATTGGGCATCGAGAGCGACGAAATCGTGCCTATCATCCGCGACCGCAACAAGACGCAAACCGATTCCGAGGCGGTGTTTTATTTCCCCGGTTGCGGTTCCGAGCGCTTGTTTTCGCAAGTCGGTCTGGCGACGCAGGCCATGCTGTATGAAATTGGAGTGCAAACCGTGTTGCCGCCCGGTTATCTGTGCTGCGGTTTTCCGCAGCGGGCGGCCGGCCAATTGGACAAGGCACAAGAAATCACGACCGATAATCGGGTGTTGTTTCATCGGGTGGCCAATACCTTGAATTATCTGGATATCAAGACCGTCGTCGTCAGTTGCGGCACCTGCATGGATCAATTGCTGGATTACGAGTTCGACAAGATTTTCCCGGGTTGCCGCTTGATCGATATTCATGAGTATCTATTGGAAAAAGGGGTGAAACTGGATGGCGTCAGCGGAGACCGCTATGTCTATCATGATCCGTGTCATACACCGATGAAGCTGCAAGATCCGTTGCAAACCGTCTCCAGTTTGATGGGAAGCAATGTCATCAAGTCTGAGCGCTGTTGCGGCGAATCCGGCACCTTGGCGGTAGCGCGTCCGGATATTTCCACGCAGATTCGTTTTCGCAAGGCGGAAGAGTTGCGCAACGATGCCGATCGGCTCAAAAGCGAGGGTTATCAGGGACCTGTCAAGGTACTGACCTCGTGCCCGTCTTGTTTGCAGGGTTTGCAAAGGTATAAGGGCGAGGTCGATGACTTGGAAGTGGATTACATCGTCGTGGAAATTGCCAAGCATGTGCTCGGCAAGGACTGGATGAAGGACTACATCAAGAAAGCTTCCCGTGGGGGCATAGAGCGCGTTCTGGTTTGATGGCTAGCCTTTGGATCTTGCCGAAGTCATGCGAAACGAAGATTGTTTGTGGTTTTCAAATAAAACGCTTGCAAAACCGATAAACGACGGTATAATGACCAAATCGAACGACAGACTGCAGGCGCGTAGCTCAGTTGGTTAGAGCACCACCTTGACATGGTGGGGGTCGGTGGTTCGAGTCCACTCGCGCCTACCAAACATAAAGCACCGCTCGTCGGTGCTTTTTTTATTGTGGAATCGAAAATGCCAGTAATTATTCTTCCCGACGGTTCTCAGCGTCAATTCGAACAAGCCGTCACCGTAATGGATGTCGCCAAATCAATCGGTTCCGGTTTGGCTAAAGCCACCTTGGCTGGCAAGGTTGACGGCAAACTGGTTGATGCCAGTACGCTCATTGAAGATGATGCGGCTTTGCAGATCATCACCGTCAAAGATGAAGAAGGTGTAGACATCATACGGCATTCCACTGCTCATCTATTGGCGCAAGCCGTCAAACAATTATTTCCTGCTGCCCAGATTACTATCGGTCCTGTCATCGAAAACGGCTTCTACTACGACATTTCCTTCGAGCGCTCGTTTACGCCCGACGATTTAATCTCCATTGAAAACAAAATGCAGGAACTGGCGGCGCAAGATATGGCGATCAATCGCTCCGTGATGTCGCGCGACGAGGCGGTCAAGTTTTTCGAAGGCATGGGTGAAAAATACAAGGCCGAAATCATTGCCTCGATTCCGGCCAACGAAGATCTGTCGCTTTATACTCAAGGCGAATTCACCGACTTGTGCCGTGGTCCGCACGTGCCGAGTACCGGCAAGTTGAAAGCCTTCAAGTTGATGAAGATTGCTGGTGCCTATTGGCGCGGCGACTCCAACAACGAAATGTTGCAGCGTATTTATGGCACCGCTTGGACGGATAAAAAAGACTTGGCCGAGTACCTGCATCGCCTGGAGGAAGCCGAAAAGCGGGATCACCGTAAAATCGGCAAGGCGCTGGATTTGTTCCATACCCAGGAAGAAGCGCCGGGCATGGTATTCTGGCACGACAAGGGTTGGGCGGTTTATCAACAGGTCGAGCAATATGTCCGGGAAAAATTGCGGGTCAATGGCTACGGCGAAGTGAGAACGCCGCAAGTGGTCGATCGCAGTTTGTGGGAAAAGTCCGGTCACTGGGATAAGTTTAGTGCGATGATGTTCACCACGCATTCGGAAAATCGCGATTATGCGGTCAAGCCGATGAACTGTCCTTGTCATGTTCAGATTTACAATCAAGGCATCAAGAGTTATCGCGATTTGCCGGTACGGTTGGCGGAGTTCGGCTCTTGCCATCGCAACGAGCCGTCGGGTACTTTGCATGGTTTGATGCGGGTTCGTAACTTCGTGCAGGATGATGCGCATATTTTCTGTACCGAAGACCAAATCCAGTCCGAAGTATCGACCTTCATCGATTTGTTGTTCGAGGTTTACAAGGATTTTGGTTTCGAGGATGTCATCATCAAATTGTCTACTCGGCCGGAAAATCGCGTAGGTAGTGATGAGGTTTGGGATAAGGCCGAGAATGCCTTGGAATTGGCGCTGAATAACAAGGGGCTGGCTTGGGATTTGCAGCCGGGCGAGGGCGCGTTTTACGGGCCGAAGATCGAGTTTTCCTTGAAGGATTGCATTGGCCGGGTCTGGCAATGCGGTACGATACAGGTCGATTTTTCGATGCCGGACCGCTTGGGCGCCTCGTATATCGGCGAAGACAGCGCACGTCACGTGCCGGTGATGTTGCATCGGGCCATACTGGGTTCGTTGGAGCGATTCATTGGTATCTTGATCGAGCAGCATGCGGGGAATTTCCCGCTGTGGCTGGCTCCGGTTCAAGCCATGGTGATGAATATCACCGATCGCCAGTCCGATTACGCGGAGCAGGTTAGGCGAGAACTGGAAAAACAGGGCATTAGAGTCAAAATTGACTTGAGAAATGAGAAGATAGGCTTTAAAATCCGTGAGCATTCCATGCAGCGTGTGCCATATCTTTTGATTATCGGTGACAAAGAAATGGAAAATCAAACCGTAGCAGTTCGCACCCAAAAAGGTGAAGACCTGGGGAGTCTGGCAGTCAACGAGTTGATCGAACGCTTGAAAACCGAGATTGCGGACAGAAAATAATAACAACTTGGAGGATTAGGGTATCAGCTCTAAAAAAGATGCAACGCGCCTAAACGACGAAATCACCGCCAGACGGGTTCGCTTGATAGGTGCCGAAGGGGAACAAGTCGGGGTTGTTTCGATCGCCGAAGCATTACAAACTGCTTATGATGCAAGCATGGACTTGGTCGAGATTTCGCCCAACGCGGATCCGCCGGTTTGTAAAGTCATGGATTACGGCAAATACCAGTTTGAACAAAACAAAAAACTGCAAGCCGCCAAGAAAAAGCAGAAGCAAATCCAGATCAAGGAAATCAAATTCAGGCCAGGCACCGAAGAAGGTGACTACCAGGTCAAATTGCGCAGCTTGATCAAATTCCTGAACGAGGGTGACAAGACCAAAATCACTGTGCGCTTCAAAGGGCGCGAGTTGAGTCATCGTGAATTGGGCATGGATCTGTTGAAGCGCATCGAAACCGACCTGGAAGAAATCGCCGCCGTCGAGCAATTTCCCAAGCTGGAAGGCCGGCAAATGGTCATGGTCATGGGACCTAAAAAGAAAAAATAAGACCATCCTAATCCTAGATAATTCGGGTTACGCCGAAGGCTGACCCGATAAATTTTAGTTGTTTCGTTAAACAACTGGCGCTTCAGGATGAAGCGTCTATTGGCGGATTTACGCCAAAAATTCAATGGGGCCAAGCATTTTGCCTCACTGGGTTTTATCTCAGGGACTTAACTTTAATCATTGGAGAAAACAAATGCCAAAATTGAAAAGCCATAGCGGCGCAGGCAAGCGCTTCAAGAAAACCGGTTCAGGTGGATTCAAGTGCAAGCAATCGCACAAGCGTCATATCCTGACCAAAAAAACCACCAAACGTAAAAGACAACTGCGTAAAACAGCCATCCTGCATCCTTCAGATACGCCATTGGTAGCACGCATGCTGCCGTACAGTTGATTTGTCACCGTTATTGAAGAGAGTAGAACATGGCTAGAGTAAAACGCGGCGTCACCGCTAGAGCAAGACACAAAAAGATTTTAAAGCTGGCAAAAGGCTATTATGGTGCCCGTAGCCGGGTTTATCGCGTAGCGAAACAAGCCGTCATCAAGGCCGGTCAATATGCCTATCGCGACCGTAAACAGAAAAAACGCCAATTTCGTGCCCTGTGGATCGTGCGTATCAACGCTGCCGCACGTCAATTCGGCATTTCTTATAGCCGTATGATCAATGGCTTGAACAAAGCCAACGTGGCGATCGATCGTAAAGTGCTGGCCGATTTGGCCGTGCGCGATATCGAAGCGTTCGGCGAAATCGCCAAGATCGCCATTGCCAACCAAAGCAAGCCTTAATAGCTATTGCTTGCCGGTTTCACGGCAACTGGAAGAAATTGACTCCCCGCTCATGCGGGGAGTTTTTCGAGCGGCCTACAGAAAAAATGTCCGCCGTGTCATCCCCCCATTCAACAAAGTGAGCTGAGTCGTGTCGGCTAGTATCGAAGAAATTCTTACGCAGGCATTACAAGCGCTTGCGGACGCCAAAGACCTGTCCGAGCTGGATCAGGCCAGAGTTCATTACCTCGGTAAAAAAGGTTTGTTTACCGAACAGATGAAGGAACTGGGAAAACTTGATCCCGAACAGCGCAAAAGCGTTGGCCAAGTCATCAACACCGCAAAAAACAGTTTTCAGGAAGCCCTGGATAGTCGCAAGCAAAACCTGGAGTCGGCGGCATTGCAAGCGCGACTGGCGGCGGAGCGTATTGACGTGACGTTACCGGGCAGAGGCCAAGCCATCGCCGGCCTCCATCCCGTCACCGTAACGATGCGCCGCATCGGCAAAATTTTTGCCGACGCCGGTTTCGACATCGCCGAAGGTCCCGAAATCGAAGACGACTATCATAATTTTGGTGCATTGAACATTCCCGAGCATCATCCTGCGCGGGCGATGCACGACACCTTCTATTTCGATGCGCATACCGTGCTTAGAACCCATACCTCGCCGGTGCAGATCAGGGTCATGGAATCCTCCGAACCTCCACTGAAAGTCATCGCGCCAGGCCGTGTGTATCGTTGCGACTCGGACATGACTCATTCGCCGATGTTTCATCAGGTCGAAGGCTTTCTGGTCGATACCGACGTCAGTTTCGGCGATCTGAAAGGGGTGATTTTCGAATTTTTACGCGCCTTTTTCGAAAAAGACGTGAATGTGCGTTTCCGCCCGTCTTATTTTCCATTTACCGAACCTTCCGCCGAATTCGACGTTTCTTGCGTGATGTGCGACGGCAAGGGCTGCCGGGTTTGCAAACAGACCGGCTGGCTGGAAGTCGGCGGCTGCGGCATGATACATCCGGAAGTCTTCAAATCGGTCGGCATCGATCACGAGCGTTATTCCGGCTTCGCCTTCGGCACGGGCGTCGAGCGCCTGGCGATGATGCGCTACGGCATCAACGATTTGAGAATGTTCTTCGAGAACGATCTCAAATTCCTGCAACAGTTTAAATGAGAGTGGTTTGAGTCATGCAAGTAAGTGAAGCGTGGTTGAGGGAACTGATCAATCCACCCGTCAACACAGAACAATTGGTCGCCCAATTGACTATGGCCGGTTTGGAGGTCGATGCGGTAACGCCCGTTGCGGCCGAGTTCGGCGGCGTCGTGGTGGGGCAGGTGCTCAGCACCGAGCAACATCCGAATGCTGACAAACTTAGGGTTTGCCAGGTCAATGTCGGCCAAGCGGAGCCTTTGCAAATCGTCTGCGGCGCCAGCAATGTGCGTCCGGGGCTGAAAATTCCCGCCGCTCTCATTGGCGCGGTCTTGCCGGGCGATTTCAAGATCAAGCAATCCAAGCTGCGCGGCGAATTGTCATTCGGCATGCTGTGCTCTGAAACCGAATTGGGCTTGGCGACGAGTTCCAGCGGCTTGATGGAATTGCCCGACGATGCGCCTGTCGGCACGGACATTCGCAATTATTTGATGTTGAACGATAATGTCATCGAACTGGGTTTGACGCCGAATCGGGCGGATTGTTTGAGCGTCGAAGGCGTGGCTCGTGAAGCGGCTGTGTTGAATAAGCTGGCGTTCCAGAACCTTGCTGTCGAACCGGCAGCGGTCGTTCATCAAGAGACCTTGGAAATCAAGGTCGAAGCGCCCGAAGCCTGTCCGGTTTATCTAGGTCGTTTGATCAAAGGCATCGATCAAAACGCGCAAACGCCATTATGGATGCAGGAACGCCTGCGCCGTTCGGGGATTCGTAGTCTGAGCCCGGTGGTCGATGTCACCAATTATGTGTTGTTGGAGCTGGGCCAGCCCTTGCACGCCTTCGACGCCGCCAAATTGGCAGCGCCCATCGTGGTTCGCAACAGCCGTAAAGGTGAAAGCCTGGCTTTGTTGAACGATCAGACCATCGAGCTGGTCGGCGAAGCCTTGGTCATCGCCGACCAGAAACAAGCCCTGGCCCTGGCCGGCGTGATGGGCGGCAGTGCCAGCGCCGTGTCCGACAGCACGCAGGACATTTTCCTGGAATGCGCATTTTTCACGCCGCGCAGCATTGCCGGCAAGGCGCGGGGTTTTGGTTTGCATACCGATTCGTCGCACCGTTTCGAGCGTGGCGTCGATTTTACCTTGCAGCAACGCGCAATCGAGCGGGCCACGCAGCTGATCGTCGAAATCGCCGGCGGCAGTGTTGGTCCAATCAATGCGGTCGTCTGCGAAACGCATTTGCCGGCACGGCAGCCGGTCAAGTTGCGCAAACAACGTCTGGAAAAACTACTCGGCATTACACGATCGAACGCAGAAATTAGCAGTCTATTCCAAGGTCTGGGCATGCAGGTCATCGAATCCGCCGATGGCTGGGAAATCACCCCACCCGGTTTTCGTTTCGATATCGCAATCGAAGAAGATCTACTGGAAGAGGTCGGTCGTATCGTAGGCTATGACAATTTGCCCACGCGCACGCTAATGATGCGTACCAAACTGGGAAACGCCACCGAAGCCTTGCTGCCGATGGCAAGATTGCAGGATTGCCTGGTCGACAGGGGCTATCAGGAAGCAATTACGTATAGTTTTGTCGACGAAGCCATGCAAAAGGCCGTGGCGCCGAATGACGAGTTCATTCGTCTACAAAACCCGATTTCTTCGGAATTGGCGGTAATGCGTACGACATTGTGGAGCGGTTTGTTGGATGCCGCGCTGTACAACGTCAATCGCCAACAAACACGCGTGCGTTTGTTTGAAACAGGTTTGCGTTTCATTCGGCACAATGGCGAGACACTGCAACAAAAAATGCTGGCCGGTCTGGCTTTAGGTAGCGCTTACGCCGAGCAATGGGGTGAAAAGAGCAGAGACATCGACTTTTTTGATGTGAAAGCCGATGTGGAAGCGTTGCTGGCTTTGTCTGGCAGTGGTTTGAGTTTTCAGCCGTCGCAACACCCCGCATTACATCCAGGACAGACGGCTGAAATCGTTGACGCTAACGCGGATTTTGTCGGCTTGATTGGCATGTTGCATCCTAATCTGGAAAAGCAGCTAGGTTTCGATGGTCCTGTTTTTCTGTTTGAATTGATTCAGGATAAAATTTTGCAACGCGAGGTGCCTAAATTTGCGCCGTTGTCTAAATTTCCATCCGTACGTAGAGATGTGGCCTTATTGGTTCGGCAGGAAATTTCGGCCAAGCAAATTCTGGATTGCATTGAAAGCAGTCGAGAAGCGTCGGTGCGGGACGTGTCTATATTCGATGTTTATCAAGGCAAGGGCATAGAAGAGGGTTTTAAAAGTGTCGCGTTGAGTCTTGTGTTGCAAGATTTCGCGCAAACGCTCACTGACTCTGAAATTGATGCTATATTTCGCAGGTTGCTGGAAAAATTGTCGGCACAACTAGATGCAAAATTGAGGGAGTGATTGTGGCATTAACCAAAGCAGATATTGCTGAAAAACTGTTCGAAGATCTCGGTTTGAATAAACGTGAAGCCAAAGAAATCGTCGAGCTGTTTTTTGAAGAAATCAAACGCTCGCTTGAATGCGGCGAACAAGTCAAAATCTCCGGTTTCGGCAAATTCGAATTACGCGATAAAAGCGGGCGCCCCGGGCGTAACCCGAAAACGGGCGAGGAAATTCCGATTACGCCTCGCCGCGTCGTGACATTTAGAACCGGCCAAAAACTAAAAGCTCGAGTAGAAGCCTATGCTGGAACCCAGTAATAATAATGAATTGCCGGTCATACCGGCAAAAAGATATTTCACTATCGGTGAGGTCAGTGATTTGTGTGGCGTCAAACCACACGTCCTGCGTTACTGGGAACAGGAATTCAGTGAACTGAGCCCGGTCAAGCGGCGAGGCAATCGCCGTTATTACCAACGGCACGATGTTCTGCTGATTCGGCAGATACGCGCCTTGTTATATGAGCAAGGCTACACCATAGGCGGTGCCCGGGCGCATTTGGCAAGCGATCACGCCAAGGAAGATTCCCTGCGCACAAAGCAGTTGATACACCAAATGATAGGTGAGTTAGAGGATATTTTGGAACTTTTGAAGTAACATTTTCCTTGCAATATGGTATGATTGCATCTCTTTGTTGATCTCGACAAAAATCATACCATTCTTCATCGGGGCGTAGCGCAGCCTGGTAGCGCACTTGTCTGGGGGGCAAGTGGTCGTGGGTTCAAATCCCGCCGTCCCGACCAATTAAATCAATAAGTTATAGAAGCCTGTAAATTGATCGTTCGCATTTTTTGATTTTCGGGATACATTCCGGGATACATTTTTCTCTGCCTTGTATCCCGAACAGTGCAGCATGTTTTGTCCTTGATGCTTCCAATTCGGTGAAGTCGTTTCTGACGGCGGAATTGAATTGATACATAACCTATCTCGTCCAGACTAAGTTTCCCTCGAAAACTTTCCCAATCTACAGCTAATCAATTCAGATTGAGCAAGTCGAAACCTTGGGAAGCTTCGGCAAAGCCCCGTCTCAGATTAGAATCACTCCTCACATATTCTGCCATACCCTTGCAGTCCATCTGCTGGAGGCGGGTGTCGAGGTAAATGTTATCAGGGGATGGTTGGGGCACGTCAGTCTGAACACGACCAACAGATATGCTGAAATCACCATCCGCACGAAGGCTGACGCTTTGGAACTCTGCGAACCGGTTGTAGCAAACGTGGGTGCCGGGCACGCAAACCTGCGAGGCAAGACGATGTTGGAATGTTGGCCTGGCTGACCTCCTTATAGTCTGTGCTTTTTATAGGGGCGGTATTGGTGATGATTTTGACCGCCCAGATTTTGGGGTAGACGAAACAACCATCCCTCTGAGATGAGAGCAGCCATTCTCCGTTTTGATGTCTGGAGCGTTATGTGTCCAAATCCGAAATGAAACCCCTGAATTGTCTTAGCGTCGCAGCTAACAGGCACATAAATTAACGGGGCACATAAGGCCCATTTTGTGGCGCGCCACAAAATGGGCCATGATTAGCGCCGCCGCATTATAGTACAGCGCCGCTTTGACGACTTCGCGCGGGTACACGCTAGCGCCATCAATCGTACCCCGGAATAATTCATCGCAAGCGATGATGCGGTGTTGATTGTCAAGAACAGACACACAAATACTTCGTGCTCGTATGGCGCCAATTTCAATTTGATACAGTCCTTCGCCTTGTCCGGACTAGTCAAGGTTTCGCCTCGACTGAACGTGCGGTTGTAGATCTGAATCGTCTCGAAGATGACATCCTGTTCATCGGCCATACGGTAACGATTATTGGTTCCTCGAATGAATAACATGGGCTTTCTCCCGTAATCTAAAAAATTTGGAGAAAGCCGTCCCCTTCCGGGGTGGACTTTCTCCGGAAGGGTTGTCAAAAATGTTCAAAGCGTCGTTAGCGATGCCTGCAGACGTTGACCGTCGGCAGAGCACATTTCACTAAAGACGCTTAAGCTGGCGACATTACTGCGTCAGGTGTTTTGGAATGCGTGCTTGTTAAGCGGTCGTTCGCCAGAAAACCCGCCAATAGCCACGGGCTAACACAGCCGCAGCCATTGCCAATTGGGTTTCGACTACATTTCCGCAACGGTGACGACATCGCCATCATTGCCGAGCACGATTTGAAAGGTCCTGGAAAACAGCGCCGGACAACTGTTAAAGGTCGGCAACAGTCGTTGCAATGCGTCCGCTGGTTTGTCAGCCGTATTGGCCACCACGAAGTTATGAAAATCCCATTCATCGGCTTCCTTGGCGGATTCCATGAACGTATCCCATTCGTCGTAGTAGGACGATGCCTGGCAAACCACCAATCCGGATGTCTCCCGACTGGGTACGATGAAGCAGTCCTGATCCTCGTCATAGACGGCATCGTGATCGATGTCAACAGACTCGCCATTCAGGGTTAACCGGTATTTTTCACAAAATACCGCCTGACCACTCACCCATTGCCCTTCAAAAAACGCGCGGTGCGTTTCGTTGACGATGTCTAGGGTGATGACCGGCGCGTTCAAATCGACCAGGTACGAAAACAGCCAATGCCTGGCATCCAACCCCGGCCGAAACACCCGATAATCCCTGTGCCAAGCAAACATCCAGCGTAGCGCACCGACCTCATCGAGATCATCCAGGTCGGCGACTTTGACAAGGCCGTTTTCCACATCGCTTCGACTGACCGGTTGTGAAACCGCTGTCAAATTCACATTGCTGCAACCTTCCTTGATCGGATAGTCCTGAATAATCGCCAATACCTGTTGGGGCAATAACGGTACGTCATTCAGTAAATCCAGGCAGCGGTAGGTTTTCAGTGCGTTGTAGCCCTGTACAAACGCCACCGCCGACAGCTGGTGCTTGATCGCTTCCAGGCGTTGCCTGGCTTCCCGTTGCAGAACCTGCTTAACCTCGGCTATCACCTGTGCTTCATCAATCAACTTATCCCGATCCGGCAACCGCGCGAAAAACCGGCTTGAATCCAAATGGATCACATGACCGGGGTCTCGTTCGTGATGACTGTGATAGACCGGCAAGCCTTGCAGATACAGATGAAAATACTCCGACTGTCGTAACCAGTCTTCGCCCTGGGACAAACCATACAAATACAGCTCACCCAGTTCGGTCTTGATGAACGGTAATGTTGAGTTAACCGCTCGCGGCCGATCCAGACTGACACCGTTAAAGCGCACCTCAATCGGATATCCCCGTGCCAAGCGACGCAACTGGGATTCAATCCGATCCGCTTCCGGTTTGAACTGGGTCAACGTCAAACGCGTGATGCCTTGCCAGTCCGCGGGTTCGATCGCAATCGGTTGGAAGGCCAAAAGCTTGGCTGTACCCACCGAAAATCGACCGCCTTTGCTGTCGACGCTGATGGCATCGCAGGCAAAGATTGCCGACAAAAATCCCAATCCAAACGGATGTTCCCGTTCGATGACCTCAACATCCCAGCCGGACTCAGCTACGGTGAGTAACGTTTTCAAACAGGCAATGCCGCAGCCATCGTCACACACCGTCAAGGTTCGAGCGTCTTCCGAATACTCGAAGCTGACGAACGTGGCGCCGGCACGGCGGGCATTTTGCATCAGCTCTCCCAGTACCGTGGTGGACTGGGTAAAGCTGAAGCGTAGGTTGTTGATCAGTTTTTCGGGGTTTACCGATAATTGTGTGGTGTTCATGTGAGTTCCTCAAATAAAAAAGCCCCGAGGAAACGACACAGTCCAACCCCGACGGGGAGAACGGATCATCTCCCCGAGGCGGGTAGTACTGGCTAGGCCAGTGGTTAAGTTAAAGACCTGTATAACACCGGATTACGATGCCAAAGCCAGGTCGGTAGAAGATGGTAATGAGCCAGTCCATTCCAGCAAGCTGGATGGTTCGTTTTCCAATACCGCATCGGGATCGATGCCTCGGCTGGCAAGTACCGTGCTCATCGCCTGGGTTAACAGACGATGACCTCTTTCCCGTTCCGACTCGCCGCCGTGCTTGATCGCCCAAAAGGGATCGAAATGGATATGCCGGCTACTGCGAGGACACTGCCTGTTCACTTCGCTGTGAAACGCTCTGTCGAACGATTCTGCCTGTTCGAACTGCTGCCAGAAGCCTTGTCCGGCTTGAGTATCTACAGGCGGTAACCAGCGGCGCTGGCGACCGACCCAACGGTTCATGCGGTCGATCAAGGTTTTGCTCTTTGGAAAAAAGTGGATGGTGCCGACGCCTGGATAATAGCGAACGTCAAAATAACTGCCGCTGATCCGTTTTCCAGCCCGAAGTTCATGAAAATGCTGCCGAAACACCGACACCAAACTCACGTCCGCTTCGGTCTTACCATCGAGCAACGCAAACACCTTGTCGAAATCCGCTAACAGACGTTCCGACTCCCAGTTCAGACTGTTATGATAAGACTCAACTTTGTGCCCTGGTAGAACGAAACGCGTGGTTTTGATCCGCATCCCCAGCGTGCGATGTTTGTCATTGCTTTTCCAGCCCATGTAAAACACTGCATTGTCACTGTAATAGCGGGTGATCAAATCAAACACATCGCACACCATGCTCAGTTGAATTTCACCTTGCTGATCGATGATGCCTTGCAGAAAGCCGTAGATATTCGACACGGTAAATTCCAAGGATTTCACCGTTTCGAAATCCGACTCCAAGCGTTTCTGCGCCGCCGATGACAAGCGCGAAGTGACCTGTGTCGAGCGTAAGATGCTGGCCCAGGCCCGATTCTTCAGATCGTGATAACGTTTGAACAGCGACCGCTTCACCGCATCCGATGACGAGTCGTCTTCACTACTGATACCGCCACCGCTCAGTTCGCCGAGCGTTTTGCCCAGCATGGTCCGATAACGGCTGGCTCGGGCTTCACTGACCACGGCCTGTCGCGCTGCTTCGACCGCGGCATTGAACATCAACACCGCGTTATCGATGAAGGCATTCGTCAAGGCCAACTCATGGGGCAGTTGAAACTCGCCCGCCACATCGTCGGCCTCCCGGCGATCCTGGCGCAAATCGTCCAGAATGCTAACGATAACGGCATGGCGGCGGTGTCATCCCAAAGGGTGGCATCGTTGAATGCCTGCTCGGCAATCTGTTGTGCCGTTTCCGGACTATCCGCGGTGATGCCAATCGACACGCGGTGAACATAGTCGATTTCGTAGGAAACAACGAAGAGCCGATTTACACCCTTCACCGTGACATTGGCGTAGGCGGGGTCTTCGACTGGCGATTCGGTTTACACCGATTCACCCTCGATCAATGCGCTTTCATAAGGCTCGATCTCCTTGTTGCAGTCTGGACAGCGATCGTTACAGCCGCAATCCCATATATCCTCCCATTCGGTTTGGCAGTAAGGACAGCGGTACTGATTCAGATAGCGAACCGTGCTGTTTTCGGCAGAGGTTGTGCCAACTCTGGGTTGGTTGATTGTTTTCATGGTCATGTCCTCCAAAAAATGCAGGAGCGACCACCCGACAGGATGAGGTTCCTGCAGGGTTAAAAACGCTGCATTAAGCCTAAATCTGGCTCATGCAGCGGGGTTGAATTCGCGTAAAAATCGGTATATGGTGACTAAAACTCATTAAAAAGCAGAGAAATAGCCATGTTTGACGATATTTTGCGCATTTTTGATTTTCTCAGTCCTAAGCAGACCGAGAGTACGCAAGCAGTACGAAAACCGATGGCAATACCACTCGATCCCAGACTGAATGCGTTAAATCTTTGCAAAACAATTTTGACCAAGTTGGATGCCGCGGAAGCCGATGTGTTGCAAAACATCGACTATCCGAAGCGAGCCTGGACGTTGTTGAGCAATGTCCGGCAATTGCGACGGGAAACCTTTGAGGATCTCCAGTCGCTGTTGCCGGACGGCTTTCGCTTCGACGAACCCACGGTTGACTTGGCTAAGCCAGTACGCACCGTGATAACACAAAACGGCGCGACGCTTGCGGTTTTCAATGGCGGACAGACTCACTGACTGGCGTCGATAAACCGTTGCCTTTCAGTGCTGCCCGTAATTGGGATACCTGATGCGGAACTTTCTGAGTTTCTACACCAGCAACCGCAAGCGATTGCTTTTTCGAGCGCCGAGGTTTTTTGACTTCAGGCTCGGGACTTTCGATCACTGGTTTGATTTTCAATAACTCCCGTTCCAGTTTGGCGATTTGAATATCCGCCTCGTAGATCTCGATGGTTTTTAACTTCGCCTGTAATTGCGCTTCCAGTCGGACATCCTCACGATTGACACCGTGATTGCGTGTCTGAATTTCCTGACGCACCGAATCCGATATCGCCAACCAATCCATGCCCTCGCGGCTACGTGGCATGATGACCGGTAGCCGGTTACGTGCTTGGCGCTTGCTTTGATAGCTGCGAAACATTTGAGACACGTGTTTCAATGTGCTCAGCAGTTGCAACGCCGTTGCCCAGATTACCCGCAAGGCGAGGATGAACAGCGCCAAAATAATGATGCCGAAAACAAAGTTCATTGAAGTTCTCCTTTGAAAATTTAAGAAACACTTCGAATGAACAGCACCCGGCCGGGCGATGGTCGCCCGAAGCGGGTTTTAGATTTGCAGCAGTTCATACCCCTGCGCTTTACATCGGGCTTGACGCACCCGACACGATCACGGTTTAACGTGCTCGCCGCCTAACGACGGAACGCCGACCGAAGTCGGATTCAGCATCCTTCGAAAAGAACGCATGAAATGTCTGCTTGTCGAATGGACTCCAGGAATTGAGTGCATTCGACAATATGCGGTTGCAATCAGCTACCCGTAGCCATAATCCAAGGCATTAAGCCAAGGATTGGGCTACGGATAACGGACTGAGGATTACGCCGCTAACAACACCGCTTTCGAGAGCTCGAACAATTGCGCTCTCAGCTCTGAAAGATCGTTAATGGTGATGGCAACCGGGAAGAGATGACTGACATCCAGTCCCAACCCCACACCGACGGTTTCAATACCGCTATCGCGGCAGCGCTGCAACAACTCCAGTGTGCTCAGTGACTCGTTGGGCTGACCATCGGTCATCACCATCAACACTTTGCGCGGTTCCCTGCATCGCAGCAGTGACGCCACACCAAACCAAATCGCTTCAGTCATTGGTGTACTGCCGGCGGCGGCTACCGAAAAGGCACCGGTTCGAGCATTCACACGTTGACCATGTTCCAGCAAGCGATAGACCGAATCGTCCTGACGCCCTGGAAACGCGGTGACGCCGGGATTAACCCCCGGAATCTCTTCAAAGGCCAAGGCCAGCGCTAAGGTCGCTTCCAACGCAATCGGCATACGCGATCCAATCGGTTGCCCTTGGCTATCTGTCACCTGATAACCCATGCTTTCGGATTTATCGAGTAATAAATGAATCGCCGTATTCGGTGCCGCTTTCGCCTGTTGACGTTGAAATACCCTGATTTCACCGAGAGGCAGGCGATGCAAACGCTTGCCATCCAGCCGCCGACCACGACAGGCATGTTGCGTGCGGCTCAGGGTTTGCGATTGCACGATGCCTTGCAGCGCGGCACGGATTTTTCCCGATTCGCCTTGCACCTTGCGCAGTAAAATCGCACCGGCTCGTTCGTCCATGGGCGGTTCGAGGCCACTGGGCATCAGCAGTTCCGACACGTTTTCCGCCGTCAACGACAACGCCGATTTCAATGACTCGAATATATCCTGCTCGATGTCAGCGTCTTCGGCGGACAATAGGGTTTGCAAGATGCCAATCGGATCGGCAATCTCCGTGTTTTCTTCATCTTCACCTTGCGGGTCGGATGTCGAACTGTCGGATGGCGTTGTCGGTTCATCGTCAGGATTTTTGGGATTCGAATCATCATTACCCGCCGGTTCTGAAGACGTATTGTCGTCAGTATCGTTGGGTAATCGTTCATCGGGTTCCACTTCATCTTGGGAATCCTGGTCATTCGAATCGTCCGAATCTTCTGAGTCTGCGTCTTGATCCGCATCATCCGATTCAGGCGAACCTTCCTCATTTTCAGATTGTTGCGCCTGATTCCGCTGCCGTTGTTGCTCGAATGCTTCCTCGATCATGGTCAGGATGCGATCGGTCAAATGCAGGCAATCGGACTCCGATTGCAAACCTTCCGGTACTTCGGACAGCAAGCCTTTCAGCCGCGTCACCGCACCGTTTGGAAACGTTGCCTTCAATGCGATTTCGGTTTCCTCGACCAACGGCCGTAACGCCGACTGACCCAATACACTGGCACGCAAGCTTTTCAAGACATAGCTGTACAGAATATTAGCTGGATGTTCGTCGATACGGCTGGCGACAAAGTCGCCTTTGGCAATCATCTTTTCGATGACCGTACGTATCGTCAGTCGAGTCCCCGGAAAGTCTTTGGCCAATTCGTGCTCGATGCGGACATCTTCAATGGCATTGCAAAGCCGCCGACGTAAGACCGAATGCCCATAGCGCAGCGTAAAATCCGAATAGCGAATATGCGCCGCTTCATGCGCTAACAGACCCCAGGCGACATCCTGATAATCCGGATCGTCGCCCTCATAGGCCGGCAATTGAATCGATTTGCCATCGGTATAAGCTTGTTCACCACCGACGCTGACTTTGACGCCAAAGCGATTGCCAATGGCCGCCGCAACGATGGGAAAGGCGTTGTGTAAGGTTCTATTTTTCATGGTGTGCTCCAATTGTGGGGGCAAACCATGGCCCCAGCGGGACATGACTTTGCCCCCGTGGGTTTAGTGTTAAAGGGTTTCAGCGCATTCAGAACCAGTAATCCTGGTCGGAATCGTCGGTTTCCTCATCGTTTCCCGCAGTCACCGTTATCGGTTCTGCAGGAGCTTCAGAGTGATTAGGTTTATCTGCATCATGACCGGCTTCCAGATCAGACTGATGGTTAATCAGCAAGACCTCCAAAGCCCAGTCTTCCGTTGCCGATTCCGCTTCCAGATCATCATCAAAGATGCCGTCAAACAGATCGGTAAAATCCGGATCGCTCGAAACGGACTCTGCAATGACAGGGATGACGGGTGTTGGTGATGCTGGCAATTCGGATGACTCGGGTTCCGTTGGATCGACGGTTTCTTCGACATCAACGTCAGTATCGGTCGCTAGCTTCGGTGCAGGCGCTTGCGCCGCCAACAAACCTTCACCGTGCCGCCGGGTTTTATCCGGATCGGCCAGCAACATCGCCGTGGCGAGGATTTCTTGCAGTAAACTGCCTTCGATCGATCCCCGATTCGGGATCTTGCCGAGCAAGTCGTCAATGGTTGCTACCACAGGCGCCACCCGATGATCCAGAAAACTCAAACCATCGAGTTTGTCGCGGATGCGTTTGATCGGCCTGAGCGCGTTGCGGGTGACTTGTTCCTTGCCGAGTAACGATTGCTCGACCAGCAAGTTGGCGTCCACCGCGATTTCATGGAACATCTGCTCGCTCAACGAACCGAGTTTGCTTTCCAGGCGTTCGACCTCCTGTGTTGGTATCTGTTCGGGTAAAGCGACCGAGACCACCAGGTAATCAAACGCCAAGCGGGTGGCGACCAAGGCCATTGAGTCGATGGCCTTTTCGATGATGCCGGCAAATTCCGGATGTTTGACCATCCAGTCTTGTACCGCCGCATCGTAGCCATCCAGAAACTCGGCCCGTGCCTGGGCAAAATCCCTGGCGATGCGATCCAGTTCCGCCGTGACCTGCGCCGCTGCCGCCACCGGTACGATGAAGCCGCCGAGAAATCGGGTGCCGACGCGCAAACAAATGCGTTCTGCTTCCTTCTTTAGCCGGTTGAACACCGAAAGCCGATCCGGGTCGAGCAAGCGCTTCGAGCCCAAACTGGCCAAATCCTCCGGTGGCAACTTGCTCCCATCGGCCAGTACCAGATCCTCCTTGTTGAGCTTCTTGCGCGCGCCGTAAATCGTGGCGTCGACTTTGATCAAGACCACTTGGTCCAGAATGAGTTGGGTGTGTGTCATGAGTGCCTCCTTGGGAAGAAGGCACACCGACCCCGCTGGGGCGAATGGCCCCTTCCGGGTGATTGTTAAAAATGCCTGTATCGAACCCGATATAGGAATACAAGGCTGGGCCTTCAGAGAATCAAAACCAATGATCGGTGTGATCCGCCATGGCCAATGCCAGGTTGAGCCTCGGTTTCAAAAGCCCCAGGCTTTCCGCCAACGGCCTAAGCACTTCGACGTTGGTATCGAATAACGCCAATACCTCGGTTTCGGCTTTCAAGTCCGCCGACACGTCGCGGCCGCTTTCGGTCGCAATGCCGACCGAAACGCCAGGAAAGGCAGCCTGCTTCAAGGCCATCAACCACAGCCAAGGCAATATTCCGTGTTCACGGTGGATTTGCCCGCTGAGATCAAAAGCCTCTTTGCCCAGGCTGGCATCGACCAACCGTTGCCAACCGGACCAGTCGCTTGCGGCAAGGCCTTGAGCCTGAGACCAGGCTTCCAGATCTCCCAACCAACGTCGTAGCGCGCTACCCATATCGAGCAAGGTCGCGTGCCCGGCACGGCAATCGACATGCCAATACAGCTTGTCGACCGTGATCGGTGGCGTTTCGGTCAGCATGGGCGCGGACCGGGGTAACCGGATATTGCCGTCATCATCGATTTCGACTTCTCCGACAAACACATAACCCTTGGCCTGTTTTTGCCGTTCGATATCGTGCTGGCGTATTCCCGTTCGCGTATTGATGCTCGGCAGACGAGAAGCTGTCTTGCCCCAACGCGTCGAGATCGAACCGTCAGCATTGGTGGTGACCGCCCAGTCTTTGGAACTGCCGTCAGCATTACGGTGACGGTATAAAGTCCAGGCGCTCATGGCTACACCGCCCAATCGTCTCCGAACACATCCTTGGCGATGCGATGAATCGCTTCGCGTTCGGCGGGTTCGGCTCGGAAGGTCAAGGCCCGATCCAACGAATAGGCGAGGGCATTGGGCGCACTTTTAAAGGTGGCGACCAACGAAGCCCAGCGCACTAAACCGCGCGTCGATAAGGTCACCGACAACATACCGCCGCCATCCGCACCGCCGATGAAGACTTTACGAATCTGATTGGCGACTTTGATCATGCTTTCCCGTACCGATTCCGGCATGGTTGGCACCACATCGGCCAACAACTTCATTTCGTCTTCCGGTTCGGGGTAACCGACTTCCATCAAGCGAAACCTGTCTAAAAACGCCAAGTTTTGCCGCAACACCCCTTGATACAATCCCGATTGATCACCCGATCCAGCACTATTGCCGGTGGCCACCAAACGAAACTTGGGATGCGGAGCAATCACATCGCCGGTTTGCGGAATCGTTAGAGGTTTTCCTTCAACAATTTCATTCAAGCCAATCAGTTCGGCTGGATCGATGGCATCGATTTCGTTGATCAACAGCACATGGCCCAGGCGAACCGCCAGGGTCAACGGACCATCGATCCACTTCATGCCGCCGCCGTCGACCAGCATATACTGGCCGAGCAGATCATTGAGTTCCAGTCGACCGTGACCGGTGACCGAATGCACGCCCCAGTTGAGACGCGCCGCGACTTGTTCCAACAACGAGGTTTTACCGGAACCGGTCGGACCAGTCAGGTATAAGCCATCGCCATTATGAGCGCCTAAAAACGCCAACACATCCCGCAAGTGATCCTTGCGAAACACATACGGCTTGATAGCCGGCACATAAGGGTTATTGGCCGGGGCAAAGCCTTCCACTTTCATGGACGCCGGGGCCTGAATGCCGAAGGTGTCGGCAATGGAATAGGATTGATACATGGTGAGCTCCTCGAGGACTAGCCTCAAATAACAAGGGGCGCACCGGTCCCGAGGGGTGATGAGCCCCAACGGGTGAATAAAGCCCTGGTCAACCAGGATGGATTAAAAAATCAACGTAGCTGCATGACGCAGTACATCGCCCATTCGGCACGGGCCAATAGCTCCCGATCCATCAAACGCAGAATGCGCTGAATGTCGCTTCTCAAACCGGGGTCCGAGAGTTGACGGTGCATGTCCAGCAACAACCGCTTTTTGACCTGGATGTCATCGTTATGCGCAACGTTCAACCAGCATTGAAAAGTTTTCCAAAAGTCGTGATTCATAATGACCTCCTTCAATCAATAAAAGGGGTCACCAAGTCCCGCAAAGGTGATGAACCCCAACGGGACAAACAAAAACACCAGGCTTGACGCACCTGGCACACGAGGCAAACGCTCATGCCGCTTAACAACGGAACGCCGGTCGAAACCGGATTCGGGATTCCACGAAGGGAATGCCTGAACGATGCGGGTTTTGGGTTGGACTTTTTTTAAAAGCCCAGCCTAAAACCGACATGCCCGAACCGAATCAATCATGACGTCAATGAATGAACATCCCGTAACCACCAGGGTTACAGGATGTCGTTAAACGAACCATCAAGACTCAAAACCAAAAGTCCACGCCCACCAGGTCTTTCAAGGCTTGAGCATCAAACGGCACTTCGGCATGCTTGCCGTCGTCGTCCCGGCAGGTCACGCGGACCCGTGTGGTGGACGGTTTTCGATAGACTTCCAGCGCCTCAGCCTGAACATCCGGTTGCAAGGCTTGCAGTGCCGCCTTGTAATCGATGGCACCCTGGCTTTGAAACCGGCTGATACGCAACCCGGAATGCTCTGCGGCCACGTAATCGCCCATCAATGTCACCAAGGTGTCTTCAATGCGCGACTGCTCGTCCTCCAACTGGTTGAGATGGCTTTTGAGATCTTGGATAGTCAACGCCCGCTGTCGATACGTTGCCGCCAGTTGTTGCCATTGCCGTTCTGCATCGCCTTGCGGCAAATACAAATCGCGTTCGGGATCCTTATGTGGTTCCTTTTTCGATTTCACCGCCGACCAGAAGTCCATCGCGGACTCGACCAGGGCGGTGAGAAAGGTCTCATCGCGCTGAATCTCAAATTCCACATCCTGGCCTTGGTGATAGAAAAACAAAAAACCGCGTTGTGCTTCGGCGACCAAGAGTTGCTGTTGCACTTGGCACCAATACAATTGATAGGCAGCCGAGGCTTCCCGGTTCAACACCACATCCAGAAACGTGGTCTCGTGCGGACATTTGATTTCGACGGGTTCTTGGTGTTCGGACAAGCCGTCGAACGAAGCCCGTATCAAAGGAAACTGCTCCGACTCGCCGCACAGTGGCAATAGCATCAGCTCGTGTTTATCCTCGAAGCGTTGCAGGGCCTCGGGCTCTTGCTGGATGCCGGCGCGGATCAACGGGTTGTTGTCCAAACTGGCTTCCAACACCAGACCAATCTTTTCTGCCCAGAGTCGCCAATAGCTTTTATACGGTGAGCGGTTCATGACGATGGCCGCTTCACTGGCACTGACGCCTTGTGAACGCCATTGCCGCCAGGCATCGGAACGTTGCGATACGTCGACGACCTTCATCGCGAAAATCCGGTCAACTGTACCTGGCAACCGAAGCGCACGGTCTCGATGCCGAGCTTGTGCAACTGGGTCTGGCAGCGCCGGGCCCAATGGCCATCACCGAACAGCAACAGCAGTTCGTCTTGCGCCGGCAGACAGACTCCGCCAAAACTCTCGGCCAGTGTCGTTAGTTCTGGTCGGCTCAAGGGCTGCGGATTGCGCTCGCAGTGCTGGGGTCGCCATAGGCGTTCCAGAAACCCCCGGCCGTGACGGCGTAATACCGTGGGTGAATCGTAACGTTGCCAGTCGGTATGACAGGGCACGCGGTTCAATGATTGATCGATAGCATTCATGATCTCTCCTTATGAAGAAATTCAGAGCATCATGAATCCCCCACGGGCGAGTCATGACGCCCTGAAGGGGTGGTAGTTGAATGTGACGGATGCTGAAAAGCCAGCAGACGCCCGATTGAAAATGGCCTAACCCGTAATCCGATTAAGCAACGGCAAAGCCCTGTCCAGCGATATGACTACCGGTTGGCACCCAAAGCCTGACGCGCCTGAGTCATGGCCATCTCTTTGGGTGACAATGGTGGCATGGCGGTACTGTCGGCTTGGCCCAAGACTTGTGTGGCATTGGGGGCAATTTCCGATACCTTGTCCAACTCGGCCAAGGCAAAGGTCAGGTCGATGCCTTTGAACTTCTGGTTGGCATAGTCGTAGGCGGCTTTCCAGGCGCCGGCCGCTGCTGTACGCCTTACCAGTTCCGCCACGGCTTTTTGCACCTTGGGATGGATTTGCGACAGATCGATGACGCGGTTTGCATCAACGCCTGCATCGCCCGCCCAAACGCGATCTTCATTGTCAGCTTCGGTTGCATTGACAACCGTGGCACTGCCATCGATCACGCTACCGTCGGCAATATCGTCAAGGGTTTTGCCATCCATTTCCTCGGCGGCATAACCGCATTCCTCCGGAAAGGCGGCCCTGAGCGACGCTGCTTTACCGCATTTGGCCAACTGCCCTTTGGGGCGTTTGATCCACATGGCGGTTGGGACTTGCGAGTTTTTACCGCCGGCGGTGCTATAAGCCTCCAGCCAGTAGACTTCCTCGGTAAAGGCGCAACGTTTGCCGCCGACGATCCGGTACACAGTAACCGCCACCCATTCGGGAAAGGTCACGGTGATACTGGATTCCTGCCATTGCTCGTTATCGTCCTTGTAGCGACCGGTAAAGGTTTTGGTGACATCCGGACCCCAGGCGGGCCTATCCATGCCGGCCCAAACACCGGTCCGCGACGCAGTGGTCTGGATTTCCATGATGGACGGCCAGACGGTTTCGATATTGCGGCCCAACCCCGCGCTCCACATCGGCACGATATGTACCGGCTTTTTGAAGATGTCGAGCTTGCGGGCTTTGCAGTAATCCAGCGCCATCAGGATGGCTTCCGGGGTTTTCGCCGTGGGAAAGGTGACTTCGGTCAGCACTTTCCAGGACTGCTCCGACAGTCCATAGCTTTGTTGCGCGGCTACCGGCATCGGCAGGTCGCGGGTTTTGGGTAAGGTATTACGGTTGTTTGGGTTCATGGTGGCTCTCCTTCAATAAAAAAGGGAACGCCATCGCCCGCTAGGGAATGGTGTTCCCCAGGGGGTTGAAATACCGAAACCTGAAACGGGTCGGCGGTGTAACGGTTAAACCAACGAACGCCAATGATCGGCGTGCTGGGGTTTAATGCATGGGCATATCGCTGTAGTCGTCATCCCAGTCGGCGTCCTCGGCGGCCGGGTTCGATGTTGATGAACCATTGGTAGGTGTTGACGGGGCAGGGCGGTCGAGCAGTTGCAAATCATGCACAACCACTTCCGTGCGGTAGCGTTTTTCGCCGTTCTTATCCCATTGCTGGGTGCGAAGAGTGCCTTCCACATAGACCTTGCTGCCTTTACGCAAATACTGTTCGGCGGTATCGGCGAGTTTTTTGAAAAACACGACCCGATGCCATTCGGTCCGCTCCTGTTTGCCGTTTTTGGGATCGTTCCAGACTTCGCTGGTTGCCAAACGGATGGCAACGACTTTGCCGCCGTTATTTGGCATATAACGAACGTCCGGATCGGCGCCGAGCCGGCCTAGCAAGATGACTTTGTTCACGCCGCGATTGGCCATGATGACATTCCTCCTGTCGGCCGCGCCCGACTCAACGATAACAATACCCAGCGGCGCGGCGATGGGCATGCCGGAACGCCGAATCCCTGAGGGAATCGAGACGCCCGGCAGGGTTAAACAATAAAAACTCACATCAGGCTTGACGCACCTGACACGCCGATGGACAACCACCGTCGCCGCTTAATAACGGAACGCCGACCGAAGTCGGATCATGACGTGAGCAAACACCTCATGAACTGTGATGTCATTGGAGCAGATTTTTTGGAAGAGTCGTTCGCGAAAGCTCGACAATTATCGAGCTTTCGCGAACAGGCATTGGAAACAGACACCGTATGATTGGGCTATCGTTAATCTTCCCAAACAGGTGCTGATATGGCAGAAAGTCCGGTTCAACCCAAAAGCAAACGACACACGATCAGTCGCCCGATATTTGAGCGTACGTTTAGCATCAACAGCGAACAAGCCATTCGAGTCATTCGTGATAGCTATCACCGACTGATGGTGTCCTTGTATGCGATTGACGTGATCCTGCGCATCATCGGCCGGGAGGAAACGGTCGATGAAGTCGAAAGCATCGTCAGTCAGATGATTGCCGAGTGCGCGGAGCAGCTGCAGCAGGAAAAGAGTCGACTGGAAAAACTCAAGGCTGACAACGGCATCACTGAAACGCCGACCTACACGCACCCCAGGGAATTTTTGGCCAAGATTGCCTCGCCGCAGATAGCCCAATTCGTCGAGTTGATTCGTTTGCTGGATCAATTGATGATCGTGATGGACACCTTGTGGCTGTGCCAGGTCATCTCCAACAAACATTGCATCGAGGCCCGCTATCAGTGGCAGCAGCGATTGCAGCGACTAGCCAATAAAATAGTGACGATGGAACGGCATGCGCACCAGGCGGCGTATGAACAAGGTCATGGAGAGGAATTAAAAATTGCTAGATTGGAATCAGGCTTGAATGTGGAGCCGGAATCCAAGTTGGATACCGATTTGCCGAAGGAGGAATGTCACATTTGACTCAAGCACTTGGTGAAAAATAGACAGTTCGTCACCGAGTCGATCTTGCGTAAACCGTTTAGCTTCTTATTGTCATGACAACGTCTGGCAGCTATACTGCTCATCTATGCCTAAGGGAGGTATTATGGCCACTCAATCGACACGCACCACCAAACTTGACCTGCGCTTATCGCCCGAAGCAAAGCAAACCTTGAGCGCGGCGGCAAAAGCAGCCCATTGCTCCGTCAGTCAGTTTGTATTGGCGAGTGCCTTGTCACGCGCCGCCGAAACGCTTAGCGAGCGACAACGCTTTGAACTCAATGCAGAGCAATGGGAACATTTCATGGCTGCACTCGATGCGCCGCCGCAAGTTGTGCCCCAGATTCAGCGTTTGTTTCGCGAGCCGAGTCCCTTTGAGCTGCCGACGACCGAATGACGGGGTTTCGTATTGAGAAGCTACGGCGCGATCATCCCGTTGATAGCTTTACCTGTGGGCGCGATGAACTTGATCGCTTTCTTATTCGCTATGCGCTAGGCAATCAGCAAGCCAACGCTTCGCAAACCTATATCGGTCTGCATGACCAGGAGGTCATCGGCTTCTACAGCCTGGTTGTGGGCGAAGTCGCCTTTGGCGATGCGCCGGAGCGCTTGACCAAAGGCTTGGCCCGTCACCCTGTTCCCGTCATGTTGTTAGCACGGTTGGCTGTAAGTACCCCATGGCAAGGCCGCAAGATGGGTTCCGGCCTATTAAAAGACGCCATGCTACGCACATTGCAGGCTGCCGACATTGGCGGTATTCGTGCTTTTGCTGTTCACGCCAAGGACGAGTCGGCTAAACAGTTCTACGAGCGGTTTGGTTTTGTCCCCTCGCCGACTGACCCCTTGCACCTTTACCGTCTCATCAAGGATTTACGCCGTTCTCTCGAAGCATGAGGTCGAAACCATGTGTATTAACCCCATTAGTGGGCAATAGTTACAAAAGCTGCATTGAAGGTGAGCATTTACGCGCAAGTTGAGTCGTTGGCTCCATCCTCCACCGATTTTTATCCTGCTTCATTCGCCGATCAACTTTTTGATGCTGTTTTTACTGATTGTTGAAAATGTCAGCTTTTTAATTTCCTTGGCTTTCAAATCTAAGGCCTGGGTTTTACCCAGTTCCAGTAGCTTAGCGATGACCAGTTTGTCGGATTTCAATAAAAAATCCTTGAGTGTCATTTTTTTCACACGAACGGCATCGACACCACCTTTAGCCCATACCCTTATACACAAGTCAGCAGAACGAGAAGCAGGCAGGTTACAACCCCTTGATTTTTCGTGAACCCGTTGCCGAGCTAATCAGGTTCTGCTTGTCGAGAAGTCCCTGATTCATCTAGCCTGGACGACTTGTGTATAACGGAAGATCGTGCTGAAGTTGTCAAACGATTGGCCGCTGGCAGCAACGTTTCGGAGTTGGCTCGGGAATTCAAAACCACCCGGCAAACCATTATGCGGATTAGGGAAGCTGCGTTGAAAGCACAAAAAGTCGACAATACAATCCACTCTTCTGGAGAGTAACTGATGAATCATCTATATCTGGAAAGGCACGATACCGAAAACAACATGCATCGTTTTTATCAGATGTTTGTGACACCTGGCTTGTTTGACGATTGGTCGCTGATAAAGGAATGGGGTAGGGTTGGTTCACCGGGTACCGTCAGAAAGGAGTGGTTCGACACCCAGGAAGACGCCATCGTCGCCGGAAAGAAGTTGTGTGCTGCTAAATGTAAAAAGGGCTATTACGCTATTCGCACAGGTAAATGATGCTAGATCTTTGTTTGCCCTATGCGTTCTTGTACATATTCTTTTTCTAAAAACACTTTCGCTTTTTTCAATTCCTCAGCAGTAGGCGGCTTTTTTATAGAAAAGTATTCATTCAATGTTTTTTCCAAATTTTTGAATGAAAAGTCGCTTTGATAGGCGTTTTTAATCACATAATTTATTAGCTGTGCAGAATGATAATCAAGCGGTTTCCCATCAGAAAAACGTTTGTACAGCCAAATCACTATGTCGATTGCTTGTATCCGGCACTATCTGCGGAAGCGCTTATTCTAAATTGACTTCCTTCGACGCATCTCATTTTTTAGCGGCTAAAATTTTCACTTTTCACATAAAATGCTCTGATGGTTTTCGTATCCAATCCTTATAAGTGACTAACATATACAACGCAGAAATCTCTGCAGGTTCCCTCATGCCCTTAGAAAGCCGCCGAATTGCGGCATTTCTAATAACTCAACCAAACGAATCCGTTTGGCGGCGAGCATTGGTCGAAGACAATCTACTGCAAAAAAGATCGCCAGCTACTGCACTTAGGCAAGCCAAATTAATTAGAAAACGGCTTGAAACACTTGATGCAACGGCCTGGGCAATGATCGCTACCCGTGAGCAAGAAGTGTCTATCCAATTGTTATTGGTAGCAGCAGTTAAGCATAGCCAACTGTTAGCCGATTTCATTGAGCATGTTTACATCGATCACCAGCGCCGCTTAGACTTAGCCATTTTGCCGGGTAATTGGGATGGATTCCTCACCGAATGCAGTCATAAGGATTCATCGGTTAACCAATGGTCGGCATCAACCCAGATTAAACTATTCCAAGTCATAATTCGTATCCTGGCTGAGGCCAAATATATTGAAAGCACTCGCAACATGAAGCTAACACCACAATCATTACACCCAGAAGTGAAGCGTTATCTCTCAACAAGTGGTAACACTTATGTGATGTCATTATTGGAGCGAGCCTAATGGCTTTGACTTTTGAGGAGCGACTTAATCAAATTCTGCCAAAAATCAGTTCCGATGACTTCCTAAACAGCAAAGGACTGGGTAATGAAATTGGTTTCTGGATATTCGATTACCCTCCCGAGAGGGAGCTGGAGATGCGAGACTTTCTAAGCAGAACGGTTCTCACCAGCCTGCATAAAGCCCAGCCGCCTATCCGAACCGGCGTCATCAATCTATTTGATTTAGTCATACAGCTACTTGAAGAACGCAAGTTGTTGGATAAGGCTGTCGACATGCAGCGTAACAAAGGTGATGACGCAGTTATGGCCGCTTTACGCCCGGTTCTTAAAGAAGATAAATTGGCTCAGAAAGTCGTGTCCTTAGTAGATTTGGATAACATCGACTTGCTAATTCTTTGCGGCGTCGGAAGCGCTTATCCCATGCTTCGAACCCACACGTTGCTATCAGCGCTCCATCCATTGATGGGTAGGACTCCTTTGCTGATGTTTTACCCTGGCCGATATGACGGCTACTCTCTGCGTTTGTTTAACAAACTCTCCGAAGATCATTATTACCGTGCTTTCAGATTAGTTCCTGAAGCGCAATAACTCACCTATCAATTAAGAAGAATAAGATGGAAATAAGGGATTTATTCACCAAGCCTATCGACCGTCCCATCAATGGTGTCATCAAGGCCGACCAATTAGATGCCGAAAGCGTTTGGCAGGAATTGGAAGAGTACGTTGTAACTAAACAGCTAACCGAATACTTTCGGCGCTTTTTCGATGCTTATCTCGCGGCCGCCGAAAAAGCCAAAGACCCGACCATCACCGCACGCATGGGGGTTTGGGTATCCGGTTTCTTTGGTTCCGGTAAATCCCACTACATCAAAATTCTGTCTTACCTGCTGGAAAATATTGAGGCCATCGATCCCAAAACCGGCGCCCATAAGAAAGCGGCAGAGTTTTTTGATGAGCACAAGATCAAAGACCCTTTGCTTCTGGCTGATATTCATCGAGCCATCAAAGGCACCGCCGATGTCATGCTGTTTAACATCGATGCTAAAGCCGATGCCAAAACCGACCGTGATGCCATTGTTCAGGTATTTCTACGTGTCTTCAATGAAAAGCTCGGCCTTTGTGGCGATGCGCCTCATATCGCCGAAATGGAGCGGTATTTAATTTCCAAAGGCGCCTACGACACCTTCAAAACCGTTTTTCAAAGCAGAAATGGCAGCGCCTGGGAACAAGAGCGCGACGCCGTCGATTTTCTACGTGACGACGTAGTGGCCGCCTTGGCACAGTCGCTGAATATGACCGAAGAATCTGCCGGCCGTTGGTTTGACAATGCCCGCGACGATTACCGGATTAACATCGAAGGTTTTGCCAAACTGATACGCGAATACCTGGAAACCAAGCCAGCCGACCATCGGGTCATCTTTCTGGTCGATGAAGTTGGCCAGTTTATCGGTGACAACACCCAACTGATGCTGAGCTTGCAAACCATCATTGAGCAGTTGGGGACACTCTGCCAAGGCCGTGCCTGGGTGATAGTGACCAGTCAGGAAGACATCGATGCGGCGATTGGCGAAGCCAACAAAGCCAAGTCCCAGGATTTCTCCAAGATTCAAGCCCGTTTTCATACTCGTTTGTCTTTAGCCAGTTCCAACACCGACGAGGTCATCGGCGAGCGTTTGCTGTCAAAAACCGAGCAGGCTCATGTCACCTTACGCGATACCTTCGCGCAAAAGGGCGACATCATTAACAACCAACTGTCCTTTCTCGGTAATGCCGTCAATTTGCGCGGCTACCGGGATGCCGCTGAATTTGTGGCCTACTATCCATTTGCGCCCTATCAGTTTCAACTGCTGCAAAAAATCTTCGAGTCGATTCGTAAAGTCGGCGCTACCGGCAAACATTTATCGCGCGGTGAACGTTCTTTGCTCGATGCGTTTCAATCTGCCGCCATACAAAATGCCGGCAAAACTACCGATGCATTGATACCGCTGTATGACTTTTATCCGTCCATCGAAAGCTTTATTGATAGTGTCGCCAAGCGATCAATTGACCAAGCACCTTACAACGAAGCGCTAGAGCCCTACGACACTCAGTTGCTCAAAGCCTTGTTCCTAATACGGTACATCACGGAAACCGTCAAACCCACCATCGATAACCTGGCAACCCTATGTGTCGAAGAAGTCGATGCCGACAAGCTTGCACTGAAACGCCGTATTCAAGAATCTCTGGCTCGCTTGGAACAACAACAACTGGTCAGTCGTAACGGTGACTTGTGGTTTTTCCTGACCAACGAGGAACGAGATGTTGCCAGAGAATTGGGCCATGTTGAAGTCTCCTCCGCTGAACGGACTCGCTTACTGTCTGAGTTGATTTTTGAAGACATTCTTAGAAGCCAAACCAAAATACGCCATCGCGATTCCAAAGGCGATTATGACTTTAACCGCCTGCTGGATGGAGCACCCTGGAAAACGGCTAGCCACGCCCTGTCATTGGAAATTCTGAGTCCCTTGGGCGACGAGTATGACAGGATGCAGGAAGCGACTTGCATCATGCGTAGCGCCGAGGGTACCGGGCGAGCCATCATTCGTATGGCAGAAGGACAACGGCTTTTTGAAGAATTGAACCTTTACCTGCAGATTGAAAAATACATCATCAGCCCAAAGGCGGATCAAGCCACGCCATCGCTAAAACGCATTCTTTCCGACCGCAAGGAAGAAAACCGTGAGCGAAGGCTGCGCCTGGTCGAGCAACTCGGCAACCTGATGTCGATGGGGGATTATTATGTGCTGGGTCAAAAGCCCGACATTAAACCCGGCTTGCATCCGACCAGCCTACTGGATGAATTGATCAATTATTTGGTCGCCAATACCTACAGCAAACTGCCCTATCTCAAATACCGCTGTGCCGATCCCGTCGCCGAAATCAAAGCGGTTTTAACCGCAGATGACGTCAAACAACAGTCGCTCGATACCAATATCGAAGAACTTAATCCTCTGGCACTCAACGAACTGCGCCAATACCTGTTACTGACAGCCTCAGAAAATCGCGTGTTGTTATCGGATATTGTCGACCGCTTTACCGGTATCCCTTGGGGATGGAAACCGGATTGGGAAATAGTCTTACTGGTCGCCAGGTTGTTCATGGCCGGCGAGATCAAATTAATGCTGGAAGGATCAGACCTCGATCCAGGTTCAGCGATTGATCCTTTAACCAAGTCGGTTCGCTTTCGGCAGGTTTCCATTCTGAAACGTAAATCCGCCGATACCGTGTCGTTAAAACGCGCTCGTGACTTACATCGTAAGCTATTTGCCAAACTACCCCGAGAAGTGGAAGACGCGTTGGTCGCCGATTTTCGCGACAGCCTGAGCCATTGGCAAACCGAACTCAAAAGTTACAGCCATACCGCCGCTAATCGATACTACCCAGGTAAATCGGTCATCGAGCAAGCCCTTATCCGTATTGGCAAACAACTGGCTATTCGCGATAGTTTCGAATTCATCGAAACCTTGTTAACCGGAAAAAACGATTGGTTGGATTTGGCCGATGACATTCACGATGTCATCAGTTTTTACAAAACCCAACTCCCCACTTGGCAACGCATGTTGGAGGCCATGACGGCGTTTGCCGACAACCATGAAGCCTTGCAGCAGGATGCGGATGCCGCCGAGGCCATTAAGCAACTCAACGCTATCCGCGATAACGCAAGCCCTTACGGGCAAATCAACCGCATCGATCCATTGCTGAGTACGGTGGAAACAGTAAATGAGCGCTTGGCCGGCAGAGAAAGGGGAATCGCCTTATTGGCGATCGAACAAAAACTGTCTGAAATTGAAGTGGCGCTGGATCAAGTGCATGCGGATGCCGCACTACGTAATAAAGCCTTGTATCCCATGCAACAGCTAAAAGCCAGTATTGCGGGACTGGTCAGCATACCTAAAATCCGTTACTTGGCCGAACAAACCGATGTGCATCTGGATTCGGCCATGGATGCTATCGCCGCCTCGCAAAAGCAAGCATCAGCAGGAGTTAAAGAACCCGGAGCGGGCAATCAAATACCAGGAGACACGTCAAAACCAGTCGCTGTCCCGGTAGCAAAACCCGTCAAGGTCATTCGCGCCCAGGCGTTAAGCAGTAAAAGCTATCTGGAAACTGAAGCCGAAGTTGACGCCTATTTAGCCAAACTTAGACATGAGCTATTAACCGCCCTGCAAGAAGGTAAAAGAGCCCGGATTCAATAAAGGCGACTGTCTATAAATCGTTGCACTTTCCATGGCAATGGCTAATAATTTGTTGAAATCTTCAACAATCCAGGAGTGAGTCATGGCTACCGTGAATTTCAGCGTTCCCGACGACGTCAAAGATGCGTTCAATGCCGCCTATCAAGGACAAAACAAAAGTGCCGTGATTGCTGATTTAATGCGCGAGGCCGTCGAACGCGCGGAACGCAAACAACGTAGTCACCAAGCAATCGCGAGAATCGTGGAACGACGCAAACACGCGCCGGCGCTAACAAATGAACAGATTCGTGCAGCACGTGAAGACGGTCGTCCATGATATTGGTGGTAGATGCCAGTGTTGCGCTGAAATGGTTCTTCCAAGACCGAGAAAACGAAGCCGATTGTGATCGAGCTTTAACCCTTCTTGATGGTGTCGACGAGGGGCGCATACGCCTCCTTCAGCCGCCGCATTTTATTGCCGAAGTAGCGGCGGTGTTGACCCGAGAAAAGCCCGACGAAGCGGAAGACGATCTGTTTGATTTATTAAACATTGAAAGTCGTATCGCTGATGACCCCGGAATCTATATTACCGCCATCGACCTTGCCGCCCGTTATCGGCATCACCTGTTCGATACCCTCTATCACGCCGTCGCATTAAACACGCCTGGTGCGACGTTGATTACCGCCGATAACGTCTATTACCGAAAAGCTGAAGGAAGTGGTCGGATTTTGCTACTAAAGGATTACACCGAGTGAACAAAGCCAAACTCAAAACCTACGCCCCCCAAGCCCGTAAAGATTTCATCGCCGCCGTTACCGCCCGTGCGCATAGGCTGGGTTTATCCGAACAAGGCGGTCAGCTAAACATCGCGCCGGCGGAAAAAGCCGGCGACTTGGTGATCATTGCTGGGCAATCCTGGCCGGCCAAAATCAGCCGGCAACGCGATAATCTCATCGGGTTGATGCAAAAGCACGGATTTGCTCAAACCCTGGAGAACGTCGCCTACACCTGGTTTAACCGTTTCGCGGCGTTGCGGTATATGGAGATCCACGATTACCTCAACCATGGCTATCGGGTTTTATCCAGTCGCGAAGGCGGTTTACCGGAAATACTCGGCCACGCTCCGGAACTGGCGCAAAGCGGCGATCTTCCGGGTCTTAATCCACAACGAGCTATCGAACTCAAATTGGCCGGGGATCAGGATGGCGAACTTTACCGTTGGACACTGATTGCCCAATGTAACGCGCTATCCAAGGCCATGCCGTTTTTATTCGAGCGCATTGACGACGAAACCGAATTACTGTTGCCCGACAATTTGCTGCTGACCGATTCGGTCATTGCCAAGCTGGTGGAGGCCATTCCGGAGGAAGACTGGAGCCAGGTCGAGATCATCGGCTGGCTGTATCAGTTTTACATCAGCGATAGAAAGGATCAGGTCATCGGCAAGGTGGTTAAATCCGAAGACATTCCGGCCGCCACCCAGTTATTTACCCCTAACTGGATCGTGCAATATCTGGTGCAAAACAGTGTCGGCCGGCTGTGGTTGATGGCCAATCCTGCATCCACATTAAAAAATGATTGGCCCTATTACATCGAGCCTGCCGAACAAACTCCAGAAGTACAAGCCCAACTAGACGCCTTGATTCAAACGCGGATGGCAGAGGATGGCGGCAGTCTGAATCCGGAAACTCTGACCGTCCTCGATCCGGCTTGCGGATCAGGCCATATCCTGGTGGAAGCCTATGAAGTATTGAAGTCGATTTATCTCGAACGCGGCTACCAACCTCGCAGTATTCCGCGTTTGATTCTGGAAAAGAATCTCTACGGCCTGGACATTGACGACCGAGCTGCACAATTGGCTGGATTTGCCTTGTTGATGAAGGCCCGCGCCGACGACCGTCGCCTGCTCGACAATCCACCCAAACTAAATGTATTGGCTTTGCAGGACAGCAAGGGATTGGATCCCGATGAATTGACCATCCATTTAGCGGGTTTCGTAGGCTCCGTAGGTTGGGTTAGCCCGCAGCAAAGCGGAGGGCGTAACCCAACAATGGGAGCAGACAGCGCTTCCAAATCCGACATGTTGGGTTACGCTGCGCTAACCCAACCTACGCTCAACTCTTTGCTGGAAATTTTTACTCACGCCAAGACCTTCGGCTCCTTGATTCAAATTCCGGCGGAATTGAATGCACAACTGCCGGCACTGGAGGACGCTTTACAACAAGCCATTCAAAGCGGCGATCTGTTTACTCATGCAGCAGCGTTTGATTTATTGCCATTGGTACGGCAGGCACAAATTATAGGAATGGAGTTTGATGCAGTGGTAGCGAATCCGCCGTATATGGGTGGCAAAGGCATGAATGTGTCCTTGAAGGATTATGCCAAACGTCAATTTCCTGATAGTAAATCGGATTTGTTTGCAATGTTTATAGAGCGTGGCTTTGACTGGTGTAAACCATCTGGCTTTAACAGTATGGTGACGATGCAGAGCTGGATGTTTCTTTCTTGTTTTGAGAGTTTCAGAGAGAAATTAATAAATTCAAAAACCATTCTGAATTTGGTGCAAATTGGCTATAACAGTTTTCCAGAGATGAATTCAAAGATAGCCCAAGCATGTTCTTTTAGTATATTAAATTCCTCGCTAATGAGACATGGCGGTATCTATGTCAACCTCAACAATACTGGGCAATCCTCTGATAAAAGAGAAACTTTTCTTTCAAATAAAAAGTATTATGCCGTTGAGCAGTGTGACTTTTCTTCAATTGAAGGAGCCCCTATTGCATATTGGATAAATGATAAAACTAGAAACCTATTCAGACTTAAGGAAAATATTAGCCGCCTTGCAAATCCTAAACAGGGATCAACGATTGGTGATAATGAAAAGTTTTTACGCTTATGGTTTGAAATATCTAGCTGCGCAAACAGTAATTGGAAAAAATGCTTGAAGGGTGGAGCTTACAGACGATGGTACGGCAACAGGGAGTATTTGATTAATTGGGGGGCTGATGGAAAGGAAATCGTAAACAATGGTAAAGCAACAATCAGAAATAAAGATTTTTTGTTCAAGCCTGGAATTGAGTGGGGACGTATTACAAGCTCCTTGAATTCCTTTAGAGTTTTTGAAGAGAATTTTTTCTGTGAAAGTGCTAGTGGTGCGTTATACCCAAGTACTAAAAGCGTATTAAATACGCTTGGCTTCTTGAATTCCCGAGTTGCAAATTATTTACTCGGAATTATAAACCCAACACTAACTGCTCAATCAGGGGATGTTGGTAGATTGCCATATATTGATGTCGCTTGCGAACATCTAGTAAGTAATATGGTTAAAATTGCAAAAGCTGACTGGGATCAGTCTGAACTATCTTGGGATTTTCTAACTTTAAGTTGGTTGGCCGGTAATCTGAAGTCTAATACACTAGAACTATCATGGGAACGGCACAAGATTTCTAACTATTCAGATATAAAGTATCTACAACAGATGGAAGAGCAAAACAACCGTCTGTTCATCGAGGCCTATGGTCTGCAAGACGAGCTTTCCCCCGAAGTCCCAGAAGAGCAAATTTCCCTCGCCAGAGCCGACCGGGAAAAAGACTGCCAACGCCTGATTTCCTATGCCATAGGTTGCATGATGGGTCGCTACAGCCTGGATGAGCCGGGCCTGATTTATGCACACGCCGGTAATGTCGGTTTTGATCCTGATCGCTACAACACATTTCCCGCCGACGCCGATGGCATCGTGCCGATCACCGACGAACTCTGGTTTGAAGATGATGCCGCTAATCGCATCCGCGAATTTTTACTCGCGGTCTGGGGCGCGGAAACTCTGGAGGAGAACCTAGCCTGGTTGGCGGAAAGCCTGGGCCAAAAAGCCAACGAAACCCCGGAAGAAACCATCCGCCGCTATCTGGCCGGCAGCTTCTTTAAAGACCATCTGCAAACCTACAAAAAACGCCCGATTTACTGGCTGTTTTCCAGTGGCAAACAAGGCGCATTCCAGGCATTGGTCTACCTGCACCGCTATCACGAAGGTACCTTGGCCCGAATGCGCGCCGAGTACGTGGTACCGCTCACCGGCAAAATCCAGTCCCGCATCGAAATGCTGGAAAAGGACGCCATTGCCGCATCATCCAATGCCGCCCGCAACAAACTGAACAAAGACATCGAAAAGCTCAAGAAAAAGCACGTTGAACTGCTCGCCTACGACGAAAAACTCCGCCACTACGCCGACCGCCGCATCCAGCTCGACCTCGACGACGGCGTAAAGGTCAACTATGGCAAGTTTGGCGATTTATTGGCTGAGGTGAAAGCAGTGACTGGTGGCGCTAGCGATGATTAAGAAAATTCAAATTCAAAATTTTAAGTCGCTTGTTGATGTTTCAATGCCATTGGACAAGTTCAATTGTTTGATAGGCATGAATGGGTCAGGGAAAAGCACAGTTTTGCAAGGCCTAGATTTCATTTCTCAACTCATGATCGGTCAAATTGAGGATTGGCTGGGTAGTCGAGGATGGGATATCCATGATTTGAAATCTAAATTACTAAACGAGACAAATCTAAATGTTGGTGTGCGATTCGAGACAAAGACTGGACAAAAGCTGATTTGGCGAGCCAGCTTCAATCGATATGCATTGCAATGTAAAGGTGAAATTATCACTTTGGATGGCGAAAATATTTTCAGATCAACTGGTACGCAGTTTCGAATTGAAAAGCAGCCTAAACAAAACATTACTTTTGTTTATCAAGGTTCATTGTTATCGGTTTTAAAAGACTCAGAGTTACCGTCTTCAATATTGGAGTTTCGGGATTCTGTAAGGCGCATACGCTCATTGGAATTGCTTTCGCCGCAACTTATGCGCAAGAGTGCCCGTACCCATGATGTCGACATCGGTTCTGGTGGCGAAAAGTTGGCGGGTTATCTACACAGCATCAAAGGCGAACCCAGAAAAAAATTGGTCAAGTTATTACAAACCTTTTATCCCAAGCTCGAAGATTTCAAGGTAACCAATCAACGCGCCGGCTGGAAGAAGCTTTCGGTGATAGAACAGTTTGAAGGGCATCGACTAGAAACCGACGCCACACATCTAAGCGATGGATTACTGCGTATTCTTGCGGTCTTAGCACAATCGGACTCCGATCGTTCTTTGATTCTGTTGGACGAGATTGAAAACGGCATCAATCAAGAAATTATTGAAAAGTTAGTGGATACCTTGGTCGCCAGCCCGCAGCAAATACTGGTTACTACCCACAGCCCATTGATTCTAAATTTTCTCGACGATGACTTAGCGCGGGAGTCGGTGCAGTTTATTTACAAATCACCACAGGGCGAATCGCGCATTCGACGGTTCTTCGACATTCCTCGCATCGGCGAAAAACTGAGTTACATGGGGCCGGGTGATGCTTTTGTAGATACCAATCTTGAGTCTCTGACGCAGGAATGCATTGAGTTGGATCGCTTGGAAACAAAGTCTGCTCAGGAAAAGCAAGGATGATTTTGGTTTTAAGCGGAGAAGGCCCAACTGACTTTGGGGCTTGCAGCAATGCGCTAGGGCGGTGTAGCGGCGAGGATATTACTCTTGGACCATTAACGGTGTTGGTCGATCAGATGATTACTATGTTGAAGGGGCATTCGGTCCTGGATAATCGCGAGTCGCTTTATTATCGTAGCGAGGCATTTTTACGAGAGAAAGCCAAAACTCTTCCCGGCCGCCTGCAACCCGCGCGTAGTAAAAAGAAGGAGGCCGAGACCGGCTATTTCTTTGGCAACGCTATTGCATTAGGTGTAATTGCCAAAGAATTGGAAACTCAAAGCGGGCAACAAGCTATAGCCATTTTGCACAGAGACTGCGATTCCACCCGTTCTGCGCATGCAGGTGCATGGGAAAACAAGCGGAAATCGATGGTCGATGGCTTTAAATTTTCACAATTCAGCCGTGGCGTACCCTGTTTACCCAAACCCACTTCGGAAGTGTGGTGGCTTTGCGCCGCCAAACCGCAGCACTACCAAAGTTGCGCACAACTTGAGGAACTGCCAGGTAATGTGGAGTCCGCTAACCATCCCAAGAAAAAATTGGACGATGCGTTTGGCGAACATAAATCTGCCGATGGTCTATGCGACTGGTTGGCTGAGTCTCCATTCGATATTAACCGCGCCGCAGCAATGCCGAGCTTTAAATCATTTAAGGATGATCTCAAACTCGCACTGGACGATTTAACCACTTAAAGGGAATCAGCTTTGAGCTTGCAACGCATTACGGAATCGTTAAACACCCTGTTTGCCTCATATGCCATCGTTTTCTGGAATGATGTAGATGGCGAGTTTTCCGCATCAGTTGGCAACCTTGCCTTGGAAAACGTCAATCTGGTTCGTCTGAATGAGACGCCGGCACTACAAGTCAAAATCGATATTGAACGGCAGCTCGATCAACGCTGGTTGCTTTATAGCCAACAAGTCGAGCCTGATCCACACCACGACTGGCTGTTGGATATTCGGCTTCGTAGTAAATCCTTTAAAGCCGATTCGACATCGATCTTGCTGGATGATTTGGGGTTAGTGTCGCAAAGCCTGCGTGGCTATTTGAAGGAACGAGCCAAATTCTTACGATCCAAAGACCGGGTTGAACGTTTGAAGCGCTTGGTGGTTGCCAGCGATAACGCTGACGATCTTGACCGTAAAATGTTGGCAGTTCTGACTCGCGCAGACCAGCCAGAGTTGTTTTCCATACTCCAGCGCTTGTTTGCTGCGCTGGTGAGTGACGGCAATGTTGATTTGAATGCTCAGCCGAAACTATGGCAAGACATTGTCAGCAATGACTTGAGCGACGCGTTTTGGTTGTTGGCAAAAGCTTTATTCGGCTACACGGAAACCGACCCCAGCTTGCGCGATTTACTGTTCCGCATCCTGGTTACCGATTTTTGCCGGTCGTTGCTATGCGATCCAGCTGAGTCTTTAAAGCATTTTATTCTGCCGGAACGCAATCTGGCCGCCAATGCCTCGGTGTTTACGTCCCGCTGGCGTTCTGATTTAAGCCATTACAGTAGTTACAACCTGATTTCCGCCGCTGTGGAAAGGGATTTGGAGCTTAATCGGATTCTGAGCGGATTTTCTGCGGATGACCTGGTTGAAGTGATGACTTTTGAAGAAGTCGAGCGGCGTATCATCAGCGACTTGAAAGATAGGGTTCTCGGCGGCGCCGGCGCTATGATGGAGTCGGTGTTTACCTTGATTGGCCGTCGCCGGGAAGGTCATTGGGCTAATTCTATTCTGGCCAATGCGAATGACGTGAGTCGAGCATTGGCGGCCAGTTATGATGCTTTGGAAGCGGGTACGCAATTTCTAAGCCTTAAGGCGCAGTATCCGGATGGTTTTAGTTTCGCTTCCGCCGAGGCAGGGTTTTCCGCATATCAAGCTGAGCTATTTCGTTTCGATCAACTGTATCGGCATTTCAATCGCGCGGCGGAATACGTCGAACCGATGGGCTGGGCGGTTTTACATGAATTACGACAACGGATTGAAGCCAATTATTCCGGCTGGTTTATTCCTCAGCTGAGTTCGGCATGGGATAGCGTATTGGAGGGCGAAGCCGGTTTGCTGTCCACCTGGCGACTACCGGCTGTTATTAATCAGCAAGACTTTTTCGCCAAGGTTGTCAGCCCGTTATCGGATGGCGGTGCCAAACGGATGTTTGTGGTGATTTCCGATGCCTTCCGCTATGAAGTTGCTGAGGAATTGGTTCAGGTCATTAACAGTAAAAGCCGACTCAAAGCTAACCTTTCCAGCCTATTAGGCGTTTTGCCGAGCTATACCGGCTTAGGTATGGCGGCTTTGCTACCTCATCAAACACTGTCTTACAAAACCAATGCGAATCTGGATCTTGTCGCCGATGGCAAGCCGGTATCGTCAATAGAACAACGTAGCGGGCATTTAGCGGCTTATGCCGGCGTCGCCATTAAAGCCGAAGACTTGCTGGTGATGGGCAAAGATAAGGGCCGGGAGTTCGTAAAGGATCGGCAACTGATCTACATCTACCATGATCGTATCGATCTGATTGGCGATAAGCAATCATCCGAGAGCAAAACCTTTGAAGCGGCCGCCGATACGGTCACCGAACTTGCGCAGTTAGTCAGTTTTATTGTGAACAGCCTGAATGGCTCGAATGTGCTGGTAACGGCGGACCACGGCTTTATGTATCAGGAATCCGCGCTGGAAGAAGCGGATAAATCCGTACTAAGCGATAAACCGGAAGGGACTTTACGGGCGAAAAAGCGTTATATGCTAGGCCATAATCTTGGTAGTACCAACAAGGCTTGGTCCGGAAATACGGCGTTGACGGCAGGTACCGAACGGGAGGGTAGTCTCGATTTTTGGGTGCCGAAGGGAGCCAGTCGTTTCCATTTTGCCGGTGGGGCACGATTTGTTCATGGTAGTGCTATGCCTCAAGAAGTCGTGGTTCCCGTGATAGCCATTCGCGAAAGCGAGTCGGAAGCGACCAAAACCAAGACAGTCAGCATCAGCTTGTTGGGCGCTTCCAATAAGGTTGTCACCAATACCCAGCGGTTTGAGTTTATTCAGAATGAGGCGGTTTCTGAACGGGTGTTAGCGCGGTCGGTGGTGATTTCACTGCGCGACGGCGATAAGTCCATCAGTAACGAACAGACCGTTACTTTTGATAGTAGCTCGCAACTGCTGGATGAGCGCAAGCGGTCATTGATGCTGACCGTGTTGTCAGGCGCATATAATCGCAACAAAGATTACTTCCTAGTTGCTCGCGATGCTACGACGAAAGTGGAGGTATTGAGAGTGCCGCTAAAAGTTGATTTGGCCTTTAGCAACGATTTCTAGGATAGCCGATGAACGAAACTGTAAATCCCGTCGACATGGATACCAGCCTAGATAAGCTGCTAAACCAGCACTTTGCCGGCAAGGTGGTCCGCAAAGACTTAACCAAACTGATCAAAGAAGGCGCGAACGTACCGGTCTATGTGTTGGAATATTTGCTGGGCATGTACTGCGCGAGTGACGACGATGAGACGATTCAGGCCGGTTTAAAAAACGTCAAACGTATCTTGGCGGAAAACTATGTGCGTCCTGACGAAGCCGAAAAGGTGAAGTCGAAGATAAGGGAAAGCAGCACCTACAAGGTTATCGATAAAGTCACGGTCAAGCTCAACGAAAAGCGGGATGTTTATGAGGCATTGCTGGCAAACCTTGGCGTAAAAAATGCGGAAATCTCGGATCGCTTTGTCCGTGATTTTGAGAAGTTATTGGTGGGCGGTATTTGGTGTATTGTCACCGTGCGTTACCAGTTCGAGGAAAATCAGAAGGGCTCACCGTTCATCGTCACGGAATTAAAGCCCATCCAGATGCCCAATATGGACATGCAGGAATTGTTCGAAAGCCGGAAGCTGTTTTCCCATGAGCAATGGATAGACGCACTACTGCGTTCCACGGGGATGGAACCTTCCTGTTTTAAGGAACGGGCGAAGTGGCACTTATTGGCAAGGATGATTCCGTTAGTCGAAAACAATTACAACTACTGCGAACTGGGGCCGCGTGGCACCGGTAAAAGCCACATCTACAAAGAGATCAGCCCGAATAGCATCCTAGTGTCCGGTGGGCAAACCACGGTAGCCAACTTGTTCTACAACATGAGCGCTCGCAAGGTCGGGTTGGTGGGCTTATGGGATGTCGTGGCGTTCGATGAAGTCGCCGGCATCAATTTTAAAGACAAGGACGGCATCCAGATCATGAAGGATTACATGGCCTCGGGCTCCTTCAGCCGTGGTCGGGAATCGATCAATGCCAATGCGTCCATGGTGTTTATCGGTAACATCAATCAAAGTGTCGAGTCCCTGGTCAAAACATCACATCTGTTGGCCCCGTTTCCGGAAGTGATGATCGATTCTGCATTCTTTGACCGGTTCCACGCCTATGTGCCGGGTTGGGAAATTCCCAAAATGCGGCCTGAGTTCTTTACCAACCAGTACGGCATGATCGTCGACTATCTGGCCGAGTTTTTGCGGGAAATGCGTAAGCGAAATTTTGCGGACGCAATCGACAAGTGGTTTAAGCTGGGTAACAACCTGAATCAGCGGGATACGATTGCAGTACGGCGCACGACATCAGGCTTATTGAAGTTGCTTTGCCCGAACGGCGATTACGATAAAGAGATCGTTCGCAAGTGCCTAGAATATGCCTTGGAAACACGGCGGCGGGTCAAAGAGCAACTGAAAAAAATCGGCGGCATGGAGTTTTACGATGTGCATTTCAGTTACATCGATCTTGAAGAGGCTCAGGAACGTTTTATTACCGTGCCGGAACAATCCAGTGGCGCACTGATTCCGGAAGGCCGCTTGCAACCTGGCACCCTACATACCATCAGCATGGGTTCGTCTGAAATGCCAGGCACTTATCGCCTGGAAATACAATCGATCAACGGCAACGGCAAGATCAACGTCTCAGGTCTTGCGCCACGGGAATCGGTCAAAGTGGCCTTCGATTACTTCAAAGCCAATGCGTCGAGAGTGAGTGCTTCCATAAAAAGTGGCGAGCATGACTTTCACTTACACCTTGTCGAACTCCAAAATACCGGTACGCCGGATGCATTAACCCTTGCCGGCTTTATAGCGCTGTGCTCCGCTGCATTAGTTAAGCCCATGCAATCACAGATGGTCGTTATGGGCGATATGAGTTTGGGCGGCACTATTGTCCAGGTCAGAAATCTCGCAGAGAGCCTTCAGGTCGCTTTCGATGCAGGTGCAAAACGCATTTTGCTACCGATGTCGAGCGTAACAGATATTCCGACCGTGCCGGGTGAGTTGTTTGCCAAATTCCAAACCAGTTTTTACTCTGACCCTGTTGATGCGGTTTTTAAGGCGCTGGGGGTTGAATAATGGAGTTTACTGCGCAATGGAAGGTTTATATTGAGTGTCAGGCCGCATGAGTAAAACATCCCATGTTTAGGATTCTTATTGATACCTGCGTATGGCTCGACCTCGCCAAAGATTACCAGCAGCAAGCTATTCTGAACGCTCTCGAAGAACTGGTTCGGCAGGGAGATATAGCATTGATCCTTCGCCGCACAGTCGTTGATGAATTCGACCGCAACAAAGCTCGGGTCATCGAAGAGAGCAGTCGCAGTCTGTCGAGTACCCTGAAGCGTACTAAGGAGGTCGTGGAAAAGTTTGGCGAACCAGAGCTAAAGCTGACTGTCCTAAACCAGCTCAACGAAGTTGATCACCGGCTTCCAACTTTGGGTGATGCCGCAGTTGGCACTGTCGGTCGCATTGAGAAGCTATTCGAGCGTACGCCCATTATTGAAATTTCAGATGCGGTGAAGCTACGCGCGGCATAACGTGCAATTGATAAACGCGCACCGTTCCATAGACAACGCAATGGCATTGATGATGCCATTTTAATTGAGCTATACGCAGATGAGATTGGTACAAAAACAACGGTTAAAAGCCGGTTTGCTTTTATTTCCCATAACACGAAGGATTTTAGCCATCCGAGCGCAACGAACAAGCAACCACATCCGGACATTGCATCCTTATTTTCGCGAGTAAAGTCGCTCTATTTTATTACTCTTGGCGAGGCTCTACGTCGCATCCAGCCAGCACAATTTGCCGATTTGATGATTGAGCAAGAATGGGTTGAAGAGCCTAGGCGGCTGACGGAAATCACTGATGTAATCGACGAACTTATTAATAAGGTTTGGTGGAACCGCCACCAGAATTGGCTGTATCGTCTGGAAACTGGGGAAGACGAATTGACAGAGGGGCAAAAACCTATCCTGGAAAAGGCGAAGCAGGCAGCGGAACGGATAGAACGCAAGTATGGCAGGGAAAATCTGGGCTGGGATGACTTCGAATGGGGAATGCTTAATGGCAAACTGTCTGCCCTACGTTGGGTTCTTGGCGAGGATTGGGACATGCTGGATACCTGAGGTCGATGGCAATTCGAACTCCCATTTCCGGATTAGCTAATCAGCAAGCTTCTGACACATCCAAAGCAAAGTAGCCGAGATGAAAAACTAAGCGCACGAAGCACGTCATGCACTGCAAACTTTGAAGTCAATTTAACAACAAATTTTTATTTAAATTACCAAACATGATTAGAGTTTTCTTTTCCTATTCGCACGCTGACGAAAACTACCGCAACGAACTCGAAAAACATTTGATGAGCCTTAAGCATCAAGGAATTATAGAATCGTGGCATGACCGACGCATTGTTGCGGGAGAAGAATGGGCGAACCGCATTGACGATGAGCTGCGCAAAGCAGACATCATACTTTTGTTGGTGAGCTCAGATTTCATTGCCTCACGTTATTGCTACGAGTTGGAAATGACTGAAGCACTCGCTCGCCATGATCGTCGCGAGGCTGTAGTCATTCCGGTCATTCTTCGCCCATGCCACTGGACAGGCCTTCCCTTTGGCAAATTACAAGCAGCTACCAGAGACGGTAGGCCAGTTGAAAAATATCCAAGTTTGGATGATGCATTCCTTGAAATTACGCAGGGCATTGAAGCCATCGCAAAGCGAATTTCTACATCTAGCAATTCATCGCCTGCAATGCCTGCAGCTGCTGATATCTTGTTTGGGAAAGCGGCAATAGCTACGCCCGCGACATTCAGATCAGAGTTGCCTCGCTCAAGTAATCTAGCCATATCAAAAACCTTTTCCGATCACGATCGAGACACTTTTGTTACAGATGCTTTCCATTACATGGCTAGTTTTTTTGAGAACTCGCTTAAAGAAATCCAAGATCGTAATCCAGAAATCAATATACGTTTCCAAAAAGTAGATGCTCGATCATTCGAGGCCATAATCTACCGCAATGGAAAACAAATATCTAAATGTGGTATTTGGCTCGGCGCTCCGTTTGGTTCAAGCGGATTATCGTCGATAATTTATAGCTATGCGGGACTTGGACAAGGAAATAGTTTTAACGAAAGTATGAGCGTGAAGGATACCGGCAACATGCTTGGATTGGAGCCAATGGGAATGGGAATATCGAATTTACAACGTGCCGACAAAGGTCCACTTACACACCAAGGAGCTGCCGAATACTACTGGTCTATGTTCTTCGAACCCGTAAAACGAGGATAAAAAAGCGTCACCTTTGAGTTATCCAATAAAATATTTAGCTTGTTTTTGGCTTCCCAAAATAGGCTGTTTTTTACCGTGATCAATCGGTTTAGACGTCAATAACATCTCCTGGAAGCACACCAGGAAGATTCGTAATACCCAGCAAAAGGCAAGGTTAGTGAAATTCATCCATGCGGCAGACATACACCTGGACAGCCCCTTAACCGGATTGAGCGCTTACGCCGATGCCCCGGTGGAAATGCTGCGCACAGCAACGCGCGATGCTTTTTCCAACCTGGTGACCGAAGCGATTGAGCAAGCGGTTGACTTCATGGTGATTGCCGGCGACCTCTATGATGGCACCTGGAAGGATCACAACACCGGCATTTATTTCTGTAAAGAAATGGGGCGCCTGAAAAAAGCCGGCATTCCGGTGTATCTGCTGTTCGGCAACCACGATGCCGAAAGTGAGATGACCAAGAAACTGCAACTGCCTGACAACGTCTTTGCCTTCGACACCCGAAAACCCAACACGTTTCGTCTGGATAACCTAAAGGTTGCCCTACATGGCCGCAGCTTTAGGGAAAAAGAGACTTTAGAAAACCTCGTCACAGGCTATCCAGCCCCGGTACCAGGCATGTTCAATATTGGCGTGCTACACACCGCGCTGGAGGGCAACGCAGCGCATGCCACCTATGCCCCATGCTGTTTGGATGAACTGCATGCCAAGGGCTACCACTACTGGGCACTGGGTCATGTACATGAATATCAAATATGGGAAGGTGCTTCGACAGTGGTTTTCCCTGGCAATCTTCAAGGTCGTCATATCCGGGAGACCGGACCACGTGGCGCCGTGATGGTGACGGCAGACGAGCAGGGCATTCAGGACATTCAGCGTCTGTTCGTCGATGTTCTGCGCTGGGCCAGTCTGGAAGTCGATGTCACCGAGTGCAAAACGCTATCGGAAGTAGTGTCCAGGATAGGCAAAGCGCTCGACGAACTGGTAGAAAGCAGCCCGTCGACCATCCCTATAGCTGTTAGGATCACCGTCACCGGCAAAACAGCCGCGCACGGTGATCTTTTCGGACTGGAGTCGCAACTGCGCGCCGAAGTCTTGGCCTTGGCTGTCGCCATGGGGGGGGAGCGACTTTGGATTGAAAAGGTGAGGGTGGCCACTTCGGCGGCAGATGACGGCGAGGCGCTGCGAGCACGAGCCGATGCCTTATCCGATTTACAGGACCTGCTTCAGGCCGCTGAATCAGATGCAGACTTTCTTAACAGCTTGCAAGATGATCTGTTGAGCTTAGTCAACAAGGCGCCCCTGGAATTACAAACTAGCGTCCCTTACTTTAAAGCCATCCGCTCAGGCGAGTTAGTGGATTTGGTTCGTGAAGTCCGTCCGGGCCTGTTGTCTCATTTAGCCAAGGTGGAGTGAACTGACGATGCGATTCCACCGCTTGGACCTGATCAAATATGGCAAATTCTCTGACCGCTCGGTTGTGTTTCCCGTGGCCAAACAGGACTTTCATCTGATTGTCGGGCCCAACGAGGCCGGCAAGTCCACCTTGCGGGCCGCCATTGTTGATTTATTGTTCGGTATCCCGCCGCGTTCCGTTCATAGCTTTCTGCACCCGCTTAACGAATTGCGCTTAGGGGCTTACATTGGCAATGCCGCAGACACGCTTGAATTTCAGCGCGCTAAAGCGCAAAAACATACCCTGCGCTCGCCAGTGGATGCTATCTTGTCGGATTCCGCGCTGACACCGTTCCTTGGGACTGCGGATAGAAGTTTCTTTGACCAAATGTTCGGTCTTGACCATACCCGCTTGGTGTCCGGCGGTAATAGCATCCTCAATGCCGAGAACGACGTGGGTCAGATACTGTTTCAATCGGCCGCCGGCGTTGCCAGCCTGGGCAAAATCCGTGATGCGTTAGTCGCCGAGGCGGATAAGCTTTGGGCTCCCCGAAAATCCAATGAGCGGGCCTATTACATCGCTTCAGATCAGCTCGATAAGGCGACCAACGCGTTAAAAGAAGCCACTGTTCGCACTAAAGTCTGGGTGGACGCCAATAGTAAAGTCGAATCTCTGCACGAAGCGCTCAGTCATGAGCGAAAACGTCATCAGCAACGCCAAAGCGAGCGCAACAGCCTGGAACGCATCCGCAGGCTAGCCCCATTTCTGATAACGCTTAGGGAAAACGAACAGAAACTGGCTGAACTGGGCGAGGTGATAGAACTGCCGGCAGAGGCCGCGGCCACTCTCGCAAGCGCAGAACGCGAGCTGGCTATCGCCCTTGAGCGCCTGGAGCTGCGCAATGGCGAGGCTGAAAACCTCACGGAAGCGCTATCACACATCGAATTAGACGAAGCCGTACTTGAACTGGCTGCCGACATAACCAAACTGGATAACCTTCGCCTGCAATACAGCGCCTATGAAGGCGATATCGTCCAACGAAAAAAGGAAATAGCCGCACTTTGGCAAGCGGTTGGTCAAGCCTGTATTCAGCTGGGTTGGGCCCAAGACTCTGAAAGCGCAATTGCCCAGCGCCTACCCACACTGCTGATACGCCGGGAACTCAGGCAACTGGTCCGCGACCGTGGCGGCATTTTTCAGACATTACGGGCAGCAGAACAGGCCGAAAAGACCAAGAATTCTGAAATCAAAACGCTATCAGCTCAACTGGCTGACTTGCAAATGGGTGAGATCAAGCCCGCGCTACGTGCGGCGTTAGCAAACGCCAAATCATTGGGTGACACGGAAATAGCCCTCCAAAAGCTACAATCCACGTTGACCAGGACCAAGTCAGCGTTGGACGGTTTATTGTTGGACTTGGGGCAATGGCGCAAGCCCTTACCTGAGTTAATAGCACTACAGCCGCCTAGCCAAGAAAAACTAACCCGTTTGATGCAAGAGCGGCAGGCCCTTATTGCGGATCGAAAAGCTGACTTACTGCGACTAAAAAATCAAACCGCCGAGGTTGCCCGAATTGAATTGCAAATTGCCCAGTTTAAAGCACTTCATCATCCCACGACACTGGAGGCGGTGATTGAAGCGCGGGCTGAACGAGATGTATTGTGGGGGTCGATAAAAACCGGTGAAATTGATCTGCAGCGAGAGGGAATAGTATTTGAAGAGAAGATGGCCTATGCCGACCAAGTGGCCGATAGACGGCTTGACGATGTCGAAGAAGCAACCGAACTACAAAGCTTGAATCAGCTGCTGGAACGGGAGCAGCAGAGCCTAACGCTGATCGAAGGCCAATGTTCGCAATTGGAAGCAGAGCTTCACTTATTCGATGACCAATGGGCACAAGAGGCAGTCAGCATGGATTTGGCCGGCATGAACTTAGAAGACATGGGTGCCTGGATGCTTAGGCGGGAGAGGGCGCTGTCTGCTGGCATTACCTATCAAGAAGCACAGAGTGACCTGGAGTCATTGTCTCAATCAATTGCAGCATCCAGATTATCCCTCGCCAAGGCCTTACAAGAAGCCGGGCTGCCTGTGGTCGAGACGGATAGTTTGTCCGTGCTGTGCGTTCATGCGGAACAGCATATCCAAGCCATCGACAGCGCTAAAATTCGGCACGAAACCCTATCGGCTCAATTACTTGCTGCGCAGTCACTGGCCACAACGTTAAAGCAAGTCACTGAGGATGCGAAAGCGGAGGTAAGCCGCTGGTCTGAGGCCTGGTCTACGACGCTCACCAAGACGGGGTTATCCCCTGACAGCGATACTGGCACGGTGGAAGGGGCTCTTGAGCTCATTGAGCAAATCGCCGAAAAATTAGACAAGATGCGGCAGATTCAAGTCGAGCGTATCGACACCATGAACGCTGATCTGAAGACGTTTTCTATTGAAGCGAATCGACTTGCGCAAATCGTTGCTGCTGAGCTCAAAGATCAGCCGGCCGAGCAAATTGCTCTGACATTAGCCCATCGTTTAGATCGAGCCCGCGAGTCTTTTGCGGAAAGCAGTCGGCTTAAAGAAGCCCTGCGTATTGCAAACAGCCAGGTATTGGAAGCCAAGGAATCCAGTCAAACCGCCATGGCGAGTTTGAAACCCTTATTGGAAAAAGCAGGCGTCGACACCACGACTTTGTTGAATGAAGCAATTGGTCGATCTGACGAGCAGCGTCGCCTAAATGCCGAGCTGGCAGAGGCTAATACTACTCTTCTCAATGGGGGAGATGGCCTAACGCGGAGGCAAATCGAAGCGGAGATTGATGCAGCTAACCTAGTTCAGCTGGCTGTTGAACTCGCACACATCAACGATGAAATTGCTGATGCAGTGCAGCAGCAAACGACGCTTTCGGCTGACCATGCGAATGCCTTACGGGCTTTGTCCGAAATCGGTGGATCAGACGCGGCCACACAGGCGGAGGCCCAACGCCAAGAAGCACTTGCGCAAATGTCGGATGCCGCCGAACGTTATGTAAAAGTTTTTACCGCCGGGCGTTTGTTGCGTTGGTCAATTGACCGCTATCGAGAAGAGAAGCAGGGGCCACTGTTACAACGCGCGGGTACGATCTTTTCGACATTAACGTCCGGATCGTTTAGTAAGCTGATTGTGGATTTTGAACGGGAACCGATGGTGTTGGAAGGGCTACGTTCCGATGGCAAGCTAGTCGGTATTTCGGGTATGAGCGACGGCACACGAGATCAGCTTTATTTGGCACTGCGACTGGCGGCCCTGGAAATGCACCTGGAACAGGCCATGCCGTTGCCATTCGTCGCCGACGATCTATTTATCAACTACGATGATGTCCGCTCAAAAGCGGGGTTTGAGGCCCTTAAGGCATTGTCCGAACAGACTCAAGTCATCTTCCTGAGCCACCATGACCATCTGATTCCAACGGTGCAAGCGGTGTTTGGCAAGCATGTAAATATTGTGCTCTTGTGAATGGTATGAAAAAAACTAAACAAGTTTGGCATAACGGCCCGGAATGTGGCTGTACCTGCTCCAGTGTTTTTATTCCAGTGGTTTGTAAAGTCACGATCATGTCCTCATGATCCCAACTTTCAATCCTTCAGACTCATATCACATTGGAATGACGGCCCTCTCTTCAGGCTCATGTGTCATTGGACAAGGCTGGCGGTATCAAATCATTGTGGATACTGATATTATCAATGCAGGAGATTCTTATGCCAGCGCTAGACCAAATTGTTGTTGATGACCTATCCGAACGTCTCAAGACCTTCTTGAAGAGCCTAGGCGGATATGGTGAGCCCCAGTTCTTGAACTCCGGGGGATCTGCTGCAGTCTTCGAGGTGGAGTGTGAGATGGGGCTACGGGCTTTCAAAGCCTTCAACCCGCAATTCCTTAATGGACCTGGAGGAGCGGCTGAGCGTCGCCGTCTTGAGATTCAGCGCCGCTTAATTGGCCATCAATGCCCATCTTTAGTAAAAGCATACCGAGTTGAGGAGGCCGTAGGGACGGCCTTTCTGGAGATGGAGTTTGTCCCCTGGCCCCAGCTGGCTTTGATGCTTCCGTCCATTCCCGACGAATCGGTTATTCCGCTGATTACCCAGCTTGTAGATGCAGTCAAATTCTTGGATGCAAACAATATCGTTCACCGCGATATCAAACCAGAGAACATTCATGTCTCCCCTGACTTTGCCAACCTCAAGCTCCTTGATTTGGGTGTGGCACGTGAACTTGAAATTCTAGATGATGAAGAGGCTTCAGCTACTGATCATGGGGCACTTCGTCCATTCCTCGCTACAGCGCAATATAGTTCTCCAGAATATCTCTTTCGATTAGATGAACCTTCTCTCAAATTATGGAAAGGCCTTAATTTTTACCAACTAGGTGCGGTATTACACGACCTAATAATGAAACAGCCTATTTTCCAACACGAGGTAAGCCTTGGTAATCGCTGGCTAGTCGCCAAGGCTGTGCTAACTAAGGTCCCTAGTTTTGCTGAAGGTACCCCCGAACGGCTAGCCAAACTGAAAGCTCTTTCCGCACGTTGTTTGGTTAAGGACCTAGATACACGTTTGCAATTTGTTGGATGGGAAGACTTTATATTGGAAGGGGCTAAAGATCCTCTAACTAATCTTCGTGCTCGATTGACAAAAGGACGGCTAAGCGCCAGCGGGCATTCAAATGAGGCAGCTGCATCAAGGCTCGAATTCGAGCGAAATGAATGTTTTAGAACTTTTATTGATAGAGTACGTTCTGAGTTGCTTCCAACCTGTGGTACGAACCTTCCTCTTTCCGTAAAACCGTCAGTACCCGGGGAAACTCCGCACGCTCGGTTCTCATTAACAGTTGATAAGCAATTGTCTATCGATTGCACTCTACACTTTGCTTGGCAAGAGCAACTATACGAACGGGTCGCAAATATTCAGTTAGATGCAAGATTGGTTTGTAATGGTTTCGACGAGCATACTGGCGTGCTCAATTCAAAGACTATCTCAGTCTTAACAATTTCCGAAAACGAAGCTGAGTCGGCAATTGGTGTCGCTAATGCAATCGCAGACGTCGCAGTAAACGCATTGGACTTAATAGAGGCTACCGAGGACCACACAAAACTACACGGCACTGATTTGCAGCTACAAAAATAAACTGGAGAAAAAATGAATAAGGGATGGTTCCGTTCACAGAAAGAGCTTGATGAAGATCAGAAAGCATTTATTCGATTGCCTGCGCATGGTCGCCATTCGCTCGTCGGCCCCCCTGGATCAGGAAAGACAAATCTCCTCCTCTTACGAGCCCAGTTTCTGGCTGGTTCAGGCGAGAAAAACATTCTCATTGTGACATACACCAAGGCTTTGGCTGATTTTATTCGTTCAGGTATTGGAGTCACCGGATTGATTTCTCCAAATCAAATTCGCACTTACCATTCATGGGCAACTGACCACATTTTTCAATATCTCGGACTCCGTGCCATACCCAAAGGTGCAGATTTCGACGAGAAAGCTCGTATAGATATCCTCGAAATGGTGAAAGAAGCCAATGCTAAGCTACCAACACCCAAACTATATAGCGCAATATTTGTCGATGAAGCGCAAGATTTGACTATTGATGAGCTAGAAGCGCTTTTGAATTTGAGCGATAACGTGTGTATTTGTGGAGATGCCCGCCAAGGCATTTATAACCGTGATGGCTTGGACATAGCGACAAAGCTAGATCTACAACAACACAGACTGCAACGGCACTTTCGCATCGGCCAAAAAATTGCGCGGGTCGCAGATAGGTTGATGCCAGCCGAAGAGAGCTCTGCGGCACTCGAATCTTCATCAAACTACAACTCAAAAGAGCAAGGCGAATCCAGTGCAAAAATGCATGTTTGTGCAAGTCGTGACGATCAATTCTCAACTATGCAGGACTTTATACGCATTCAATTGGATGCCTTCAAAGACGACACAATAGGGATATTCTGTGGTACCAGGGAAACGTTGGCAGAAATAAGAGAGCGCTTCAACGGAACAGACCTTGAAGATTCAATCGCTGTACATGGCATTGATGAAGACTCTAGCTTTATGGGGGGACGTCCAATACATGCACTTACCATTCACGGCGCAAAAGGTACCGAATTCCGAGCCGTTCATATGTATGGGGTGGAGGATTTGGCAAATTTTCCGCTAAATAGACGACGCCTTGGATTCACAGCCATTACTCGTGCAAAGACCTCATTGAATGCCTACCTAACAGGTGAGACAAATAAACCGCTCGATAATGCATTTGCAGAGCCACGTCATTTTGACCTTGATGATCTTTTGCCAGGTGATGTATGAACAACAACATTCTCCATTGGCAAATATTCCCCCGAGATTTGCTTCCTGAAGTTCTTTTCGGTGTTGAGTCTCACAAGCTAAAGGGGTATCACAACTTAGATATCTATGAGATTAAGAAGGAAAATATTGCCGTCGGTTACCCGGTGACTCGTCAGGGCTCAGATTACGCCCCACCTGGTATATTGGTTTTGGATGAAGAATCTGCGGCAGAAACATTTTCTTGGCTGAGAGTCTACGCCCCTGAGACCTCGCCATTAAGTCAGTTCGCAAGAGTCATCTCAAATGATGATTGGAAAACATTCAACGCGAACAACCACTATAAACAAAAAGTTCTGAGGGAGGATATATGGGCATCCGTAATCGTTGGAGAAGCACTTGCTCAGGGTGAGGCAGATGTAGAATTGGCCTTCCTCCCGCTATCACGCGCTTCTGGTTGTTTCACCACTGCGATTGCCCGCGCCGCATCCATACATGGAACTGATGATGCGACTCGTACATGCGCCAACCGGCTGCGGCAAATTGAAGCCGACCGCCGATTTGTAAAACGTTCCGTTTCTGTAGAAGATCTGCTTCCAATATGGGCTTTGGCGGGAGCTCGTTTTAACGAGCCATTATCGCCGAGTGCTGCTGCTGATTTAGTGCTGGATGCTGCCGCAAAATATATGTCTGATGCTAAGGCTAGTACATTAAATATATTGAGGTCCAGCGAGTATCGCAAACTCGCCAGCGATTCTATCGAAGAACGTGTGCTCGTATTTCAGCGGCTAGTTAACGAGCTTATGCATTCAGCGGTACGCGATCCTCGTAATGGTTTTGCCTCAGCTATAGTTGCCGCCGCCGCCTTCTTAGTCGGTAGAAGTACGACTCATGAATTTCTACTTCGTCGGGTCGGAAGGGCATTTCCTGAAGCTCCTGTGTGGTTTGGTCTAATCGCTGCACTGGCCGGACCTCGAACTTGGGATCCATATTGGGCACGGGCTGTGAAAGGTATTGAACGACAAATTCGCTCTAAGTTTGATTGGGTGGAGTCATCTGGGTTCGACTTGTGCTGGTCAGAGTTCGCTTGGTTTGCAAAAGCGTTTAATACGAGCGAAATTTTTTCTACCCTGCCCAAACTGATGCCGAAGGTGATTTCCGTAGAAATTGTGCCCGGGGCAACTTGCCAATTTCGACTTGCATTGGGCAGCGCGTCAGAATCGGAATCTCGCCCTGTGCATGAAGCAACGGCACGCGAAAGGGAATTGCAGTCCGCTCTAGCCCAATTTATTGGATTGGCTACTAGGACAAGATCGCTTCTAGAGGGCCAAGAAGCTCCAGTGCAGCTATCTCTTGGGTTAGAGGATGGAGGTACCATAAGTGCTAAAGCTACTAGGTCGAAAAAATTCAAGCCTTCTTAGGATGAAGCTTGGTTCAAACTGGGTATAAGTCCCGTGCCCATCAACCTGTTGAACGGCGAACAGGGGGGGGGAGGCGCAGAGGAACGAAAAACCGAGTTAGCGTCTTTTATGACGCGCTTCTTGATTAAACGCGCGGTAAGCGGGTCACCAAGCTGATTTAGTAGTTATTGGAAACTGTTCGAGTGCATCATAGATGCTACTAATGCAGACTAAGAACGTAAGCGCGTAGCGGTACCACGACCCCAGCTCGCTGGCAGGACTTAATCGGCGTTAGCAAACGGCAGCAGTTCGTCGATGCGGCTGTTGGGCCAGGTGGGGAGTTTTTCCAGGGTGTCGCTTAGCCAAGCGGCCGGATCGAGGCCGTTGAGTTTGGCGGTACCGAGCAGGGTTTGAATGACGGCCGCCCGCTGGCCGGCGCGTTCCGAGCCTGCGAACAACCAATTCTTTTTGCCCAGGGCAATGGGTCGAATGCTGTTCTCGACGGGATTGTTGTCGATGGGCAGATCGCCGGTTTCGGCGTAACGCGTCAGCGCGGGCCAGCGCTTCAGACTGTAATCGATGGCTTTGGCGGTTGCGCTGTTGGGCGCCATCAGCAGTCGGGTTTTCTGCAGCCAATCGTGCAGCTCGGTTAAGGCAGGCTGGCTTTTTTCCGCCCGCAGGCGTTGGCGCTCGTCGCTGCTCATGTCTCGCCCCTCGGCTTCAATGGCATACAGGGCGCCGATCCGCTGCAAGGCGGCTTGCGCCACGGGGCTTTGGCTGGCTTGGAACAGGTCGAAGAACTTTCTGCGCGCATGTGTCCAACACGCCAGTTCGATACACGGTTCAAGCAGAAGTCGGGTTTCCGGGTGCGCGCGGGCAGTGGCAAACAAGGCCTTATAGCCGCCATAGTCGTCGACCATCAGGTGACCGTGCCAATCTTGTAGAAACTGTTGCGCATGCCGGCCGCTGCGACCGGCTTGATAGTCGAAGACGATGATCTTGGGGCCCGGTTGCAAGTCGTTGCTGCGGTAGGCCCACAGATAGGCTTTCTTGGTTTTGCCGTTGCCCGGATCGAGTTGTGGCACCGGGGTTTCATCGGCGTGCAAGCTATCGCGTTGCAATAGATGCCAAGTCAGGCGATCGGCCAAGGGCAGCAAGGCCACGCCGATGCGTCCGACCCAATCGGCCAGGGTGGAGCGGGACAGGATCACGCCATTCCTGGCGGCGATTTGTTCCAGTCGGTACAAGGGCAAATGATCCAGGAATTTACTGATCATGACCCAAGTCAGCAAACCGATCGCCGCCATGCCGCCATCGATCACGGCCGGTGGAATCGGTGCCGCCGTGATGGTTTCGCAGGCTCGGCAGGCGTATTGTGGACGGATGTGGCGATGCACGAAAAACTTGGCGGGTTCGACGTCCAGTTGCTCGGTCACGTCTTCGCCGATCTTGACCAAGTCTTTACCGCATTGACCGCAGGTGCAGGATTCGGGTTCGTGACGGTGTTCGATGCGTGGCAGATGTTCAGGCAAAGGTTGACGACCGGCACGGGGGCGTTTGGGCCGAGTGACCGTATCGGATGGGCTGTTGTCCTGTAGTTGCTCGACCTCGGCTTCAATCGCCGACATGTCGGTGTTCCAGGTTTCCTCGAACACATCGCGTTGCAACGGCGCCAGGGCTTCACTCTTGTGGCTGAAGCGGATGCGCTTGTAATACGCCAATTCGTGCGTCAGCGCGGCGATTTTGGCGTCTTTCTTGGCGATGGTTTGCGCATCCTGCGCGGCTTGATCGACCAGCGTCTGAATCATTGCCGTGACGTGGATTTTCGCGGCAGGTTCCAGGTTCAATTGATCGAGTTCGGCCAAGGGATTCATGGGGTTTATTATACCCCATGAACCCCCTGAATGCCTTGATTTTATTGGGTTTTGCCGGATTTTAGAGCCTCTTTTTCAGCCTCATTTTAAACCTGCCATTCGGCTTTGGGGACGGCTGATAACCGCTGCCAGTCGACACCGGCCACTAACCAGTGCCATTGCGCCTGGCTGAGCGCAAACACCGCGTCAGGGGCCTTGGGCCAGACAAAGCTGCCCTGATGCAATCGGCGTTGACACAACCAGACGCCATTGCCATCCCACAGCAGCAAGCGCAAGCGATTACCCGCTCGATTGCGGAAGATGAAAGCCGAGCCGGCGCAAGGTGCATGCCCCAAACTGTGCTGCACGAGGGCCGACAAGCCATCCAGGCCGCGCCGCATGTCCACCGGCGCCACGGCAATCCAAATCTGCGCTGGATAACCGATCAGGCCAGGCATCGCAGCAACTCCGCCACCCAGCGCGCTGATACCGAAGCAGGCAGCGCCAAGCGATGGCCTTGGACATGGGTAAAGAGAATGCCCGCATCGACGGGCTCAGAAGGCGCAACCTGGACGGGTATCAATGCAACCGAATCGGCTTTGGGCAATTTGCGATAGTCGCTCAGTCGCGCCGTGAACGTGCGAACATTGATCTGCTGCGCTGCGCAATACTCGGCTTGCGACAGTCCACTGCGTTGCCACGCTTCAATATGCTGACGCCATTTCGATGTGATGGCCATACCTGCTCCTGTTCAAAAAATCACAGGATGCCGTAGGACGAATGTTTTTCACAGGTGGGACGGCTGGGCGCTTACCTAAGAACTCGAGTGTATTGATAAAAATATGACACGGCAAGAACTCCTACAACGATCAAGTACTTTTTTGGCGCGTTTTGCGCACGAGGTGAAAGTCGCGAACGCCATGGGGCTATTCGACATAAACACCATCGCGGAGGACTTCCTTATCCCGATCTTCTCGATCGCTTTCAACTGCCCTGATCTGTGCAACCAAAACCGCATTCAAATGAACTTCCCAGCCATCGATCTAGGATGCGCAACTAGCAGGACCTCCATTCAAATCACATCCGACTCTTCAAGCAGCAAAATTCGTGAAACTTTGGAAAAATTTGCGTCTCACGGTCTTGGTAGCGATTTTGACAGCCTCTACGTATATGTAATAACGGAGAGACAGAAATCGTATATCTCCCAAAATCTGACGGAAGCCATAAACAAGCTGTCAATTAAGTTTGATACATTGACCAATATTCTGGATTTTCGAGATCTAGCGAAAAAGCTCAGTGAACTCACTAACGAGCAGCTTGAACGCATCAATGAGCATCTTGAAAAGGAGTTCAGGAAGGCGGACGCCGATCTTCAATTCCGCAATAACTTGGATGCATTCTTAGGAGTCAGTCAGCAAAAAATCGAGGATGAGAAGCGAACAAAAAAATACATTCCGTCAGTCTTCGTGGAAACTTCAGAAACGAAGGAAGAGATGAGGTATTTTGCGAACCCGATGTTTTTTTACAGGAAGATCGATGATGATCTACGACGAATTGACCTAGCCTATTTCAATGAGCTTCTAGGTATGGCCAAAATCGAACCCGTTGCAGACAATTTACGCGGAATTACAACTTTGACGGCGCCAAACAACCTGTCTGAGCTTCGGGCACGTTTGGTTCAACAAAGAACTGCGCTTGAAGCTATCCAAGAGCATGTTTCTCCATTCTCTTGGTATGGTGACCGTGCGGAGCGGTTTGCACCTAGCGACTACTTGACCGGCTACTGGGAAGTGTTCCGGCATAGCATCGAATCAAGCGGAAGCGGAGTGTTCCGTTCGCTTGAGAAGGTCTCCAAGAAAATTGGAATTGCCCAAGCTAAGATTTTTTTAGTTACAGGTATGGCGGGACAAGGAAAAACAAACTTCATCTGCGATTTAATCGAAAATCAATTTAGGGCATTTGAGGTTCCCACAATCTTCATCCCTGCTCGCTCATTGAACGACTATCCTCGCCCTAGTCGAATTCTGTCGTACATCAGAAACAATCGGTTTGCTCCAGATGTCTCAAACCTCCACGACCTTCTCACATTGCTAAACAATGTTGCCGAGGAATGCCAAAAACCGTTTGTAATAGCCATCGATGGAATAAACGAAGTTGGTGACCTTGATGGGTTTGTTGCCGAACTACGAGTTTTCCTTGAAGCCTTGTGTCAGTACGATTTCGTAAAGATTGTCATAACCTGTCGGAGCGAATTTTTTGATCACAAATTCGCGGACGTATTTGAACGTCAATTCTCCGATCATCTGTATCGTGTGAAAGACCTTCGCAACGAGATGTCAGAAGACAATAAATCTCGGCTACTAAGCTCTTACCTTCGTCATTTTAAAATCAAAGCCAATTTTTCAAAACGCTCAACGGAGTTCTTAGAAAACGATCTCATCCTACTGCGAATTTTCTCCGAAATCCATGAAGATAAAGATATTGGATATGTGCCAGATATATACAAAGGAGATATTTTCGAAAAATATCTGGTTATGAAAGTCGAGGGGTTTCCAACATATTTGAGGCAGAAGGCTTTAAAGTCACTTTACAAAATTTGCTCCCAAATGTTGGCTGACGAGAATTTTTCTCTCATATCCGTTGAGGGTTTTGATGACACAGAGCGACAAATTATTGAACGGTTGATAGGTGAGGATATCATACTGCGGAGGGAAGTCCCGTCTGTAGGGCTTGCGTCGTCAGGGCAATCGCGCTTTGTAGCACTTGCACGGGCAAGGGGTTTAGTATAGCGATTTTGCCTAATATCCCAGATGCTCCCAGATCCAACCCCCTATTTTGCTGACCTCACAGACCCGCGGCGAGAGGGCAAAAACAAACTCCACAAACTCACGGATATCGTGATGATCGTCTTATGCGCAGTATTGAGCGGCATCGAGGATTGGGTCGGCATGGAAGAGTTTGCCGAAGAAAAAGAAGATTGGCTGCGGACCTTTTTGGAATTACCGAATGGAATTCCCTCGCACGATACCCTGAGTAATGTCTTGGGCCGCCTGAATCCCCAAGCGTTTGCCGAGACCTTTCAACGTTGGGTGCAGGCGGCATTGCCAAGCCTTTCAGGACAGCAAGTCTGTTTGGACGGCAAGACCTTGCGCGGCAGCCGCGAAGGGGATAAGGCCGTGCATTTGATGAGCGCCTTTGCGGCTGAAGCGCGTTGGGTGTTGGCGCAACAGGCGGTGGATGAGAAGACTAACGAAATCAAGGCGATCCCCGATTTATTGTCGATGTTGGACATCAAAGGAGCTCTGATCTCGATCGATGCCATGGGTTGTCAAAAAGCCATTGCGAAAACCATCGTTACGGCGCAAGCGGATTACGTGTTGGCACTGAAGGATAATCATCCGAACCTTTGCGAGGATGTCAGGTTGTGGCTGGATACTGAAAATGCCAACGACCGCTTACCGGTCTACGAAACCATCGACAAAGATCACGGTCGCCTGGAAATACGCCGTTACAGCTTGAGTAGCGAGATTGCTTGGTTGACGCAAAAACCTGACTGGGCCGGGCTACAAGCCATTGGTCGGGTTGAATCGATTCGCACCCTCGGTGACAAGACCTCGGTTGAGTGTCGCTACTATTTGTGTTCGTTTACGGATTTGCAGCGCTTTGCCGAAGGGGTACGGCAGCATTGGGCGATAGAAAATTCCCAGCACTGGGTGCTGGATGTGCAGTTTGGCGAAGATGCGAATCGCGCCAGAACAGATCATTCCGCCGAAAACTTGGCGTTGATGCGACGGATGGCACTCAATTTACTACGAAATAACGGACCTACTAAAGACAGCTTGAAGCGCCGCAAGTTGCGAGCATGTTTGAACGATAACTATCGCCTGAATCCGTGACTCCACATATTGCCAGACCTTTTATTCGTCATACTCTTCCAAAATTCGCTGAATTTAAAAGTGTGGTCCAGGCAATCGAGTTTAACGGCTAGAAATGCAGCGTATTATCTGGAATATTTTCCCTGCATGATTCAATTTGATGGACTTTAGGCGCAGGGTAAGCGCGTAGCGGTACCACGACCCCAGCTCGCTGGCAGGACTTAATCGGCGTTAGCAAACGGCAGCAGTTCGTCGATGCGGCTGTTGGGCCAGGTGGGGAGTTTTTCCAGGGTGTCGCTTAGCCAAGCGGCCGGATCGAGGCCGTTGAGTTTGGCGGTACCGAGCAGGGTTTGAATGACGGCCGCCCGCTGGCCGGCGCGTTCCGAGCCTGCGAACAACCAATTCTTTTTGCCCAGGGCAATGGGTCGAATGCTGTTCTCGACGGGATTGTTGTCGATGGGCAGATCGCCGGTTTCGGCGTAACGCGTCAGCGCGGGCCAGCGCTTCAGACTGTAATCGATGGCTTTGGCGGTTGCGCTGTTGGGCGCCATCAGCAGTCGGGTTTTCTGCAGCCAATCGTGCAGCTCGGTTAAGGCAGGCTGGCTTTTTTCCGCCCGCAGGCGTTGGCGCTCGTCGCTGCTCATGTCTCGCCCCTCGGCTTCAATGGCATACAGGGCGCCGATCCGCTGCAAGGCGGCTTGCGCCACGGGGCTTTGGCTGGCTTGGAACAGGTCGAAGAACTTTCTGCGCGCATGTGTCCAACACGCCAGTTCGATACACGGTTCAAGCAGAAGTCGGGTTTCCGGGTGCGCGCGGGCAGTGGCAAACAAGGCCTTATAGCCGCCATAGTCGTCGACCATCAGGTGACCGTGCCAATCTTGTAGAAACTGTTGCGCATGCCGGCCGCTGCGACCGGCTTGATAGTCGAAGACGATGATCTTGGGGCCCGGTTGCAAGTCGTTGCTGCGGTAGGCCCACAGATAGGCTTTCTTGGTTTTGCCGTTGCCCGGATCGAGTTGTGGCACCGGGGTTTCATCGGCGTGCAAGCTATCGCGTTGCAATAGATGCCAAGTCAGGCGATCGGCCAAGGGCAGCAAGGCCACGCCGATGCGTCCGACCCAATCGGCCAGGGTGGAGCGGGACAGGATCACGCCATTCCTGGCGGCGATTTGTTCCAGTCGGTACAAGGGCAAATGATCCAGGAATTTACTGATCATGACCCAAGTCAGCAAACCGATCGCCGCCATGCCGCCATCGATCACGGCCGGTGGAATCGGTGCCGCCGTGATGGTTTCGCAGGCTCGGCAGGCGTATTGTGGACGGATGTGGCGATGCACGAAAAACTTGGCGGGTTCGACGTCCAGTTGCTCGGTCACGTCTTCGCCGATCTTGACCAAGTCTTTACCGCATTGACCGCAGGTGCAGGATTCGGGTTCGTGACGGTGTTCGATGCGTGGCAGATGTTCAGGCAAAGGTTGACGACCGGCACGGGGGCGTTTGGGCCGAGTGACCGTATCGGATGGGCTGTTGTCCTGTAGTTGCTCGACCTCGGCTTCAATCGCCGACATGTCGGTGTTCCAGGTTTCCTCGAACACATCGCGTTGCAACGGCGCCAGGGCTTCACTCTTGTGGCTGAAGCGGATGCGCTTGTAATACGCCAATTCGTGCGTCAGCGCGGCGATTTTGGCGTCTTTCTTGGCGATGGTTTGCGCATCCTGCGCGGCTTGATCGACCAGCGTCTGAATCATTGCCGTGACGTGGATTTTCGCGGCAGGTTCCAGGTTCAATTGATCGAGTTCGGCCAAGGGATTCATGGGGTTTATTATACCCCATGAACCCCCTGAATGCCTTGATTTTATTGGGTTTTGCCGGATTTTAGAGCCTCTTTTTCAGCCTCATTTTAAACCTGCCATTCGGCTTTGGGGACGGCTGATAACCGCTGCCAGTCGACACCGGCCACTAACCAGTGCCATTGCGCCTGGCTGAGCGCAAACACCGCGTCAGGGGCCTTGGGCCAGACAAAGCTGCCCTGATGCAATCGGCGTTGACACAACCAGACGCCATTGCCATCCCACAGCAGCAAGCGCAAGCGATTACCCGCTCGATTGCGGAAGATGAAAGCCGAGCCGGCGCAAGGTGCATGCCCCAAACTGTGCTGCACGAGGGCCGACAAGCCATCCAGGCCGCGCCGCATGTCCACCGGCGCCACGGCAATCCAAATCTGCGCTGGATAACCGATCAGGCCAGGCATCGCAGCAACTCCGCCACCCAGCGCGCTGATACCGAAGCAGGCAGCGCCAAGCGATGGCCTTGGACATGGGTAAAGAGAATGCCCGCATCGACGGGCTCAGAAGGCGCAACCTGGACGGGTATCAATGCAACCGAATCGGCTTTGGGCAATTTGCGATAGTCGCTCAGTCGCGCCGTGAACGTGCGAACATTGATCTGCTGCGCTGCGCAATACTCGGCTTGCGACAGTCCACTGCGTTGCCACGCTTCAATATGCTGACGCCATTTCGATGTGATGGCCATACCTGCTCCTGTTCAAAAAATCACAGGATGCCGTAGGACGAATGTTTTTCACAGGTGGGACGGCTGGGCGCTTACGGCGCAGGATTCCCAAGCCACTGTGAATTTGCGGCGTTGTGCTATCGATGGCAGAGCGATCAGTCGCTAGCCGGCGGCGAGTTTGGCGTAGGTGGATTCAAAAGCGATGAAACCGGGACAGCTCTGTGAAAAGCGCAGCTTCAGCCGGTGCCCGCTACGGATGAGTCGCGCGGCCAGATACATCAGTTCCTGGATCACGGTTTTGATACGCCGCCGCTTGGCAGGATGCCTGACCGGGCTTTGTTCGCCCAGCAAGCCGATCAGGCCTATCCAGCGCAGGATGTTGTAGCTATAGGCGCTGAGGCTCATGATCAGGTCGTTGGTGGCAAACTTGCCGGATGGCAGGCGCTCGATATCCAGATCGGTCTTGAATTCGCTGTGGAATTGTTCAGCGGTGGCATGGTCGCGATAGAGGGCAATAACCATGGCATCGTCGTAATCGGCCACCGGCAGACTGGTCCACCAGCCTTCGATTTCGATATCCGGTAGCACGAGGGCTTGGCCTTGAGCCGTGATGGTGCGCTCGGTGATTTGCATGACCCTGCGACAGGTATAGGTTTTACCGTTGCGAGTGTGTTGCTCCATGACACTGAACAAGGCCACGCGTTTGCCTTCGCGCGGTGTGGTCCACTGGCCGTGTTGTTCGGCGTAGGCCAGCCAGGCGTCGGCATCTTGTTTACGCGGGTTCCATTTGATGATGAAATCGACCTGATCGGCTTCGTGTAAGTCGATGCGATTGTCGAGCGCGTCGTGACCGCCATCCAGCCGGACCAACAAAGGCAAAGTCGTCAAACGTTTCGCGGCGGCGAGTCCGCGCTCCAGCGCATAGCGGAATTCGTATTGGCAATGCTGCTTGCCTTCGCGCAGTTCATTACCAATACACCAGCCCTCTTTACCCAGATAGAGGGCAATCGGGGCGTAGCCGTCAAAACCTTTGTAGGTTCGGGAGACGCCTTCTTTGCAGGTTTTTTCGTTGTTCATGGGGTAAACATCGATATCCAACGCGACATGGCCTGTGGCTAACGGCGTTACCGGCACCTGGGCGTGAGCCAGAAAATCGAGGTTGCTTTGATAAATGATCGGTAATAAGGCGTCAGCGTGTTCATCCAGCCGCTGTCTGAGGCGAGCGCTGGAGGGTACTTGATGAATGGCGAGCGCGGCTTTGAAATAGTCGTCGTCGCGATGGTTTTCGATGGCTTCGAAGTCGCTTTTGCCCAGGCTAAGGGTGCCTATATAGCTTTTGATAATATCGGCGTGAGCAATACCGTGCCGTAGCGGAATACCTTTTTCCAGCGCCTGATTGAGCTGGCCATATTGATTCAAACATAAACCGACCAAGGCTAATCCAGAATGGCTGGTATAAAATTCAGTTTCAGATTGCTCCAGGATAAACCGCTTCATGAATCACTCGCCGGGTGAATGGAAGAATAGCGGTATTATCCCAGAATAAGCGTTTTAAATCATTGCGTTGCGGCCGTGGATGACCTTTTAAGTCACGGATTCAGGTATCGCTTTAAATTACTCTTCGGAACATCTGCAACATAGCGCGATTGCCCTGCTTGCGTCGTTGGGCATCGAAAACTTCTCATTTACATACGACGAACTACGAGATTTCTTACTTGCTTACTATATTGTCGTGGAGCTTGCGGCGTCAAATCCATTAGAAGTAAACAGTATTTTTGAGAAAATTCCCAAGTGGCCTATCTATGAAGGTTTTTTCCGCTACGCCTATGTTCTCGCACGCAAGCAAAATAACGATACAGTTTTGGCCGCTTGTGAGACTTCTGAAGACTTCCAAAAGCATTATCTGAATAATCTGTCGCTCTTGTCAGCAGACATTCAAACGCCCGAAGACGTGGAGCGTGTGGAGGCCATTTTGAAAGATAACACAGCGGAAGACGATCTCCGACATGTTGCTTGGTTCCTGTTCAGAAAAAGAGAGGACTCGGAGCATCTGAACATTCGAATTTTGCTCGATCATGTTAGTAAATTAGATGATGGTAAGCGCGTAGCGGTACCACGACCCCAGCTCGCTGGCAGGACTTAATCGGCGTTAGCAAACGGCAGCAGTTCGTCGATGCGGCTGTTGGGCCAGGTGGGGAGTTTTTCCAGGGTGTCGCTTAGCCAAGCGGCCGGATCGAGGCCGTTGAGTTTGGCGGTACCGAGCAGGGTTTGAATGACGGCCGCCCGCTGGCCGGCGCGTTCCGAGCCTGCGAACAACCAATTCTTTTTGCCCAGGGCAATGGGTCGAATGCTGTTCTCGACGGGATTGTTGTCGATGGGCAGATCGCCGGTTTCGGCGTAACGCGTCAGCGCGGGCCAGCGCTTCAGACTGTAATCGATGGCTTTGGCGGTTGCGCTGTTGGGCGCCATCAGCAGTCGGGTTTTCTGCAGCCAATCGTGCAGCTCGGTTAAGGCAGGCTGGCTTTTTTCCGCCCGCAGGCGTTGGCGCTCGTCGCTGCTCATGTCTCGCCCCTCGGCTTCAATGGCATACAGGGCGCCGATCCGCTGCAAGGCGGCTTGCGCCACGGGGCTTTGGCTGGCTTGGAACAGGTCGAAGAACTTTCTGCGCGCATGTGTCCAACACGCCAGTTCGATACACGGTTCAAGCAGAAGTCGGGTTTCCGGGTGCGCGCGGGCAGTGGCAAACAAGGCCTTATAGCCGCCATAGTCGTCGACCATCAGGTGACCGTGCCAATCTTGTAGAAACTGTTGCGCATGCCGGCCGCTGCGACCGGCTTGATAGTCGAAGACGATGATCTTGGGGCCCGGTTGCAAGTCGTTGCTGCGGTAGGCCCACAGATAGGCTTTCTTGGTTTTGCCGTTGCCCGGATCGAGTTGTGGCACCGGGGTTTCATCGGCGTGCAAGCTATCGCGTTGCAATAGATGCCAAGTCAGGCGATCGGCCAAGGGCAGCAAGGCCACGCCGATGCGTCCGACCCAATCGGCCAGGGTGGAGCGGGACAGGATCACGCCATTCCTGGCGGCGATTTGTTCCAGTCGGTACAAGGGCAAATGATCCAGGAATTTACTGATCATGACCCAAGTCAGCAAACCGATCGCCGCCATGCCGCCATCGATCACGGCCGGTGGAATCGGTGCCGCCGTGATGGTTTCGCAGGCTCGGCAGGCGTATTGTGGACGGATGTGGCGATGCACGAAAAACTTGGCGGGTTCGACGTCCAGTTGCTCGGTCACGTCTTCGCCGATCTTGACCAAGTCTTTACCGCATTGACCGCAGGTGCAGGATTCGGGTTCGTGACGGTGTTCGATGCGTGGCAGATGTTCAGGCAAAGGTTGACGACCGGCACGGGGGCGTTTGGGCCGAGTGACCGTATCGGATGGGCTGTTGTCCTGTAGTTGCTCGACCTCGGCTTCAATCGCCGACATGTCGGTGTTCCAGGTTTCCTCGAACACATCGCGTTGCAACGGCGCCAGGGCTTCACTCTTGTGGCTGAAGCGGATGCGCTTGTAATACGCCAATTCGTGCGTCAGCGCGGCGATTTTGGCGTCTTTCTTGGCGATGGTTTGCGCATCCTGCGCGGCTTGATCGACCAGCGTCTGAATCATTGCCGTGACGTGGATTTTCGCGGCAGGTTCCAGGTTCAATTGATCGAGTTCGGCCAAGGGATTCATGGGGTTTATTATACCCCATGAACCCCCTGAATGCCTTGATTTTATTGGGTTTTGCCGGATTTTAGAGCCTCTTTTTCAGCCTCATTTTAAACCTGCCATTCGGCTTTGGGGACGGCTGATAACCGCTGCCAGTCGACACCGGCCACTAACCAGTGCCATTGCGCCTGGCTGAGCGCAAACACCGCGTCAGGGGCCTTGGGCCAGACAAAGCTGCCCTGATGCAATCGGCGTTGACACAACCAGACGCCATTGCCATCCCACAGCAGCAAGCGCAAGCGATTACCCGCTCGATTGCGGAAGATGAAAGCCGAGCCGGCGCAAGGTGCATGCCCCAAACTGTGCTGCACGAGGGCCGACAAGCCATCCAGGCCGCGCCGCATGTCCACCGGCGCCACGGCAATCCAAATCTGCGCTGGATAACCGATCAGGCCAGGCATCGCAGCAACTCCGCCACCCAGCGCGCTGATACCGAAGCAGGCAGCGCCAAGCGATGGCCTTGGACATGGGTAAAGAGAATGCCCGCATCGACGGGCTCAGAAGGCGCAACCTGGACGGGTATCAATGCAACCGAATCGGCTTTGGGCAATTTGCGATAGTCGCTCAGTCGCGCCGTGAACGTGCGAACATTGATCTGCTGCGCTGCGCAATACTCGGCTTGCGACAGTCCACTGCGTTGCCACGCTTCAATATGCTGACGCCATTTCGATGTGATGGCCATACCTGCTCCTGTTCAAAAAATCACAGGATGCCGTAGGACGAATGTTTTTCACAGGTGGGACGGCTGGGCGCTTACAGATGATGAGGAATCCGAGCGTTTCATAAGAACGATGTTCTCTGATTCTTTCGATTTTCGAGACAATAAATGGAGGGGTAGGGTTAGCGATCTTCTCAATAGTTTGAAGGACCTTGGAGAAGAGCAAATTCTTGGATTGGGTGTTTCAGCATTAGCACTTGCATTGCATTTTGCATCATATGCTCATTGGGATGAACGGGAGACCACTCTCAATATTTTCTCGAAGTTTCAGCTTACGCAGGAGGTAGGTGGCGCTATTGAGGCCTGTAAAAATACTGTTTCTGTTAAGGTGCAGAATTGCCTGAAAGAAATAGCAGAAGAACGGGGGAAGTATGAGGGATGAAATAGAATTGATCCTCCCGACTTCATGGGAGCCCAAGCGAGAAGAGTTTCTCGAAGCATTGGGAGTGTCTCGTGGAGGTCTTGGCGAACAGTTTTTCGGAACCGTCTACGACGCACTGTTTGTCGCATCTATTGAAGTCAAAGGTGAATTCAAAAAGTATTATTCCGTCGAGTATGCGAATTTGGCTGAGTATGTGGAAATTCGGTATGGGGAAGCCTTAAGCGAAGAGGATTTGGAAGCAGATAGGGTGTTCATGGTGACTTGGCTGCCACAGGTTATAGATAGAGCGTACGAGAACAACAAGCTAGACACCGTACTTAAATGCATTAAAAAGCTAGAAGAGGCCCAGAATGAAAGTCAAACTTGATTTCGTTTCAAACAGTTCATCGACGTCGTTTGTGTACATCTCAGACGAAGAGTTGAGCGAAGAGGTTTTTCTCAAAGCAGCCGGTGTGGACGGTGATGGCCCTGTCGGAGATTTGTTTCGTCAGATGTACTCCGAGATCAGTACTTCGATTCGGCGCAACGGAAAACAAGTAACGACAAAAGAGGCCGCGGATAGCCTTGCTGGAGAACATGAGTTCACACCGGAGGTTGTTGAGAAGATGAAAGATGCGATTGAGCAGGGAAAACACGTCGTTACCTCAACGCTGAGCAGCGATGGCCCCCTTGCGGAGTCGCTTCTGTGCATGGCCATGTTTGAGGTCAAGTCAGACCGCTTCTACATCAACGCCTACAACAATTATTGGTAGTTTCGTGCTAAAAGCCATCCGCTACAAGAGCTTGGGCTATACGTCCTTTTTCAATCCAGATACGGGTTTCTTCGCCCGAGTTCCGGATACGGGGAAGAAAGACCCGTTTTGGTCACCGCATGGGCCGGAGTTGATGGATATTTCAATCACAAATTGGTGTGATAAAGGCTGCTCTTTTTGCTACAAGTCTTCGACGAAATGCGGCGAACACATGGCGCTAGATGACTACAAGAGAGTGATTGATCAAGCTGCGGAAATGGGAACGTTTCAAGTGGCGTTGGGGGGCGGCAACCCCAACCAACATCCAAACTTCATAGAGATCTTAGAGTACACTGCAACTAAAGGTGTAGTTCCGAACTACACAACGAACGGTCGAGGTATGAGCGATGAGATCCTTAATGCCACAAGCAAGTATTGCGGTGCTGTAGCTGTTTCTGCTTACCCACCATACGATGAGACTGCTGCGACAATCAAGAAATTGGCTGACCACGGCATCAAAACCAACATTCATTTCATCTTGGACGCCGGGAGCATCGACACCGCAATTGATTGGCTCAACCAACCACCCGAATATCTGGCGGGCATAAACGCCATAATCTTTCTGAACTACAAACCATCAGGCCGAACAGTGTTTGAAGAAAAACTCTTGCGTAACAGTGCAAGACTGGATGAATTTTTCGGATTAGCCACCTCTCCACAAAGGAAACTGAAAGTTGGTTTTGACGCATGTTGCGTTAGTGGTGTATTCGCACGAACGAATGCCAACACTTCAATGGTTGACGCTTGCGACGCGGGTAGATTCTCGATGTATGTGTCGGAGGATTTGAAGGTATATCCCTGTTCTTTCCAGAGTGGTTTGGTAGAAGGCGATCAGTTGGACAGCGAGACAACACTCCTGGACATATGGACAAAGTCTAGAAACATGGGGATGTTTCGAAGTTACTTCAGTTCGGACCGCTGTGGAGAGTGCAGTCACCGTTCGGTTTGTATGAATGGTTGTCCTTTATTTGATGAGCTTGTCGTTTGCGGAAACCGATGAAATTCTTTCCGACGTTCAACCCCCATTTGTCCCGTAATTCGTATATACCGAATTGACTGGGGTGCTAATACTCAACCTGGGTCAAGGTAAGGATTCGTGCGATTATGGGCAATAGTAGCTAAACTCATGCGATATAAGTATCAATGATGCAATCTTCTGATGTTTAGTCTGCCGGAAAACAGATGTTTTCCAGTGGTGGTCGATAAATTACCGTTATTGTCGCTCAAAACACCCCAAAAAATGTACGAAAAACAGTGTCGCTTATGACATGCTGTACGGAAATTCTGTGTTAAAGGTTTTTCGCAATTAGAAAGGGCGCTATTACCCAAAATCGCACGAATCCTTACGGTCACCTAAAACAGGACATTATTATATTGCGCTTACACCGTGACTTCGCATAAGATAGGTTATGTTGAATTGCCTGTAAGCGCTCTATAGACGCTGTCTATAGAGCGCTTACCATTTCTGGCACAGGCATCCTAGGGATTTTCTCTCCATAGCTTGCCATTTTTGCGGACAGTAATGATCGCCTCGGCCTCTCGTTCGGCAATTGCGGTATGGTCCTTCTTGGTATCGTAAGCACAGCCCCCTCTGACTGAGTTGATTCGTTCGTCTCGAGGAATCTGATTCAGCCGATCCAGCAAGACTTTAGCGTCTCACACGCGATTGGAATTGACTTCAATCGCTCGAATCTCCAGGGTTTCGGTTTCGGCATCAATTCCCAGGTGAACCTTACGCCATTGCCGACGATATTCGGCGCAATCTTTCTTGGTTTTCAATTCGCCTTCGTCCAACATTTTGACGCCCGCGCTGTCGATCAGCAAATGCGAACCTTTACCATTTCTGCAGCAAAACTGCCATCCTTCAAAGCCGGTAAAGGCTTGAAAGACGCGGTTCAATAACTTGTAAACCTATCATTGCGGCCCCATACCCCAGCCTTCCAGTTCCGACTGTCGTTTGACCGTAGGGACGTCCAGGTCGGTCATCCGGCCTTGGGTGCGGGTTAAGGTATCTTGCCGGCCGCTGGAGGCTGCGCCGTATTTCTGCGGATTGAGTCGGCTGCCGGTACCGGTGAGTTGATCCAGATTCAGCATGGATGCGGCATTGGCGGCTGTCGGCAAATGCCCAGTCTGCGCCAGAATCGCCAACCACTCGTCGAGATTGACTTGCGTCCAGTCCACGCGGTCCAGATCCGCGACTTTGATGCCGGTACAACTGGGATTTTCCGGCGTGCCGAAATCCATGCCCAGCTGCGGTTTGATTTGTTCGTTGAGGATGCGTGCCAGCGGCGAGTTGTAGCAGCAGTAACTTTCCTTGCGCACCCAACACACGCCAGCCACCTTGCTTTCACAATAGGTGCCGAGATCCGTGCAGACTTTAAGCTGTTTCTTGGCGGCCAGTTCATACTCAGGCTCCTCGCAGGAATAGACGATCTGGATAATCATGATGATGATCATCACCACGGTATACGCCGTCATCAAGGTGCTGAGCAGTTCGCCCGCGACCGCGGCACCGCCACCCAACTCGACGCCGCCCGATTGAGCCGCTGGTGTCAGATTGCCCGCCGAGTCGAAGGCCGCCTGGCCACCGGCACTAAACAAAGCATTGCCGGCCGCTTCGCCAAAGGTTTGGCCGATCCATTCCGCTACCGACTTCATTAATTCGCCTTTCAGCGAATCCAGTAAACCTTGTGAAGCAATATCGCTGGTACTGAGCATGTCGGTACCGACCAAGTCGTTCACCGTCGAGGCAAAATCCGCCTGAAAACCGTTCCAGGCATCGCCGGCCAGCGTGAACGGGGTACGCATGGTTTCCCAGGCGCCACGAACGATGGACGTACTATCCATGGCCATCACCGCGCTATCCATCTGACTGGTCGCCAACAATAAATCGATATACCGACCCAAGCCCATGGCTCCCTCGGGCGTTTCGCAGCAATCGACCAGACTCAATGCGCCGCCGACCATTTTGCAACTGGCCGGCTTGCCTTGGAATACCTCACAGGTGGTCGGATCCTTTTGCTGCAGATCGGCATTGGCGTAATCGCAATGCAAATCCATCGCCATTTGCTGGGCGCTGTTGAGTAAGGCTACCGCCTTGCTGAAATCCTGGCTCTGCGTCCGATTCACGCTGATACAGTCTTCGCCCATGCAGCGAATCGGCCCGGCACACTGCTGTTGGGTATGGCTTTGAATCTCGGGAATGCCCACCGTTTGCCCGCAGTCGTAGGTATCGACACTGTCCCAGCAAGTGCCGGAGGCCAAGACACTGGTACATTGGCTTTTGATGAACGAGCAGCCTTGGGTTTCCAACGAATCACAGGTTTTGTTGGGTATCCCGTTCGCCGGCGGCTCCAAACAGTGGGTGCCGGCGGTATCGGTCCAGCATTGGCCATACTGATTCAAATCGCAGTTCCCAGTCGCCTGGATACTCATACAGGTATTGCGAATCCCCGTCGAACTGGCTACCGGGGCTTGTGCCAAATCCGAGCCGCAGACCATCACCTGCGAAGTCGGGTCGACGTAACAACCCGAAGCGTTGGCAGCATCATTCGTGCAACTCAATTGGCTGCCAGCCTGGCAAATACCATCGGTAATCGCGTTGGCCAAGTTTTGGCAATTCGGTCCGCTCCAGCTCCATTCGTCCTGGGTGATCAGTTTCGACAGGTCATAGCGCAGTCGAATCCGCGAATAGCCTTCGCCGCGTCCGGAAACGCGGGTTTCTTCCTTAAACACCTTGATGCCACTGCTATTGAAAGCATACAGTACATTGGTGTTGGGGTATTCGTTCCAACTGGTGTAAAGCTCGCAATCCCCAAACCAGCCGCTGGATCCTGTATAGATCAATTGATTATCGTAATAGACCCGAGTGTGGTCATCGTATTTGACGTACTCCAGGGTGGCGCTGGTGATGGCTTCCGGATGTAAGACCTCGTATTTGACCTGCCAGGTAAACAAGCCACAATCCGATTCCCAATAATCATCACCCACCCGGCCGACATACAAATCCATGCAGCCCGGCCCGCAACTGGAAAAACCGCCGTCGCCACTGACAAAATGGATCAAGGGCTCGACATTGACTTGGTGGGTGGCGGTACAGCTTTGCGGTACCGTCGGTTGTCTAAGGCAGAGCTGATAATCCGGCACCCGAACCGATTGCTGGGTTTCAGTTTGGGTCGTGGTGGTCGTGCAGTCCGCGAACGACTGTGCCCACGGGGTGAAATCGCTGAACACCTGATCGCCGGCTTGCCAGAGTGAGTCAGCCTGTAAGTCCGGGTGTGACTGGTGAGCATTGTCCATCAGGGTACGATAGGCTTCACCAGTGAAGCTGGTTTCGCCGTTCAAGGCGGTCTGTGCATCCAGACCCGCCGCCAGCGTGCCGGGATTGTTGCCGTAGAGATTGGCGAAATCTTGAGTTGTGCTCGTGGCACTTTGGGTATCGGGAAACAGCGTACCAATCGAAATCGCACTTTCTTGGGATGTGCCTGGATTCAAGGTCAGCGTGCCATTGCCGGTATCGAGTGGAAACGCAAAACCGTCTAGGACTTGCTGACCCAGTTGTTGGCCATCACGCCCAGCCGCCTGAATCGCATCCGCCCAGGACACACCAAACGGCGTCCAGGCCAGCGTAACGCAGAGTACAGCTGATAGGCTTTGTGTAATCAGTGCTTGCGGTTCAAATATCTGACGCATCGCTATAGGCCAACACAGCAGTCCTGCCAGCGCCACAGGATGTAGAGATGGTCCTCGCCCGGTCCTGGGAATGTACGTCCCGCACCCCACTTGAAGGTGGTTTCGCCAATGGCGTGATTGGATTCGGTTTCCGCGACCGGATAAAACATCGATAGCCGGTATTGCGATTTCGGGATAAAGGGGTAGATATAGCCACCGCACAAAGCATCGTTGCCTGATGTTTTCCAGGCCAGCCCCCGGCGATGCAAGGACGCCGTGGCGCGTGTGGCCAACAAGCTGGTAATTCTGGGATCGGTACCGTAACTGGTCGGCGATATGCCGGACAACGGATACATGTGCCCCCAAGCGCCAGCACACCAGAACAAGGCGTCCAGCGGATTACCGGTGGCCGCCGCTGCGGCATCGGCGACGCACGCTGAAATGGCCACGGGATTGGCAAACAGGGCCGTCTCCGGACTGGTAAAAAACGCCAATAAGTCGCTATTCCAGGTCGGATCCAATTCCGAGACATACAGCAAGTCAAAATCCCGGTAGCCATCGCTGTTACAGCGGCCATCCCAAAACAGATCCAGCAGAATGGTCAGCGGAAAGGCGAAATAGTGGTAATTGAAAAATGACATCTCGCTGGCATCAAAGTCGGCTTTGCCGGTAGTGGCGATCAGACGCACATTCGAAGCACTGAACTTATGCCCGCCCAATGCCGGCGAGCACCAGGGATTGCGGACGATCTCGACCAGTCGAGCCGGATTCCATAGGCCCATGGTCATGCCCAGTTGCGGAATACCCATCGGATCGGTGCAGAAGCAAAACTTCTCATCGGTGGCGATGCTTGGTACGTTGCCACCGCCCAGCGACGCCCCGGCTGCATGAATCGGAAACAGACAGCTCCAGCAAATATCGGTAATCAGTTTGCCGGACCACAGTTCGGCGTCCGAGCACAACGGGTCGATGCTATTCGTCGTGGTTTCGGCAACAAGCGGCGTTGCCAGCGTTATCAAGCTTCCCAACACCCAAGGCAACAGCCATTGCTTCATGACCGCTCTCCTGTTGAGGCCGGCAGTTTTCGCTCACGAACCAGTAGACAGTTACCGGCTTGTTCGACAATCGCCGGTACCTGCTGTAATTGAAAACGCCTGCGCACATCCGGCGTCAGCAGATACACAGGCGATTTCAACAGCGTTTCCAAGTTTTTAAGATCCTCCCACCCAGCTTCACGCGACAATTGCGTGGCCAGATACATCACACGGGCCTGTTTGTCCTGACAGGACTGATGCCGAATCAGCTCGACTTGAGCCGGCACCGTGGCATCGAACACCATCAGGCATAAGCCAAACGGCATCTTGGCCAACGGATTGACGGTTTGTCCGGCTCGGACGATCATCTGACCGTTTGGCGCTGTCAGATCGCGCGGGGCGGTGATGGTCAGATCGACGGTCCGATCACGATCGGCCTGAGCCGTGGGTAAGTCTTCAAATTTTTGTTGTGCCCAGAATCGAGCGATGGCTTGTTGTTGCTTGTGTTTCCAGTCGATGGCCGCCATCCGGTGTTTGATCTCTTCGAGCAAGTCGATTTCGGTAATTTCGCCAACATCGCCCAAGGCGCCCAAATCACCCTGCTTGCCGGCTTTGATCTGCTCGTCCAGCCAGGGCAAACTACTGACACCGCGAGCGTGTAAACGGGCTTTCCCGTCCTGCTCGACGACGATATCCGGCACCGATGACACCGACCAACGTTGAAAACGGGTGGGATCGATAATGATGTTGGGCAACGGCTCGATGCCTTTCAACAAGCGTTTGAGGTCGGCCATCAACGCCGGTAGTTTTTGACCAGGTTTGGGGCCGCGAAACACCAGCAACACATCGTCTCGGCCTGAGGCCTCTTCGAAGATGCTTTTCAGCGCGGACTCACTCAGCGAGAAGGAGACAAACAACAACGTGAGTGGTTTGCTCGAAGGATTTATCGGCAGGTGACTTTTCGAACCCGTCGATAGAACATTCGTTCGAATCGCCTGCGAGGCGTCCAAGACTTGCTGCGCCTGGCGTTTCACGTCCAACTGTTCAGATTGACCGGTCAACCAGTCGGGTCGAGGCTGTCCTTCCAAGGCCTGCAAAATGGCTTGAGAACGTTGCAGCCAAGCTTCTTCTGCTTGAACCGCTTGCACAACGAACCAGCAAAGCAAACAGAGCGCCGAATGCCGCCAAGGAAATTGAGGTGGCTCAAAACAACGCATAGGCCCGTCCAATCACTTGATGATCGTAGACATAGCCCCAGTAACGCGAATCGAAGCTTTTGTCGGTTTGCCCCGTCACCCAATAGGCAGAAGGTGGAATGGTTTCGTGACGTTTAAAACTGGCGGCCGGCTTTTTGAGTTTCTCCGTCAACGGCAGTCCGTCGATGATTCGTTCACCGTTAATCGTGGTGTGCTGTGAGTCGACGTGGACGGTATCACCCGTGACGCCGGCGGCGATTTTGACGATGATCTGGCCGTCCTTGAAAAATGGCGCCATGCGTTCGGCGCGAAAGGCAATCAAATCACCGCGCCAGATGTCTTTGTTGTGGGTATCGATCAGATACACCCATTTATCCGGTAGACAGCGATCGACCTGGTCATCGCCGCCGATTAGAAAGCGTTGACCGATATAGCGCTCCACCGCTAATACCAGCAATAATATCGGCAAGGCTTTCCCGATGAACCGCAGCAATGCGGCACGGGTTTGATAGGGTCTCTGCTTGGCAGTGGAGGTCCGTGCAAGTGTGTATTTCGAATGATTGGTTTGCATAACCTTACCGGGTTTGATGTTGAACATAAACATCCTCCGGTGCAGCCACCACCGCCGTCGAATCGATCACCAGATAGCCCGCATCACTGAGTTTCTTGGCCTGGCTCTGCCAGTCGTCGACGATCTTGGCCATTTGTTCCTGGTTGGCGTTGGGCGGTATCGATTGAATCAGCTTGGCGCGATCGAGCACGAACACCGGCGTGACCAGATTCAGGCGCACCAAGGGTTCCTGCAGTTGCTGTTGTACCGCCAGCCAACCGCCGATGCCGCCCAGACAGGCTGCGATGAAAATGGTGCTGAGCCATTGCGATTTAGGATCCATAAGCACTCTCCCTGGGTTTGCTGCTGCGACTGTCGATGAGCTGTTGAATGGCATCACCCAGGCTCAAGCCTTGCCGGCGCAAATTCTTCAAGGCATTGACGTCTTCGGGCTTGGTGGAGAACAGAATGCGTTTGTAAGGATCGACGATCAGGCGGCCGATGCCGGAACCCATCTCGGTGATGAAGAAGATTTCGGAATACGCGCCCGGCAAGGTATGCACGGTTTTCAGCAGTTCGTAGCCGCCGTCCGACAACGGCAAGCGGCGGTCCTGCTTCATGCCTTCAATGACTTCGGCTTTTTGACCGAGCAAATACATATTGGCGGAGTTCTCGACAATCGCTCGGCCAGCGGCATTGCGGTATAAATCGTTCACGGACTGGGTAATGGTGACTGCCGCACCGCCGTATTTACGAAACCGCCGGTAGCCGTGCTCCATGAACTTGGCGACATCGCCTTCGGTGAGTAAATCCCAGGCTTCGTCGATGATCACGATTTTGGGCCGGTTACGTTCGCCGAGATACATTTCCTGCTGGATCTGGTAGATCAATTGCAAAAGTACGACTTGTTGCAGATGCTTACGTCCTTTTAGCTCCTCCAATTCCAATACGGTAAAGTCGCGAGCGAACTTGGCGTTGTTTTTACCGTTGAAGTAGCGACCGTATTCGCCTCGGGTGGTGAATGGAAACAACTGCTCGCCGACATCCTTCAAACGCTGATCGGCTTCGGTACACAGGCATTTTGCAATGTCGTCCACCGACATGGATTGGGCTTTTTCAGTCCACAGTTGCTTCAATATCCGCTTGAGACCGGCGGTTTGAAAGTCGGTGAGTTTCTCGGTCGGCGCCGCCATCTGGCTGACTAAGCCGGCCAGCATGTCGGCTTCCTCCTCGAAGTTCTGCACGATCTCGAACGGGTTCATGCAAATCCCCGAACCGTGAGTGAATTTGACGAAATCACCTTCCAGCACCTCACAGAGGTTTTCATAGGAGCGGCCGACATCGATCGCCCAGATTTGCGCGCCTTCGGTCAGGTAGCTGACGATGATTTCGTTGGTTAGGAAGGATTTGCCTTTGCCGGATTCGGCGGCAATGCAGAGGTTGTAGTTGCCGGTGGTGTCGAACAACGACACCGCCATGTGTTCGCCGTTACGGGAGACGAAATTCAAGGTCGGCGTACCGGTGCCGGCCCAATCGCCGAACAGCGGTAATAACGGAATCGCATGGCGCGTGGCCAGGGTGCGATAGCGTTTCAGGTCGGCAATCGCCGCGCGTTCCGGACCGAAGGGCAAACAGTTCAAGAAAAACGGCAGGCAGAAATACTTGTCTTCCAGTAGCTGAAAACCCAGCTCCCGAAAATACACACGGGCATTGGACACCGCCGCCGCTTCTTCGGCTTCGTCGCAAAACAGCAGCACCCCGAAATAGGCCCGAATAGGCCTGTCGCCGTCACGGTAGGCGTCGAACAACACGTCGAAATGGTGTTTGCGTTGTACCAGCACCGGCAAAAACCGGGCAATGGGAGTGTTGACCTGGTTGGTGATGAATTGCCGCACGCCTTCCTGGCGGGTGCGGGTTGATTCGGCATCGGGGTAATGCAGGGTCAGACTGAGCAAGGTGTTTTGCCTTATACCGCGGGTGCCGGAGAGAATGTCGCCCAAGTAACTTTTGGCGCTGCCGAAGTAAAAATGGTCGGGCGTGCGTTTGGCGGATAGGGTCTTTACCCGTTTTGATCCAAGCCAAATGCCTTTCTCGTCGGTTCGAATGGCGTTATCGTAATCCAGCAATTGGTCGCGGATGAGTTGGGTCGGGTCACATTCTGGGACCACGCGGTCTTTCCAGCCGGCATCGGGCTGCCAGTTGAGCAGCGTGTTGAGGATGCGCACATATTGATCGGCACCCAAAACCTCCGGATACAAGCCGATGGTCGCCAGGGACTGCTGGGTGGCCAATTGCAATTCGCTGGCACGGCGGATGTCGGTTTCGCTCGGTCGGGGGGATGCCATGGGGAGTTTGACGCTCACCAGAATGTGACTGCGCCGGAGGCGTGCCCCTGAAATCGCTTCCGGGGCTTTGGTCGTACCCCGCCGCAGGAATTCCACGCTGGCCTGGGTCATGGTTTTATAGGTCGACTTTTGCTGCTTGAGGCGCCGCGTTTGCATGATAGCCAGCGACTCTTCGATGTCCGGCGAGGTCCAAAGGCTCACCTGCAACAGCGTGTCCGTCGGCCAGTCCTGGTTCAGCAACACGTTGACCCGCGCGGACACGCTGGCATCCGCGCCGGTCAGCGGTCGGCACAGAAAGCCAAAACCAATGCTGCTATCGGCCATCAAGAACAGATGATGGTCAACTTCGTAAGCCAGTACCGTGAATAACTGATCGGCACGGGGGCGTTGCACGGTGGTCATAGTGCTTTATCCTCTTCATAAAGTTGCTGCAAGGCTTCGGCTGGACATTCCGGATGTAAACGAATCGTGAAAGGATGCCGGCAAACCCGAACCGCACGCTTTTTGCGTTTCAACTGCCGGGCTCTAGCCGGATGACAGGGGTTGATCGGCTGGCCATTGGCGGCTTGGACCTTGACGCTGCGCGTGGCCTTCGCTGATGGACAAGGGCGGCGGTTGCCCGCCGCGTTCTCGGTATCAATACTTGAACCGGTCATCGTTGTTCCAGGCCTAAATCGTGGCGGTCACGATGTTGGTGATAATGGTCGGCGCCGCAAACAGGCCGACACCACTGGCAATGCCCAGCACAAAACCCATGATGCTGCCGCGCACGACACCGGCGACCAGGCCGACGATGACGAACACGATAGCGATGATGCGGCCGAGCAAGCCTTCCACCCAGCCGGTCAGCAAGGTCCAGACGGTGTTGAACTCGGTACCGCCGGTACCGGCCATGGCGTCATTGGCCATTAGCATAAAAAATAACGATGCCAGGGCCAGCAAGACCCCGCTTCGATAGGATGTTTTCATCAAAAATATCCTCATTCAGGTTAAAAGACGGTTGCCCGTCGAATCTCGGACGTTCAGTCCGGCAGGTATAAGCGGTTGCCCGCTCACTCTCGCAGGGGGCGTGGGACCTGCGGTGAAAATGGTTACGGTTCAGGGCAATTGTTTGCCCAATCGATTGACTGGACTCTCGTCTTCAGGGGTATCGACGCTGGACCATTTCTCCGGCGGACGTTGCTCGACTTGCAGCGGGATCAATGAGGTACTCGAAGTGGGCACCGCCTTGCCGATCATCCAACGCCGGGGTTCGAGTTCGGTGTAGACGTAGTTGGACACCATCAAATCGCCGTCGGCATCTTCCCAAGGCGCGATCCAGATGCGCATGACTTGCGATGGCGTGCGAATCGGCGTGGGATCTTCGATCTTGGGTACGGGTTGTTGTAACGGCGGTACGATTGCCGGTGATGAGGTTGACTCCGAATTCTGGCTATTTTCCGGAGGCGCTTCCGCAATCGCCGTATTGGTGACTTGGTAAGCCTGCGTGGTCGACAGACAGCTGGGTTCGTCCGGCATGCCTTGACAGCCGTACTGTGTTGCGCAGCCGGTGACAAACATCCATGTCAAGCTGGAAAGGACTAATGGGAACGGGCAATAACGGTTCATGGCTTTTTCTCCACTTTCGTTGGTTCGGGTGTGGTGGTGCTGGATACGGCCTTTGTTTTGTCGGCCAACCAATCGGCTAACACCTCGGGTGCGCCACTGTGGGTACGGCCGTCCGGGGCGATCAGAAACGGCACACCTTTCAAATCGAATAACTTGGCGGTGACCACGGCTTTCTGCAGCGGCTCTTTGTTGCACTGAGTGGGTGGTTCGGTTGGCAATCCGGCGTAATCCTGTTTCAACAAGCGGTCGCGCACGGCGACTTTGGCTTTGGTATCGCTTGCGGCCAACTGACAGGCCAGTTGCACGACAATGTTTTGCGATTCGGGGCCGAGGATGGGGACCATCACCAGCTTGAAGGTGTATTGGTCCTTCAAGGCTTGCAGGTCTTTCATGACCTTGCCGCAGTACGGGCACCGGGGATCGATGAACACCAGCACTTGGGCTTTGCCGTGGCCGACCGTCACGGCGCCGAGATCGTCAGCCTTGAGTTTCATCCGCGACAGGTCGATGCGGTTGGCGATTTTGTCGATATCCGCCAATTCCTTAATCTCCTGCTGAGTCCAGATGTCCATCAATTTGCCGCCGTAGAAAGCAAAGCGGCCGTTGCTGGAGATAAACACCGTTTGTTCACCGGACTTGACCATCTTCAGACCCGAGATGGGCAAGTCCTGCATGCCGTCGATCTTGATCGACAAAAGGCCTGCGGCAATGTCCGACACCGGCGGTTTGGGTGGATTGGCAGCGAAGGCCGTTGAAGTGACTAACAGCGATGCCAGCAGTAAACGGGTTTGGCGTAGAGACATAAATCGTTTCCGTGTTTTAGTGAAAATCAGCTTGGGGTTTTCAGCTTCAGCGCCGTGCCTTTTTGCACGATGAAGTTGACTTGGCGGGTGGCATCGACTTCGATGACCGGGTAAATCTCTTCGGCCATGTCCATGTAAAAATGCGACAGGCGTTCCATCGCGTAGCCCGCGCCTTTTAGCGCGCCGCCTTCCATCGACTGCGAGGAAAAAGCGCTTTGGAAAGGGGTGGTTCCGGATAGGGCACCGATGCCGCCGGTCATCAGCACCGGGATCTGATTACGACCGAAGGCATCGGAAAAGCCGCGCAGAAAACCCGCCATCATCGATTGGGCGAGTAACGCGCCTTGTTTGGAAACGACGCGACCGCGCACCCCGTTTTTGCCGTCTTCGCCGGTGGCATAGGCATTCATCGGCACTTCGATGACGCCACCGTCCTGGCGTACACAGGAAAAGGTCTCGCCGCGGAAGTAGGCCCGCTCGGCACTCAAGTCGCCAAAGCCCGCAGCCAACAAAAAGCACTCGCGCACATCGGCGTGGAAACGGTTGGGCAGGATGGCTTCCTTCTTGATCCGGAACAGTACCGGCATGGGTTCTTTCTTGGCTTTTTTGCCGGTCGGGGCATCGAGACCGTTAAGCAAGACGCCGGTCAAAATGCTGCCGGCCGGGATGAAAACGTCGCTGTTGGCATGATCGCGGTTCGAGCGGCCTCGCTCAGAGATCGGCGTTGCGTCTTTGTCTTTGCCGTTGGACGGCTCAGTGCCTTCCTGAATGACACGAATCTGCATTGCCGCCGGCGCTTGGCTATTGGCTCGGCCTCCCGAGACGCCGGTATTACCAGGCGTCGGCGAGGGAATGGCGGCTTGCTCGAAGACCCGGTTGAGATCCTCTTGTGCGTTGTCGAAGGGCGCGTTGCTTGGCCGACGGTTGTAAGGTCTTCCCGGTGACGATGGCTCTACGGCAGGTTGATTGGCGTCGCCAGGGTTGCCAGCCACTGCCGTTGTAGACGCTTTGTTCTTCAACGTCTCAACTTCACCGGTGACCGCTTGAAGCTTGGCTTCATAGGCTTCCCGCTCAGCGGTGGTCCATTGTTTGAAGCGGATTTCATCGGATTGCTGTTCCCGGCGCTGCTGTTCTTCGATGGCCGCCAGCCGGCGGGCTTGCTCGTCGTTCTTCTGCAGCAGATCTCGCAATTGCGCGGAGATGCCGTCGATGCCCAGCGAGCGCGGATCGCTGTCGGTCAGAATGTGTTGAATGGTGGCCTGTTTGCTCAGCGGTTTGCTGACTTCCGGAGTGACGGTGGCCAATGCGATGATGACCGTTAACACCACGGTACCGATGCCGCCGACGGCCAGATTGCGTTTTGCGGTCGGGGTCAAGCGTGCCCACCAGGTATCGACGCTGGCCATTAGGGTTGGTCTCCGCTCAGTAACGAAGGCCGCAAACTGACTGACGCCTCAGGCGCTTGTCGGACCACGACATACAACTCGGTGGCTTCCTGCGGTTTCAATACCACGTTGGGCCAGACCGAAACGGCAAGTACGTCCTGTTGCGTCGTCGCACAACTGCGTTCGTCGAACTCGAGCATGTCGCTGCCGGTATTTTTGGCAAGACCCACCAGAATCAGCCGGTCCTGGCCTTCCAGGGCTTGACCGGTTTTAATCTGCACGCGGTCTTGCAGGCAGCGAATTTGTTCCTGCGGCTTCGGTTCGCGGAGTGAATAACCGGTTGGGGTCTTTTGCAATCCCAAATCCCGAAACAAGGTTTTCAGTTGGCTAATGTAAGCTTGTTCCTGTTGACCTGAATTGCGGTTCCCGGCATCAGAGCGTTGCCATTGGTTCAGTAATTGGTAGCTGTCTTTATCCAGATCGAGATGGATTTCCCGGGCCGGAATCCGTTTGGGGATCAGGGTTAGCGACAGCGCAATGTCCTGGTTGTCGCCGGGGGTGATGTATAACGTCACCGGCGTTTCGTCGGCGGTGGCGACATAGACGATTTTGCCTTTGGTACTGGTGGTGGCCTGGCTGGTGGTCGTGACCACCGGATGCTCGAACGGCGTCACCAGACGATTCAAATGGCCGACGGCAATCGGCATCAGTTCGTTGATACCGGGTTTGACGGCGATGTGCTGCGGTCCGATGGAAGTGGCTGACGCTGAGTTTGAGGCTGCCGCTTGCTGTTTGGCGGCTTTCAAGACGCTGGCATCAACCGGCGGTAACTCGATGCCAAAATCGGGCTGCGGCGGGACAACGGGTTGTGAAGGCGCAGAGGATGACTCTTCGGCCACGGTGGTGACCGGGGGTAACACCGTCACGGGTAAGTCATCGGTGGCCCACGCCGGACCGGCAAGGGTGAGTAACAACCAGGGGTGCGACACAAGTTTCATGATTTAGCCTCTTGAGGTTGCCCCTGGGTGGATTTCAATCGCTCCAGGGTTCTGGGAGAATCCGGATACACGTCGATGTATTCCAGCCGGGGCCGATAGTTTTTGATGGCGATGATGAATTCATAGGTACGGAGTTTGACGTCCGGTTTGGAACTGGGACCCTGGCTTTTGAGTTCGCCGCTGACAAAGACCTTGTTAGTTTCGGCTTCGTAATCGACGTGACGCGGCGTAAAACTGATTGCGACCCGGTCCATCTTGATGGCCTTGATTTGATCGCTCATGGCGTCCAGGACACTGCGGTAAATATCGGGCGCCAATAACGGCTCGACCGCGGTTTTCAGAAAATCGGCATTGGCCGGCGTGGTGTTGCCGAGGAGTTCCGCCAGGAACAACCCCCAGGATTCCTTGAACTCGCTGGAAGCGCTACTGCGCGTCACTTCGACTTCCTGGGTGAGGGTAGGGGGCACCAGGATGATGCTGCGCTCGGTACGCCAGGCGGCCAGCGAAGTAATCACGCAAATCACCAGCAAGCCAATGATAATGACGCGGCTAAAGCGGTTCTCGGTCTCGTGCCCATCCCAGGTTTGCAGAAACTCCGACCATCTCATGGCAGGAACCGACGGATGTAGGGATTGGGGATGGTCTGCGCGCGGCTCGGCAATAAACCCAGCCAATACAGCGCGTGCAAGGTGTAGCCGTCAGGCCGGTTATCGCGGAAACGCCGGTAAAACTTGACCGCGATGAGGCCGAGCGCCAAGCCGGGTATGAACTGATCGATCAACATGCCGGTAAGCATGCTCACGATGAATGGCACGATCTCGTCCGCGCTCCACAGCAAAATGTGAATCGGATCGTCTATCGAATGGGGAATGGCAACGGGTTCCATAATGACCTCCGGTTGGGATGGTCATTATTGTGAAGAGGATTTTCGGCAGGTCGTTTGCGAAAACTCGCTATTTATCGCGCTTTCGCGAGTTGGGCTGTAAAAGATTGAAAGGAATCTTGGCTTTGGGCTACCCAAAGCATCCCTTAGATACTCTCTGCCAATGCGACGCTGAAATCATTGGATAACGGGATGGCTAGTCCTTAATCAAGGGGAATCGGTCTCTGGAAAGGGACACGCGTTCACGTAAGTCCAGCCCAGGTTTGAAGTGAATGGCGTGCCGTATGGGCAAACTCACGGGTTCGCCTGTCTTGGGATTGCGCCCCATCCGGGCGGCTCGTTGAATCATCGAGAAGCCACCGAAACCACGAATTTCAATACGCTCGCCTTGTGCCAGATGGTGGCTCATCACATCGATAGTGATGTTGATCGCCATTTCGACGTCGCGTTGCTGTAAATGGGGCAATTTAAGGCTGATGCGTTCGATGAGTTGGGATTTAGTCATTATCGGGTATGCGTTAAAGGAATCATTTGTGGCAGTGTGTGCCGATGGGTGCAAGCCATTACAGCGTCGGGAGTGTCTTTCCGCCTTGTTCGATGATTACGGCTTGTTTGAGTAAGTCGCTTGCGGTGGGATATTTGTCATAAAGGCTGCCAATACCGCGATAGTAAGTCATCATATCAAACGGCTCTGCTGCTTGTTCTCGGATCAACTCAGCCAATCTTGACCTGAAATCCGGTGAGACGGTCACCATGCGCAGACCTTTGACAATTTTAGTGTTCGGATCCACCAAGACCAGATTAAAGGGCAAGTAGACGTCATCATCATCAATGATCTCATCACCTGCAAGATGGATGGTAAACGCCAAGTCCGACCAATCTAGAAAGCCCTCGATTTTAAACAAAAAGAACAGATGGTTTTGTTCGGCGAACAAAGCAAACGAGGCAGCGCCATTGAGAAAGGCTTGGATTTCGCCCGGCGAAACTGAAAAATTGAAAGTCAATAATGGCGCGCCATTAGCGAGAACAATACTCATGCCTTCTTCCGGCATGTCATGCTCGAAGCGCTCTCCCACGCAAAGTTTTATAAAGTCCATGGATGTTGCTTAATCGCCTTGGTAGATGCTCTGTCCGGCAATTAATTATAGCGGACTGGATGCCGTTTGAACGCGTCGTTTGTCCTCCGTTACACAGGGAACCGAAAAAAATGAGACAGCTCTGTCATCTCGCCTCAGCAAAGTTACCCGATGCACGACACTATTTTGGCGGTATAAAAGCCGGTAATATCGCTGTAAAACTATTACGGGGGTATATCGGCAATGGACTACACAGCAATTCTTGAAGCGCTCAATAAAGCATCACTGTTTGATTTACATCGATTACAGTCTGCCATTTATCAGGAACTCATCAATCCGGTTCGGGTGGAGCAGGTAAAAGCCCAATTGAAAGTCGGCCAATCGATTAGCTATTTCGACCCGCAAGCCAACGGCTTGATCGATGCGGTGATCTTGAAGATTCAAAAGACCCGTTGCCTGGTGAGAAACGTCAAAGACCAGAAAAGCTGGAATATCCCTTTTTATTACCTCAATCTGGATGACGTTGATACGGCGATTCAACCCAAACCGCATACCACCGGGATTCCCAAAAGTGCCTTGCAAGTCGGTACGCGGGTGGGATTCAAGGGCCGGGACAACCATGAATTGTTCGGCGAAGTCATCCGCCTGAACCCCAAAACGGCCACTGTCAAGATCTGTGAGCAGCATACTTGGCTGGTGCCTTATTCACGTTTGTTTCCTGTCATCGATGGCACGTCCTATGACGCGAACCCCACGCAAGCCTCGCTGTTTATCGAACATGACGAGGGTTAGTAACCCATGATGTCACAGGCTGCGCCAGCGCATGCGGACAATCCCGTCGAAAAACTGTACGGCTCCATCGAACGCGTGACGTTCCATAGCGAGGCATCGGGGTTTTGCGTGTTGCGGGTCAAAGTCAAAGGCTATCGGGAACTGATTACCGTGATCGGTTCGGCTGCTAGTGTCACAGCGGGTGAATACATCGAATGCCTGGGTTGTTGGGTGAACGATCGCCAACATGGCCAGCAATTCAAGACCATTTCCTTGAAAATCGTGCCGCCGACCACGTTGGACGGTATCGAAAAATACCTGGGTTCCGGCATGGTCAAAGGTATCGGTCCCCATTTCGCCAAAAAACTGGTCAAAGCCTTCGGTGAGCAGGTGTTCGATGTGATCGAGCAGACACCAGAACGCCTGCTGGAATTGCCGGGTATCGGCAAGAAACGCCAGGAGCGGGTGACCAGCGCCTGGGCGGAACAGAAAGTGATTCTGGAGATCATGGTCTTTCTGCAATCGCATGGCGTCGGCACCTCGCGTTAGGTGCGCATTTACAAAACCTACGGCGACCAATCCATCGAGAAAGTGCGCGAAAATCCCTATCGTCTGGCACTGGATATCCACGGTGTCGGTTTTAAAACCGCCGATACTTTGGCACAGAAGCTGGGTATCGGCCCGCAATCCCTGCTGCGCGCCCAAGCGGGTGTCCGACATGTATTGCAAGAATGGTCCGGCGAAGGCCACTGTGCCGCGATTCGCAGCAAGCTGTGCGAAATGGCGGCGAAATTATTGGAAATTCCATTATCGATTATCGACCAAGCCATCGCCGCTGAATTGACCGAAGGCAATTTGATTGCCGAAATCGACGGTAGTGACGAATTCATTTTTCTGACGCCCTTGCACCGCGCTGAAATCGGTTGTGCCGCCCACCTGAATCGATTGAATCAAGGCGATGCACCGTGGGGTGTGATTGATGCGGATAAAGCCATACCCTGGGTGGAAGAGCAAACCGGCATGACCTTATCGCAGTCGCAAGCGGCTGCCATACGATTGGTACTCCAGCATAAAGTCTCGGTGATCACCGGTGGCCCCGGTGTTGGTAAAACCACCCTGGTCAACAGTCTACTCAAGATTCTCAAAGCCAAACGGGTGCGGATCGGTTTGTGCGCGCCGACGGGACGAGCGGCAAAACGCTTAGCGGAATCGACCGGCATGGAAGCAAAAACCGTGCATCGCTTACTGGAGTTCGATCCGACGCAGTTCGCGTTCAAGCATAACGACGAAAACCCGCTAGACCTCGATTGCCTGGTGATCGATGAGTCGTCGATGATGGACGTGGTGTTGATGAATCAGCTGTTAAAAGCCATACCGACGGAAGCTGCGGTCTTGATCGTCGGAGATGTCGATCAATTACCCTCGGTCGGTCCAGGATCGGTGTTGGCCGACATTATCGATTCCGGTCAAATTGCCACCGTGCGTCTGACCGAAATTTTCCGTCAGGCCAGTACCTCCAAAATCATTACCAATGCGCACCGGATTAACCAAGGGCAAATGCCTTTGGTGGATAAGACTGAAGGCATCAGCGATTTTTATTGCCTCTACGCCGAAACACCTGAGGAGATTTTCGCTAAATTGATGCAGGTCGTGCTTGAGCGGATTCCGCAGCGATTCCACTTTCATCCGGTCAATGACGTGCAAATTTTGACGCCCATGAATCGGGGTGGCCTGGGCGCACGGTCGTTGAACATCGAATTGCAAGCACGGCTCAATGGGCACAGCGAACCGAAGATTACCCGTTTTGGTAATACCTATGCGCCTGGCGACAAGGTCATTCAGCGGATCAACAACTACGACAAGGAAGTCTTCAACGGCGACATTGGCGTCATCAAATCCATTGATCTTGAGGAAAGCCAGGTCAAGATCTTGTTCGACGATCGTGAAATCGACTACGAATTCAGCGATCTGGACGAAATTACGCTGGCTTATGCCACCAGCGTGCACAAATCGCAAGGCTCGGAATATCCGGTGGTGGTGATTCCGATGGCCATGCAGCACTTTATGCTGCTGGAACGCAATCTGCTATATACCGGCGTCACGCGTGGCAAAAAACTGGTCATCGTGATTGCTCAGCCCAAAGCGTTGGCAATGGCTGTGAAAAATCAGCAATCACAGCGCAGGATCACTCACCTGGCTGCCAGGCTGGTTAAAAACCCGTGACTATCTTTACTCTGAAAGTCACGCGGCAACCCCAAAAACAGACTAACGACATAACAAAGTTGACTTTCATTTGCCGGGGCGATGCACAGCCTTCATGAGCGTTACGTTGAAATCGTCGAAATCAGGTCAGTTGCACTCAGTGACGACTGGCCTCTTTCAGGAGTCGGATTTCAACGACAGCTTGCGGGCGATGAATTCGAAGATATGACGGTTGCGTCACGACCCATTTCTGCCCCATTTAGCCACATTTCGAGTGTCTGGTTAATGGCGGATGGCTGACGGAATTTGTTGGAGCGTCCACTAAATGTTTGCTTTGCTCAGTATATCCAATGTCCGCTTGACTTAGATTTGGATTTACTTTCTTGTTGTGGTTTCTTTTTAGGCTCAAACTTGTCATCCGGAACAAGGCTTAGCTTGGTAGTGTTTAGTTGATTTCTGCCACCATCGTCTGCGTTATCAATGCAATGCTTGATCATTTCACTGAGTGCTTTTTGTGCGATAACTTTGCTGCCGTAAGGGCCAAATACTCCTTCTCTGGCAACAAAAAACCATTCATTTGAACCCGTTTTGAAATTGCATTGGCAATAAATCCTTTCAACTTTAAACACTATAAACCTCGTTTTTTGGCATCTCTTCTAAGATATTGCGGCCTGATTCAAAAAAAGCATAGTCCTTAGGTATCCAGAAAAATGAGATGTTATTAACGGAAGCAGCGGATCATTTACTGTACACGCTTTGCTTTTATCAGCTGAATTGTGAATTGGCGATTTCTTGATCCAATGCAAAAAGATCTATGAGAGACTTGCAAAATACCACTATTAGTAATCGACTTATTTAAAAAAACCACTAGATATAGTGATTTTTGCGGGAAATTTTATAATTTTGCAAGTCCCTCATATGTATATTTATCAAGTTATCTTTTACATGCTACCCGCATGACAAGCTCGGCATCACAACGTGACATCTTTGGCAGATTGCATGCTTGTTATGGTGCTGGGCTGTTCACATCATGTGTTTTTGTGATGCATGTCAAAATAAATCATAAGCAAAATCATGATTTTATGCGATTCGCCTAAAACCGCGCATGCATCGATCAAGTTGTGGCGCGGTTAATGCTGGTATGAGGATGTCAATTATGCATGGATACAATATGAAGCAGAGATACTTTTTACCGCTCGTTGCATTAATAGGTGTTGCAAGCACATCATCAATGGCGGCAACTATTGACGTAACCTATGCCAAATCGGCCGATTTTGGTAGTGGTCAAGTTGGTTACATCACAGGTGCTATCGCCCCCAATCCCAATTCACATAACAGTTTCGTTGGTGTATCGATAGGTGGAAACAGTTTCACCACGAACAATATAGACTATGACTTTTCGTCAAGTGGCCAATTCAATGCATGGTGCGTGGATATTTATCATTGGATGAGCAATGGTAGCACTATCTATGACGTTGCGACTGCCAGCGACCTCGCTACCGAATTATCTAAATTACGTCCCGAAACACCCGGACAGATACGGGTCGATAAAATGATTCAATTAGCCAATCAAGTCTACAGTTTCATTGACACAACAATCGAGTCGGCAGCTTTTCAACTAGCGATTTGGGAAATTGCCTATGGTACGCCCAGTGCTGTTGGAAGTTTTATAATCGATAGTACCGACAAGAATTTCAGGGTTAAAGATTCATCATTAGCTTTTGTCAGTCTAGCCAATAATTGGTTAAGTCAATTAGCTACTGCTAATAATACCGGGAACTATACTCTCACATATTTAAACGACGGTGCGCGGAATAAGAGCCAAGATGTCATCGTTTTTACTGAAACACCCCTTGCTCCATCATCTTTCTCGGTACCCGAACCAAACTCATTTGCGCTTATTGGTCTTGGTCTAGCTGGATTTTCATTCGTTAGGCGCAAGAAAGTCGTACGGGTATAACGGCAAACAGCCCTGGTCAATCCGGGGCTTTTCGTTGCAAGGTTGAACTTCAATATCCAAGGTTTAAGTCCCCGCCTTTAGGCGGGCAGATTTCATCTGCAGCCATTGCTGAGTGGGTATCATGGTGATTTTGCAGAGGGCGGCAAGATGGACTATCCGTATGGCAGTATGCAATAACCCATTAATGCGTCATTGCACAGGTTGAAAATAATGGCATTGCCATCTAACCTAGATTAGCGTTTTATCCTCTTTCCCCTTTATTCATGTTTCACGAAGAAATGTCATACCAAGGATATACTCTGATCGAGTTGATGGTAACGGTCACCGTCGCTGCAATTGTTATGGGCTTGGCCGTTCCAAGCTTCATCGGAACTGTGCGGAGTAATCGCTTGACAACCTACGCCAATGAACTGGTTTCTAGCCTGAATTATGCACGTAGCGAAGCCATAAAACGGAGTGCCCCCATATCAATCCGGCGCAAAGGAACTACAAGCCAACACTGGGAAACGGGTTGGGATGTATTTGTCGATCTCAATGGTAATGGTGCATTTGATGATAATGCCAACAGCACGCTATGCGAGGCTACGGAAGATTGCCTATTAAAAACCTATGATGCTTTGTCGACGGGCTATACCCTTAGGACAGGCAATAGCAGTTACAAGGATTATGCGACTTATCTGGCCGAAGGCTTGAGTAAAAATCAGGTTAGCGAAGTTTTTCGGCTTTGCGATAACACTCAAAATACCACGAACTCGCGAACAATCAGTGTCAATGCGATAGGCAGACCTAGTACTACAGTAGGAAACGCAGCATCTTGTCCCTAATCCTCATGAGAAAAAACAACGGCTTTACTCTAATAGAGGTGTTGGTAGCCACCTTGGTGTTGTCTATTGGCTTGCTAGGGTTGGCGGCACTTCAAGCTAACAATCTCAAAAATAACCAGAGCGCCTATTTTCGCAGCCAGGCCACTCAACTTGCGTATGACATCGCCGATCGTATGCGAGCCAATGTTACTGCAAGCAATAGTTACCTGAGCACCTCTACCGCGGTTGCGTCCGCAACGCAGCAGGCGGATTGCACCGAGGTCAGCACGACCTGCTCCCCAGAAAAAATGGCGCAAAACGACCTGTATGAGTTGAAAAGCGCCCTGGCGACCGCTTTACCTGGGGGCGCTGCCACGATTACTAGCGCTGGCGGGGTTTTTACCGTTACCGTTAATTGGGACGATAACCATGATGGCTTGACCGATAATGCTGACCCGAATTTTCAGATGAGTTTTCAACTATGAGGGGACTGCTTGTGGCAGGTCAGAGTCAGTCATTGCATCGGCAATCCGGTCTGACGCTGGTGGAAATCATGATTGCCCTGTTGATTGGCGCGTTCCTGCTCGGCGGCGTTTTGGAGATTTTTATAAATAGTCGGCAAACTTATCGAATGCAGGAAAATCTTTCCAGGCTGCAGGAGAATGGCAGATTTGCGATGGAGTTTATCAGCAGGGATCTTCGCATGGCGGGCTATCTGGGGTGTGCATCGCTCGGTTCGGTAACTCCGGCAATCGATGCTTCCCCGCAATCCCCTAATCCGAATCCGGCGGTAAATCCCTTTACCAATTTGAATGCCATCGTCGGCAATAACAACATTTCGACTAGCTGGAATGCCAATGCCTGTTCCGGGGCAAATCAATGCGTTGCCAACACCGATGCAGTCACTGTTCAATACGCCGATAGCTGTGGTGGATACCTAACCGGAAATATGGCATCCGACAATGCCAATATTCAAATCCCCGCCGCCAATACTTGCAATATTAATCAATATGACACGCTGCTAATTTCGGATTGTAATGCTGCGGATGTTTTTGTTGCCACCAGCGCTTCCTCTGGTGCCGGAAAGCAAACCATCGCTCACGCCAATAATCAGAATACCAGCCCGAAGCTCAGTAAAGTATATGGTGCCGATGCAGAAATTTTCGTGTTTCGTTCCTATAGCTACTTTATTCGTACCGGCGCTTCAGGGAGGCCCGCCCTGTGGCGACTTGACAACGCCAAGGCAGTCGTCAACGGCTCAAATCCGGTTGAGTTACTGGAAGACATCGAAGATTTTCAAATTCTTTACGGGGAAGATACCGATGCCGATGGAACAGCCAACTACTACGTCCCAGCTAATAGCGTGGTTAACATTGAAAATGTGATCAGCGCACGGGTTAGCGTGCTGGTTGCCTCGCGAGATGACAATCTGGCTTCGCGGCCACTCGCCTATACCTTCAATGGCACAACGACCACTCCAGTTGATCGCCGCCTCAGAAGAATTTTTACCTCGACCTTAGCCGTCCGTAATCGGCTGAATTCATAGGGAGGATAACGCGTGTTTAATCGATGCATGAGCGATTGGAAGGGCTCGTTCTCGAGGCATAAGTACCAAGCCGGCGTAGTTCTGGCTATCAGTCTTATCATGCTGCTGCTGCTGACGCTGATTGGCACTACGGCGGTTAGAGTCACCGGGCTAGACGAAAAAATGGCTGGTAACATGAGGGATCGGAATCTGGCTTTTCAGGCGGCAGAATCGGCATTAAATGCTGGCGAGGCGGCTGCAGAAACCACAACCATTTCAGCTTGCCCAGCCACAGCCCCTAATCCTACTGGTTTTTACCAATCACGTGATGTCAATTGTGATGGTGTACAGGAAACTACCCCTATCTGGAACAGCATCGATTGGAATACGCAAGCGGTACATTATAGTGGGGCCTTAGCCGATATAAGTACCAACCCACGATATATCATCGAAGATATGGGCCTCACCTGTGCATCCCCCGCGACACCATGTCCAGCGGTCGATCAGCGCCGTAATTTTCGCATCACTGCACGGGCTAGCGGCGGTACCGCCGATTCGCTGGTGATGCTGCAATCCATTTATCAAGTAGATGCACCCTGATGTATTCCAAGGTATAGCATTCTCGTTTCTTTTCAGGGAGGCCTCATGGCATTCTATTTTTACAAGCGCCCGATATCTCGCCGACTTGAATTCACGCTGTTAGTTTTTTTCTTGTTCAGTGCCATGGCACATGCTGATGTCGCCCAATCACCATTGTTTTTGACCAGTTCTGTCAAGCCCAATGTGATGCTGATGCTGGATAACTCGATGTCCATGGCGGAAGCCCTGACGATCAATGCCTCGGGCTCTGATTACAACCCGGTGACGACTTATCCTACGGGTGCCAACTGCGATGCCAATTCGCTGCCCAATTCAACCACCGGCACACAAGTTGATACCTCTTTGAATACCAGAACTAAATGCCAGAATGCGGGCGGGTCTTGGAATAACAGTAGAGGCCGTTGCACGGTGACGGTGACTAACCCGGTAACCTATGGCACCACCATACCCAGCAACTTTTTCGGCTATAAGTCAGGCAATACCATCGGAACCAAATGTTTTGCGTCTAATATTGCCTATACCACCAATCTTACTTTGCCTTCTAATGTTACCACCACTGCCCAGCGCGCGAATTATCTGAATTGGTATTACGGCAACGAAATCGCCAAAGCCGGCACTACATCCACCCGCTTACAAGTTGCCAAAAACGCCGCGAATTTCCTGGTGGATTCATTAACCAGTGATACGCGTATCGGATTCACGACTTTCAATGTCGATAACGGCGGAACGCTGTGGGAAGCGGTTGATGATTTGGGTACCACAAAGAAGGCCAATATCAAAAACCGTATCAATGCAACCAGTGCAAATGCGCACACGCCGCTGGCTGAAACCATGGCGGATATTGGCAACTACTTTGCCACCGGTAGTAATAATGTAGTTTTGAGGGCCGGTACCAGTAATGCGTCCACGGTAAGCAAGAATAGTGTTCTGCCGAGTGCTTTAGGCAACAGTACCGGTTGGTCGGGACGCACCGCAATTGCTAGCGAAGCCACATATTCCAGTAGTCCAATTCAGTATAGCTGCCAGCGGAATTTCGCTGTGCTGATTACTGACGGTTTGCCTTCATCGGATCGTGATATTGCAACCAATAGTTATCTCAAGGACTATGACGGGGACTGTTCAGGCAATTTTAGCAACAGTTGTACGACCTACGACATGAAAAAAGCATACCCTTACCCTGGTGGTAATGGTGCGACACCTAACTTGTCAGTTAACAATGCCGGCAATAATTCCAGTGATTATCTCGACGATGTGACCCAAGCCTTGTTCGACATGGATTTACGGCCAGATTTGCGCAATGAGAATGAATCGAATAAGGCCAAGAATAATTTGACCACATTTATCGTCGGCTTTGCAGACGATGCTATCAATCCTAACATACCCGGAGTAAACCCGCTGCCTAGGGATGCTGCATTGCACGGCGGTGGCAAATTTTATTTTGCCGGCAACGAAGCCGAATTGAGCGCTAGCTTGGTCAGCGCTTTTAACTTTATTACCGAACAGGCCAGCGCTTCATCTTCGGTTGCCACCAATTCCACTCAATTTCAGACCGATACTTTGATTTACCAAGCAGTATTTGACAGCGGCGATTGGAGCGGTAACTTACAGGCATTCAGGCTTCTCAGTGAGGACATTAATGGCGATAAAGTGCTTGATCCGGGGGAAGATACCAATGGCAATGGAAAACTTGATGCCGGAGCGATTGGGCAAAAAACATGGAGTGCGAACGCGCTGATACCAAGCCCAGCCGATCGAGACATTTTTTCTTATAACCCTTCAGCCACCACAAGCAAGGGCATTCCCTTTGTTTGGAGCAGCCTTAATGCCAGTCAGCAGAATATTCTGGGCAGCCAAGATGTAGTCGACTATTTGAGAGGCGTTCAAACCCTAGAGCAGAGCAATGGAGGTAGCTTCAGAAACCGCAGCAGTATCTTAGGGGATATCGTCAATTCCGATCCTCTTTTTGTGGGTCGGGACGATGCCGGATATGCCTCTCTGCCGGGTAGCGAAGGTTCAAGCTATGGTGGCTTCGCAAGTACCATTCGCCGCCAAATGATCTATGTCGGTGCTAATGATGGCATGTTGCACGGCTTTGATGCCAGCACTGGCGTCGATGGTGGTAAAGAGATCTTTGCTTATGTTCCCAATGCCGTGATAAGCAGCAAATTGGTGACGCTAAGTGATCCCTCCTATAGCCATCATTATTTCGTTGACGGCTCAGCCCAAAGCGGCGATGTGTTCTATGAGGGCGCATGGCATACCGTATTAGTGGGTAGTTTGGGGGGCGGCGGCAAATGAGTGTTTGCACTCGACGTAACCGATCCTGACGCATTCGGTGCCGATAAAGTACTTTGGGAGTTTGCCAGCAGCAACGATGCCGATATGGGGTACACGCTACCCCAGGTCAACGTGGTGCGTATGGCTAACGGTCAATGGGCTGCGGTTGTTGCTAACGGTTATAACAGCTTAGCCGGCAAGGCCGTGCTATTTATCATCAATATTGAAACGGGAGCCTTGATTAAGAAAATAGAAGCGGAAACCGCAAGTGGGATTAATGGATTATCTAGTCCGATTGCTGTCGATAGCGATAACGACAAAATAGTGGATTATATTTATGCCGGTGATTTGAACGGTAATTTGTGGAAATTCGATGTCAGCAGTAGTGACACCGCCAACTGGGGAGTCGCATACTCGGGTTCTCCTCTGTTCGTCGCAACGGATAGTCTTGCCGCGACGCAGCCAATTACCGCCAAGCCAGCAGCGGGCAAGGCAACCGCCACAGGGCAGACCAGTGGTGTGATGCTTTATTTCGGTACGGGAAAATATTTCGAGACGGATGATAATCTGGTTCCGACCGTGCCGCAGGTACAAAGCTTTTATGCCATATGGGATCAGTGCGATAAAACCAGTGCAGCCGGCTGTAACGGTGTGGTATCAGGTCGATCATCGCTCCAACAACAAAGCATTATTGCCGAAACCAGTGGCGGCAACACCTTACTAGCCGACGGCTCCAGCGCTAACGGCGATGTACGCATCAGCTCAGATTGCGAAGTTGCTTATGGCTCTACGTTGCCAACGACAACCACCACACCCTGCACCAATAACATTAATAGGCGCGGTTGGTTTGTCGATTTGATTTCCCCGGTTTATGGATTGCAAGGCGAAAAGGTCGTAAGCATGCCCATATTGCGGCATGGTGTTGTGATATTTCCAACTTTGATTCCAAATACCAATGTTTGCACCGCTGGCGGTACGAGTTGGCTGATGGAATTGGATCAGTTTTCCGGAGCACGCCTATCAGGCACACCTATCGATTTAAATAATGACGGCAAAGTCGATGACAACGACATGGTGATGATAAATGGCGTCGCCGTTGCCGCTTCCGGAGTCAAATCCCAGGTTGGTATTATCGACACGCCGGCCGTGATCAACTGTGAAAATGGTATAGATTGCAAATACACCAGCGGCAGTAGCGCCAATCTATGGCTGGTCAAGGAAAAAGCGCCTGAAAGCGTAGCCCCAACACTGCTTCCAGCCAGACGACAATCCTGGCGTCAACTTTTATGATACTGCTATCTTTAATAAGAACAGGTTACACCCATAATGAATAAACAACAGGCATTCACCTTAGTTGAATTGATGGTTACCGTGGCGATTGTCGGTATTCTTGTCTCTATCGCCCTTCCAAGCTACCAAGAACATGTCAGGAAATCACGCCGAGCCGATGCAGAAGGGGCATTAATGGGCTTGGCAAATGCGATGGAAAGGCACTTTACGGAGTCCAATAGTTACTGCGATGCCGGAGGAACGGATGGTGCTAATAGTTGTGGAGCAGCAGGCACCAATGATACAGGCTCTCCGTCTATCTATCATTCACAGAGCCCCACATCAGGGAACGCTGTTTATAGTTTGACCATCAGCGCGGTCACTGCAAATACCTACGCACTGTCGGCCACGCCAACCGGCGCGCAGGCTAATGACAAATGCGGAACGTTGACGCTTACTAATACTGGGGTAAAAGGTGTGTCCGCAGCAACCGTAGCGGAATGCTGGTAACCCAGATGGTAAACATTCAGCTTTAAAAGTGCCTTTAAATCAGAGGTACTTGCAAAATTATGAAATTTTACGCAAAAACCACTAGATATAGTGGTTTTTAAAATTAATTGGCCACTAATAGTGGTATTTTGCAAGTTCCTCATCAGTTTGTTATTTCTACTTTGTCAGATTAGGTATTTATCTCTATCGTAAGAGAACAACGCTGGTTTTTAATCAACTTGCCAGCGATCCTTCGTTGCGGGGTGGTATGCGTCTTGATGACTAGGCCAAATAAGAAAATGACAATCAAGGCAACATGCGGCGGTTCTGGTATTGCGGACGACGATTCCGTCATGCCCATAAAAGGATAGTAATTGACTTGGCCCGTGTATTCGCCTGGCTTGCTGCTCAACGAGTTAACGATCAAATTGCCATCTATGTGGCCATTGTAAAAAATCATGTCGGCCAGCGGCGCCAAGATACTGCCTTTAATGCCTATGGCATAGGCTTCCAAAACTTCCGCCTCGATGAAGTTAAACAGAATGTTCTGCGTCAGCAAACCATCGTGACGCTTGGGCGGCGCATTGTCTGGAATGCGTCCGTCATCGTCATTCACAGGAACGCCATCCTCTTGTCGGTAAAAGCCGAATCCTTGCATCGTGACGTTTTTGCCGGTGACATTGATTAAGGCTCGCGCAGAGTCGGGTATGTCTAATAGAAATTTTGTCGTGCTTCCCAATTGTTCGGCGGAAATCGAAAAAATATTCAGGGTTGGATCGTCGCCGGCCAAGGTTAAACCACCCCAACTTTCAAAATCGACCAAACCATTAACGCTCAAATTACCCCATAGCCTGGATTTATCGGCGAGTTCCCCTCCAATTTGGCTAAAATCGATGGGATTTCCTGCAATATAGTTTCCGTTGAGTCTGTTAATCTGGTCTTCACTATAAAAGCCCACGCGTTCAATGGTGGCAGTCCCCCCGCTTCGGGCATTACCGTTATAGACACGCCCGTCGCTGAAATTCAACGCACCGCCAACAATTAGGTCATCCCGATAACCTTGAGAGTTGCCGAGTTCCATGCCGATCGCATAATGCTGCAGGTTGAGGTTGCCGCCAACCGCAAGACGGCCTTCCACATCGGAATGGCTTGCTGTCATATCATTAAGTACGAAGGCGTTAAATTGGCCCGCTAACCCCAGGTCTAATGACATCGCGCTTGTTGGCAAGGTAAACAGAAAAATCCATGTCAGAAAAGTAAATCGAGCAATTTTTTTGTCCAGTAGTCGCATCGAGAGCCTAATTTTTTAGAAGTCAAATTAACAGCTATAAGTCGTCCGCGTATACAAGCAATCATCAGGCCAAATATTTCACATTCCTTATCATGTTGAATTTCAAGCCAATAAACACCTAGTATTGGGAAAAGAGTTGCTGAAAACGTGACATAAACGGCAGCTGATGGCATGAAATGACAGTCTAAAGCAGTAATAGCTTTCCAAGCATATATTCGACTGATTTCTGAATCTTCAATGACGGCTTAAGATATCAACACTGCCGGTGATTTTGTTGATGCAGCTGTCGGCTTATGGCCGATTGGATGAGGTCGCCAAGGACTGCTTCGTAGAAGCTAAACTCGAAAAAAGATGTTTCGGCATGCGGCCGCTTTGGAGAAAGTCGCATGACGGGTTTGGGTCGATTGCGACAGTTCACAGCTCCTAAAAAACTCATTCTGTACTGGCGCAATCATATCGGAATGGGTGGTGGTTTTGAGATTGGAATCAGTGGCGGGTTTGATCGGAATACGCACGCTAGTCCATCCTGCAACGATTTCCGTTTGCTCGGGCGTAGCAAGTAGTTTTTTATTGGTCTGGGCCCAATTAGCTCCTAATATGTCGTCATATTGTAGCTTCCTGCTTTGCAAGGTCAACCGGCTTTTGGTTTCTGTTTGTCGCGGGAAGGCCGCTCGCTTTATGATGTAGACTTAAGACGCTAAACCGGTCAGGGTTCTTATGCAAGGATTTGGCTCGTCCGGTTCTGGGTGCGCGTCCGCTATTTCGTTTTTTATTACCAGGGGGCTTTATGGCAATCACGTTTAAAGGCGGCTGCCTTTGCGGCGCCGTGAAATACCAAGTCAGTGGAAATCCAGAACGTTTTTATCACTGCCATTGTTCCCGTTGCCGCAAGTCTTCCGGCACTGGGCACGCTACCAATCTGTTCTTGGCAAACGCGGATTTGGCGTTTACCGCCGGAGAATCTTTGGTGAAGCAATTCAAAGTGCCGGACGCCAAGCGCTTCACCCGCCAGTTTTGCAGCGAATGCGGCAGCCAAGTTGCTCGATTTGTTCCAGAACTAAACGGAGTCGTGGTTCCTGCCGGATCGCTGGACGATGAAATTCCAATCAAACCTCAAGCACGAATTTTCTGGCATTCAAGAACTGATTGGTCATGCGATGGAGATACCTTGCCGCGCTATGCTGAATATCCGGAGAGTTAAACGGCGTCTAATGTTTTACGACGGAGCGCCAGGAAACACTTAGGACACCATAACCAACGCAAACGACGCCGCGTGTTTGCTGTTGGTTCTGAGCAAAGTAAGCCCCCCTACGGGCGCATGGCGTTAACAAGAAACAGGGAAAGGCTGGTTTTGAGTTTATGCTATGTGAGTCTTTCCAGCAAAGACCGAATAAGCACTGGTGCCCTGTGCCCGTTGTCTGAGTGTGGTCTGGTGACGTCGGCGACTTTGGTGAGCTTTTGCATCCCGCTTGAGAGAATGAGCATGACGATGTCCCGTTGCTGGTGAGGCCCTTTAGATTTGTTATCTGGAGTTTACTCATGGCTATGCGCGTCAACAAAGTATTGACTATCCAGTATCTGAATGCTGCTGGCATCGACATTGGCAGCCGCAGTCACTTTGCGGCCGTTCCGGCGGATCGTTCGACAGAGCCGGTGCGGGAATTCGGATGTTATACCGAAGACCTTCAAACGCTCGCGAGATGGCTACTCGACTGCGGCATCACGATTGCCGCTTTGGAATCGACGGGCGTTCATTGGATTCCGGTGTTCGAGGTGTTGGAAGCGCACGGCATTGAGGTGATGTTGGTCAACGCGCGTAGCGTCAAAAATGTCTCGGGCCGTAAATCCGACGTACTGGATTGCCAGTGGCTCCAGCAGTTGATGAGTTTTGGGCTGCTCAGTTCGGCCTTTCGCCCGCCCGCCCAGGTCTGTGCATTACGTGCCGTCTCTCGCCAGCGCGACAGTTTGCTGCAAGATCAAGCGCGTTGCGTACAACGCATGCAAAAAGCGCTTACCCAAATGAATCTGCAACTCACCAACGTCATCACAGATATCACGGGGCAAACCGGATTGAACATCATACGGGCCATTGTGGCCGGCGAACGAGATCCTCTCGAATTGGCTAAACATCGCAATTACAGGATAAAGGCCAGTGAAGTGGATATTGCTAAAAGCTTGGAGGGGACCTGGAAAGTCGAGCATGTATTTTGCCTGTCGCAAGCCTTATCGCTCTATGACAGCTATCAAGCCTTGATCGCGGATGCCGATGCCCAGTTGGAGGCGCTCATCGCTTCTTTACGTTGTCGTGACCTTAAAGTCGCCAAAGGCAAAACCAAACGCGGCGGCAAGAATGCGCCCGGTTTCGATGCGCACGAGGCGCTGAGGCAATGGGCTGGCGTGGATTTAACCCAAATTGGCGGTATTGATGTCTGCACGGCCCTTAAAGTGTTGGTGGAGTTAGGCACGGACCTATCCAAGTTTAAAACGGCCAAGCATTTTTGTTCGTGGTTGGGCTTGTGTCCCGGCACCCGGATCTCGGGCGGCAAACGGCTTTCTGGTGCCAGCAAACGCATACCCAACCGGGTAGCGCGTGCGCTTAAGTTAGCGGCGCAAGGTTTGCATCGCAGCCAATGCGGTTTAGGCGCTTATTACCGGAGAACGGCGGCTCGCCTGGGTAAAGGAAAAGCCATCACGGCCACGGCGCATAAATTAGCCCGATTAGTGTACGCCTTGTTAACACAGGGCACCGAGTACTTCAGCAGTCACAAGCTGAATATGACGCGAAATTCCAGGACCGCACGCTCAAATATTTACAGCTAAAAGCGAAATCGCTGGGATTTGACCTAGTGCCTCAAGCTGTTTGAGGGATCATTCAATAATTTTGAATAGCCTGTAACCCATTGATTATAAAATATTAATTTGGCTGTTTCTTGAGAGCCAATCGCTAAACCTAATCGGAATTTTCCAACGCATTCATTGCCCGTTGCGCGATGAAGCCATGCACTGTTTCGGTAGGATGTATGCCGTCCCAGAATAGGTAAGTTCCGGGTTTTTTACAGGTAAATGGCGGTTTGTTTGGCTTGATGCAAGCGTCGGTGACATTGATTATGCCAAACAGATTCGAATCATTACTTTCTCGATCATAAATGATCTCTTCAAGTAAGCCATACAAATCTAGCGTGCGGATTTTAATGTCGTACAAGGCATTAAATTGCGCTTGGAGCACTGACAGTGCTTCATTGAAGCCCACAGACAACAAGTTTGCATTATAGGCAATAGTTAGTTCTTCTGGTGTGGGTGGAGGCGTATATAACCCATTCAACAGTCTGACCGTAGGTGTCCGCGCAATATTTGGGACATTTACCAACAGAAAGTTTTCAGCCCCTAGACTGTGTAAGCTTTGAATCGCTAGCGCAATTTGAGTTATCGCTTGCCCGATCAAAGCTTTTGCGGCTGACTCTGGCTCATCTTGGGTGTTCAATAACACATCCAGCGCATCCCTCACGTCATTACCGCCTATTTCTATGGTAAATAATGTTTTTTCTGAAATCGGATGTGACGCATCGATTTGGTGATCGGCCAAGTATGCATTGACCTGGTCGGAAAGATTGAAACGACACCGAATAACATCGTCAGCCGGCGTTTCTTCCGTCACTGGCCGCGCCCGTGCACCGCCCACCGCGTAATTATTAGCCTGAATGCTGTAACTCAGTAGCGCCGGTCGCACATTTCCAGATAAACCTTGCCCGCGCGCAAATTGTTCTATCCAGGTTGCGCCATTGGTAACGTGATGACCACCGCGGGCGTAAACCCCGTCTGGGACCAACAGCTCATAAAAATCATCCATTATTTGCAGCTTATCCATTTGGTCGTAAGGCGGAACATTCAGCGGCTCTCCAAGGTTGCATTGGCCATAACCCAAGTCGACCGCGTTTTTGATCAAAGTAAACGCATTCCCGGAATCGCTTAGACTGCTGCCGAATACCACGATGTTGTCAAAGTTTGATTTCTTCGCAAAAACCGCTGGCGAGCAGGCAAGGCCTGTCGCCAGCAAACCAATTTGTATAATTTTCAAACTGTCTAAAACTTGCATAGCGGCCTCCTGTAACGGATGTTTTATTGATGGATCCAACCTTCTAACCGAAAGGCATGGCTTTATCAACAATCTGTTTTACAACTTAGCGTACTTTTCGTTCATTGGACTTCTACCACTTCCACTATTAACCCTTGTCGCATCCTCTCGGGATCATCCAAGAATGCCTTGGTTTATCATGCTTGGCATAATCGGAGACCGGTATTTTTTCGCCGGTCACACGCTCGATGTCATCGACCGTCACCAGGTAACGGTCCAGGTTTTTCTTGGTGGCCTCCACCGAATTCGGCACGATCCAGGCGATTGCCCGCTCGTCTTGGCCACGCCCGCGAACGATTACCTTCCAGAAGGCGTCTGGCGTTGCTACGCCATGTGACTTCACGAAGTAATCATCCGTCGGATTGTTGCCCCATATCACGCCGCCAATCACCAGCAACTCATCGATGTCGCGGTAGCATTCGATAATTTCCTCGGTCAGAAGCCAAGCCCCTCGGTTCATGTTGGCCGCCTGTGGCAGGATATTGGTCATGTAGTTGCTCTGCTTGATGCCCAATTCCGAATGATCAAGATGATTGGCCGGTACAAGGTGGCCGCGGTCGTAATTTTGGCCATAGCCCTTGGCGCTGGTCTGCTGACATTCGCTGGGTACTTGGCGATCGAGGTAAAAACTACTATCGCGCTGGCCGGCGCCGATGTCGTGTTGAGCGTTGTATCTGAATTTCACCGCACCGCGTTTCTCGCAATCGAGCCAGACCGTAAAACCTTCGTAATCTAGTTGGAGTAAGCTGCCGGTTGGCTTTGGCTCCCGTAAGTCGCTTATCGGTTTGACGTATTCAGATGGTGAGCATGATGACAATGCAATGAATACGAGCGTGAAAATGGCATATCGCATGGTTGGCGGCTGATCCTGAAACAAAAAGGCCGCAAATCTACCATGCTACTCCGCATACTAAAAAACCGATTAGCCTAGCGGCGATTGAGGGGGATAACTCTGGTGACTTATGTTTATTGGTTTTGCTGATGTGAATGAGAAAAACTTCATCGTAACGTTCATGAAGGCTAGGCATCGCCCCGGCAAATGAAAGATACTGCGCGGGAGGCGGCGGGTAGAGGTCGATCAAATTCTTAGCGACTTGATCCTGAACCAGTAACGTGACCCGTCAGACTAACTCGTACCCTGGCATAAATCGTAAGAGATCGCAGAGTAATAAGACCTCGGGCTGTTCAAACCTGAAGGTGAATTTAGCCTGGCATCCGCCGCCTCCCTGCACATCAAGTTTACACCCTGGGAGGTCATGATGGAATTAACGGCAGTCTATCGTTGTGTGGCGGCGCTGGATGTACACCAAGCCAAGCTGACCGTCTGTGTCCTGTATGAAAACGACCTGGGCGAGGTCGTCACCGAAGTGCGCGAGTTTGGTGGTTTCAAACGGGATCGGCGCGAAATGGCCGCGTGGGTAGCGTCCTTTCATCCGGAGTTGGTGGTCATGGAAAGCACGGGCATTTATTGGAAGAGTCCCTATGCGGCATTGGAGTGGTATGGCTTGAATTTGGCCGTGGTCAATGCTCGCCATGTCAAGCAAGTCCCTGGACGCAAAACGGATATCAACGACGCGCAATGGCTGGCTATTCTAGCCCGAAGCGGTTTGTTGCGTGGAGGCTTCGTGCCGCCTCAACATTTCCGCGACTATCGTCTGATCGCCCGGCAACTGCAAAAACTGACCGGCATCGCCGCCGGCGAGAAAACCCGTTTGCACAAATTGTTGACCGACGCCGGCATTCGCCTGTCCGTCGTGATCAGCGATTTGTCCGGCAAATCGGCCAAAGCCATGATCCAAGGCTTGCTGGACGGCGAAACACCCGAGCAATTAGTAGCCCATGCCGATCCACGCCTGAAAGCCACGCCCGATGAATTGCGCGAGGCCTTGGCGGGGGAACTGTCGGACTGTCACCGCTTCGTCATTCGCGAATTGATGGCGCATCTCGACGAATTGGAAGCGCGTATCGGTCGGTTTCGCCAAACCTTGCTGAGCCATTTGCGTGACTATCAAGGGATACTGCAAAATCTGCAGACGATACCGGGGATCGACGAACTGAGCGCCGCGATGTTATTGGTCGAAATCGGCGACGACATGAGTGCCTTTGGCTCAGCCGATAAACTGGCCTCCTGGGCCGGCGTCTGCCCCGGCCAAAACGAGTCGGCCGGCAAACGAAAATCGGCCAGGACCCGCAAAGGCAATCCTTATCTGCGCCGCATTTTGTGCGAAGCCGCCAATGCCGCCAGTCGAACCCGATGCCGCTTACAAGACAAGTTCAAGGCTTTGCTGATACGACGCGGGCGCAAGCGCGCCATTTTTGCCATCGCCCATAAGTTACTGAAAATCGTGTTTTTGTTGATCCAGCGCGGCGATTATTACCGGGATGCCGATACGGACTACGAAGCACTGGCTGTCCAGCGCAACGCGCCGCGTTGGATCAAAAAGCTCATCCAATACGGCTATATCACGCCCTAACTGGCGTGTGACCCAACATCATTTTTTTCGGCCTGTTTAGGTCAGGCTCGCGCTCGCCTCCCGCGCAGCGTATCTTTCAGAGTAATATCCCAGTTAATCGCTTCACCAGCGATAGGGTCAATACGGGTTTGCACGTTAAATAGGGCGTGCCACATAATGCAAATCAACAAACTCGCAGACAAAATTATTGTGGGGCTAGCGCGGCCATAGCTGTAACAGCCAGTTTCTCAATCGCGCTCCAGGGAATGCCCGATATACATCTTTAGCGACCGTATCCCATGCGCGTTGCTCTAAGTGGTTTAGTTGGTGATAGAAGCCTCGCCGTTTTTGTAGAAAATCGCCGACAGCCGCCAGAACTTCCGATGAACAAGTGCAGGCGCCGATATTTGAGAGTAAACCATCGACTTCGGCGCGATAATCCAATCTTCTTAGGCCAATAACCACGACCGCCAAATCGGGCCACCATTCATGAAGTTGTTCATCCGTCATTGTTTGAGGAGAATTAACTGAATTCAGAAAAATCCTGCGCTAAGATTTTTCCAACCTCTTTTCGCGAAAACCAACGCGCTCAATAACGCCGCCGTTCTAGGATAAATCCGATCAATGATTTGAAAATCGGAATGTCAAACAACGTGCCGGCAATGAACATCAGGCCCAAAACAAGCCAGAAAAGACCCACGTTGATGGCGCTCTGTCCTTCAAACCGGCCGTACTGGGTGTGTGAGGAACGTTTTCTTTTGATGGAAAAATACCCGCTTCCGACCAATAGCACGCCAAACAACAGACCGAACCAATCGCTCACTGGCATCTGCTTACATTCCCCGCGCGGACAACACTTCCATTCAAGCGATACCCAGTTTTTGGGACAGTTCTGCTTTTTGTTTTTCGAGTTTTGAAAGTTTCCTTTTCAGGCTATTGATTTCTTTGTTTACTGTCAGCCATTCATGTTCAAGCGCCTGCTTTTTCAAGTAATCATCGCCATATAATGCCTGGGCCAATGCCTGTGCTTCCTTTCTGAGTAACTTGTAATAAGGATTTCCATGCGCGTAATTGAGCCGATATTGCAATTTGCCTTGTTGAATCGAATGGATGATGTCTTGTTCGGAAAGGCCAAACTCCTTGCAAGCGTTATTGAGGCTCAATGTTGCGCCTTGTTTAGTCCAGGCGGAGTCTGTCATCGGTTTGGATTAGGATAGTCACAGAATTAGCAAAAATAGTACGCTAAGCCATTAGAGCAAGCATGCAATAGCTCGAATGGCTTAACCGTTTTTCTCTCGCGGCTTTATCCGTTGACGGCATCTTTCAAAGCCTTGCCCGGTTTGAAACTCGGCACGGTCGACGCAGCAATGGTGATCTCGGCGCCGGTTTGCGGATTACGGCCTTTGCGTTCGCCCCGGTGTTTGAGTTCAAAAGTGCCAAAACCCACCAAGGCTACGCTATTGCCTAGTTTCAGGGTGTTTTCGATGCTATGGATCAAGCCTTCCAAAGCTTTGCCGGCCTCGACTTTAGTCAGATTGGCGTGTTGGGCGATGCTATCGATTAATTCGGATTTGTTCATAGTGACTCCTTGTGTGGTTGAAAACGGGCGATTATGACACTGATTCCGGCCGACATTGATCGCCAGCCCAAGTAAGGTTTTGCCATGTGGCAATCCAACGGGCCGGGGATTCTCAGCTCAGCGCATCGTTTCCATTCTGTTTGCATGGGCCATTCGCCGAAAAAAATCCGGCACGGGGCCGGATATGAGAAGGATACTACGCATACAAAAGTAAACCTACCCTCGGGCAGGTTTGGTACTATCGAGGAACTGGATCGAAGGATTAGTTGCCGCCTTTGAAACTGATTTCCAAGGCGTGTAAGGCGTTGACGCAATTCGGCGTAGATTGCAGGCCGGGCGTGTTATAGCACGCTTGATTTTGTTGGCGGGCTTCTTGAATATTGGCGACGTACCAGGCGACTGATTTGGCGTCTTCGCTGCTTTCGCTGGCAACGCTGCTGTTGAACATCGCCAAGCCGGCCAGGGCTAGCGCAAGGATGGACATTGAGGTAACCACGGATTTTTTCATGCTTTCATTCCTTAAAAAATGGATTTGAACTTACCCTGTTACGTTCCCCCCAACGAACAAGCGTGTGTAATTTATCAGAACCGTTTTTGTGCCAAAATGCGGCGCATTGCCGCGCGGCCGGTTGTCGCAGCGATAAATGCGGAAAATAGTGATGCCGCCTGCGATGCAGCATTACACCTTGCTGGAATGCAACTTGGCTTATACCGGCGTCACACGAGGAAAGCAATTGGTGGTGTTGATCTGCGAACCAACAAAGGCGCTTGGGATGGCGGTGAGGTCGCAGAAGTCAGTGCGGCGGGTGACGAATTTGGTAAATCGATTAAATTCGATACCCTGACCTTGAGCAAAAGTCTAAACTTTGCAATTTTGTGAAGGTCATTGCGTTCAAAGCAGCATAACCGATTCAGTTCTTCTTACTTCACCAAATCTGGAGAGGCCACCGTGAGCACTTTGACCAAATTGGCATTGGGAATAATGGGACAACTGCGTCCCGGACCCGTTCGAGGGAAATCGAAGGAATCGATCGCGCTTCCTCCGCCAGAGAAAGCGGGTGGGCTCCCGCTGATGGAGACGTTGCTAAAACGCTGTTCTGCGCGTGAGTTTGCTCCTGATGCTTTGCCGTTGCAGCTACTTTCCGACTTGTTGTGGGCGGCTTATGGCGTTAATAGGCTAGATGGAGGGCGTACCGCGCCTTCGGCTTTAAACGCGCAGGAGATCGATGTTTATGTCGCATTGCCTGAGGGCGCCTATCTGTACGATGCTCACGGACATGCTCTCGACCTGATGGTGAAACAAGACCTGAGACGCATCACGGGTTATCAAGACTTTGTCGATGAAGCCCCGCTAGATTTGGTTTATATCGCGGATTATCGGCGCCTGGCGATGGTGCCGGTCACTCAGCGGGAATCATATGCTTCTGCAGCGGCGGGCGCCATTGCGCAAAATGTCTATTTATTTTCCGCGAGCGTCGGGTTGTCTACGGTCATCCGGGCATGGATCGACCGTGCCTCCATCGCGGAGGCATTGGAATTGTCCCATGATCAACAAGTATTGTTGGCGCAGACGGTGGGTTTCCCTAAAAGATAGTTGGACTTCAGCAAAGAACGAATAATCTTCATCGTTTCCAAACTTCTCGTAACCACCCGCCGAATCCTGATAATCTCACCGGCCACAACATCTTGGTTTTGCTAGGCATCAGACCGGATCATGACAATCAGTGATCTGTCAATTCATAGTAAAATCGCCTAGATTTTTATTTGGTTGGATTCATCGTGAAAAGAAAAGCAAGAAAAATTCAGATACCACAAGAGGCAGAATTGGCCATACAGCGTGGTAATAAAGTTGAAGCGGCCCGCTTGATACGGATCAAGAATGGTATCAGCCTGCTTGATGCACAACGGACGATCGAGTCGGTTGCAAGCAAACACAAAGACGGTCATCAACTGGAACAAGCTCCGTTGGATTCCAGGTCGATAAGCCATACTCAAGTCTTGTTTCCGTTAATTATTGCATTAGTGGCGGTTTATCCCTTTCTGTATCAATCGCTAGCAGTCCTAGTGGCTGGAGACATGGATGGGCGCTGCGTTGACTCGCCTCTTGCCATTTGCCACTTGTGGCCGACCGTGGGTAATGCCTTATTTGGCGCCTCGAATGCTTATCTAGGCTATGTATTGCTCATGGGCTTGATTGCCTCGACGCTGATTGGACTGGCGTACCGGTTGTATAAGAGATAGTTGCCTTCGATCTCACGGCCTGGTTTTATGATTGGAGAATAGCGGAAATGGCGGTTAATCCACATTAGCCGCCACAGGTTTTAACAATCGTCGTCTTCAACCTCCACGGGCTGAAGAACCTGCAATGTGAATTCAATGCGCCGACGGCAATTCTGGACTACGCCAAGCGTCCAATACAAATTCGGCCACTTCGGTGACGAACAAGCGAATCAATTGAAAACCAGCGACCAGCAAAATCGCTGCAGAAAACAGCATGGTCAAAGCCACGAGTAAAACTTTCATAGCGCACTCCATCAAATCCAACAGGTTATCGATGGGGTGCATTTTTTCAGTTTTTACTGGAATATCAAGTCGATACGGTGCAACAAGTTGTTGCGAGCCAATGGGGATAGCTTGAAAACTCAAGACCTTGGCGAATGTAGTTCAGGTGAAATATTTTTTATAGACAAGCCTACTGTCGACGCTCATTTTGGCAGTTTCACGAAGCCCTGGTCATCCAAGGGAAAGAACGGGTTGTAACAGACTTCCCAGAGAAAACCATCGGGATCGGCAAAGTAACCTCGGAAACCACCCCAGGGCGCTTTTTCTGCAGCTCGAATCAAACGACCTCCCGCAGCCAAGGCTTCCTGCAAGGTCGCTTCAACGTCGCTTTCAGAAGCCACGTTGTGTGCAATAGTAAAACCCGGAAATCCCGAGCCCTCGGACGAGACATTGGCATCGTCAGCCAAGGATTCGCGACCAAATAAGGCAAAGGCAATGCAGCCAACTTGAAAGAAGGCGACAGCCGTCTGACTGCTCGGCGATTCGGTCCAGCCCAACGCACGATAGAAGCGGCGACTGCGTTCGAGATCAGCAACCCCCAAGGTGACAAAGCTGATGGTCTGTTTCATGACGCTTTACCTCTCCAAATTATAGAATCCCTTCGCCATGGAATATTCTCAATCGGTTAATTTAGTTGCATCCACAATGGTACATATTCCAGCCTAAATCAGCCACCCATTCCGAATCAACCCCTCATCGATTCCGATATGATTACGCCAGTAACGAACTGGCTGAAGCCTTCTGTGAAACTTTCACGATATACGGTGACGGCGCGCGTGTGCAGGTCGTAATGCGAATTAACGCCGAGCAAGCCTCGAAAAAGCCAATGTGCAGGCTGCCCCGATTCTACATTCGGGGAAAGCTGATACGCCTGGGGGAATTGAGCAAATGAAGATCCCCGGTGCTGCACCGGGGTAGTGGCGACAGCATGGTACACAAGGAATAGAGGTTGACGGGGTGAATCGAGTGTTTGGCTGAGCTTGCGACTTAATATGGGGGCTTGTTTTATGAGGTGCGATCAGTCCAGGTACCTGATGTAATCCATGGCCTGCCTCTAAATCCGCTTTTGCGTATTGGCCAACAGCACGTTGACGGCATAAGCGACGACAAAGACGCCCACCGGGACGGCTTGCGGCGGAATAGGGAACGGCAAGGTCAAACTGACCAGCAACAGATACAACGCGCCCAGAATCAAATAAAGGCTGTAGCGATGGGCCATGGGACTGGGATAATCGAAATTGGTTTGGCTGATCTTGCGCCTTACCAGTCCGTCGACGACAAACGGCAGCAAGGAAGCAGCAAGGTAGGGTAACCAGATACACGCCGTGGTCAGGCGCTTGATCATTTGAAAGATCGTGTCCCACAGCACGTTGAGCCGGCTTTCGATAAAGGGAAACAAATCGTTGCGTCCCACATCCTCGAAGCCTTTGGACATCTGGCGTTCGCGCTCGGTCGGGATGAAGTAGCGGAAAACGCTTTCTCGTATGCCGGTGGTGACGAACAAGCGATCAAACCAGCGCTGCGCGGTTTGGCTGATCTGAGATTCTTTTTCAACACCAAAATAGCCGATCATCATCCGGTCTTCGGCCCGCTGCAGTTCCCGCGTCCAGCGGTCGGAAACAAAACTGGCCACCAAGATCACTTCCAATAACCAAAGCATCAGGCTAAACAACAGATTGCGGGTCATGAGCAGGCGCTTTGGCGGTTCAGTTGCTGGTCTAGGTCAGACCGCAGTATCGGCAAGCGACCTTTGACGATCCGGCCGCCGGATAACTTGGCGATGTAATGCAGATCGGGCAGTTGACCCAGCAGTTGAGGGGCAAACAGATCGCCTTCCTCTTCCATCAATCGTTCACCGACATTGCCGGAAAATACGCTGGGATTGGTCGCACTGGTGGCCACGCCCTGGGTGCGCATGATGTATTTCAATCGGGTTTTGGGCAGATTGTCGGTGATGTACTGCTGGGTTTCGCTGTCCATGATTCGCAGCGCGATCAGGTTGTTGACGTTACCCAGCACTTGCCGGGCTTTGTCTTGGGAACCGGTACGGGCGGCAAAATCGGCGAAGGTTTGGGTGGCGATGAACAGACGAATCTTGGCACCACGGCCTTTGTTCAACACCTGAATGAAGGGATCGTTGATGACTTCCGCCGCCTCGTCGACAAACACATTGACGGGTCGGTCCGAGACACCGTAGTTGTAACGGTCGCCGGCGACGGCCGCCAAATCGGCCAACAGAATCGAACCAATCGCGCTGCCGACCATGCCATCCGATAACGAGTCCAGGCCGATGTAAGCGACCTGGGCTTTTTCAATGATGTGGCCGGTATTGGTGATGGGCCTAAGATCGTCTATATCATGAGGGTTAGGGGAGAGCAGGGGGCCTAAAGAGCCCGATGTCAGCATGTTCATGATCGGTATCAAGGAGGCGACCATCTTGCTGAAGTGCGCCCGGTCGTGTTCGAACAAGGACAACAAGCCTTCCAAATCCAGATTCGGCAACTGGTATTGCACGACCTCCCGGTAAAATCGCACCAATCCCAAGGCTTTGGAATCGATGTCCTTGGCGTTTTTCAGGTAAGGTCGCGCCTCTTGCCGCCAATGCCCCAGGTTATTATCGAAATAGCGTTCCAAGGCCTGAATCACTAGCGTCGAAGGACCGCCTTCCAGGTAACGCCGTAATTTCACCAAAGTCGGACGTTCCTCAATCACCATCAAACCTTGAATGACGTTATCCAGCGATTTTTGGCCAAAGGCTTTGAACGGATCGTTACTGCTTTCGCTGGGCGAAATGGCGCTGATACGACTGGCGATTTCCGAAGGCCGGTTGAAATTGTGCAAGGGGTCGAGTCGCACGCTGTCTTCCGGAAACGCCGGATGGAAATACACGAATCGATCCGGACGCTGGGCCAAGGCGCAGGCGCGTTTGGCGCAGGCCATCAAATCCTTGTCGCCTTTGGGGTCGATGATGATCACCGCTTCGCCGCGCAACACAGCTTGTGTCACCAACACGTCAAAGGCACGCGTTTTACCGGCGCCGGTGGTACCGACCAAAAGCGTATGGCCGGCGGTATGCTGTAAGGGCTGGCGGATATCGCTTTCGGACACTTCCAATCCATGTATCCAGGCCGAGCCCATGCGCTGATGATCGCTCGGAATCAGCGTCGAGACATCCCGTTTCAGAATTTCATACGCCAATTGTGCGTGCTTTTGCGCCCAATCGAAGCCCCAGCCGAACCACAAAGCCTCGGGGTTGCGCTTCACCAGGGTGACAAGCTTCTCGGTATCCAGATATTGGAACCGAAACTGACGCAACCGGCGTTTGCGATACCAGAGACTCAATGCCGGTGACAGCCGCCAACACGCCATCACGGCGCACGCCGTCATCAACCAATCGAAGGGTTCGCGGGGCAGGCCCGACCAGCGGCTGGTGAAATATGCCAATCCGGCACCGCCCAACCAACCCGAGATGGCATACACCTCGAAGATGGGTCGCCAGGGAAACTGGTAGTCGTAATCGGATTTCATGGTCTACGCCGCATTTGCAAAACGGTACCGATACTTCGAAAATCGGCATGGCTACCCAGTGCCCGCATCAACTGCGTGCGGGTCAAGCCGGGTGTGTTTCGCAGCAAGGCCTCAATCGACCGATCCTCGACATCGAGCCATGCCGAGTCGGTTCCGTCTATGGACGGCAGTGGCGCGGCTTGCGCCAATTCGTCCATCCAGTGTTCGATGACTTGTCGGAGGTTTTGTTTTGGAGGCGCGCTGGATTCCGATCGTGAGGCAGAGGATTCAAGTTGGATGGCCTGCCGCTTACTGGAGGACCGAGACGGCTGCGTGGGTGTTGTGTTACTCGGGGAAGCCACGATAATCGGCGCCGTTTCTGTCGCAGGCGCATTCTCGAAGACTACCTGATGCTGCGGTAATAATGCTTGCTCGGTCTGCTGTGCCGTTGTCGTTGGTCGATGTATTGTTTTTGACGCACTGCTGCTGCCGGCGACTGCCGATGGGACAAGTGGCTCTGACGCTAAACTTGCGGTGGACACGGGCGTGCTCGCCAACAGCCGTTTGAACATAGCACTCGGTTCGCTGGCGAGTAACACGCCACGGATTTTGTCGATCTCCCGAATTTTGCGCATGGGTGAGAGCACGTCGATCACTAACCAGCCTTTATCGTCCAGGCATTTGATGAACTGATTGGCTTCGAGTTGCAGGGCATCCGCTGTTCGGGGAAAAGCGAGCAGGCATTGGTCCTTATGCTCCAGAAGATCAGTGCCCCAGCGCCAATGATTAGCCGTGACAATACCGGCCAGTTGAATCAGCCAGTGTCCTGCCTGGCCTTGTGCATCCAACCATTGTCTGGCACCGTTACTTTGATCCGGAGCAGGATTTTGAGGTGAGACCGATGCTGCCTCTGCTTCAATCGTGCCTTCCGAACCGCTAGTCGAAGAGTTGGGCGTGGTGTCGTTTTGGTGTTGATCACTTCTATCGTCCAAGACTTGACCGGCATGATCGTGAAGCTCATGGTCTCTGTCGGCCTCGGCATCCATCGCTAATATGGCGGCTAAATCCTCCGGGATGACCGACTCAGCCAGTTGCTCAACATTGAGTTCAGAGCTCGCTGTCTCGATTGCATGGTCAGGTGTCTTCGCTTTTCGCCGTTTGCCTCCACTGTTGTCGGAAGCCGATTTGCTGGTGGTTTGGGACTGGGCGGCGGCGGGGTTGGTAGACATTGATTCCGGTTCATCACTGACTTCGATGCCATCCACTGCCACCGGCGGCTCGCCGCTGTATACCAGTTCGATCGAGGCCAGGCGCAACATGAACAAGCTGCCATTCAGGGTTTCGGTTTGCATGCGCCAATAGCGAAACCGCCCGCCGTTCGGTAGGGTTTTGGGAATAGCTAGCCCACGTTCGATCAAAATATCGGCCAGGGTGTCTTCATCGCGGGGAATGCCGGGGATGTGATCCTTGTCCAGCAGAGCCAGCATGTCTTTGACGGCGCTGCGCCAGACGATATGGAGACCCTCCTGGAAACGCCAGATGCGGGCGCCTTTTTCATTGGCCTGCCATTGACCCGATTTGACCAGTCGACGCATCGCATCGCACAGGTAGCGTTCGACCGGCATGCCCATGGCCGATTCCAGGCCATGGTAGTGGGCTTTCAAATCCCGTTCCACACTCCTGCAATCGGCCGCCATGACCAGTGCGTAGCATTTCGAGCCGCGATCCAGATCGTGGATGGTTTCCAGCATGGCCTGCATGATGTCAGGACCGGGGGCCAGAATGTAGGCGCGTGCTTCACGGGTCAAAACCCGTTCGATGACCAGGGCCGAGAACTGCTCATGACGCTTGTGACGATTCTCTCGCCAGCGTAAGAAATAACGATCGATGTGATGCTGCGATGCCCAATCGGCCAGGTTTTCATCGCAAGGATTCCAGGTGTGTTCGCCCAGTCTATCCATCACGGCGACGTCCGATACCGGTTTGCCGATGTCGTGCAGCAACCCGGCAAAACAGACCGCCAGTCGCCAGCGCGGTTCCAACGCTTTACGCGCCTTCGGCGTGACATCGGTGGCAAACAGACAGTCCTGGGAGGCCAACGTCGCCCAGTGCGCGACTTCCAAGCCATGCCGAAACAAACCGCCGGCGCCGCGATGGTGGTGCGATTCCGACGCCGGTAGCAGATGACTGAAGGCCGCATAACGCGCGATCACCGGCAGCACGATGCTTTGAAACAGGGATTCCGGACAGGCCAAGGCCTGCTCGATAGCCTGGATCAACTCGGTTTGTGTGCCGAGAATACGGGCCACCGGTGCAGCCGGTAAGCCTTTCATGAACGGCGGATACCGCGGTATCTCTTCCTCCGGGCTGGCTGGATTTAACTCAGGCGCAGGTTTACCGGCAACGAAGAAACGTTGCAGCCAAGGGATCGAGAACGTTGAAAGCGTGGTTTTCATGACTCGCTATCATGCCAGTCATTTTTTTGAGTCAATCTGCGAAAAACGCATAATTATCGAGTTTTCGCAAACGAGCCCAAAAAAATAGTGCTTACTGTGTCGAGTCTTCTTACTGTTTTGGAGACGACATGAACATGCGCATTGCCCCGTTTGCCGCCATCTTGCCCACCTTGCTCAGCGTGGGTTGTAGCACCTTACCAACGCCGCCTGCTCAAGTCGGCGAAACCGTCATCGAATCCCTGATTCCCGCCGCCGCATCCGAGGCGTGGCGTCTGGATGTCACCCGGCAGCCAAGTCGTTTGGGAGGCTCGGTATTGTGTGGATCGTCCATCGAACATGTGGTCAGGCTGGAGGATCCGGTCTTGTCGATAGCCACCGAGGCCACCGTCGAGGGAGAGAACCGCGATGAGCTCTCGGTTACACCCGACCCTCAGGCGGTAGAGCGCGCCTGGCGCAAATACTGCCATCACCAGCTCGATCTGACTGCAGCCGAGCGCGAATGGATCGAGAAAACCCCGCTGCCGCCGATCGATCCGACCCGGCATTGCGATCCGCGTAGTTTGAAAAAGTGAGGTGCGTATGACTCAACCAACAGCGACCTCACTGACCAATCTGACCGAACGCTTCCAGTTGCTGACGGAGCGCAAGAAAGCCCAACCACGACGTGTTGAGCCGCTAGACACTCTGCCCAGTTGGCCTGCCGGCATGCGCGGCACGCCGAATGCCTGTTTGCGCAGTGCCTTGTTTGCCGGTGTGCAGGGCAATGAACGGATAGCGTACAAAAAGCGCACCTTACTGGCGGCTGTCGATGGTATCGAAGTCCGTTATCTGGGGGTTCAATTGAATCAGTCCGACCTGGATGTCTGGATGCAGATCGTGCATCTGTCCAGAACACAATTGCCGGGCTTTAGCGTGACCTTCAGTGCCCATGCCTTGCTGACGGCGCTGGGCCGCTCGACCGGCAAAAGTCAGCACGAATGGCTAAAAGAATCCATGGCGCGTTTGGGCGGTGCCTTCGTTGAAATCACCTACCACGGCCGACAGACCTTTGGTGAAAAGGGCTTTTTGCGCTACCACCGCGACGAGTCGACTCAGCGCTATGTGGTGGAACTGACCGAGTCGATGTTACGCCTGTTCGAAGACGGTTATACCCATATCGAATTCGAGCAGCGGCAGCTATTGCGTAAACACCCCCTGGCGTTATGGCTGCATGGCTTTTTGTCGTCGCATGCGGCACCGTATCCGTTGAAACTGCAAACCCTCTACCAACTGAGTGGCAGTAGCACGCAAAACCCCAGGGATTTCAAACTGCGAATGCGGAAAGCCTTGCAAGCCTTGGTCACGATCGGCGCTTTGGAGGCGTTCGAGATCGATGAGGATGTCGTCAAGGTCAAAAAACAGCCGACACCGACGCAAAAACGGCATCTTGAGATGACACGCAATTGAACGAAAGGGCACGGCATTCGACTGACGCCTATTTGGACCGGTCAATGCCGCCCCGACACGGCATTCGGCTGACGGGCACACGGCATTCGACTGACAGAGACACGGCATTCGGCTAACAAGGTAACGGCATTCGACTGACACCCCACGGCATTCGGCTAACGCAAAGCACGGCATTCGACTGACAAAACACACGGCATTCGACTAACGCTCGTCTCATTTTTTCGAATCGCTGCAGGCCTTGTCCGGCGTGGGCTGCAGCGATTTTTAACGACACGAAAAAACGGGTGCTAATCTATTTATAATCTTTTTTTAATCTATATAAGGGGCTACGCCCCTGTGGATAACTTCGTGCCAACATGGCATCCGCAACAGATTGCCGATCAATCCAGGCCTTCACGCAGTCCACGCCGACAGCGGTGAAAGGCATCTCGGAACTTGCCCAATAAATCGACTTGTTTGCGCAGGTCGGCAAACTCGTTCTCGAATTCCTCCACCAATGCGGCTTCCCAATCGGGCTCTTTTTTCAGAACCTGCTGCAAGGGATAGCGGTAGCCTTTGCCCTTTTTGAGGTATTGCGTCACCGGTTTGTTTTGTCCATCGATCGACAGCGAGGCAATCAAAAACCACTCGATGGTGAAAGAATAAGCGCTCTCCCGGCGCCGGATTCGGACACCCAGTCGGCCGCGTTGAGACGCCGGATATTTTTTGCGTTCCTGGCTGACTCGCCGCCAATAATCATCGACCAGCATACGCGCCTGACCATGCAGACCTTCAACGTTGGCGGCCAGCCACTCGATGACGCGTTCATCGGCATAGGCCATTCGATCGTTCGATTCGGTGATCGGATTCATGTCAAAAACCTCTTCTTAACCACAGGTTTTTTCGCTGCAAAAACCTAGTGACTTTTTTGGGAAAAATTACGTGTTCAGGGCAAGTCAAAATCCGAGTCAAAAGCCTAACCAGGTTTTTTAACGAAACGGCTCATCGAATCAACGACTTGTCAGGCCTTGAGGCGACTCTAATCGTCAGTCATTTCCCTGTATGAACATTGGACGAAAAACCCTGTATAGGGCGGCCATGATCTCGCCGGTCCTCGGTTAGCCGCGCCAGACCAGGCACACCAAGGCGATCGTCACGCCAATGTCACTAGGTTTTTTCATCGTCATCTTGCTTCTGCGCGCTGAATTTTAATCGGCTGCGATTGACGGCCTGCCGTGAGAAGTCGATGTTTTCGCGGTTTTCGTTGATTCAGGCGTTTAAGGCACAATTTTTTTGACCCAACTTGCGAAAACTCAAAAATTAGCGAGTTTTCGCAAACTACCGAATCAGGGGGGTAGTGGACAATTCGGCTATGAGCCCAAAAAACGTCCTGCTTCCATTCCTGATCGTTCTGTCGCTGCCGACCTCGATGGTCTGCGGGGATGAGGCGTTGCCGTCGCAAGCTTTGTCGTATTTCGAAGACAAACAGCGCGGCTGGTTTTGGTACGAGGTGTTGCCGGAGCCGGTCAAGAACATCCAAGCTGAAAAACCACCTGAACCTCTTCCGGAATTGTCAAAGCCTGAAGTCAATGCTTCGGAAAAATCGGCTTCAGAACCGAATGCCACGGCGGAGTACCAACCCCAACCACTGTCCTCGGCCTGGTTGAAGCAAAACCTCGAGCATTACCTGAACCAGGCCATCGACGATCCGAGTCCCGAGAATGTGGCGGCGTTTTATTACCTGCAGCGGGTGATGATGGATAAAGCCGAGCGTTTTACCAACGCCGCGCGCTACGTGGTGATGTCCGATCCGCAACTCGACGAAACGGTGCGCCGTCCGGTGGCGACCTATGCGGCCAATGAAGCCAATCATCAGGCCAGCGTGGTGGCCGAACGCGCGTTGAAAGCGATTGCCGCGCAAGCCGGTATTTTGTTCTTCTTTCGGTCCAATTGCCCTTATTGCCATGTGCAGGCACCGATTTTGGCGATGCTGGAAAACGCTTACGGTTTCAAAATCTATCCCGTGTCGCTGGATGGTTTACCGATGCCGAACGGCTTTTTCAGTCAGTTCAAACGGGATAACGGTCAGGCGGCGATGTTGGGGGTTGAGCAAACCCCGGCGCTGTTTCTGATGAAACCGCCCAAGCAAATCGTACCGTTGGCGCAAGGCGCGCTGTCGTTAGAAGAAATCACAGGTCGGATTCTACTGGCCGCCAAAGAAGCCGGTTGGATCGATGCCTCGCAATACCAAACCACTCAGGGCATTCGTAACACGCCGATGCTATTGCCGGCCGCCGGTAGCATCAGCCCGGCGGTCACTCAAGATCCACTATCACTGATCCAGGCATTGCAACGCAGTGCACATTTTGGGAACACGCCATGACTTCGTTTTCGCTGCTAATACGCTACCGCCAGGTGCTGGTGTTGATTCTGTTGGTCGAGAGCTCCATTCCAGCCTATGCCGACCTGCAACAGGAAATGGACAGCATGTTCGGCACCATGACCAATTTCACGGCGCCGACCGCGCATTTGGGCCAGCGCCGCGGCGTGATTACCGGCGGTAGCCTGGTGGCGCGCAATGGCATCACCAACGCCAATTTGGTCTCGTTTGTGCCGCCGTCGTTCAGTGCCGGTTGCGGCGGCATCGATTTGTTTGCCGGCAGTTTCAGTTTCATCAACTTCAATCAGTTCGTGCAATTGATGCGCAATGTGGCCGCCAATGCTTCAGGCTATGCCTTTCAACTGGCGGTCGGTGCCATGTGTCCCTGGTGTGCTTCGGTGATGACCGATCTGCAAAAGAAAATCCAGGAGATGAACCAGATGTTCAGCAACTCTTGCCGCTTGGCGCAAGGCCTGGTCAACGATACGGTTAAAGCTTTCGATTTGCAAAGCAAAACCAATCTGTCCAATGCCTCGTTTACCCAAGGCATTTCGGATGTTTTTTCCAGCTGGACCAATACCAGTACCCTGGGTGATCCAGTACAGCAGGTCAAACAGAACGACCCGACGGACATGACCAAAATCATTCAGGGTAATCTGGTCTGGCGGGCCTTGGTCAATCAGAACGCCGGCGGCTGGTTCCGGTTTGGCGGTAACAGTTTGCTTGAAGCGGCGATGAGCATTTCCGGCACGGTGATCGTCGATGCCCCACAAGCCGCGCCCGACGGCAAAGGCGAGAATAATGCCATTAGCGCGCCGCCGCCGGTATTGCGGATCAAAGATTTGATGTACGGCAACGACGCCGGCAATAGTTATCAAACCGTCAAAATGTACACCTGTTCGGATGGACACGATGCTGATCAGTGTCTGAAACCCATTGTCCAGAATGTCAATCTGGTGGGCTTAAAACAGCGTGTGATGGAGATTCTGTTGGGCTCGGCCAATACCGGCAACGGCTTGATCTACAAATTCTCCACCAACAGCGGTCAAATCACCGATAGCGAAAAAGCCTTCATGCAAACCGTGCCGGACGCCATCGGCGGCATGATCCATAACTTGGCGCGGGAAGACGCCGGTATCGCCAAATTGTGGGCCGAAGAAGCGGCACCGGTGATTGCCCTAGAACTGGCTCAGTTGATCGTCAACGATTTACTGAACGCCGTACAAACCGCCGCGCACATGAACGACCATGCCTACGCCAAGTTGCTGATGGACGCCTTGAAGGACGCTAGAGAGCAAATCCAGGACGAATACGTCACCATCGCCGGCCGCTACGGTAATCCACAAACCTTGATGGCGTTTTACCAGCAGTTGATGACCACCGTGAAGCCCAAACACTACGGCACTGTGGCGCAGTTGCCGGCATCCGGGGTGGCTTGGCCAAGCCCTTAATATCTCGTTCTCCCGTCCCACCACTATGGTTTACTCCCTCGTTGTTTAAAAGGCAGGTCGCCCATGTTTGAAATCTTCTCCGTGGGCGATTCCGCCTATTTGCAGGCCGTCCTCAATGCCATCGCGATGATCTCCCGGACTGGCGATTACCGCACCGCTGCGGCCGTGGGTGGCTTGATCGGTGTGATCATCGTCATGCTGCGGGCGTTGTTGCAATGGGATGGCCGAGGCATTCGTTATCAGGATTTATTGTTGGCCTATGTTCTGTGGTTGATGTTGTATGCGCCGTCGGTGCGGGTGTCGATCGAGGATGCCTATACCGGCAGCGTCGTGGTGGTCGACAACGTGCCCTTGGGTCCGGCGGTCGTGGGTAGCGTGATGTCGAACATGGGCTATCGCACCACACGCTTGTTCGAACAAGGCTTTGGCACACCGTCGATGACCGGCAATGGCTTCGCCGACAGTTTGCAGACCTTGACGGCGGTACGGAAGAATTTGTTGTCCAGAATCAACTTGGGCTCGGCCAACGTGCCGAATGCCGGCAGCGACATGGAAACCTCGTTTGCCAATTATGTGCGCGAATGCACCTTGACCGGTGTCGATCTGAATCAAAAATCGGTGGACGCCATCTTGCGTGATGCCGATCCGTTGAATGCGATCAGGTTTGATTCCGACATCTACATGACCCAAATCTATGTCGGCGGCCAACCGCAAACCAAAACCTGCACGGATGCCTGGGCGGATTTAAGTGTGGTGGCCACCGGTAATTTTGCGACGGCGCTGGAAGGGTTGTTGCAGCCGACCTTGGGTGTGCCGGTCGCAGCCGATACGGTGCCGAAAATCCAGGATGCCTTCGATGCACTGGCCGGGCCGGGTTTAATCGATGCCGCCGATTACATGCTGATGTCGGCCATCATGCCCATGTTCGAGAAAGGCGTGATCGGCCGGCATGAAGACGGTTTGCATTGGAACAAGGCAGCCATGGTCGAGCAAGCTATTCAGCAACGCAATACCCAATGGGCAGCCGAACAAACCCTGTTTGCCAAGATCGTGCGGCCGATGATGGCGTTTATCGAAGGTTTGAGTTATGCCATCGCACCGATCATGGCGTTTGTGGTGATGCTGGGCAATGTTGGAATTCGGATGAATATCGGCTACTTCTCAATGTTGCTGTGGATCCAGTTGTGGATGCCGATACTGGCGGTGATCAATCTGTTCATCCAGATGTCGGCCGCCGGTAAAATGGCGGCGCTGACCACCGCCACCTACAACTTGCCGTCAATGATGGGCATTTACCAGCTGGATATGGAGTTGCAGCAATGGCTGTCGATTGGCGGCATGCTGGCGGCGTCGACGCCGGCCATTACCTTGATGCTGATTTATCGCGGGGCAGTGACTGCCACCCATTTCCTGGGACGAATGGATGGCGGTGACACCATTAACGAAAAAATCGCTACACCCGATGTGATCAGCCCGGCGCCGGTCTTGAATGCTCAGGCGCAGCACCAATACAGTCCGTTGTCGGCGGTCACCCAAACGGGTGTCGACAAAGTACTGCCGACCTTTACTGCCGGCAAGGACATGAGTGCCGCCGTTTCGTCGGCCTATTCCGCGTCCGAGCAAGCCACCAGTAGCTTCATGCACAGTGTGTCGTCAACGGCGTCGAAATCGGCCAGCATCAGCAGCGATGCGTTCGACAGCCGCGCGTTGGGCAATCAGATTGCTAGCAGTTCCAGTTATACCGACGCTTACAATCGCCAATTCGGTGAAGCCTTCGCCAAGAAACATGCTGATACCGGCATATCAGCCGATCAGTTCTCGGCCTTGGTGGCCGGCAGTGCCAATGCCGGCGGCAAGACCTCAAACGAACAATTGAATGCGGCGATTTCGGGACGGCTCCAGAATGACTTTAAAGTTAGTCAGGACAAGTCCGACGCCATCGCCGCCGACATCAGTCAAACCGTCAATGACAGTCAGGGCTATCAAGCCGGGTTGGCGAAAAGCCTGGCACTGGATGCGCAAACTGGAACTCGAAACGTCGCGTCGATGGGGCTACAAAATCAATCGTTGTCCTCGTTGCAACACAGCGCAACCGATGCGGTATCCGCCAGCGAATCTTATCAACAAACCCTATTGGCTCAACAACGCTTCGGGACACAAGCCAGTTTCGGCGCAGCGGAGACGGGATACAAAATCGCCCATGACCCTGGCTTGATGGAACGTCTGGATCGTACACTCGATCAATATGGCTTGCGCGGGGATACGCAACGGCTGGCCTCTCAGTGGAAAGCCGCCGGTTGGATCAGCGATGCCGATCAAGCCTACGCAGCCGCCGGCATGTCGTTATTGACCGGCTTCTCCTCACCCAGTTACCGCACGTTGGATGATCAACAATCGCACCAGGCGCACATCTCGGGTTATCAACTGCTAGGCGATGCGTTTAATGCGCCGCAGGCCGATCAAACCTGGAATGCTAGCCGGAACGAATCTCTGAAAACCAATGCACCGGAAGCTGGCAAGGTTCAGACGACCGTCGAACAAGCACAGCTGAAAGGCCCACGTCCTGAAACCGAATCGCTGAATCAGCATGCTCAGGCAAAGATTCGTACAGCGACGGAAAAAATTACCAGTGGCGAAGCCCGTGTCGAAGCACAACACGATCGCAACCTGGTTGAACGTGAACAAAATTCAAGAGAAGGCTTTGGGCAATTGGCGAATGTCAAAGCAGAGCATTTCAGGCAATCCATTGCGGCAGCGGCCAATGACGCGCCTTCGGCAGCGGAGGCTTCATACAATTATCTCGGTGGGAGTCTTTATAATTCGGCCAAAAATATTGAGGCAGTGGGCGCAGGTAGTCAACAATTCATAAAAGAGTTCATGTCTCATGCTGATGAAGCCTATTCTAAGGGTGCTAATTATTGGGAAGCCATAAAATACGGTGCTTCACAATCCTATTCGGGATTTAAAGAAGCGACAAAAAACTGGGCCGACCAAAGAGTGAGTGAAGTAGCCGATAAGCTAACTCCGAGCCAGCAAGCCTATTACAGAGCGGCTATGATTGATGCCTTCTCTGGTATTGCTGTCTATGGTGAAAATGCTGGAGATTTAGGCAATGCTAAGCGGAAACTCCTAGATGAGGAGGGGTCGAACGATGGTGATAATATCGCCGAACTACTGAAAAGTGCTGCGGGACAAAATAGAAAAGACCTGATCGATCAGCTTGCTAACTATAATCGTGCCCGCGGATTGATTAATTATTGAAGTGTGTCTTACTTGATGTATTCGGGAACTGAGCTAAACCAGAAATTAGTCCGCGAATTAACATCACAATGAAAAACATCACGATGTAACCGGTAACATCATGGACTTGATTAGCAATGGTGATGGCCAATAGGACTATAGCGGCCCAATAATAGTTACTGTCGTGAGAGAACTTGACTGCTAATCGTTCAATGCATTGAAAAATCAGTTCTGCCAAGGCTAATGGTGCAAAGATAATGGTACCGAATATTGCAAAACGTCCCAAACTGCGAGGTAGAAATTCCCAAGAACTCAAAGACCCTATGACGACAAAACCTATAGCAATAATCAAAAGACGAAAAAAAACAGTAAACGATAGGTTCCGAGTATGAAAACGCTGCCAAAAGCGCTGTAAGCCACTCGGAAACTTTGCAAAAGTAGCACCACAAAATGGGCAGATCGATCTCAGAGGTTGGCCATAATAAGTCACTACTCTGGGCACCATGATGCGATTACATTCGAGACAATTGACTGTGGCATGATGCCCGGCAAATACCGACTTCGAGGGCTTAGTTTGGTGATTCTTGGTTGCCAGTCGTAAGCGAGGTGATTGTGATGAAAACGATGACATTAATGATCTCCAGTCTTTCGCTACTGTATTATCGTACTGCGAACAGACTGAGCTGCCAAGTTAGCTTTAACCCATTTGGATTGCCAACCATTGCCTTTGAAGTTCTTTAGCACATTCTCAACTTCGCTCATCACGACGCAATTGGATATTTTTAAACGGATTTAACCTCGATAGCAGACTTTCAAATTTCTTGAATTTTTAGGACATGGCAGACGAGATCGGCCAATAAGCGACCTTGAAGAAGAGAAAAATCCAGCCAGTTGATGGTCAGCTATTGGTGCCAAAACTGCCCCACCTTATCGACCAACTGAATCGTTTTTGACTCGATATTCGATACTCGCTTACTCGTTAGGCGATAAGCCTGAAACACATTGCTGCCGAACCCTCACAAGCAAGAACCAGCTGATCCAACGTAATCTTCTAACGCACAGTATTTGGCCTTATCGAAATTAGCGTTTAGCTTAAAGCGAAGAAAAATGTATGCGCTGTATTTCTATGCGAAGGTATGGGTTGTCTATTCAGACAACCACAGCTAATTGACAACGTCAAGGGCACGCACCATTTATAGTGCTGAATCATTTACACATGAAATAGCCGTTACCTGGCGACATTAAGAATCAACTTGCAAGAATAAATTGAAAGGAAAATTTTGGCGCATTCAATTGAAAATCGGGGGAAGTACATTCCAGACATCGATTAGTTACAATGACTTCCAGTAAAACTGGGTGTAACCAGAAAGATGTCAGATCGTCTGCACACCCGTTTCGCCACATTGAGCATGAGCTTTATTCAAGCCATCAGAAAATTCTCACCGGTTTTTAGATATAAGGATGTATGGCGCAACCGCTCTCTCGGGCTCAAAGCATAAGTACCTTGAGCCGTAAGTAGTAAAACAGGCACTGTTAGTAAAAAGGCGTTCCGGCGAGCGTGACACTCAGTGCAGCTATTTTTTTCGATTAGCTGTGCTGCAACGGAAAGACAACCACTTGTGCCTCATCCCATTCATGCGGGTAGCGGTCAAGTCGGTGAAAGCAAGCCGCTCGTTTGGCATAGTAGTTGGATAAGTTGGCCCAAATTGTGAGGGTCGCCTAATCGAACAGTCAGGGAATGAAGCTGATTGTACGACCCGATGATGCCGGACAGAGATTGATTTGTTTTGCGAAATATAAAATTAGGGGAATTTGCAAGGTGACCTGTTCGATAAAATGTTGATGCAAGACCTGGCCATCATGATTGGAATACGCAAGGCGCAATGCCCGTTGGTCAGTGCGCTTGATGGGCCCTGGTTAGGTAACTCAATTTTACCCCTCTGGCACACAGATGTCGTTATCTGGTAGGCCCATACAAATTGCCTTACGGACTTATTTCCGTCAAAAACCGTGAGCTAAATCAAACTTAGCCAGCAAAAGCGCTCCAAAACTAGACTTTTGGACAATCGCAGCTTATAAGGCTTTTTCTGAAAATATCCTAACGGTGGTAGTCGGCCGATCTGACTACTATTACTATGCCTCGCGTAATGGCAACCAACTTCGCCGAATAACAGCCTAACTTGAATGGAACTGAATGAAATCGACAGACTATAGGGAAAGTTCTTACTTACATTCCGACAGCCAGAACATTACTTCGATCAACACCAGAAGCTACGTCGAAACCGACCGTAGCAACGGAACCCTGGCCAAGGTCAGCGGCCAATTAGGCGACATCAACCTGGCGCAGGACACATTTTACAGCCAGTTTGCCGACAGCCTGGACACCTGCGCCGTAGCCGATTTATCCGGCATGCAGGCCTGTTCTGAGCGGAGTCGAAGGTGCGCCGGCCAAGTACGCAGCCGGCGGGAAGCCGCCACCTTATCGCCCTTGTTGGCGCTGCTTCTGCCTGACCTCACCGCAGCCGACCGTACCGGCCAACAAGCCCTGATGGACCCAATCATAAAAGTCAGGAGCGACACCAGCACCCTTGTCACCACCTTCACTGGCGCCTACGACAGCCACAATCTGACCGTCAACATTCAAGGCATCACCGCCTGCAACGACGCCTACAACGCCTTGGCGAGCAAGCTGACCATACTGGAGCGCTTCAACGACCGCATCTTCAATGCCGCACCAGACGGTACCGCGGCGGCAAACGAGTCGACATGGAGAAGGCAGCGTGAAAAACAAAACGCATCGATAAAAAACATGACTTGCTTTTATATACCTGAATCCGTGACTCCACATATTGCCAGACCTTTTATTCGTCATACTCTTCCAAAATTCGCTGAATTTAAAAGTGTGGTCCAGGCAATCGAGTTTAACGGCTAGAAATGCAGCGTATTATCTGGAATATTTTCCCTGCATGATTCAATTTGATGGACTTTAGGCGCAGGATTCCCAAGCCACTGTGAATTTGCGGCGTTGTGCTATCGATGGCAGAGCGATCAGTCGCTAGCCGGCGGCGAGTTTGGCGTAGGTGGATTCAAAAGCGATGAAACCGGGACAGCTCTGTGAAAAGCGCAGCTTCAGCCGGTGCCCGCTACGGATGAGTCGCGCGGCCAGATACATCAGTTCCTGGATCACGGTTTTGATACGCCGCCGCTTGGCAGGATGCCTGACCGGGCTTTGTTCGCCCAGCAAGCCGATCAGGCCTATCCAGCGCAGGATGTTGTAGCTATAGGCGCTGAGGCTCATGATCAGGTCGTTGGTGGCAAACTTGCCGGATGGCAGGCGCTCGATATCCAGATCGGTCTTGAATTCGCTGTGGAATTGTTCAGCGGTGGCATGGTCGCGATAGAGGGCAATAACCATGGCATCGTCGTAATCGGCCACCGGCAGACTGGTCCACCAGCCTTCGATTTCGATATCCGGTAGCACGAGGGCTTGGCCTTGAGCCGTGATGGTGCGCTCGGTGATTTGCATGACCCGGCGACAGGTATAGGTTTTACCGTTGCGAGTGTGTTGCTCCATGACACTGAACAAGGCCACGCGTTTGCCTTCGCGCGGTGTGGTCCACTGGCCGTGTTGTTCGGCGTAGGCCAGCCAGGCGTCGGCATCTTGTTTACGCGGGTTCCATTTGATGATGAAATCGACCTGATCGGCTTCGTGTAAGTCGATGCGATTGTCGAGCGCGTCGTGACCGCCATCCAGCCGGACCAACAAAGGCAAAGTCGTCAAACGTTTCGCGGCGGCGAGTCCGCGCTCCAGCGCATAGCGGAATTCGTATTGGCAATGCTGCTTGCCTTCGCGCAGTTCATTACCAATACACCAGCCCTCTTTACCCAGATAGAGGGCAATCGGGGCGTAGCCGTCAAAACCTTTGTAGGTTCGGGAGACGCCTTCTTTGCAGGTTTTTTCGTTGTTCATGGGGTAAACATCGATATCCAACGCGACATGGCCTGTGGCTAACGGCGTTACCGGCACCTGGGCGTGAGCCAGAAAATCGAGGTTGCTTTGATAAATGATCGGTAATAAGGCGTCGGCGTGTTCATCCAGCCGCTGTCTGAGGCGGGCGCTGGAGGGTACTTGATGAATGGCGAGTGCGGCTTTGAAATAGTCGTCGTCGCGATGGTTTTCGATGGCTTCGAAGTCGCTTTTGCCCAGGCTAAGGGTGCCTATATAGCTTTTGATAATATCGGCGTGAGCAATACCGTGCCGTAGCGGAATACCTTTTTCCAGCGCCTGATTGAGCTGGCCATATTGATTCAAACATAAACCGACCAAGGCTAATCCAGAATGGCTGGTATAAAATTCAGTTTCAGATTGCTCCAGGATAAACCGCTTCATGAATCACTCGCCGGGTGAATGGAAGAATAGCGGTATTATCCCAGAATAAGCGTTTTAAATCATTGCGTTGCGGCCGTGGATGACCTTTTAAGTCACGGATTCAGGATATATTCATATTCAGCCCCATACAACATGCTGAACTAAGTACGGGGCACGTATCACGGTTAATTGTAATTTGGAGAAGTAAACATGACTTTTGTTAACGAATTGATTTCTGAAGAAGAGAAAAATACTTTTGATTTTTCAATCATAGAGTTGCCTTACCAACCACGGCCACGTTTATATAAATGGACTATTGACCGCGAAAGGAATGCTTTTTTGATCTGGGTAAGGCAAGTTCGCGAGCCGCCGCATCACGAGATTTACGCGTTCATCTGGAAAGGACTTCGGTTTGAACCATGGCTTCTTTATAAAGGGGAAAAATCAACCAACGGCAAATGGATTCATATCTGGACGATCGACAATGTTTATCTTCCAAAAAATTTTCCTCTGCTCAATAAAGATCACGACGAGATGCGAGCCGCACTTGAAGAAGCATTGTTAGTAGAAAAAACTGCAGAATTTCAACAATTCGACAATGTTGAAGAAATTCGAATAGAAAATCCGCTTAAACAAGGAGTACAGTAATGAATTATACCGCCGGAGAAGCAATTGCGCTGTTAAATAACCCAGAATATCAAGGCCAATATGGACTGCTTGATCTGATTCGCCAGGTTTCCGTGGCAACGCCTGCCGATCGACCGGGTGTAATCACTTATACCTTCGCTTATAGCGGAAGCACGGGACCTAACAATACTGGCCCCAGAATGGGGGATATCGCTGATTTCATAAGTGGAAATAGTGTTCTGAATCAAAATATCCGTGTTATCAATTCATCACAGATTGCAGAATTTTTAGGTAGTAATGAGTTCAAAGAAGCAGGGCTTCAGGCTTTTAACGGCGATAAAATTGCATTCGAGAATTGGCTTTACGAAGCTAAAACCGGTCCATGGGCGGTCGCCTCGGACAAATTCATCGCTGCAACCAACGGCCCTATTCAACCGTTCAGCACTTTTGCCGATGCAATGCGTACCTTGGCATTAGTAGAAGTGCCGACAGCACTCAATACTCCCGGTATCAATTATATCGACGAAATACCGAATTCAGCTTGGGACGGCTTTCGTGCGGGTTTGGTAGACAGTGGAATGACAAATGATGCCGCCACCGATGCTGTGCGGCAATTAATTTCATTTAAATCCTCACTTGAAATACAGAATACCGCGGTCGGTGTGGAATGGGTCCCTGGTGAAAATGGCACCATGCAACAGCGTATTACGTGGATGGATACCTCCAAGTGGGCGGTCGGGGTTGACGTACCCGAATTTCCGCAAGATGCCACAAGAATGACCCTTGGTGAATTAGCGGGTCCACCATCGCCGGAATACATTTCAACACTGAGTGATTTCGTCACTCAGTTGAAGCAAACCGCCAATATCGACAGATACTGGACGAGTGTAGAACAGGCTGGCAAAGTTTTGGGTACAGTAGGCGGGGTACTTGCTGTGGCCGATTTGGTCAAAACCGCTTATCAAGCTAATGAGGCTTGGCAAGCAGGACATCAAGATCAAGCACTCCAAATGGTCCGAGATTGGAGTTTAGGTACTTCGGGTGCTTTTCTGGCTGGTGGAGTAACGTATCAAGGATTAGCTTTTCTACTGGAACCTTTGGCTTTGCTTGGGCCATTAGGCATTGCAGCAGGTGTGGTGTCAGTGGTCGGTGTGAGTATTTACACTGCATATTGGGGGCATGGGGTTGGGCAGCATCTGGGACAACAGATTTCTGATCTATTTACCTCCGCCACCGTCGCCACCGCCCCAGTTCGCCGCGACCCGTTAACCTTCGACCTGGACAACGACGGCCTGGAAACCACCGGCATCGACAGCGCCAACCCCATCTACTTCGACCACAATGCCGACGGCGTCAAAACCGCTACCGGCTGGATCTCCGCCGACGACGCGTTTTTGGTGTTGGACAAAAACGCCAACGGCAGCATAGACAACGGCCGCGAACTGTTCGGCGACGCCTATATCAAAAGTAACGGCCAGCTGGCGGCAGACGGCTTCGACGCCTTGCGCGACCTAGACGGCAACGGCGACGGCGTGGTGGACGCGTCCGACGCCCAATTCGTCAACTTGCGCCTATGGCGCGACCTGAACCAGGACGGCGTCAGCCAGGCCAATGAACTGTTCACGCTAAGTAGCCAAAACGTCGCCGCCATCAATGTCGGCAGCAGCGAGCACAGCCAAATCCTCGCTAACGGCAACCAGCTGGCTGATACCGGTACTTTTATCAAAACCGACGGTAGCAGCGGCACGTTGGGCGAAGTGACTGGCAACCTAGGCGACATCAACCTGGCGCAGGACACCTTCCACAGCCAATTTGCCGATAGACTGGATACCAGTGCTGTAGCCGATTTACCCGATATGCAAGGCGCCGGCCAAGTGCGCAGCCTGCGGGAAGCTGCCACTTTATCTTCCGCATTGGCACAACTTTTGACCGACTTTGCCGCTGCCGACCGCACAGGCCAACAAGCTCTACTGGACTCGATTATAAAAGCCTGGAGCGACACCAGCACTCTGGCGACTACCTTCACCGGCGCCTACGACGGACACAACCTGACCGTCAACATGCAGAACCTGGCCGCCGGCAGCGCAGCCTACAACGCCTTGGCCGACAAGCTAACCATCCTGGAACACTTCAACGGCCGCACCTTCAACTCCGTGCCCGACGGCACGACCGCTGCCACCGTCAACCTGTGGACCACCACCCAGGACTTGCTGCAACGCAGTTACGACAGCTTGAAAGAATCAGTGTATAGCAGTCTGGTGATGCAGACACGATTGAAGCCTTATCTGGACGCAATCACACTAACAGTCGATGATAGTGGAATACGGTTGGACTTTACCGATATGGCGTCACGACTAGAAGCCGACAGATCCTCTGATCCGACTATGGCTTTTGCCAATTTGCTGGACCTGCAAAAATATGCCGGCGACAATCTGAATCAGAATGGCTGGAATGGCATAGAAACCATTGCCGATTGGATCGATTTGCTACCCAATACCGTCAACGTGATCGGCTTGCTGCAAGACACCGGTTACAACCATGCTACCAACGGAAACGATACTTTTCTGGGTTCAAACGGTGTAGACAATTTTTCAACCGGCAACGGAAATGATCTACTGTTGGGAAATGCAGGCAACGACAGCCTGATCGGCGGCGACGGCAACGACAACCTGACCGGCGGCTTGGGCAACGACGTACTGCAAGGCGGCAGAAACGCCGACGTCTACTACATCAACCGAGGCGACGGCGAGGATACCGTCATCGAAAGTGGCGACGGATACGATACGTCTTACTTGGGCGGCAACGGCGACAAGATCGTGTTCGGGGCCGGCATCGAAGCGGCGGACATGGTCTTTACCCAAGTGGGTTCCGACCTAGTGATGGATCTGGGTCAAGGCGACCGGCTGACCTTCAAGAACTGGTATGTTTATAACAACAGCTACGGCAACTGGGGCTATCAAGTCGAAAACTTCCAGTTTGCCGACGGCACGGTACTGAGCGCGACCGCCTTGCTAAACACCAAAGGCGTCGATACGGTCGGCACGGACGGCAACGACAGTATACTGAGCGGCGCTGAGATTGATCGGATCATTGGCGGCCTGGGTAACGATACCATCAATGCCGGTGCGGGTGACGACATCGTCAGCGGCGACGACGGCAACGACGTATTGAACGGTCAAGACGGCAACGACCAACTGGACGGCGGCTTGGGCGATGATACGATCAGTGGCGGCAACGGTAATGACGTGTTACTGGGCGGCAGTGGTAACAATACGCTGAATGGCGATGCGGGTAACGATCGACTGGAAAGCGGCGACGGTATCGACAGCCTGAACGGCGGCAGCGGCAACGACACCCTACTGGCGAACGGCGGCAACGACAGCCTGATCGGCGGCGACGGCAACGACAACCTGACCGGCGGCTTGGGCAACGACGTACTGCAAGGCGGCAGAAACGCCGACGTCTACTACATCAACCGAGGCGACGGCGAGGATACCGTCATCGAAAGTGGCGACGGATACGATACGTCTTACTTGGGCGGCAACGGCGACAAGATCGTGTTCGGGGCCGGCATCGAAGCGGCGGACATGGTCTTTACCCAAGTGGGTTCCGACCTAGTGATGGATCTGGGTCAAGGCGACCGGCTGACCTTCAAGAACTGGTATGTTTATAACAACAGCTACGGCAACTGGGGCTATCAAGTCGAAAACTTCCAGTTTGCCGACGGCACGGTACTGAGCGCGACCGCCTTGCTAAACACCAAAGGCGTCGATACGGTCGGCACGGACGGCAACGACAGTATACTGAGCGGCGCTGAGATTGATCGGATCATTGGCGGCCTGGGTAACGATACCATCAATGCCGGTGCGGGTGACGACATCGTCAGCGGCGACGACGGCAACGACGTATTGAACGGTCAAGACGGCAACGACCAACTGGACGGCGGCTTGGGCGATGATACGATCAGTGGCGGCAACGGTAATGACGTGTTACTGGGCGGCAGTGGTAACAATACGCTGAATGGCGATGCGGGTAACGATCGACTGGAAAGCGGCGACGGTATCGACAGCCTGAACGGCGGCAGCGGCAACGACACCCTACTGGCGAACGGCGGCAACGACAGCCTGATCGGCGGCGACGGCAACGACAACCTGACCGGCGGCTTGGGCAACGACGTACTGCAAGGCGGCAGAAACGCCGACGTCTACTACATCAACCGAGGCGACGGCGAGGATACCGTCATCGAAAGTGGCGACGGATACGATACGTCTTACTTGGGCGGCAACGGCGACAAGATCGTGTTCGGGGCTGGCATAGCGGCGGCGGACATGGTCTTTACCCAAGTGGGTTCCGACCTAGTGATGGATCTGGGTCAAGGCGACCGGCTGACCTTCAAGAACTGGTATGTTTATAACAACAGCTACGGCAACTGGGGCTATCAAGTCGAAAACTTCCAGTTTGCCGACGGCACGGTACTGAGCGCGACCGCCTTGCTAAACACCAAAGGCGTGAATATGGGAGGGACCGATGCGAATGATGTGATTACGGGAGGTGCTGAAACAAATTATCTTTATGGTGGCCTGGGTGACGATACCATCAATGCCGGTGCGGGTGACGACATCGTCAGCGGCGACGACGGCAACGACGTGTTGAACGGTCAAGACGGCAACGACCAACTGGACGGCGGCTTGGGCGATGATACGATCAGTGGCGGCAACGGTAATGACGTGTTACTGGGCGGCAGTGGTAACAATACGCTGAATGGCGATGCGGGTAACGATCGACTGGAAAGCGGCGACGGTATCGACAGCCTGAACGGCGGCAGCGGCAACGACACCCTACTGGCGAACGGCGGCAACGACAGCCTGATCGGCGGCGACGGCAACGACAACCTGACCGGCGGCTTGGGCAACGACGTACTGCAAGGCGGCAGAAACGCCGACGTCTACTACATCAACCGAGGCGACGGCGAGGATACCGTCATCGAAAGTGGCGACGGATACGATACGTCTTACTTGGGCGGCAACGGCGACAAGATCGTGTTCGGGGCCGGCATCGAAGCGGCGGACATGGTCTTTACCCAAGTGGGTTCCGACCTAGTGATGGATCTGGGTCAAGGCGACCGGCTGACCTTCAAGAACTGGTATGTTTATAACAACAGCTACGGCAACTGGGGCTATCAAGTCGAAAACTTCCAGTTTGCCGACGGCACGGTACTGAGCGCGACCGCCTTGCTAAACACCAAAGGCGTCGATACGGTCGGCACGGACGGCAACGACAGTATACTGAGCGGCGCTGAGATTGATCGGATCATTGGCGGCCTGGGTAACGATACCATCAATGCCGGTGCGGGTGACGACATCGTCAGCGGCGACGACGGCAACGACGTATTGAACGGTCAAGACGGCAACGACCAACTGGACGGCGGCTTGGGCGATGATACGATCAGTGGCGGCAACGGTAATGACGTGTTACTGGGCGGCAGTGGTAACAATACGCTGAATGGCGATGCGGGTAACGATCGACTGGAAAGCGGCGACGGTATCGACAGCCTGAACGGCGGCAGCGGCAACGACACCCTACTGGCGAACGGCGGCAACGACAGCCTGATCGGCGGCGACGGCAACGACAACCTGACCGGCGGCTTGGGCAACGACGTACTGCAAGGCGGCAGAAACGCCGACGTCTACTACATCAACCGAGGCGACGGCGAGGATACCGTCATCGAAAGTGGCGACGGATACGATACGTCTTACTTGGGCGGCAACGGCGACAAGATCGTGTTCGGGGCCGGCATCGAAGCGGCGGACATGGTCTTTACCCAAGTGGGTTCCGACCTAGTGATGGATCTGGGTCAAGGCGACCGGCTGACCTTCAAGAACTGGTATGTTTATAACAACAGCTACGGCAACTGGGGCTATCAAGTCGAAAACTTCCAGTTTGCCGACGGCACGGTACTGAGCGCGACCGCCTTGCTAAACACCAAAGGCGTCGATACGGTCGGCACGGACGGCAACGACAGTATACTGAGCGGCGCTGAGATTGATCGGATCATTGGCGGCCTGGGTAACGATACCATCAATGCCGGTGCGGGTGACGACATCGTCAGCGGCGACGACGGCAACGACGTATTGAACGGTCAAGACGGCAACGACCAACTGGACGGCGGCTTGGGCGATGATACGATCAGTGGCGGCAACGGTAATGACGTGTTACTGGGCGGCAGTGGTAACAATACGCTGAATGGCGATGCGGGTAACGATCGACTGGAAAGCGGCGACGGTATCGACAGCCTGAACGGCGGCAGCGGCAACGACACCCTACTGGCGAACGGCGGCAACGACAGCCTGATCGGCGGCGACGGCAACGACAACCTGACCGGCGGCTTGGGCAACGACGTACTGCAAGGCGGCAGAAACGCCGACGTCTACTACATCAACCGAGGCGACGGCGAGGATACCGTCATCGAAAGTGGCGACGGATACGATACGTCTTACTTGGGCGGCAACGGCGACAAGATCGTGTTCGGGGCCGGCATCGAAGCGGCGGACATGGTCTTTACCCAAGTGGGTTCCGACCTAGTGATGGATCTGGGTCAAGGCGACCGGCTGACCTTCAAGAACTGGTATGTTTATAACAACAGCTACGGCAACTGGGGCTATCAAGTCGAAAACTTCCAGTTTGCCGACGGCACGGTACTGAGCGCGACCGCCTTGCTAAACACCAAAGGCGTCGATACGGTCGGCACGGACGGCAACGACAGTATACTGAGCGGCGCTGAGATTGATCGGATCATTGGCGGCCTGGGTAACGATACCATCAATGCCGGTGCGGGTGACGACATCGTCAGCGGCGACGACGGCAACGACGTATTGAACGGTCAAGACGGCAACGACCAACTGGACGGCGGCTTGGGCGATGATACGATCAGTGGCGGCAACGGTAATGACGTGTTACTGGGCGGCAGTGGTAACAATACGCTGAATGGCGATGCGGGTAACGATCGACTGGAAAGCGGCGACGGTATCGACAGCCTGAACGGCGGCAGCGGCAACGACACCCTACTGGCGAACGGCGGCAACGACAGCCTGATCGGCGGCGACGGCAACGACAACCTGACCGGCGGCTTGGGCAACGACGTACTGCAAGGCGGCAGAAACGCCGACGTCTACTACATCAACCGAGGCGACGGCGAGGATACCGTCATCGAAAGTGGCGACGGATACGATACGTCTTACTTGGGCGGCAACGGCGACAAGATCGTGTTCGGGGCCGGCATCGAAGCGGCGGACATGGTCTTTACCCAAGTGGGTTCCGACCTAGTGATGGATCTGGGTCAAGGCGACCGGCTGACCTTCAAGAACTGGTATGTTTATAACAACAGCTACGGCAACTGGGGCTATCAAGTCGAAAACTTCCAGTTTGCCGACGGCACGGTACTGAGCGCGACCGCCTTGCTAAACACCAAAGGCGTCGATACGGTCGGCACGGACGGCAACGACAGTATACTGAGCGGCGCTGAGATTGATCGGATCATTGGCGGCCTGGGTAACGATACCATCAATGCCGGTGCGGGTGACGACATCGTCAGCGGCGACGACGGCAACGACGTATTGAACGGTCAAGACGGCAACGACCAACTGGACGGCGGCTTGGGCGATGATACGATCAGTGGCGGCAACGGTAATGACGTGTTACTGGGCGGCAGTGGTAACAATACGCTGAATGGCGATGCGGGTAACGATCGACTGGAAAGCGGCGACGGTATCGACAGCCTGAACGGCGGCAGCGGCAACGACACCCTACTGGCGAACGGCGGCAACGACAGCCTGATCGGCGGCGACGGCAACGACAACCTGACCGGCGGCTTGGGCAACGACGTACTGCAAGGCGGCAGAAACGCCGACGTCTACTACATCAACCGAGGCGACGGCGAGGATACCGTCATCGAAAGTGGCGACGGATACGATACGTCTTACTTGGGCGGCAACGGCGACAAGATCGTGTTCGGGGCTGGCATAGCGGCGGCGGACATGGTCTTTACCCAAGTGGGTTCCGACCTAGTGATGGATCTGGGTCAAGGCGACCGGCTGACCTTCAAGAACTGGTATGTTTATAACAACAGCTACGGCAACTGGGGCTATCAAGTCGAAAACTTCCAGTTTGCCGACGGCACGGTACTGAGCGCGACCGCCTTGCTAAACACCAAAGGCGTGAATATGGGAGGGACCGATGCGAATGATGTGATTACGGGAGGTGCTGAAACAAATTATCTTTATGGCGGCCTGGGTGACGATAACATTACTGCGGATTTAGGTGATGATTACCTAAATGGCGGTGTCGGTAATGATGTCTTGAATGGTCAGGCGGGTAATGACACACTCAACGGTGAAACAGGCAATGACATTCTGAACGGGGGCGGTGGAAACGACTATCTGGTTGGCGGTGCTGGCTCCGACGTTTACCTGCTCGGTTTGGGAGATGGGCAGGATATCGTGTACGAATATGATGCAACTGCTGGTAATGTCGATAAAATTTCGTTCGAAAGCGGCATCGCTGCAGAGCAACTTTGGTTTCGTCACGTCGGCTCTGACCTGGAGCTCAGTATTATTGGAACTGATGATAAAACGACGATAAGCAATTGGTATACCGGATCGGCCTATCATATCGAACAGTTCACAACTACAGATGGTTTAACTTTGTTGGATAGTCAGGTCGAAAACTTGGTTAACGCGATGGCGGATTTCGCTCCACCTGCAGCAGGCCAGACCACGCTGCCACAGGATTATCAAGATGCCTTGGCACCGGTCTTGGCGGCAAACTGGCAGTAGTCTAAAGCCGGCAACCAAATTCGGAAACTAACCGGGCCTGTTGCTCCGGTTAGTTTCCCCTGCCTTTCGCTTTTCAAACACACTTTCATTAACAATTATTTCCATGACTATTTCCCCTGCTTCGGACACCGATTCGTCAGCGTCTACCGATACCGGATTGATCGGTTTGGTAATGATGGCCAGGCTATACGGGGTTGCGGCCGATCCAGATCAGCTGGCACACCAATACCGCGATGGCAGTCGTCCTTTTGGTGACGGCGAGATTTTGCTGGCTGGTAAACAACTGGGCCTTAAGGTCAAAGCTGTCAGGGTCAAACTGGAACGTTTAAACACTACGCCGCTGCCAGCGCTGGCCAAATCTGTTAGCGGCGAGTATTTCATCTTGGCTAAGGTCGAAGCCGATCAGGTGCTGATTCAATCACCTACCATCGGGCGGCCGGAGCGTTTGAGCTTGACCGATTTTGCACAACGCTGGAACGGCGAGTTGATGCTTTTCGCCTCCCGCGCCTCTCTGACCGCAGAACTCGGTAAATTCGACTTTACCTGGTTTATTCCGGCAGTGGTCAAATACCGCAAACTATTATTGGAAGTGCTGCTGGTCAGCTTCGTGTTGCAGTTGTTCGCCTTGGTTACGCCACTGTTCTTCCAAGTGGTGATGGATAAGGTCTTAGTACATAGAGGCTTTACCACGCTGAATGTCATCGCGGTCGGCCTATTGGTGGTGACCTTGTTCGAAGTGGTGTTGACCGGCTTGCGCAGTTACGTATTCGCGCATACCACCAGCCGCATCGATGTCGAACTCGGTGCGAGGCTGTTTAGGCATTTGCTGAACTTGCCGATGGCTTATTTCGAAGCGCGGCGGGTCGGCGATTCGGTCGCCAGAGTGCGGGAACTGGAAAATATCCGGGCCTTTTTAACCGGCAACGCCGTTACCGTTGTGCTGGATTTGTTGTTTTCGGTGGTGTTTTTGGCGGTAATGACTTACTACAGTTGGGACTTGACTCTGATCGTATTGATGTCCCTACCTTGTTATGTATTGTTGTCTCTGCTGTACACGCCTTTGCTGCGCGGCCGCCTGCACGAAAAATTCAACCGCGGCGCCGAAAATCAGGCTTTTCTTGTGGAAGCCATTGCCGGCATTAACACTGTCAAGGCCATGGCGGTAGAACCGCAATTGACCCGACATTGGGATCAACAATTGGCGGCCTATATCTCCGCCGGCTTCCGTACCGCCACCATTGGTATTTTTGCCAACGGCGGCGTCACTTTGATCGGCAAGCTGGTCACCGTGGCAACGATGTGGCTGGGTGCACATCTGGTCATAGAGAGCGAAATCACCGTCGGCCAACTGATCGCTTTCAATATGCTGGCCGGCCACGTGGCCCAACCGGTCATGCGGCTGTCGCAACTATGGACCGACTTTCAGCAGACCGGTATTTCGATGCAGCGTTTGGGTGATATCTTGAACGCCCGTAACGAAATGGCTACCAACAAGAGCAGCTTGCCGCCGCTACAAGGCCGAATAACCTTCGACCAAGTCGTGTTTCGCTATCAGCCGGACGGTTCGGAAGTATTGCGTGGGATTAATCTAGACATTCGACCCGGCGAAGTGATCGGCATCGTCGGCCGTTCCGGTTCCGGCAAAAGCACCTTGACCAAGCTGGTGCAACGCCTCTACGTGCCCGAGCGAGGGCGGGTATTGGTCGACGGCATGGACTTGGCTTTGGCCGACGTCTCGTCGCTCCGGCGCCAAATCGGCGTAGTATTGCAGGAAAATGTCTTGTTCAACCGCAGCATACGCGACAACATCGCCTTGACTGACCCCGGTGCGCCGCTGCCGCAAGTCATCGCCGCCGCCAAACTGGCCGGTGCCCACGACTTTATCCTGGAACTACCGGAAGCCTACGACACCATGGTCGGCGAACACGGATCGACCCTGTCCGGCGGGCAGCGCCAACGCATCGCTATCGCCAGAGCCTTATTGGCCAACCCACGCATCCTGATTTTCGACGAAGCCACCAGTGCTTTAGACTACGAATCCGAACGCGTCATTCAACACAACATGAAAGCCATCTGCCGAGGACGGACTGTTATCGTCATCGCCCATAGACTCAGTGCCGTGCGCGACGCCAATCGCATTATCGTGGTGGATAAAGGCCGGATCGTTGAGCAGGGCAGCCACGCCGAACTGCTCCAGCGGCAAGACGGCCATTATGCTTATTTGTACCGTTTGCAACAGGAATGAAGCGGTTTTTATCTCGATTCAAACACGTCCCATGCTGAAACTACAAGCTACTTTCGATTTGATTCAACGCTATGTCCACGTGTTTCGCCACGTATGGGCTAGGCGGACCGAACTGGACAGCTCGCCCAGACTGAACCACGAAGCCGCTTTCTTGCCGGCGGCCTTGGCCTTACAGGAAACGCCGGTTTCGCCGGCCCCGCGTGTCGCCATGTGGCTATTGATCGCGTTTGCCTTGATTGCGGTGCTGTGGGCTTGCTTTGGCCGTGTCGACATTGTTGCCAGCGCCCAAGGCAAACTGGTGCCCGGCGGCAGAGTCAAGACCATACAACCGTTGGAAACTGCGACGGTCAAAGCGATCCACGTTAGCGACGGCCAAACTGTCAAAGCCGGCGATGTCTTGATCGAACTCGATACGACCGTAGCGGATGCCGATACAGCCAGCATCGCCAACGACCTGCGTACCGCGCAATTGACCGCGGCGCGCGATTCGGCCTTTCTCGACAGTCTAAAAGCCCTACAGGAAGGCAAAGTCCGACAGCCGCGGCTGGCCGTGACTATCGAGATACCGTCTTGGCAGTTCGAACACGAACAACGCTTGCTGGACGGCGAATGGCAAGAACTGACCAGCAAATTGGACCGACTGGAGGCCGAAAAAAACAGTCGGCAGGCGGCCTTGCGCTCGGTCGCTGCCACCGTGAGCAAATTGGAAAAAGCGGTGCCCATCGTACGGCAACTGGCCGAAGACTACCAGAAGTTGCACGGCAGCCACTACGTCTCCAATCACGATTATCTGGACCGGGAACAGGCGAGGATCGAACAGGAAGGCGAACTGGCAGCACAAAGGGAGAAACAACAAGAGCTGCAAGCGGCGATCTTGGAAGCAGTCAAGCAACGGAACGAACTGTTGGCCGGCGCTCAACGTAATGCGCTGGACCGTTTGCACGACAGCGAGCAAAAAATAGAAACCTATACCCAGGCTAGCATCAAAGCGCGGCAGCGTGGCCAATTGCTGACGCTGACTGCCCCGGTCGACGGCGTCGTTCAGCAATTGGCGGTACACACTGTTGGCGGCGTCGTGACGCCTGCTCAGCCATTGTTGATCGTCGTACCGGCTGGGCAAGCTCTGGAGATCGAAGCCTTTATCGAAAATAAGGACATCGGTTTTGTCGATCCCGGCCAAGAAGCCGAAATCAAGATTGAAACCTTTCCCTACACCAAATACGGAACTTTGCACGGCGAAGTCGCTCACGTCTCGCGCGATGCGATTAGCGACGAAACGAAAGGCTTGATTTATTCGTCTAGGGTAACTCTGCCCCGCACGACGATGCAAATCGAAAACAAGACCGTCAATCTGACGCCGGGCATGGCTGTAACAGTGGAAATCAAGACTGGTAAACGCCGGGTTATTGAATACTTCCTCAGCCCCTTGATCGAACATGTAGGGGAGAGTTTACGGGAACGGTGAATATTGAACGTCTGCTATATGGGTGAGAGCAGACCGATTAACTAGAAGGTGTTGGGTGGCCGGTTAGGGTCGTTAGCGACAAAAATCCCTTTGTTGAATTACAACATTTTGAATGTCTGGTATGGAGACGACCCTATTGATGATAGTCCTTGAGATCACCAGATCCATACAGACTGATTTGCTGAAATGCAATTCCAAAGCTCGATTTACTTCGAAGTAGTTAGCGTGTTAGTGAAGCCATGGTTTTTTGCTTCTTCTAAGTCGCATAACTGGCAAACGGGCAGAAATTTGCTCTGATAGATAATCAGATAGTTATGCCGACAACGGGGGCAATATTTCAAGGCAACCTCACACTTACGCAGGCCTTGCGCCAATATCCAGGCTTCATTGAAATTGGCCGGCCGGATTTTGCCATAGGGTCTTTCGACAGCGATATGCTCTTTGAAGGTTTTCTGGAAATAGTCCCAGGCAAATAGGATGGCCGGCACATCAAATTGCGATTGGGTGTTGACTTGACTGGCGGCCTGGTAAATTGACAGGAATACAGTCAGGTATAGAAACGATTCGCGGGATGAAGGAATGGTTGAGACGATCGGTAATTGCCCGGACGGTGGTCGATGCAGATGGATAGCATAGTGGATATTCTTGAGTTCGTGCTGGCTAATGGTTTTGATCTGCTCCTTGACGAACGACGTTCTCAGATTGCGTTTCAGCAATTGATAGGCAAGATAATGATCCCTGAGCCGGTCTTCGTAGGTATACCAAGTGCTCATGCGGTATTACCGGAGCCACTGATTAACATGAGCAAGTCACGCGCCTGGTATTCACAAGCCAGTTTGTCATCCGCCGGTGGTTCGCTGAGCAGATAGCGACTCCAATAGCTGGCATTGAAACGCGGGGTAAAAGCCACGCATTCGCGCCGAGCGATTTCTCGGATCTTCTGAACGGGTAATTTTTTCAGGATGGCCACGGCTTCTGGCGTCAAGCCCAAACTAAACAGGGCTTTTTGTTCCTGGCCGGCCAATACCATTTCCCGTGCCAACATCAAATAATCCAATTGCAGTTGATAGAGACTTTCCTCCATATCAAATCACCTGCCTGACGTGGTCGGCGATCGCCATGACGCTTTGTCCGTAGGCGACAGCGGCTTCCGCATTGTTCCAACTGTAGTAGCGGCCAATGCCTAAGGCCAAATCGTGTGGAGCCGATCGAATTGCTGCGGCTAACAGTTCGGCACCGATTTGCACATTGGTCATCGGATCCAGTAATTGTGCCGGTGTGCTCACTCTGTGGCCATGCCAGCGCAGATTGATTTGCATCAACCCCACATCGATCAGTCGATTGCCTTCGTCGAGCGATTGTTTGAGCAAGGCCTGGGCCTCTCGCCGCGATGTGGCCATCAAGGCTTTTCCCGATTTATTCAATGCCCAGGGCCAAGGTTTAACCGATGCGGGATCGGCATCGTTGGCGGATTCTTTTAATGCCACCGCATACAGTATGTAGGGGTCCAGTTGGTGCTGTTTGGCAATCCGCCACCAAAGGGTGTTTTGTAGTTTCTGCACGGGCACAGCGACATGTACCTGCTTGCTGCCGTCATTGGCTAAACAAGCGGTACAGACGAAGAGAAGGCTCAGCAAAGTGAGCCGCTGACAGGGACGATGCTGTTTAGCGGCGCATCGCCATCGGAAACCGGATTTCAAATCGACATTGTGCATGGCAGCGTTGACTCGTAAGGTTGAGCCGAGTCTACTGAAAAATTCAATCTTGCAAGCGTGCAAAAAAGGCCCGCTTTTGACCTAATTACGCTACCTAAAGCTATCCAGCAAAATAATTCACCGAAAATACAAACGGTTACGAATTGTCAATTGCTTTTTGCTCCTCAATCATAAGGCGTAGCCTCGCCAAGCCAAGTCCCGCAAGGCTTTGCGCGGAAAATGCCCCAAAAACACCCACTTTGCGCGCGTGACGCTTACAAAACTAACCTCGTAGCATGAGCCCATGTCGTTATCAACCAGGGAGCATTGCATGGCTACGCTAGAAGAAGATCTGACCCATCTGAATTTTCAGTATTTGATGCTATTCAGAGAATGTGCCCGCAGCAACGCCATGGAAGCCGCTTGGCGGTTTGGTGTTGATCCAGAGGTGGTCAGCCAAGTGGCAGACCTATCACTGGAGATCATCAAAGAACAGGCCGCGATCAACCGCGCCGTCATCAGTTTGCTGCCACTGGGCAACCACCCGATATCTGCCGCCGCTTATGCTGCCTTGCTCGTCCACGATTCACTGAATCAGGCTGGCCAACATGAATAACGGTGGCTTCGTCGACTTGTCGCATTTTGGTGCCGAACTAATGTTGGCTAAAACGTTGTTCAAGCTGGGCGCCCGAACGCCAATCGTTTGCTCTCTCTGCGGTATCAAACGGAAAACGGCGAACCGCATTTACTGGCTCGCGCAAAAACAAGCGCCTATTAAAGGCATGCTGCCATGGGATCCGCAGTGGATTGAGCGAGCGACTGTCAACAATCTGCATGCTTCGATTTTCTTGGGGCTGATTCAGGATTATGTGCCTGGGCATGGTAATGGCATCGAGTTTGGCCAGCGGTTTTGCACGGCATACGATTTGTACTGCCGTATCGTCGCCCATAATCCAAAGCCCAGCCATCGAGAGGCAGAATTCAAACTCCATAGAGTGCTGGATATCAATCGGGCATGGCAACTGACCCAACAATTCCGTGCCTCCACCTTGGGTTTTGTGACTTGCCTGACGTGTCATGCCCGGCACCTGAGCCTTCACCTGGGTATTCAAGGGCCAATCCATTGTCCAGTGTGTCAAACCCAAACAGGGATTATGAGTCGACAATCTCGTGTTTCGCGGACTTTTTCACAACATGAGCGAAAAAATTCGGCGATATGTCTCGGCCGCTACTAACGACCAAGGAGAGTCTTTATGTACTTATTCGTTCAATCTATCAATGCTCGAACAAGACTGGATGCGGCGGAAGGAAAAAATTTAGCCCATCTGGCGCGAGAATGCTTTTTCAATCATCAACCCTTAACCCTCGACTTTTTGAATGTTGGGCAAGTGTCACAGGCATTTTGCCAGGCGCTATTGTGCCCCTTGACCAACGAATTCGGCGCCGATTTTTTGAATCAATGGCTGCAGCTAAAAAACCTGTCCGCCGAAGTCAGTGGCGTCATGCAGTCTGCCCTCAGCGAGTTGGATGACTATTTCGATGGCTTGGCTCGCTTTCAGGCTCAGACCACTGATCAGGAAATCGTGTCATTGAACAGTCTATGGCTAATCAAAGCCCGCGAGCTTTGCCGCGATAAGCCGTTTTGCGCCAGATACATTTTGGGCATTACTGATCAGGATTTGCGCCAAGCCATCGGACGCTTGTCGCTGGAAGATATTGAGCATATTGCCCAGTCTGGCTGGTTATGCTTTGCGCCCAGGATGCCGAATCATTTGTTTACGCAGATCAATACCAAACAGCGTAACGGTATTGATGTTTTGCTGACATTAAGCGGTGGTGGCGAGTAATGGAGGCCAAAAGGATGATCAAAAGACTAAAACAGTATGAATTGACTGTTCAATTGATTCAGCGCCAAGCCAGAATTGCAGTCATTATTAGGGAAACCACTGTTCCTAAAGACTTGATAAAAGCGACTTACAAAGAGCTACTTGGCCGTTCTGGCAGTCCCGGTCCGATCAAGGAGTCGATTCGTGGACTGACACACAACGTGAGGCGGTACAAGGAGGCCACGCTCTTCGCCAAACTATTTCAATCGATTGAAACCGAAAATGTTCAGGGTGGCATCGATAACGTCATTCAGGCATTCGACTTTTTCAAAATCTCCTTGCCCAATAGCAGCCTGGATTTCACCACAGCGTGGTTGGTGGCGCGAGACTTGAGGAATAAGCAGTTGCGGTTGATTTCATGCCATCAGTGCAGTTCGCCCGTGTTGATAATCGTGGGCAGTGAAAAATCATTAGAGCGGTGTTGTGTCTGTAAGACCAGTTTGAAAACCGATCCTTAGATTCTGTATTTATAACATTCTATGTTCAGAGTCGACCAATCACCTGTCAATCACCTTTTTAAAATAAAGAATTGGTCGGCTGGCTGACTTGAAATAAGGACTATCGCCCCATTTTTCCAATGATTATGAGGTTAATAAACATGAGTAAATTGCCCGAAACTGGTTTTCTGCGTTTGAAACAAATTATTGGTGATCCAAAGGCCAATCCGCCCATTTATGGATTGCTGCCCATGAGTAAATCATCTTGGTGGGATGGCATCAAAAAAGGCATCTTTCCTAAGCCGATCAAAATGGGCCCCAATATGACCGCCTGGCGGGTCGAGGATATTGCCCAGCTCATTGCGCGTTTAGGCGCTCAATGCACCGGCAACGCTGATGCCTGATCAACGATTGCCGTTGCCGCCGTTTGGCATAGAGCCCGGCAGTGGCAAGGCAATCCCACCTTATGGGCACTGATATGTCCTTCTAACTCGGCACAGATCCAGTATCGTTGGCCTGTGCTGGGCCTGATGTTAATCGTCGACTGGCAACCTGATCAGGCCGCCGGTCATGATGACGTGATGGCACTGATCAAGCTGCTGCTTGGTGATGGCGCAGAACGGGTTGTCGTCTGGCCAAGCGATGTGGATTTCAGTCAACCCGCGTTTGATTACGATTCTGGTCGGCTCGTGGGCCAGCGATGGGCGCAGGTACGTGACGAGATTGTGGTGTATCGACTGGAGGAGGGTAGGGTGACTAACGTAAATACTGATTCTGAACTCATTCTGGAGGAAACGGTCGATGACGGTTTTGCTTTGGTATCCAGCATAGAGCGAATTTTGCTCGCACAGTTGTCGTCCGCCGATTTGGCCGAGATCCGGACAGCGAGTCAGGCAACCGGTACTGCCAAATTCGATTTGGATGTGGCATCCTCACTTCCCAGCGCCGACAGTCGCCCCTGTTATCGCGTGTATGAACACACTTGTGGTCCAGATCATAGCTGGCCCGCCGGTGTGTATTACCATTTTCTCGGCAAATCGTCTGCCAAGGAGCCGCCGGCGCTACGCGATGTCAGAATCTGTTGTGTGTTGAAGGCCGTGGCGATTGTTCGCAACCGGCAGGGTGGCGAGTTTGGCTTATTGCTGAACTTTCGCGATCGTCTGGGCGTACTCAAACAGCGGCACATGCCATTGCGATTTCTGGCTGGCCGTGGCGATGAGCTACAGAAAGCCTTGTTCGACCAAGGCCTGGATATTCACTACCCGCAACGCAATCGGTTGGCGGAGTATTTGAGTCAGCAACAGCCTGATCGAACGATCTGGATCACATCGACGCCCGGTTGGTTTGATAATGTTTATGTGCTGCCGGATCGTAGTATCGGCGATTCGACGGATGCCGTTTTGCTGCAGTCCGAGGGGAATACAAACAGTAACTTGTATCGGCAAGCCGGTACCTTGTCCGCCTGGCAACAACAGGTGGCGGGTTTATGTCCCGGCAATCCTTTTTTGCTGTTAATGGTCTCGCTCGCCTTTTGCGGCCCTTTGCTGGCTAAATGCCATCTGGACAGCTTGGCCATTCATATTTATGGCCCCTCCAGTCAGGGCAAGACCAGCGGCATGCAAGTCGCCGCCAGTGTCTGGATGAAATGAGTAAGGCCGATGCCCAGGATGTCAGCAAGTCGCTGTATCTGCTGGCCAATGGCGTGGGCAAACAACGGGCCACGATCCATGGCAAAGCCATGCTGCATCAGCATTGGCGGGTAGCGATTTTGTCCAACGGTGAAGACTCGATTGAAGCCCATCTGAGTAAAGCCGGTATACCGGTCAACGCCGGTGAATTGGTGCGCTTTCTGCAGTTGTCGGTGTTTGGTCAACACGGTGCCTTTGACCATCTGCATGACTATGGCAGTAGACGAGCCTTTGCCATGGCACTGCATCAGCGCACGTCGCAGCAATATGGCACCGCCGGTATTGCTTTTCTGGAGCGATTGACCCGCGACCGACGCGATTTTGCCGGCTATCTAGAGCAATGCCTGCGTATTTTCGAACAGCACTACGGCCCTTTATCAGCAGAGGAGGGCAGGGCAGCCGGCAGCTTTGCCTTGATCGGCATGGTGGGTGAGTTGGCCAGCGAATATGGCGTCACGGGCTGGCCGGAATGCATCGCCATGGAAGCGGCATTGATCTGCTTCAAACATTGGCGTCAACAGCGTGGACCCTGCGAACTAGAACCCCGGCAATTAGCCAATGCGTTGCGGCAGTACCTTGAACTCTATGGCGACAGCCGCTTTACCAAAACCGACGACCCCAACCGCCTGCATGGCGAGCGTTCCGGCTATTGGCGCCAAACCGAACGCGGCCGGCAATGGTTGTTCAGCACAGCCGGTTTCAAAAAGGCCATTGGTCATGCCGATCTGGCCCTGGCGGTCAAATTGCTGATCGGTCAGGGGATCCTGAAATCCGGCCCCAATCCAAAAAAGCATGTCACCCAGGTCAAAGTCCACGGCGGCTCGGCTTGGTTTTACGTGATTCAATTTGATGATGACGATCATGCTCGCTAACGTGATTCGCCATTATCTGGCATAGTCGACCGACGAGCTGTTTCCGCCAGACGATCAACACCTCGAAACGCAAAGTGAAATGTTCCAGCGATAACACCGGTGTTACCCGATACTGCATCGGTAAAACCGCCACAACCCGCGCCAGAACTGGCCGTAACACCGGTAATACCTCAAAATAACGAATACGAACAAAACAACGTCAACAAGCTCAACGCCCAAGATCAAACCAAACTTCTGGCCTAACCCGAATAATTTCTGTTCAATCATTCAACGGCAAGAATAATTTTAAGGATTGTCCAGGAAACGTAATAAAACCGAACTGCCGATAAAATGCTACTGCCGACGGATTCAATGCATCCACCATAATCGCATACACCGCCATGACCTCGCTGGCTTTTTCCACACGCTGAATGGCATCGGCCAACAGTATCGTTCCGAGGCGTTGGCCCTGATGATTTTTATCGACCGCAAGCCGGCCAAGCAGAGCTATCGGTACCGGATAATTGGGCAAGCGGCGTTGATGTTCTTGTGGTAACTCATTGGTCCGCACGCTACCGGCACTTAGGGTGTAATAGCCGAGGATGGTTTGCGGCGAATTGATGTCAGTCGCGACGAAAACTTTATTGATGCGGTGTTTAACGTTTTGGCGGGCGTACTGTCGCAGGTAGATATTTAGATCAGTGTCGCCACAGTCGAAAACCTTGCGTTGGTGACTGGCATTGAGCGATTCAATTTTTAATTTCATCAATCCGTGACAACTGACTGTTGATGCAAGGCCAAAGCGTCTTTCAATTTCGCATTTCTGGCGGGAGGATTTTCCAGCGCGTCCAAAAACAACGACCAATCCGTTTGAGATAATGTCACGTGTTCGTGCGCGTTGATAATGTTTTCGGCTGCCGCTAGTGATTGAGTCAAGACAAACTCCGAGAGCTTTTTATGGCTGTAGTTGGCAGCCTTTTCCAGTTTTTGTTTGGAAACCGCATCCAGGCGTATGTGCATGCGCTCTTGCTTGCTTGTTTCTGTCGTAGGCATAACTAAGATCCTCCAATTGCTTGAATGCAATTGTACGCCAATTGTGCATCTTGATTCAGCATTGCTTCAGATTACCCGTTTGATTGGAATGACATTTGGGTTACCACTGGTCAATAGTTCTAGTCGTTCACCCAACACACGCCATGCCTCTGCTTGCTCGGTTTTCAACGCTTGATGTTGATAAACGCGCTTCAGCGTGTTTTCCTGAGTGTGGTTCAGGCACTTCTCGATAACGTCGCCGTGTACGCCAAGATTGCCCATCATGGTGGCGCCGGTCCTGCGCAAGTCGTGCGGTGTCCATTTGCCGCCGGGCATGACCAAGGCCTGATTAGCCTTGCTTCTATTGCTGTAAACCGTTGAATTCTGGCGGCCATCGATTTGTTTGGTGATGGACTTTTCGCAAACATGGGATGTGTTTTTGCTATTGGGAAACAACCAGGTTTCCGACTGTTTGAAAGTGAACAATCGTTGAAACTGAGCATAAGCAAAGTCAGAAAGAAAAATGGTGTGGGCCTTGTCGTTTTTACTGTTTTCAATGGGAATGAAAAAGGTCCGGGCATCGAAATCGACATGCTTCCATTGCGCTTTACTTAATTCGCCAACTCGGCAAAGCGTGGATAACATGATCCAGAGTGCGCATTCGGTTGACGGCATCAGGCCTGCTGCAGGCAATTGCTGGGTTAGAAGTTTGATTTCATCTTGTGACAACACGCGATCGCGCTCGGTGTTTTTGGTCGTAATCTTGCTAACACTTAAACTTGCCGTCGGGTCAAATTCAATGATGTCTCGATCAACTGCGAATTTGAACATCTGTCTCATCAATTTAAGCAGATTGCGTGCGGTATGAACCGAGCCGCGTCGTTTGATGCGATCAATGACGTCAGTCACGTGGCCTTTGCGAATGTCCTGCACGTTAAACGAGCCAATTACCGGCAATACATCTTTGGTAAACATACGCTGAACTTCAGCAAAATCTTTGCGTTGTTGAAGATCTGTCGCGGCCCAGCGTTCAAATAATCCATCAACGCTAGTCAATGCTTGTAGTCTGGCAATCTCTGCTTCCTCGGCGAGCTGGGTAGCTCTCGCTCGTTCTGCGGATAATTTTTGCTCAGTGACAGGGTCGATCCCTTGTTTCGCCATGGATTTGTAGTTGTCCCGTTCCTTTCTCGCATCAGCCAATGATTTCGCCTTTAAGGTCATCCAGATTTGTTTACCTTGATTCAGATAACGGAAGCGAAAAGAAATGGCACCCCCTTCAGTGACTGGTCGAACCCTGACATAAAGACCGCCACCATCCGGAATGAGTTGCTCTTTTTCCAGAGGTTTGAGCTTGCGAAATGCCAAGTCGGTTAGTTTGTTGTTAGCCATGATTTATTCCGCCTACATCAATTTCCGGGATACATTCCGGGATACATTTTTTCTTGGATTTGATTAAATCACTATAAACGGCCTTGGACAACAAAATAATATAATATGTTGATATATATAGATAAATACTGATTAATCTAGATGGGGATGGATGGTATTGGATATGGATTTACCTTTCTGGGGGACAAGGGGTAGCAGGTTCAAATCCTGTCGTTCCGACCAAATATTTCAATGACTTACGTTATTTTTAACTATGCTCTTTTTTCGAAGTGTAGTACCTGAATCCGTGACTCCACATATTGCCAGACCTTTTATTCGTCATACTCTTCCAAAATTCGCTGAATTTAAAAGTGTGGTCCAGGCAATCGAGTTTAACGGCTAGAAATGCAGCGTATTATCTGGAATATTTTCCCTGCATGATTCAATTTGATGGACTTTAGGCGCAGGATTCCCAAGCCACTGTGAATTTGCGGCGTTGTGCTATCGATGGCAGAGCGATCAGTCGCTAGCCGGCGGCGAGTTTGGCGTAGGTGGATTCAAAAGCGATGAAACCGGGACAGCTCTGTGAAAAGCGCAGCTTCAGCCGGTGCCCGCTACGGATGAGTCGCGCGGCCAGATACATCAGTTCCTGGATCACGGTTTTGATACGCCGCCGCTTGGCAGGATGCCTGACCGGGCTTTGTTCGCCCAGCAAGCCGATCAGGCCTATCCAGCGCAGGATGTTGTAGCTATAGGCGCTGAGGCTCATGATCAGGTCGTTGGTGGCAAACTTGCCGGATGGCAGGCGCTCGATATCCAGATCGGTCTTGAATTCGCTGTGGAATTGTTCAGCGGTGGCATGGTCGCGATAGAGGGCAATAACCATGGCATCGTCGTAATCGGCCACCGGCAGACTGGTCCACCAGCCTTCGATTTCGATATCCGGTAGCACGAGGGCTTGGCCTTGAGCCGTGATGGTGCGCTCGGTGATTTGCATGACCCTGCGACAGGTATAGGTTTTACCGTTGCGAGTGTGTTGCTCCATGACACTGAACAAGGCCACGCGTTTGCCTTCGCGCGGTGTGGTCCACTGGCCGTGTTGTTCGGCGTAGGCCAGCCAGGCGTCGGCATCTTGTTTACGCGGGTTCCATTTGATGATGAAATCGACCTGATCGGCTTCGTGTAAGTCGATGCGATTGTCGAGCGCGTCGTGACCGCCATCCAGCCGGACCAACAAAGGCAAAGTCGTCAAACGTTTCGCGGCGGCGAGTCCGCGCTCCAGCGCATAGCGGAATTCGTATTGGCAATGCTGCTTGCCTTCGCGCAGTTCATTACCAATACACCAGCCCTCTTTACCCAGATAGAGGGCAATCGGGGCGTAGCCGTCAAAACCTTTGTAGGTTCGGGAGACGCCTTCTTTGCAGGTTTTTTCGTTGTTCATGGGGTAAACATCGATATCCAACGCGACATGGCCTGTGGCTAACGGCGTTACCGGCACCTGGGCGTGAGCCAGAAAATCGAGGTTGCTTTGATAAATGATCGGTAATAAGGCGTCAGCGTGTTCATCCAGCCGCTGTCTGAGGCGAGCGCTGGAGGGTACTTGATGAATGGCGAGCGCGGCTTTGAAATAGTCGTCGTCGCGATGGTTTTCGATGGCTTCGAAGTCGCTTTTGCCCAGGCTAAGGGTGCCTATATAGCTTTTGATAATATCGGCGTGAGCAATACCGTGCCGTAGCGGAATACCTTTTTCCAGCGCCTGATTGAGCTGGCCATATTGATTCAAACATAAACCGACCAAGGCTAATCCAGAATGGCTGGTATAAAATTCAGTTTCAGATTGCTCCAGGATAAACCGCTTCATGAATCACTCGCCGGGTGAATGGAAGAATAGCGGTATTATCCCAGAATAAGCGTTTTAAATCATTGCGTTGCGGCCGTGGATGGCCTTTTAAGTCACGGATTCAGGTAGTATTTTTGTCACAATAAGATTAGAGTTGCCAGCATGGGCTTTAAGGTGCTCACTTGATAGATGCGCATACCTTAAAACCATGTCGTAACTTGCCCATCCTCCTAGTACTTGCAGAACGTTTAATGGCGTTCCTGCTTGAACGTGCCAACTTGCCCAAGTATGGCGTAAGTCATGCCATCGGAAATCCTCAATAGCAGCGCGTTTTAGCGCCTTTTTCCAGGCTTTTCCGCCGGCTTTTTTGATAGGACCACCTTCATAAGTAAATACAAAGATATTGTGTTGCCCATGTTGGTTTCTAAGTACCGTCATTGCATCAGCATTGAGCGGTACAGAAATCGGCTTTTTAGCTTTAGCTTGCGCGGCATCTATCCATGCACATTCTCGCCTCAAATCGACTTGCGTGTTGACGCCGGTTGAAAATTGACCAAGTAAGAGGCCGAATTCCGGCCGAAAATTGACCAGGGTTATTAACCTGTCCTGTCCAAAAATTAGACAGGAGCTTAGAAGGTGATAACCATGATCTTATTTTCAAAAATTCGGCGGATGTATTTCCGTGACAAACTCTCCATCAACGAGATTGCCAAACGGACGAGTCTGTCTCGCAATACCGTTAAAAAGTGGTTGCGTATGCCCAATGGGACCGACCCGAAATATAAACGCCAGCCCGGCTCAACCAAGCTTTCCCCGTTTGAGGATCAACTCAAACAAGCGCTGATCGCTGACAGCTATCGCCCCAAGCGGGAGCGACGAACCGCCTTGAAGTTATTGGAAGAGTTACAGAAAGCCGGCTATGACGGCGGCTACACGCAGCTTACCGATTACATCCGTGCCTGGCGTCAGGGTGCCGGTAGCCAGGCTGGCAAACACGCCTTTGTCCCATTGAAATTCCGTTGGGGGGAAGCCTTTCAATTCGACTGGAGCGAAGAGTCTCTGGTGGTCGGTGGCGTTTATAGGCGTTTGCAGATTGCCCATACCAAGCTGTGTGCCAGCCGTGCCTTTTTGCTTTCCGCTTATCCAAGCCAAAGCCATGAGATGCTGTTCGACGCCCATCGCCGCGCATTTCAGGCTTTTGGCGGCGTGCCGTTGCGGGGGATATACGACAACATGAAGACGGCGGTCGACAAGGTACAGAAAGGCAAAGAACGCATCGTCAATACGCGTTTTGCGGCAATGACGGCGTATTACTTGTTCGATCCTGACTTCTGCAATGTCGCATCCGGCTGGGAAAAAGGCATCGTTGAGAAGAATGTGCAGGATAGCCGGCGGCGCATTTGGCTGGATGCCAGTCAACAATGTTTTGCCAGCTTTGCCGAGTTGAATGAGTGGCTGGAAGCCCGTTGCCGAGCCTTGTGGACGGAACTATCTTGGCCGGAACGCCAAGGGTTAACGCTACAAGAGGCGCTGGAACTGGAACAACCGGAGTTGATGCCCATGCCTGGCGTGTTCGATGGTTACATTGAGTTTGTGGCTCGTGTATCCAGCACCTGCTTGGTGACGGTGAAACGAAACCGCTATTCGGTGCCTTGCCGTTTTGCTAATCGACGGATCAGTGTGCGCTTGTATCCGGAACAGCTTGAACTCTATGCCGACGATGCCTGGATTGCCAGCCATGTGCGACTGTTGGATCGCGATCAGGTCAGCTACGATTGGCAACACTATCTGCCGTTATTGGCGCGTAAACCCGGCGCGTTACGCAATGGTGCGCCCTTTGTTGAGATGCCGAAACCGTTGTCTTCTTTGCGGCTCGTGTTAAACAAGCGGCAGCACAGAACGTACCAATCTTTTTATTTCGGTAAGTAATTGTTTTTATTTGAATAAAAGAAATTTTCTTTGCAAGGAGTTTGTAGCAAAAGTGACAAACGTTGGGGGGTAGCGAGGAGGGTTTTGTTGCATATATGGAATGTTGTCCCCATGGTGTGTCAAACGGCTTTCAAAAGTTTCCAGTCAACCTGAATGGTTATTGGTTTTCCACCGCCTTTTCCGTTGTTTAAAGTGATAAGAATCGTTGCCGGTTTCGAAGATTTTGCAATGATGGGCTATCCGGTCAAGGAGCGCCGACGGTATCTTGTCATCACCGAATACCTGCACGCATTAAGCAAAGTTGAGATTGGTGATAATGATCAATGAGGTTTTCTCATAGAGATGGACTGATCAGGTGAAACAGTAAAGCACCAGCTGATGTCGGAAGAACTGGATCGAATCGAGAACACGAGCCGATGCCAAGCAACATGTCTTCGAATACATCGAAGTGTATTACAATCGCAAACGGCTTCATTCCAAATTAGGCTATCTATCCCCGGAAGCCTTTGAACTTAAACATGTCTCTTAGCTATCTGTCTGTGAAACTCGGGCAAGATCAGGTTTTCACTGCGGCTTTCTGTGGGACGATAATAATCACAATGAGGGTAACAACATGCTAGCTAAAATTGCAGTAGCCGATTACATGTCAACACACGTGACGACAGTGGCACCAGAAACCGACGTCGCCCAGGCACTGAAAAAAATGCTGGATCACCGAGTGACCAGCGTGCCGGTGGTCGATAGCCATGGCAAACTGGTAGGCATATTTTCCGAGAAAGATGGCATGAAAATAGTCGTTGAGTCGGCCTATAACCAGAGTATGGCCGGAAAAGTCTCTGAATTCATGTCCAAAGAGCTCGTAGTCGTCGATGCCGATGAAAGCTTGGTCGATGTCGCGGCCAAGTTTCAAAACACTCCGATCAGAAGTTTTCCGGTGATGCGGGAGGGTGAGATGGTCGGTATGATCAGTCGGGTCGATGTGTTGCGAGCCCTGGTTTCGCCGAGTTAAAAATTCTTTGATGTCGCCCGCGGCATGAGCGCTCGGGGTTCGATCGTTCATGCCGTTCGGGATTTCAAGCCACGCCTCGGCTTTCATCGACAAATTTTTCAGTGGCGTCGTCTAATTGCCGACTAGCTCTGCCGAGTGGTTGGTGGATGTAAAGCGACTGCGATAGCGCCTTGGCCGTGGCGAATTTCGTGTCACGGACCGGCGGTTTCATTTCGTATTTGACCGGCAGCTTATGGTCGGCGAGTTGAAGCTTGGGATCATAGACCTTGTCGAATTTCCATAGGTTTCTGACGAAATTGGTTTGCCCGCGCAGCAAGTTGCCGCCGATGACCTTGCCGAGATCGCGTACCGCAGCCCAGCCCATGTGCTTGGTAAACATCACGCGTTGGGTTTCTATCAGTTCGGCATAAAATTCTTCCAGCGACATCCGCGTCGGCAACACGGCATGCTGAATGTCAAACAAGCGGTAATCGCGGGTGGTCAGGTTGCGTGATTCGGTCAGCCAACTCTCGGTGCCAGGATAAGGCGTGTTGATGCTGATGTTGACGATCTCCGGAACCTCCTTGCACCATTCCCTGACGACTTTGAAACGCTCACGGTCCCAGTCGGTGTCGGCGATGATGTTGATGGCGACTTGAATGCCCAAAGAGCGGGCAAATTCCAGCGCTTCGAAGTTACGGCTCAGATCGATGCGTTTGCGGTATTTTTCCAGACCGCCTTCGTCGATCGATTCTATGCCCAGGAACAGATAACTCATGCCGAGTTTTTTCCATAGCCGGAACACATCCTTGTTGCGTAACAGCACGTCGCCGCGGGTTTCCAGGTAATAGTTCTTGCGTATGCCTCTGCGCAGCAAGGCTTCGCCTATTTCGAAGCCCATTTTTTCTTGAATGAAGGCTACGTCGTCGACGATGAAAAGCCCTGGTTCGCGAATGCGCTCGATTTCTTCAACCACTTTTTCCGGGCTCATGACCCGATAGCTGCGTCCGTAAAAAGTCCAGGCACTGCAGAACGAACAATCCCAAGGACAGCCGCGGGAAAATTCTATCGAAGCACAAGGATCGAGCATGCCCAAGAAATATTTCTTGCGATGTTTGATCAAATCCCTCGCCGGCGATACGTCATCGAGATGGGGGATGAAGGTCGGTTGGCCGCCTTGGCCTTTCATCGTGACCACGCCCGGTACCGTATGCGCATTGGCGGGGTCTTCCCTGAGTGCCTGCAGCAACAAGGGCAAGCCTGACTCGCCTTCGCCTCTTAGAATGGCGTCTATTTTCCCTTCGCCGTGCTCCAATATCTCTTCGGCGGTAAATGAGGCACTATGGCCGCCGATGAAGACGAAGCCTTGCGGCAGGCGTTCCTTGCTGGCCTTGGCCAGGTCGATGACTTCCGGAACGTTGGCCAGATAATTCAACGAAAAAGCGACGATGTCGGGTTGCCAGTCATCCAGCAGTCGATACAAGTCCTGATGCGATTCCACTTGCAAATCGATCAGACGCGTCTCGCAGCCTGATTTGCGAGCCGTATCGGCAACCAGTTCCAGCCCCAAGGGCTCCAGGCGTAAAAACACCTTGGTATACATCAACGGACTGGGATGAACGGCTAGAAACTTCATGGCATCGACTCCTGTTGGGTAATGACGCGTTGGCTTGTCAAGCTCGATTGATCCTAAAAATAGCAGCGGTCCACGAAAAGCACGAACTACACGAAAATTATCAGTGAGTCATTAACATGATGCATTCACCGATAGGGTGCCGCAATTTATGATTATGACTTATTGATATTATTCGTGTTTTATCAGCCTATCGTGGATCAAAAACATTTTCTTGGTTGATGCTATTCATAGCAAGCATAAACTATCGTTCCAAATTTACTATAGGAAAACCCAGCCTTAACGGTCAAGCCTGTTAAACGGGTACTCTCGGTTTCCCTAAAAAATTCGCGCTAGTTGAGTTACTTATGGTTAGTCGGCGAATCCGGAATGAATTCATAAGCGCCGACATCGATAGGGCCTTGTTGCGGGCGCGGTTCGATGTCCAGGGGATGGCGGTATTGGTAATCCGGCTGTAGCTGAAAGCCGTTGCTTGCTTGTCCGGGCTGCGTGCCTTGGTCAATTGCCTCGGCATTGACCGATAGGCGGTAGTCATGGTTCGCGGGATTTGCAAATACGGTGTTTGAGGATGAAATGTTGTGTTGCAGTTCCGCGGGACCCTCCACGCGACTGTCTCGACCCACCCACAAATTGTTGATCAAGTTTGCCGGGGTATTGCTGTGATTATTAAGGAAAATACCGCTGGATCTATCGTTGACAAAGGTGTTATTGACGAGATAAAGCGCTTGTAACGGTTGATTTTGGTTATGTTCCGCGGCAAATGACAGCATCGTGGTATTTGCCGAATCTGGGCTTTGACGCAGTAAATTGCCGACCATGAATGCTTGTCCACCGTCTGGAAAATCAACCAGGTAACTGGATGCGTTATGCTCGTCGTCAATCCGGTTGTAAAGCAGATAATTTTCTTGTGCTCTGGATTTGACGTTGTGGCCGGTTTGAGCATCGTGGATATAGGAATGGCGTAACGTAAAGCGGCGAATATTGCCGATGTATATGTTATGGCCTAGCTTGCCGTAACGCCGGTAATCGACGGTGTTGTCGTTGAATTCCGAGCCTTCAATCAGGATCTCGCTAGCCGGGTTGGCGCCGGTCAAGATACCCATTTGGTTGTCGTGAAAATGACAATTGCGCAAGGTCAGGTTGGTGCCTTCGAAACGTATGCCGGCGCCATTCAGGGCGGGAACGGTGGCGCCGGAAAATTCAAGATTTTCGACGCGAATATCATTGCCTTTGAGAACCCAGATGGCCTTGCCTTCCGCGGATTGATCCTGAGCTTTCAAATGGGCGCGTCCACCGATGCCTCGCAGTATCAGGCGGTTTTGCGGCCAGCTGGCTACGTCGCCCTGATAGGTGGCGGCGGCAATCAGAATGATGTCGTCATCTTTAGCGACTTTGGCAGCCTGGCTAGGCGATTTCAGCGCATGTTGCGGGCCGACTAGCCAGGTGGCGGCGCGGCAGCTGGGTGAGAAGGTGATCGTTAATATCCCGGTCAAACCCAGTGCCAGCAGAGTTTGTGGCGGGTTGTGAATCGTGCTTTGCCGCATGTTCCCTCCACGTCAAGTTTTGGGGTCTTCCACAGAATTTTTTAAAAAGAGGCCTGCGGGATCAAAGCTCCCGCGTCGCGCTGAAGGTTATGTCCGGCCAACGCTCCTCGGTCAGTTGCAGATTGACCCGGCTACTGGCCAGATAAACCAGGTAGCCGCCGCCATCCTCGGCCAGATTCTCAAAAGCCTTGTTTTTGAATTCTTCGAGTTTGGCCGGATTGCTGGAGCTGACCCAGCGCACGGTGTTGATCGGCGAGGCGTCGTATACGCATTCGACGTTATACTCATGCTTCAAGCGATGGGCGGTGACGTCAAACTGCAATATGCCGACCGCGCCCAGGATCAAGTCATTGTTTTTCAGTGGCTTGAACAGCTGGGTCGCTCCTTCCTCGGTCAATTGCACCAAGCCTTTTTGCAGAGCCTTGGCGCGCAAGGGGTCTTTCAACACCACGCGGCGGAACAGCTCTGGCGCGAAGTAAGGGATGCCGCCGAACTTCAGGTTTTCACCTTGAGTGAAGGTGTCGCCGACTTGAATCGTGCCGTGGTTATGCAAGCCAATGATGTCGCCGGGATAGGCTTCCTCGACGTTCTTGCGGCTGTCGGCCTGGAAGGTGATGGCGTTGGCGACTTGTATGCTTTTGCCGATGCGGACGTGATGCAATTTCATGCCCTTGTCGAATTTGCCGGAACAGATGCGCATGAACGCAACGCGGTCGCGGTGCGCCGGGTCCATGTTGGCCTGGATCTTGAAAACAAAGCCGGTGAATTTGTCTTCGCCGGCTTGCACCAGGCGTTGTTCGGCCTGACGCGGGCGAGGAGAAGGCGCATACTCCGCGAACGCGTCCAGCAGTTCGACGATGCCGAAGTTATTGATCGCCGAGCCGAAAAACACCGGAGTTTGTTCGCCGCGCAGATATTTGTCCAGGTCGAACTCGTGGCTGGCCCCCTTGACCAGCTCTATTTCCTCGCGCAATTCGTCGGCCTGCAAACCGAGCAATTCGTCCAGGTGCGGATTGTTCAGGCCCTTGATCAGTTCGGAGTCGGCGATTTTGCCGCCGTGCTGGGGATTGAACAGCAGGATTTCATCCTTGTACATCTGATAGACGCCCTTGAAGCGCTTACCCATGCCGATAGGCCAGGTCATCGGCGCGCATTCGATTTTCAGCACGCTTTCGACTTCGTCCAACAGCTCTATTGGCTCGCGGCCTTCGCGGTCCAGTTTGTTGATGAAGGTCAGGATAGGGGTATCGCGCAGGCGGCAGACTTCCATCAACTTGATGGTCCTATCCTCGACGCCCTTGGCCACGTCGATCACCATCAGCGCGGAATCGACGGCGGTCAACGTGCGGTAGGTGTCCTCGGAAAAGTCTTCATGGCCGGGCGTGTCCAGCAGGTTGATGATGGCGCCATTGTGCTCGAATTGCATCACCGAGGTGGTGACCGAAATACCCCGTTCCTTTTCCATTTCCATCCAGTCGGACGTGGCATGGCGCGCGGCCTTGCGGCCTTTGACCGAACCGGCCAGCTGTATCGCGCCGCCGAACAGCAGCAATTTTTCTGTGATCGTGGTTTTACCGGCGTCAGGATGGGAAATGATGGCAAAAGTGCGTCTACGCTTGTATTCAGTGGGGTACATTGAGTTATAAGACTGGATTTTTAAAAATTTGTACTAGAATCTGTACTAAATTTGCAAAGCACATATCCTTTGAGCTTATGCGGCATTATATCTTAGTTTGGCGTTGCGCAGTCTTGCTTGCTCAGCGTTTTGATGGGGATGCCGGATTGTCTAACCGCCCTAATCCCCGCCTCTTTCCAACTCTGAAGCCGTATGCGCCAACTCCCTGGCGCCTGTTGCCGAGCCGCTTCCACGGCAAGCAAATTCTAGCGTTGTACAATTAAAAAAATGCTCAAACCCATGCCAAGCACTCACTATTCATAGGTATCGCTTCGGCGGACTGGTGTTACTGTTGGCTTGCAGGCTGTCATTGATGTTTTACAAGGGGGGGATAATGAAAGTAAAGGCTCACGATTCGGTTTTGTCCTCTGCGCAACCGGGTGTGTTGCCGGAGGTTGCGGTGCAACTGGATCAGATAATCGGTTTTCGCCGCGATATTCATGCTCATCCGGAATTGGGATACGAAGAAGTCCGTACCGCCGAGCGTATCGCGGCAAAGCTGAACGATTGGGGCATTCCCTTTCATGCCGGCTTGGGTAAAACAGGCATTGTCGGCATCCTCAAAGCCGGTGATTCAAAGCGTGCAATTGGCTTGCGCGCGGACATGGATGCCTTGCCGATACAGGAACAAAATACCTTCGCGCATGCGTCCAAACATGCCGGCAGAATGCATGCTTGTGGCCATGATGGTCATGTCGCGATGTTATTGGGCGCGGCCCAATATTTGGCCAAGCGGCGCAATTTCGACGGCACCGTTTATTTGGTTTTTCAACCGGCGGAAGAGGGCGGTGCCGGCGCCGAGGCTATGATCAAGGATGGTTTGTTCGAACGGTTTCCGATGCAGGCGGTTTACGGCATGCACAATTGGCCAGGCATGCCGGTGGGGCAATTTGCGGTGAGCCCAGGACCAGTGATGGCGGCCTACGATACCTTCAGAATCCTCATCAAGGGCAAGGGGTGCCATGCCGCATTGCCGCATCTGGGTTTGGACCCGGTGCCGGTCGCGGCGCAACTGATTCTGGCGTTTCAGACGATTTTGACGCGTAACGCCAACCCGTTGGATGCTGGCGTGTTGTCGGTTACCACAGTGCATGTCGGCCAGGCGAAAAACGTGATTGCCGATTGCTGCGAATTGACCGGAACCCTGCGGACTTTTTCCAGCGAGCTGATGGAACTAATGCAGCAAAGAATGCGCGAAATTGCCGAACATACCTGTCTGGCACACGGCATGAGCTGTGATATCGAGTTCAGCAAAGGGTATCCCGCGACCGTGAATGACCCGGAAGCAGCCGACCTTACCCGCCGGATATTGGCGGAGATTGTGGGAGAAGACAACGTGATCCGCCAGCCGCCGGTCATGGGCGCGGAAGATTTTGCGTTCATGTTGCAACGGCTACCCGGCAGTTACTGTTTCATCGGAAACGGCGAAGGGGATCATCGGCTTGCTGGGCATGGCCTGGGCCCTTGTACCTTGCATAATGCCAGTTACGACTTTAACGATGATATTTTGGCGCTGGGCGCGATGTATTGGATAAGACTGGTAGAGACGGCATTGGCGACCGTGGCAGACCAAGGATAACCTGCTCCACCGAGGTCGAGGTCGTCAGCTCAACATGGCACGAATGTTATCGATTTCATCCTTGACTTGATCCAGGATGTTGATGCTTAAATCCGCGTCCAAATTGCCTGCCGCGAGTTTTTTGTAGGCCGGCAATTCATTCATTTTTGGCATTTTCTTGATGTCGACCTTGCCAATAAAGCTGTGCAACTGCGAAATCATCACGATGTCGCTGTATGTGGCCTGCGGCCCGCTGTCGCGATACCAGTTTTCGGCATGAACCACCACGTCTTCGAAGTCGGCGGGAAAATCCCATTTGCGGATGATTTGCACGCCGATTTCGCTGCGTAATTCACGCACCGTCTCGGCCAGATCGCCGGGGGAGGCGAGAATTTCGGGTTGGCGGTCGGCATAGGCCAATATCGGTACGATGCCGATGTCGTGGATCAAGCCTGCCAGCATGGCGCGATCCGGGTCGAAACCGGGCGTTTTATGCGCCAGCACCGCGCTGATGGCGGCGACATGGCTGCTGTGCGACCATAATTCCTGCATTTTGCGTCGAATCAATCCCGAGCGGGCGTTGAACACGGCTTTCAGTGCAAACACGGTGATGATGTCCTGCGCCGCTTTCAAGCCCAAGCGGGTGATGGCTTCCGGGCAGCTTTCGATTTTCCGGCGGCCACGATACAGCGGGCTGTTGGAAATCTTGATCAGTCTGGCGGTGATGCTGGGATCGATCTGTACCACACGCGCGATTTTGCTGCTATTGGCGCTGGGTTCGTTGATGGCCCGGCGAATCTTCACCGAAACGTCCGGGATGGTGGGTAAGGCCAGTTTGTCCGATTGCATGTATTTGTAGCAATCCAGGTACAGACGGTTTTTTGCCAGCGTGGTGGTTTTGGTGTCGGCGGCGGCCTCGGTCATTGGCGTGTGCTTAATTCGGACAAGCAAGCGGGGTTTGGTTTAAAATTTAAAGCCTTTTTTCTGTAGGCAAGCCATGATTACGATTTCGCCGGATGTTACCACAACCCTGACTCGCATCAGAGACTATATTCGCTGGGGGGCCAGCCTGTTCGCCGAACATGAACTCTTTTTCGGGCACGGTACCGTCACGCCGTTGGACGAGTCGGCTGCGATCGTGTTGCATACCCTGCATCAACCCTACGATCTGGCTGACAGCTACCTGGATAGCGTGCTGACGCTACCGGAAAGAGAGGCGGTGGTCAGGTTGATCGAGCGCCGCATCCGCGAACGCATTCCGTCGGCTTATTTAACGCATGAAGCCATTTTTGCCGGCTTGTCGTTTTATGTCGATGAGCGGGTGTTGGTGCCGCGTTCGCCGATCGCGGAATTGATCGAAGATCGCTTCGAACCCTGGGTGGAAGAAGATCAAGTTTTTAATATCTTGGATTTATGTACCGGCAGCGCCTGCATCGCGATCGCTTGTGCCTACGCCTTCCCGGACGCGCAAGTCGACGCGGTGGACTTGTCGGCGGATGCGCTGGCGGTAGCGCAAATCAATGTGGACAAACACGACATGGGAGAGCAATTGGATCTCTATCGCTCGGATTTGTTCGCCGACTTGCCGACCAAACCTTACGACATCATCGTCAGCAATCCGCCTTACGTCGCCATCAGCGAATGGGAAGCACTGCCGCGAGAGTTTCATGCCGAGCCGGCCATGGGATTCACCGGCGGCGAAACGGGCCTGGATTTGGTGATTCGAATTTTGGTCGATGCCAAACATTATCTGGCCGAGCAGGGCATCTTGATCGTCGAGGTCGGCAGCAGCGCGCAAACGCTGCAGGACATGTTCCCAACCGTGCCGTTCCATTGGCTGGAATTCGAACGCGGCGGCGACGGCGTATTCTTGCTGACGGCCCAACAAGTCAACGATTATCACTCTCTCTTTGCAAGCGCGGTATAAGCATGTCAGGAAACAGCATAGGAAAATTATTCACGGTGACCACCTTCGGTGAAAGTCACGGCCACGCATTGGGCGCCATCGTCGATGGCTGTCCGCCCGGCATGGAACTGAGCGAGGCCGATTTGCAGGTGGATCTGGATAGACGCAAGCCCGGCACATCCCGGCACACCACCCAGCGTCGCGAGGCCGATGAGGTCAAAATTTTATCCGGCGTATTCGAAGGCAAAACCACCGGCACGCCGATTGGATTGCTGATCGAAAACACCGATCAACGCTCCAAGGATTATTCCAAAATCGCCGATAGCTTTCGCCCAGGCCATGCCGATTACACCTACCAGCAAAAATACGGTTTCCGTGATTACCGCGGTGGCGGCCGCTCCTCGGCGCGGGAAACGGCGATGCGGGTCGCGGCCGGGGCGATTGCGAAAAAATATTTGTCCGAGCAGCACGGCATCCAAGTACGTGGCTATTTGTCGCAATTGGGGCCGATCAAGATCGAACTGTTCGACTGGAACGAAATTCATAACAATCCGTTTTTTTGTCCCGATGTCACGAAGGTGACGGAAATGGAACAATACATGGATGCGCTGCGCAAGGAAGGCGAATCCATCGGTGCCAAGATCGAAGTCATCGCCAGCCAGGTGCCGCCTGGATTGGGCGAGCCTATTTTCGATCGTTTGGATGCGGATCTGGCTCACGCCTTGATGAGCATCAACGCGGTCAAGGGCGTCGAAATCGGCGACGGCTTCGATTGCATCAATACCAAGGGTACGCAATTCCGCGACGAAATCAGTCCGGAAGGCTTTTTGAGCAATCACGCCGGCGGCATTTTGGGCGGCATCTCCAGCGGTCAGGACATCGTCGCGCGTATCGCGCTCAAACCTACCTCCAGTCTGCGCCTGCCGGGCCGCAGCATCAACGGCAAGGGCGAGTCTATCGAAGTCGTTACGGAAGGCCGTCACGATCCCTGCGTCGGCATACGTGCCACGCCGATTGCCGAAGCCATGGTGGCCATCGTCTTGATGGATCACTTGTTGCGGCATAGGGCGCAAAATCTGAAAGTCGATAGCGGTTTGCCCGTGCTGCGTTAAATGGCTCTGCCGTACTGGCGCTTATCCGGCTTTTATTTCTGTTACTTCGCCACTCTAGGGGCATTTTTGCCGTTCTGGAGTCTGTATCTGAAACAAATCGGCTTTGCCGCCGTCGAAATCGGCGAACTGACCGCGATGCTGGTGGCGACCAAGATCGTCGCGCCTTATCTGTGGAGTTGGCTGGCGGACAAAACTGGGCGCTGCATGGGGGTGATACGTGTCACTTCGTTGCTGGCCTTGCTGACGTTTGCCGGATTTTTGTATCGGCATGATTATTTGTGGGTGGCGGCGGTCACCATTACCTTCAGTTTTTTCTGGAACGCAACCCTGCCGCAGTTCGAAGCGGCCACCTTGCGGCATCTGAAAACCAACCCTCAGCGTTACAGCCGAATCCGCTTGTGGGGTTCGGTCGGTTTCATCGCTGCCGTACTGGGTATCGGGCGTTTGCTGGATTATGTCAGCATTGCCCATTTGCCCTGGATCATTAGCTGTCTGCTCATGAGCAATTGGCTGATGGCCTTGATTACGCCCGAAGCACATGCGCTGCATGAAGGCAAGGCCGGCGAAAGTGTTTTACGCTTGATCTTGCAGCCGGAATTGTTGGCTTTTTTGGCCGTGTACATGCTGCTGCAAGTTGCGCATGGGCCGTACTACGTATTTTATTCGGTCTATTTGCAACAGCATCAGTACAGCGCCACATTCACCGGCTTGCTATGGGCGCTGGGGGTTTTGGCGGAAATCCTGGTGTTCATCTGGATGTACGGTTTGTTGCAGCGTATCGACTTGCGCGGCCTGTTGCTCGGCAGCCTGGCGCTCAGCGTGTTGCGCTGGCTGATGATTGCGTACGGCGTGGCGTCGTTGCCGGTCATCCTGGCCGCGCAGCTGTTGCATGCCGCCAGCTTTGGCGTGGCGCATGTCGTGGCGATACAGTTGTTGCATCGCTATTTTGGCGAGCGGCACCAAGGCAAGGGGCAGGCTTTTTACAGCAGCATCAGTTTCGGTTTGGGTGGCATGCTGGGCAGTGTTTATAGCGGCTACTTTTGGGATGTACTCGGCGGCGGACCGGTATTCGTGATGGCGGCCTGGCTATCTGGCCTGGCGCTGTTGATCGCCTATGTCGGCGTTGCTCGGCAAAAGTCGCCGGCATTGAGTTAAAATCATCGCTCATTCAACCATGAGGAATTTGTTAGGTGTTTGAAATCATTAAAAGCGGCGGCTGGATGATGCTGCCGATCATTTTATGTTCGATTGCGGCGATGGCGATCATCGGTGAACGTTTCTGGACGTTGCAGCGTAAGCGCATCATACCGACCGATTTGGTGCCATATATCTGGCAGCTGCATCGCGACAATAAACTGGACGATGCCACGATACGCCGGATCCGCATGAGTTCGCCGTTGGGGCGGATATTGGCCGCAGGCTTGCTCAACCGCAAACACGGCCGCGAAATCATGAAAACCAGTATAGAAGAAGTCGGTCGCCAGGTTGCGCACGAATTGGAGCGCTATCTGAACGCGCTCGGCAGTCTGGCCACTGTGACGCCATTGTTGGGTTTGCTGGGTACCGTCGGCGGCATCATCCGCGTGTTTTCCGACATCGCCGTAGGCGGCATGGGCGATCCGGCCATATTGAGCGCGGGTATTTCGGAAGCCTTGATTTGTACCGCCTCCGGTCTGGCGGTGGCGATTCCGAGTCTATTTTTTCACCGCTATTTCGAGCGCGTGGTGGACGATCACGTGGTGCGCATGGAAGAAGAGTCCCTGCGTCTGGTCGACATCATGCAGGGTAATCGAGAGGACGCCTGATGGAGTTCCGCCGCAAAAAACGCGCGCCCGTCGAGATAGGCCTGATTCCTATGATAGACGTGTTGTTGGTGCTGCTGTTTTTCTTCATGGTGGCGACGACCTTTCGCCATCACACCAACCTGAAAATCAACCTGCCGGAAGCCAGTGGCGAAGAACGCGAACAAGCCAGCAAGGCGATCAATCTGTTCATCGATGCCGACGGTAAATACGCGATTGCCGGTGAGGATGGCAAAGCGCAGCCACTGGCCGAGCAAAGCCTGCAAAGTTTGAAAGACGCTCTGGCCGCGTTTTCCGGCGATGCCAAACAATTGCCGTTCATCATCAGCGCCGACGGCAAAACCCCGCATCAAGCGGTGGTCGGCGCCTTGGACGTCGCCAATCAATTGGGCTTTAACCATGTCACTTTTGCGATCAATCCGCCGGAGAAATGATGAAAAAAACACTGGTGCGCTGGTTTGAAGATGCCTGGTACAAAGAGATGTATATCTCGGCATGGTTTATGCCATTGTCATTGCTGTATGTTGATGTGATGCGTTTGCGGCGTTGGCTTTACAAGACCGGACGCTTGTCCAGCACGCGATTACCGGTGCCGGTCATCATAGTCGGCAATCTGACCGTGGGCGGCACCGGCAAGACGCCGCTGGTGATCTGGCTGGTCGAGCTGTTGCAACGCCAGGGCTACAAGCCGGGCGTGATCAGTCGGGGCTATGCTGGCACGGCGAATCAGAAGCCACAAGCCGTTATGGCCAATAGCGACCCTGCCTTGGTGGGTGACGAACCCTTGGTATTGGCGCGACGTTGCAGCTGTCCGGTCGTGATCGGCGCGGACCGGCCGGCGGCGGCCAGGCAGTTGTTGGCAAGCAACGCTTGCGACGTGATCATTTCCGACGACGGTTTGCAGCATTATGCCTTGCAGCGCGACATCGAAATCGTCGTCATCGACGGCGAGCGTCGTTTCGGTAACGGCTATTGCCTGCCGGTAGGGCCGTTGCGCGAGCCGCCGGAGCGGGTCAAGGAAGCGGATTTGGTCGTGGTCAATGGCGGCGAAGAATTGCTGGACGGCGAATTTGCGATGCAATGTCAGGGCGAGCGTCTGCTCAATCTGCAAACCGGCGCAGCCAAGCCCTTGGCGGCATTTGCAGGAACGTCATGCCATGCGCTGGCCGGTATCGGCAATCCAAACCGTTTTTTCAAGCAATTGGCCGCGGCCGGCCTGGATTGTCAAACCCACCCTTTTCCTGATCACCATGCCTTCAGTGCCGCGGATTTGCGCTTCAAGGACGCATTGCCCCTGATCATGACCGAGAAGGACGCGGTCAAATGTAGCGGTTTCGCCCAATCTCATCACTGGTATTTGCCGGTCGATGCCTCGTTGCCCGAAGCCTTTTCCGAACAATTACTCTCATTACTCAAAGACAAAACTCATGGACAAAAAACTGCTTGATATCCTGGCTTGCCCGATCTGCAAAAGCTCGCTGCTTTACGATAAAGACAAACAGGAACTGATCTGTAAGGCCGATAATCTGGCTTTCCCGATTCGCGACGATATTCCGGTGATGCTGGAAGACGAAGCACGCGAACTGAGTTTCGAAGAAGCGGAAGCCTTGCGCAAATGACAGCCTTCAAAGTCGTGATTCCGGCGCGCTACGCGTCGACGCGCCTGCCCGGCAAGCCCTTGCTGGACATCGCCGGCAAGCCGATGATAGCCCACGTCTGCGAACGCGCGCTGGAGGCCGAAGCGGAGCAAGTGGTCGTTGCGACCGATGATCAGCGCATCTTTGACACCGTGTCGGCGTTGGGGCTACAGGTGGTGATGACCGACCCGCAACATCAATCCGGCACCGAACGCATCGCGGAAGTCGCGGATAAACTCGGATGGTCAGCGGCCGACATCGTCGTCAATCTACAAGGCGATGAGCCCTTGATTCCGCCGGCCTACATTCGGGATGCGGCTTTGGCCCTGGCCGGACAAAATCAGGCCGGTATCGCGACGCTGGCGGCGAAGATCGAAGAGGCCGATGAAATCTTCAATCCCAATGCTGTCAAAGTGGTGCTGGATAAAAACGGCTATGCCTTATATTTCAGCCGGGCGTCGATTCCCTGGGATAGGGCTAATTTCCCGGATCACCATACGCCAGACAAGGCCAAACTGCCGTATTTACGCCATATCGGCATGTATGCGTACACGGTCGGTTTCTTGCGGCGTTATTGTGGTTGGGAGGCATCGCCGCTGGAAAGCGTCGAGTCCCTGGAGCAACTGCGAATTCTGTGGCACGGCGAAAAAGTGCTGGTGAAAATCGTCGACCAAACCCCGGAAGCAGGCGTGGATACCGAAGAAGATTTGTGGCGGGTGGCGTTACGATTGGGGCAGGCGTGACGGATGGCTGCCTGGATTTGAAACCGCTGGCCAGTTCATGAAGCACATCCTCGATCTGACGCAAGAACCACAACATATCCCCGCATTGGCGGCCTGGCATCATGCGGAATGGGCGCATCTGAATCCAGGGCGTAGTCTGCGCGACCGTGTCGAATCGATGCAGCATTATCTGGATGATGGCTTGGTGCCTAGCACCTTCATTTGTAAATGCGACGGCCAGTTGGCGGGTTCTGCGGCAATCGTCGATTGCGATATGGATACGCATCCTGAATGGACGCCTTGGCTGGCCAGCGTGTTCGTGGCACCGGCCTTTAGAAGACGTGGCTTGGGTTCTGAATTGGTGCGGTATCTGATGCTGCGGGCGCAAAATGCCGGGATCGAGAATTTGTATCTATTCACGCCGGATCGGGCGGCGTTCTATCACAAGTTGGGCTGGCGCCTGCTTGGCGAGGAAGACTATCGGACTTGCAGGGTGAACGTGATGCAGATTTGCTTGCGCTCGCATCCGGTTCAGGAACGATGAATCGGCGTTTACTAGACAGGCCAGGCATTTCGGGGCCTGGCTTCAATCGGTTTCGACTTCGTAATTCAGCTTGATGCGTTGCGAGGTTCCGGATTGGGTTTCGACATTCAAGGTGTTGGTCAATTTATGTTTCAGCACCAAAACAGCCTGTTTATTGAAAATGTTTAATCGGGTGCCGACGTAAAAATCGGGCGTTAGGTACTTGCCCATCGTTACCAGTGTGTCTTGCAGCGCGCTGCCTTGTTCCACGTCGAATTCGTCCACGCCCAGATGAGTCGTGAGCCAGGATAACTGCCCCATGCCATAGGCGATCGCGGCGCTGGCGACCATGTTGCCATCCGATTTACCCACCTGATTCAATGGCGAACCGGTAATCAGATAGGCCAACGCGTCGGACTCGGGTAGCGAGGGCTCGGAATAAATCCGGGTTTTTGGCGACTTCAGTGGCCCGCTCAAATTCAGTATCGCCGTGACTTCCTTGCTTTTGGACAGGCGAGTGGCTTCCACATCCAGCCACGGCGAGTCGGCCGGGCCATTGAACAGGAAACGGCCCTTGCGTATCGTCAAGTCCTGGCCGTAACTTTTGTAATGGCCGTTTTTCATGTCTATGCTGCCGTGCAGATCGGTTTGTTGCCCGGTTTTAATCAGTTTCAGCCGGCCGGCCAAATCGGTGTTCAGACCCTGGCCGGAGAAACTGACCTGTTTGCCAAGCTCTATGTCGATGTTGGCATCCAGATCCGGCGCCGAGGCTGGTTTTTTTGCCGTTTCGGTCTGCCCCAGAATGGTTTCGTCCTCGCTGACCGTCACCGCATTTTCCGGTAATTCCGTCAGCGTGATGATCGCCTTGGGTATGTCCAGCCGGCCATCGACCTTGGCATGGGTAGGCGTGGCCTTCAAATGCAGGGCTGGACTGACCTCGACTTGAGCCTCGGTCAGCTTGACCAGTTCAAAATCAGTGCCGCGCAATGAAATATCGGCGTTGCCTTTCAGATCGGCCAGGCCCTGAATGGTCAGCATGCCTTTGCCCGATAGGGCTCTACCGGAAATTTTCAGATTTTCCGTCTGTCCCTGGGTTGCATCCAACTGCAACTCGAGTTCACGCAGAGCGATTCCCACAGCGGATACCTCGGCCGCGCCTTGCGTCAATCCGATCGAGCCGATGGCGGTCGGCTGCTCGATAGTGCCCTGGATTAACAGGTCGGCCTTGATGAGGCCGCGTATGGCGTTCAAATCCGGCAGCAGCGCGTCGAACAAGCCGAGGTCCCGTATCGAGGCATTGACCTGGCCCGAAATAGTCTGGCCGTTGTCGATTTGCAATTGGCTCAGTAAAAAATCCTGCTGGTTCATGCGCACATCGAGCCGTGCCGAAACATGGTCAGGCTCGAAGCTGCCGCTCAGCGACGAAGCCGCGAACGGAACCTTGAGACGGGTTTCGGCTGTTTCGAGGCTGATGCGGCTGTTGGCAGGCAGGTCGAGGCGATAATCACCCCGCCATTGTTTTTGTGTTTGCTGCAAGGCGGCCGTAACCTCGATACGCCCGTTGAATTCTGGCCGGCCTGGGCTGTCGGCGGTGGCTAGCCAGGCCGGGATAAAATTGCCGTCGAGCTGGATACGATCGCCGCCGTCTTCCGCCGCCTGCGCGCGCAAATTGATGGCATGCAATGCCATACCAAGGTTGGGCAGACTTATCGCGCCGTCTTGCAGCCTGACGTTGCCGCTGATCCGGGGCGATGGCGCGCTGCCACGCAAGTGTATATCGGCGAGCAATTGCCCCTTGATTTCGGCCTCGCCGGGTATGAAGGGTTGAACCAGGGCCCAGTCGTCGACCGCGGCGGCGATGTAGCCGGACAAGGCGCCCGAAGGACGCGTGTCGAGCTGCAATTGTGCACGCAGATAATCGTCGCCAATCAATGCCAGATCGACATCGCTGGCCAGTAGCGTATCCTTTAACTGGCCGTTTATCGTCAATTTGCCCAGGTTAAGTTCTGTTGCCTTGTCTGCCTCTTTTGCGATCAGTTTGGCCTCGGCCGGCATCTCCAGGCGATAGCCGCCGCTGAGCCGTCCTTGTTGCCGCTTCAGCTCGGCCTCGGCATTCAGGACGCCAACCAGTCGCCAATCATCGGCGAGATAGGGTTGCAGCAATTCGGTGGGTAGCGCGGCGGCGCGCAGCAGCAGGTCGAAATCACCCGCAGCGTGATAATTGCCTTGGCCGCATAACGATGCCGCCTGTCGAATCAGGCAGATTTCGCCCAGATTGGCCGTCAAACCTGCGCCCTGTTGCTCGACCGCAATCTTGACCGGTGCGCGCAATTGCCAGGGGCCGGTCTGGGGATGTTCGATTGTCAGCTTGCTCAAGTTTGCCTGCCAGCGATTCTCCCGCAGTTCGCCGCTCACGTGGCTGGAAAGCGCGGCGAGAGGGCTGCGTAACGTCAGCTCCAGCTGATGCCGTTTTGCATTGCCGCTTCCCGACATCCGCAGTGACTGGATAGCCTGCGAGCCTATTTCGATGGCGCTGGCGTTTAATTGAAGGTTTGATCTTGCGTTGAGCGCGGCAGCGTAGTCCAAGTCCAGGCCTAGCTTGCCGATCCGATACTGATCGAATCGCAAGCCATTTCCGCGGGCTTTGAAACGGGCTACAAGATTTTGCCGGCTTCCTCGCACTTGGCCGTCGCCTTTGAAGCTACCCTGCAGGCCGGGCCATAAACCGACCAAAGCCGGAGCGTCCATGCTGAATTCAAGATTGGAGTCCTCGGGTCCCCAAGTGCCGTCGATATCGATACGGTTTCGGCCAGATTTGAGCGTCAGCTTGTCCAGGGTTATATCGTCGTTGGTCAGGCTCAGGCGGCCGTGAGCCTGCACTGGATTGCCGCGTAACTGGCCATCGAGTCTGTCGATTTCGGCGTGCAACTGTTTGATGCTTTCGCCGATTTTGCCATTCAGCCGCGCCTGAAACGTCAAGTTGCCCGGCAGCTGCGGCGCCAAGAGGGCGGGATTGAAGTTTTTACCGCTGGCGTTCAGCGCAAAACTGGTGTCATCCTGCCAATTGACCTGGCCATGCAATTGAAAGGCGCCGGCTTCGGAGTCGATACGCAAGTCCTCGATGCGGATGCCCGTGCGGCTACCCTGGCCGGAAAACTGCAATTGCGCTTGTGGCAGATAAGGCTGCGTCAATGGCGCGGATAACGTCAGCCGATAATCATCCGTTGTTCCACTGACTGCAAAATAACCTTGTTCGCTACTGATTTGGGCCGGAGTGGCCACGGGCGGCCAGTTCAATTGCCGCCAGTCCCCACGCAGCTGAAACTGCGGCAGGCTTTGCAGCTGTTCGAGTTCACCCTGCACATCCAGAACAAAAGGCGAGGATTGGTGACTGGTGATAAGCAGTCGCTCGGCATCGCCTTCAATATGGGTGTTGGTTTGCCACTGTCCATATTCCTCGGTATCCAGTCGCCAGTTAGTTTGCAGCTTGAACGGAAACCGCTTGCCTATCTGCATGACGCCATGGGCTTGTGCGCTGAAGGGCTTGGCCGCCAGGGTCAACGCAGTCAATTCCAGCCGATCCTTTTGGGTCAGCGCCGAAATATTCAAGTGTTGCAACTCTATCTGGGTATCGCCCGCTTGATAGCGCAGGTTGGTGACAGATAGCTTTTCCAGGATCAATTGCAGCGGGAGCGGAAATTCCGCGTTCCAGTCGAAGCTGCCATCCTCGGAGGTCTTGCTGGGCTGTTTGATGACGATGTCGACGTCATCCAGGCTGATCTCGACGATTTTCAAGCGGCCCGCCAGCAATTGTCGGGGTTGCCAGGAAAAGTTCAGGCGCGCGATGCGGATGGACTGGTTCGGGCTTTGGTATTGCAACTCGGAGAGACTGACCTGCCGCAGCAACGAGCCTTCCATGCGCGCGAAAGTAGTCTGTGCCGGCAGCGTGGACAGCAAGCGCTCCAGCAGCCAGCGACTACCGGATTCGCTGTTCAGCAAACCCAGCGTGCCGAGCAAGATCAAGCCGGGCAGCAACAGGATCAGCAAGGCGATGCGCTTTTTCATAAGCGGGTGCCGGCGGCAAAATGGAATTGAAAGGAGGAATCGGCTTCATCCAATGGCACCGCAAAATCCACCCGCACCAGCCCTATCGGCGAGTACCAGCGCAGACCCAGGCCGGCGCCGGTTTTCATGCGGATGTCGTCCAGATTGTAGGCATTACCGCTGTCTATGAAGGCGGCCACCCCCCAGTTTTCCAGGATGGCCTGCTCGTATTCGACGCTGACCACGCTGAGAAAGCGTCCGCCAATCACATCGCCCTTGGCGTTTTTGGAGCCCAGTTCCTTGTAGTCGTAGCCGCGAATGCTGTTCATGCCGCCGGCATAATAGCGGTAGGTCGTCGGCAGTTTGTCGAAGTCGTCTACCCAGGTGGCGCCTTGTTCGGCGCGCAAAATCAAACGCCCATCCCATGGCACGGGGTGGGTCCAGACCGCAGCCAATGAACCTTGCAGCAGGCTGACGTCCGACAGCGGATTTTTGTAAGTGCCGGCGACATTGAACTCCAGCCGATAACCGCGCTTGGGCCGCAGCGGATCGTCGGCGACCGAACGCAGCCAGCTTCCGCCTGCGAGCAAGAGCAGGGCGTCTCTATCTTCATCATCGGCATTGAAGCTTTCGTAAACCTGATCCAAAAACAGCGTCTGCCGCCAATCGTTGTCGAACGTGTGTTTTAGGCGCCCCGAGAGCTTGCCGGATAAGGAATCATAGCTGTCGGTATCTTCGCGTTTGAGACCGGCGCCAAAGCTGAAAAAATCGCTGGTCGGGCGTTCCAGCGGCACGCTGTATTCGGCGCTGGCCGTGGATAATACCGGCGACAGGTCGATGTCGGCCGTCAGAAAGTGACCCTCTCGATTCAGTCGGCGGTTGTCGTAACTGGCCGCGACCAAGGGTCCCTTGTCGGTGTCGTAGCCGGCGCCGATGCTGTAATGATGAACTTTTTTGGGATACAGCTGCAAGTTGATGGGCACGCTGCGCTGCTGGATTTGCTCCAGATCGGGGTGAATATCCACGCTGTCAAAATAGCCGCTTTTGGCTAGGGCGTTATGGGTATTGGCCAGCGTTTCACTGCTGTAATAGTCGCCGGGTTTGACGGAAATGAACTTATCGACGAAGTCTGGGGTGAGTATGTCCTGAGTGACGTTGATGTCGCCGAATACCAGGCGCTGGCCCGAATCGAACACCAGCTTGATCTCGGCACTGTTGTTGTCTTTATCGATCAGCAATTTTTTCTCGCTGAAGCGGGCGTTGAAATAGCCGCGTTCCCTGGCGAGATTTTCGATTCGACTTTTCATTTTTTCGTATTGTCCGTGGTGCAGGACGGGACTGGTATCGGCTTTGAGCTTGTCCGCGAGCTTTTGAAAGGCGTCGTCGGTGGCGGCTTCGCCGTGAAACACGATGTCCATGGAGTCGATCAGCACCGGTTCGCCGGCGTCCACGTTATAGTGCGCTTGCCAGCAGTCACCACTGAATGTCAGTGTGCTGTCGGTTTTGGCGTGGTAATAGCCCAAGGCGCGCATGGCCTGATCGATTTCCTGGCCGGATTTGGCGTGTAACTGTCGAATTTTCCATTCCGCGCTGGCGCAGTCCTCCTTGGATAGCGACAACAGCAGCCTGACGTTGTTTTCCGCTTCCTCGTCCAGGCCGCTAATCGTGACCTCGCAAACAGCCGCGCACGGCACAATCAACAAAGCGCCCAGCCCGATGGCTAGAAATTTTCGCAGGGTCGGCCGCATGGTCTCGCCGATTGTTGGGTGGCCTTGGCGGATAGGATTACTCTTCGGTCGCGCCGGCGTTTTCGCTGTCTTGCGCCAAAGGTTCGGCCTCGCTCAGGGTTAAATCGTATTTGGGCCCCCGTTTGGTCATCACTACGACTTTGACATGGCGCAGGCGCAATTCCAGGGGTAGTTTGTTGGGAGCATCGGGTAATTTTGCCTCCAGCAATTCGACGTCCTTCGCCGAGAAACCGAACGGGCTGCGGACCACGACGCGCACGATGTTTTTGTCGTCTTCCTCGGCGATCGTCAGTTCGCTCATGCGCGCGCCGGGATAATGCTCCAGTTCCTGCTGCATTATCTTGCGGGTATTGGTTTCGAACAGCATTTTGACGACGACCTTTTGCGTGTTGGCGCCTAGGGACGTGAACAGTATGGCAAGCAATGACAGGCTGATCACATTGAGCCAGATGACTCTGTCGTTGCGATAGAAATAGTCGATGGCCTTATGAAAGCCCGCCAGCCACAACACCACCGACGAGGAAAATTGAATCGCAACGATGTTGGCAAACGCCAGCAGATAAGCACCGCCGGCGTTTTCCCATTCGCCGCGCGCGGCAAAAATGGTGCCCGAACACAAGGGAGGCACCAAGGCTGTCGCAATCGCCACGCCGACCACGGCATTGACGATGCGCGGCGAAATGACCGCATAGGCACCGACCGCGCCGCCCGCCAACGCAATCATCAGGTCCATGTAATTCGGCCGGGTACGCGCCAACAATTCCTTGCCGGCCGGAATATCGGTATGCAGCAAGCCGACCACCAGCGAGCATAGCAGGACGATGCCGATACCGCCGCCCAGCGATAGCAGGGACTGTTTGAACAAGTCCGATTCGCCATCTACCAATGCCAAGGAAATGCCGGCAATAGGGCTTAGCAGCATCGCCACCAGCATCGCGCCGATTACGCCGGAGCCGCTGTCCGCCAGCAGCGCGTAGGACGCAATAACCGCCGCCAGCGCGTTCATGATGATGAAGGCCTTGTCGAACTGGGCGTTGAGCGCGATATCCGCCCGCGCGGCTTGAATTTTTTCTAGGTCGGTTTCTGAGCGATTCTCGAATCCAAACATCGTTGAGCCTTGGGTTAGTGGAGATGGACCATGCATAGAGCCTAGCGACATTGTTGGGGAAATGGAAGAGGGTCCGTGTCGAATGGAAAATTGCATTGATTTCTGCAGTATGCAAACAGCGTTGCGGCTGTTTTTTAACGGTTTTTTCGTTAGCTCTGCAGCCGGCCAGCGAGGCGAATTATTGCCTTGCCCGCTCGAATCAAGGATAAGTTTATTCGCGCGGCTTAGCAGAATACTCTGCTACTGTGCCAAATCAGTGCTTTGGCCTATAATTCAGCCTTTGGTTTCTATCCCGCGTTTCCTATCGGCTTCATCAGTACCCGTGCCGTTATCTGCTCTGGCGGCTTTTTCGTGTCCCTGCCATGATGAATGGCGCGGCGATCGTGTTCAAACTTGCCTCGGTGAGTTTTCCTGGGTTTCCATATCTACAGTCTTATGTCTTCTGTCGTCAACACTATATCCAATAGACTCTTGTCATTCTTTGTAAATCTCCCCATTCGCTTTCCCTGGAGCATCGTGTTGCTGTTTTTCAGCATCACCGTCGCTAGTGGGTATTACACGATGGGTAACCTTGGCATCAACACCAATACCACCGATTTACTGTCCAGGGATTTACCCTTCATCAAGATACGTGCGAAGCTGGACGAAGCCTTTCCGATGGATGCTTCCGCGATTATCGTGATGGTGGAATCGCCGACGCCTGAGCAAACCGCCATTGCCGCCGATTACATCAAAAAGCGTTTACAAGGCGAGAAGCGTTTTTTCGATTCGGCCTATATTCCGGTCGATAACGCCTTTTTCCGCCAGCAAGGTTTTTTGTATCTGGGCTTGGGCGAGCTGGAAGACTTGTCCGTCAAGCTGGTCGATGCCCAGCCTTTCATAGGTTACTTGTCGGCGCATTATCATTTCGCCGGATTGATGGACATCATCGGGCTGGCGCTGGATGGACAGGAACAGGATCTGACGATGCCGTTGGATCCGTTGTTGAATGCAATCGACCAATCGATTTTGGCGATCAAGGCGGATCAGCAGCATTACTTATCGTGGCAGCAGTTATTGACCGAGGAGAGCTTTGGTCAGGAGCAAACGCGCCGTCTGGTGATTGCGCGGGCGCATTTGGATTTCGACCAGCTGTTACCGGCCGCTGGACCCATGAATTATCTGCGCAATCTGGCCAACGACATGGCGCCGCAATTTCCGGGCGTCAACCTGAGCTTTACCGGTGAAATCGCGCTGGAACACGAGGAAATGGAAACCGTGAACCAGGGTATGGTGGTTTCCAGTATTGTCTCGTTGTTGTTGGTTTGCGCGGCGCTATTGGTCGGTTTTCGCTCCTGGCGCTTGTTGTTCGTGACCTTCATGGCCTTGATCGTCGGTTTGGTGCTGACGGCGGGTTTTGCCGCGGTCAGCATCGGCCATCTCAATTTGATTTCGATTGCCTTCGCGGTGCTGTATATCGGCTTGGGCGTGGATTTTGCGACCCACCTTTGCATGCGTCATCAAGAATGCCGGGGGCAAGGCATGGATACCGAACAAGCCATTGGCAATAGCATGCATACCGTCGGCAAGTCGCTGTTTTTGTGTGCAGCCACGACGGCTATCGGTTTTTTTGCGTTCATTCCGACCGATTTCAAAGGCGTATCGGAGTTGGGTGTAATTTCCGGTGGCGGCATTTTCATCGGTTTGTTAGTGTCGCTAACGCTATTACCAGCCTTGTTGAAACTTTTGCCGATCAAGCCATTGTCCGATGGGGCTAACGGTTGGCTACCCGATTGGGTCTACACGTTTCCGTTTCGCCACGCCAAGGCTGTGATGCTTGTTGCTTTGTTGGCGGCCATTTTGGCCGGCTGGACCCTGACCCATCTCAAGTTCGATTCCAACCCGATCAACTTACGCGATCCGACCACGCAATCGGTGGTGGCTTTCAGGAAGCTGCTCCGCAGTCAGACCGATTCCCCTTTTGCGACCTCGGCATTGACCGAGAGCTTGGCCCAGGCCGATGAAGTGGCGGCCAAATTCGCTAAGCTGCCCGGCGTCCATGAAGCCATTACGCTGAGCAGCCTGGTGGCGGAACAACAGGACGAGAAACTGGAGATCATCGACAACCTGAACATGATCATGCCGGTGCAATTGAACCGATTCGCCAAACCGCCGGAAGCATCCGACATCCGCGCGGCTTTGCTGAAATTGCAGGATACCTTGCAAAAAAGACTTGCCCAACCAGATGGTCAGTCCGCAAGCGACGTGCTGAACAAGCTATCTCGGGACGTGTCCGATTTCGTTCGATACGCCGATAGTCAGCCAAATCCGCAGGACGTGTATGCGCGCCTGGAAGACAGTGTGTTGAAACTGTTGCCGCATACCATGTTGATGCTCAGAGATGGTTTGACGGCGGAGCCTTTCGGCATGGATGACATACCCGATGAGGTTCGTTCGCAATGGGCCGGCAACGACGGGGTGTACCGGGTAGTGGTGCTGCCGAAAAAAGACTTGAATGATGCGGAAAACCTAAAAGCCTTCGTCAATGAGATCATGGCAACGTATACCAATGTGTTCGGCTTGCCGATAGGCGACGTCACATCGGGTCAAGCCGTGGTGGCGGCCTTCGTGCAGGCTTTTTCCAGCGCGCTGGTGATGATAGTGCTGTTATTGCTGATATTGACCCGCAGTGTGAAAGACACCGTGTTGATCGTCACGCCGTTGCTGTTGGCGTCCTTGTTGACCGGCGCCTTTAACGTGTTGCTGAACAACCCCTTCAATTTCGCCAACATCATCGTGCTGCCGTTGTTGCTGGGCATGGGCGTCGATAGCGGGATTCATATCGTGCATAGACTGCAACATCAGGATAATCACGAAGAGTTATTGCAATCCAGCTCGGCCCGCGGCGTGTTTTACAGTGCCCTGACCACCTTCTGCAGTTTTTCCAGTCTGGCGTTCAACACCCATGCCGGCACCGCCAGCATGGGTTTACTGCTGGCGATTGGCATTTCGCTGATGATTATTTGCAGCATGCTGGTTTTACCAGCCATGGCCAGCAAAATCGGCGTTAAATGAATCAAGGCCTCAGCTCGGCTTTTGCGCGGTGAAAATCAGGTATTCTGTCAGTTTTTCATTGAATAGCTGGTATTGCGCCAAGCCGACCAGATAATTCGCGGTTTGCGCCTTGGTGCGCAGTCCCAGCCATTGGCTGATTTTTTGCACAGGCTGCAGGCGCTTGGCCACCTTGTACATGTGCTCGACCGAAGCCTGGGTTTGCGCGGTGATGTCGTGGCATTGAGCGTTTGCGAAGCCTTGTTGTGCCAATAAACCTTCCATTTCGTCGCGAGAACACAAATTCGGCACCGCCCAGCCATTGAGACAGGTCACCACGGCCTGCCATTGCTGTTCGGTGAATTGCCGTTGCAATAAAAAGCCGTCGCAAACCACCACGCGGCCGCCGGGTTTCAAGACCCGGAAGGCCTCGCGTAAAAAATCGCCTTTGTTCAAGGCATGGCAAGAGCTTTCGAGGGCCCACACCACATCGAAGCTGGCATCGGCAAACGGCGTCGCGCAAAAATCCGCCACCTCGAAATCGACCAATGCCGCCACGCCGTGGCGGCGTGCGTGTTGCCGGGCGTAGTCGGCCTGCTTGGCGCTGATCGTGATGCCGGTAACCCGGTTGCCGTGTTCCCTGGCCATCCATATCGTGCTGCCGCCAATGCCGCAACCGGCGTCAAGCACCTTGTCGCCCGCTTGAATGGCGGCTTTGTCGTACAGCACCTGATTCTTGTTCAGCAAGGCCTGATGTTGATTGTAAGGCTTGTCATCGTCCCAATAGCCGTAATGCAAAGCCAGATTGTCACGGTTACACCAGGCAAACAAATAGTCGCGATAACATTCATCGTAATGCTGGGTGGCATCAGCCTTGAGTTCTTCGGTGGAAAGTGCCTGATCCTGACGCAAGCTTTGGTCGCGATAATCCTGGTTCGGTTCTATGGTGTACATCGTGGTTTGAAAGAAGTGGTGAGTGGTCGAAGAAGGGCGCATTATAAGCCAGTTAGCCAAGTTAAGCCGTTCGTGATAAGCCTGTCGAGCGGCTTAACTTATCCACTCTGACTTCTTCGACAGTACTCTCCTGGGTGTTAATGACAGTGGGGCATGGTTGGCAAGGCTTGCTGGCGTATAATGAGGCTTTCATTTATTGTTCACGAGGCGCCACCATGCACGTTACGTTGGTTCATGTTCATGTCAAACCCGAGCATATAGACGATTTCATTGCCGCGACGCGGCTCAATCACGAGGCGTCGGTACAGGAATCCGGCAATCGCCGCTTCGATGTGTTGCAATCGCCGGAAGACCCCGCGCGTTTTGTATTGTACGAAGCTTACGTTTCTGCCGAGGATGCCGCCGCGCATAAACAAACCGCCCATTATCTGGCCTGGCGCGACAGCGTGTCCGACTGGATGGCCGAGCCTCGCCAGGGTATCTCGTACAAAGGCTTGTTTCCACAAGGATAAGACATCATGCCATTCTCGCCATTTTCGATATCCCGATTACCCCGCATCAGTTACGGTGCCGGACGCATCAACGAAGTGCCGGCCTTGGCCGCCAGCTACGGCAAGACCGCTTTGCTGGTGACGGGGAAACAGTCTTTTTGCCATACGCCGCGCTGGTCGGCGTTTACCAAGGCCCTGAATGCCAAGGGCGTGCGCTGGTTTCACGTCACGGTTTCCGGCGAACCGTCACCGAAATTGGTTGACGAAGTGGTGGCCAAATTTCGCGCCGAAGCCATCGACGTGGTCATCGCCATCGGCGGCGGCAGTGTACTCGATGCGGCCAAGGCCATTGCCGGTTTGCTGCCACATGGCAATTCGGTGATGGATCATCTCGAAGGGGTCGGCAAAAACGTGCCTTATCGTGGCCCCAGCACGCCGTTCATCGCCGTGCCCACCACAGCCGGTACCGGCAGCGAAGCCACCAAAAACGCGGTGTTGAGCGTACAAGGTCCGGAAGGTTTTAAAAAATCGTTTCGCGACGAATGCTTGATCCCGGAATACGCCGTCATAGACCCGGATTTACTGGCCAGCTGTCCGCCGGAATTGGTCGCCGCCGACGGCATGGATGCCTTCACCCAGTTATTGGAATCTTATGTCTCGTTAAAGGCCAATCCGTTTATCGACGCCCTGGCCTGGAGCGGTATGTCTGCGGTCAAGGAAGGTTTCTTTGCAGCGTGGGGGGGCAGGGAGCCAGAAGCTAGCGCTGGTCGTGGGGCGATGGCGTATGCCGCCTTATTGTCCGGCATTACCCTGGCGCAAGTCGGCTTGGGTTCGGTCCATGGTCTGGCGTCACCATTGGGCGCCTATTTCCCGATCCCGCACGGTGTCGTTTGCGGCACGCTGGTGGCCGCCGCGACGGCAGTCAATATTCAAGCCTTGCGAGCGCGGGAACCCAACCATCCGGCGCTGGCTAAATATGCACAAGTCGGGCGTTTGCTGAGCGACAGGCACGACTTGGATGACGATGGCGCGCGTAATGCCCTGATCGAAATACTGGCGGATTGGAGCGAACGTCTGCAATTGCCGCGCCTGCAATGCTACGGCATCGGCGAAGCGGATTTTACCTTGATCATCGCCAATAGCCGTGGCAGCAGCATGCAAACCAATCCCATCGTGCTGACGGATGATGAGATTCGCGAGATTTTGCTGCAGCGGCTGTGAGTGCCTGCCATTGCCCAGCTCATTTCTCGCCTATTCCTGAATGCTCACGTCCCCCTTTGAAAAGGGGGACGTGAGCGGGAATTTGTTGAAAAAATCTCACCGCGACCCTCTTTTTCTAAGAGGTGGATGAATACTACAACTGACAACGCCTGTTTCAAAATGAAAAAAAGCGATTTCAATTACCACCTGCCGCCCGAGCTGATAGCACAAAAACCCTTGCCGGAACGGAGCGCCAGTCGTCTGCTTCAGCTCAATAGAAGGACAGGGGAAATCGTCGATGCCAGATTTCGAGATTTTATCGAGCTGTTGCGGCCGGATGATGTCTTGGTGTTCAACGATACCAAGGTCATACCGGCGCGCTTGTTTGCCAGCAAAGCCACCGGCGGCAAGGTCGAAATCCTGATCGAGCGTATCGAAGATCAGCATCTGGCCCTAGCTCATGTCAGAGCCAGCAAAGCCCCCAAACCCGACACCTTGTTGCACTTGCAAAACGGGACGACTTGCCGGGTTTTGGGCCGCGAGCACGATTTGTTTCGCTTGCAGTTCGAAACCGATTCGACCTTGCTGGAAATATTGGCGCAAATCGGACACATGCCGCTGCCGCCGTATATCGAACGGGCGGACGATCAGGACGATCTGGAACGTTATCAGACCGTGTTCGCCAAGCAGGCCGGCGCCGTGGCGGCGCCCACGGCGGGTTTGCATTTCGACCAAAAGATCATGCAGACACTGGAACAAAAGGGCATCCCCAAGACCTTCGTTACCTTGCATGTCGGCAGTGGCACGTTTCAGCCGGTGCGGGTGGACGATTTGCGTCAGCATGTCATGCACAAGGAATTTTTCGAGGTGTCGCAATCCTGCGTCGACGCCGTGCGCGCCGCCAAAAAACGCGGCGGCCGAGTGGTCGCCATCGGCACCACGGCGGTCAGGGCCTTGGAATCCGCTTCCTCATCTGGCGAGTTGGCGGCTGGTTGCGGCGATACCGACTTGTTCATCACCCCCGGCTACTCGTTCAAAACCGTCGATGCGCTGTTGACCAATTTCCATTTGCCGGAATCGACCTTATTGATGCTGATTTCGGCTTTTGCCGGCTACGACGCGGTCATGAGCGCCTACCAGCATGCCATTCAACAGCGTTACCGTTTTTTCAGTTATGGCGATGCGATGGCCATTTTCTGATCAGGTAATGTGGATCAATCAATGTCATTTTCCATTCCTAGTCTTAGAGGATCGCACACATGAGTTTTGCCGCTTTGAGTCAAATATTTTTGTTTCTATTATGGCCTGGGGTTTTTCTGGCGATTTTTTACTTTAGTGACAAGGAAAAGTTTAAACAACGGTTGAAGCAGTTTAAATTTAAGGACTGGTAACTCGCAAGGGTGAGCGTATTGCAGTTTCGACGTTAACGCATACCCACAAAAGGATTGCTGCGCATCTCTTCGCCGAAGGTCGACATCGGTCCGTGTCCCGGAATGAAGGCGATGTCGCCGCCGAGGGGCCATAATTTGAGTTGAATGGAATCGATCAGGGTTTGATAATCGCCCCGTGGAAAATCGGTCCGACCGATCGAGCCTTTGAACAGCACGTCGCCGACGATTGTCAATCGGTCCGTGGCGCTGAAATAGACTACATGCCCTGGGGTATGGCCTGGGCAATGGATGACTTGCAGGTTTTCATTACCGACCTTCACGCTATCGCCATCGATTAACCATCGACTGGGGGTAAAACTTTCACATCTTGGAAAACCGAACATCCGGCATTGTTCCGGCAAGCTTTGTATCCAGAAATCATCGTCCTGGTGCGGGCCGATGATCGGTAAATTGAGTTGTGTCGAAAGTTCGGCCACGCCCCCGATATGATCCATGTGTCCATGCGTCAGTAATATCGATTCCAGCTCGACCTTTTGCTTTTCGACTTCCTCCAGTAATACATCCAGGTCGCCACCGGGATCGACCAGCGCCGCTTTATGGGTTTGTTCGCACACCAGCAGCGTGCAGTTTTGTTGGTAAGAAGTGACCGGGATGATGGTATAGCGCATGGTGTCGTTAAATTGAGCGGAGCGCGCCGCCTGCAACGGCGCGCAGCGAGTTAGATATTCAACAGCAGGTGAGCCGGTGCTTCCAGGCTTTCCTTGATGATGCCGAGAAATTGCACCGCTTCCTTGCCATCGACCAGACGATGGTCATAAGACAAGGCCAGATACATGATGGGGCGAATCACGATTTCGCCGTTTTCGACGACCGGCCGGTCTTTGATGGCATGCATGCCCAGAATCGCGCATTGCGGCGGATTGAGTATCGGCGTGGACAGCATGGAGCCGAAAATGCCGCCATTGGTGATGGTAAAGGTGCCGCCGCTCAGGTCTTCGACGCTGATCGAGCCATTGCGGGCCTTGCTGCCGAAGTCTTGTATGCCTTTTTCGATGCCGGCAAAATCGAGTTGATCGGCATCGCGCAAAATTGGCACGATCAAGCCGCGTGGCGTGGTGACAGCGATGCCGATGTCGTAATAGCCGTGATAAATGATGTCGTTGCCATCGATCGAGGCGTTGATGGCCGGGAAGCGTTTCAGGGCTTCGATGGAGGCCTTGACGAAAAATGACATGAAGCCAAGTTTGACATTGTGTTTGGCTTCGAAACGTTCCTTATATTGGTTGCGTAGGTCGATGACGGCTTTCAGATTGACTTCGTTGAAGGTGGTCAGCATCGCCGCATTTTGTTGGGCCTGTAGCAAACGTTCGGCGATTTTGGCGCGCAAGCGGGTCATCGGCACCCGCTGTTCTGGGCGCAAACTGGCCACCGCGGTAGCTGACAACGGTACATGACTGGTGTCCAGCGCAGGCGTGGGTTCTTCCGGGCTGGCTTGCTGCTCGTGCAGATATTCCAGGACATCGGTTTTCAGGATGCGGCCATGCTTACCCGTGCCGCTGATGGCCGCCGGGTCGAGTTCGTTTTCCGCAACCAGTTTACGCACCGAAGGACTCAGCGGAGACTCTTCGTGGACGGCGGGTTTTGCGGGTTGCGCGGCTGCCTGTTTTTGCATATCCAGTCTGGCCAGTAATTCACCGCTGACCACGGTTTCTCCGGCGGTGCGGATGATTTCGGTCAAGACCCCGCCAAAGGGCGCGGGCACTTCCAGGATGACCTTGTCCGTTTCCAGGTCGGCCAGATTTTCGCCGGCATCCACCCTGTCGCCCGGTTGTTTGTGCCAGGCCACCAAGGTGGCATCGGCGACGGACTCGGGGAGACTGGGTACCAGAATATCAAAACTCATTTTTTCTTCCTTCTTTGTTGCCATAAAGGGCGGATTGCACCACGGCTTTTTGCTCGTTCACATGGGTTTTATAACTTCCAACGGCGGGAGCCGCCGATGGGACGCGGCCAGCATAAATGATCGGGATATTCTCGTCGATGATTTCATAAAAATGGTGTTTGCTTTGATACCAAGCGCCCTGGTTTTTGGGCTCTTCCTGACACCAGACCACCAATTCGACGTTGGGGTATTTTTCGATTTCCGCTTTGAAGTATTCATTGGGGAATGGATACAGCTGTTCGATGCGGATGATCGCGATATGTCTTAGATTGGCTTCCCGGCGTGCTTCCAGTAAATCGTAATAGACTTTGCCGCTGCATAGAATCAGTCGCGTGACGTGAAACGGATCGATGTCGTCGATTTCGCCAATGATCGGCAAAAAGACCCCATCGGTCAATTCGGATAAGCTGGAAACCGCCAGTTTATGCCTGAGCAGGCTCTTGGGACTCATCACGATCAACGGCTTACGGTATTGGCGGATCAACTGTCTGCGTAACAAATGAAAGATTTGCGCCGGCGTGGTCGGATAACAGACTTGTATATTCTGGTCGGCGCAGAGCTGCAGGTAGCGTTCGAGCCGCGCTGACGAGTGCTCCGGCCCTTGGCCTTCGAAGCCGTGCGGCAACAGCATGACCAAGCCGCTGAGTTTGCCCCATTTGGTTTCGCCCGAGCTAATGAATTGGTCGATCACCACCTGGGCGCCGTTGGCAAAGTCGCCGAATTGGGCTTCCCAAATGACCAGTTTGTCGGGCACGGTCGAGCTATAGCCGTATTCGAAGCCCAAGACACCGGCTTCGGACAACAAGGAGTTGAAAATTTGCGCCCGACCTTGATCTTCGCTCAGGTGTTGCAAAGGGATGTAATTGTCACCGGTTTGCTGGTTCAGCAAGATCGCATGTCGGTGTGAAAAGGTGCCGCGGCCAATGTCCTGCCCGGTCAGGCGCACGTGATAGCCTTCCACCAGCAAGGTGGCATAAGCCATGTTTTCGGCAAAGCCCCAGTCCATCGGCATTTCGCCGTTGGCCATTTTATTGCGATCCTCCATGACCTTGGCGACGCGGGGATGCAATTCGAATCCCGCCGGCAGATCGTGCAGTCGCTGATTGCAGTATTGAAGGCGCTCTAAAGTCACCGAGGTGTCGGCGTGCTGATCCCATTCGCGGCTGATGTATTTTTCCCAGCGGGCAGAGTAGGAATAGCTATGGTTTTCCACGATGGGCCGGGAAACGACTTGGCCTTCGCTCAAGCGCTGATAATAGTCTTGTTCGATCGCGTCGACGGTTTCGTCGGTGATGACGCCTTCGGTGATCAATTTTTGCGCATAGAGCTGACGAGTCGGCAAAAGGTTACGAATCTTTTGATACATCATCGGTTGAGTCGCGGCGGGTTCGTCGGCTTCGTTGTGGCCGAGCCGGCGATAGCAAATCAAATCGATGACCACGTCCTTATGGAAGGTCATGCGGTAATCCAGCGCCACTTGCGTGATGAAGGCCACGGCTTCCGGGTCATCGCCGTTGACGTGGAATACCGGCGCCTGAATCATGTTGGCGACATCGGTGCAATACAGCGTAGAGCGGGCGTCGAACGGATTGCTGGTGGTAAAGCCAATCTGATTGTTGATGACGATATGCACCGTGCCGCCGGTGTTGAAGGCACGGGTTTCCGACATGTTCAGGGTTTCCATGACGATGCCTTGGCCGGCGAATGCAGCATCGCCGTGTATCAAGACCGGTACGATGGCGTCGATGCCGCCGACGCCGTGCCGGTCTTGCCTGGCCTTGACGGAACCTTCCACGACCGGGTTTATGATTTCTAGGTGAGAGGGGTTGAACGCCAGAGTCAGGTGAATCGGATCGGCGGCGGTGGCGATATTCGACGAAAAACCCATGTGATATTTCACATCGCCGGTCAATACGCCGGGCGACGAGGTGTGGGTGCCTTCGAATTCGCCAAACAAGACGGTGGGGCACTTGCCGAGGATATTGATCAGTACGTTCAAGCGGCCACGATGGGCCATGCCGAGCACCATTTCCTTGACCTTGTATTCGCCGGCCCGCATGATCAATTCGTCCAGAATCACGATCAAGGATTCGCCGCCTTCCAGCGAAAAGCGCTTTTGTCCGACATATTTACGATGCAGGTATTTCTCCAGGCCCTCTGCGGCAGTCAGCTGTTTTAACAGCCAGATGCGTTTTTCCGGATGGCTGGCATAGTCCGGTTTGGCGCCCTCCAGTTTTTTCCTGATCCACATCTTGGGTTCGGCATCGACGATATGCATGAACTCGCTGCCGATGCTGCCGCAATAGATTTCCTTCAAGGTTTGAATGATGGCGTGCAGTGGAAGGCGGTCGATGCCGCATAAGCCGCCGGTATCGAACAGCGTATCCATGTCGGCCTGGGTCAGGCCGTAATAGATTGGCTCCAGGTCGGCCGGTATCGTATTGCGCGTGCCCAAGGGATTGTTGTCGGCAATTTGATGGCCCTTGACCCTATATTGGTTGATCAGGCGAGCCACGGCCGATTGTTTTTTGACGCTCTGCTCGGTAAAGCCCTGCATTTTGGCCAGTTTGCCGGGTTCCGAGATGGCCAGTTTCTCGAAGCGTTCGACGATGACGCTATGCGGGGTGTCTTCGGTGGAGCCGCGGTGAATGTCGTCGAAACGCTGACGCCAGGTGCCGGAAATGGAGTCCGGGTTGCTCAGATATTGCTCGTAGAGGTATTCGATGTAGCTGGCATTGCCGCCGTACAACGCCGAGGTCTCTTTAAATAGTTCAAGCAAATTGCTCATGCGACATCCAGGTTCTTAGCAAGTGGTGCTCATTATGGTAGAGCTAAAATGATATATTACCAAGGAAAAATCGAGTAAAGACGCCTGTTCGGGGACGAGGGCGGCGGCGATAGTGAATCAATCTGACGAGAATCGGCATGGCGGAAAATAGAGTGGTTATTAAGATAAATTACGATAAAGATAAGCACAGAAAGGCACTCATCGACCCGAAAATGGTAACGGTTTGGCATACCCGGCGCATATTGGCCGCGATTGCGATTCTAGTATTAATGCTGATGCTGATGGTTTTATGGTTTTCTGCCGAAGATACTGCCAATAATATACAGCAGGCCGGTGAGCAGGGAGGGGCGGAATCCTCTGCGCCAATACAAACTAGCGGTGTAATTAAGCCTGACGTAAATGATTCTCCTGTAAATTCAGAGGATTTAACCAGGCAATCCGGTATTGTCAAACGTCCGGCCGCTATCATCTTCGATAAACGCGTCATTCGAGCCGCGTTGACGACCGTGCCCAAAAGCGGCGAGCCTGGTGATTCAATTAAGGTCCCGGTGGTTATGCAGCCGAATGAAACGCTTGAATTATTTTATTTCAGTGAAATTAGAAACAGGAAAGACCTGTTATTATTCCATCGATGGTTCAAGGGAGGTCGCCTCGTATATAAAAAGCAATTTGACCTGGGACCCGGTAGAAACAAGCTGATATCCAGTAAAAAAGTTACTGTGAAAGATGCAGGGGAATGGCAAGTGGTGTTAATCGATAATCGAGGGAAAGTGTTCAGTGAGGTTAATTTCCTGATTAATCCATGAAATAACTATTTATTATTATTTGAACAAAATGTTACAATTGGCCGAGTTTTTAATTTAATGAGGAATAGAAAACCCATGACCGATTTTAACAATCTCTCTGAAGCGGAAATTCAAGCACTGATCGATAACGCCGAGAGGGCTTTGAAAGAAAAACAAAGCAGCAAACGCAAGGAAGTCATTGCGCAAATTAAAGAGCTGGCGGCCTCTATAGGGGTGACAGTTGAGATCCACGACGCCGATAAAAAAATCGACAGAAAAGGCGGTAAAGTGGCCGCGAGATACCGTAACCCCGCCGATGCCTCGCAAACCTGGACCGGACGTGGACTGGCGCCTAAATGGATGCAGGAATTGTTGGCCGCGGGCCGCGATAAAGCCGAATTCGAGATTAAATAATCTCCGACTCATGCTTGAGCCGCTCGAGCCAGGTGCTTAAGCGATAGGTGACCCATTCGCCGTCGTCCAGTGGCAGGTCATGTCCGGCCCAAGGGTGAGTATCCAATGCAAGTTGCCATTTCTTGTGTATGGCTTCAGAGCAAGCCGGGGCCACCAAGCGGTCGCCCCGGCTATTCAGCAGCAAAACAGGCACAGCTGGCCGTTGCTCGCGGGGACGGTAGCGGGCCGCCGCGGTTAATTGGCGAATGGTGTTGCAAAGGCTGACAGGCCTTTGGGCTTGTATGGCTTCCCATGACGAGGCAAGTTCTTCGTCTTCTTCTCTGCGATTGACCACCCATTGCAAGATCAATAACTCCCTCTCAAATCGACTAGGCCGTAGCATCAACTTGAAAAAGTTAGGGTAACTTTGCCAGCGCAAACGTTGGTAAAAAGGGCTTAGGTTCGCCTGACTGGTATTGATCAGGACGGCACCGGCAATGTCTTGGGGATACCTGAGCATCCATTCCCAGGCGACCATGCCGCCTAGCGACAGGCCAACCAAAGTCAAGGGGTGATTCAGCAAGCCTTTTTCCAGGGTTTGCCGGCGTACCGATTCGGTAATTTCGGCTACGGTGCAAGGACTGGTTTCGAGATAACGCTGACCAGTACCCGGTAAGTCCAGGGTGCTGATTTGGGCCAACGGAAAGCGTGCTTGCAATAATCCGACAAAATCTCCCCAATGCGCGGCCTCGCGCGACAGCCCCCGTAATAACAGCCAGTTTTGTCCAATCATGTCAACCATACCAGAGCTTCATCGCTTGTTGCCGATGATGGTCGAGTCTGTCGGTATTTAATTTGGCCCATTGCCCCGGAGAAAGCAGGCTGCGATAAAGAAAATCGAACAAGGTAAAGTGCCTTCTCAAAATGCGTTGATGACGATGCGGTAACAAGGGATGGAATAAGCCATGACGTTGGAACAAATGCAAAGGGCTCTTGCGCAGCCAGAGCCAGGAGCCCATTTCCAAGGTCAGCGGCATAAACAGATGATGCGGGGAACGCGCTTGCATGAAACTGTCGTACAGATAATCCCACAAGTCGCCGTTGATCACATATTCCTGACTCATGGGTTCGATCTTATAAAAATGATTGGGATAGCAGCGGTCAAATAATGTCTTTAACGCATGCGCCTCGGCGATACCCGGAAACGCTTGTTTGATCGATGCATAAGGAAACCACAAGCGATCGTGAATGCCAAATCCGGAATGCAAATCCAGCGCGATGGACAACGGCGCATTGAACAAGTGTTTTTCGACGACGCGGCACAAGGCGCGCGCTTCGGTCTCCATTTCGGCGCCGTCGCCGCGATACCAGGGCAGTTTGGGACTGAGACGGTGGCCGCTATAGAGCTTGATGTTTCCGGTGCCGTCTATCGGCGCGTTGCGCATCAAATCGACGCCATTGCCGTTGCTGCGAGTGCCCTGGAAAACGCCGACCGGATTCACAATCGGCATGAAGACCAGGCGCGATCTTTCCAGGCGCTCATTCAATTCCTCGTCCCAATCCAATAACTGGGTCAGGGTGTTGAGATACGACAAAATCACTTCCGAGCCAATTTTTTCCAGTCCATGCACGCCGCCGAAGAAGGCCAATACCGGCACATCGTCGCGCATCGACCCCAGAACCAGGCTATAAATCGGAAACTCTCGGCCTTGATGATGAATCCGCTCTACCACTTCGACCTGGGTCCTTGTGCCCAACTGATCGATCAATTCCTCGAGTTGCGTCAATTCGACAAAGTCGGCTTTGGCTGAGCTACGCATCTTCCCTCGTAATCAGCGCACGACATGGCGATAATGGAAAAAACACAAAATCAATGCGTCAGCGCGGATTCAATGTAGCGCAGACGTTTTTTCGGCGCGATCTTGTCGATTTCGACCATGATCAGGCCGTCAATGCAGTTATTGAAATCGGGGTCAACGTTGAAATCGATGAAATGGCAACCTTTTTCCACGCACAATTCTACATATTGTTTATACAGGGTCGGGACTTTGACCCCCAGTTTTTTGAGTTCGCTATTCAAGACTTTAAAGCTGGTCGAATAATCGCCGTCGAATGCCTGGGTGGCGAATTGCAGGCCTTGCTCTGACAGCACAAACGGCCGTTTGGCCTGCGCCGTTGGCAAATTCGAGCCGAATTGCTGCCGGTAAAAACCGATGATCAATTCCTTGGCCATTTGCGGATAAGCGTTACTGATGCTGACCGGGCCAAACAAATATTTGATGTCCGGTTTCTCGCGCAAGTAGGCGCCGATGCCGTACCAAAGATAATCCAGGCTGTGTTGCCCCCAGTAACGTGGCTGCACGAAACTGCGGCCTAGTTCTATGCTTTGCGGCAGCAACGCGGCAAAATCCTGGTTCAAGTCGAATAAGGTACTGGTGTAAAAACCTTCGATGCCATGGCTGGCCATGATTTTGGGGCCTTCGCCAACCCGGTACGCGCCGACGATGTCCAGATTGTTGTCGTCCCACAGCACGATATGGCTGTAATAGACATCGAATTTGTCCAGGTCCAACGCCAAACCGGTGCCTTCTTCCACCGTTCTGAATGTCAGTTCCCGCAAGCGGGCGATTTCCTGCATCACCGGGCAATCGTGCTGAAAACGATACAAAAAAATCTTTTTGCCGTCGCGGGTTTCGCCCAGCAAGCGGGATTGAAACAAGGCCTTTTTGATGGTCTTGGCATCCGCCGGATGAACGACGGTTTCTATCGTTTCGAACAGTGGCGCTTTATCCTTTTTACCCAGATTCAACACATGCTTGCTAAAACGTTGTGCCAATTGTTTATTGCTGTCTTCGCTGTGTTCGATGGCGGCAAACGGAACTGGCGAGCCGACCTTGAAGCGGATTTCCTGGTCTTTTTTATTGAACATTTCCTTGACCAGTAGCAAGGTACCCATCGGCTTGTACATGGTGGAGACGCCGTAGAACAGCGCCGAGTTTTTGCCTTTGATATGTATCGGCAGGATAGGGCAGCGTGCTTTCCTGGCCAGCTTGATGAAGCCGTTTTGCCATTTGCCGTCGCGTATGCCCTTGGGCGTGATGCGCGAGACTTCGCCGGCCGGGAAAATGATTACGGCTTCTTCGTTTTCCAGGGCGTCCAGCATGGCTTTGTAACTGTCTTTCAGGCTTTTTTTGTCTGATAGCACATCCACCGGCAGAAAAATCGTTTGCAAGGGCTCCATGTAGGTCAATACCCGATTGGCGACGATGCGCACGTCGGGGCGGACCGAGCGAATCAGCTTGACCAAGGCCAGGCCGTCTAAAGTGCCGATAGGGTGATTGGCGACGATCAACAGCCGGCCTTCGGCTGGAATGTTGCTGTAGGAGCGGTTGCTGACCTGATAATTGAAATTGAAGTGGTTCAGCAATTTGTCCAAGAAGGCAAAGCCGCGCAGATGCTGGTTTTTGGTGATGAAGGCGTTGAAATCGTCTTCGTGTAATAGCTTTTTCAAGGCCTTGACGGCCAAGCCATTGTCTTTGCCCAATTTAAAATCGGGATAGGTTTCTTGCAGAATACGAGCGGCATCAATCATGGCGATGATTCAGTGGTAAAGGAAATGGATGGTTCATCCTAAAAACGGCAGCAAGTCCATGAAAATCATGAAATACACGAAAGAAATCATTGCGTTATGAAGCTTGTCTATTCACCTGTTCGGTGCTGCTCTTAGGTGTGGTAATTGTTTGAGATTTTTCGTGATTTTCGTGTGTTTCGTGGACCAAATTCCGTTACAGCGTAATCCGCAAAAATGACAGGAATGTGACGGTTGCCGATGCAACGGATGATCGGTTATTAGGCGACCGCAGGCCGGTTAATGTTATAAAACGTTTTTTAATGATCTGGCCTGCGCCGGTGTATTCTATGCGCTGCGTCGGCCCCGGCTTGTTCAGGCAAGGCCAAAGCGATTTCGCCACAGGCTGGAAGCGCTAGAACGGTGTGCTGAACTGAAATCGGTAGAGGTTTCCATCAATCAGGTAGCCCCACTAAAACTGGGAAGCTGCAACAAATACATTGCAACACCGACAATGGGAGAAAAATTAAAAATGACTCATAAAAAGAACGTTTACGCTTTGACGTTGTTATGCCTAATATCAAGCCCGGCTTGGTCGAGACCCGTTGACTTTTGTAAAGTCGTCAGAATTTATGACGAAAAGGATCTGGGCGCGCCCGCTACGCTCAAACACGAGGATTGTTCCGGTGTGGCTTTTTTTGATTATGCAAAAGATTACGTGAAAGCCTCCTGTTGGCCGGGCGCCATTGATCTGCTTGAAGGCAAATGCGAGCGGGATGAGGCTAAAGACTCGGCTGATGCAAAAGAGGCCGAAGGTGTTGACACAGCGCTAGAACCAGACTGAGTTCGACAGATCGGTCATTCGCTCAAACGGAGAGCGTCGTAAAAGCCGAATCGCAGCCTTCTCCCGCCGGGAGAAGGTTAGATTGGGCGTTTAGTCGAGTGTCTCGTGACTTAAATGCTGGAAGGGGATTCTTCGTGGACCCATCCTGAAAAGCTAGGCCGGCCGAATGATGACCGCCGTTCTCAACCGGCTTTTGCCGAAACAGGACATGCGCTCGAAATCCTCGCGCGCGACCGGGATGAACTGGCAGTCGAGTTCGCTTTGCCGGCTGTCGTCGGGGTCGGAATCGTGCATATACAGGCAATCCTGGTCAAAACCGCTCATGACCACCCAATGCGGGGCTTTTTTTCTGTCCATCGCAAAGGTGCTGATCAAGATCAACGGTATAGCGCCGGATTCAAAGGCCGCAATCAAATCGTCTTGGCTGACGTTGCCGTAATGTATCGGTATGTCGTGGGCGGCGGCTTGGTCTTTGAAGCAATTGTCGACCAGTTCGATGATTTGCTTTTTGTCGTCGTTACGCACGCTGTCGATGAACAGCGGCCCGCTTTGGTTGATCCAGACTTCCACCGCAAAGCCGCGCCGTTTGGCGGCCAATGCCAGGCCCACGGGATGACAGCCGCCGTGGCCCGACGTCATGAAAATCGTGGTGGCTTCGCGCCACAAATCGATTTCTTCTTGCCGCGAGGGTTGGTAGGCGTGGTTCAGGCCGTGCATGGCCATCATCAACGCGGCCGGTCCGCAGGTGAACGGAGTGGTCTGGCGCAGCCAATGCACCGAGCGGTGCTGTGGCGTATCCTTGTAACTACGGATGCGTTTTTGATAGCGCAGCGCATCGCTGTGATCCTGGTAATAATCCCGGTAAAAGCCAAATTTCCGATACCCTAGCTTTTCGTACAACCTGATGGCCGGGGTATTGTCGACGTTGACTTCCAGCCGCAGATACAGGCGGCCGTCATCGCGCGCGGTTTGTTCGCCCCGAATGATCAAGGCCTGGGCAATGCCGCTGTTGCGCTGCCTTGGATCGACGGCCAGGGAATATATCCGTGCCAACCGGGTGCCAGGGTGATAGATGATCAGGATATAGCCGGCCAGACCTTGTTCGTTTTCGGCCAGCAGCAGGGCGCGGTGATCAGTGTCGGTGGTCAGCCAATGTTTGAAGCTGCGGCGGCTGAGCCGGTCGGTGACGAAACTGGCGTTTTCCAATGCGACCAAGGCATCGAGGTCGGCGAGCAGGGCAGGGCGTATCGATAATGTCAAAACGAAGCTCCTCGTATCGCTTGAGCGATGACTTGACGGGCGCGAACCAACACCATTTCCTGCCAAGCCGTATCATTAGGGCAAAAATGATGCCTCATCTTCAAGCTGTGCGCCAGGCGCTCGTCCGCGTTTTCGGCCTGCGCCCACAGTTGATGGTCGCGCAGCAGCACTTCGAATAACGCATCGGTGCTGTAGGTGCCGAATTCCAGGGTGACATAACAGCTGTGCTCGTCCATCGCCGCATGCCACAGATAGTCCAATAGCCCTGTTTTTGGCACGGAACTGGACGTGCCGCTTAACGGTAGCGTCACTGCGTCGCCGTACCACTGTCGTGCCACATCGGCACCGGCACTGTCGGGCGCGTGATCGCAAATGATTTCCCCATAACCGTAAGGGCCAAGGCCTGTATGCAAATCAACCACGGCCAAACGCCGCTGCGACAAGGCGTACTGTTCGATCAAGGTTTCGCATACCCGGCGACCATGCGCCGGTGCTTGGCCGCCGAAGAAAGGCCCCGCGGGATCGTGATATTGGCCGCCGCTGATGGCGATCTCCAACGCCACGCGGCCGTGCTGCGCGCTGAATTGGTCAAACAAGCGTTGCCGGGTTTCGGCATCGCCGGCAAACAAGGCTTCCCGTAATGCGGCGTAACCCAAGTTTTCTGGCAATGGCGCGGAAAAATCCACTGCATTGCGGTTCAGATCCACCCCGTCGGCGTCGCAGCGGCGCAGCCAGGCGAAGCCCCACGGTGTCAGTGCATGAATCAATAGCAGCGCGGTACGCTGGGGAAAGGTCGGTTGACCCCTGGCCAATAATTGCAATAAGTCGGTTTGAATCGCGCTACCGGTCAAGCCTTCCACGCCGTGCGTGCCGGCAATCAGTACGACGACGTTTTCGGCTTGTTGCTCGCCCAGCCACAGTACATCGGTTATCAAGTCCTCGCCTGCAGGGCCCTTTCCGGCACAGGCAAATCTCAGGTGCTGACAAGGATAAGGCAGGTCGGTCTGCTGCTCCAGCCATTGCCGGCGGGCGGACTGATAACTGGCGGGAAATATCTGGGTGTCGATCTCGGCAAACGGAAAACGCGAAAACATCGTGGTCCATCCAGGCAAGTAAAATTAACCAGTGATATTACTCGTTGTTTGCAAACTATTGTACGGGAGCGTCAGGATAATTGACTGACGATTGCAAACTGTAAAGGTCTAGCCCTGATAACCAAGACTTAGCGTCTATACTTATTCCAAATCTAAGCCTTTGGCCCAATAGACAAAGAGTGCTATTCGCCTAAACTTCGGCAACATGACTAACGTTGTTCCCAACCTAATTTGATTGATGTTGATGCAGATCAATTTTTCTGATTACAAATTCGTAATCGTAGTGGTCGATAGCGAATTATCCACCTATAGAGGTATTTTGCGTATTTGTCCGTTTCCGAATACGGAAACGCATTATTTCGAAAGCCGGGATTCTTTATTTGCATGGTTGCGCTGTCACTATGCCCAATTATCTCAAGGCACGTGGACATCCTGTCTGGTTGTCGATGCCTGTTTTGCGGATATTTTCGACGAGTCCGCATTCGATGTCATTTGGCTGAATTGTTCTAAAATTTACCTGAGTAGACAGTTCAAGGATTTGCAATTGTTGCGCAATCTCTATATCGGCAGCTCGGAATTCATTCATAAACCTTTCAAACTCGAAGAAATGAAATTAGTGCTCGAACAGGTTTTCTCATGGCATATCCACCGTCTGGAAATCAGCCGTAAATTCAACCAACTCACCAGACGGGAGCTGGAAACCTGTGAGTTAGTGGTAAAAGGGTTTTCTAGCTCACAAATCTCGGCAGTCATGGGCATTTCGATCAAGACCGTCAAAGTTCACCGCGCCAATCTGATGGGTAAAATCAAGGCCAAGTCGGTTGCCGATTTGATCCGGGATTACCATACCTTTACGGCGCCTTCTAATCTCACCGACTTAGCCTTCAACGTCAGCCTCGGCGTATGAAGGTGAGTTTGGCTCATTTGAGGTTGAAGCAAATGACGAATAATCGAGTGCGCGTTCCCTGGACGCATTCGTGGCAGGATCGATAGAACCCATTCATTATTATGTCGATTTTCCCAAGTGTTGGATTGATTGCGCAAAAGCGGATATTTTTACTTGCGCCGCACATCAGCGTGGCCGAAGCATCCCGCTTGATGGATGAAAGAAATCTCAGCAGCGTGATTGTCGAAGCAGGCACGCAACGTTGCCTGTTTTCGATCGAGCAACTGCTGGCTTATCTGGCAAAAAACGGCGACCAACATGCGCCTTTGGCCGAGTTGTCATTGCCGGTTTTGCCCACCATTACCGAAAGTCAGCACGTTCTCGCCGCGTTGGAGTGTCTCGAAGCGTCGGCGCAGCGCTATCTGGGCATCCTGCAGGGAGACACGCTTACGGGGATTTTGACTTATACCGACCTTTTGGCCGCCATTTCTCCTACAGTGTTGGTCGAAAAAAAGACAGTGGGCGATCTGATCTCGAAATCCGAGCTGATAACGTTTTCCCCCGACTGGATATTGGAAGACATCTTGTGCCATTTCAAGCGCCTGGAAGACGCCGTCGTCGTGGTTGAAGATGGCGTGGCGTTAGGCATTATCACCACCAAGGATGTTTTCAGAGCCATCGCCGGCGGAAAAAGCCTTAGAGGCTGCTTGCCGGACTACATGAGCAGGCCGGTCATCGTCACGCGGACCACGGCCACCGTTCAAGAAGCGCTTGGTCAGCTTAAAAATCATAATATCAAGCGCTCGGTCGTCATTGGCGAATCCGGCGATTTGCTAGGCGTCATCACGCAAAGCGAGTTGGTTGGCTTTGTGTATAGCGCCTGGATCAATCTCACCAAGTACCATAGCGATGAATTACGCGAATTGATCGCTGGCATGGAACAGAATAAAACTACCATCGACAGTACATCGAAAAGCTTGGCTATCGGGCTCGACACTAGGGCAATATTGCAACAAAAGCTGGATGATGAGATCGGCCGCATCTACCGCTACCAATCGGCGCCATTTTCAATCGCGCTATTTGCCATCGCTTGCCATCAAACCCGTGAAAATTTCCCTCTTGGCTTGGAGCAAATCCGGCGACAAATCGCCGTGGAACTGCCGCAATGGGCAAGAGCCACCGACGCCGTAGCCGTCTGGAACGAAACCACGTTTGGCGTTTTGTTGCCGCATACCCTGGCATCGGGTGCCGTCCGCTTCGCCGCGCGTATCAAAAGCCGTATCGAGACCCTGTTCGGTGACGCGGCGGCGGTAGTGAACATCACGGCTCGGCAAATAGACTCCAAGGAACAACTACATGAGTTCCTGGCAGATGCCGATGCCATCATGCATCCCGCCGCCTAAGGAAATCCCGACTTGTTTCCTGTGGTTCGGGCTCATGGTGGATTCATTCAGCGCTTCCCTACTGCTTAACTTAGATGACTCGGAAAAATAATAGGCCTACCATGAAACGTATCGATACCGTATTGATTTGGCTGGTAATGTTCATCTCTTTTGCCTGCTGGCTTTGGGGCATGAGCGGTGCGCCGATTTGCCCATATCCTTACATTCTGATGTCCTTGCTTGCCGTTGCTGCCTTATTTTTTTCCCGGCGCGGGCGTCAGTCTTCGAAAATGGTCCAACAAGCCCGCTTGTACCAGTTGCATACCATGATGTCGGAATACCATTCCCTATGCGACCATGTTGCCGGTCATACTCAAGATCAGTTTTCGACCCTACAGCGCGATACGCAGCAGGCTTGCCAAATCATGCGCGAGTCGGTCGTCAAACTATACGGCAGCCTGACTGGTCTGGAGCAACAGTCGGCCAATCAGCGTCAGGTATTGAAAACGTTGATTGACGAAGTGTTGCAATTGACCGGGTCGGAGGTTGTCGATGCGCAGCATAACTCCGGATTACAGCGTTTTTTCGACGAAACTCATGTGCTGATCGACGAGTTCGTCGGCAAACTGCGCGAGCTTAGACAATCCAGCGCTGCCATCGCAACCAGCTTCGAACAAATGCAACATAAAATACTGGGTATTACCGGCGCCTTGGAAAGCGTGTCCAAATTAACCCAACAAACCGATCTATTGGCCTTGAACGCCGCCATCGAAGCGGCGCGGGCAGGTGAAGCCGGCCGCGGCTTTGCCGTGGTAGCCGATGAAGTGCGTTCACTGGCTTCCCGAACCCGAAATTTCAACGACGAAATCGGTGTTCTTTTGAAAGACATCCTGAATTCGCTTCAGGAGGTGGGCACGCAGGTAACCCTTTCCACCCAAATCGATCTGAGCTTGGCCAACCGCTCGCGAGAAAACCTGAACACTTTGGAAAGCGAGCTCATCCAGGTTACCGATAAGGCCAGAGACCATTCGCATCAAATCACCGAAATCACCGAACGAATTCGCCAGCTGACCGAAGAGGGTGTCATGGCCATCCAGTTCGAGGACATCGTCAGCCAAATCATGAGCGGCTTGGCGCAAAAAACCTCGCTGATTGGCGATTATTTGGACGACTTTCAAAAACTGCACCAAGATCACGAGCAACACGATGGGGTGCAACGCTTCCACGTTCGCATCGAACGTCTCAGGTCACTAATATCCGGCTTGAATCCCAAGATACCCACAACTGAGTCCGCCAAAATAGCAAGCATGGAAGTATCCTGACATTCTTTAGGCTCAGGGCGAACGGGGTTTTGATAGGCTCGACTGCGTTTTTAGGCTTATTCGTCTTTTATTTTCAGCCGGTAGCCTAGACCGGATTCCGTAACCAAGTACTGCGGTTTAGCCGGATCGGTTTCGAGTTTATGCCGCAGTTGACTCATATACATCCGGACATAATGTACATTGTCTACATAAGAAGGTCCCCAGACTTCTTTCATGATCTGCCGGTGCGTCATGACCTTGCCGGCATTTTTGGCCAATACCGCCAACAAGCGGTATTGAATCGGTGTCAAAGCGATTTCCCGGCCATCGACGCTGACCAAGCGCTTACTCAAATCCACTTTCAAACCGCCCGTCACCAACACATCGTTATCCAGTGATTGTTCCTTTCTGTTCGCATGGCGCAAGGCTACTCGAATTCTTGCAATCAGTTCCTCGACACCAAACGGTTTGGTCAAATAATCGTCAGCTCCGAGGTCGAGTGCATCGACTTTTTGTCGCTCTTGGCTACGCGCCGACAACACGATGATCGGCAGCGTGGACCATGCTCGAATGGCCTTGATGACTTCGATGCCATCCATGTCCGGCAAGCCCAAGTCCAAAATCAGCAAATCGGGCTTGCGTATGTTGGCTTCGACGAGGCCGCGTTGGCCGGTTTCGGCCTCAAACACGGTGTATCCCTGCAGGCGCAAAGCGGTGCGCAGGAATTGGCGTATGGCCAGCTCGTCTTCGACGATAATGATGACGGGATCGGTTTTTGACATAGGCTAACAGTCCCTCAGGGTTCCGCGCTGAATTGCGGCGGCATCGGCTCGTTCGGCAGCGTTATGGTAAATACCGCACCGCCTTCCAGCCGATTTTGCCCTCGAATGCTGCCGCCGTGTACTTCGACAATGGCACGGCAAATCGCCAAACCCAGGCCGACGCCACTCTGCGCGCTCTCATGGCGGACTTGATAAAATTTTTCGAACAATCTTTCCTCGAGGCCTTTGGGAATACCGGGCCCGTGGTCCGCGACGGAAATTTCGACGCCATTCTCGAATGCATCGACCCTGATTTCCAATGCGCTACCCGCCGGCGTATAGCGCGCGGCATTTTCAAGCAGATTGATCAACACCTGTTCTATCATGACCGCGTCGACAAACAGCATCGGCATATCCGGCGCTATATGAACGTCGACCGGTCTGTCGGCAAGCAGCTTGTGTAAACGGCTTAATACCACGCCGATGATTTCTTCCACTGGATACCACTGCTTGTTTAATTCCGCGATGCCGGCGTCCAGACGGGCCATGTCCAGAATATTATTGACAAGATTGGTCATGCGCTCGGCTTCGTCGACGATGGCCTGGCTCAGTTCCTGCCTATCCTGCGAGGACATGCGGTTATCGTTGGCCGCCAAGGTGCTGGCAGAACCGACGATGCTGGCCAACGGCGTGCGTAGATCGTGAGAAATCGCGCTGAGCAAGGAATTGCGCAGGCGTTCGGCCTCTATCTGCATGTGCGTCCGTTTCGCTTGTTCGGAAAAGCGGATTCTCAGCAAAGCCTGGGCGATTTGCCGCAGGAAGGTTTCCAGCAATTTCTGTTGTTCCGGCAAAAACACCCGGCGCAGATTGACCGGCAATAAGGCCAACACCCCCAACACCTTGTCGCCGTCGGAAACCGGAAAATAAATGGCGTCCGCTCCCGGCAAGGTATAAGTGCCTTGTCCAGCCATCTCGTTGTGGTCGAATACCCATTGCGCGACGCTAAGGTCGGCACCGCGCAAGGATTGCGACAAACCGGGCTGCTTGGGATAATTCAGATGTCCCGCGGCATCCGGAAACAAAATGACATTAGGGCTGCTGAACTCTGCGTATAGATGTTTGACGGCGATGGCGACGATGTCCTGCTCGGATTGGCTAGCGGCCAGCTCCTTGCTGATCGCATACAGCACGGCCGCCCGCCGCTCGCGATGCGCGGCCACCTTGGCCTGGGAGCGGACATTGATCATCAGATTGCTGATCACGATGCCGACGATCAGCATCACAACGAAGGTGATCAGATATTGGCTATCGGCCACGGTCAAGCTTAAAAAAGGTTTGACGAACAACAAATCTATCAGGCCGACGCCGAGTACCGAGGCCAGAATCGACGGGCCACGTCCAAAGCGCATCGCGATGTAGACCACGCCGAGCAAAAAGATCATCACCAGGTTGGCCAGTTCCAGCCGGCCGAACATCAAATGGCCGAAGAGGGTGCTGATGATGGTCACCGTGACGGCCCAGACATAGCCACGGTAGCGTTTTTGCATTTTGGGCGGAATGCGCTGCCTGAGTCCCGGCAGTGGATGTTTTTTGAACAAAGAGGTTTCCAGGTCAAGCGTTTCCAGCTCGCCCTGTTGCGGACTTCCCAACAGGTAGATATTGATGTTGTGCGCATGGCTGATCAGCACATCCACCACCGATCCCAATAACCAGCGTTTCCAGCCGCGCCGGCTGGGTTTGCCGACTACGATCTTGTTGATGTTGCGCTCGCGGGCGAAGCGGATGATGGCTTCGCTCATATCCGGCGAACTCAAGGTCACGGTTTCGGCGCCGAGTTGTTCGGCCAGCCGTAAGATTCGTAATACGGCGTCGCGCTTTTCGGCGGGCAATCTCGCCAGCTTCGGCGTTTCGACATAAGCTACCACCCATTCGGCTTTCAGCCCGACCGCCAACCGCTTGCCGGCCCGTACCAAGCGTTCGGACAGCATATTCGGGCCTATGCAGACCAAAATCCGTTCACCGACTTGCCAGACTTCGCGGATCGCATGATCTTCCCGGTAATCCAGCATGTCCGCATCGACCCGGTTGGCGGTTTGCCGTAACGCCAATTCGCGCAGCGCGATCAGGTTGCCCTTGCGGAAAAAATTCCGCATGGCGAGTTCGATTTGCTGCGGAATATAGACCTTGCCTTCCTTCAGCCGGGTCAATAATTCGTCGGGCGGCAAATCGACCAATTCGACTTCGTCGGCCTGTTCGAATACCGTGTCCGGCACGGTTTCCCAAACCCGGATGCCCGAAATCTGGCCGATGTCGTCGTTCAGGCTTTCCAGATGCTGCACGTTCAGCGCGGTATACACGTCGATACCGGCTTCCAGAAGTTCCTGAATGTCCTGCCAGCGTTTCGGATGGCGGGAACCCGGCACGTTGGTATGCGCGAGCTCGTCGACCAATATCAATGCCGGCCGTCTTTTCAAGGCCGCGTCGATGTCGAATTCTTGCAGGACATTGCCCCGGTAATCGATCTGCCGGGTTGGCAGTTGTTCCAAGCCATTCAGCAAGGCCGCCGTATCCAGGCGGCCGTGGGTTTCAACCACACCGACGACCACATCGAGATTTTCCGCCCGTCGCTCCCGCGCGGCCAGCAACATCGCATAAGTCTTGCCGACGCCGGCCGCCGCGCCGAAAAATATCTTCAAGCGTCCGCGCTTGGCCTTGGCCGCGTCACGTTCGACGCGAGCCAAGAGTTCATCGGGATTGGGGCGTTCGAGGTTCATGAAAGTCGGTATGGATTGTTGACTAGCCAAGGTAGGTCAAGATTACGGCTATGATTATAAAAATGCGGTAAATATTCTGGCTAGAAGGCTACGCCGTGGTTTTTACGGTTTGTAATGGCTAACGGCTTTTAACATCTCAAAAAATAACGGCGAACGAATTTCGGAGCCAATGCCAGCGAACGGTGGTTCCCTTGATTTTGGGTTGGCCCATCGTCAAAATTTTCAATTGGTAAGTCTATCCCGTAAAGCCGACAATCCAGTAGGATGTGGTGAGGTACGAACCGCATCGATCGAGAAAATTAACGCTATAACCCAGAGCGATGACTGAATATCGCCGCTTTCAACATCCCGGAGCTACATGGTTTTTTACCGTTAATTTGGCCGAGCGCCATGACAATTGATCCTTAACGGATCAGATTGATCGATTGCGAATGGCCTTTGGCCGTGTGAAAGCCAAGCACCCTTATAAAATCGATGCTGTGGTGATTTTACCCGAACATCTTCATTGCATCTTGACATTGCCAGAGAACGATTCAGACTTTTCTCCGCGCTGGGGATTAATCAAAGCCTCTTTCTCGCCATATTGCAAAGGGCGAAAGAATCTCCACAAGTCGAGAGAAGCGCGGAGAACGTGGCCTATGGCAGCGTCGATTTTGGGAGCACCTCATTCGCGACGAAGCCGATTATCGGCAGCATATCGACTATCTTCATTGGAATCCGGTCAAGCATGGTTGGGTGCAATGCGTTAAAGATTGGCCTCATTCAAGTTTTCATGGCTATGTGAAACGTGGGGTGTATCCCGAAAACCGGGGCGATGACATCGATTTGTCGAAGGTATCCGCGGGAGAATGACGCGATTTATGCGGTTCGTACCTCACCGCATCCTACCGGGCTCGATTTCGGCATCGCTAAACGCCCTGGGTTTCTGGATGCTCCAGTCGGTTGCGCCGTTGATTGATTCGGAAGGTAGATAATCGAAAGTCATGCCGAAACTCTAACCAGCGTGATGCGTGAACGAACAAACATTGGAAATGTATATGAAGTAAGGTGTTGGGGTTAGGTTTTTTGCGATTAATGCTTGTCTCGATAAATGTCTTTTCGATGACCCAATTCGACGACCAAAACGATGAGTTCGTCGTCTCTGCGCCAGTATGCGGACAATTTACCTTGCAAGGCTTTGCCGGTAATGCGCGGATTGTCTTGCTCGGCTAACTGAGCGAGAAAGGTTTTGATTCTGTCGCGGACGGGTTTGTCCAGTTTGTTGATGGCTTTGGCGGCGCCCGTCTTAAGCCTAACGCTCCAAGGCATTGAGTTGTTGCTCCCATTCCGCCAAGCTAATCGTATCGTCCTTACTACTCAATAATTCTACTAACGCCGCATCGCCTGCTGCGGCGTCGGCCAAGTCTTCTAGGTAATCGCTGAGCAGATTTTTGATCAGTTGCGCGGGGCTGACGTGTTCCTGCTCGGACAACTGGCGGAGCAGGTTCGCCGTGTCGTCGTCGATATTTAGTGTCATCATGTTGCTGCCTATATTGTCATTTTAAACGCTTAGTCTCGTTGTATAACGCCGAGTAGGCTAGGATAAGCCGGTAAACGTTTATTCTAAAAAAGAGCAGTTGGCGTTTGTTGTGGACTGTTCGTGCTAAGCAATGTCGAGGTATGGACCGCCCACAACACACTCACCCGCTGAGTGAATGAAAAATCCCGCTCATTCTTCGACAAGCTCTGAACGAACAGGATTTTTCAGGACCTACCTGCTCTTAAAGTTTATAGTGATTCTAGCATGGGTTCCGGTTTTCAATATCTGATGCGGTTTATGGCAGGCATAAGAATTCCGCCTCGGCTTGATTCGCAATCCCTGCGTAGCCTGAATATTGCGCAGCATCACAAGGGCAGGTCTTACAATCAAGCCACGTAGATACGCACCGCGTACCTTCTGGTCTTTGCCACGATGATGGTTTTCTAAAGGTACGCGATGCGTACCCTACATCTGGGTTACGAGATAAACCAAATCATTGACAGGCCAACATTCTTGATTTCGCTGGCGCAGCATCAAGGCTACGCAAAACCTGCTCCTGTCCTTTTGCGATTGCTGCGGTTCGTAAACTCACCACACCCTACCGCCACTATCGGCTGGATAGTAGCCAGTGGCATTTACTGTTCGTTTGTCAGCTTTTAGCCGGCCGAGCAGGTCAACAAACTCTTTAATCCTTGCGACTCAAATCAGCCAACGACAAATTTAGTTTCAGCACATTGACTCTGGGCTCGCCGAAGATTTGCCATTGCCGGTCTTCGGTGTGTTTTGCGACCAAGTTGTGCAGTTTGGCCGGGTCGATGTGGCGCGCTTTGGCAATGCGCGGTATTTGGTATTCGGCGGCTGCGATGCTGATGTGCGGGTCCAGGCCGCTGGCGGAGGCAGTGACCAGGTCAACCGGAATGGAGGCATGTTTCTCGGGATCGGCCTCATGGAGTGCTTTGATGCGTGCCGCGACGGTGGTGATTAACGCCGGGTTGGTCGGCCCGAGATTGGAACCGGACGACGCGGCGGCATTATAAGGATAGGGCGAGGTCGCCGACGGCCTACCCCAAAAGTATCGAGTGTCGCTGAAGGGTTGCCCGATCAGTTCGGAGCCGATGATTTGGCCTTCATCGTTTTTGAGCAGGCTGCCGTTGGCTTGAACCGGAAAAAGGCCCTGCGCCAAAGCCGTCACCAATAACGGATAGACGACGCCGGTCAAAAGTGTCAGCAGTGCAAACAATACCAAGGCGGGTTTCAGATAACTAGACATAATGCCTCCTGTTAGAGCAGTTGCAGGCCGGCCAGCAAAACATCGATCAGCTTGATGCCGATGAAAGGCACTGCCAAGCCGCCCAAGCCGTAAACCAGTAAATTGTTTTGCAGTAGCTGCTCGGCGCCGACCGGTTTGTAACGCACGCCGCGCAAGGCCAGCGGAATCAATGCGATGATGATCAGGGCATTGAAGATCACCGCCGATAGGATCGCGCTGGCCGGCGTCGTTAAATGCATCACGTTCAACACATTTAAAGCAGGATAGGTGCCGGCGAAGGCTGCCGGGATGATCGCGAAATATTTCGCCACGTCGTTGGCGATGCTGAACGTGGTCAACGCGCCGCGCGTCATCAGCATTTGCTTGCCGGTTTCGACGATTTCGATCAATTTGGTCGGATTCGAATCGAGATCCACCATGTTGCCGGCTTCCTTTGCGGCCTGGGTGCCGCTGTTCATCGCCACCGCGACATCGGCTTGGGCCAAAGCCGGGGCGTCGTTGGTGCCGTCGCCGGTCATGGCCACCAAGCGGCCTTCGGCCTGGTGCTGGCGGATCAAGGCCAATTTGGTTTCCGGGGTGGCTTCGGCCAGAAAATCGTCGACGCCGGCCTCAGCGGCAATCGCCGCGGCGGTCAGGCGGTTGTCGCCGGTGATCATGATGGTCTTGATGCCCATTTGCCTGAGCTCGATGAAACGTTCCTTGATGCCGCCCTTGACGATATCCTTCAGTTCGATCACGCCCAGAACTTTCTTGTCCTCGGCTACGACCAACGGCGTGGAGCCGCGGCGAGAAACATCGACCACGATTTTCTGCATGTCCTCGGGAAAACGGCCGCCCAGGGCCGAGACATAGCCGCGAATCGCATCCTCGGAACCCTTGCGAATCTGCCGACCCATTTCGCCTTCTCGCCCCGTGGGCGAGGGTAAATTGACGCCGCTCATGCGGGTTTGGGCGCTGAAATGCACGAAAGTCGCGCCCAAGGCATGCACGTCCCGCCCGCGGATACCGAATTTTTGCTTGGCCAACACCACGATGCTACGGCCTTCCGGGGTTTCGTCGGCCAGTGAAGACAGTTGCGCGGCATCGGCCAGTTGGCTTTCACTGACGCCCTTGGCCGGAATGAAGGCCGCCGCCTGGCGGTTGCCCAACGTGATCGTGCCGGTTTTGTCGAGTAACAACACATCGACGTCGCCAGCCGCTTCGACAGCCCGACCGGAGGTGGCGATGACGTTTTTCTGCATCATCCGGCCTATGCCGGCGACACCGACCGCCGACAACAAGCCGCCTATCGTCGTGGGGATCAGGCACACCAGCAACGCAACCAACACGGTAATCGACAAGGGCTTGCCGCTGCCGGCGCTCTCGACGCCGTATAGCGAAAACGGCAACAGGGTCACGGTAGCCATCAAAAAGACCAATGTCAGCGCCACCAGCAAAATCGTCAGCGCGATTTCGTTGGGCGTTTTTTGGCGCTCAGAGCCTTCCACCATCGCGATCATTCTATCCAGGAAGGTTTCGCCGGGGTTGACGCTGATGCGCACGACCAACCAATCCGACAAAACCCGCGTGCCGCCGGTCACCGAACTGAAGTCGCCACCGGACTCCCGGATCACCGGTGCGCTTTCGCCGGTAATCGCGCTTTCGTCGACCGACGCCACGCCTTCGATGACCTCGCCGTCGCCCGGCACGAAATCGCCGGCTTCGATCAATACCACGTCGCCTTTACGCAGGTTGGAACCCGCGACCGGCCTGTACTGCCTGCCGTAGCGCGGTTCTTCGAGCTTTTTCGCGGTGATGTCGCGTTTGGCGCTATGCAAAAATGCGGCTTGCGCCTTGCTGCGGCCTTCCGCGACCGCTTCGGCGAAGTTGGCGAACAGTACGGTAAACCAAAGCCAACAGGCAATGGCCAGAATAAACCCGGCCGGAGCGTCGCCTTGCCCGCGCACCGCTTGCAGCCAAAGTACGCTGGTCAGCAGGCTGCCGAGATAAACCACGAACATCACCGGATTCTTCCATTGCTGGCGCGGTGCCAGTTTTGCGAAAGCGCCGATGACGGCCTGCCGCAGAACAGCGCTATCGAATAAATCAGTCGAAAGTGTTTTTGTACTCATCACGTCACCTTCATAATTTTTAAAGTCCTGTCATTTGCAAATGTTCGACGATCGGCCCCAGCGCCAAGGCTGGCACGAAAGTCAAGGCGCCGACCATCAGCACGACAGTCAGCAATAACAAGCCGAACAACAGCGTATGGGTCGGCAACGTGCCGGCACCGACCGGGACGGTCTTTTTCTCCGCCAAGGAACCCGCAATGGCCAGGATAGGCACCATCAAGCCGTAACGCGCAATCAGCATCGCGATGGCGAGGACCTGGTTATAGAAAGGCACGTTGGCATTCAGGCCCGCAAAGGCACTGCCGTTATTGTTGCCGGCCGACGAAAAGGCATACAGCACTTCGCTGAAACCGTGAGCGCCGGGATTGAAGATCGAGGCCTTGCCGGCGTCCGTCAGCAAAGCCAAAGCGGTGCCGCCCAACACCAACAACGGCGGAATCAGAATCACCAAAGCGGCCATTTTCATTTCGAAGGCTTCGATCTTTTTGCCCAAATATTCCGGCGTGCGGCCTATCATCAAGCCGGCGATGAATACCGCGATCAGCGCAAACACGAGCATGCCGTACAGGCCCGAGCCGACGCCGCCGAACACGACTTCGCCCAGCTGCATCAGTGCCATCGGCGCCAAGCCACCCAGCGGCGTGAACGAATCGTGCATCGCATTGACCGAACCATTGGAGGCAGCCGTGGTTGCCACCGCCCATAACGCCGAGTTGACGATACCGAAACGGGTTTCCTTGCCTTCCATGTTGCCGCCGGCTTGGGCGACAGAGGGTGTTTGATCGGCGCCCAGATTGGCGAGTAAAGGGTTGCCGGCTTGTTCGGCAGCCACCGTCGACAAAACGAACGGCACAAAGAGCGCCGTCATCACCGCCAGAATCAGCCAACCCTGCCGGATATCGCCGACCATGACGCCGAAGCTGTAACACAAGGCGGCCGGAATCAGCAAAATCGCCAGCATTTCCAAGAAATTGGACAAAGGCGTAGGATTTTCGAACGGATGCGCGGCATTGACGTTGAAGAAACCGCCGCCGTTGGTGCCCAGCTGTTTGATCGCAACTTGCGAAGCGACCGGCCCCATCGCGATGGTTTGTTGTTGGGGGTGATCATTTTGGGCTTGGACCATCGTGACTTTCTGGTAAGGCTCAAAGTTCTGCACCACGCCTTGGCCCGCCAGGATGACAGCAAAAACCAACGCTAAAGGCAGCAGGATGTAAAGCGTGCTGCGCGTCATATCCACCCAGAAGTTGCCGATGCGTTCGCTATTATGTCGGCTGAAGCCGCGAATCAACGCCACCAGAACCGCCATGCCGCTGGCGGCGGACAGGAAGTTCTGCACCGTCAAGCCCAACATCTGGGTCAGGTAGCTCATCGTGGTTTCGCCGCCATAGCCCTGCCAATTGGTATTGGTCACAAAACTGACCGCCGTATTCCAGGCCGAATCGACGCTTACAGCCGGCAAGCCCTGCGGATTCAGCGGCAGAATATCCTGCCAGCGTTGCAAACCGAACACCGCAGCTATGCCCAGCAGATTGAACAGCAGCATGGCGACAGCATATTGCCGCCAGTTCATGTCACGATTGCAATCGACGCCGGCCAGGCGATACATCGATAGCTCGACGCGCTTCAGCCATCGATTCGAACCGGCCGATCCGTCCGCATAGACCCTGGCCATGTAAGCGCCCAACGGCCTGACCAGCAGCAACAAGGCCAGCAAATATAAGCCGACTTGAAATAAACCTTGCTCAGTCATCAGAACTTTTCCGGGTAAAACAACGCGATTACCAGATAAACCAATACGGCCAGCGCCAGGCCGCCACTCAACCAATACATCCAGACCATATGCACCCCTTTCAAGTGACTAGGCTGCAAGATGCGGGATTCGAAACTTGCGGCTTGTTACGGTGTGGCTGAATGTATCGAAGAAGTGATCTAAATGTCGTATAAATAGAGTCAGGGATGACCCATCGCGCGGCTCTTATCGTAGCCATGCCATGTTTGTCTGCCTGAACCGCAAGGATGCAGGATCAAGTCCGAAGCGGTGTATAGCCCGATACCTTGCCAACCTTGATTTCTGTGTACTGGTCAGAGCCCCGGACGCTTTAATTTCTTGTTTAAACGCCTGTCTGGTTTCAGAATGCGCGTTTTAATCTTTGCAGCGGGTATTTTTGCTATGGCAAGCACACTGTTGGTGGTAGACGATCTGTCCGATTGGAGCCCTTATTACCCCAGCGAACGGGTGATCAGTTTCGAACAGTACCTTGCCGGTGAAAGGGTCAGCGCGGAACAGCGCGTACGCGTGATCAATTTGTGCGGCAGTTATGCCTATCTGTCCGATGGCTATTATTGCTCGCTGCTGGCCGAGGCGAGGAATCATCACGTGATTCCATCGGTCAAGGTCATCAACGACCTGGGCAAGAACGCGTTGTATCGTTTGCAACTGGAAGATTTCAGCCAGTCGTTGGCGCGCGCCTTCAAGCATCAAAATCTGAACGGCGAATTCGTGCTGCACAGTTATTTCGGCATCACGCCGGATACGACGTTTCAGGAGCTAGCGCGGCTATTGTTCGAGCGTTTTCCCTGTCCGATATTGGAAATCAGATTGCGGCGGCAACAGCATTGGGAGATCACCGATCTGAAGGCCGTTTCGCCACGCGAATTGGATGACAGCATGCAAACCCTGTTTGCCGAGGCTTTGGATAAGTACAGTAAAAAAGTCTGGCGCAAGAGCAAGGCACGCAAAGCTTCGCGTTATGATTTGGCGATCTTGATCGACCCGGCGGAAGCCTTGCCGCCCAGCAACCGGCGCGCCTTGACCAAGTTCATCAAGACCGGCCGGCAAATGGGCATCGACGTGGAATTGATCACCAAGCATCATTTCGGCCGCATCCCTGAATTCGATGGTCTGTTCATCCGCGAAACCACCGCGATCGACCACCATACGTATCGCTTTGCCAAGAAGGCCGAGGCCGAGGGCTTGATGGTGATCGATGATCCGACCTCGATCTTGCGCTGCGCCAATAAGGTATATCTGGCCGATTTGTTCCGTACCCACCGCGTGCCGTCGCCGAAAACCTGGATTTTGCACAAAGGTAATGCCGAACATCTGGACAAGGTAGAAGCCGCGGCTGGTTACCCGCTGGTGATCAAGATTCCGGACGGCTCGTTTTCGCGCGGCATAGCCAAAGTCAACAACCGGCAGGAGCTGGACGACAAGGTCGCGGAATTGTTCGAGCAATCGGCGTTATTGTTGGCGCAGGAATTCGTCTACACCGATTTCGATTGGCGCATCGGCGTGTTCAACAACAAGGCTTTGTACGCGTGCCGCTACTTCATGGTGAAAAATCATTGGCAGATCTACCGCCACGGCGGCCGCCGCACCGATAGTGGCGATTTTTCCACGATGCCGACCTTCGAGGTGCCGAAAACGGTATTGGATGCGGCGTTGAAGGCCACCCAGGCGATAGGCGATGGCCTATACGGCGTGGACGTCAAGGAAATCAACGGCAAAGCCTATGTGATCGAAGTCAATGACAACCCCAATATCGATGCCGGTATCGAAGACAAGTATTTGGGCGACGAGTTGTATCGCGTCATCATGAGTGAGTTTCTGCGGCGCATGGAGAACCGCAGTAAAGGGGTGGTATAAACCACGAAAAAGGGGTGTCATGTCGAGTGGAAAACGCTGAAGCTTTTTACTCCAGTAGCGACCAAGGAGTGCAATAGCTTTAGCTATTGCTGAACAGCACGGTTTTTTATTTTTACGACGGTTCGCAGGGCTAGATAGCTAAATACGGAAGTTATTAGACGTATTACCGAGTTTGTCAGTCTGCGTGCCAATCAAGATGTGAGAAGGATTTGCCGGCAAGGAATGGCGTAGTGGTCCGTGATCCAGGCTTCGCCGTTATCCAGAAAGCGTTAGCAAAGGCCAGGCGGACAAAATCAACCAGGTAGTTCAAGGTGGTTTGCTATGATGCGGTCAATCCGTGCTCCATTGAAAAGCTTCATGTCCCATCATCGATCAGTGTGCAATCGCTTGATTTTGCTGCTTGGCTTTCTGGTTGCCAGTCACTGGAGCTTGGCCGATACCTATCGCCTGGCGATCAACGAAAACATCATCGACCTGATCGGCCAACCGCAAAGCGCCATCCTGGCCAATGACGGCCTGCCGGCTCCGACGCTGCATTGGCGCGAGGGCGAGAACGTCACGCTGGAGGTCACCAACAACTTGAAGGAGCAAACCTCGATACACTGGCACGGCATCGTGTTGCCCTACGACATGGACGGCGTGCCGGGCATCAGCTTCGATGGCATAGCGCCGGGCCAGACCTTCAGCTACCGCTTCCCGATCAAGCAAAGCGGTACTTACTGGTATCACGGCCATTCCGGCATGCAGGAGCAGCAAGGCTTGTTCGGCGCCATCGTCATCGATCCGGCCGCAGAAACGCTGCACGCCGACCGCGATTACATCGTCATGTTGTCCGATTGGCCGGCAGCCGACCCGCATCGCACGCTGGCGCGCCTGAAAAAGCAAAACGACTATTACAATTTTCAGAAACGCACGGTGTTTGATTTTTTTGCCGACATAGGCCGCTTGGGCTTTTGGGAAACGCTAGCAGACCGTTTGGCTTGGGGCGAGATGCGCATGGAGCCGACCGACCTGGCCGACGTGACCGGTTCGACTTATCGTTTTCTGGTCAACGGCCAAACCCCGGCGATGCACAAAACCTATGTGTTCAAGCCGGGTGAAAAGCTAAGGTTGCGTTTCATCAACGCCTCGGCGATGACGCATTTCGACGTGCGGATGCCGGGCTTGAAAATGCGGGTGATCGCGTCGGACGGTCAGCCGGTACAGCCGGTCGATGTCGAGGAATTCCGCATCGCGGTCGCTGAAACCTATGACGTGTTCGTCGAGCCGCAAGCCGAACAAGCCTATGCCATCTTCGCCGAAGCGATGGACCGCAGCGGTTACGCCCATGCCAGCCTGACGCCGCGCGAGGATTGGATCGCCGGCGTGCCGCCGCAGCGGAAAATGACTTTACTGACCTTGGAGGATATGGGGGGCGCGCATGGAGGTCATGCTCGGCACCTGCAAGCCGAAGTGGCGCATGCAGGGCACGATACCGAAACCGAAGCGGTGAAAACGGATCACTCAGGCCATGCCGCCGCGCATGATGTTCATGCCGGCCATCAAGGGCATAGCATGATGGCGCCTGCCGAGCCCGTCATCGAATCCCATCCGCTGTTGAGCTATCAGCATTTGCAAGCCACCGAACCCAATCACGGCCTGATGGGCGAGCCGGATCGGGAAATCACCTTACGCCTGACCGGCAACATGAACCGCTATATCTGGTCGTTCGACGACGTCAAATATTCCGACGCCGAGCCGATCCGGGTCAAATTCGGCGAGCGCATCCGGTTTCATTACGTCAACGAAACCATGATGAACCATCCCATCCATTTGCATGGCTTATGGCAATATCTGGATAACGGCAACGGCATGTACAACCCCAAGAAGCATGTCATCAACGTCAAACCGGGGCGAACCGAGAGCGTAGACGTGATTGCCGACGCCGAGGGGCAATGGGCTTTTCATTGCCATTTGCTGTATCACATGGACACCGGCATGTTCCGCAAGCTGATCGTCGAAAAGCCGGAGCACCGTCATGAATAAAGCGGCTTTGTGGTTTCTGCTGGCGTTTGCCGGCCGGGTGGCTGCCCAGGACGACGACAGGCTCTTCAGCCATTTCAGGGCCGAACGCCTGGAATACGAAAGCAACGGCGCATTGCAGCTGTTCAAGTGGGATGTGCAGCATTGGATAGGCAACGACGACCATAAATTGTGGTTGAAGAGCGAGGGCGATTATGCCGGCGATCAAGGCATCTTCGGCCGCGCCGATTTGCAATTGCTGTACAGCCGCAACATCGATACCTTTTGGGATTTTCAGATCGGTGCCCGCCGCGCTTTCGAGCCGGAACGCACCTTCGACGCGGTGATCGGCTTTCAGGGGCTGGCGCCGTATTTCATCGAAGTCGACAGCGCGATGTTCATCACCGAAAACGGCAATGTCCTCGGGCGCTTGACGCTGGGCTACGAACTGTTGCTGACTCAGCGCCTGATTCTGGCGCCGCGCTTCGAAATCAACGTTGCCGCCGAGGATTTACAAAACCGCGGCGTCAAGGCCGGCATCACCGAAATGGAAGCTGGCCTACGTTTGCGTTATGAGATAGAACGGGAATTTGCGCCGTATATCGGTTTAGACTACGTCGAGGAAGAATCCTTACTCGAGCATCAGCATAGTTTGCGAGGCGTGGTGGGGGTAAGGCTTTGGTATTGATTAAGCCAGCGAATTGACCCAATCAACCCGGCAATGTGGCGTCCTTGGGGGGCATCTTGATGTTTAAGAGTGCTGTCAACAACATCCATATTTTGCGCCTCGCCATCTGGGGAGGTAAAACCTCCACCTCGCGGGAGAGGGCGGGGGTGAGGGGAATAGATAATGTACACACCTGCTTTATACCCCCTCCTAACTTTCTCCCGGTGGGAGAAGGAACTGTTTTGACTTTTCGACAGCCTGCTGGGTGAAGGGATGCACAGGTCAGTTATTTTTGACCATATCCTCAAGGAGTGCATACTAAACACTTCTGACGGATCGTTGCAGTTAGTGAATTGGCTTGCATTACCGCGAGGAGATCAAAAATGCAGAAAACCTATCGTTTGTTCGGAATGATTTTTTTTATGGTGTGCAGTTTATCCGGCTGCGGTTTGTTTGCCGTCAAAGAACAGCAGGAAAAAATCGCGAGTTATTGTCAAATCTATGGCTCGGTCAAGCCGGAAATCGACAACGGCAAGGCTCTTATCGTTGTGTTGTTCAAGTTCAACGGCGGCGATGTCAACAAGCGTGAGAGTTGGAGTCTGTTCGACCATTTCGTCAATGACCGTCCCGGCAAATGGTATTTCGCCACGGCCCCCGGCCAATATGCGCTGGCCGCCTTCAAGGACGTCAATAACGACATGGTCTATCAATTGGACGAACCGGCCTTGATGCCCGACCGGGAGAAGCTGATTCAATGCGCGCCAGGTGCGGTCGAAACCGATATCGCTTTATTGATACCGGAACAAGGCCGCACAAAACTGCAGGCGGCAATGGATATTTCCAAACTGCAAGTCCGTAGCAGCCAGGAGCAGTTGGCCATTTCCTTGGGTCAGGTGAGTCATGTCGGCGAAATGGCCAGTCTGGATGAGCCGCGCTTTGCCGATGACCGGGCCAAGCAAAGCCTGTGGCGGCCGCTGGATTTCTTGATCGATGGTAATGCCGGCCTTTATTTTCTGGAACCTTATGCGGCCAACAAGATGCCGGTGTTGTTCGTGCACGGCATCAACGGCACGCCGCGCAATTTCAATTATTTGATCGAGCAACTCGATCGCAGCCGTTACCAGCCTTGGGTCGTCTATTATCCGTCCGGCGCCCATATCGATAATGTGGGGCGTTACATCGAACAAATGCTGCGGCAACTGCAGGCCAAATACCGCTTCGATAAAATGGCTGTGGTGGCGCATAGCATGGGCGGTTTGGTATCGCGCAGCTTCTTGTTGCATCACTTCGACGAGGCCAGCAATCTTGCAGTCCCGTTGTTCATCACGATCTCCACGCCGTGGAACGGACATGCGGCGGCGCAATTGGGCGTCGAACACGCGCCGACTCCGGTTTATTCCTGGATAGATCTGGCGCCCGGCAGCCGTTTCTTGCAAGAATTGTTTTATACGGGTAAAGCGAACGATGCGCCCCGGCGTAGCTTGCCTAAGACCACCGAAAAACATTTGCTGTTTTCGTTTATCGATAGCGAAGCCGGCGACGGTACCGTTAGTTTGGCCAGCCAATTACGCCCGGAAGCGCAACAAGAAGCCGACAGGCTATACGGCTATCAACAATCGCACATGGGCATTTTGAATACGCCGGACACGGTAAAACTGCTGAATCAATTGCTCGACAAGGTTCGTTGAAATGCTCCAATACAGAAATGGTTTATTCTTATCCGGCAGTGGGTATATTTCACCAGTGAAACCTTACGAATTTAACCAACGCTAACTGCTACCTAACCAGCTCAATGGAAATTCAAGATAAAAACATCGCCTTAGTGGAACTGGAACAAAGTCTAAAAATTCAGTCGTTATTGGGCGAGCTATCCAATACCTTCGTGCGGGTGCCGAACGAACAAATCGATCAGGCCGTGCAGAACAGCCTGTGCCGCATCGCTGAACAATTGGATTTGGATCACATTGCATTGGGTCTGATCACTCCTGACTCGCAAGACTTCTACTCTAAATATTGTTACGCCAAGTCCTGTTCCAAACCTTGGCAAGCCGATTCCTTGATGGCTGAAGGACCTTATCTGACACGCACGTTGCTGGCCGGTAAACCTTTCATCATGCATGATGTGGATAAACTGCCGCACGAAGGTGCTGTCGACCGGGAAAATTTTCTCCGTTACAACATCAGGGCGGATTTAGTGTTTCCGTTTGTCGTCGGCGGACATTTGTGTGGCGGCATTGGTTTTGCGTCGTCGCGTCCGCGGCATTGGACCAACGAAACCGTAAGAGGCCTTGGCTTGATAGCCGATGTATTTGCCAATGTATTGGAAAGAAAGCGAACCGTGCAAACCATTCAGGGGCGGGAGGAGCAAATGCGGCTGGCCGCGGAAGCGGCGGGTATCGGTCTTTGGGTCTGGAATATTCCGAAAGACAAGATTTGGGCGACCGATAGGGCAAGGGAAATCTACGGGGTGCCGTTACAGGAAGAATTGAGCTTTCAACGGTTTTTGGATTGCTTGCATCCTGACGACAAGCAATCTGTCAACGAAGTGGTGCAAAGAATATTGCAAGGCGAAAACCAATTACGCCATGAATATCGGGTGTTGCATGCGGACGGCAGCGAACATTGGGTGTGTGCCACGGGTCGCTGTCAACGCAGTGCGTCCGGACTGCCAGAGTTATTGATGGGGGCGACCTTGAACATCACCGAGGTTCGCCGCAACAAAATCGAATTGGAGCGTGCCAACGCCGATCTCAAACTCGCTCTGGAGCAGATTGGCAGCCTGAAAGACCAGTTACAGCATGAAAATATTTATCTGCGCCACGAAATATCGGGGCGTTACGCAGCCGAGCTCAATTCGAGTAACAGCCCGGCCATGCGGCGTATCCAGGAACAAATCGAACAAGTAGGGCCGACACTGGCCACGGTGTTGATCATTGGCGAAACCGGTACCGGTAAAGAGCGGCTGGCAACCGCGTTACACGAAGCCAGCCCGCGCAAGGACCGGCCCATGATCCGGGTCAACTGCGCCGCGATTCCGGCCGCGTTGATAGAAAGCGAGTTGTTCGGCCGGGAAAAAGGCGCTTATACCGGCGCCTTGTCCAGACAAGTCGGCCGATTCGAATTGGCCGACCGTTCGACGTTGTTTCTGGACGAGGTGGGCGAATTGCCGTTGGAGGCCCAGGCCAAACTGCTCAGAGCTTTGCAGGAAAAAGAAATCGAGCGCTTGGGTAACCCTAAACCCATCAAAATCGACGTCAGAGTCATCGCCGCGACCAACCGCAATTTGGCCAATGAAGTGGCGGCCGGCCGTTTTCGCGAAGACTTGTATTACCGCTTGAATGTGTTCCCTATCGAATTGCCGCCGCTGCGCGAACGCCGGGAAGATATTCCAAAACTGGTGGAAGCCTTCGTCAACGAGTTTGCCTTGAGCATGGATAAAAACGTAGATGGGGTTGCCAAGGCCAGCATGGAATCGCTACGCTGCTATGCGTGGCCTGGGAATATCCGGGAATTACGCAATATCGTCGAACGGGCGGTCATTCTGGCCAAAGGGCCTATCCTGAAAATCGCCTTACCCAATGGAACTATCCAAACGACAACGCCGGCAAAACCGGCGATGGGCAGGCTGGAAGATGTCGAGCGGGACTATATCTTGCGGGTGCTGGAAGCGACCGGCTGGCGCGTGCGCGGCCAGGGCGGCGCGGCTGAAATTCTCGGCCTCAAACCCAGCACGCTGGAAAGCCGCATGATCAAATTAAACATCCATCGGCCGTCCGTTTAATATCAATGAGCACGGTCACATTTGAGGAAAATGAAATCTAACCTAACGCTCATGAAGACTCGGCATCGTCCCGGCAAATGAAAATAGTCTTCAGGGTAAGGTTGCTTGCCGGACAGGCCGCCGTGAATACATCCATGTAGGCTCGACGGCGGCATCCTTGCCGCCGTCGCCTGTCCAACAAGCAACCGCACCCTCACATTTTGCTACTTTCAGAGTAACGATCATGAAGGCTCGACATCACCCAGGCAAATGAAAGTTTTCTGTAGGAATAACATCAAGGCTCAGCTAAGTTTTGAAATCCGCAATACTGACCGCGCGAGGATAACGAATCCTGGAATCGTAAAGCAAATTGAGTACACCGCTTCGTTAAAAGCATAGATAGTAGGCATGGCTACCGATTTAACCCTCATATAAATAAAAGCAAAAGGATGTTTTTATGGTCATTGAAAAAGAAAGATTACAACAGGCCCGCGATCAGACTGTTCCCTGGAAAAAATGGGGGCCTTATTTAAGCGAGCGGCAATGGGGCACGGTCCGCGAGGACTACAGCGACAACGGTGATGCCTGGAATTATTTTACCCATGACCAAGCGCGCTCACGCGCTTATCGCTGGGGAGAGGACGGCTTGGGCGGCATTTCAGACGACCATCAAATACTTTGTTTTGCGTTGGCGCTTTGGAATGGCAACGATCCGATCATCAAGGAACGCGCGTTTGGATTGACCAATAGCGAAGGCAATCACGGCGAGGACGTCAAGGAATATTACTTTTATCTGGACAGCACGCCGACGCACTCCTACATGAAGTACCTGTACAAGTATCCGCAGGCGGCTTACCCCTATGAAGAACTGATCAATACCAACCGCAATTGCAGCCGTGACGAATTGGAATACGAGCTGCTGGATACCGGTATTTTCAACGACGATCGCTATTACGATGTGCTCGTCGAATATGCCAAAGCCGATGCAGAAGATATGCTGATAAAAATCAGCGTCAGCAACCGCGGACCTGAAACAGCGACATTGCATGTCTTGCCGACTCTCTGGTTCCGCAATACCTGGTCCTGGGCCGATGGCGGCAGCAAACCCATTCTGCGAAAAGTCGACAACGCCGCCGGCAGCGTCATTCATGCCCATCACACCGATCCGCTGTTTCAGGAATTCCTGAACGACTACTATTTGTACTGCGACGGCGACGCACCTTTGCTGTTTACCGAGAACGAAACCAATAATGCCCGACTGTTCGCCGGAGAGAACGCCAGCCCCTACGTCAAGGACGGTATCAATGACTATCTGATTCACGGCCAACTCGATGCCGTCAACCCGGCCCAGACTGGCACGAAAGCCTGCCCCCACTATCAATTGACAGTGGGGGCAGGCGAAACCCAAGTCATCCAATTGCGCCTGACCCGCATCGCGTCCGCCCTGATCCGCGAGCCGTTTTCAGGTTTTGATGCTGTTTTCAAAACCCGTTTACAGGAAGCGGACGCCTTTTACCACGAGATCATTCCAACGATCATCGAGGAAACCGACCCGGATCGAGCCAATCTGATGCGCCAGGCCCTGGCCGGCATGCTATGGTCAAAGCAATATTTCTATTACGATGTCGATAAGTGGCTGGAGGAACATCATGTCACCCCTTGGTCGGGTGCCGAGCAGCGCCATCGGATTCGTAACGGCGAATGGTTTCACATTTGCTGCGACGACATCATCTCGATGCCGGACAAGTGGGAATACCCCTGGTTCGCGGCCTGGGATTTGGCTTTTCATATGCTGCCGTTATCGATCGTGGACTCGGACTTTGCCAAATCGCAACTGGACTTGATGCTGCGTAACGACTATCTGCACCCCAATGGTCAAATCCCGGCCTACGAATGGAATTTCGGCGACGTGAACCCGCCCGTGCATGCCTTTGCCACGATGCAGATCTACCTGATGGACAAAGCCCGCAACGATGGCAACGGGGATATCAATTTCCTCAAATATGCCTTCTCCAAACTGCTGGTCAATTTCACCTGGTGGCTCAACCGGAAGGACCGCAATGGGAACAACGTGTTCGAGGGCGGCTTTTTGGGGTTGGATAACATCGGCGTGTTCGACCGCAGCTCGCCCCTACCCACCGGCGGCTTTCTGGAACAGGCGGACGGCACGGCCTGGATGGTCTTTTTCAGCCAGCAGATGTTGCGGATTGCGGTCGAACTGGCGCTACACGATCCCTTGTACGAGGAATTCGTCAGCAAATTTTTCGAGCATACCCTGTGGATAGCCGGGGCCATGGACAGGCTGGGTGAACAGCAAGACGAAATGTGGGACGAAGAGGATGGATTCTTCTACGATGTCTTGAGGTTCCCGGATGGCAGTGCGACGCGTTTGAAGGTGCGCTCGATGGTCGGATTGCTGCCGCTGGCGGCAATAGCCATTTTCGAAGAAGCCGATCTGGAAAAGCTACCCAATTTCTGCCAACGCGCGCAGGCTTTTTTTCGCCGCCATCCCGAATTCACCGCCAATATGCATTTGCCCAGCCAGCCGGGGGCCGCCGGGCGGCGCATGTTGTCGGTATTCAATGAAGCCAAATTGCGCCGCGTACTGGCGAGAATGCTGGATGAAAACGAGTTCTTGAGCCCTTATGGCATTCGCTCGCTGTCTCGTTATCACCAGGAACATCCTTTTATCTTTCATCATAACGGACAAGAATACCGTGTGGATTACCTGCCGGGAGACTCCAATACCGGCATGTTCGGCGGTAACTCCAATTGGCGCGGACCGGTGTGGATGCCGGTCAATTTCTTGCTGTTGACCGCGCTGATGCGGCTGCATGCCTATTTTGGCGATCAGTTCAAGGTGGAATGTCCGACCAGGTCCGGCCAGTTAATGACGCTTTTCGAGGTTCAGCAGGAACTGGGCAAGCGGTTGACCAACATTTTTCTGCGCGATGGCAACGGGCATCGGCCGGTCTATGGGGGTACCGAAAAATTCCAAAACGATCCTTATTGGAAGGATCTAGTGCTGTTCTACGAATATTTTCACGGTGATAACGGGGCGGGCATTGGCGCCAGCCATCAGACCGGCTGGACGGGTTGCATTGCCCGCATCATTCAGATTATGGGTGATATAACGGAACAGGTTTTGAGCGGTGCAGATGTCGAGATGGCGGCTATCAAGAAGACGGTAGGAAAATAACAGCTAGCCTTGGAAACACGGAAACCGGGAAGGGCTTCCGCCCATCGTTTCGCCAAAGTCCAGTGTTTTCCGGCATTGCATGTCTTTACACCACGGCAAGAACCTGGGCTCGATTGCCAAGCGAACCCAGGATATTGGCATGAAAACCGAATTTCCAAAACCATGAGCAACAATTCCGAATACAAAATACCCGATGATTTTTCGCTGGTACTGGGCGGCCCGCTTTATCAGTTTTTCATTCGCGCGCACCTAACTACCCATACGCTGGATTTGGTCAAGCGCAGAGTCATCGTCATTTCCCTGGTTTGCTGGTTGCCATTGTTGTTGCTTTCGGCATTGGCTGGCCAAGCCCTAGGGGGAGCCATTAAAGTCCCTTTTATTTATGACGTGGACGTACATCTTCGTTTTCTATTGGCCTTGCCATTGCTGTTGGTCGCGGAGTTGATAGTTCACCAGCGCATACGTCTGACTATCCAGCAATTTATCGAACGCAGAATCGTTACGCCACAAGCTCACCCGGCATTCCAAGCCCTAATTGCATCGGCGATGCGTTTGCGCAATTCGGTGTTGATCGAGGTATTGCTGATTGCCCTGGTGTTGACGGCTACGCATTATCTCTGGGCAAGTCAGATGGCGCTGGAATCGGCGACTTGGTACGCGACCATCGTGGACGGGGATCGCCAATATTCTCTGGCGGGATATTGGTACGCCTTCGTCAGTATTCCGGTTTTTCAATTTCTATCAGCCCGTTGGCTTTTTCGCATTTTCATCTGGGCGCGGTTTCTGTGGCAGGTTTCCCGGCTGGATCTACATCTGGTGCCGACACATCCCGACCGCGCCGCGGGACTCGGTTTTCTCGGCGGCAGTGCGGCGGCATTCATGCCGTTACTGCTTTCTCAAGGTGTGTTGCTGTCGGGCCTGATCGCCAACCATATTTTCCATGAGGGCAAAACACTGTTGGACTTTAAGCCGGAGATCGCAGTCGGCGTGGTTTTTTACTTATTGCTCGTGTTTGGCCCCTTGTGCGTGTTCGCCCCACGCCTGGCGCAAGCAAAACGGCGGGGCTTGCTCGAGTATGGCGCACTGGCGAACCGCTACGTACGTGAATTTGACGATAAATGGCTACGTGGCGGTGCTTCGCCGGATGAATCATTGGTCGGCAGCAGTGATATTCAATCCTTGAACGACCTGGCAGGCAGTTTTGATGTGATACAAACGATGCGACTGTTTCCGTTCAGTAAAACCGCTGTGCTGCAAACCGCTATCGCAGTTCTGCTGCCGTTGCTGCCATTGACCTTGACGATGATTTCGCTGGAAGATCTGCTTAAGCGCTTGCTCGGGATTTTGTTATGAGGTGTTAAATGACTAAAGCATCGGTTTTGCATGGTGTCATGTTTGAATCAGTTCTATGCTTATCAACAAAGGAGAGCAACTTAGGATTTGGCCGAAAATAAATTCCCAAAATGGCTTTTCCCGTCAAGCCTTTCGTGTTCCACAGCCCTGCCCAGTAACTTAGGATATGGTTACAAATAACTTCCCTGTTTCAGGGTACAAGGATTTTCCCGTTCGTCCTGAGCTTGTCGAAGGATGGGCGGGAAAATCCGAGCATCCACCACGCCAAACCGTTCATGCTTCGACTGGGCTCAGCACGAACGGTTTGGCGGGAAAAGTCATTTCGGAAAGTTATTTTTAGCGGAATCCTTAACTTAATGGCAGTGACTGTTATCTGAGCTTGGATTCATTCGATCTACCTGTACTTCAAGTGTAGAAACTCGGGGAATCACCGAAATGTCGTGGTTTGCCCGCTCGCGTTAGCCATCAGCAATTTATCCCTTATTCGTAACTCACTGTTTGTCCGGTATTTTTTGCTTAGAGCTGGGCTGGCATGGTTACTGCGTTGTTAAACCTGATCGAATGACAACTGATCTATGCCGCACATTGGCGCGCTTAAGAAACTAGCGCAAAGCAGAGTTGGCATTTGATTCGATCAGGGCTCGCAACGTAAAGCGAAAACACAATGGGGAAACACGGCTATGAGTCAAATCCAAAATCTCGCCCGGCATACGCGTTTACTGGAGATCGTCGGCGATACCGTTAGGGTTCGCGCCAAGGGCAGGGCTTTCGGCGAGATGGCCATCGTCGAGAACACCGATGGCGAGTCGTCGTTGGCCAAAGTCGTCGAACTCGATCGCGATATCGTCAGTTTGCAAGTGTTCTCCGGCGGCAAAGGCCTGTCTACCGGCGCTACGGTGAATTTTCTCGGGCGTAGCTTGGATGTGGTGTATTCGCCCAACATCTTGGGGCGCATTTTTCGTGGCTCCGGCGATCCTATCGACGGCGGCCCGGAACTCAAGACCGATCCGCGGATTCAAGTGGCGGGCCCTACGGTCAATCCGGCCATGCGCGTCATGCCGACGCATATGATAGAAACCAAGGTGCCGATGATCGACCTGTTCAATTGCCTGGTCGAAAGTCAAAAGATTCCGATATTCTCGGTGGCTGGGGAGCCTTATAACGAATTATTGGCGCGGATAGGTTTTCAGGCCAATGCCGACGTGCTGGTATTCGGCGGCATGGGCTTGATTTTCGACGACTACCATTTCTTCCGCGATGCTTTCGAAAGCCACGGGGTTTTTCACCGCACCGTGATGTTCGTCAACCAGGCGTCCGACCCCTTGGTCGAACGCCTGATGATTCCGGACATGGCCTTGGCGGTGGCCGAAAAAATGGCGGTCGAGGAAAACCAGCGCGTGTTGGTGTTGTTGACCGACATGACGGCCTACGCCGATGCGATGAAAGAATTGGGCGTCGCCCAGGAAAGGATTCCGGCGGTGCGCGGCTACATGGGCGATTTATATACCCAGTTCGCTCAACGTTATGAAAAGGCCTGCGATTTCAAGGGCGCCGGTTCTGTGACGATACTGACCGTCACGACTATGCCGGGCGACGACGTCACCCACCCGGTGCCGGACAATACCGGCTACATCACCGAAGGCCAGTTTTATCTGCACGACGGCATCATCGATCCGTTCGGGTCCCTGTCGCGTCTGAAACAACACGTGATCGGCAAGGCCACGCGCGAAGATCACGGTCAAATCATGAATACGATGATTCGCTTCTATTCCGGTGCCGTCGAAGCGCAAAAGAAACAGGCGATGGCTTTCGAATTGTCCCCTTTCGACCACAAGCTGTTGAAATTCGGTGGCTTGTTCAAACAGCGTTTCATGGACATAGCCGTCTCGCTGCCGGTGATCGAGGCCTTGGATTTATGCTGGCAGACCTTGGCGGAATGCTTCAGCAAAGACGAGTTATTGATGAAAAAAAATCTCGTCGATAAATTTTATCCCGAACAACTGGCCGCCGAGGCAGGGGAGTAAGCCGCCATGGCCAAGCTGAAACTCAGCAAGCACGCGATGCACGAGCAGCAGGAGCAGTTGAAACTGTATAAGCGCCTGCTGCCGTCGCTGGACTTGAAACGCCGGCAATTGACGCTGGAGGCGCAAAAAGCCGAAGAAGAGTACGCCGAGGCGCTTGCGTTGAGCGAGGCCTTGGAAACGCGGATCGGCCAGGAATTACCGATGCTGGCCGATGAGGGTTTGCGTTTGCGGGATTTGGTCGTCGTCAAAGGCTATCGCTTGGGCGAGCAAAACGTCGTCGGCGTCAGGCTGCCGGTGTTGCAAGCGTTGGATTGCCAGGTGGCCGACTATTCGCCGTTGGCGACGCCGCCGTGGTTGGACATTCTGGTGCAGCGCCTGAAAGACGCCAAAACCAGTCGCTTGCGCGCCGAAATCGCGGCGCAACGCCTGGAGATTTTGCGCGTGCAGTTGCGGCGCGTGACGCAGCGGGTCAACTTGTTCGAAAAAATCCTGATACCGACTGCGCATACCCATATCCAGCGCATCCGCATCTATCTCGGTGAAACCGAACGCGCCGCCGTGGTGGCCTCGAAACTGGCCAAGTCGAAACAACTACACGAGCGCAGCGCGCTCACGGAGCAGGCGGAATGAGCATAGTCAGTCTGGATAAGGTGACTTTCATCGGCATGGCCGAAGACCGGTCGCTTTTGTTGGAAGATTTGCAGAATTTGGGCTGTTTGCATATTCAAGCTTTGGCAGCGAAAGGGGACGGTACAGACGGCTTGGCGCCGGTTCCTGCTGGCGCGCGCGAGGCTCTGCAGTTTCTGCACGATTGTCCACAGCGCAGACGCCAGGTGTCCGACAGTAGCCGCTTCGATGCGCTGGAAACCGAGCGCAAGGTGCTGGAGGTGCGCCAACGCCTGCAAGCCCTGACCGACGAGCGTGATTTTTTGTTCAAACGCATCCAGGACATGCGGCCTTGGGGCGATTTCGAGTTTTCGCCCTTGGCGGACATGGGGGATTTGCGCTTATGGTTTTACGTCGTCCCGCATCGCGAGATGACGTTGGTCAGGCAGTTGCCGCTGACCTATCAGATCGTCAAAAAAGATCATCGGCATAACTATCTGGTCGTAGTCTCGGCCGGCGAGCCGGCAGGCATGCCGGTAGGCCGCGTCCGTATCGGTTCCCAGTCGCGCCGGCACTTGGAAGCGCGCCTGGAGGACGTGGAGCTGGCCATAGAAGACGCGCAAGCCGAACGGGCCTACTTGACCCGTTGGTACGGCTTGCTGCGAGACAATATTGCCGCCTCGGAAGACAAAGTAGCATTGGCGGCTGCCGAACGACTGAGCCTCAAGCGCTCCGGCCTGTTTGCATTGCAAGGTTGGGCGCCCACCGCCCGTATCGCCGAACTTGGCGACTACGCCCGCCGGCGCGGCATTCATATCGATGTGCAAGCAGCCCAGCCGGATGAGCTGCCGCCGACCTGCTTGGACAATCCGTCGTGGCTGGCCGCCGGCGAAGACTTGGTGAATTTCTATATGACGCCGGGTTACCGTACTTGGGATCCGTCGCCGGTCGTTTTCATTTCGTTTGCCTGGTTTTTCGCGATGATCTTGGCCGATGCGGGCTATGCCTTGATCTTGGGTGCTGTCTTATGGTTCTACTGGAAGCGCATGGGTGAATCCGCCAAAGGCCGCCGTTTCCGGGCGCTGTGCGCCGCCATCGTTTTGTGTTCGCTGCTGTACGGCATGCTGATTGGCAGCTATTTCGGCGTGTTGCCACGCGAAGGTTCGGTATTGGATTGGTTTTTTGTTTTCGATATGAACGATTCTAACCGGATGATGAAAATTTCGGTGTGCATCGGCTGCTTGCATATCTTGCTGGCTACGGTCATGGATGCGCTTCGTTACAAGGGAAGCCTGCAGGCTTTGGCACCTACCGGCTGGGCCTTGGTCGTCAGTGCCGGTTTGCTGTTTTTGTTGATCACCTCGTTTGGGTTCGAAGGCTTGACCATGCTGCCGGCCGGTTTGGCGGCTTTAGGCGGCGTGTTGGTGCTACTGTTCTCGTCCCCTTACGAAAAACCGCTGCCTCGCTTGCTGCACGGCCTGCACGGCTTGACCAAATTTACCGCCGCGTTCGGCGACATATTCAGCTATCTGCGCTTGTTTGCGCTCGGCCTGGCCAGCGGGGCCCTGGCGATCGAATTCAACCATATGGCCGCCGACATCTATCAGGCCATGCCCGGGGTCGGTTTGGTGTTCGCGTTTTTGGTGCTGCTGCTCGGCCATACCATCAATTTTTTGTTGGGCTTGATGAGCGGCGTGATTCAAGGCTTGCGGCTGAATGTGATCGAGTTTTTTAACTGGGGTTTGAAGGAAGAGGGTACGCCGTTCAAACCCTTTAGGCGCACGGAAAGGTAGAAAGTCGGTAACTATTCAGTGCGAAGCGCAATAACCCTCTTTGAGGGTAGGGTGAGGGGAACCGAAACAAAGCATTTCGCCGATCAAATTCTCCTCACCCCAGCCCTCTCCAGCAGGAGAGGGAGTTGGTCAATGGCAATTTCCTAAAGATGAGAGGTTATGTATGGATTCCATGATTCTATCGCTGGGTTGGTTGGGTATGTATGCGCCACTGGCATTGGGGGCGGTCGGCAGCATGTTCGGTTGCGCCCGAGCCGGCATGGCGGCTTGCGGCGCCTTGGTGGAAGTCGAAAGCGGTTTCGGTCGGTTTATCGCCGTGGCTGCAATGCCGTCGTCGCAAGCCATTTTCGGCGTCGTCGTGACGATGGTGCTGCGGCGCGACATCACGCTGTTGAACTCGCCGGGCATATTCGGTTTGGGGTTTTTGACCGGCATCGCCTTGCTGTTGAGCGGACTGGCCCAGGGCAGTGCTTGCGCGTCCGCCATCAACGCCTCGAAAAGCAAGCTGGAAATCTTCGGTATTTCGCTGGCGCCGGCCGCATTGGTCGAAGGTTTTGCGGTGTTTGCGTTCGTGTTCGCACTGGTGCTGTCCGCCAGCATTCCCAAATAGGCGAAGGAGGCCCGTCATGTCGGAAACCAGCATCCATGACACCAGCGTGCAGGCCTTGATCGATAGGATTCGCGATCAGGGCGTGCAAAGCGCCAAGCAAGAGGCCGTGCGCATCGTAGCCGAGGCCGAAGCCAAAGCCGCCAAATTGCTCGCGGACGCGCAAAAACAAGTCGAACAACTGCGCGCCAAAGCCACAGCCGAGATAGAAGCCGAAAGGGTTGCAGCGGAGGAGGCCTTGAAACTTTCCGCCCGTGACACCGTACAGCGCTTGAAAAACGGCGTCGCCGCCGCGTTCGAAAACTTTGTGCGGCGTCTGGTTACCAAAGCCACCCAAGACCAGGCCTTGATGAAAAACCTGATTCTGGTGCTGGCCGGACATAGCGTGGATGAATTCGTCAAAGACAAACACATCCAGATTCTGATTTCGGAAGCCATACTGACCGGGCAATCCGACCCGCAATTAAGCGAGTTGGGCAAACAAGCCATTTTGAGCATCTCCAGCGATATGTTGCGCGAAGGTGTCGAATTGGTGCCTTGCAGCACCATAGAAGGCGGCGCCAAAGTGCGCTTGGTCGGCGAACAATTGGAGATCGATTTGACCGACCGAGCCATAGCCAAAATGCTGGCTGATCGTTTATTGCCGCGATTCAAGAGCATTTTGGTAGGTGCGGAGTAAAGTAGGATAACGGCGATGAAGGACTATTACACCGTGGTATCCAGTCTGCCTTATCTGCCTCATTTCGTGCGGCTCGAGCGCTTGCCGCTGTCGCGTCTGCGCTTGGAACAGCGTTTGCGCATGCTGGAGGCGGATGAAACCCGGCAGCTATTGCTGGCTGAATCGTTGGTGGGCTGGCGGGTATCGTTCGGCCACGTGAAGAGCGTCGACATTGCCGGCTACTACCAAAAGCGTTTGCAACACATCGTACAGCCGGCGCTGCGGGAATTTGTCGAATACCGGCTGGACATGCAGACCATACTGGCGGCATTGCGCCTTAAACGGGCGGGTATAGAGCCCCAGCGCTATCCGGGTAGTTGGGGCTTGGGACGCCGGGTTGGCCACATCGAAACTCACTGGGATGCGGCGGATTTTGGTTTGAGCACGCTATGTCCGTGGATAACGGAAGCAGGCCGGCATCTGGCGGCGGCCGATGCGCAGGCTTTGGATCGCCTGCTGATGGATACGCTGTGGCGCAAGCTGACGACTCTAGGCGATGCCAATCCTTTCGGTTTCGAAGCCGTCACGGCTTTTTTGTTCAAGTGGGATATCGCGCAGGCATGGCTGCTGCGGGATGCGGATGCCGCGAAACAACGCTTTCAAATATTGATCGATGAGGTAAAACATGTCCAATGAAACTACCGGCGCCGTCGCTGCGACCGTGGTCGGCGTCAAGGAAAGCCTGGTCTTGATCGAGTTCGACGAAACCGTCGAGGTCATGAAAAACGAAGTCGGTTATATCTGTGTCGGCGACGCCCGATTGAAAGCGGAAATCCTGAGGGTGCGCGGACGCACCGCGGATATGCAGGTTTTCGAAGACACGCGCGATGTGAAAGTGGGCGACCGGGTCGAATTGTCCGGCGAAATGCTGTCCGCTACCTTGGGGCCCGGTTTGTTGGGACAAGTGTTCGACGGTTTGCTGAGTCCCTTGCATGTGTTGGCGCAAAAATACGGGTTTTTCTTGCCGCGCGGTGTGCTGGTTTCGGCGCTGGATACCGAGAAAAAATGGCAATTCACTCCGGATGTGGCGATAGGCGACAGCGTCTTGCCGGGCGGCGTGATCGGATCGGTGCCGGAAGGCCCGTTCAAGCATAAGATCATGATTCCGTTCAACGAAGCCGAAGCCGTCAAGATCAGTTGGATTCAAGGCGGCAGTTTCAGCGTAGACGAAACCGTGGCCCGTTACACGACCGCAACCGGCGAAGAAAAATCGTTGACTATGGTGAGGCGCTGGCCGATCCGCCGCCCGATTCCCGAGGGATTGCTGCGCAGACGCCATGCGGAACGCCAGTTTCCGGTGCTGCCCTTGACGACGGCAACCCGCATCATCGATACCTTTTTTCCGATCGCCCAAGGCGGTACCGGTTGCATTCCGGGACCGTTCGGGGCCGGCAAGACCGTATTGCAAAGCTTGGTCGCGCGTTATTCGAGTGTCGATATCGTCATCATCGTCGCGTGCGGCGAACGCGCCGGCGAAGTGGTCGAAACCATACACGAATACCCGCAAACCAAAGATCCCCGCACCGGCGGCACCTTGATGGATCGTACCATCATCATCTGCAATACCTCGTCGATGCCGGTAGCGGCTCGCGAGGCCTCGATTTATACCGGTATCACGCTGGGCGAATATTTCCGGCAGATGGGGTACGGCGTGCTGCTGATCGCCGATTCCACCTCGCGCTGGGCCCAGGCAATGCGGGAAACTTCGGGGCGGATGGAAGAAATTCCCGGCGAGGAAGCCTTTCCGGCCTACCTCGATTCGGCCATCAAAAACCTGTACGAGCGCGCCGGCGTGATCCGTTGCGCCGACGGCACCACAGGGACGCTGACTTTGATCGGCACGGTGTCGCCGGCCGGCGGCAATTTCGAGGAGCCGGTTACCCAATCCACCTTGGGCACCGTCAAGACCTTTTTGGGGCTGTCCGCCGATCGCGCTTACCGGCGGTTTTATCCTGCCATCGATCCCTTGTTGTCCTGGTCGCGCTATTTGGACCAGCTGGCGCCCTGGTTCAAGCAAGAGCTCGATGCCGAATGGGTCAGCGACGTCAAAAATATGATGACTTTATTGGAACGCGGCGACGGCATTTACCAGATCATGCAGGTGACCGGCGAAGAAGGGATTACCTTGGAGGATTTCGTCGACTGGCAGAAATCGGTGCTGCTCGACATGGTGTATTTGCAACAGGATGCCTTCGACGAGGTGGACGCCTGCATGCCACGCGAGCGGCAATTGGAGAGCTTCAGGTTGTTGAAAAAACTGGTGACGGCGGATTTCAGGTTTGCAGACAAGAATCAGGCGCGCGACTTTTTCACCAAATTGACCGGGCATTACAAAAACTGGAACTACAGCCGGCCCGATTCGCCGGATTATGCACAGTACCAAACCCACATCGAACAATTGGCGGCGCAATATCTGCCAGCCTATGAACTTTTATAAAACCGCATGAATTCCAAGCCAGGAGGCCCGTTATGATCAAACAAGAGATTATCGACCTGTTCAAGGTCAAGCCGGATAGCAAGGTGCGCCTGAAGGATCACGAGACTAGTTGGGCTCAAACCGACGAATTCAAATCAGCCGGCAAGAAAATGGTCAAGGAGCGCGCCAACGAGATCTTGCAAAAGAGCATAGAAGATTTGGCGGAAAGCCAGGAACTGCTGTATGCCGATGACCGTTATGCGCTATTGATCGTGTTTCAAGCCATGGACGGGGCCGGCAAGGACGGTACCATCAAGCATGTGATGTCGGGCGTCAACCCGCAGGGCTGCCAGGTATTCAGCTTCAAGAAACCGTCGGCGGAAGAACTCGATCACAACTTCCTTTGGCGCTATATGAAATCCCTACCCGAGCGCGGCCGCATCGGCATCTTCAACCGCTCGTATTACGAAGACGTGCTGGTAGTCAGGGTTCATGAGGACGTGCTGGAGCAGCAAAAATTGCCGGACGGCAAGCGCGGCAAGGCGTTCTGGGAAGCGCGTTACGACGATATCAACGCATTCGAGCGCCATCTGGCGCGCAACGGCACCGTGGTGCTGAAATTTTTCCTGCACGTGTCCAAGAAGGAACAAAAGCGCCGCTTCATGGACCGTCTGGAGCGGCCGGAAAAAAACTGGAAATTTTCCCTGGCCGACATGAAGGAACGCGGCTACTGGGACGATTATGTCGATGCCTATGAAAAAGCCATCAGCGCCACCAGCACCAAATGGGCGCCCTGGTATATCGTGCCGGCCGACGACAAATGGGCGATGCGCGCCATCGTTGCCAATATCGTCAGCACTACGTTGAGCGAGCTGGAACTGAAATTTCCGGAAATGAACGACGAGCAACGCAAATTGCTGGAAGAAGCCCGCAAGGCCTTGGAAGCGGAATAATGCGAGGGTGTTTTCGAGAAACCAAACGCGTGCCCAGGATGCTACTTTCATTGGTCGTGGGAAGCAAAGGCTTCATGATCGTTAGGTTAAATGCATTGGAGATGCGAAACTTTCGCGACAAGGCGGTAATTTTAATTATCCTATGGTCTTCAAAATAACAGTCAGGAGCAAACATGAACGAACCAAACTTGAGCAACCCGGCGCCGCTGGATGCGGAAACCCTGAATAACATCCACGGCTATTGGCGGGCGTGCAATTATTTGGCGGCCGGCATGATTTATCTGCAAGACAACCCCTTGCTCAGAGAGCCCTTGAGGCCCGAGCACATCAAAAACAGGCTGCTCGGCCACTGGGGCGCCAGCCCGGCCTTGAGTTTTACCTATATCCACATGAACCGCCTGATCAAACAGTACGACCTGAACGCCATTTTCCTGGCGGGTCCGGGTCATGGCGCGCCCGGCGTGTTGGGGCCGATTTATCTGGAAGGCTCTTATTCGGAGATATACCCGAACAAAAGCGAAGATCTGGATGGCATGCGGTTGTTCTTCAAGGAATTCTCCTTCCCCGGTGGTATCGGCAGTCACTGTACGCCGGAAACGCCGGGTTCGATCCATGAAGGCGGCGAATTGGGTTACAGCGTCTCGCATGCCTTCGGCGCGGCGTTCGATAACCCGGATTTGCTGGTGACGGTGGTGGTCGGCGACGGCGAAGCCGAAACCGGGCCGTTGGCGACGTCCTGGCATTCGAACAAGTTCTTGAATCCAATCCGCGACGGCGCGGTGCTGCCCGTATTGAACCTGAACGGTTACAAAATAAACAACCCGACCTTGCTGTCGCGCATCAGCCATGAAGAACTGGAAAACCTGTTCAAAGGCTATGGCTGGACGCCGTATTTCGTCGAGGGCAGCGATCCGGAAACGATGCATCAGCGCATGGCGGCGGTGATGGAGCATTGCGTCAGCGAAATACGCGCCATTCAGCAACAGGCGCGCAGCAGCGGCACCCCGACTCGGGCCCGCTGGCCGATGATCGTGCTGCGCAGCCCGAAAGGCTGGACCGGCCCGAAAGAAGTGGATGGTCATAAAGTGGAAGGATTCTGGCGTGCTCACCAGGTGCCGCTGGCCGGCATGAAGGAAAACCGCGCACACATGAAACAGCTGGAAGAGTGGTTGCTGAGTTATAAGCCGGAAGAATTGTTCGATGCCGACGGCAGGTTGATTCCGGAACTGAAGGCGCTGGCGCCCGCCGGCACCCGCCGCATGAGCGCCAATCCGCATGCCAACGGCGGCTTGTTGCGCAAGGCGCTGCGCCTGCCGGATTTTCGCGAATACGGGGTCCGGGTGGAGCGTCCGGCTGTCGCAGAAGTGGAAAACACCAAGCCCTTGGGCGTGTTCCTACGCGACGTGGTCAAATTGAATCCGAGCAATTTTCGCGTGTTCGGGCCGGACGAAAACACTTCCAACAAGCTGGACGCGATTTATCAAACCAGCAAAAAAATGTGGCTGGCCGATTACCTGCCGGAAGATGCCGATGGCGGCGAACTGGCGCCGGATGGCCGGGTCATGGAAATGCTGTCCGAACATACCCTGGAAGGCTGGCTGGAAACCTACCTCTTGACCGGGCGCCACGGCTTTTTCTCCAGTTACGAAGCCTTCGTGCACGTGATCGATTCGATGTTCAACCAGCACGCCAAGTGGCTGGATATTTGCAACGAACTGTCCTGGCGGGCGCCGGTATCGTCGCTGAATTTGCTGATTACCTCGACGGTTTGGCGGCAGGACCACAACGGCTTTACCCATCAGGACCCCGGCTTTCTGGATGTGGTGGTCAATAAAAGCCCCGAAGTGACCCGCATCTATCTGCCGCCCGATGTCAATACGCTGCTGTCGGTGGCCGACCATTGCTTGCAGAGCACCAACTATTTCAACGTGATCGTTGCGGACAAGCAGAAACATCTGCAATTTTTGGACATGGACGCCGCCATCGAACATAGCACCAAAGGCATAGGCATTTGGGACTGGGCCAGCAACGACCAGGGCGCGGAACCGGACGTGGTGATGGCCAGCTGCGGCGACATCTCGACCCAGGAAGCCTTGGCGGCCGTTTGCCTGTTGCGCGAGCATTTTCCGCAACTGAAAATCCGTTTCGTCAACGTGATGGATCTTTACCGCTTGACGCCGGAAAGCGAGCATCCGCACGGCCTATCGGATCGGGATTTCGACAGTCTGTTCACGACCGACAAGCCGGTGATCTTCAACTTCCACGGCTATCCGTGGCTGATCCACCGATTGGCCTATCGCCGCACCAATCATAAAAACATCCACGTGCGCGGCTACAAGGAAAAGGGCAACATCAACACGCCGCTGGAGCTGGCGATTCGCAACGAGGTCGACCGCTTCAGCCTGGCCATCGATGTGATCAACCGAGTGCCCGGTCTGCATGTGGCAGGCGCCCATGTCAAGGAAAAATTGCGCGGCATGCAGATCGCCTGCAGCCACTATGCCTATGAACATGGCATAGACAAGCCGGAGGTTGCCAATTGGAAATGGCCTTTTTGATGAATTGCCGTGAACCTAAAAACAGCAGCAGTCCATGAAAAACACGAGATACATGAAATAAATCATTATGTTATGAACACTTATTGATTTACCTGTTTGATGCGGCTCTTTACTCTGAAAGTCACGCGGCAACCCCAAAAACAGACTAACGACATAACAAAGTTGACTTTCATTTGCCGGGGCGATGCCAAGCCTTCATGAGCGTTACTCTGAAAGTAGCAAAATGTGAGGGTGCGGTTGCTTGTTGGACAGGCGTCGGCGGCAAGGATGCCGCCGTCGAGCCTACATGGATGCATTCACGGCGGCCTGTCCGGCAAGCAACCTTACCCTGAAGACTATTTTCATTTGCCGGGGCGATGCCCAGCCTTCATGAACGTTACTCTGAAAGTCCTTGTGGGAGCGACGCCTTCGTCGCGACGAGGGTGTCGCTGCTACAGAAAACTTTCATTGGCTGGGGCGACTCAGCTTTTTCATGGCCGTCAGGATGATAACTGTTTGCAACTTTTCGTGATTTTCGTGTGTTTCGTGGACCAAATGATTTTTCTAGGGCGAAGCCATGGTGCAGGGAGCCGCCTGTCACGACGAGGCCATCGTTTCCACAACGGTAGTTATTCTTTGCGATAAGGGCTACGGCTTGATTGAGTACCGTCGAAACCAGTGCGGGTTTCGACGCTAGCCTTTGATTCGGTCGGTACGCAACGGAAACATGCATCCCGAGAGGGCAAATATTCTGGCGATCCTGATTTTCGTGTTATCCATGATATTTCGTAGCCATTTGGCGGGGTTTGCCGCAGATTTTTCGCGTTGAAAAAGGGTAAGGCCATGTTAAACCGATGTTTTTTATATCTGGGCCCGATTGTTTTGAATGTGGCATGGATTATGTATTTTTGTCGTCATGATTGAGCTGCATATTGTGTTGCGGGTACCGGTCAATAAGAGCCGAGCCTTGACGGACGCGTTGCAGGCTCTCGCTAAGAGCGCGCGTACGCAGTCGGGCTGTGTTGAGGTGGATGTTTATAAGACCGTAGGGTTTCCGCGTTATGTTTGCTATGACGAAATTTGGGAATCCGAAGCTTCGCTGCGCAAAATGATTGCATCGTCCCATTTCAGTCGCTTGGCGGCGCTGATGGAGTTGTCCAGCGAACCGCCAGCCTGCGAATTTCGCTTCATTAGCCAGACTTATGGTCTGGATTTCGCCGAGCGGGTGAGGGCGAATGCTTACGACGTCAATTGACGTCGGTCGACGGATTGCGATGAATTAACCGAGATACTCGGTTGTTCTTGCGGCTTTTTTGCCGCTCCCGAGAAACGCTCAGGCCGTTCCAAGGGCAGATGCTTTGAAAGCTCCGCTAATTGATCAATTCTGATGAGGGTTTACGGTATGAACTTTATTTTTTCCAGACAAAACCCTGCGAGGCCGATTAAAGCGCTCATGCTGGGATTGCTATTTGCCGTCATAGCCATGCTTGCCGGTTGCCAAACGACCGGAAGCTTATCGGCCAGTAATCCGGCGCAAATAGACCGCGAGGTCAACGCGGCACTGACCAAACTTTACGAAACCACGCCCGCGGCCAGGAAGCTGGCTTCTAAAGCCAAAGGCATTCTGGTGTTTCCCAATGTCCTCAAGGCCGGTTTCATCGGTGGCGCCGAATACGGCAATGGCGCCATGCGGAAAAGAGGCAAAACCACGGGTTATTACAACATCGTGGCCGGCTCTTACGGGCTGCAGGCCGGTGTGCAATCCTTCGATTATGCGATGTTTTTCATGAACGACGCGGCGATGGCGGCGCTTGACAGCACGAGCGGATTTGAAGTCGGGATGGGGCCTAGCGTGGTGGTGGTCGACGAGGGGATCGCCAAGCGAATGACGTCCACCACGTTGCGCGACGATGTGTATGCCTTCGTGTTCGGTCAGCGCGGCCTGATGGCGGGCCTGGGATTGCAGGGTTCCAAGATTACCCGGATCAAACCCTAGGCAGGTCGATACTTAATAACCGTGGGTTCCGAGTGTTGAGTGGCCTTGTGGGCGCATGCGCATTTTTATCTGCAGGAGATGAATCTATGGCGGGCGATATGAAACATAAGATTGTTGGCGTTTTAGAGTTGACTTTAGGGCTGACTCTGGCCGCCTGTGCTCCGATCAAACAGGCACAAGATGTGGAAACCTCGGGTTTTCTGCAAGACTATTCAGCATTGCGTGAAGGCAAGGCTGGCGAGGCGCTGAAGATCTATATCGATCCAAACTATCCTCAGCTATGTGAAACCTACGACAAGGTATTGATCGAGCCCATTGGCATCTGGGTTAAGGAAAATAGCGATCTGGCTGACGTTTCGCCAAGCGAACGGCAAAACTTGGTTAACCATTTGCACGGCTCGTTGGTCAGCGAATTGGGTAAATACTACCAAGTGGTAAAAACCCCGCAACCCGGTACCTTGAGAATCAGAACGGCGATTACCGAAGCCGAAGGTTCTGTGGTGGCGCTAGACACCATGTCGTCGTTCCTGCCTCATTCGTTGGTCATATCCAAGATCAAGGAAACCGCTACCGGAACAGCTACCTTCGTGGGTCGGGCGAGCGGCGAGGTCGAGGTGATCGATGCGATGACGGGCGAGCGAATTGCCGCGGCCGTTGACGCTATTGTCGGTACTAAATCGGTCTTCGGTGTCACCAGTAAATGGGATGATGTCAATCGCGCATTTGACGATTGGTCGTATCGTTTGGCCTATCGCTTGGTGAACTGCGGTGCGATTGCCCCCGAGCAAGAATGACGATGGGGCGGGGCTGCAAACAAATTCAAATGCGGGGCATGACTATGAATATGACGAATTCCAAAAAACGCAATACCTTACTCATCGGTGCCTTGTGCTTGGGTTTTGGCACGATGAATGTGTGGGGGCAGAATCTGATGATCTATCCCGCCGCCGGGCAAAGTCCACAGCAACAGCAGCAGGATCAATACAACTGCCATACTTGGTCGGTGCAGCAATCGGGCTATGATCCCAATAATCCACCGGCTCAGAGTTCGGGTCCAAGTATCGGTAGCGCCTCCAAGGAAACCCTGAGAGGCGGCGCGCGCGGTGCGGCGGCTGGCGCCGCGATTGGGGCGATTGCCGGCGACGCGGGCAAGGGTGCTGCTATCGGTGCTGCAGCTGGCGGCATGAGGCGCGGCTTTCAGGAACGCGACCGGCAGCGCGAAGCCGCATCCGCGCCGCCGCCTGGCCTGGACAACTATAACCGGGCCATGAAGTCCTGCTTGGGGGCCTTGGGGTATTCCGTGAATTGAGTGTTCGATTGCTCCTGAAATTCATGGCGGGAGCAAGGCTTTGGTGTGACAAAGTGTCGTAATCCAGCCATGCCGCCGATCTGAAACGCCAGGCAAATTTTAAAAAGTCTCGATATCCTCACCTCGGGAGGTGAACAATGAATAGAACGCTACACGGGGGAATTCTGACCATGCTATGGCTGGTGGTTGTGGCGGTGCTATCGGGTTGTGCGGAGCAGCAGCCTATCGTTCAACCTGCGACTTTGGCTGTTCAGGAAAGCGTGCCAGAAGTGGGGCCGGAACCCGGCACAGCCAGGGATATTTTGCTGCGCATGGCAAATTTATTGGCTAAAGCGCAAAAGTTCACCGTTAGCATTAGCGATAGTTATGATGCCATGCAGGCCACGGGGCAAAAACTGGAATTCTCGGCCAGCCGTAAAGTCATCGTCAGCCGGCCCAATGGTTTGAAGGTTGAGCACGAAGAAAGTCACGGTGACAAACAGATCGTTATATACGATGGGCAAAACATCAGCGTATTCAGTCCGAACGAAAACGTCTATGCGCAGACCACCAAGCCCGGCGGCATCGACGAGGCGGTCAAGTATTTTTTGAAGGACCTGAACATGAAGCTGCCATTGGCGATGCTGTTGGTCAGTCAATTGCCCAGCGAATTGGAGCGCCGGACCGAATCGCTCGATTATGTGGAAAAGACCACGATACATGGGCAACCCGCGCATCACCTGGCCGGCCGGACCGCGACCGTGGATTATCAGGTGTGGATTGCGGAAGGCAGCAAGCCTGTACCGTTGCGGGTGGTGCTGACATATAAAAACGCCGACGGCCAGCCGCAATTCAGGGCGCAATTGTCCGACTGGAACTTCGGCCCGACACTCAGCGCCGCCGACTTTACATTCACTCCGCCAGCGGGTGCCAAGAAGATTGCATTTCTGGTGCAATTGCCCAGCATAGTGCGTGGCGCATCCGAGTATCCAGCCAATCCGGGAGAAGAACAATGAAGGCAAAATTCAGTCCGGTCGTTTTGGTGATGGCAGCTGGTTTTGTGATGCTGACCACAACAATGAATGATGTTTCTGCTCGGGGGCGTGGCGGTGGAGGAGGCGGGAGCTTTTCTCGTGGGGGCGGGGGTGGTGGCTTCTCCCGTGGAGGTGCCGCAGCGGGCGGCGGTTTTTCATCCCGTACCGGCGGCGGAGGTGCTCAATTCAGTGGACAACGGACGGTTGGCGAACAATCCCGCCAAGCGGGTGCAACGCAACGATCCGCGCAACGTTCCGAGGCATTTAGTAGTGCTTCCAGCAATCGCGCCGCTAGCCAGCAGCAATTCCAGGCTCAGGCCACCGAGCGCAGTCAAACCCGGGTTGACTCAAGAACTAGCGGGCAAACAGAACGCACCGAAAGACAAGGGCAACGCCAACAAGGGATGACAGACAGGACTCAGGAACGGCAAGAAGGTTATTCAAATCGTCAGCAGAACCGGCAGGACTATGCCGATGACCATTATCATGGCGGCGGATACTACCATGATGGATACTACGATGACGATAACTGGGACGATGGCGAAGTCGCCGCCGTTGCGATTGGCGCGGCAGCCGTTGGCGCGATGGCGGGTTATGCGGCGGGGGAATCCAATACGACCGAAACCGTCACGACTACGCCTTCAACCACGGTGGTTTACACGCAGCCGCCAAGTTCGGGCTATGCCAGCTTGCCTTGCACCCCTAATGTAATGTCGTTGAACGGCGTGACGTATTATCAATGCGGGGCGGCTTGGTACACTCAGGCCTATGGTGCTAATGGCGCGATGTATGTCCCCGTGCCTGCGCCACAATAATATTTGGCGTGACATTCTGGCTACCGATATTGCGATAATGAGGTTCTGAAGTCTCCAAACCGAGGTTCCGGCATCAATCGCAATACGAGGGTATCTCAAATGACGAAAGTGTTTCGTCAACACTTGCTGAAGAAAGTTGTCAATATTGCCTGTTGGCTTCCGAGTTTGGTTTTCGGGCAGGATTTGGAGCCGCGTACTTACGCGAATACGCCGGTCGGCTTGAATTTTTTGATTTTAGGATACGGTCATACCGAAGGCGGCGTGGCGACCGACCCGGCGTTACCGATAGAAAATACCCAAGTCGAGTTGCATACGGCGGTTTTGGCCTATGCGCGTTCGTTCGATTTCTATGGCAAATCCGCCAAATTCGATCTGATTTTGCCTTACGGTTCGGTCGAGGGTAGCGTGACAGCCGTTGGCGAGTTTCGCCAGCGGCAGGTGGATGGGCTTATCGATCCCAGGTTTCATATTTCATACAATTTTTTCGGGGCACCGGCCTTGTCGATGAAAGAGTTTGCCGATTATCAGCAGGACACCATTATCGGCGCCACATTGGAAATCACGGCGCCGGGTGGTCAGTACGACGCCGACAAGTTACTGAACCTGGGCACCAATCGCTGGTCGATCAAACCGGAACTGGGGATTTCCAAACGGTTGGGACCATTGACATTCGAGTTGGCCGGCGGAGTAAGGTTTTATACCGACAATGAACAATTCTTGGGCGATAGATTGCGCGAACAAGATCCGCTTTATTCGGTGCAAGGGCATTTGATTTATAACATCGGCTACGGCATTTGGTTGGCCGCTGACGCCACGTTTTACACCGGCGGGCAAACGCGGGTAAACGGACGCAAGAACGACGATAATCTGGAAAATTCCCGCGTCGGCGCGACGCTGGCGTTGCCGATAGATCGTTATCATTCGATCAAGCTTTATTACAGTACAGGCGTTTCAGTACTGGCCGGCAGCAACTTCGATACCACCGGCATCGCCTGGCAATACCGCTTTGGGGGTGATTTATGAGGCGTCAAATAGGCGAATGATCAATAAGGCCAGGGTTTTGTTTTCAAAACTTGCCGAAGTCAGTGCCTATGAAACCCTCGCTAACAACATCGCCACGCCGGTAGGGAATGCCGGCATGGCGGATGCCAAAAATCGGGAGATTATTTTTCCATCAATGGCAGCGACGCGCCGATATTGACGTCGCCGGCACCTTGCAAAACGCTTTCCACTTGCAGGAAACGGGCTGCGATGACTTTAGAGGTCGCTTTGGCGATCTTGCCGTAATATTTTTCCAACAGCGCGGTACGTTTTTTGCGGAACTCCAGCGAACGCTTCACTAGCTTATCCGCATCCTTATCGCTGATATTTTCGAATTTTTCCGCATAATCTTTGATGATCGCCAAGCGGTTGTCGTTCAAGGCTTTCAGCTCGATGTCATACTTGTCGTATTGCTCCAGGAACTTTTTTTCCTGTTCTGCGGTTAGCACCATGGCTTTCTTGACGAAATCCAGTTTTTCCATGCGCAGCGCGAAGCGGAACATTTTCAGTTCATTGCCTTCTTCCGCCGTATCGGCATTCGGGGCGGCGGCTGGCGCGGAAACAGGGGCTGGGCTGGCCGGCGCAGCTTCACCCTCGGCATAAGCCAAGTTGGTAAGCGCCAGAAGACTGATATTAGCAGCGGCAAATAGAGTGGCGAGTGGTTTTTTTTTCATGGCTTACTCCTGTGGTGTGATCATGAAGAGAAATCAAAATTTTTACATCGATGCTAAATCCGGCGTGCCCAGATGCTCCATCAGAATCCGGCGAATTTCCTCGATTGCTTCGGGTTGGTCCTGACAGGAATGGCCCCAGCGGATGACTTTTTCCGAAACGGCTTCATCGATATGAGCGCTTTTGTAGGCAACCACGCCATCGTCGCCTTCTTCTATCGGGCCATCACCTTCCACTGCAATGATGGAATGCGCGCGCACGGCCGGCGAAACCGGTATCGATGCCAATGTTTTCAAACCGGGGTTATTCGGATTCATGTTGTCGGCCGCGGTAGGCGGACGGCGTAACAGGCGATTCAATTTGGCATCGCCGCTGGACGCGGCGGCCTGAGCGATACCGGTGATTATAGTTGCCGGTAGCTTGACCAATCGCGCGACCAGTCCCGTTACCCACTCATGGGCGGCCGCCATCGCGCCGTGCTGAGGCGTCGAAATGAATACGACACGTTTGACGAAAGGTAATGGGGTAAAAAACAAGGAATCCCGTAACAGTTGCCGGTTTTCCGGATTGACGGAGATCTGATCGAACGGTTTGTCGCTGATCAAATCCCATAGGCGGGTTCCCGTATCGACCACGGTCATTTTGGTCAACAAGCCGCCTTGACTATGACCAATGACTACCATGCGTTGTAACGCGCTATCCTTGCCCTCGGGATCGAACTCCTTGATTGCGTTTTGAAGGGCGATGCGTAAGCGGCCCGCCGAGTAAGGGATAGGGTTGGCCGAGTCGTACATGAATGCCCAGATCTGGTAGTTCTCCCGAATGTTCGAATCGCCTTCGAGTTCGTTGACCAATTCCGCCCAGCGGGCTGGGCTCGATGCGGTGCCGTGTACCAGGACGACCGGAATCTTGCCTGGGCGGTAGGGACGCAAGGTGAATAGGCCGTCCCTGGCGCGGTCTTGCGGTACCATGGTGCTGAACAGGCCGCCGCTAAAAAAATTGGCGATTTCCAATGTATACATCGGGTTGTCCTGCAGTTGGTGAGCCAGCGCGGCGGTCGGGTCGAACTCGATGGGCTGTGGATGACCATCGAGCGAAATTTCCTTTGTTTGGTTCGCCGCATAAACGTTGATATGTGCGGTGAATTCATTTTCAGTCAAATGGCGACGCGCATCGCCCAAATCCAATATCGCGGTAATCGGCACTTTGATACGCGGGCCGATGCGATCGGAACCGACGACTTTCTTGCTATTTTTTTGTTCCGTGATGCTGGCGGCTAAAGAGGCTCCAAGTCCGGGAGTACGGTAACGATTGCGCAATCCTCTCACCTGCATGGAGGCCGTCGATATGAAATGTTCCAGTTTGTAACCGCCCCAGGTCAGATCCGATTGTTCAATCGTCGTTGTCAGTTTGCCGAAAGGCAGCGGGTATTCGCCTGATCTTAGATAAACCTCGATTTCACCCTTATCGTCACCTTCCGGATCGGCCAAGCCTTGCGCGATACCCTGGTTATAAAGGTCGTAAGCCAACCTGTAGCGCGGATCGGAGGGTTTTAGTTGCACACCACCATTACCTGGAAAGAGTAAAGACCAGGCATAGACCGACGCTGCCAGGAAATAGGCGTGATCATCGTTTCGTTCCCCCTGTAGCAAGGACAGTTCCGCCAAGGCGAACAGTTTGTCTTCATCGCCACTGGGCTTAAGGCCTGCATGCAGTTCCGCCAGTACGGCTTCCGGTTCGGTTTCGAAGCGGTCCATCAGGCCGTTGCGTCTCAGTACCATTTTGGAAGCTTCCGATGCTTCGCCCGCCGACAGCGCGCTGACGGTATTGATTTGATAACCGGTCTGAATGTCGACCGGATTGATCCCGACTGGCGTGGCGCAGCCTTGCAGCAATAATATGGCCAATGCCAGTGAAGCAAGCTGCAGGAATGCGATGGGAATTGGAGGCTTGGCAAATAAAAAAAAATGATGGGTCATGACGTCGGGTATAGGCGGATTTCTTGTTTTGTTTCGGCGAAAGCGTAAAGCATAGGTCCCAAAAGCAAGTTTATCTTTATTTAGGCAAAACAAATGCCATCACCCCAAAGTCTTTGTTCGTACGGTCAAAATGGCTTTAAAAATCAGTTTTGCGGGCGCCTATCTGATCAATTGAGCGTTTTTAATACATGAGTTTCGTGTAAACCACGAAATGTCGTGGTTCTAGTTTGCGCCATCTGTTTATCGTGCTTCGACTATTCAAGCCGGCAAGGGCCGAAAAGCCTGATGGTTGCGCCTGCTTTGCGCATAAGTCAAGAAAATCTTATATTGGCGTAATTCATGCTTAAGAAAACATGCGGTGTTAATAAGCCTCCGGTCTTTATAATGCGGTGGGCTGTTATTTCATGCGTTGTTCCAACTTCTGTATTCGCCTTTTTAAAAAAATTGAGGTCGTAAAAAATAAAAAGCGCCAGTGCTAGTCGGCAATAACTAAGGCAATTGCACTCCTGCGTTGCGACTGGAGTGAAAAAGCATTAGCTTCTTCCGCTAAGCATTGGAGCTTGAGAGGATTTTTACGACAGCTTCAAAAAAAGGGGAGTAAAGCGTGATTTGGAAGGAACAGAATTTGAGGCAGTTATTTGCCAGCAAAACCTTGAAAGGGCATGAACAATCGCCGCTTATTATGAAAATCGTCAAAACAGCCTTGAAGGCGTTGTTAGTCATCGCAACGACTTTGTGGGGCGTGTGCGCGATTGCTTTTGGCGATTCGGCCAGCTCGGATAGTCAAACCGGTTTAGCGGCGTTATTTGGCCTGTTCGGTTTGGTGGTGCTGGTTGGGCTTGGATTCAGGCGTTGGCGCAAGCTTTTGTGTTGGAGTTATTCGGTTGTCTCTGCCGGTATTTTGCTCGGGTGGTTGAGTATCAGTCCATCCAACGACAGGCCATGGCAAACCGATGCCGCCAAACTGGCTTATGCAACCTTTGCGGGGGATGGCGTCACGGTGCATAACATCCGTAATTTCGATTATCGCAGCGAGTTTGATTACCAACCGGCCTATTACGACAAAACCTTCGAGCTTAACAAATTGCAAGGCGTGGATTTGTTTGCCGTGTACTGGATGGGGCCCGCCATTGCGCACACCATTATCAGTTTTGATTTTGGCGATAACAATCATCTGGCGATTTCGATAGAAGCCAGAAAAGAATTGAACGAAGGTTATTCGACCATCAAAGGATTTTTTCGCCAGTATGAACTGATTTATTTCGTGGCGGACGAGCGCGACGTGATTCGCTTGCGTACCAATTATCGAAAAAATCCGCCCGAGCAAGTGTATCTGTATCGAGTACATGGTCCGATAGAAGACGGTAAACGTTTGTTTTTGGCTTACATGAATAAAATCAATGAATTGAATCAAAAGCCTGTGTTTTACAACACTTTGCTCGATAATTGCACGACTGCCATTTGGTTTCTGGCCCGCATCAATCCGGATCATGTGCCGTTTTCCTGGAAAATATTGTTGAGCGGCTATTTGCCCGAATATCTTTACGAACACCAGCGGCTCGATACGAATGTTTCGTTTGCCGAATTGCAGCAAAAGGCGCATATCAACAGACTGGCTGAGGCGGCGGATCATTCGCCCGACTTTTCGATGCATATCCGCGCAGAGAACCCGCATTAGGAACCGTTTATTTGGGCGGGTCTTATTGGAATATTCAGAGGAGCTTGCGAGCAATTTGCAGGTTGGCCTAAAAACCTTCAACCAACAGATATTTTTATGAATACTTCGGACAATGACTTAGGTGTTATTACGGTTCTGCTGGAACGGCTTGAAAAACAACGCTTGCCGAGGGCTTTGGCAATCAAGGCAAAAGTGGATGCTGGCGAGTGTCTCGATGAAATGGATATTGAGTATTTCAAGGAAGTTTTCGAGGATGCGCAAAATATCATGCCTCACGTTCACCGGCACCCGGAATATCAAGCCTTAGCCAGCAAATTGATAGAGCTGTACCATGAGATCATGGAAAAAGCCACGGAAAATCAAACCCGTCTGAATACGCGTTAGTTGTCTGGAGTAACGTCATCGGTAACTTTTCCGCCGCGTCTGTTGCTCGAGTGCGGAAGGCGATCATGAAATTTTCTAATGTATCTGGCAAAGAGGGAAAATTAGTATGAAGCATTCCGCGACAGCCTTAGATGCATCGGATACAGGCACGACCTTTCGTTACGACCTGATTGCGGGCCTTACCGCCTCGGCGGTGATTCTACCCAAGGCGATGGCCTATGCGAGCGTAGCCGGTTTGCCCGTTGCGGTGGGGCTTTATACCTCTTTCATTCCGATGCTGGTTTATGCGTTGCTGGCTTCCTCTCGGGTTCTCAGCGTCAGCTCGACGACAACCCTGGGTATTCTGGCTGGCACTCAATTAGCTATGGTGGTGCCGGACGGCGATCCGACCAGACTGATAACCGCAGTGGCGACGCTGTGTGCGCTGGTCGGTATCATGCTGATGCTGGCGTCTTTGCTTCGTTTAGGTTTCGTCGCCAATTTCATTTCGTCGCCGGTGCTGACCGGGTTCAAGGCCGGGATTGGCATGGTAATCGTGCTAGACCAACTGCCAAAACTGGTTGGGATACATATCGAGAAGGTGGGCTTTTTTCGCGATTTCTTCAGCATCCTGTTTCATTTACCCGAAACCTCGCTCATTACGCTGTGCGTGTCCCTGTTTACGTTGCTGGTGTTGTTCGGTATGGAACGCTGGTGGCCGCATTCGCCGGCCCCCCTGGTTGCGGTCGGAGGCGGCATCGCAGCATCGTGGATATTTGGTCTCGATGGAAAGGGGTTGGCAACTGTCGGTGTGATACCTGAGGGCCTGCCGCCGTTGACTTTACCCGAGTGGGGCTTGATCGAAGCATTGGTCCCCGGCGCGCTCGGCATCGCGCTGATGAGCTTTACCGAGTCGATTGCGGCGGCGCGCGCTTTTGCCAAAAATACCGAGCCGCCGATCAACGCAAACCGTGAACTCATCGCGTTGGGCGCGGCTAATTTAGGCGGGGCTTTTTTCGGCGCGATGCCGGCGGGTGGCGGTACGTCTCAGACGGCTGTGGTGCGCGCGGCCGGCGGACTTTCGCAGAAAGCATCCTGGTTTACCGCTGGCGTTGCACTGGCAACGATGCTGCTGATCGCTCCTTTGCTGGGGTTTTTGCCGCACGCCACGCTGGCGGCTGTCGTGATCGTTTACTCGATTGGGCTGATCGAACCCGCGGAATTCAGAGCTATCCGCAAAGTGCGCATGATGGAGTTTCGCTGGACTATCGTCGCCTGCCTGGGTGTGCTGATATTCGGCACGTTGAAAGGGGTTATCGTGGCCATCATCGTATCCGTCATTTCGCTGGCCAGCCAGGCGGCTCATCCCAATGTTTACGTGATTGGCCGCAAACCCGGTACCAACAATTTACGGCCGCTGTCGGACAAACATCCCAACGATGAAACCTGGGACGGGCTGTTGATCGTTCGGCCGGAAGGCCGCATTTTTTTCGTCAATGCGCAGCTGGTCGCGGAAAAAATAAGGGCATTCATTTCGCAATACCAGCCGAAAGTATTGGTGTTGGATATGAGTCGGGTGCAGGACTTGGAGTATTCGGCGCTCAAGATTTTGATCGAGAGGGAAAAATGCGCGACTGAAACCGGCCCCAACCTGTGGTTGACCGGCCTGAACCCAGGAGTGCTTGAAGTCGTGCGCCGTGCAGGATTGGCGGAACGGCTAGGTCGAGAGCGAATGCTATTCAATGCGCAAGAGGCAATCGAGCGATACCAATTTTTGCTGGCGAAATCCGCCGAGAACGAAGCGTCCTCGGCCGGAGCAGGCTTATCGTCAACGGCTTAGCCGTATTTCGGGAAGCTAGCTTGGCTGGATGGTGGTTGCTTTTTCCAATAGCGCGTCGGCATGGATGCTCGAACCGGTAAAACATCGATTCGAAACCTAGAAACCATTTTGCCATCGGATTTACGACGGCCGACAAAGCAGTGAGTATGCGGTAAGCATGCTTGTTTTTGAAAGACATCCAGGACACGGCATAGCGATTTCTTGTGCAAGCTATGACAGACCATGGATAACACTAAAAACTGAAAACAGCAGTCGAGTCTTGAAAAATCCCGTTTGTTCTGAGTTTGTCGTAGGGCAAGCCGGATTTTTCAAACACCCTTTGGGTGGGTATGTTGCAGGCCGTTGGTGCTGAGTCAGGCGAAGTGTGAACGGCCTGCAACACACAGCAATTGCTCTTTTTAGATTAAACCCGTTGAGGAGATAAATCATGTTATATCCAAAATCGATAGGTCTCGGCGTCGCTATTTCCGGAATTCTAATTTCAGGTTTGGCACAGGCTCAAGTTCCCTATGAACAGGCGCAAGCCGAGTGTCAGAGTATTGCGCAGCAGCAAGCCAGCGCATCGTCCAGCAGCAGCCAACAACCCTATGCCGGAGGACGGGCGAGGGGGGCCGCTGCCGGCGCCATGGCGGGCGCTGCCAAGGCAAAAAGCAAAACCAACCAGTATGGTAATGTGTCCGATGAATTAGCCGAAGAATATACCCGCAACCAGATGCAGGAAGCCGCCAAGATGGGCGTGGCCGCTGGCGCTTCCAAACAGCGTCAGCAACGTCGGCAAGATCAGCAGCAAGGCGCCTCAAACGATGCCTATAACCAGGCGTTTAATGCCTGCATGGCGTCCAAGGGCTTTGGTTGGTAATTCACCTAAGGAAACGCTGATTTATGCTTTTCTACCGTTCCCGTGAAAACAGGAACCTAAAAAAATCAAAGCATTGGATCCTGGCTTTCGCGGGGATGACGATTTATTCGGCGTTCCCCCCTGGATATCGCAAGTTTTCGCAACCTTTCATGTTTGAACCCGGAGATAGATTTTTCATATGAATAGACAACAAAAACATGTGACCGACCTAGGCGCGGTGCTCAGCGCGATTCTGCTGCTGTTTTCAGGCTGTGCCACCGTCAGGACGGAAACCAACCAGCTGAAGGCCGAGGTTGTGCAACCGGCGCCAGATGCCGGATTTATCGAAAATCCGGACAGGCAACGCAAGCGCGCGGACTTGCCGTTCCAAAAAGTCTGGGTAAAGCCCGGTTTCGATGCCTCGGCTTACAAGGAGTTGGTGGTTGCGCCGGTCAATACCCAGTACATGCTGGAAATGGACTGGTTGCACCAGCTTAGCTCGGCGAATTTGTTGCAAGATGTCAAAAAAGACATCGAAGATCTGGCTCAGTATTTTCGTAGCCAGGTGATCAAGGCGTTCAAACAAGATCCCAATCATCGCTTTCAACTGCTCGAGTTTGCCAATCAACACCGCTTCCCTGCATTACGCTTAGAGTTGGCCTTGATCGAGATCGATCCTTCCCAGCCCGCTCTGCATGCGGCCGGCTGGCTGATACCGGGCGGCGGTACCGCTGCGGGAGTGGTTAACCAGCGCAGGGCCGCTTTTGAAGGCCGTTTACGCGATATGCAGACTGGCGAAGTCGTCGCTACATTCGCCGACAGGGATATGCAGGATGCAGGGCCGGTGGATTTGACCCGGCTGACCTGGTATGGGCCGGCCAAAGGTATCATGGATAGATGGGCCAAGCAGTTCGTGCAAATCGCCAATCGCAAACCCGGCGAGATGGTAACCGATGAAACGCCGTTTACCTTGAGGCCTTTTTAAATAATCATTGGCTAACGGGCTTGCCAGCCGGGTACTCTTGCACGATTTTTTCGACGGCTTCCTTGATGCGGGCGGCATTCGTTTCAGGGTCGCTAACCGTGCCGGTACCTATTCCTCGAAATACCAGTTTTTGGGTTTTGGCATCGACGAAATCCAGTATCAAGGTGCCCTCGGTATATTGCGAGACGTCGGTATAATAATACGGTGAACCCGCCCACATGCCGTAGCGTCCGTAACGATACGGTACGCCGGCGCTCGATTGATGAACCACCACTTTATCCTTGGTGGATATGTGGCGCACGATATGCAGGTCGGCATTTTCATCGGTCTCGGTAACGCCATGCCGCGCTAAGCTGCTGCGTAAGGTTTCGCGCAATGCCGATTCGGTGGAAGGCGACATGGCAATCGGTTCAGTACTCGGCGCAAGCGTGTAAGTGTGGTACTGAGAAAAAGACGTGGCATGGTCGAAGTCAGTCTTGACCGAAACGCTCGAACACGCGTTCAGCAGAAGCAGGCTGGTGGCGAGTAAATAGCTGAGAAATGGATATTGCATGGTCGTGATCTCCAATGTTGGTGTTCTAATAAGTTCTGGTAATGTTCAATCGTGATATTCCGCCGCATCGGCTGGCAGCCGGCGGATGATTTTGGCATAGTGATTAATTCCCGGTAGCGCGCTTAAGCCGTGGCTAAAAATGCTGATGATGACGGTCATCATCAAGGCGAGTTTGATGGTGGTTTCGCCCGGCAAGTGCGCTTGACCTTCCAGATACACCAAGCCCAACACGATAGAAGCCAAACCACGCGGCCCAAACCAGCCCATGAACAACCAGGTGGCGCGGCTCAAACCACTGCCCAGCAGGGCCAATGCCACCGGCAGCATGCGAGCCAGGGTCAAACTGAACACGGCATAATAAAAATGCTGCCATTCGAATTGCGCCCATGATCGCGCGACTAATAAACCAAACAGGAAAAACACGAAAAAATCGAATAACTGTCCCCAGGTGTCGGTAAATTCGACGCTGTTGCGGCCGGCTTCCGCAAAGCCCAGCTGAACCGCAAAACCGGACACATATCCGGCGATAAACATACTGGCGCCGCTTGCCTCGGATGCGAGCGCACAAAGCAAGGGTATTGCTACCAAGCCCATTTGTTGCATGGATTCGTTCATCCACTGTTTGCGTGTAGCCAGTGTCAGCAACCAGCCGCCGATAGCACCGATACCGATGCCGATCAAGCAGCCGTAACCGATCTGCTCGCCGATAAAGCGGGACAGTACCGCGCCCGCGCTTTCGCTGGTTTGCAAAGACATCGCGATGAAACACATCAAAAAAGGCACGGAAAGACCGTCATTCAATCCGGCTTCCACATTCAGCGCTTGTCGAATCCGGTTGGGCACATAAGGGCTGTTGACGATCACCATGCCCAAGCCCGCGTCGGTCGGTGCCAAGATTGCGGCCAGGATGCCGGCTTCCTGCCAGCTCAACGACGGAAAAAGCCACATGCCGCCCAGCGTACCCAAAAAAATGGTCAGCAACATGCCGGTCGTCAGCAGGCGGATCGGTAAGTTGCGGTTGGAGGTCAGGCTTTTCAGGTTGATGCGCGCGGCGTCGGTGAATAGCGTCATTACCAGGCCGATTTCGGCCACCAATAAAAAGCCTTGCCGCTTCAGTTCCGGATCGCTGAAGGCCGGTGGTAATCGATATAGCGCTATTCCTGCCAAGGTGAAGAGTATCGGTGCGGTCAGAATCGTCGTTTCTAACCGTCGAGAAATCAAACTGTATATAAATACCGTTAAGATGAACGTGACCAGGAAAATCATGTTCTGCGTCTCCTTCTGAGTCGCGCTCAGGGTTTAGCCTTCCAACAGCCAAGCGCGTGCTTTGTCGAGCTCGTGCGGCTCGAAATATTCGATCGGAAATTCTCGAAAGCCTTGGCCGGTAAACAGCAACGCCAGGTCTTTCCATTTCTTGTCGCCGACCAGCGCCATTTTGTTGATGTAGGGATCGCTTTTGTATTGAAACGACACATCGTCCCAATCGCCTTGTTTGTCCCAACCTTGGAAGTCTTCGCAAACGATCAACAAGCGGATGCCGCCTTCGCGGCCGATGATACCGAGCAATTCTTGTTGCACCCCAGCCAGCTCGGCGTAAGTCAATAAACCTGTGATTTTGTTGGTGACGATGCCGCCCATGTTACTGATGATTTCTGCGCTCATGCTGTTGTCCTTAAGCTTATGTTCGAAGTTAAGCAATAAAAAAACAAGTTCGGCAACGGTAGGTGCGAATTCATTCGCACTGTGTGGATTAATCCGCACCTGCGCCGAAGACTTGCAGAGGTTATTTCATGATCATTGCTAAGCAATGCTGGTTTGTTTTAGCCAGGAGAGAAATAGCTTATAACCTAACGCCAATACCACTGCACCGACGAAAAGCCCGATGATCCCGGAAAATATCATGCCGCCTATCGCGCCGACGAAGACCACCGCCATCGGCAAGTCCAAACCGCGGCCCATCAGTATCGGTTTCAAGACGTTGTCTATCGCCCCTACGCCCAGCATCCAAACCATGAACACGGTGGCCGGTAAGGTTTCATGACTCGAAAACACGTAAATGATGCTCGGCAGCAGCAGGATGGCGGTCGGTAATTGCACCACGGCGAGAAATAAACAGACTACCGTTAGCAGGCCCGCCGCGGGAACGCCAGCCATGAAAAATCCGATACCGGCCAGCAAGGCTTGAATCAATGCTACACCCAACACCCCGCGAGCAACACCGCGAATCGTCGCGATACTCAACTCGGTCAGTTCTTCGCCTTTGTGGCCGGCAATACGATGACCGATGGCCAGAGCCAGTTGATGGCCGCTGGCACCATTGACCAGCAACAAGCCGCAAATGATCACCGAGACCAGCAGTTGCAGCAAGGCCATGATGGCGGCGGCACCGGACGCCAGCAACCATTTGCTGGCTTCTCTGAGCTGAGGGGCAAAGGTCTTGACGGCTTCGCCGAAATTGGTGGCTGCCAGATGCCAGAAATTGAAGATCGGCTTACCGATCAGCGGCCAGGTTGCGACTTTTTCCGGCGGTTCCGGAATCGTCAGCTGATTTTGTTGAAGTTTGCCTGCCAACTCCCGGACGTTCTCGCCAATGATGTCGGCCAGGAAACCGCATGGACCCAAGATGACCAGCAACAACAGTCCGGTAATCAGCGTGGCCGAAAGCTTCTCACGCTCGCCCAGTAGCTCCGTCATCCGCAGATGTAAAGGGTACAGCGCGACGGCGATGATAACGCCCCAGGCCAACGGGTTGATGAAGGGCTTGGCGATGTGAAAACACCAGCTCAGTAACACGAACAGCAGACCGATTTTCAGCGCCGCCTCGACGGCATTGCGGGAAAAGGCTTCAGGCGTCACTGGCTGAGGTTGGTTTTGCATATCGTGCTCCAACATGGTTTTGAATCGGGTTTGGCTAGCGGTCGCAAAGCGTCTTTCATTGTTCGAGACTAACAGCGCGTGTTTTTAACCTGCTTTCTTTAGGTTGGCCGGGATAGCGGTTAACGGAAAAAGCTGAAGCTTTTTCACTCCGGAATCGCAATTCCGGCAGTGCAATCGCTTTAGCTATTGCCAGTCGTCCCGCCGCTTTAGCAAGAAATTATGGAAAAAACGACGCCTCTTTGGGTTTGGGCATCTGTACACCTTGCTCCGCCGCAACGATCCAGCCGCCGCCCATGGCCCGATAAACCTGGATCAACGACGTAAAGGTATCGCTACGCGCTTGCACCAGTTCGATTTGGCCTTCGTAATATTGGCGCAGTGCATCCAGCACCTCCAGGTAAGAGGTATAGCCTTCGTCGTAACGCGTCCTGGACAAACGCAGATAATTTTTCAACGCTTCGACCCGGTTTGCTTGCGAAGTTTGCCGTTCGTTGGATTTGCTGCTGGCGATCAAACCGTCCTCGAATTCACGAAAGGCGGTCAGAATGGTTTTCTCGTAATAGGCCAGCGCCGCTTGTTGCGCGCCTTCCGCGGCCTGAACTTGGCCGGCAACGCGGCCGGCGGTCAGAATCGGCCCCAGCAGCCTTCCGCCTATGGTCCAAAAGTTCGCTCCTGGCGTAAACAAAGCCGCCAATTCCACACTGGCTTGTCCCAAATCGCCGGTCAGCGTGACTTTGGGGAAATATTCGCCGCGTGCCACGCCGATGCGGGCGGTAGCGGCGATCAGGTTTTGTTCCGCTTGTTGCACGTCGGGCCTTCTTTGCAACTGTTCGGACGGCAGGCCGGCCGGTACCGCGGGCGGCGCCAACTCGTCCAAGGTCATGCCGCGGGCGATCGCGCCGGGCGGTTTGCCCAGCAACAAGCTCAAGGCATGTTCGGCTTGGGCGATTTGTTGTTCATAAAAGGGAATCAGGGCGCGGCGCCGCTCCAGTTCGGAATCGGACTGGCTGACTTCGATTTCCGACGCATAGCCGGCGTCGAAGCGGGCCTTGGCGATGCGGTTTTCCTCGACCAGGCTGTCGACGGTTTGTCGGGTGATTTCCAGGCTTCTATCCAGCGCGCGCAATTCTATGTAGGTTTGCGCGACCGCGCTGACCAGCGTCAACACCACGGCGTCGCGGGCCGATTCCTGCGCCAGCACATCGGCGGCTGCGGCTTCCTTGGCCCGGCGCAATTGACCCCAGACATCCAGTTCCCAAAACATCGTCGCCCCCAGTTGGGCAAAATCGGTGTCGGGCGCTTTTCCGCCGAAAAACGGATTCGCTTCGCCGCTGGTTTGTTGGCGTTGATAACCGCCCTGGCCGAAAATCTGCGGAAACAGATTGGCGCGGGTGGCACCGTAAACCCCCATGAATTGCTCGACATTGGCAATGGCGATTTTCAGATCGAGGTTATTCTGCAAGGCCTGTTCGACCAGAGTGTTCAGGACGGGGTCTTGCAATTGTTGCCACCAGGGCAGATTGGCGGTGTCGCGCGCATCTTCGGCGGCGAAACGCCATTGCCTGGGGGCTTCGATTTGCGGTTTTTCGTAATCGGGACCGACCACGAAACAGCCCGTCATGGTGATAGCCAAACTTAAAATCGTCAATTTATTCATGGCCTTCTCCCTTGGACGGCGCCGTTTTGGATTTGGCCAATTTTTCCACGACATAGAACAACACCGGAATCAAGAATATCGCGATGGTGGTCGCGGCGGTCATGCCGCCTATCACCGCGTAGCCCATCACGCGCCGGGACAGCGCGCCGGCGCCGCTGGCGATTGCCAGCGGCACGCAGCCCAGGATGAACGATAACGCGGTCATCATGATGGGACGCAAACGCAGACGGGCGGCTTCTATGGCGGCGTCGTAAGCGCTTTTGCCTTCCTCGACGCCCATCTTGGCGAATTCGACGATCAAAATGGCGTTTTTGGCCGCCAGGCCGATCAGCATGACCAAGCCGATTTGGGCGTACAGATTGTTTTCGTAGTGGCCTATCAACAAGCCGGCAAAGGCGCCGAATACGGCAATCGGCGTGCCCAGCAGCACGCTGAACGGCAGGCTCCAGCTTTCGTACAGCGCCGCCAGAATCAGGAATACGCAGAAGATCGCGAACACGAACACCGCCGCCGGCGAGACGCCTTGTTGCGCCAGTTTTTCCTGGTAGCTCATGCCGATGTAGTCGTAACCCATATCGGAAGGCATGGTTTCGGCAAACACTTCCTCCAAGGCTTGCATCGCTTGCGCCGAGCTAAAACCCGGTTTGGGCGTGACATTGATCTGCGCACTGCGGAACAGGTTATAACGCATCGTGAATTCGGGGCCCTCGGTCTTGCGTATGCTGGTCAGCGCCGCCAGAGGGACGGTTTCGCCGGCGTTGTTGCGCACGTAAAACTGTCCCAGCGCATTGGTGTCCTTGCGAAATTCCCCTTCGGCCTGCACATAGGTTTGCCATTGCCGGCCGAAGCGATTGAAGTAGTTGATGAAGCCGGAACCCATGTAGGCCTGCAAGGTTTTATACACGTCGGACAGCTGCACGCCTTGTTTCAACACCTTGTCTCTGTCCACATCGACAAAGATTTGCGGTACCGACGGTAAAGCCGTGGTAAAGGCGTTGGCGACTTCGGGCCGCTTTTTGACGGCCTCGATGAATTTGGCGGTGTTTTCGGCCAAGTAGGCAACGTCTTTGCCGGCTCTATCCTCCAATACCATGGTTACGCCGCCGGAGGTGCCCACGCCCGGAATCGCGGGCGGCGGGAAGGCCACGCCGATCGCTTCCGGCAGTTTGGCGAGTTCCTTGTTCAAATGGGTCTTGATCGCGCCGTATTGTTCTTCGGGTTTGCTGCGTTCGGCCCAGTTTTTCAATGAAATAAAGAAAAAGGTGTTGTAAGTGGTATTGGCCTGGCTCAACATGTTGTAGCCTATAACCGATGAATAGTAGGCAATGCCCGGGGTGTTTTTCAGGATGTCCTCGACTTTGCGGGTGGCTTCGTCGGTGCGTTGCAGGGAACTGACGTTGGGCAATTGAATGCCTGCAAAAAGGTAACCTTGATCTTCGTCGGGCAAAAAGCCCATTGGCACGGTTTTGCCGAGACCGCCGGCAAATACCGTCAAAATACCCAGAAAGATCATCGCAATCACGGCCTTGCGCATCAGCACCGCGCAAAAATTCACGTAACCCTCGTTGGCAATGCCGAAATGGCGGTTGAAGCCGTCGTAAAATTTCTGGATAGGGCCCGTGCCGCGCACTTTGGGCTTCAAGATCAACGCGGCCAAAGCGGGACTCAACGACAACGAGTTGAAGGTGGAAATCATCACCGACACGCCGACCGTCACGGCGAATTGCTGATACAGGCTGCCGGTGATACCGGGGATGAACACGGTCGGCAAAAACACCGCGATCAAAGCCAGCGAGGTGCCGATGATGGGGCCGGTCACTTCCTGCATGGTTTTCAAGGTGGCTTCCTTAGGGCTCAAGCCTTTTTCGATGTGATGTTCCACCGCCTCCACCACCACGATGGGGTCGTCGACCACCAGGCCGATCGCCAGCACCAGGCCGAATAGCGATAGCGTGTTGATCGAGAACCCCAGCAGCGGGAACAGCATGAAGGTGCCGATCAGGGATACCGGCACGGCCAGCAACGGAATCAGGGTAGGGCGCCAGCCTTGCAGGAACAGGAAAACCACCAAAATGACCAGCACCATCGCTTCGAACAAGGTATGTACGATTTCGTTGATGCCTTCGGTAACGGCCAACGTGGTATCCAGAGCGACCACATAGTCCAAATCTTCGGGAAAGCGAGTCTTCAGTTCCTCCATCATTTTTTTGGCGCCTTCGGCCGCTTCGATCGCGTTGGTGCCGGGCAGTTGGTACAGCGCCACCAGCGCGGCGGGCTTACCGTTCAGGCGGCCTATCATGTCATAGGTTTGTGCGCCCAATTCGATGCGGCCGACGTCTTTGATGCGGACGATGGAGCCGTTGGCTTCGGCCCGCAACACGATGTTGCCGAACTCTTCCTCGGTTTGCAGACGGCCTTGTGCGCGCACCGCATAGGTATATTCCTGGCCCGGCGGCACCGGTTCGCCGCCGACCTTACCGGCCGGATTGACCGTGTTTTGCGCCTGCACCGCATTGACGATTTCGGGAATCGTGATGTTCAGTTTGGCTAATTGATCCGGCTTGACCCATATCCGCATCGCGTATTGTCCGGCGCCGAACACCGATACGCTGGCGATGCCTTTGACCCGGGTCATCTGGTCGTTGATGTTGATGTAAGCGTAGTTGGCCAAAAAGATATTGTCGTAACTGCCGTTGGGCGAATACAGCGCAAACATGATCAGCGGCGAGGCCGTAGATTTTTGTACGTTCACGCCATAGTTGCGCACGTCTTGCGGCAACTGCGATTCGGCCTGGGATTTGCGCATCTGCGCCAAAACTTGGTCGGTGTTCGGATCGGTGGAGACGTCGAAATTGACACGCAATGTCATCACGCCGTTGTTGGCGTTGATGGAATACATGTAGTTCATGTTGTCCACGCCGGACATCTGCTGTTCTATCGGCGTGGCGACCGCTTGCTCCACGGTGACGGCATCGGCGCCGGTATAGGTGGTTTGTACCTGAATTTCGGGAGGGGCGATATTCGGAAATTGGGCAATCGGCAGTTCCATCATTGAAACCAAACCGATCATCACCATCAAAATGGCGATCACGATCGCCACTATCGGGCGATTGATAAAAAATTTGGCCATGTGCGTTTACCTCGCGCCGGCTGCGGAGGTTTCCGCGTAGGGTTGCGGCGTAACGGTCGTGCCGGGGCGGACTTTTTGAATACCTTCTGCAATCACGCGTTCGCCGGCTTTGAGTCCTTCGGCTATGATCCATTCGCTGCCGATGGTTTCGGCGACCTTGACCGGGCGCAATTCCACGCTGTTGTCAGGCTTCACGACTGCCACCAGGCGTCGACCCTGCATTTCGCCGACCGCGCGTTGCGGCACCAATAACGCGTTGGGCTTTTGTTTGACCACTGCCCGCACCTTGGCATATTGGCCCGGACGCAGCAGATTGCCGGGGTTTGGGAACAGGATCGCCACTTGTATCGTGCCGGTTTTGACATCGACCTGACGGTCGGCGAAGAAGAATTTGCCCGAATGCGGATAGTTGGAGCCATCGGCCAGAATCAACGCTAGATTCATATCGTCGGCAGATTGGGAAACGTTTTGTTTTTCGCGGGCGAACTGCAGATATTCCTGCTCACTGAGCGGAATGTAAGCCTTGATCGGATCGAGCTTCGAAACCGTGGTCAATTCGCTGCTCGCGCTGCCGGGACCAACCAGATTGCCGATTTGGGCCTTGGAAATGCCGGCCACGCCGTCGATGGGCGAGGTGATTTTGGTAAAGCCCAATTGCAATTGGGCGCTGTCGACCGCGGCTTGCGCCGCCAATACTTCGGCCTGAGCCGAAGCCTCTTGTCCCACCGCATTGTCGCGGTCACGCACGCTGACGGCGCGCTCGGGTAATAAACGCTCGACGCGATCCAACTCCAATCGCGCGGTTTTCAATATCGCTTGCTGGCGGGCCAAATTACTTTTGGCGCCATCCAAGGTGGCCTGGAACACTTTAGGATCGATTTCGTACAGCAACTGGCCTTTTTTGACCAACTGGCCTTCCTGATAATGCTGCTTGATCAAATAGCCGGTGACTTGGGCCAGGATTTGGGCATTGACCATGCCGTCCAAGGTGCCGACCCATTCCTGATGAATCGGTACGTCTCTTTGCACGACCTCGGCGACTTCGACGCTCGGAGGTGGAGGGGGCGGTGCTGGCTCGGTCTTGTTGCAGGCGCTGCAGAATAAGAACAGGGTCAATGCAAGAGCACCAACAGTGGATCTAACTGACAAAATGTCGCCGTACCGAACAGTGTCGTCGAGAATCAGTGCTTTCATGCTTGGTTCCATGTGTGCCAAATATTGCTAAAAAGATTAGACCGATTTCGGAAAACCGGCGAATGTTCACAGTTATATACAGATAGATAGTGGCGTTGCTGGCCAGTTTCGAAATTTGCTGCCATGCCTGTTCGGCGCTTTCGAGTCTAAGCAGTTATCATGCCATGCATGAGCTGGGCAAGTTCTCGGTTGAAAGGCGCTACCCAGCCATCATTTTGGGGGCAGGCGGCCAGCGGTTACGGAAGGCAAAGCGCATGCGGGTCCCCGATATATCGTGCATTCCACGAATTTGAATCCTCGAAAAGATCAACAATTAGCGTTGAAATCGGGGTTGGCAATCCCGCATTTTAACCGGCTGCATAGCGGATTTGATGTTTTTAGATAGGGCATGCCCAGTATTTTGTCTCGCCGCCTGGTTGTTTCGTCAGCAAATATCCGGCCAACATACTGCGCGCCGATGGATATTCACATTGGCTTGAACTTTGCTGGATTGAGAAAAACATTGATGGAATCAAGCCTTATATATCGATGAAAAGTGGCAATTTTGGGTATTTGTTTGCCGGTTTGTTGGCCGTTTTGCTGGCCATGCCGTTTAGTTCGAACTTGCCGGGCGGAGGTAGATACTCGGTTACTCTGCTGTTTTGCTTCTTCATGCTGATTTCGGTTTGGAGTTTGGCCGCGTCCAAACGCGTTTTTCAATTCGGGATTTTGCTGGTAGTCGCAATTAGCAGCTTGGTGGGTGTCAATATCGTCTTCGGCGTTTCTTACCATTTGCAGATTATAGAATCTCTGCTGATAACAGTATTCTGTGCGCTAAGCTGCTTCATCGCCGCTCGTAACGTTTTTATTTGGCACCGGGTGGATCTCAATTCGTTGGTGGGGGCTTTTTGCGTTTATTTGTTGCTCGGATTAATGTGGGCATTGCTTTTTCGAATATTACAGATTTGCGGTTGGGCGAGTTTTACCGGCAATATCTCCGAACAACCCGATAAAGTTTTTCCCGATTTGGTTTATTTCAGCTTCGTCACGATTGCGAGTTTGGGTTATGGTGACATTTCCCCGATCGGCGGATTGCCGAAAATGTTGGCCTATTTGGAGGCCTTGATCGGTCAGTTTTACTTGGCGGTGATGGTGGCGAGCCTGGTCGGGGTCTACAGTGCAGGCCGCAAGCGGCAGTGAGTTGGCTTAACATAGACGGTCGGCTTAAACGGCAAGGAGAAACCGGTAATGCAGTCTCGCATGCATTCTTTGCGCAACATATTGATTTTCCGATTATTGGCTTTGGCGATGGTACTGTCTATTTTGGTTGGTGGCAGCGTTTTCATCAGGGAGGGTCTTATTGTGAAAGATGTGATTGCCGAGCAGACGCGCGTGGTCATAGAGCTATTAAAGCTGCGCGTGCGCGATAGTGTCGCAATCAGTCAGCGGCCTTGGCAAACCATGGTGCAAGATGCATTGGAGGATCTGAGTAGAGTCGCTCCGCAAAGCAGGTTAGGACATTTTGCCTGGGCATCGATTCACAATACCGATGGTCTTGAAATCGCCAGTTTGGCCAGCGCCGATATTCCCAATATTCAAACGTTGATTGAAGAAGCCAGGCAGCAAGTTACGCCTACCAATGATAGTACTGTCGTCGTGCCGTTGGCAAAGATCGATGGTCGATATAGTTTTGCAATTTCATTGGTCATTGAACATGCCGGACAGACGCTGGCAACGCTACGTGGGCTATACATCATTTCCCCCGAAGTGATGAGGCGATTTTGGCTTGATATTGTCCGCTCGGTTGGCGCTTCTATTTTGATCGTCCTTCTGGTAACTGGGCTACATTACCCTGTGTTACGGCGGTTAGTGGGGCGCTTGGGGCAATTGTCGATCAATTTGCTCGATGCGAATCTGGAAACCTTGCAAGGGTTCGGCAGCGCGATTGCCAAGCGCGACAGCGATACCGATGCCCATAACTTTCGAGTTACCGTTTATGCGGTGAAACTGGCCGAGGCAATCGAATTGGATGCAGGCAGTATCCGCACCCTGATCAAAGGCGCCTTTTTGCATGACGTGGGCAAGATTGGCATCCGCGATCGTATCCTGCTCAAGCCCGGACGGCTGGAGCCGGACGAATTCGAGATCATGAAAATGCACGTCAAACATGGATTGGATATCGTCAACAATTGCCAATGGTTGCGAGACGCTGCCGAAGTGGTTGGCAATCATCACGAAAAATTCGACGGCAGCGGCTATTATCAGGCGCTGAAAGGCGAGGAAATCCCTCTAACCGCGCGGATATTCGCGATTGTCGACGTGTTCGATGCATTGACTTCCGAGCGCCCTTACAAAGCGCCTTTGAGCCTGGAAGAGGCCCTGACAATTTTACAGAGCGGGGCCGGCAAGCATTTTGATCCCGTGATTTTATATGCCTTCGAAGAGATTGCCGAGTCGCTGTATCTAACCTTTGCCCTCGACGACCGAAGTGCACGCAGCGAACTGGCAAGCATCATCAAGCGCTATTTCAAAGGCGATATTGGCGATTTGTTGTAAATCTTTTTATCAATTTTGGGGATAGCGTCGGTTTTGCCTTTAATTCGTTTCATCAGGAGTCAGTCATGGCTAATACCAAGAAGAAAAACAAGCAAGCATCAGCCGAACCCAAATCACAGGACGCCGGCAAACAAGAATTCAAATCCCGTGAAGAACGGCTTGCCGCGGGCAAGCAATTGCGGGACAAGGTGCCTCGCACCAGCCACGCCGCCTGGACGCTGCCAGCCGGCCGGCGCGATCCGATCGATATCCTGGAAGAGTCCAATCGGGGCAGGTTGCCCGAGTTGGTGCCGATTCGTTACGGCCGCATGGTACGGAGCCCATTTACCTTTTTGCGCGGATCGGCCGGTTTGATGGCCTATGATCTGGCGCAGACGCCGAGTACCGGTTTGCGGGTGCAGGCCTGTGGCGATTGCCATTTGCTCAATTTCGGCTTGTTCGCGACGCCGGAGCGCAATTTGATTTTCGACATCAACGATTTCGATGAAACCTTGCCGGCCCCTTGGGAATGGGATGTCAAACGTCTGGCTACCAGTTTCGCGGTGGCCGCTCGCGATCAACGTTTCAGCGATGCAGAGGCCCAAGCGACTGCAGCGGAATGTGCGCGGGCTTATCGGGAGCATTTACGGGAATATTCCAAGATGAATCCATTGGAAGTTTGGTATGACCGTTTGGACGCCGATACCCTGCTGGAGATGGCGCCGGATGAAAAGATTCGGAAACGTCGGGAACAGATCGTAGAGAAAGCGCGGCAGCGCATCGGTGACCAGTTGGTACCTAAAATAGCTACCACGGTCGCCGGCCGCCACCGGCTCATCGATCAGCCGCCCGTACTGTTTCACCTCCAGGATGAAGCGGCCGAACAAAGGGTGCGCGAAGGCTTGGAAGCTTACAGAGAATCGCTGTCGCATGAGCGCCGGGTGCTGTTCGACCGCTATCGCCTGGAAGACTTTGCGATGAAGGTAGTCGGCATCGGCAGTGTCGGCACGCGCTGTTCGATCGGCTTGTTTTTCTCGGCGGAAAACCATGCCTTGTTGTTGCAGTTCAAGGAGGCTTGCCCTTCGGTGTTGGAGCCTTATGCCGGCAAAAGCCGCTACGACAATCATGCTCAACGCGTCGTGATGGGGCAGCGCCTGATGCAATCTTCCAGCGACATCTTTTTGGGGTGGGCCAGAGTGGCGAGTAGTGGCCGCGATTTCTTTGTGCGCCAATTACGCGATATGAAAATGTCGCCCCCGATCGAGGGAGCAACACTCGAGCAATCCCACCTTTATGCGGAACTTTGCGCATGGACCCTGGCGCGCGCTCATGCGCGCTCAGGTGATGCGGCGACCATCAGCGGCTACTTGGGAAAATCGGACCGCTTCGATCAAGCCATCGGCGAATTTGCCGTTGCCTATGCGAATCAGAACGAGCGGGATTATGCGTTGTTGGTTGACGCGGTCAGCTCCGGTAGGCTAAAGGCGCTGATAGAAGAAGAGGAATGATTGCATTGAGCCTAAGTATCCCCATGCCCACCCGAAAAAAACGAAGTTACTGACAACGTCCTTAAGTGCCTTCTTGCCAGGTGCTTAAATAATGCCGTTGTTCCGCGCTGAGCGTGTCTATGCCGAGCCCCATGGCCGTGAGCTTCATCTGTGCGACGCGGCGGTCAATATCGGCTGGCACTGGATGAACCGCGCATTCGAGGCTGGCGCCGTGCTGCCACAAATAAGCCATGCTCAAGGCCTGATTGGCGAAACTCATGTCCATCACGGCTGCCGGGTGGCCTTCGGCGGCGGCCAGATTCACCAGGCGCCCCTCGGCTAACAAGCAAACCTTGCGGCCATTGCCAAGAACATGGGTTTGCACGTGCTCGCGGGGCTTATGTTTTTCCAGGGTCAGCGCTTCCAGCGCGGGGAGGTTGATCTCGACGTTGAAATGACCGGAATTGGCGATCACGCAGCCATCCTTGATGACTTGAAAATGCGCGCGGTCCAGTACGTTCTTGTCGCCGGTGGCAGTGACGATAAAGTCCGAACGGGCGGCGGCTTCCAGCATCGGCATCACGCTGTGGCCATCCATCGCGGCTTCCAAGGCACGCAAGGGATCGACTTCCGTGATGATGACCCGGGCGCCGTGGCCCTTGGCGCGCATTGCGATACCGCGTCCGCACCAGCCGTAACCGGCTACGGTAAAGGTCTTGCCGGCCAGCAGAATATTGGTGGCGCGAATAATGCCGTCTATCGTGCTTTGCCCCGTCCCGTAGCGGTTGTCGAACAAATGCTTGGTCATGGCGTCGTTGACGGCGATCACCGGAAATTTCAATGCGTTGTCCTTTGCCATCGCCCGCAGCCGTATCACGCCGGTCGTGGTTTCCTCGCTGCCACCTATCATGTCGGCCACTAAATCGGCGCGATTTTTGTGCAGTTCGCTGACCAGATCCGCGCCATCGTCCATCGTCAGTTGCGGGCGATGCGCCAAAGCCCTGCCGATGTGGTGGTAATAGGTCAGGTTGTCTTCGCCGCGCATGGCGAAGGTAGGGATGTCGTAGTGTTTTACCAGTGCCGCGGCGACGTCGTCCTGGGTGCAGAGCGGATTGCTGGCGCATAATACCAATTCGGCGCCGCCCGCTTGGAGCGTGCGGGCCAGATTGGCGGTTTCGGTGGTGATGTGCAGGCAAGCGCTGATGCGGGCGCCGGCCAAGGGCTTTTCTTGCAGGAATTGCCGATGAATCGCTTGCAGCACCGGCATTTCGGCATAAGCCCAGTCGATACGCTGGCGGCCTTGGTCGGCGAGGGCAATGTCTTTGATGTCGTGGTCGTTGGCGAACATGCGATGGCCTTAAATTTCGGGTTTGTCGTGAATACCGGTCAGCGGCACGAAGCGCACCCCCAGAATGGTCTTGCTTTGCATTTCGTCGGGGGCGGTTTTTTCCATTAATACCAATTCTTGATAACCGTATGGGGTTCCGAGCGGTATGACCAGCTTGGCGCCTATCCGCAATTGAGCTATCAAGGCTGGCGGTACATGCGGGGCGGCTGCGGTGACGATGATGCCGTCGAAAGGGGCATGTTCCGGCCAACCGTCATAACCGTTGCCATTGCGAACCGTGATATTGGCATAGCCCAGGTTTTTCAGGCGCTTGCCGGCGTCCTTGGCCAGTCGTTCTAGGATTTCCACCGTAAAAACTTGCCTGACCAATTGCGCTAAAACGGCGGCCTGGTAACCCGAGCCGGTACCGATTTCCAGGATGACGTCCGAAGGCTTGCTGTCGAGCAGGTCGGTCATCAGGGCCACGATATAGGGTTGGGAAATGGTTTGGCCCAAGCCGATGGGCACCGGGCCGTTTTCGTAAGCCTGATAGCGTAAATCTTCCGGTAAAAACTCATGCCGGGGGACTTTTTCCATCGCAGTCATCACGCGGGTATCCAGCGCATCCTTGCCGATGAAATGACTGGTCAATTCGACCTCGCGCTCGATGTCTCGCAACATGTGGTCCAGATCTTTCATGGTTTGACTCCTGGTTGAGGTAAACCCGTGACGACTCAGCCAGTGTATTTTTGATTGACAACGCGCACCAGCCATTCAAAATCCAGTATAGCGCCAACTCAAGAAAGGGGAGCAGCATGAAAGCGATGGTCTTGGAGAGCCTCTGTGATCTGAAACAAAATCGGACGCCGTTGAGATGCCTGGAATTGCCGCAACCGAAACCGGCGGACGACGAACTGCTGCTGAAAGTCTCGGTATGTGGTGTCTGCCATACCGAACTGGACGAAATCGAAGGCCGGACGCTCCCTTCGCGCTTGCCGATGGTGCTTGGACACCAGGTGATTGGCCGAGTTGTCGATATGGGGCCTCAGGTTCGAGGATTCCGGCGCGATGAGCGTGTCGGCGTGGCCTGGATTTTTACCGCCTGCGGCCAATGCAAGTTTTGTTTGGCCGGCAATGAAAATCTATGCCCCGACTTTGCCGCGACCGGCCGGGACGCCAATGGCGGGTATGCCGAATACATGACGGTTTCCGCCGATTTTGCCCATGCCATACCGGATGCGTTTACCGATGAGCAAGCCGCGCCGTTGCTGTGCGCCGGCGCCATCGGCTATCGATCCTTGCGCCTGACCGGCTTGAAAAACGGCCAGCGCCTGGGGTTGACCGGCTTTGGCGCCTCGGCGCATCTAGTGCTTGAAATGGCAAAGCACTTGTTTCCCGTCAGCGATATTTATGTGTTTGCCCGCAGTGCGGAGGAAAGAGGCTTTGCGCTTGAACTGGGAGCCGTGTGGGCCGGCGAAACGACGCAGCGCGCGCCCGAAAAACTGGATGCCATCATCGATACCACGCCGGCATGGCTGCCCATCGTGGAAGCCTTGGCCAATCTGGAGGCGGGCGGCAGGCTGGTGATCAACGCGATACGCAAGGAAAACGACCGCGACAGTCTGTTAACGCTGGATTATCCGCAACATTTGTGGCGGGAAAAAGAAATCAAAAGCGTCGCCAACATCACGCGCCGGGATGTGGCGGAGTTTTTGAGCCTGGCTGCCGAGATGAAACTACGACCTACCGTGCAGGTTTTCGAATTGGCGCAGGCCAATGAGGCTTTATTGGAATTGAAAATGGGCAAGATTCGCGGTGCGAAGGTGCTGAGGATTGGCCAATGACAGGGCCGGCAACCATTCTGCGGGTTCAGACGGAATGGTTCAGGCGCCGATTCGCGCTCGGTTGGGCAAGAACTGAACGAATCGGCGCCTCTGCCGTTATCAGCCGGCTCGAAGATTTTCGTAGAACAGGCTGGTGAAACGCTCTTCCGGATCGTAGCGCCGCTTGGTCTCGACGAAATCATTCCAGTGGGGAAACGCCCGGCGCACCTGGTCCAGCGTGGCCGGCACGAAGGTCAGGTAAAAGCTGCCGCCATGCGCCAGAACTTCCTCGACCAATTCGTGACTGACCTTTTCGTAGACGGCTACCCAGTTGGCATCGTCCTTTTCCGCCAGATAAACCGGGAAGAAGCACATGGCTTCCTGCTGTAAGGATGCCAGCATCGCCTCGTTATTGGCGGGCTGAAAGCGAAAATGCAGCATCATCAGCTTGATGTCTTTCTCGTAGCGCTGGAAAATCGTCTGGGCTTTGCCCAGAAAACCCTGAAACCGGTCTAGCGGCAGGTAATATTTCTGCAGCAGCAAGTCGTTGAAAGCCTTGGGCGGCTTGTCCCACAACAGCAGGCGCCGGCTCAACAAGGTCTTGTCCGGATTGCCGCTGGTCGCCCAGGTCAAGTTGAAGGCTTTGCGGCGGACGAAAGCGCAGCGCCGCTGCAGCCAGACCAGAATGTCGACGACGAGAGGATGGGTTTCGTCGCGCTTGAGTTCATCCAGGCTATAAGTCTCGCCGGATTCCAGGTAACGGTAAGTCAAGTAATAGCCATTGTCGAAGCTGGTATCCAAAAAGCCATAGCACAGCGGCGTCGCGGCCGGGTCGCGCTGGATGCGTTCTCTGTAGGCATCGAGCAGAGGCTCGCGTTTCATGTAAACCACTTCGGATTTCTCGACGATGCGGTCGTCGATCAACTGGAAGGTAACGTCGACGACGATGCCGAGCAAGCCCCAACCGCCGATTGCGGCGCGGAACAAAGCGTAGTTATGCTCGCGGCTGGCTTCGATGATTTCACCGTCGGCGGTCAATATGCGGAAGGATTTGACATGGGTGATCAGTGCCGCGTAATCGATGGACTTGCCGTGGATATTCGCGGCCAACGAGCCGCCCACCGAGAAAATGTTGAACTCCTGCTTGGTCGACAGGCTCAGGCGCTTTTGTTCCAGCAACGGCGTCAATTGCGCCCAGGTCGCGCCGGCCTGTACCCTGAGGGTCTTGGCCTGTTCGTTCAGTTCGATGATTTGATTCATCGCCATCATGTCGATCATGATGCCGTTGTCGACGATGCTTTGTCCGACCGTGTTATGGCCGATGCCGCGAACCGAGATTTTCAAGTCGTGTTCCTTAGCATGGGCAAGAATGGCGCGCAAATCGTCCTCGGTTTGGGGGCGGGCGATGTTGGCGACGTTGGCGTATTTCATTCTGCCCCAGTCGGATACCCGTTGGCCGGGCATGAGGCGTTGATCGGTTGCACTGTTGCTTGTCATGGTGATTCTCTTGTTGGGTTGACGTCAATACAATGAGGCCCAAACACGGGTGATCCCTGAAACACCCCAAAAACGCGAGTAGTCATAAAGTCTCGCTGCTTTCAGAGTGCTTTGTGGATCAGCCGCCCTTTGGTCCGGGCAAATCCTGCCGTTACCACTGGTCCATGCGGTCGCTCCATTGGATACCGTCCTGGACGAAGTAGCGATAGCGCTTGCTCTTGCCGTGCTCTTTTTGCAGATGCTGTACGAACAGGGCTCTGCCGACGCCGCGGCGCCGATAGCCGCCGTTTTCCTTGTCGACGATCTGATCGTGCCAAGTGCCGAAGTTGATATAGGAAAAATTGGGCTTGTCCAATACCGAATCCTGGCCGGTGTATTCGACCTTGGCATCCGACGACGGCCGATAAAGATCGAGTTCGTCGAGTATGCGCATGAGGCGAGGCAGTTCCGGGTCTGGCAAATTCGCCAGTTTTCGCTTGGCTTGATAAATGAAGGTCGACAACACTCCGGCCGCGACGGTATCGCCGAAACAGGGATCGGTAAAGGGCCGGTAATCCAGCTTTTGCCAGACATCGGCCCGCCACCCGTCGCCGACCTGCCAGGCCGGCAGATTGCCTTGCGCCTCGACGGCGCGGCTGTTATCCGGATCGCGCCATTGGCCGTGCGTGACGAACAGCCTAAGGTCCGCGTCCCCCCAATAAAAGGGTAGCCACGGCACGCTTGAAGGATCTGCAAACCGTTTTTCGTCGCCGTACATTCGGCCTATCCAGCGCCGATATTCCGGGCTCAAATCCACCACTTTTCGTCCCAGGCAACGCTCGTAAAATATCGTCAGGGCCTCGGGGTCGGCGAGGATTTCCTTGTCGTGATTGCCGAGCAGGACGATGGTTTCGACGCGCACACCCGCGAGTTGCGCCGGAAGATTTTGCAGGTGATGAAAGAAGCCGCAGGAATCATGTCCCGCGGATTGCCCAGGTTCGCCGGCGTGCAAGTCGGCGATGCGATGCATGATTTTTCGTGGCGCCGGCGAAAAGTTGGCATGCGTACGTTCCCAGGGATAGACGCCTTCCTGCGCCCAGACCGCCGTGCGTATCATGTCGGCGACATCGCCGACCAGCAGCAGCGTCAGGTCGTCAATGGCGTCTTCCCGGCAGGTGCTGACGATTTCGCTGAAAAAATCCTTCCAGGCCGTTGCTTCGGCGTTTTGGGTGCCGACGGTGCCGTCGGTGAAATGCACGTCGCTGATGGCGATGCATAAACGGTTTCGCGGCTCAGCTGACGCTTGGCGTTCGGGCTGCAAGGTCTCCAGCGTGATTTTGAGACTGTCGGTTTGCATGAGCCGCCTCCTAGTTGCGATTTTCTTGAAGGAATTGCAGGAAGCGGGGGAATATGTCCTTGGCAACGTCCTTACCCATGAATACGTCCTGGTGGCCGTAGCCGGGGAAGACGTGCAGTTGGTGGCGGCCCGGCGCGATCTGTTCCAGCCGTCTGTGGCAGACGATGTTCGAGTCGGTGAACACCTTGTTGTTCTCGCCGGTCACGAACAGCACCGGCGTCTCGATGTCGGCCGCGTATTGGAAATAATCGTCGGGCAGCATACGGTAGCGTGGATCGGCCGGATTGAACTTGACGGCGGTGTTGTTGGCCTTGACCATCTTGTTGACGTGACGGTAATAATTGACGCTGACGCCGCCGTAGAGGTCGCCGCCGCGGCGGTGCGTGACGTCCAGCAGGTTTTCATGGCTGTACAAGGCCGGAAAGCCGGTGCCCCACATGAAACTGAGCATGTGGCACTCGGGCACGTCGCATTCCCGGTGGAAAAACGACACGAACCAGCCTATCAGCTTGCCAACCGACCAGCCCGGCTCGCGCCGCCAATACGGGTTCAGATATTCCAGGCCCAGCACGTAATCGGTCAGCAATGGCCCCAATGACAATTTGACTTTGGACCAGGCCGGAATTCGGGGTGTCAACGCCACGCTGTTGGCGATCACGCTGCGGATGCCGCTGACGGTCTTGCCGAACAAGGCCATCGTGAACGAGACCGAACCCAGGCAATGGCAGATCACGTGGATGCGCCGATCCGGTCCGACCGCTTCGCGTATTTTCGCAATCGCCGCCGGGTAGTCGTACATCGCGATGTCGTCCATGTTGAAATTGTTGCGGTGCAAGTTGTATGAAAAGCGGTTGCTCATCCGAAAGTCCAGCGTCCAGACGTCGCCGAAGCCGTTGTCGAGAAGGTATTGCACCAGGTTGTAATGCTCCGGCATGATGAACATGTCCGAAGAAGTCGTTAAGCCATGCACGATGACGACGACGTCGTCGCACTGCTTGCGCTGGAACCGCAGTAGGCTCAAGCCCAGACGATCGGCGGTGTTGAAGGGATGTGTGGTGATTTCGGCATCCTTGACGCCTTCCGTCGTGTATAGCGGGATTTCCCGCTCGTAGGCCCCCATTCGCGGCATCAGCGAAGGTCCATAGACTTCCCACAGACTGCCCATGAAGAACTTGCCGAAGCTCTCGACGGCCTTGAAGCGGTCGAGCGCGTTGCCGCCTTCGGCGCGTATGGTCGTCAGCTGTTTCATGAAATCCATGGCTTCTATATGCAGGATGCCGACTGCATACAGCTTGGCCTTGGGCTCGTCGGCGGCTTCGACGTGGCCGTTGTAGAGGTTGGTGTACAGCGTGGTGGTGTCGCTCCAGAGATCCGGGCCGACGTTGTCCTGAATCTCCTTGACGCCGCTGAAAGTCATCGGTTTACCCTTGGGACCGGTGAAAAACAGTCGATAGCGCATCTGCCGGCGGTTGAGGTCGGCCGTATCGACGAACAGGTTGAAGATGCCTTTTTCTACCGCGCAACGGCCGCCGATCAGGTCGCCTTCCAGATAGCCCGTCGCTTCGGCCTGATGTTCCGGAGACGACAGGAAAGCGTCGACGTCCTCGGTGCGGATGGTGAGATGAAACATGAAGTAATGGTCATCTTGCTTGCCCTGTTGATAACCGTCTGCGAAGGCGGTGTTGCCGGGGCTCAGATAGCCTTTCATTTCTTCGGTGAATTGGAAGGAAATTGTTGTCATAGCGATCACTCTTGATGGTTGTTATTGTTGTTGTTTTTAGCAGCGGACGGACGCTGGAAGCCAAGCCTGCCCCGTCACGCTTTTCGATCAGATGCCGAGGCTGGCGTCCGGCTTGATGCCGGTAATGCCTTCCGCGATCCATTCGGCGGTGGCCGAAATGGTCGCAATCGGGTTGGCGCCCACCGCGCTCGGTAGAATCGAGCCGTCGACGACATACAATCCCTGATAACCGAAGGCCTGGCCCCGATTTTCGTCGCTGCCGCTGACGACACCTTGATCGGGCGAGTCGGCCAGGATGCAGCCGCCCAACGGGTGCACCGTGACGTTGTTCCTGGCTGGAAACCAGGAGGTCAGTTCGCGGAACACGGGCCACCCCCAGGTCGGCAACGGCACGAACCAATGCGATTTGACGAAATTTTTGAAACGATCGCCGGTTGCCAAAATCGCCTGATACAAGTCCATGCTGGTCGTTTGCGGCCAATCCAGATCGACACGGCCTTGGTGGTTCAAACTCAGCGTGCCGTCGCCGCGATCAAGGCCCATGCACAACAGCACGCTGGTCTTATAGGACAGGTCGCCTTTCAGCATTTCATGGAACACGAAACCGACGGACCCGGTCCAGGAGCCGCTCCGGACGACGTTTTTCAGCCAGGCCCACAATGCCTTCAGGGTCCGGATCGCCCGGCGCAGCCAACCGGCCGGAAATACCCCTTCCAGGTACCAGGCGGCAAACGCCGGATAGGAGGCGTCTTCCAGCACGAAGGCCTGATTGCGTTGGAAACGGTCGAACAGGTTGTAGTCTGTGTATTGGGTGATGACGGGGCCGTAATTCGGATCGGCGGGCTGCTTGCCGTCGATTACGAAGGATAAAAAGTCCCCGTTCGCGGAAAACCAATGGCCCAGCTTGGCGCTCAACTTCGGCAGGGTTCGGAACACATCGCGGCAACGCAGCAGCAATTCGTTGCTGCCCAGCGTGCCGGCGGAAACGATCACGCGGCGGGTCCTGACTTCGATGGTTTCATTACGCTCCAGGTCCTTGAAGACGACTTTATATCCATGAGAACCGTCGGCCTCGGGATCATCGGCTCCGGCCTTGTTCAGCGGCAAGATTTTTTCGGCCAGGCAGTTGGTCAAAATTTTGCCGCCGTGGCTCTTTTCGCCGACATGCAGGTAGTTCAAATCCAGCGTGTTTTTCGAATGAGTATTGCAGCCGACGTCGCATTCGCCACAGTAAACGCAGGAAGTCTGTCTGGCGCCGTAACGGTTCAGTTCTTGTTCGCCGATGGGTAGCGGTTGTGCCTGGCCTTTATAGCTGTAGTCGTCGCCGAAAAATACGCAGATGTCGGCCAGTTTGCTGGTGCGTTTTTCCTGCTCGGCGAATTTCTGAAATAGTTCGGTGCGGGTGATCTTGCGGCGAGGGTCCTGGTTCCAGGGTGGCACAGGCCTTGCACCCAGCACTTGCCGGGCGATTTGGTAATAGGGTTCCAGGGTCGATTTGGTCAATTGCCGAGGCCAGCCTTGTTCGAAAACCTGTTCGGGCGGCTCTAAATATACGTTCGCGTAAATCAGCGATCCGCCGCCCAGGCCCGCGCTAAATACCGCATCCATCTTGCGAAAATTGCGTATGTCGAACAGGCCGCGCAAATTTTGTTTCTTGCGGATGTGCTTGGGACGTTGAACCTCATCACCTTCCACGCTCCAGAAATTGTCGGCCATGTCGTGCGGCGTTCGCGGGAAGGAGCCCATCGGATAACGCTTGCCTCGCTCCAGCAACAAGACTTTGTCGCCCCACTTTTGCGACAACCTGCAGAAACTGACCGAACCGCCAAATCCGCTGCCTATCACGACGGCCTCAAGGGTGTCGTTTCCCGGCATTGTATCCTGACTCATATTCCCCCTCCGATATTCAAAACCAAAAAATCTATGTAAAAATCCATGGATTGGATCGCTAAAGATAAAAACCAACCTTTCCGAATATAGATGATAATGGCGAAAGGTGTGGAAACTTTCAGCAAAAAGTCTGAATAGTTTGCATATAAATCATGATGTTATTGCCTTGCCAAGGCGTTGTATCCCGGCTTGCTTGCGGGAAGGGTCAATTGATCCGGATCAAATTTTCCCGGCTGGCGCGGATGCAAAATCGCTTGCCAGGATAGACATGCCGCTGGAAAAACGATCCGCTGTTTGCCAAGGCTGAATATTGAAGCTTCATCCGCTGCCAAGGTACGGCATAATAAAATTCACAAAGGCGCCTATGCTGATATGCCGAGTCAGATGGAAAAGCCTGAACCGTGACAGGTCGATGGCGAGCAACATGCACGAAACCAATTCGATTTTGCAGTTTGCTGGACGGTATCGACAGGCGGCGGATAATGACTTGATGGCTTTGATTTTGGCCTGTTTTACCCAGGAATGACTTTTACGAGACTATTTTTCACAGACGACATCAATTTCTTCTCCAACAATACCCAACATGCTCAGTCTCCCCAGACCGCTGATCACTCATCGAGTATTGCGCTGCTTCATTTATTTCGGCGTGTTTGTGTCGTGCCTGGCGCCACTTTCTTGCGTGCGATCACCGCAACCCATGTTGCGGATTGCCACTAACGTCTGGCCAGGCTACGAAATGTTATACCTGGCGCGCAGTCTGGATTTGTATCAGGATGCCCCAATTCGCCTGGTGGAAATGCCTTCAGCGAGCCAGTCCTTACATGCCATCCGCAACGGGATTGTCGAAGCTGCCGCCTTGACGCTCGATGAAGCCTTGAATCTGATGCAAGACCCAAGCTTGGATTTGCGCGTGATTTTGGTGATGGATGTTTCCAATGGCGCCGATGCCTTGCTGGGCCGTGGCGATCTGGTCGAAGTGCAACAGCTGCGCGGCAAGCGGGTAGGGGTGGAGAATACGGCAACCGGTGCCGTGGTGTTGGACGCGGCCCTGGAACGGGCAGGGCTCCACGCCGAGGACATTGTCATCGTTCCGAAGACCGTCAACGACCATTTGGCCGCCTGGAAAAATCAAGAGATCGATGCGCTGATAACCTTCGAGCCCGTCCGGAGCAGTTTGCTTGCCGAGGGGGCGCATGAATTGTTCAATAGTAGCCAAATACCGGGACGCATTCTGGACGTATTGCTGGTGCGCGCCGATGCAATCGAAGCGCATCGCGCATCCTTGAAAAAACTCGTCGGCGCTTATTTTGCGGCCCAGGATTATCTTCGGCAACAGCCGGACGATGCCGCCAAGCGGATGGCTCCCCGCCTGGCTGTCTCGCCGCAAGAAGTCTTGGCTATGTTCAAGGGACTTGGTTTGCCGGATTTAAGCGAAAACCGCCGCTGGTTAGCCGCTCCAGCACCGGCTTTGCATAAGGTCGCCACCGATCTGGCGGCCTTGATGCGCCGACATGATTTGCTGCAAACCGACGTCAAGACGGATGTTTTGGCCGAGTCCGGTTTCTTGCCGGATGCGCCGCCATGAAACCCATCCACACACTGAGGCTGCAGCGTGCCTTGCCTTTGCTGGTCATTGGCGCCTTTGGCCTGTTGCTGGCGTTTTCGCTGTGGTATCAGCACAGCCAAATGCTTCGCAGCATCGAGGCACGCGCACAAAACGACGTACGCCAAATGCTGGCGGATTCCGAGATTCGCATCGAGAGCCTGATCAGACATGAAGAAAAGGACATGCTGGCGGTCGAAATGGCGATGTTTGGCGTCAATAGCGCCATCAACAACGCGGCTTTGATCGATGACGGCGGTAGCGTGATGTTGGCCACGCGCCTGGAATGGCTGGGCCGCGATTTTAGACAGGTGCTGCCCGATTTTGCCAGTAGCGCTTGTGCGTCGATAAGGCTGAAACAAAACGCGATCATCGAATACACCGCGGATCGCCAGCGCCTGCTGGGCTGCCAGCCCGTCATGCTGGCTTTGGAAGCGGGCAAGATTAGGCCTACCCGGATAGGGTTATTATTGCTGGATTACGATTTATCGCGTTTCAAAACGGATTCCTGGCATGCATTACTGAAATCCATGCTGCCGGTCCTGATCATCGGTGCCTTGCTGATGGTGGCGGTGGGCGCGATCATCTCGTTCTGGATCGACAGACCCTTGCGCTACTTGACGGATGTGGTCGCTCGCTTCAAGGAAGGCGATTATTTAGCCAGTGCGCACATGAGCGGCAAAGGGGAGCTAGCCACCCTGGGCGAAGCCTGGAATCGGATGCGGGAAAGGTTGCAGGAAACCATCGCGCAACTGGAAGAAAGCAAGGAACGTCTGGCGGTTACATTGTTTTCCATCGGTGACGCGGTGATCGCCACCGACACGGACAATCATGTCACCTTCATGAATGACGTCGCCCAGCAACTGACGGGCTGGAGTTTGTCGGACGCGCTGGGGAAGGAGCTCGAGGAGGTTTTCGTCATCATCAACGCGCTGACCCGCAAATGCGCCGAAGCGCCCGCCAAGCGTGTCCTGGCTACCGGCCAAACCGTAGGCCTAGCGAATCACACCGTGCTGATCTCACGCGATAAAGCCGAATATCAGATCGCCGATTCCGCCGCGCCGATACGCGCGCGCGATGGCGCGATTTTGGGCGTGGTCCTGGTCTTTCGCGATGTCACGGAAGAGTATCATTTGCGCGAGAGCCTGTCCTACGAGCGCTCGCTGTTGCGTTGCATCATCGATGCGGTGCCGGATTTGATTTTCTTCAAGGATCGGAACGGGGTCTATCTGGGCTGTAATCAGGCTTTTGCGGAATTCGCCGGCCGAGCGGAAAGCCAGCAAATCGGCAAGACCGATTTCGATTTCTTCGAGCATGAAACGGCGGAATTCTTTCGCCAGAAAGACATGGAAATGTTCGAAACTGGCGAGTCCTGCGGCAACGAAGAATGGGTGAAATACCCCGATGGTCGCCGGCGGTTGCTGGATACGATAAAAACCCCTTTTTATGCGCCCGATGGGCAATTATTGGGAGTCGTGGGCATAAGTCGCGATATTACCGAACGCAAGCGCTTTGAAGAACAGTTGTTGGCCAGTGAAGAGCGCATCCGTTCGCTGGGTAACAACCTGCCGGATGGTTATATCTATCAATATGCCTTGGACAGTGACGGTAAGCCGTGTTTTCAATTCGTCAGCAAGGGCGTTGAAAAAATTCATGGGGTCGGCGTGGAACAAGTTTTAAGCGATCCGGCAACCTTGTTCGGCCAAGTCGATCCGGCGCAAATTGCCCAGTATCGGGAGGCGGAAAAACGCAGCAGACGCGAGTTGAGCGATTTTTCGATGGAGTTGCGCCTGAAGTATCCGGAAGGCGGCGAACGCTGGCTGAGCTTGTGTTCCAGACCGAAACTCATGGGAGATTCGCCGGTTTGGGATGGCGTGGCGATCGATATTACCGAGAAAAAGCGCAGCGAGGAACAAATTTGGCGGCAGGCCAATTTCGATCCACTGACGGGGTTGCCCAACCGGCAGATGTTTCACGACCGCCTGGATCAGGAAATCAGGAAATGCAGCCGGAATGGCGCGTCGTTTGCGCTGCTGTTCATCGATCTCGATCATTTCAAGGAAATCAACGATACCCTGGGGCATGCCTTGGGGGACGAATTGCTGCAAATTGCCGCCAGGCGCTTGCGTGGTTGCGTGCGCGACACCGACACCGTGTCACGCCTGGGCGGAGATGAATTTACCATCATCATGACGGGCATCGAAAGCGCTGACGCCGTGGAGCGCGTGGCTCAGGCCGTGCTGTCCTGCATGATGGAGCCTTTTCCCTTGAACGGCGAGTCAAGTTACGTGTCCGCAAGCGTCGGTATTACGCTGTATCCAACCGATGCGATGGATGCCGCGCAATTGATCCAAAATGCCGATCAGGCCATGTATGCCGCCAAGAGCAACGGCCGGAACGGTTACAGCTACTTTACCGTAGAGTTGCAATACGCCGCGCAATATCGCATGAACATGATCAACGATTTGCGCAACGCGCTGAGCTTGCAACAGTTTGAAATGTATTACCAACCCATCGTCGAGCTGAAAAACGGCGGTATCCATAAGGCGGAGGCCTTGATTCGTTGGCGGCATCCGAGCAAAGGTTTGGTCAGCCCAGGGTTGTTCATATCGGTTGCCGAGGAAAACGGCCTGATTGTCCGTATCGGCGACTGGGCATTCCGTCAGGTTGTCTCGCAGGTCAGGATTTTTCGGCAAGCGTTGGCGGCCGATTTTCAAGTGTCCATCAATAAGTCGCCCATGCAATTTCGGCAAAATAATGGTTCCGAGTCGGATTGGCTGGAGTGTTTGCGGCAAATGGGCTTGCCCGGCGACAGCGTCGTGATCGAAATTACCGAAGGCTTGTTGCTGGATGTGTCGCCAAACACCTCGCGGCAGTTGCTCAATTACAGGGATGCCGGCGTGCAGGTGTCGCTGGATGATTTTGGCACCGGCTATTCGTCCTTAGCCTACATCCAGAAATTCGATATCGATTATCTGAAAATCGATCAAAGGTTTATTGCCAATCTCTCGACCAACTCGACCAACATGGCATTGTGCGAGGCGATCATCCTGATGGCGCACAAGCTCGGTATCAAAGTGATTGCCGAAGGCATAGAAACCGAAGCACAGCATGCCTTGTTGCGGGAAATGGGATGTGATTATGGACAAGGCTATTTGTTTTCCAGGCCCATGCCGGCGGACGATTTTGTGGCGATGCTGGCGGCGCGTTGAGGTGTCAGGCTTTTAAAGCAGAACAGTCTGGGTCGAGGCGTTGCCGACCCAGACTGGAGAAGCGGATGAAATTAGTGAGCTTGGCCGGCTGCGGTGGCTTCGGGAACTTCGATCAAGCTGCCGGTTTTGACGTCGTAAATGTAACCATAAACAGGAATGTTGCTGGGTACCAAGGGATGCGCCTTGATGCGTTTGACATCTTCCAGCACGCTTTCGGCCTGGTTTTTGATGGTCAGCCAGTTGATGTATTTGCCGTCGGTGGAGCCAGGGCCTTCGCCGCTATCGTGCCAGCCCGAGGCGTCGACGCTTGCGGTTTTCAGGCTGCTGGCCAGCAGATCGCTCATGATGTCGTTGGTAAAGGTTTCCATGCCGCAATCGGTATGATGAATCACAAACCATTCCTTGGTGCCGAGCAGTTTATAGGAAATCACCAGGGAACGGATGGCGTCATCGCTGGCGCGGCCGCCGGCGTTGCGGATCACGTGCGCGTCGCCTTCGGATAAGCCTGCATATTTCGCCGGATCCAGGCGGGCGTCCATGCAGGTCAAAATGGCAAATTGGCGAGCAGGCGGCATGACCAGATCGCCTTTATTGAAACCGGCCACGTATTCACGATTGGCCAACAATACTTCATTTAAAACTTTGCTCATATTAAACCTCGGTTGTTGAAAAAAGGGTCTGGCCGAGATTCAGCCAGACGGTAAACGACTATCTCCGCGTTCGATTGTATACAGGGGTTCTGCTGGTTTAAAGACATTGTTTAGTTTATAAAATATAAACTTTGGGTTTATATTGTTTCGCATGGATAAATTCAATCATATGCGGGTGTTTTGCCGTATCGTCGAACTCGGTACTTTTTCCGCCGTTGCCAAGGAATTGAAGTTGTCGACGATGATGATCAGCAAGTACATGGCGCAGCTGGAAGCGTCGCTGGGCGTGATATTGCTGAATCGGACGACGCGAAGTCTCAGCTTAACCGGGGCCGGCGAGGCTTATTATTATCGCAGCAAACAGTTGCTGGAGGATTTGGCCGAACTGGAAGTTTCGGTGCAGCAGCACGGCGAGCGCGTCAAGGGCCAAATCAAGCTCTGCGCGCCGATCGATTTTGGCGGCATTTACATGGTGCCGGTGATAGAGCAGTATTTGCGACAGTATCCCGAAGTCAAGATATCGATGTCGCTGGATAACAAACCACCCAATTTGCGGGACGGCCGTTTCGATATTTCCCTGCTGGTAACCGACAAGCTCGATCCAGGCGTGGTGGCGCGCAAGATCGCGGAAACCGAGCTTTGCACCTATGCTTCGCCCGCTTATTTGGCCAATAACGGTTATCCGGACTGCATTGAAGACTTATCGCGGCATCGTTGTCTGCATTATGTCGACACTCCGCAAGGTGATTATTGGTTGTTCAACGTCGATGGTGAACCTAAACGCATCAAGACCGATTGGGTGTTGGCATCGAACAACGGCCGCGCGTTGTGCCAAGCCGCCGCATTGGGCATGGGTATCGTGCAGGCGCCGCGCCTGTCGGTGATGTCTTATCTGGAAAGCGGGGAGTTGGTGGAAATCTTGCGCGATTACCGTCGCCCTAATGTGGCGATTTACGCGACGTATTTGCAACGTCGCTTTTATCCCGCCAAATTGACCAGTTTTGTCGATTTTTTATTGGCGTATTTCGAGCGTTGAGGCTTTCATTTCTGCAAACCATACTGAGTGAAACAACAAAATAGCTGGAAAAGCTAACGCTTTTTGACTAAAAACAAGCTGGGGAGTGCGATAGCTTTAGCTGTCGCGCTGACTGTAAACATTTCCGTCTTGCCCGGTTTGCCCCGAAAGAGGTAAGGATTTGGTTGAAAATAATTTCCCGCACTCAGGGCTCATCGTTCCCATGCTCCGCGTGGGAATGCAGCCTGAACCGCTCTGCGGTTCGGGACGCTAGAGCGTCCCTGAGCAGGTTCCCACGCGGAGCATGGGAACCATAAGTGGAAGTTATTTCTGACGAAATCCTAAGTCCGACTGGCCAGTTGCAACCCCGTGCCAAGAGGTAAATTTCGCTCACTCTCGCTGCCTGGATTTGGGCAATTTTGCCCATTTCCCTAACCGGCATAGGCAATAGCGGGTTGGAGTATGCTGGCGCCTGTGTGATAATCGGGTCCCTATTTGTAAGAAAATCACATAGGATAAAGAACGTTATGGCAAGTGAAACGTTGCTGATAAAGCATGCGGGCACCGGCAAGCAAGTCGAGTACCCACTTTTAAAAAGCACGCTGGGTGCCGATACGGTGGATATCCGCAACCTGTATAAAGATTTGGGTTGTTTCACGCACGATCCCGGTTTTGTCGCCACGGCGAGTTGCTCCAGCAAAATCACCTTCATTGACGGCGATAGCGGCGTGCTGTTGTATCGTGGCTATCCGATCGAGCAACTGGCGGAAAGCTGCGAATTCACCGAAGTGGCCTATTTGCTGATGAATGGGGAATTACCCAACCAGTCTCAACTGCAGGACTTCAATCTGGAAATCAACGACAGGGCCATCATCCACGAATCGTTGAGAAAATTCTTTGACGGCTTCCATTACGATGCGCATCCGATGGCGATGCTGGTCGGGGTTGTCGGCTCATTATCGGCGTTTTATCACAGCGATCTGAATATCAAGGACCCCGTCAGCCGCAAAGTCTGCGCGACGCGTCTGATAGGCAAGATGCCGACCATAGCGGCGGCCTCGTATCGGCATTCCGTCGGCCGGCCTTTCGTCTATCCACGCATCGAGTTGAGTTATTGCGAAAACTTCTTGAACATGATGTTTTCGCGCTCGTCGCAAAATTACATCGATCAGGATCACTACATCGATCAGGATTTCGTCAAGGCCTTGAATTTGTTGTTCATTCTGCATGCCGACCACGAACAGAACGCCAGTACGTCGACGGTACGCCTGGCGGCCAGTACCGGCGCCAATCCTTACGCCTGCATTGCGGCCGGCATTGCCGCGCTGTGGGGGCCCGCGCATGGTGGCGCCAACGAGGCGGTGCTGAACATGCTGGCGGAAATCGGCACGGTCGAAAATGTGCCCAAATATATTGCCAAGGCCAAAGATCCGGAAGATCCGTTCCGGCTGATGGGTTTCGGTCATCGAGTCTATAAAAATTTCGACCCGCGCGCCACCATTATCCGCAAGACCTGCCATGAAATATTGAAAAAAACCCAAAGCAGCGATCCTTTGTTCGAATTGGCGTTGGCGGTGGAGGAGCAGGCGTTGAAGGACGACTATTTCATCGAGCGCAAGCTCTATCCGAACGTCGATTTTTATTCCGGTATCATCTACAAGGCATTGAACATTCCGGTCGAAATGTTTACCGTGATGTTTGCGATTGCACGGACGGCGGGCTGGGTGGCGCATTGGATGGAAATGATGGAAGACGCGTCCACGCCGATCAGCCGGCCGCGGCAATTGTATGTCGGCCCGACCCGTCGGGATTTTCAGCCGATCGATGAGCGCTAACCGCAACATGAATGATGTAGAAAAGACGCCTGGACTTGTCGAGGATGTGGGGACGGCCGCAATACCAACCGACCCCCGTGCCGTCAAGAGCGAAGACGCCAAGGAAATCAACGGGCCGAAAGGGCCCGAGCCCACGCGTTTCGGCGACTGGGAAAGAAAGGGGCGCTGCGTCGATTTTTAGCGCGGCGCGTTTGCAACATCAACATTGAGTCAGCCATGTCAGTCAATCGACCACTTTCGCCCCACCTGCAAGTTTATCGCTTACCCTTGACCGGCTTGATTTCCATCACGCACCGCATGACCGGCGTGTTGCTATCGTTGGGTTTGCTGTTATTCGTCTACTTGCTATTTGCGATAGCTTACGGCGAAGCCACTTATGAAGCCATGCAAACATTCATGGCGTTATGGCCGTGCCAATGGCTGTATTGGGGCTTCATCTATGCCTTGTTCTTTCATTTGTGTCATGGCGTTCGCCATTTGATCTGGGACATCGGCAAGACTTTCGACAAGGCCACGTTGACACTCTATGCCGTCATCGAATTACTCGCTTCGGCGGCGTTGACGTTGGCGACTTTCTTTTTGCTTTAGCGGGAGCCGATATGGATTACAAAGCCCCACCCAGAAGGTCCAAAAGCGATGCCACCGGACATTTTTGGTATCAACGCCTTACCGCGCTGGCCTTGTTGCCGTTGTCGGTGTGGTTGCTGCTGTTTTTGAATCTGGCGCTGCATGCACCGTATGCGGAAACGCTGGCCTGGCTGACCTCTCCGGTTCATGCGGCCGCGCTGGCCGTCTGGAGCATCGTGGCGATTTATCATGCGGCTCTGGGGCTGCAAGTCGTGCTCGAGGATTACGTTTCGACGCTTTCGCTGAGGCGTTGGGCGATTCGTGTCTCGCACCTGATTTTTTCACTCCTAGGCATTGCGGCACTGGCCGCGATCATCTACATCCTTTATACCCAGGGAAATTATGGCCTCCGCTTATAACATCATCGAGCACCAACACGATGTGGTCGTGGTCGGTGCCGGTGGCGCTGGTTTGCGCGCCACCTTTGGCATGGTCGAAAAAGGTCTGAAGACGGCCTGCATCACGAAAGTATTCCCAACCCGCAGTCACACGGTGGCGGCACAGGGTGGCATCAGCGCCGCGCTGGGCAACATGGGGGAGGACGACTGGCGTTTTCACATGTACGACACGGTCAAGGGATCGGATTGGCTGGGCGATCAGGATGCCATCGAATACATGTGCCGCGAGGCGATTCCGGCGGTTATAGAGCTGGAGCATTACGGCGTGCCGTTTTCCCGCACCGCCGATGGCAAAATCTATCAACGCGCGTTCGGCGGCATGACCACCCATTTCGGCAAAGGCCAGGCGCAACGTACTTGCGCGGCGGCAGATGTCACCGGACATGCGATTTTGCATACCTTGTATCAGCAAGCCTTGAAGCATGAAGCCGAATTTTTTGTTGAATATATCGCGCTGGACCTCGTCATGCAGGACGGCGAATGCCGTGGCGTGCTGGCCTGGTGTCTGGACGACGGCTCGATTCACCTTTTCAAGGGCCATCAGACCGTGTTGGCGACCGGCGGTTACGGTAGGACTTATTTCTCCTGTACCTCCGCGCATACCGTCACCGGCGACGGTAACGCCATGGTGCTGAGGGCCGGTTTGCCGCTGCAGGACATGGAATTCGTGCAATTCCATCCTACCGGCATTTATGGTGCTGGCTGTCTGATCACCGAAGGCGCCCGAGGCGAGGGCGGCTATTTGACGAATTCCGAAGGCGAGCGCTTCATGCCTCGTTACGCGCCTCACGCGCATGACTTGGCCTCGCGCGACGTGGTCAGCCGGGCGATTACGATGGAAATCAACGCCGGCCGTGGCCTAGGGCCGAAAAAAGATCATGTGCACTTGCATTTGGAACACCTCGATCCGGCCGTCATCCACGAACGTCTGCCCGGTATCGCCGAAACCTCGAGGATTTTTGCCGGCGTCGACGTGACCAAACAGCCGATTCCGGTCTTGCCGACCGTACATTACAACATGGGCGGCATCCCGACCAATTACAAAGCCGAGGTCGTCACGCTGAAAGACGGCAACCCGGATTACGTCGTCCCCGGATTGATGGCGATCGGCGAAACCGCCTGCGTTTCGGTACATGGCGCCAACCGATTGGGTTCCAACTCCTTGCTGGATCTGGTGGTGTTCGGCCGCGCCGCGGCGATACGCTGCAAGGAACTTATCAAACCCGGCATGGCGCATAAAACCTTGGCCAAGGATGCCTGCGATCAAGCCCTCGCGCGCTTCGACAAGATTCGCCATGCCAATGGCAGCCGGAAAACCGCCGAGATTCGGCTGGACATGCAAACCACGATGCAGGCCAAGGCCGCGGTGTTCCGAACGGCTGCCACCTTGCAAGAAGGCATAGAGCGCATCGCCGAAGTGGCCGCTTCGTTCGAAGATGTCAACGTCGGGGATAAGTCACTGATCTGGAATACCGATCTGGTCGAAACCCTGGAGCTGGACAATCTGCTTGGTCAGGCGCAAGTCACGATCAACGCCGCCGGCAATCGCCAGGAAAGCCGGGGAGGGCATGCCCGCGAGGATTTCCCTAAACGCGACGACGAAAACTGGTTGAAACATACGCTGACTTGGCGCGAAGGCAATCAGGTCAAAATCGATTATCGACCGGTGCATTTGTACACCTTGAGCAACGACGTCGAACCCATCCCGCCTAAAGAGAGGGTCTACTAATGGTTGAATTCAGCTTGCCCGGAAATTCGGTGGTCAAAAAAGGTCAATGGCACAAGGCGGCTAAAGACGCCAAAAACGTGCGTAAATTCGAGATCTATCGCTGGGATCCCGACTCGGGGGAAAACCCGCGTATCGACACCTTTGAAATCGATATGGATCATTGCGGACCGATGGTGCTGGATGCGATCTTGAAAATCAAGAATGAGATCGATAGCACGCTGACGTTCCGCCGCTCCTGCCGCGAAGGCGTCTGCGGTTCTTGCGCGATGAACATCAACGGCAGAAATACCTTGGCCTGTACCAAGGCGATCAGCGATTACAAAGGCACGGTCAAGATTTTTCCGCTGCCGCACATGGCGGTGGTGAAGGATCTGGTTGCCGACATGACGCATTTCTTCGAGCAATACGCCTCGATCAAGCCCTGGTTGGAAACGTCTAATGAGATTCCGACGGAAACCGAGCAACTGCAGAGCCGCGAAGACCGGGCCAAGCTCGATGGTCTGTATGAATGCGTGTTGTGCGCCTGTTGTTCGACCAGTTGCCCGAGCTATTGGTGGAACAGCGACAAATATCTGGGGCCGGCGATTTTGTTGCAAGCCTACCGCTGGCTGGCCGATAGCCGTGATACCAACGATCAGGCACGTCTGGACGAACTCGATGAGTCGTTCAAGTTGTACCGCTGCCATACCATCATGAACTGCACCGACACCTGTCCGAAAGGCCTGAATCCCGCCAAAGCGATTGCCGAAATCAAGAAAATGCTGGTGCAACGCGAATATCCATGAGCGATCTCGACAAACTGCGCTGGCGTTGCCGGCGCGGCACGTTGGAATTGGACTTGGTATTGCGACGTTATCTGGAAACCCGTTATTCCACGGCAGACCGAGCCGAGCAGCAAGCATTTTTAGCCTTGCTGGAGCAGGAAGACGATGAACTGATCCGGTATCTGCTAGGGCAACTCAATCCGCCCGATCCTGCCCTGACGGCTCTGGTCTCTCGCATACGCGCCTTGCCGGCTCAACAATAAGCGCCGCCGCTTCGCGTAATACAAAGTTCCATAAGTCAAATGAACGCAGTTTGTCTGGAATTTGTTTTGTGTAATAAGTTTATGGACTCAGAAGGCCCTGTAGATTGGTAACTGGCTGCGGATAGTTAATGGTGCCCAGAAAACGAAGGTTTCCTGGGGTGATTGTTGTTTGAAGCAGGTGTCAACAGTGACTTGATCGACAAAGACCGACCCACAAGCGACGTTCATCCTAAATCTGCAAACGGCAAATAATCTCCAGTTAGCGACCGGTGATTTTTAGTGATGCGCAACGGTGAAATCGTTATTAATCATACAACGATGACCTTTATTTCCTGGGTAGTTGCCAGTTTTTTATCGCCCGTCAAAAACTGATCCGCTCCGGAAGTTATGGCGCAAGCCAGTTGGATGGCATCGGGTGTTCTTAAGCCTCCGGAGTGATTGGCGCGCAGTTCGGTGGCGATGTCGATAACGGTAGAGTCGAGTTCGACGATTTCCAGACCGGGCAGTCTGAAAAACCGGTCGTAGCAGTCCAACAATTCCCGGCTTTGGGTTTTCAGCGGTAATACCCGGCATTCCAGAAACGACAGCCGGGATATGCTCAGTCGCACGTTCGATTTGCGAGCTTCATCGACGAGCAAGCGGGTTTTTCGGCCCTGTTCCTGTTGCGACTCGATCAAATAAATGACGGCGCAAGCGTCCAGAAACAGCTTCATGGTTTATCCCATTCGTCGCGCATTGCCTGAAATACGGCATTGATGTCCGCGTCGCTACGCTGTCCGACCGGCAGACTATGAAGAAAAGCGGCCAAAGCCTCGTTGGCTGCGGGTTCCGGTGGTGAGTCGGGTTTGGATTCCAGAAATTCGACGAAATGTAAAACCTCCAACGCCTTGGCGGGCGGCAGGGCTTTGACGTGTTGGTAGATGGTGTCGGCGATGGTCATTATTTATATACCCTTCAATATAGCATTTCTAAGTTTTTCAAATGATCAGCATGTTACAGAAATAATTATTTATTGCTTGGTTAAGTCAGTGTTTATTTATAAAATCATCCCAAGGCATGCCAGGAATATTCAATTCTCCGTTTGATCTGAGCATAAAATCAGAAAAACACGAAGTCTCTCGACCGTCAACAATGTAATACCAAACACAACCGGCAAAACAAAATCCATAGCTGTTATAACCGTTGGGCTGGCGCAACTTAAAAGGGCTTGTGACTAAGCCAAACTGAACTTCATTTTCCGATTTCGAAATTGCATGGCAAACAATTGGATATTTTGTCTCCGGCAAATATTCTTCGTTAAGTAAAATGTCTCGCAATACATCATCATGCTTTCCCAAATTGACATCCTTGAACTCTGGCAAAGAAGAAACGCTTGCTCTAAATAAAACAGACAGGTGAAATAACTTGAACTTTAAATAATCGAGCCCTGTAACTGTGACGCCTTCATCACTGATGGGAACTGAACATTTGTTTTCATCGAACCATGCTGTTTTGAAGTATTTCTCGTATTTATTATTTAATAGTTGTTCGCAATCAAAGCATAGAAGACGCTCTTTAAGGCCATCTTGAATCGGTTTAAGTTTTTTATACTTTTTATTTTCATGTTCTATAATTGATAACCTCTGTATTCGATTTTTATCATCGCGTAGCGGTTTATAGATAAACTTTGGAATAATATGTGATTCCTGTAGTTCTTTGTCTTGCTTGCAAAGCTTGCATACCATATTTACTCGAGCCTCTTGCTGCTTATCAAACTAAATCTAAAATAGTCCGTAAATCGAACCAATGGGCTTGGACGAAGCGGATATGGTGCAATTTTCCAGCCAGTGTGACAGGGATTTCAATTGGCTTGGCGTTTTCTTCTGCAGGGTTATTTACAATAGCAGCTTTAATTATTTCGTCGTCGTCATCTCTAGCATATTGGTACATGGCTGAGCAAGTTGGGCATAGTGCAAGACGGTTTCGGATATCGTGTTTATCCAGACTTTTAAGACACTGTGTTGCTTCAAAGTAGTAATCGTCACGAATTTTAAATGGCATTTCATGCTGGCAACATTGGCAAACCATTATTTGGTCAGGATTGGTATATTTAGATCGAAGATAGGCCTTAGCTTCGGCTACAATATTTGCAACACCCGGTTGAATAGAGCGCTCACGCATCACGCTTTCCTTACTGGGCAAATTCTCAAATTGATTTTTTATTCGATTCTTTCGACGTTCGGGATTAGGAACGGAGTTTTCTGGAAATTCGGGGTGGATTTTGACGAGAAACGAATTGGGATCAAAACCCTCCTGTATTGCCTTTACACATTGCATTTTCTGTTCATAAGAGTCAAAGCCCTCGAGACGAGCAGTAAAATTGCGTGCGAATTCATCACAGTCTCTGGTACTTTGACTACTACCCAAACCTACAAGCGTTAGCCAACCATTTTGATCGTCATAAACAAAATCCGGATGAAGAGTTTCTCTTGTCAAATCCGCTGGCTTTAGAAAGTTACCCTCCCGATCAGGTATCCATTCGCAAGAAGCCAATTGTTTGATAAAAAATGCTTCTGTCTTTGTTTCCAAATGTCTATTGGATTGATTGGGAACATAATGTGCTTCCAGTTGTTCAGGTTTGGCACGGCAAACGGTTTTCCAAACAGCCAGACTAAGAGATATTTCTTTTTTGTAAATAGGTAGCTCGCCAATATAATTCTGCGATCCCTTACTATGCCACCACTGACCATTACTGATATTTAAAGCGTTCATGTAATAATCTTCATCAAGAGTGGTCTTAGTTTTTCGGCCTGTTTGCTTAACAAAATCGGATTGCATTGCTGTAGCATCATGGCTTCTTATCTCAAGTCTATCCATAACACCTAGTGCTATAACAAACTCTGTGAAGTTAGTAATGAATCGATAATTCTCTAAAAGTTCACTTTTATATTTTTCAAGTTCGAACGCATTCTGACTAAATAATGCCTTGAGGCCAGTATCAGCAAATGGCTTATCAATGTAAATATCGCTCGGCTTGCACCAACTATCTGTGCCATCTCGTGATTTTGCACGTAAAAAAGTTTTATCTTTGAAGATTTCGATATTTTTAGATTGATCTTTAAACCAGTAGTCACAGAACATTTTTATGTCTTCACAGTATTTTTTTGGAACTGACTCTGGTTGAGCTTGATATTCATCTAATTTAAGCTTTATTACCTGTTTGGTATCGAACGGCGAAACGCCACTTTTTTCCAGAAATAGTTTGGCAAGTCTTTTTTGTTCATCTGATCGTCCATTTGCATAAACTGAATTTTTTACAATCAATATATTATTCGGCGCCTTAATGCCATCTACTGGTGGAAAGTAGGCTTGAGATGGCGTTACATGAGTATCGTCTTGCTTCGTCGAAACCCTAATTACTTTGACATTCTCAACGACTTTGATCTGCTTATTATTACTTATTGCTTCGCCCAATAGTGCATAGAAGCTCATCAGCCATTTATCGGTTTTTGGCTTTAACCAGCGTTCCAATTCGGTTTCACTGGGTTGATGAGTGTTTTTATAAATTGAGCTTCTCGTTTGGTATCTTTGAAGCGTTATAAAAATTAAACTCAATTCATCCCAGCTCCAGCGTCGTATATTCAGACTGTCAAGAAAGCGATCCTCCCGTTGGTTCTGCTGAGATGGGTTTGCAACCCATAGCGGTGTTTTTTCACCGGTAAAAAATGATAAATCTTCATCGTCAATTACTTCGGAAATTTTCGAAGCTCCTCGATAAAGATTTTTAGCGGCGGCATAACTTTTATTCCTGGTTGGGGTAATTGGATACATTTGAAATTTTTGAGTAATTTCTTTACGTATCCGTTCATAAAATGGAGTTAGATTGTCAGTTTCATTTGGAAGCACCGCTAAAAAACCGATTGTCAATAAGCCTTGGTCTTTGATTTTTGAAAGTGATTCCACAATGAGCTTGGCTAGTTCATCACGCAATTTATTATTGGCCCGGCAATCTCGGACACTATCTCTTGCCACGGTAGATGCAAATGGTGCGTGAATATGAAAGCGCAAATTGGATGTTTCTTTCTCGGCGGGAAAATAAATTGAAACTTGACCACGATCTAACGGGACAATTTTCCAACCTCTTTCTTGCGTTTTTTTGGGCTCTTCCGTATTTCGCGGAGTAGCCCCGACATATAGGGTTATGCATAACCGAACAACCGTCTCCCTTCGATATCAAGCCAGATATGCTGAAACAGGCGGACGGTATTGTAAATGCCAAAGCAGCGTCGTTTGATGCTTTTGATTTTGTTGTTAAGCCCTTCAACAAAGCCACTGGTTTCCCGGCGAATGAAATAGTTGGTGATTTCATTTCGCCAGTTTTGATAGGTTTTGACAAACGCATCAAAGCCCTTCAACTTCAAGACTTTGATATGCTCCATCCAGCGATCCAAGGCTTTTTCGGCCTCAGCCTTATTGAGTCGGCGCTCAAAAATACCCGTCAAAAGCTCCCGTTGGATATAGACTTCTCGCAAAATGGGGGCTTGCTGGAATAGAAAAAGCAAAACGGTTTGCTGATCGGCAGAGAGTTCCATCCAGCGCTTCCGAAAAGCCCACATCGCGCCTTTCAGCTTGGCATAATCCTCGGCAGACAGGGTATTCTTGAGTTTTTTCATTTCCGCCTTGCGGACCTGGTCGGCGCCGTCTCGATAATGCTTGGCGACATGGAAGCGATCAACCACCACCTCGACGCCGGGCAATGTCTCATAGACGGCGTTGCGATACCCTTCATACATGTCCACGCAGACGCGTTGTAACGCGTGTTGCTGTGCCTCGGGAATATTCTGCAAAAAGGCTTTAACCGTTTCTTTTTTGCGGTCGGGCAGCACCGCCAGAATCCGCTTATGGTCCTCGGTATCGATAGCCGACACGATGACCACAAAATCTTGATGCCCTTTTTTCAAAGCGATTTCATCCAGTCCCAGCAAGCGAATGCCTTGGATGGCAGACCAATCAACTTGTTGGGCCACGTGCCGATTGATAATCCCTTCCGCCGCTTCGGCGCTGATGCCGTGCTTCACGTCCATGTCGGTCACGCTGCTGTTGATCAATTCACGCAATATCCACTGCTCATACGCTTTGGTATGGGGGCTTTTCCAGTTATACCAGCCACATTGTTGCGTGGTCGTCGGACCTTTGGGGCAGTCAGGGCATCGATAGCGCTTGGGGGTTAGCTTGATCCAAACCGGCCGATCGAAAATCGACAAATGACGCAAGGTGATTTCTCTGCCATAGCCATAAAACTTATCGATCCTCTGGCCGCATTGATGGCAGGTTGCACTGGTTAACGTACTACTGACCGTGATGATGAACTCGCCTTTGGCGGTGGTTTCAACTTTTTCGATACAAACATCAGGTATATCCAGCGGTATTTGAAGTAGCGACTGTGTCATCACGATACTCCAGCGTTAAATTGTCGACCTTAGCAAAACTCACTGTGGCAGGCAAAGACTATAGCACTACATGTAGTGGTTTCTCCGCAAAATACGGAAGAGCCTTTTTTTGTTGGCTTCTTCAACCAAACTATACGCAATAGCAATCCTGCATATTTTGGTTTTGCCATCCTCGTCGGTTACATCCACATCTTTCTGGAAATGCAGCCAATGTGAAACATTCGCTTCGCCATTTGGCTTGCAAACGCGGATGTCAATGCGTCCATTTCCTTGATCGATACGTTCCAACGAACCTTTGGCGGCATCCGGTAAGGTGTATTCAATCTTGCGGATATGACTCAAAAACAGCAGGGTGTTATCACCCAAAGCTTGCAAGCCTTTGGCAATCTCCTGCATTGCCGTCTCTGCGGGCTTTTTTGGATTATCAAAGGGAAAACTAAAGTTGGTTTGTTGCTGATTCGATGCGGATTGCTTAACGCCTTTAGTATCCGGCACCACCAAATCACGAATACGAAAATGAAAGTTGCCGGAATGAATTTCCGGTGTGTTGGTGTAGGCAAACACCGCTTTGAAACCCACGCCGAATTTACCGATACTGGTGGCGTCGTCGCGTTTGGTGCTGTTGCCTATGCTGGTAATGGATTCAACATCTTTGAATGAGAACAAGCGCTTGCCATTGTGTGTAAACTCTACTGATGAATCGGTTAATTTGAACTGGACTGTTGTTGCTTGAGGGTCCTCGGCGTTTTGCAGTAGTTCGTAAATGAAGTGGGCGTTATCGGGATATAGCTCAGTTAAAAGCCGGTTTATACCTTCATCGAAACCATTTTCACGGTTAGAATCAACCCACTTAAGACGCTTTTGTTTTAATGTCTGTAACTCTGTATTCATTGTTTTCCCTCAATCACCAAAATCCCAAACACCACCGCCTCAGTCAATATATCCGCTTGCTTGGCTGCAAGCTCCAATTGCTCTAAGTGCTGAGCAAAATCACGTTCAGCGGTTTCAATTTGAGCTTGTTTCATGCGTTGAATTTTCGCGTTGCTGTTCGTTTCCAGTTGGTCTTTCAATCCGGCAATACGGGCGGAATGCGTGGTTTTAAGCGAGTTCAAACGCGAATCGACTTGTTGCCGGACTTGTTCGATGTGCTCGGCGCGGGCGTCCAGCCATAAGCGGTGATGGTGTTGTTCCAGTTCGGTTTCGTCCTGAGCCGAAATGCCTACATCCGCATTGTCGAATGGCTGTGCGAATTCCAGGATGGAAAGCATGGCTTCGGTCAAGCGCGGGTCGGTGCTCAACGGTTGAAAGGTGAAATCCTCTTTGATGCCTTTCTTCTGCCAGCGGTAAATCGCGTAAGGGTAGTACCCCGGTTGAATCGCATAGGTTTGGGTCACAAGATTACATTGCATTGGTGTAACCGGTTCCACCGCAAATGCGGCTTGTTGGGCTAGCGGATGGGTGGGAGCGATGAACAGAATTTCCCGATTATCGCTGGCAGTTTCCTGGTCGAAGGTAATCTTCAAATAGGGATCGTTACCTTTCAACCAGCGTTGCCATTGCTGGGCCGATTCACCACTAAATTTCAAGCTTTGGAACTGTTTCAACAAGCAGTCGCGGAGGTCTTGCCCGAGTTGCAAGGTCGTAACGGCTTTTTGCCCAAGCGATGCCGGAATGTTCGCGCCCTGTTGTTGCAGATAACGACCGATTAGATTAGCCAGCATGGTTTGGCTCAGCCAGAAGCTGGACGCTTGATTGACCAGGTCTTGATCCTGCTTGGGCTGAGTCAGGCCGAACAGTTGACTTTGTTGCTGCTCCAATTGGGCCTGTTCCTGCATGATTCGAACATCGTTATCGGACAGTTGTTGTAGGCGGGCGGCTTGTTGTTCCGGCGTCAGATTGAAGTCGTCGGCGATGTTCTGGATTTCCTGGGTCAGTTCGCCAAGAATTTCTTCATTGCCGCCGATGGATTGCTGAAAGACACCGATACGCCATAGGCAACGGTCGTAAATTTCCGCATCGACGGTGCCGGGTGTAATGAAGTTATAGATGACCACTGTCGGGCTTTTTTGGCCGTAACGGTCAATACGGCCTATGCGTTGTTCGACGCGCATCGGGTTCCACGGCAAGTCGTAATTGACCATGCCGTCGCAGAATTGGTAATCCAAGCCTTCGCAACCGACTTCCGAAGACAACAACACGTCCAGTGTCTCGGCATGGTCTTTCGGCAGGCTAAAGCGATTGCGCAATTCGCGGCGTTGGTCGTCGGCGATTTTGCCGTGAATCAAACCGACTCGGACGCCTTCCCGTTTTAGTGCTTGCTCCAGATATTCCCAGGTATGGCGGAAGCAGCTAAAAACCAATAGTTTGTTGTTATCCAGTGCCTGTTTGTCACGGATGACCTTGAGAAAGGCGGCTAATTTGGGATCGGGGCCATTGGCGACCCGTTGCGCCTTCTGAATCAGCTCATCCACTTCTTGCCGGAATTGCATGATGATTTGGCTAATAGACTCGGTATCCATCGAGTCGTAGGGGTCTATGTCGTCGATTTCGAGTTTGCTCAAGTGGCGGTGCAAAATGTCCTTTAGTAACGGCGCCAGTCCGAACACGCTGCTTGCTATTTGCCGCCGTATGGTGGACAGCAGGAATTTCAGGTTTTGGTTACCGTGCGTAAGTTGCAGAATCCTGGCGAGCAGATCGAGTAAATCGCGGTGCAGTTCAGCTTGTTCCGGCGTGAATTCGACGCTGATGGTTTCCGGTTTGCGGGTGGTGAAATTACCGATGTCGCGTCGACGGGTCCGGTTGATGAAGGGGGCAAAGGTGTACAGCGTTTCCAGCAGGCGCACGATGGTTAATCGGACTTCTGTGGAATCGTCTTCTCCAAGCAGCAGGTCAAGGATTTGCTGGGTTTTTGGATCGTTGCTTAACACCCCAAGTCCCCATGCCGTCGCCAACGCTTCATGCAAATGGTCGAATGCGCGCTCTTTCCAATCCGGTTTGGCGGCTCTGGCGGCTTCAATTGCTTTGTTCAAAGCCGGATTCGGCTCGGCCATCGCATCGAAATCGCCACGACGGGTAATTACATCCGGTCTTAGCAGTTGTAACAGATTGAACAGGTCCTGGTTACCCAGTTGGATCGGCGTGGCGGACAGCAAGACCACTGCTTCGGCGTTATCGCAAAAATAGCGGACGTTTTGGTGAGCCCAGGTGTTGGTATTGCGGATGGCGTGGGCTTCGTCGACGATGACCAGATCGAAAATCGGCGGCGGGTCGAGATCGATCAAGCCTTTTTGTTTCTTGCGACCATTTTGCTTGCCGTTCAGCAGGCTTTCATCCAATAGGGAATACGGCAGAATTGCCCGTGCATAATTTTGCGGCCAAACGCCGTCGAGATCAGTCTCGTCAAGGCAATAGCGCAGTGTTTGTCCATCCAGATGTTCGAAGCGTTCGTCGAAGCGTTTCATTTCGTTGAGCCATTTGCGTTCGGCAACCAGCGGTTTGGGGCAAATCACCAGCACGGTTTTCAATTCGCGGCGCGCTTGAAGCTCTTTTAGTATCAAGCCAGCTTCGATGGTTTTACCGACACCGACTTCGTCGGCAATCAGAATTCTGGGGCGGTCAGCCTGGATTAGTTTCAGCACCGGGCGGAACTGGTATGGAATAAAGCTGATGCGTGAAGCGAATAAAGAATAAAGATGGCGGGTGCTGGGGTGGCGCAATTGCAACGCGGTCATCGCGGCATGCAATTCATCCGGAGTTACGGATGTTCTGGTCGTAGCGAGGGTTATCGGTTCAATCTGCGATTCGTAGAAAGTCGAAATTGCAGCATCAAGAAAGACTTGGTAGCGATTTTCGACGTCTCCATTTAATACCGCCGTGATAGCGCCGGTTTTGCTTGGCTCTGCTTTGAGGCGTACCATGTCACCGGGTTTGTAGCTGCAGCTTATGGAAATAGGTTCCAGGGGGGGCTCGACTGGTGCTTTTTTGTGATTAGCCAAACGGTTAAGCAGATGCTGCTTTTCTTGTTTGACGCGATTCAGGGTTTGGCTGTCGGCACCGAACACTTGCAACAGTCGTTCAATGGTATCGACATCGCGGTAACACATGTCGTCCGGCAAGCCCTCGGCCGGAGCATGCGCCCAGCGGTTGCGGATAGTTTGGGCTTCTTTCAACCAGTTTCGCGCTTCGCGGTTAAAACCGCCTTGATTGGCTATGTCGTACCAGTTTTGGTCGGCTATTCGTAACAGGGCGGCCAAATCCAGGCGTTCTAGGGCTTGCGGCGGTAGCGAGACGGCGAAGGTTTTTTGTTGGTAGGTTAATTTGTCCAGCACCAGAGATTTCCACCAGTCGGACTTCAGCGCCGGTAATTTAGTGGTTAGTAGTTTGACCAGTTGTTGATTGAGTAAGCTGAAGATGTCCATATATGATTGCCGAATCCGGAATGCCGATGACTGGTGAGTTAAACAGGTAGGTGTTTTAGCTAATTTTCCAGGCAAAGTCACGCTGCGATCAGTATATGGCAGTCAAAGTTTTAATTTACTGAGCTACCCGACGTTACCACTTCGGTATTGGTCATATCATTTTTTCCACGTTGGCTGAGCATTGTCTAGCCGATACTTAGTATTTTTTCACTTGAATGTCGGGTATACACTCGAATTCAGCCTATCGGAATCGAAGCATCGGTGGCCGCAGTTGGCCGGCTGCCGCCAATGGCCAGCAACATATTTCAGTTGCAAATAATATTTGGTTTGCGGCAGATGATTGCAGGTCGCCACACTTAATCTTCTGCCACGCTGCCCTATGCTCGAAGAAAGTCCATGACTTTTTGCGGTGAGGTTTGAACCATCGGCGATTCCATGGACCTAACCGGATTGCTAGTGCCAACGCGGAGGTCGCCATGAAAATGCACCCGGTTAAATCCAGTACTATCGATATTGTCGGCTACGACGAACAAACCCATAAAATGCGCATAGCCTTCAGGGATCATCAGGCCAAGGAATTTTGTCATGTGCCCGAGCAAACCTTTGAGGCGTTTATCAATGCCCGATCGAAAAACCGTTTTTATAAGCGCCACATTCAGGATGCTTACCCTTGTTAGCGTGAGTGACGGACCTAATAAAACGGGATCAGGAGCAAAGCGGGACTGGCCGACAGATCTGAAAATGCGGAGCTCATGCGTCCAGTTCATCGGAAGCGTGTAAAGGGTGGCCGCAATATTTACAAAAGTCGGCATCCAGGTCATGACCTATCGCGCCGCAATCTGGACAAGGGTCGTTGCGTAGATTGGACTTTTTGACGGTTTTGATCAGTTCTACGCCATAGATCCCGGTGGGCACCGCAATGATGCCGTAACCCGTTATCATGATCATCGAGGCGACGAATTGACCGAATCCAGTTTTGGGGGCGATATCGCCGTAACCGACCGTGGTCAGGGTGACAATCGCCCAATACATGCTGCGCGGTATCGAGGTAAAACCGGCATCCTTGCCTTCGATGACATACATCAGCGCGCCATAGATGACGATCAACATCGATACTGCGTAGAGGAACACCATGATTTTCCAGCGCGAGTTGACCAACGCGGTCATCAATACGGTGGCTTCGTTCAGATAAACCGACAATTTGAGCACCCGGAAGATGCGCAACAAGCGCAACACGCGCACCACCATGGTGTATTGCGTGCCGGGACAGATCAAGCCGATGTAGTTGGGCAGGATGGATAACAGATCGACGATGCCATAGAAGCTGCGCATATACAGCCAGGGGTGGCGCACACACAGCAGGCGCAGCAAGTATTCCACGCTGAACAGCAGCGTAAATGACCATTCCAGGAGGTTCAACTCGTCCGAGTAGCGATTGTGAAACTCTTCGACACTATCCAGCATGACCACCAATACGCTCGATAAAATCAGCAAAATCAAGGTAATATCGAAATTACGTCCGGCTCGCGTCTCCGAGCCGAAAATCACTTCATTCAATTTCTCCCGCCAGGTTTGCAGACTTGGCCCTTCGTTGATCAGGGAATGTTTGTAGACGTTTTTCATCGGGTCGAATTAGTGTTGCGGGTACTGACTGTCCAGCGTCTGTAAAGCAAGTTCAAGATCAGGCCGACCTGAATCAGCGCGCAGGACACGCCTGTTCCGGCTGAATCGGCCCACAGCGGAAAAAACAATGCCGCCAAGCCGTTTTGGCCAATGGCGTTGAACAGGCCGGGAATGACGCCGTACAGCAAGATGCCGGCCAATAAGGTCAGGCTCAGGGCGCGCTGCGGGTTGTTACCGTAAAAAAAATACAGATAAATAGCGCAATCGCGTAGCAAAATCAGGACGATGGCCAATGGATAAAAATGGAAGGCTGCGCCAAAGTCGCGCCAAGGGCTTTCAGACAGACTCAATACCAAAGCGGCCGGCAACGCCAAAGCATAGCTGAGCCACCAGATCGGGGTTTCTTCGCCGACCCTGCGCCAATTGCGCTCGGCAAAATAAGTCAGCAAGCGCTTGATGCGCATCGCGTCGTTGCGTTCCACCATCAGACCCAGATAAGTCAAGCCGGCACAGACCGCAAAGGCGATCAACGAAAACGAGTAGGTCGAGCTGGGCAGCAAACCGCCCAGATACACGATCAGAAACACGCTAAAAGCCAACCAGACCCAGGGCAGGGTGCGCATGCCCAGTTCCTGCGCCATCAGCCGGTAAATGCCGACTGCGCACCAGAACAGGGCCAGTAACAGGCTGCACTGCTGAAAACTCTCGCTGTTCACCGTCCAGTCGTACCAGGACAACGTTTTCAATGAAAATGCATATGACGTTACCGAGGCCGTTTTGCTCAGCCAGGGGGCTATCGACAAAAAACCGATCACGGCAATGATGAAGATCGAACCGCTTTTGCTTTGTCCGCGTTGGGCCGCCAACAAACCCAGCAACAGGCCGCCGGCTTGCACCAATAGGGCCGAGCAAATTCCGTAAAACAGTAACAGCGGTAAATTTGATGGATTATCGGTTGCCAGCGCGTAAACCAGCAAACAGAGGGCGCCGGCGTACCAGACCATGACGGTGCTGCCGAACAGTTTGCCCCAACTCATATCCCAGGGGCCCAATGCGGAAAGGCGTTGCGTATCCCAGGTACGTTCCCGGTATTCTTCGACGATGCTGTCAATGGTTTGCCTGGCCCCCCATAGCAGCGTGATAAGCATGTACAGGGTCAGGGCGGTGTTTGCCGTGCTGGTACCCAGGCGGTAGCCGTCGAGGAAATAACACAAGGTAAAAATGACGCCCAGCACCAAGGGCACGCCGATCAGGCGGGCGTGGGAAACTTCCAGATACAGTTGGCGTTGAAATTCCGGATTCAGATTCATGACGATTGCCTGATGGTTTGCAGATAAGTATCTTGCAGATGACTGGCGGCTGGCGCGAATTCGCAAACCGGCAGTTCGCGGGCCAGCAAGGCTTTTAAAATCGCATGTTGCTGCCTGGGGTTATCCGGAACTTGCACCAAGGCCGAACAATCGTTTTCAATTTTCAGCACGCTGAGATCGTTCACCCGTTGCAACAACTCGCCCAGTCTGGTTACGGGCTCGGCCAGCAACAACTTGAAAGGTTTTCGTTGTAGGCTGGTTTTGATCGCCACTTGTTCGACGATGCGGCCCTGACGCAGCACCAGCATATCGGTGCAATAGGCTTCCAGTTCGGCCAGGATATGTGACGAAACCAATAATGTCATGCCCTGACGTTGCAAATCCAAAAACAATTCAGCCAATTCATGACGCGCCTCCGGGTCCAGGCCGGAAGCCGGCTCATCCAGCAATACCAGGCGTGGCTTATGGATGATGGCTTGGGCAATCGCGACGCGTTGCCGCAAACCGCGTGATAGTTCTCCGGGGCGCATCGCCAATCTATCTTCGATCTGCAATCTGCGGCTGACATCGGCGATGGCGGCCGCGCAATCGTGCTCGGGTATCCCTTGCGCCCGGGCGACGAAATGCAGGCATTGCCGTACCGTCAAACGCTGATAGAGGCCAAAAAAATCGGACAAGTAGCCGATGAGGCGATGACAATCACGCGGCTGTTCCAATACGTCGATGCCTGCGATGTTTATGTTGCCGCTGACCGGTTGCTCCAAGGCCGCCATGCAGCGTAACAAGGTGGTCTTGCCGGCGCCATTCGGACCGACCAAGGCGGTGATGCTGCCTTGCTCGATCGCAAAAGACACCTCGTCCAACGCACGCAGGCCGGGGTATTCAAAAACCAGATTTTCGACAGAGATCATGAGAGCGCCTGTTGTGTTGAAACGTGGAAATTGTAGCTAACTATTCACCAAATCGAGCAAGCATGCACCATCGAGGCTAGCAATAAACCATTCCGGTGCGAAAATCGGCTGATCCAGGTCCGAAAACTCGGATTTTCTTGAATCAAACATGCGGTATAAAAATTGCTGTAATGACAAGGTTTTTAGGAATAAATATGAAATATCTTATGCAAGTATTGGTGTGGGTGCGGATTTATCCGCACAGCGCGAATGAGTTCGCACCTACCATTGCCGGGCTTATTTCTCACAGTTCCCGTAGTTATCCGGTTGATGACAGCGCATGACGAATGCAGTCCCGTGGCTGCTTGAGAAGGCGGAAACTGTTATCATTACTCATTTAAAACCCCCAGGAGAGAGTGAATGCACAACGTCACGTTGATTAAAGGTGATGGAATTGGTCCTTCGATTATGGATGCCGCGGTGGCCGTGATAAACGCCTCCGGCGCCAAAATCAACTGGCAGGAAGCCGATGCCGGCATGTCGGCCTATAAAAAAACAGGAACCCCACTGCCGGATGCGACGATGGAATCCATAGATCAAACCCGGGTGGCTTTCAAAGGCCCGCTGACCACGATGGTCGGTGAGGGTTTTCGTAGCATCAACGTTGAATTGCGCAAGAAATACGATCTCTATGCCAATGTGCGCCCGGCCAAGAGTTGGCCGGGCGTCAAAACCCGTTACGACGATGTCGATATCGTCGTCGTGCGCGAAAATACCCAGGGTCTTTACGTGGGCTTGGAACATTATCTGACGCCAGCCAGAGATATTGCCGAGAGTTTGGCGGTGGTCACCAAGGACAGCTCGGAGCGCATCGTCGAATATGCCTTCAAGTATGCATTGGATAATGACCGCAAAAAAGTCACGGTCTGCCATAAAGCCAATATTCTGAAATATACCCAAGGCTTGTTCCTGAATACCGCCCGCGAAGTGGCGAAAAAGTACCCGCAGATCGAATTCGACGAGAAAATCATCGATGCGGCCTGCATGCACATGGTCATGAAGCCCGAGCAGTTCGACGTGGTGGTGACGACCAATATGTTCGGTGATATTTTGTCGGATCTGACCGCCGGCCTGGTGGGTGGTTTGGGCCTGATTCCCGGCGCCAATATCGGTACCGATGCGGCCTTGTTCGAAGCCGTGCATGGCAGTGCGCCCGACATCGCCGGCAAGAACATCGCCAACCCTACCGCCGTGATGATGGCCGGCGTGATGATGCTGAACCATTTGGGCGAACACGAAGCCGCGCATAGAATGCAAAATGCCATCGAAAAAGTCGTCAACGAAGGCAAATACGTGACACCGGATTTGAACCCCAATAGCACCTGCGGCACCAAAGAAATGGGTCAGGCCATCGTCGATGCGATGAGTTGATTTTTGATCGAGGAGGGCGGTCATGAGCGCACAGCCAAAATTCGACAAGCCTTGGAAATCCATTGAGGATTATCTGGCGGGTGAGCTCGACAGCGATTTAAAGCATGAGTACATCGACGGTCAGATTTATGCGATGACCGGAGGCAGTATCAATCATGAGCGGATCGCTCTGAATATGGCCACCGAGCTGCGCAATCACTTGCGCGGCAAGCCGTGCGAAGCCTTCGGCTCCAACGTCAAGATCAAAACCGACCGACACGTGTTTTATCCCGATGCGATGGTGGTTTGTAATCAGAACTATCCCAGCGAATACTACACCGATTCGCCGGTATTGGTCGTCGAAGTGCTGTCAAAATCCACCCGCCGCCTCGACGAAACCGTCAAACGCCGCGTGTATCAGAGCATCCCCACCTTGCTCGAATACGTGCTGCTCGAACAGGACATCGTCGATGTCGAAATCTGCCGGCGCAGCGAGGGCTGGGTTTCCAATCACTACTTTCTCGGCGACGAGGTGCATTTCCAGTCGGTCGGATTGACATTGAGCGTGGCCGATATTTACGCCAGAGTCGATAACGACGACGTCAGGACTTTCATCGCCGTACAGCAGGCCGCCAAAGATACGCAACAAGCCTAAATTCATTAACGGAAATCATCATGTTAGAACAATACCGTAAACACGTCGCCGAACGCGCCGCCGAAGGCATCGTTCCCAAACCCCTGGATGCCGAGCAAGTGGCGGCCTTGGTCGAATTGCTGAAAAATCCGCCTGCTGGCGAGGAACAATTTTTGCTGGACTTGCTGGAAAACCGCATTCCGGCCGGCGTCGACGAAGCGGCTTATGTCAAGGCCGCCTTCCTGGCTGCCGTCGCCAAGGGTGAAAGCGTTTCGCCCATCGTGTCCGCCGAAAAAGCCACCGAGTTGCTGGGCACGATGCTGGGCGGTTACAACATCGCGCCATTGATAGAATTGCTGGATAGCCCGACATTGGGCGCAACCGCAGCCAAGGCTCTGTCGCACATTCTGCTAGTGTTCGATGCCTTCCACGATGTGCAGGAAAAGGCCGATGCCGGCAACGACTACGCCAAACAGGTGTTGCAATCCTGGGCCGAGGCCGAATGGTTCACGTCGCGCCCGCAAGTGCCGGAAAAACTGACCGTGACGGTTTTCAAGGTCAGCGGAGAAACCAATACCGACGACTTGTCGCCAGCGCCGGATGCGTGGTCGCGCCCGGACATTCCGCTGCACGCCAAGGCCATGCTGAAAATGCCGCGCGAGGGTATCACCAACGCCGAACAGCAGATCACTGAACTGAAAACCAAGGGGTTTCCGGTCGCTTACGTTGGCGACGTGGTTGGTACCGGCTCGTCGCGTAAGTCGGCGACCAACTCGGTATTGTGGTTCATGGGCGAGGACATTCCGTACATTCCTAACAAACGCGCCGGTGGCGTCTGCATCGGCGGCAAAATCGCGCCAATTTTTTTCAATACCATGGAAGATTCCGGCGCCTTGCCGATCGAATGCGACGTCACCGATATGCACATGGGCGACGTGATAGACATCTACCCTTATCAAGGCGTTGTCAGGCGCCATGATAGCGACGAAGTGGTTTGTGAATTCGCGTTGAAAACCGATGTGATTCTGGACGAAGTTCGCGCCGGTGGCCGGATTCCGCTGATCATCGGCCGCGGCTTGACCGAACGCGCCCGCAAGGCTTTGGGTTTGTCGTCCTCTACCGTTTTCAAAAAACTGGCCGAAGTCAATGATACCGGCCACCGGGATGGTTCCGACCATCCTTCGGCATTCCCCCCATCCTTGGGGGTCAAAGGCTATACCTTGGCGCAGAAAATCGTCGGTAAGGCTTGCGGTCTGCCAGGCGTGCGCCCTGGTAGCTATTGCGAACCCAAAATGACCACCGTCGGTTCGCAGGACACCACGGGGCCCATGACCCGCGACGAACTGAAAGACCTGGCGTGTTTGGGCTTCTCGGCCGACCTGGTGTTGCAATCTTTTTGTCATACCGCCGCCTATCCAAAACCGGTGGATGTGCAAATGCAGCATACCTTGCCGGACTTCATCATGACCCGCGGCGGCGTTAGCTTGCGTCCGGGCGATGGCGTGATCCATTCCTGGTTGAACCGCATGCTGTTGCCCGACACCGTCGGCACCGGCGGTGATTCGCACACCCGTTTCCCGATCGGGATTTCGTTCCCGGCAGGCTCCGGTCTGGTAGCCTTTGCCGCCGCGACCGGCGTGATGCCGCTGGATATGCCCGAATCCGTGTTGGTGCGCTTCACCGGCAAGATGCAACCGGGTATTACCTTGCGCGATCTGGTCAATGCGATTCCGTATGCGGCGATTCAGCGCGGGTTGTTGACAGTGGCCAAACAGGGCAAGAAAAACGTGTTCTCCGGCCGGATTCTGGAAATCGAAGGCCTGCCTGATCTGAAAGTGGAACAGGCGTTTGAACTGTCCGACGCATCGGCGGAGCGGTCGGCCGGCGGTTGCACGATCAAACTCAATGAAGCGCCGATTCGGGAATATTTGAACTCCAACGTCACCTTGCTCAAATGGATGATCGCCGAAGGTTACGGTGATGCCAGAACCCTGGAACGCCGAATCAAGGCGATGCAGGAATGGCTGGATAAGCCCGTGTTGCTGGAAGCCGATCCTGACGCCGAATACGCCGAGATCATCGAAATTGACATGAGCCAAATCACCGAGCCGTTGCTGGCCTGCCCGAACGATCCGGACGATATCAAGCCGTTGTCAGAAGTGGCCGGCACCAAGATCGACGAGGTGTTTATCGGATCCTGCATGACCAACATCGGTCATTTCCGCGCCGCCGGCAAACTGCTGGAAAAAGCCGGAGCCTTGCCGACCAGGTTATGGGTGGCGCCACCGACCAAGATGGATCAAAGCCAGTTGGTCGAAGAAGGTTATTACGGCACCTTCGGCAAGGTCGGTGCCCGCACCGAAATGCCGGGCTGTTCGTTGTGCATGGGTAACCAGGCACGGGTAGCGGAAGGTTCCACCGTCGTTTCGACCTCGACCCGCAATTTTCCAAACCGTTTGGGTAACGGGGCCAACGTGTATCTGTCATCGGCCGAATTAGCCGCGGTCTGTTCATTGCTAGGCAAGATTCCAACGGTCGAGGAATACATGCAATATGCCGCATTGATCGAGCAAAGCAGCAGCGATACCTATCGTTATCTGAACTTCAACCAAATCGACAGCTATCAAGCCAAGGCCGACAAGGTAGCTTGATCTATAGCTTTAGCACTTCAAACTTCGGCACTGCCGAAGTTTGATCCGCGGAGAGTATAAAGAAGCTCGATTTTCCTCACGGTGGAAATCGAGCAATTTTTCCGAACACTGCTAGTCTTATCCGACCGGTAATTTCTGCAGAGATACGGCTTTGGAACAAGATATCACCACCGAATTATGCGTTTTGCAAAGCCATTTGGATGGCATGCTGGATCGCGTTCACCATAACAGTTTAACCTTGAAGCGCCTGCAAGCGTTTGAAATGCGGCTCTTGGGCCTGACTGCGCTGACAGAAATGATCGAATTCATTCTTGGCGAAACCAAGGATTTATTTGATTTGGATCTCGTCAGCCTGTGTCTGTTCGATCCCAAGGACGAAATCGTCGCACATCTCGCCAGCGATCATTATCCCCACCAAAGCCGTGCCGGCTTGTTGATCGTCAAGGACGAGGATTTATTCAAAAATTATTTTCATTTCAGCGACAGGCCCTTGCTGGGGATGTTTAACGCCGAAAAGTACGCGCGGTTTTTCGATGTCGAGTCGCAATGCCCTTCTTCGGTGATTCTGGCGCCGTTAGTGCGCCGAGGTAAATATCTGGGATCGCTGAATTTGGGCAGTTACTGCTCCAATCGCTTCATACGCAATATGGCCACCGACTTCATCGATCATTTGGCCTCGGTACTGAGCGTGTGCCTGGAAAATACATTGAATTTCGAGACGCTACGCCGCACCAGTTTGATCGATCCATTGACCGGTGTAAATAATCGTCGTTTTCTGGAACAGCGTATCGAAGAGGAAATCGATCGCAGTCTGCGGACCCGCCAATCCCTGTCCTGCCTGTTTTTGGATATTGATTATTTCAAGCGTATCAATGACACTTTTGGGCACCAAGCCGGCGATCATGTGTTGGCGCTGGTAGCTTGCACGATTAAAAAACATTTGCGTAGCAACGATGTGTTATCACGTTATGGCGGCGAGGAGTTTGTTGCCTTGCTATCAGAAAGTGACAACATTCGAGCCACGGAAATCGCCGAACGAATCAGAAAAGCGATTGCCTTGCTGCCCTTTGATCATCAGGAAGCGAAGATTGCCGTGACGCTATCCATTGGAGCCGCGACATTTCAGCCGACTGCCGCGAAATCGCCGACCTCGGAAGTCGCCCAGCGTTTAATTCAAGCGGCCGACACGGCCTTGTATCAAGCCAAATTCAATGGTCGCAACCGGGTGGAAGAGGGCGGAGTCATTGTAGGCGCAGCCGATGGTGGTAATGCTGCAGTCTAACGTGCAAAACCAAACCGGAGTTTTCAGCTTGTCATTGGTTATGGGTGTGTAGAGGGAGCCAACACTTTACCAACGAAGATAATTTTACCGTTCTCCGAGTAAGTGGCTTGCCCATGATGTTCCCAGAATTCGCTGTCACCTTTGGTATAACGGGCGCCAGAGCCGGAGATGGCAAGGTGAAGCGTGACTGTTTTCTGGTTGGGCAGCAACAATGATACCGTGTGCTCCTGATTGTTGAATGATGCGGTCATTTTTTCTCCTGACTCCGATAAGTAAACACCAGCCAGGTAGTCTTCATTCGCGGAGGCCGGCATAGCCATCGATAGCGTGGCTATCAGTATCAAACATGCAGATTTCATCTGTATCACCGCTGAGTCAGTATTAAAAGGAGATTTCGGCATTATGGCAGCCAAATACAAGTTACTGGTGGGATTTATCTTGCTGGAAATCATCGATTTCTTGCCTTTTCCGGTAACGTCGCTGGTGGCTATCTATATCGTTCTAAAAAAACCTCTGTGGTTCAGGGATTGGGTATTGGAGTTGTATCGAGGCCGTTAAGCGGCGGGAAGTAAATTCCGCCAAGCAAGACTGAAAAGCTTCATGTGCAACGCAAGGTAAACGTCACGGGGCCATCATTGACCAGCGATACCTTCATATCGGCGCCGAATCGTCCGAACTGGCTGCCTGGATGGAGTCGCGCCGCTTGGGTTTCGATGTAAGCGAATAATTCGCGGCCCATTGCCGGTGGCGCGGCTGCCGCAAAGCTGGGTCGATTGCCCTTTTGGGTGTCCGCCGCCAGGGTAAACTGGGGTACGATGAGTAAACCGCCCTGGATGTCGCGCAGGCTCAAGTTCATCTTATCCTCGGCGTCGGCAAAAATGCGGTAGTTCAATATCCGCTCCAGCAAGCGATCGGCCTGGGCTTTGCCGTCCTGTTTTTCAACGGCGACCAAGGCCATGATGCCGCGATCAATGATGCCGATGTCCATGCCGTCAACCGTGACTTTGGCTTCGGTGACACGTTGTATGATGCTGATCATGATTAGGTGCTAGAAATAATGCTGTCGGATTGTGCGAAGGGGTGCTTGGAACACTGTCTGTTGGATCGAATGCATCGGCGGGCGCAGCATAGCATAGCTCGAATTCATTTTGGTTTTGGCGCGTGTGTTTCGGGCAGGTATTGAAAATAATCTCCTGTGGCGATTTGCGTCAAACCTGCAACCGGACGCCCATACCAATATACCCAGGCGCTGAGGATTTTGCCGTTTTCAAGCGTGACGGGGCTCATGCGACGCTGGTATTCGTGAGGTTGGGGAAATTGGGGCGTGCACTCTTCATAATGATCCAATATCGGTAATATCAATTTCGGCCGCAGCAGGCGATAGACTTCGCCGCGAATCCAGGACTTGTCATTGGCATGGACCGGTATGGCGCCAGGATAGGACGCGATGTGGTAAAGCTTGCCCGGCAGCGTGGCGCGATCGATGAAGACTGCGTGAGTATTCAAATACGGATGCAGGCTGTGGTTTTTTGCCCTACGCAACGAGCCGTAAACGAACAGGTAGTCGAGCATCAATATTTCTATGACTCGGATGCTGTCGCTTCAAGCCGTTTCAACCTGGGGGTCACCATCGGCACGGTCAGCATGGTGCTGGCGATGGCCATGAACAGCAGGGCGGCGAACGTGGCGTTGGTGATGATTTGTTTGTCCAGTAATACATTGGCGAAAATGATCATGATCAAAGCCTTGGTTTGCAGCAGCCAGCCTATCAATGCGGCTTCGCCTTTGGGCCAATGCAGAATTTTGCCGGCCAGCCAGGTGCCTATCAGTTTGCCCGCGATCGAGGCGATCAACAAGACGGCCGCTGCGATGAATACCGCCGTACCGCCTACCCCCCAATGGGTTTTTAAGCCCGTGCTGAGAAAGAATACGGGCATGATGATCAACAGCACATGATGACGCAGAGCATCCATCTGTTGTTGATCGAACCAGTCACCGTCCAAGATGAGACCGGCCAGAAAGGCTCCAACCATGAAATGCAAGCCGGACCAGTCCGCGCAGAAGCCGCAGGCTGCCAACCAAATCATGCCAACATACCAGCGGTCGGCTTCAGGCAGGCGCACGGCGATTTTGCGGAAGCCGTACCCAAGCAGCGAAAAGCCTAGCAGAAATGTCAGTTGCTTGCTGGCGCGTTGCCAATCCATCAGGATTAACGCCAAGACCGCCCAAACCGCAATGTCATCGATACTGGCGTAACGCAGGATGCGTTGCCCGATTGGCTTTCTCAAGATGGTCATTTTTTCCATCAGCAAAATCAAGATGGGCAAGGCGGTAACGGCGCAGGACATGCCGATGCCCAAAATGAATTGCCAGGTCATCGCTTTCGGGCCTATCCAGCCTTCGAATAACGACATGCCGGCCGCGGTGAGACAGCCGAATAACAACGGCACTCCCAAGGCAAACAGGGCCGTGATGCCGCTTTCGAGGCGGTTGGTCCAGACTTTTTGCAGGTTGAGCTCCGTCCCGGCAATCCAGACAAAGATCATCACCGCCCACCAAGCTAGCCCTGTCAGGGATTGAATCACCGCATCGTTGAACACGAAGGCAAAATAATCCGGAAACCACCTGCCCATGACGCCGGGGCCCAGCAAGACACCGGTCAAAATCTGCACCACGACCAGCGGGGCAAAATAGTCGGTTTTTCCTAGCCGCCAGATAAAATAAGGGACGGTATAAATGATGGTCAGTGCAATCAGGAAGGTTTCTGTCGTGCTCATGATGAGTAGGTTGTATTCGATGGACAGGGGTACATGTCCGGTATCTGGATGCTGTATGGTCAAATCCCGCTAATTTTAGCCTTTTGTTGATTTGAACCCCAGCAAATAAGATCGCCAAGCGGAGTCGAAGCGAATGATGGGCCTTGGCTGGACGGATTTATTTTCATGGAGCGGCCGGGTATATTTGCGGCTGATCCCCGTCAACCGGGGCGGAATTTTGCTTTGCGGAGAGAATATGGCAACACCGTTGATAACACGGCAAGGATACGAGAGACTCAAACAGGAGCTCGATCATTTGTGGCGGGTCGAGCGCCCCGAAGTGACCAGACTGGTAACCTGGGCCGCAAGCCTGGGCGATCGCAGCGAGAACGCAGATTACCAATACAATAAAAAACGCCTGAGAGAAATCGACAGGCGGCTCAGGTATCTGCAAAAGCGTTTGGATGGCCTCAAGGTCGTCGATTACCATCCGGACCAGGAGGGCAAGGTGTTTTTTGGTGCCTGGGTGGAGATTGAGAGCGAGCAGGGCGAAACCAAGCGTTTTCGTATCGCGGGTTATGACGAGATTTTCGATCGCAAGGACTATATTTCAGTCGATTCACCGATGGCGCGCGCCTTATTGAAAAAGGAAGTCGATGACGAAGTCGTGGTCAAGACAGAGGCCGGCGTGTTTGTTTGGTATGTCACCGAGATCGAATATGAAAAATGATCGCTTGACCGATTGTTGGGATGTCGGCGTATCACTCGTTAAGGTGACAAGCGTTTCCGGGACGATAGAAAGTTCCCAACACTGGGTGCTGGATGTGCAGTTTGGCGAAGATGCGAATCGTGCCAGAAAAGATCATTCCGCCGAAAACTTGGTGTTGATGCGACGGATGGCACTCGATAACTGAGAAATAACGGCCCTACTAAAGACAGCTTGAAGCGCCGCAAGCTACGAGCATGTTTGAACGGCAGCTATTGCTTTAAATTACTCTTCGGAACAGCAGCTACATAGCGCGATTGCTCTGGCATCCCCTATATGAAACAACCTGCAATCCAGGTTTGTGGATCAGTCGCCAAGATTGCTAACTGAGTTGACATGGAGCGGTAAATAGCAACATAAATGAAGGCATAATAATTGTGGAATGATGGTGGCCGTAGAAATTTATATGGAGTTATTCAAGATTATGGTATGGTTAAAACACTTTTGGTTTTTTACTTCCGGTATTTATTGACACTACAGAACTTTTATTAACTATTGTCGGCCTTCAGGAGACCAATGAGGGGGCGGCACAACGCTTAAAGGACTTTTATGAACGCGTTCACTCTTCCGGTTGCTGTCTTCCTCGTTATTCCCAGTTTCGTCTTTGCACCGCCTACTCAAGCGTTTTCCCTCAATTTCGACGATCTTAATGCCAGTGGCGGTAATATCAATTTAACGGGAACAAATTACCAAGGCTATAGCTGGTCTAATTTTATTGCGTATGACGCGGCGAACCAATACCTTGGTTTTTCCAACGGCGTGGTTTCTGGCACAAACGCCGCTTACAGCGGCGGTGAATTGATCAACGGTTCTACAGTCTTGCCGGTTGTTGGTTCGATCAGTTCAACCGGTCTTTTCGATGTGGGCACTGCCTATTTAGCCGCCGGTTATTACGACGGGCTCGATGTCACTATCGAAGGCTTATTGAACGGTTCGGTGCTGTTTAGCAAGACTGTGACCGTTTCCTCGGCCGCTACGCAATTATTCACTTTCAATTTTACCGGCATCAACCAACTGGACTTTTTTGCCACCGTGACAGGGAATACTTCTGACCCCTACGGTTGCGGCGGTGTCGATTGCACACAGTTTGCCATCGACGATTTAGCGCTTCAGGCTAACAATGGGAATCCAGGCGGCGGTACCGTTCTCGAGCCGTCGTCGTTATTACTGATGGCGACCGGATTATTCGGCCTCCACGTCTCACGACGGGCCAAATTCGGCGACAACCTAAAACGATGGCGCCAATTGCTTTTCCTGTTGATGATTGGTGGATTGTCGTCTGCGATTCACGCCAACGAGAATCTTGCGGCAGACGAGCTTCACGCGCAACTAGCAAAACTCAGTACCACGCAATTTGCAGAACCGCTGTACCCTACAAGCGCAACGACGGACGAAGAAGACGGCGCTTTGCTTGCCGCAATCCAAAAATATCAAACCCGCAGCAGCGAAGACGATTACAGCGCCTTAACCAATTACCTAGCCGCATATCCCGACTCGGGATGGCAGACGGCTTTACTGACCAACTTAGGCTTATCCTATTATCAAGCCGGGCGTTTTAGTTTGACCATCGACGCTTGGGAGAAAGCGTGGCATTTGGGTAAAATATTACCGAGCCGTCTGTCAAAGTCGTGGTGGATCGCGCATTGGGTGAGCTGATGCGCATGCATGCCCGCATTGGCCACGCAGCGCGTCTGGAAGCCTTGTTCGCCGAAATGGGCGATAGAAATGTCTCGGGACCGGCCACCGAAGATATTACTGATGCGAGGGAAGGGCTGTGGAGTATGCAGCACGATCCCGGTACGGCATACCTATGCGGGCCTTTGGCGTTAAAAAATCTATTACTCTCTCAGGGGGCCAGTGCCGGACAAATCGAGTTCCTCAATCGGTTCCGTTCCGGTAAACATGGCGTCAGTTTGTCCGAAGTCGGGCGTTTAGCGACGCAAGCCAAGTTGCCGCATACGCTCATTAAACGCGAACCGGGTGAAGCGATTCCCGTGCCATCAATTGTGCACTGGAAAGTGAATCACTATGCGGCCATCTTGGGCGAAAACGAAGGCCGCTACCATATCCACGATCCGGTCTTTGGCCAGGATTTATGGGTCACCCGCGCGGCCATCGATGATGAAGCAAGCGGTTATTATTTGGTCCCGTCCAAGAAACTGGATCACGGTTGGCAAAAAATCCAGAACGCCGAAGCAGATCGGCTTTACGGTATGGGTAACCCGCAAGTTGTCGGTCCTTTGACTAATGGCATGAGCCCCGCTCAAGGTTGCCCATCTAATGGCTCAGGCATGTGCGCCTATAACTTTACCGAGATGGTGGCGAGCCTTCAGATCAAAGATCGCCCCGTAGGCTACGCGCCTCCGGTTGGCCCTTCGGTATTCACTACGCTCACTTATAACCAGCGCGAAGATGCCCAACCGGCTAATTTCGGTTATTTCAACGTCAGCCAGAAATGGACGCTCAATTGGCTTAGTTACATTCAGGATACGCCTAATTCGCCCGGCGCCAATGTGACCCGCTATGGCAGCGGTGGCGGAACCGTGGCGTACAGCGGCTATAACACCAGCACTCATCAATTCACCCCGGAGATCAAAGATCAATCGATCCTGGTCCTGGTTTCCAGCAACCCGGTGCGTTACGAGCGCCGGTTGCCGAACGGCAGTGTCGAAGTGTATGGGCAATCCAACGGTTCGACGACTTCGACGCGGCTGGTGTTTCTGACGCAAATGATCGATCCGTCCGGCAATACGGTGACGCTGAACTACGATAACCAGTTGCGCCTGACGTCTATCACCGATGCCGCCGGCCGCGACACCACGTTCAGTTATGAGTTAAGCAATCGGCCTTTACTGATCACGAAAATCACCGACCCGTTCGGACGTAGCGCTTCCATCAGTTACGATAGTAACGGGCGATTATCCAGCATTACGGATGTTTTAGGACTCGTCTCTAGTGTTCAATACGATAGTTCATCGCTGATTAATCGGTTGACCACACCTTACGGCGCCACAACCTTCGCTTATGGGGGCACCGGCAATTCGCGTTATCTCCAAGCCACGGACCCTTTAGGCCATACGGAAAGGCTGGAACTCAAACCCGGCGTTTCCACTATCCCTTATTCAGATAGCGCATCGCTCATTCCGCAAGGTATCGTTGCGCCATTCAACGCGTATCTGAATTATCGCAATACCTTCTATTGGGACAAATATGCGTATCAAATTGGGGCCGGGGATTACGCTAAGGCTCGCATCAAGCATTGGGTGCATTGGGCGCAGAATACCAATGTAATCAGCGAACCCGTGGAAAGCATCAAGTATCCGCTGGAAAGTCGCATTTGGTTCAATTATCCAGGGCAACCCAGTAGCGGCTTAGGCACGGCGGTTTCCGGAAGTTATAACCAGCCGACGCGACAAGGTCGGGTTCTGGATGACGGCACGACGCAATTATTGCAAACCAGCTATAACGGCAAGGGACAAATCACCCAAAGCATCGATGCCTTGGGCTGCGACACTCAAATTACCTATGCCGGCAACCAAATCGATCCGATACAGATCGACCAAAAAACCGCCACCAACACCTACACCTACACCTACACCCCTGTCGCCAAATTTACCTACAACAGCCAGCATTTACCGCTAACCTCGACCGATGCGGCCGGACAAACGACCGCCTACAGCTACAACAGCGCGGGCCAACTAACCCAAGTGACCGACCCCTTAGGGCAAATTACTTCGTATGGCTACGACGATCTCGGTTATTTGACTAAGGTTACCAATGTCAACGGCAAGACCCAACTTAGCCTGACCTACGACGATTACGGCCGGGTGGCGACTCGCACCGATTCGGAAGGTTACACCCTCGCGTACAGCTACGACGATTTTGACCGCCTCACCAAAATCACCTATCCGGATGACACCACTCAAATCGTAACCTGGGATAAACTCGATAAAGTTTCGGTCACCGATCGCCAAAACAGAACGACGCATTACCGTTACGATGCCATGCGCAATATGGTCGAAGAAACCGATCCGTTGAGCCATAAAACCCAATACGGCTATTTTCCGAATCGAACCTTAAAAAGCCTGAGCGACGGCAACGGTAACGTCACCACCTGGAGTCGTGATATTCAAAGTCGGGTGACGGCTAAAACTTACGCCGATGGCAAGAAAACGACGTATGCCTATGAAGCGAAGACCAGCCGGCTGAAATCGGTGACCGACGCGCTAGGTCAAAAGAAAACCTTTACCTATGCCAAGGATGATCGCCGGACGGCACTGACCTATAGCAACGCCATCAACCCCACGCCGAATGTTAGCTTTAGCTATGATTCTCGGTTCCCAAGAGTCGCATCGATGACGGACGGCACCGGCACCACGCAGTACCAATATCAGGCCATTGGACAATTAGGCGCCTTAAAACTGAGCCAAATAGACGGCCCTTTTAACAACGACACCATCGGTTACCAGTTCAACGAACTGGGCCGGATGGTAAAACGTACCGTGGACGCCAGTAGCGAAACTTTCGGTTACGACACGCTGGGTCGTTTGACCAACCACAATAATCCGTTGGGCGATTTCGCCCAAACGTATCTGGGCGAAACCGATCAATTGACCGGTTTACAAGACAGCGCCGGTAAAGTTGGCACGAGCTGGCAATACGACGACAACCAGAACGATCGGCGATTATTGGGCATTCAAAACAGCGGCGCGGCTCGCAGCTATGATTATGTCACCACGCCGGAAAATCGGATCAGCGAAATCAACGAAACCACGGCCTTAAGCGGAAACTGGGCCGCCAAGGATTACGCCTACGCTTACGACGACGCCGACCGCCTGACTTCGGTGGATGTCTCCAGCGGCGATCAGTATGACTATACCTATGACGCCGGCGACAACTTGACCGGCATCGACACGCCGAGAGGCAGTACCGCAATCGCGGTGAACGGCTTGAATCAAATCACTACCGCGAATGCCCAAAGCTATACCTACGACGCCAATGGCAACGTCACTAACGACGGCGTGCGCAACTATGCCTGGGATGCGGAAAATCGACTGGTCAACGTCGAGTTGACCGGGCAACCGGGATTCTCGTATCAGATGGCCTACGACGGCTTGGGCCGGCGCGTCTCGATCACATCCGATAACGGCGTGATGGCGCCGACGGTCATGCGTTATTTGTGGTGCGGCGATAGCTTATGCCAAGCCCGCACGGCTACGGACGTAGTGGCACGGCGTTATTATCCCGAAGGAGAGGTCAGAATCGCCGGCAATGTACGGCTTTATTATGCCCGCGATCATTTAGGCTCGGTGCGTGACGTGCAGGTGATGACGACCGGTGCCAGGATAGGTTCGTTCGATTACGATGCCTACGGTAAACCGATCCAAAAGGCGGCGCCGATTACACCGGATTTTCTGTATGCGGGGATGTTTAACATACAGGGCGTTGGGCTACATTTAACCAACTATCGGGCTTATGATCCCGATACCGGGCGATGGTTGTCCAGAGACCCCATTATGGAAAACGGAGGGGTTAATCTTTACACCTATGTTGAGAATAATCCGGTTAATTGGGTTGATCCTGAAGGCCTTTGGGTTAAACGGTGCGGAAGGAGATTAGGTGCGCCTGGTAATTCGGCTGTTTCATCAAACCAACCTTTGAGGCATGACTTTTTAAGTGTTAATGGTGAAATCCTTAGCTTTCAAGCAGGTGATAATATGCTTTGGAGTGATGGATGGGTTGATACCAGTGAAAATGAAATTGATGATTGGGATGGGGGTAATAGATGTGAAACTATAAGGGAAAACAATAGTTTAGATCAATACGTTTTAGCTCAAAAAACCTATTTTCCTAAATATAGCATTATAGCGTATCCGTACACAACACCTTATAAATTGGGAGCGAGAAATTGCCAAACATGGGTTGATACAGTACTTGATCGAGCAAGAGAAGCGGAAAAGAAGAATAAAAATCAATAGATTCTGTAATTAACATACGGCATGTGTATGAATATAAAGAAGACATTAGTTGTTGGGGTAATGTTAATATTAGGTATATTAATAATGCATTTTAGTTTGTTTTCAACAAGCCCAAGTCAAGGATTTAATTTATTACTTTATGAGCCATTTAATTTTGCATTTTCTGTATTTGTATTTTTTATATTTTTGTACATAAATATATTATATATTGGCACAGTAGTGATTAATAAAGCTTATACAGAATTATTATTAATCATTTTATATGCCATTTTGTTTTCCGTTATTTGGACTGTGATTGCTTTTCTTGCTCTAGTACAATTTCATCTTATTCTTGGTGGTCAACTGTAATAAAGATCAACGCGATAAGGGGCGCCAAATTTGAGGGCCGATAGGATGCTGCCGACGTCAGGAGGCGCATCAATCGCGACTGTTGCGCCTCGCCGCTGGCTCGGTACAACCTATGGATGCGCACCTTGTTGCGTTATATCAACGCCATCAACCCCACGCCGAATGTTAGCTTTAGCTATGATTCTCGGTTCCCAAGAGTCGCATCGATGACGGACGGCACCGGCACCACGCAGTACCAATATCAGGCCATTGGACAATTAGGCGCCTTAAGACTGAGCCAGATAGACGGCCCTTTTAACAACGACACCATCGGTTACCAGTACGACGAACTGGGCCGGATGGTAAAACGTACCGTGGACGCCAGTAGCGAAACTTTGGGTTACGACACGCTGGGTCGTTTGACCAACCACAATAATCCGCTGGGCGATTTCGCCCAAACGTATCTGGGCGAAACCGATCAATTGACCGGTTTACAAGACAGCGCCGGTAAAGTTGGCACGAGCTGGCAATACGACGACAACCAGAACGATCGGCGATTATTGGGCATTCAAAACAGCGGCGCGGCTCGCAGCTATGATTATGTCACCACGCCGGAAAATCGGATCAGCGAAATCAACGAAACCACGGCCTTAAGCGGAAGCTGGGCCGCCAAGGATTACACCTACGCTTACGACGACGCCGACCGCCTGACTTCGGTGGATGTCTCCAGGGGCGATCAATATGACTATACCTATGACGCCGGCGACAACTTGACTGGCATCGACATGCCGAGAGGCAGTACCGCAATCGAGGTGAACGGCCTAAATCAAATCACTACCGCCAATGCCCAAAGCTATACCTACGACGCCAATGGCAACCTCTCTAACGACGGCGCGCGCGACTATGCCTGGGATGCGGAAAATCGCCTGGTCAACGTCGAGTTGACCGGACAACCGGGATTCTCGTATCAGATGGCCTACGACGGCTTGGGCCGGCGCGTCTCGATCACATCCGATAACGGCGTGATGGCGCCGACGGTCATGCGTTATTTGTGGTGCGGCGATAGCTTATGCCAAGCCCGCACGGCTACGGACGTAGTGGCACGGCGTTATTATCCCGAAGGAGAGGTCAGAATCGCCGGCAATGTACGGCTTTATTATGCCCGCGATCATTTAGGCTCGGTGCGTGACGTGCAGGTGATGACGACCGGTGCCAGGATAGGTTCGTTCGATTACGATGCCTACGGTAAACCGATCCAAAAGGCGGCGCCGATTACACCGGATTTTCTGTATGCTGGGATGTTTAACATACAGGGCGTTGGGCTGCATTTAACCAACTATCGGGCTTATGATCCTGATACCGGGCGATGGTTATCGAGGGACCCAATTGGCGAGAATGGAGGTATAAACCTATACACCTATGTACGGAATAATCCACTCACAAATATTGACCCATTGGGGTTAGATACAATTTCTCTTAGCACTAATATACAAGTGCCATCTTTTATTTCTGAGTCAATGACAGGAATTGAAGGGTTAAG